>CP075368.1:0-1266694 GCA_019454185.1 Phycisphaeraceae bacterium
CCCCTCTGCCCCTCTGCCCCTCTGCCCCTCTGCCCCTCTGCCCCTCTGCCCCTCTGCCCCTACTTCCTGATCCTCACATCCACCACGATCGGCAGGTGGTCGCTTCCTGCCGAGTCCATGCGATCAAGCCCCATCCGCGCCAGTGCGGCATCGCTCAGCCGTCTCGTATCGATCGCGAACGCGTTCAGCACCTCGCTCCCCGCATCGCTATAAAGCACCCAGTCCAGCCGCCCCGGCGTGAACTGCGTGTTCCAGTCCACCCACGTGTAGGTCGAGCGATCACCCAGCACACGCACCGGAGCCGCCGCGAGGCCCGATCCGTCCACATCCAGCCCTCTGCCGATCTCGTCGAGTGGTGCGCGCGTGCCGACCAGGTTCATATCGCCGCCGATCACACGCACCCACGTCGGGTCTGAGGCCATGGCCGCGCCGAGTGTCGTGGCGATCGCTCGGGCCTCGGCGATACGCGTGACATCCTCGGGGCTGCCGGCAGAGCCGCAGCACTTCAGGTGCGTGCTACCAACGACGATGTCGCCGATCGGCAGCGGCACAATACCCGCCACAAACCGCGCGCCATGATCGCGCCCGTTGTGCGGAAACTCCACGCCATCCTTGATCAGCGGCGTGATCGGGTGCGGCGCAACGATCGCGATCCCGCGCGACTTGCCGTGCAGGGCGTGCCACGATCCCGTCGGGCTGTCGATCCGCTCCGTGAACCAGCGAGCGATCTGCGCCGGCTCGTCGGCGACCCATTCCTGGATGAGCACCACATCCGGTCGAACCGACTCGATCACCCGCACGAAGCTCGCAGGGTTCTTCTCCGGAGAGTTCCAGAGCACGTTCCAGTTCAGCACGCGGATCGAGCCCTCCGGCTTGCCCGGCAGCACTACGTCCGACAACGCGGGCTGATCAGCGGCAGCGGGCTTCGTTGCAAGGAACGCGTCCGACCAACCACGGATCTGCCCGTCTTTGTCCGCGAGCGTGATGACGCCCTCCCACGGCCCGGCCTCTTCGAACGTGCTCGTATCCGTGCCTGTCGCGACATGGCGCGAGATGCGCACCTCGTACCAACCCGAGGCATACGTCGGCGTGAAGAGCAGATCGAGAGCCGCCGTCGGGATGCGGGTCCTTGTGCCGGATGCGTCAACGATCGCAGCCGCCGCGCCGCTCGCCAGCGTTCCGTCCGGCTTGCGAGGCGAGAAGGCGATCTCAAGATCCACGCCCATTCCCGCGGCATCGATCGGGTCGAGCAGCGTTGCGCCGGTCCCGCCGTTGCCGTCAATATCCAGATGGATCGTCACGGTCTGATCGGAGGCCTGCAGCGCGCGCGGCTCTCCTTCAACACTGAATCTCAGATAGAAATACTGATCGTCAGCAAATGCCACCGTCTCGCGAGGCCACTCCGAGATGTCGCCATCCATCACGACGGGGCCGGACCACGGCTGATTCGACGTGCGCCCTCCCATCAGCCCGAGCACGCCAGAGCCGGCGCGCGGCTCTGAACTCGATCCGCCCGACTCACACCCAGCGAGCGATGCAAAGGAGCCCGCGATGAGCACAAGCAACGCGGCACGAGAACGCAGGAAGGAACGATTCGCACACGATCTCATACGCACTGCCTCCGCGGAGAGGGATGGAGCACCCGCCCGGTGACCTGGGCCGTCCGATCCGAGGGAGCCGGGCTGGCATTGTTGGATGCTCGCGCCCACGCATCCGGGGATTTACTCGGTCACGAGTTCGATCCAGTCAAGATTGAACAAATAGCCCGGGCCGCCCCGGAAAACCAGCCACAAATCGTGCGTTCCTCCGGGCGAGACGACGGGCGCCTCGATCTCCTGCCACGTCGTCCACCCGCCGGTTGTCGGCACCTCGATGATGCCGATCAGCTGCCCCTTGACGCCGCCAAGGCGTGCCTCGATCACGCCGCCCCGTGTCGCCGAAGCGATGCGCACGCGGATCGCGCGCACACCGTCCATGCGTACCGGGCTGAACGATGCGTTGTCCTCGTTCTCGATGAAGGCCAGAGCGGTCGTCTGTGCGCCGGTGCTGTCGCTCTTGGTCTCGACCTGTGTTCCCTTCGATGTCGTCGCTCGCTCCGCCTCGATGCGCCGCAACTGGAGCGTCACATCGGCCCGGCCGGTCAGCGCGCCGACCCCGGGCGCACCGCCATCGGTGTACGAGGCCCGCAGCACGATCTGCGGCTTCGTGTTCGGATCGCCCTCCGGCTCCGGACCGAGCAAGAGCTCACCCGAGAGGTCGCTCGCACGATCGATCACCGTCACGAGATTGCCCCGCTTCAATCCGAGCTCAACCGAGACGCGCGCGAGATCGATCTTTGAACCGTCCTCCTGGTCCTCGACGCGAAGCCGATAGCGAACACGCTCGCCCTCGCGCACCAGCGTTCCCTGCGCGGGAGACTCGAATCGCAGCCGCGGCGCAGTGTTCCCCGCGTGGATCGTGATGTGCCCCTCGCCCGCGATCCCACCACTGTCGGTCGCACGAACCCGAACACGCCTCACGCCTGGCTCGGTGAACGTGTGCGCCGCGCGTATCCCCTTCGCGTCAGTCGCGCCGTCCCCGTCAAAGTCCCACTCGATCGAGAGAGGGCCGTTCCCGCCCGCTCGCGATCTCGCCACGCTCGCAGAGGCGTCGAACTCGACCCGCAGCGGCACCGCGCCGTTGGTCACACTCGCGCTCGCCACCACACGCGGCGGGCGATTCCCCGACGCGTGATAGTCGATGCGAGAGATCCGCGAGTCGGTGTTCAGGCCCCCGAACTCGCTTCCCCACTCGATCAGATACAGCCGCCCATCCGGTCCCATCTCGAGATCGTGCGGCCTCAGGAACGGGACGCTGGACAAGAACGGCTCGATCTCCAGCACACCCCCGTCATCGTCCGTGCGCACCGCGTACAACCGCCCTCTCGCCCACTCATACATGAAGGTCGCGCCGTCCATCGATGGGGGCAGCGCGTGCGGGCTCAGCGCGCCGTGCCGCTCGCGCAGCCATGACGCACGATACGTCGGACCTCCCATCGCGCACCGCCCGCCCGAGCCCATGACCGGGAACTCCGCCGATCGGCCGTAGGGATACCAGACCCACGCCGGTACGGCAGGCGGGAGGATGCGCGCCCCCGAGCGATTGGGTGAGTCATTGATGGGCGCCGCGACATCGAAGTGCTCACCCGACTTCTTGGTGGCGAAGTCGTACGCGCGGTAGGGCTTGTTGTTCGCGATGACATACGGCCACCCGAAGTTCCCCGCGCGTCGCGCTTGGTTGAACTCGTCGTGCCCGCGCGGTCCGCGTTCGGCGCTCTCAGAGTCCGAGTCCGGGCCGACATCGCCGAAGTACAGCCAGTTCCTGACGGGATCGATGCCGATCCGGAACGGATTGCGGCAACCCATGACATAGATCTCCGGCCTGCCCTCCGTACCGTCGCGCGGGAACAGGTTGCCCTCGGGGATCTCATATCCCCCCTCCCGAAGCGGCCGGATACGCAGGATCTTCCCCCGCAGATCCGAGGTGCTCGCGCTGCTCTTCTGCGCATCCCACGGCATACGGCCCTCGCGCTGATCGATCGGCGCGAAACCGTCGGATGCGAACGGATTGGTGTTGTCACCCGTCGAGAGATACAGAAGGCCATCGGGGCCGAACGCGACCGAGCCCCCGCTGTGGCAGCACTCGAGCCGCTGCGTCGGCACGTCCAGCAGGACGCGCTCGCTCGTCGGGTCGAGCACGTCGTCCAGCAGCGTGAATCGTGAGAGCCGGTTGAGCGACTTCGTCCCGACCGGCGAGTAATAAATGTAGATCCACCCGTTCTCAAGAAAGTCAGGGTCCAGCGTCATGCCGAGCAGGCCGTCTTCGAGCTCTGTCGTCACGTTCAGCGCGCCCGCGATGCGCACGCCGAGTTCTTCCGACCAGACCTTCACGAGGCCGCCTCGCTCGATGTAGACCACACGCCCATCACCCGCCACCGCGAGTTCCATCGGGTCGAGCGTCGCGTCGTCGATGGTCACCACCTCGTAGTTCTCATCGATCGTGCCCCCGGCATCATGCGAAGCCGATGCATCGATGCCCAGAGCCCACGCGATACCCCCCTTCAGATGCTCAAGGAACGCCGGCTCCGCGAACGACTCTTTGGTGTGCCCAAGCCCCGTGTAGAACGATCGACCGCCGTCGTAGAGATGGCACCACGCGATCGGATGATCGAATGGGGGCTCCTTCGACATGATCCCGCCCTCATAACTCGACTCGTCCATGGTCATCAACACATGGACCATGCCGCGAGGGCTCTTCTGGTAGTCGTACCACTCGTCCGTTCTGATCCAGCGAGCCGGCAGGTGACGAGTCGCCGGGTGAGTCCGGTCCACCACGTTGATCGTCGCCCGCTGCGTCGCCGGGTGCGTCTTGAACGCAGCGCCGACAAGGCCCATGTACCACGCCCAGTCGTACTCCGTGTCCGCCGCGGCGTGGATCCCCACCCATCCCCGCCCCGACCTCACAAACCGCTCCATCGCGCCCTGCTGCTCATCGTTCAGCACGTCGCCGGTCGTGCTGAGGAACACGATCACGCCGTACCGACTCAATTGCTCGTCGGTGAAGACCTCGCTCTCCTGAGACCAATCGACCTCAAGCCCCATCTCTCGGCCGATCCGAATGAGAGACTCCGCCCCGACGGCAATGGAGTCGTGCCTGAAGCCCGCGGTGCGGCTGAAGATCAGCATCCCCGAAGGTGGTGCGGCAATCACCGGGCTGCCGATCCCAAGAATGGCGAGCACACACAGCAACATGGACCGAACACGCGACACCGCCAGTATCCTGACTCGTTGAGAGAGCACGCTCATGCTCGCAGCGTACACACCCGCGGGCGACCATGCCCCGAATCCAGCCGCAATGTCGGCCCGGATTGGCCGTTCGGCTGACGGGATCCCCGTCGATGCGCATCCGGTGCTCATCGACCGTGCCAGGTCCTTCCCGCACCCACATCTTTGGATCCCGCTCCACACACCATGACCGCACTCATCGAACTCATCCGCGTTCTTCTCGTCGCGCTCGTGAGCATCGCCGTTCGTGCCGCGGCTGGTTCCGACGGGGTGATCCACACACCCGGCGACATGCCCGACCTGGCATACACGCTCGCATACGAGCCGGGGGAACTCCCCGCGCTCTCGGTTGGTCTCTCCTTCAAGGGCTCGGGAGACGGCGTGAGCACCCTCTCGCTCCCAGAGCAGTGGGGCGGGATCGACGAGCCGGGCAACGACATCGCATCGATAGCGGCATCGGCGGACGATGGCACACCGATCAAGGTGAGCCGCGACGGGCCGCGCACCTGGACCATTTCTCACGCGCCCGGCGCACGCATCACGTGCGAGTACCGGATCGCCCCGGGCAAGCGTGAGCCGTGGAGGCGGGGCAACGACTACCGCACCGTCGTCTCGCCGGAGCTGGTCCACGCGATCGGCAACCTCGCCCTCGCATATCCCGACCACATGCGAACGCCCGAGCTGCGAGACATCGCGCTCGACCTTACGGGCCTTGCGATGCCCGGTTGGCAGGTTGTTTCGTCGCACGGACCCGGCCCGAGCCGGCGCGTCGTCCGCATGCCCGGTGAGAAGTTCCTTCACGCGGCATTCATCGCGGGCAACGGGCGCATGCTCGAGAAGCAGATCGGCCGCAACCGGCTCGGCGTCTACATCCATTCCGACGTGTGGTCCTTCAGCGACGAGACGTTCGCCGACCTTTGCGCCACGATCGTCCGGGCGGAGCGAGACTTCTTCGCGGACCATTCCGATCCGTGGTTCCTCATCAGTCTGGTGCCGCAGGGCAACGCCGCGCCCGGCGGCTACTCCCTCGGCGGGACCGGCCTCACCAACGCCTTCGCGCTCTTCTGCACGCCCAATATGTCTCTGGAGCCGGGGAGCCATCAGCTCCGCAGCGTCCAGCGTCTGCTCGCCCATGAGTACATGCACACGTGGATCGGGGGCAAGATCTCCGTGCGCGACACGCCCGAGCCCCTCGGCTACTGGTTCTCCGAGGGCTTCACGGACTTTCTCGCGCGGCGCGTGCTGCACAAGGCGGGTTTGTGGAACGACGCGGAGTACGCCGCGGACCTTTCTGACGCGCTCGGTCGCTACGACGCGAGCCCGGCGCGGAGCGCGGGCAACAACGCGATCGCCGAGGGGTTCTGGTCCGATCCGACCGTTCGCGATCTGCCGTATCGGCGCGGCGACCTGCTCGCGTTGGCGATCGATGAGCGTATCCGTGCTGCGAACGCATCCGATGAGGGCACACGGACGCTTGAGCACCTGATCCGCGATCTCCTCACGCGCGCGATCGAGAACGGCGAGCATGCGACGACCGACAAGATCCTCGCCCTCATCGAGGCCTACACCGACTCGGACTTCGCGTCCCGCGCTCGCGCGAGCATCAACGACGGGGGCGAGATCCCGATCCCCGAGCGGACCACGGTCCCCGCGCTCGAGCTCACAACGCGGCAGATGCGGTCCTCGGATCCCGGTTTCGACATGGAAGCCACGCGAGTGAGCAGGGTCATCTCCGGCGTTGTCCCGGGCTCGGGAGCGGCCGACGCGGGACTCATGGACGGCATGAAGCTCGTGAGTTTCACGATGAACAACGGCTCGGGTGCCCCGCCGAAGGCCGTCGCGACCATCAAGTCCGATTCCGGAGACGAGATTACCTTTGAGTACGAGGCCGTCTCCCCGCCACGCGCGGTCCGTGCGTATGTGCCAGTGCCGCATCGTCCCGATTGAGTGCATACGAGGGACACTCGGGCGGTAAGATCGGGCATGAGCCCGCGCACCCATGGAGCGGTTCCGTCGCCATCGAACCCATCGGCGGTCGCCATCGTCCGGACGGCGATCGGCCCCCTTCGGTTGTCGGCGACGGCCGAGGGGGTGGCATCCGTTGAGTTTGATGCATCGGAAGCGGAGGACCGGACCGTGCATGGGACAGACCCAGGCGCGGCGAAGGTTCTCCGCGCAGCGATCGACCAGATCGAACGATACTTCAAGGGAACTCTGACGCACTTTGCTCTCCCTCTTGCCCCGGTCGGAACGGACTTTCAGAAACGGGTCTGGAAGCGACTCGGCTTGATCCCCTACGGCTCGACGACGACCTACGGCGAGATCGCTCGGTCGCTCGGCGATGCCAACGCCTCGCGCGCGGTCGGGTTGGCCAACGGGAGCAACCCGATTCCCATCATCGTGCCCTGCCATCGAGTGATCGGGGCCGACGGCGGGCTCACCGGCTTCGGTGGGGGGATCGAGCGGAAGAAGTGGTTGATCGAGCACGAGCGGCGTGTGGCATCGGGGCGGGAGGGCGGGGAGTCCCTACTGTTCTCCGGTCTTGCTCTCTGAACCCATCTGACTCCGAACCGGCGCGGAACCGAGCACGCGCCCGACGGCCATGCCACCCGACACCATCCCCAAAGAGTTCGTCTCGCTGTACGAGAGCGAACGCGCACGGACGCTTCGAACCCGCGCGATCTGGTACTGCGCGATCGCCGTCGGATATCTGCTGCTGAAGCTGCCTCGGGGGATCATGAGCGCGCTGGCGTCGGAGCGGTTCATCGGCCCCTGGGCCCAGGTTGTTTCGGATGCGGCGATCCTGCTGCTGCACGCCGGGACGCTGGTCTACCTCGCGTGGCGTGCGCGGACGCGCGAGTCGCTCGTCCACGTGATGAGCTGGGTGATCGTCGGTGCGTGCATCATCGCCATCATCGCCACGCCGCTGTCCGACAACACGAACCTGATCAAGGATGCGCTGCCGGTCTCGGAGCCGCGTGCGGCGTTCCTGCAGGGGATCGCCACGCTGGTCGCCGTCTTCTTCATCCACTTTGTATCGACGTGGCTCGTCAACCTCTCTCCGAAGGAGGGGCTCGAGCTGATCCTGCCGATCCTGGCGGTGTTCGCGGGCGTGACGCTCTTCATCACCGACACGACGTTCATGCTCAAGCTGACGCTGATCGGGATGGCCCCGCTGGCGGGGCTGCCGGGGTTTGTGTGGTCGTGGTGGCTGCATCGATCGTTCAACGAGCGATTCGTGGCGCGCGAGGCGTCGCGCCGGTACGCGGATGTCACGCGCGAGCTGACCGATGCGCGGACCGTCCATGAGGCGCTCTTCCCGAGGCCGATCACCACCGGTCCGGTGCGGGTGGAGTATCGCTACGAGCCGGCGCAGCAGATCGGCGGGGACTTTGTCTTCATTCATCCTGTGCCCCCTGTGCCGACGCCCAACGCTGATGCGGGTGTGCCGCTGCGGCTCACGACGCTCTCCGATCTGCCGGAGCAGGAGCCGCCGGTTGCTTCTGAGAGCGGGGCTCGCGTGGGCTTTCGGCCGATCTCGATCGTGCTGATCGACGTGACGGGTCATGGGTTCACGGCGGCGCTGGCGGTGAACCGGCTGTTCGGTGAGTTGGAGCGGACGTTTGCGCTCGCGCCGGAGTCGAAGCCGGGTCAGGTGCTCGCGACGCTGAATCACTTCACGGGCGCGCTGCTGGCGACGAAGGGGATCTACGCGACGGCGATCTGCATGAGGGCGGAGCCGGTGGTGGAGGCGGGTGTGGTGGTGGGTGTGGAGGTGAGTTGGGCGAACGCGGGGCATCCGGCGGCGTTGCTGCTGCCTCGCGCGGGGTTCGCGCGCCGCCTGGATGCGACGGCTCCGATCCTGGGCATGCTTGATCCGCCGGTGTTTGATCCCGGGGAGCAGCGTGTGAGATTGGCTCCGGGCGATTCCATTCTTGCGTACTCGGATGGGGCGATTGAGTTGGAGGGTGAGGGGGGCGAGTTGCTTGGTGTCGAGGGCTTCACGCGGATGGTGGAGGCGTGCCGCCGGAGTGAGGCGTCGGGCGAGGGGTTGTGCGACCGGCTGATGCGTGAGATTGAGCCACTGCGGACGAGGTCGGGCAAGCGAGACGACACGCTGCTGGTGCGTGTGACTGCGGCGGAAGGGGTTGCGCGGGTGTGATGCGCGCGCGACAGCGGGCCCGGCTGAGCGGGCGGGCGGGCGGGCCAGATGGGCGGAATGGTGAGTGGTTGGTTTGTGGTTACGCCGCGGGGCGGTCGCGGGCGCGGTGTGAAGGGTCGTGCGCGGCGCGTGTGGAGCCCGCGGCGGCGCGGAGGGAGGGCGGGCTGGGCGCGACGACGGGTGAAACAGAGCCGCGGCGTGCACGATCGGGGGTGATTGTGTGGGAGTCGGGTGCTCGCGATAAGTTGGAAGAAGACCCCGAGCTCGCGAGCTTTTTGCGTCATCGCTTCATTGCCTGTGTGTGTCGATCAAGGATGATGATGGCTTGGATCCATCGACGGACTCGCTCGATGCCGCGCACGTGCGGCGGGATAAGCCCCACATGGTGGGTCATTTCCAGGCGTGCAAACACACGCTCGATCACGCGCCGGAGTGACAGCAGGCCCCTGCCGAAGCCCGTCATGCTCTGCTCCAGCATGTCGATGGCTCGACGGCGGTCCGGATGCGTTCCGGACCGCCGCACGCCGCGACCCACGCGGCAGTCCTTCCGCGGAACCACCAGTTGTCCGCCCTTGCACGCGCAGAGTTCATAGAGCTTCACGCTGTCGTAGTTCGAGTCGGCCAGCACATACCCGTTCAACTCCATGTCTCGCATCATCCGCTTGGCCATCACTGCTTCATGGCAGTGCATGGGCGTGAGACGCCAGGAGACGATCGAGCCCGCGAGATCGCAGATCGCATGGAGCTTGTAGCCGCGCAGTCCCCATGCGCCGAAGGTCGCGGTCCGGTCTCCGGAGTGCGAGGCGACGCGCAGGGCCTTGCCGTCAAGAGCCAGCACCAACGCTCCCGATGCAGAGACCAGATTCTCCGCCTCCGCCGCGGCAAGTAACGCCTGGACGCTGGTGGTTCTCAGCCGCCGGCTCATCCTGCTTGGCGAGGGCAATCGACCACGCCGCCACAACGGCCATGCATCGCGTCGGCACGCCCAGGAGGTGGGTCGTCGGTGCAAGACGGCCCAGAGAAAGGTCAGCACGATGTCCGCATCGGTGAAGGTGAAGCGACCGCCACGCGGGCTCCGATCCAGCTTCCGCACGCTCGCCGCCAACACCCTCCAACTCGCGTTGTCCATGCTCGGTCTCCTGTCTGGCAGCTCCACCAGTGGGACCGAGCATGGCATGAGCCATCAGATCGCGCAAGTCTCCACAATGGAAACACTTGGAACACATGGCGCAAAATGCTCTTGCGCACGGGGCTCCCTTTTGCGGGCGTTGATCTGGAGTGGGTGTGTGGGCGGGTTTAGTGGCGGGCTTCGGTGCTAATGCTCGCGATTCGCGGGCGATGGTGGTCGCGGTGCGGCGGATGAGTTCGGCGTGGCGGTGGAGGGTGCGCTGGTCGGACTCGGGGTCGCGGCCGGTGGGCTGCGGCGCGGGGCTCTCAAGGACGTCGAGGAGTTTGCGGAGTGAGATGGGACGCGCGGTCTGGCCGAGGAGGCGGGCGCGGATGGTGAGGAGCTGGTCGTAGGCGTCGATCTCGGCCTGGACTTCGGGGGTGTTGATGTAGTCGATGAGGGTGAGGAAGGGGATGTTGAGGTGTGCCGCGAGCCGGTCGAGCGGGAGGTTGGCCCTGAGCATGTCGAGGACGAGGAGGTGGGCCCAGCGCTGGCGCGGGGAGATGGGGTCGGCGGTGGCGGCGTTGTGGGGCGATTCGTGTGCGAGGTCGGGTGAGGCGATCATGCGTGGAATGTACGACGCGGCGACGTGGATGCAAGCGCGGCGTGTGTTCGTCACTGACATACGTCTGTCAGTGTCTGTTGGAACAGATAATGGAAGTCGTTGGGGGAGAAGGGGATAGGGGAGGGAGGAAAAAGGGACGGAGGCAGGAAGGCACGAAGGCAGGAAGGGGCGGAGGGAGTGGGTGGGGCCGGTGCGGGCCACTCCACCAAGGAGGCCGCTGCGAGGGGAGCTGTGCCGGGGGCGTCGGTTGTCGCCCCCCACATGACGCGAGGGTGCTCCTCGCCCCGTCACTGTCGATCAACACTTGGTGCTGCCGAGCAGTATCGCCGCATGCTCGCCCTCACATCGCGGACGAGGAGGTAGCGGGAGCGGATCGAGGGTTGATTGACGCGAAGCGACCTTCACCATCGCGGCGCGAGTCGATGACAAGCGATGGTCGAGCGCACAGCGATGCGCGCAGCGCGAGGGTCCGCCGGAACAGATGCGGGTTGCTCGCGTCCGATGATTACGCTCGCGTGGCGCGGTCGCAGATGTCGAGGAGGTGAGAGACGAACAGAACGGTCGACGCCCACTCGTCACCGATCTGTGTCGTTTCATGGTCCCAGCGGACGAGTCTGGCGTCGTCGGGCATCAGGGGGTCCTGTCGCCGGAAGGCGTACCAGTCCCCGTAGGGTGTGCACGCGACCACCAGATCGTCCGTGCTCGGCTCATCCTCCGGCGTCCCCGCGCCGGGTTCATACGCGAGCCATGTATTCCATTCCGGGGGCTGCATGGAGAAATCGAAGGACTCGCCGGTGTCCGGGTCGGCGAACGACGTCTCCAGTGGCAGGAATGGGGCCAGACGCTGCCACGAGAGAGGAGTCTCTGAGAACAGTGGGGATGCGGCGATCTCCTCAAACTCGCCGCTTCCGCGGGCCACGTCCCACGGGAGCGAGCCGGCGGCGTGACGAGTCGAGAGGTGATCGATCGCGGCCTCCACGCTCGCAAACCTCATGGGTTGAGAAACGGGCGATCGAGAGCCGATCGATCGCTGCCGTCTCAGCAACTCTGTCGACGCTTCGTCTGGTGTGTAGACGGGAGGGGGCAGCGGACCGGCGATCATGCGATCGAGAATCGCGGAAACGGATTTCGCCGCGGGAAGAGTTGCGATCGGCAGAAACCGACGCGGCTTCATTGCCCCCGACTCGATGAGAGCCAGTCTTGCTCTCGCGTTGCAGCAGATGGACCTGACGGGCCTTCCCTTGTGCCCCGGTCCGGTGTCGGGCTTGAATCCCCAGCCGCTGTACGCGAAATCGGTGGGCGGCAAGTGCTCGCGCACGAAGCGAGTCGGACCGGCGACGCGGAAGTGGGGCGTGGTCGGGCGAGCGAGAGCCGTCGCGGCGTCGGAGCGCAACACGGTATCGTCGCGGAGATGCGGAAGCCACGCGATCGGCTCGCCCCAGCGACGGGAGAGATCGAACCCCTGCTTCACCTTTGCGGCGTCGAGTTTGACCGGATCGATGAGCGGATGGTCAAGGCCGCGGCCGATCGGACGCTCCGCGTACATCTCGTACCATGGCATCGGGTCCTCGGGACGCGCGTCCTCAAGGGGAAGCCACGCCAGCCCCGTCAAACCGCAATCGACCGCCGCGCGACGGAATGTCTCGGATGCGACACGCTGCCCCTCGCGCCAGCCGAAGTGTGATGATGTGGCGGGGCGTCTGGGCGACTTGAACTCGCCGGGTCCGGTCTGAAGCTCGAACCACGCTGCGGGGTCGTCGACGCGGGGCGGGGGCTCCTCGATCCATGCCGCCTTGAGAGCCAGGGTGCGTGTGAGCTGGGACTCCGCGAGCGCCGCAAGAAGGGACGGCAGGCGCGAATCATCGAGGGGGATCCTGTAGAAACTCTCGGCTATCTTGAGCCCGAATTGAGCCAGGAACTCGGCCAGTGCGACGTCGCGCTGCGTCACGGTCATCCGACCGGGGGCGGCCAGCGACTCGTGGTACGGACCGTCGAACGCGTCAATGCACAAGACGGCAATCGATCTCGGAGGCGGCGTCCACTCGAACATCGGGAGACTCCTCTACTCAGGTGACCCGATCTTCCTTCGCGATGCCGAGTGCGGGGCGGGTTCAGGCGGCGCGCGGTACTGGTGCGGTTCGCTTTCGAACCGACAGCAACGCCACTCCCGCGGCGATCTCGATCGTGCCGGCGGTGAGGAGGAAGAGTCCTCGAATCAGGTTGTGGCTCGTAATCTGATGGTCGAACTGGCTCCATAGCGCTGGTACCGCCGATGGGTCGTCTTCCGCGATGTTCAGCTCAATCAGCGTGGTGTAGCCCTCGTGAAGCAGCATTCCCGTGACTCCCATCTCGCCAACACCGAACGCGGGCAGAGCAAGGCACAACAAGAGTGTGAATGCGCCGATGATAAGGAGTAGTCTGCCCGACGTGAGCGCGATTCGCCGCCAGCAGAAGCAGGCAGCGGTTTGCAAGCACCCGGTCCCGAGCAGGAAAGCCGTCTCCCACAGGCGCTTCTTCGCCATGTGCTGCTCGAGCCCTTGGATCATCGTGGAGGTGCCGGAGGTCTCGCCCTTCGCTACGCCTTGCGCTACAAGTGAGCGATACCACGCATCTACGCGAGCTGTCACTGTGGCATACTCGCCGATGCCCAGTGGCCACCAAACCAATCCCAGCAGCAGCGTCGCAATGCCGGAAATGAGGAGGATGCGGCGCATGGATCTCATCGCCAGACGTTTCGCCGTGATGCCGAGGACGGACGTTGATCACATCGAATTGGCACGCATGGATCGTTCACGCGACCAGCGTGCTGTGCGGACTCCGCCGCGTAGAGGATCGCGGCGTGGATGTCGTCGCGTGTGAGTTGTTGGAACTGCTTGAGGATATCGTCGACCGAGTAGTCAACGAGACTGGCGACGAGCGTGGAGACGGCAATACGGGTGCCCTTGATCGTGGGCTCACCGTGGTGGATGGCGGGATCACAGACGATGCGTGCACGCCAGGGTTGTGCGGTTGGTGGAGTCATGGGAGGGTCTCGCGAGACAGCATACTCGAACGGAGCGGCCTGCGAAAGGACTTAGATCACCCGATCTTCTTTCGCGATGCCGAGAGCGGGGCGGATGTCGACCTGCACGACGACCTCGCGGCCGGCCTTGTCGCGCTGGAGTGACTTGGCGGTGTCGGGATCGACGTAGTCGGAGTGGCAGGAGAGTTTGGGGGATTCGGCATTCGCCACTCGGGATTCGGCATTCGCAGCATGGCCTGTCGAATGCCCGATGCCCAATGCCGAATGCCCGGTTCCTGATGCCGAGTGCCCAGCCATCGCCTTCTTGGTCTTCGACGCAAGTTTGTGGATTTCGTCGGGGGAGAGGACGCCGCGTTTGGCGAGGATTTCCTGCTGTTCGGGCGTGAGCGCGGCGGACTTGACGGGTGCGCCGGCGCGGCCGTTGGCGCCGACGCGTTCGAAGCCGTCGGCCTTGCCGGAGGCGAATTCCTGGATTTCTTTCGAGATGCGGACGGAACACCAATCGTGGCCGCACATGGCGCAGAAGTCGGTATCGACGTCGAGGTCCTCATCGTGGTACGCGCGGGCCGTGTCGGGGTCGAAGGAGAGCTCGAAGTGCTTCTCCCAGTTGAGCGCGGCGCGGGCCTTGGTGAGTTCATCGTCGCGGTCGCGTGAGCCGGGGATGCCGAGGGCGATGTCGGCGGCGTGTGCCGCGATCTTGTAGGCGATGCACCCCTGCTTCACGTCGTCTTTCTTTGGGAGGCCGAGGTGTTCCTTGGGTGTGACGTAGCAGAGCATGGCCGCGCCGTGGTAGGCCATGGCGGTTGCGCCGATGCAACTGGTGATGTGGTCGTAGCCGGGGAACATGTCGGTCACGAGCGGCCCGAGCACATAGAACGGCGCGCCGTGGCAGAGCGTGCGCTGGATCTTGGCGTTCCACTCGATCTGATCGAAGGGGACGTGGCCGGGGCCTTCGATCATGACTTGGACGCCCTTGCGCCAGGCGCGCTCGGTGAGTTCGCCGAGGGTTTCGAGTTCGGCGATCTGGGCGTCGTCGGTGGCGTCGGCGAGGCCGCCGGGGCGGAGTCCATCGCCGATGGAGAAGGTCACGTCGTACTGGCGGAGGATGTCGCAGATGTCCTCCCAGTGGGTGTACATGATGTTTTCTTCGTTGTGGACGAGCATCCACTTGGCCAGGAGCGAGCCGCCTCGGGAGACGATGCCGATGAGGCGGTTCTTGACGTACTTGAGGTGCGCGCGGCGGACGCCGGCGTGGATGGTGAAGTAGTCGACGCCCTGCTGGGCCTGGTGGTGGAGGGAGGCCTCGATGGTGGGCCAGTCGAGGTCTTCGATCTTCTTTCCGATGATCATGGAGTAGATCGGGACGGTGCCGATGGGGACTGTGGCGTTCTCGATAATGGCCTGTCGGCACTCGTCGAGGTTGCCGCCAGTGGAGAGGTCCATGACGGTGTCCGCGCCCCATTTTTCGGCCCACTTGAGTTTCTCGACTTCTTCGTGTGTGCCCGAGGAGACGGGGGACGCACCCATGTTGGCGTTGACCTTGGTTTTGCTGGCGCGGCCGATCGCCATGGGGTCGAGGTTGTGCTTGAGGTGGTTGATGTTGGCGGGAATGACGAGGCGTCCTGCGGCGACCTCGTCGCGCACGGCCTCGGGGCCGCGGCCTTCTGCGAGGAGGGCGAAGTGGGGCTCGCGCTCTGCGACGCGCTTCATCTCGGGGGTGACGATGCCGAGGCGCGCGTGCTCGAGCTGCGTGATGGGCTTGAAGGTCTCGGGGTAGTAGACGATGCGCATGACGCGGCGTGTGTCGAGGAACGAGGCGGCCTTGCAGCCGGGGGGGACGCATGCGGCAGCGTCGGTCGCGGCGCACATGTTGGTGACGGTGCGGAGTGTCCAGCCGTCTGGGAGGAAGTCCCAGGCGGTCTTGGTTGAGGGCGCGGGCATGCCGGGGGCGTCGGGGGAGGAGAACATGAGGGGGCCGCCGAGGTCGGGCTTGTTGGCGAAGGAGCCGGGGGTGGTGACGCCGGGTGTGTTGCCGGGGTTGAGGCCGCCTCGGAGGGGGGCGGAGAAGCGGGAGATGGGTCGGGAGTCGGCGGTGGGTGCGGGTGTGTGTGGGTGGGTGTATGCGGTCATGTGCGGCTCCTTGCGTGAGCGCGTGGGGTGGTGCGTCGATTCTCGGAGAGAAGTTTCGGATGCGGGTCGGCTTGGAGGGTGGATGGGTCCAAGTCGTCGCTTTCCCTCCGCCGGTGCGAACCGGATCAGGTTCAACGGGTGCGTCTCAGCGGCGGCCGTGGGTTCGGCTGCCGCGCCCCGAGCGTTGAGTGGTAAGAGTAGGTCGAGTGCGTGCGAGCGGTGGCGTGCGTTGGAGGTGGATATGTCGGACCAGTTGCTCCGTTTCCGAGTCTCCGCGGCGTTCGGTTTGTTGGGCTTCGTTGGGTTAGGAGGTGTTCTGGGCGGGGCGGCGTTGGTGGCGGAGGAGAGGGTGCCGCCACCGGAGGCGGGCTCGACGGCGATCATCTGTCACGCGTCGGAGCCGGGTCGACGGTTGCTGGTTTCGGGCGTGGTGGTGGATGAGTCGGGGAGGCCGGTGCGGGGGGCGACGGTGAGCGCGTACAACACAGACGCGTCAGGCCTTTACAACCCGAGAAACTCGGACACGCGCGAGCCACGCATCAGCGGGGAGGTCAAGAGCGATGCGCAGGGGCGGTTCCAGTTCCTGACGGTCTATCCGGGCCCGTATCCGGAGATCGCCGAGCCCGCCCATGTTCATTTCGGCGCGACAGCGCGGCGTTTCAAGCAGGCATGGGCGACGATCTGGATCGAGGGTGATCCGCTGATCACGGCGGAGCGGAAGGCGTGGGAGGAGCAAGACGAGGAGACGCGGGTTGTGCCGGCCGAAAGCATCGAGGGCCTTGCGTTTGCGCGGGTGACCATCGTGATGAAGCGAGACTGAGGCGCCCGGGTCAAAGGGAAAGTGTCTCGGATTCGTGAACCTCGCCCGGCTCGGTAGCGACTGGTGATCCAGAATGGGGACCATGGATCGCATGCCCGACCGGACGCCCGACCAGATCTATGACGAGTGGCTCGTCATTCGTTCGCAGGACGGAGAGGTCGCCGCGCTCACGGAACTGGTGTCACGCTGGAACGGGCGGCTCATCGGCTTTGCGATGGGGTTGACGGGTGAAGAGGCGGCAGCGCTGGACGCGGTGCAGGGGGCGTGGCTGGTGGCGGCGCGGGATATCGGGAAGCTGCGGGACCCGGCGCGATTCGCGTCATGGATGCTTCGGGTGGTGGGGAATCGATGCGCGGATCTTGCTCGGCGAGAGTCGCGTCGGCGTCGCACCGAGCGGGCGCGGGCATTCGAGAGCGATCGCCGAATCACGAACCCGGAGGAAGTGGCTGGCGACAGTGACGAGAGCGAGCGCGTGAGGCGGGCGATCCGCACGCTGGGGAACGCCCAGCGGGAGATCCTCGGGCTGCATCACGGCGCGGGGATATCGGTGTCGGCGATCGCGTCGATGCTCGGTGTGCCGGAGGGAACGGTGAAGTCTCGGTTGCACGCGGCTCGGAGCGAACTCAGGACGATTCTCGAAAGGAGAACAACATGAACGCGAATCAGGGCAACATGAACGAGCGGGAGATGGACGAGGCGATCCACCGGGCGATGCGATCGGGGGCGACCGAGCCGCCGCTGCTCACGCAGGTGGCCGAGGCGATGGCCGGACGTTCCTGGTGGCTCAACCTGCTCGCGGTGCCGTTGATGTTCGCGTTCTTCGGTGTGTGCGTCTGGTCGGCGGTGCGGTTCTTCGGCGAGACGCAGACACGCGAGCAGATCATGTGGGCTGTCGTGTTTCTGTTCAGCACGCAGAGCATCGCGATGCTGAAACTCTGGTACTGGATGCTGATGAATCGCAACGCGGTGACGCGCGAGGTGAAGCGGCTGGAGTTGCAGGTGGCGCGGCTGGTCGAGCGGGGATCGGCTTCATGAGCGCGATCCTCGGGCGTGACAACCGGGCGGGCGTCGGCATCTGAGAGGGATATGAGCATGCACCCCACCGGCATCCATGAGACGATTCTGTACGGCGAGGATCTTGATGCGATGGAGCGGTTCTATCGGGAGGTGGTGGGGCTGCGGATGGTGAGCAGGGTGGAGGAGCGCAGCCGCGGGTTTCGGGTGAGTGCATCGCAGGTCTTGCTCGTGTTCCGGGCGAGTGTGACGGGGCTGGGCCATCCGATGGTGCCGACGCACGGGGCGACGGGCGAGGGGCATGTGGCGTTCACGATCGAGCGTGGGACGTATGAGGCGTGGCGGGGGCGGCTGGAGGGCGCGGGTGTGGCGATTGAGAGGGAAGTGAAGTGGGAGCCGTTGGACGGCGTGGAGCGGGGGAGGTCGCTGTACGTGCGCGATCCTGCGGGGAATTCGGTGGAGTTCATCGAGGGGGAAGTGTGGCCGGCGTGAGGTGGAGAGGGCGTGGGGGTGGTTGCGCGTTGAAACCGTGGTGGGGGGTCTCCGAGTAATGGGGCGAGCGGAAGGTGACCGGGCTGGGCGGCCGCGTGGGTGCGGTTGGCGGCTCCGGGGCCGCTCTTGGTACGATGCGGCACCGGAGGTCGGCCATGCTCGACATGTTTATCTCGGGTCAGGCGGCGTGGTTCGGTGTTCCCGCGGTTGCGGGGACGCTGATTTTCATTTTGAAGTTGGTGCTGATGTTCGTGGGCGGTGAGACGATGGAGCTCGACACGGACATCGACGCTCCGTCTGATGGTGCGCTCGACGGGAGCGAGAGCACGGGGGCGTTCAAGGCGTTGTCGCTGCAGAGCATCGCGGCGTTCTGCATGGGATTCGGGTGGGGCGGGCTGGGTGTGTATCACGGGTTGAACGCGGGGATCATGATGAGCGTCGTCGGTGCGATCGGCGGCGGTGTGCTG
This sequence comes from Phycisphaeraceae bacterium, assembly GCA_019454185.1. Lineage (NCBI taxonomy): Bacteria > Pseudomonadati > Planctomycetota > Phycisphaerae > Phycisphaerales > Phycisphaeraceae > Phycisphaeraceae bacterium. The sequence goes on from CP075368.1 coordinate 18,664, forward strand.
ATGGTGTGGGTGCTGGCGATGCTGCTGCGGGGGCTGCTGGCGCTTCAGAGCGACGGGACGGCATCGATGCGGAGCGCGATGGGGGTGGAGGGTGATGTGTATGTGACGGTTCCGAGCGCGGGTGCGGGGCGCGGCCAGGTGAGGATCGTGGTGAGCGGGCGTCAGCGGATCGTGAACGCGATCACCGAGGGTGAGGCGTTGCCGACATCGGCGCGTGTCAGGGTTGTGAAGGTCAACGGGGATAACACGGTGCTCGTGGTTCCGGCCGGGTAAGTCCGGCGCGGGCGTGAGATGTGCGGAATTGAATCGGCACGGCGCGCGAGCGCTGATGAGGGAGGTCTGGACGGATGAACGAGATTCTGAGCGTGATTGCGGCGGTTCCGGCGCGGAGCGCGAACCCGGCCTGGTTCTTCGGGATCATCGGCGCCATTCTGCTACTGTTCCTGTTTGTGGTGATCCTGCTGGCGACGAGGTATCGCAGGTGTCCGTCGAACCGGATTCTGGTGATCTACGGCAAGGTGGGGACGAACAAGGCGTCGCGGTGTCTGCACGGCGGCGGCGCGTTCGTGTGGCCGCTGATCCAGGACTTTGCGTATCTGTCGCTGGAGCCGATGGTCATTGATATCCCGCTGGAGGGCGCGCTGTCATTGAACAACATCCGCGTGAACGTGCCCTCGACGTTCACGGTGGGTATCTCGACGGATCCGATGCTGATGAATCTCGCGGCGGAGCGGTTGCTGATGCTCTCGCCCCAGCAGGTGAGGGATCAGGCGCAGGACATCATCCTGGGGCAGTTGCGTCTGGTGATCGCGACCCTGACGATCGAAGAGATCAACAAGGATCGCGAGAAGTTCATGACGCTGATCAACGAGAACGTCGAGCAGGAGATCAACAAGATCGGTCTTGTGCTGATCAACGTGAACGTGCGGGACATCACGGACGAGTCGGGGTATATCCAGGCGATCGGCAAGCGAGCGGCGGCGGAGGCGATCAACCGCGCGAAGGTGGAGGTTGCGCAGCAGGAGCAGTCGGGCGCGACGGGCGAGGCGATCGCGGTTCGCGAGAAGACCGTGAACGTGACGCGTGAGCAGACCACGGCGATCCAGGCGCAGAAGAACCTTGAGCAGGAGCAGCGCGTCAAGGTGGCGGCGTACGAGGCCGAGGCCGTGAAGGGCGAGGTCGAGGCGCAGCGGAACCGCGAGATCGCGGTGGCGCAGCGCGAGGCGGAGACAGTCGCGGCGAAGAAGCTCGCGGAGCAGGAGCAGCGCATCCGCGTCGCGGAGGCGGAGGCGACGGCGACGACGGGCGAGAACGGATCGCGAGCGACGATCGCGGAGAGCAACGCGAAACTGGCGGAGATCCAGGCGGAGGCGAGCAAGCGGGCGCAGGTGGCGCAGGCCAAGGCGCAGGAAGCGGTCATGCTGGCGCAGCGCGACGAGGAGTTGGCACGTTTGGCGAGGGATCAGATCGCGCCGCAGGAGATCGAGAAGCGGCGGATCGAGATCGCGGCCGAGGCCGAGGCGGAGAAGGTGCGTCGTGAGGCGCAGGGCGAGGCGGACGCCATCCTCGCGAAGTATGAGGCCGAGGCGAAGGGTGTGAAGCAGGTGATGGAGGCGAAGGCGGAGGGATACCGGAAGTTGATCGAGGCGTGCGGGAGCGACCCGGCGGTGGGGCCGACGCTGCTGCTGATCGAGCAGTTGCCGAATCTTGTCGAGCACCAGGTGAAGGCGATCCAGGGGCTCAAGATCGACAAGATCACCGTGTGGGACACGGGCAGCGGTGGCGATGGCCGCAACACGACGGCGGACTTCCTGTCGGGGCTTGTCGGTTCGCTGCCTCGCCTGCATGAGCTAGCGAAGCAGGCGGGGATCGAGTTGCCTTCCGCGCTCGGGAAGCTGGCGGAGCGGGACTCGAAGCCGATGCCGCGGCGCGGGGGGGGAGGCGGCGGTGGCGGCGGGGATCGCGGCGCGGGCGGCGGTTCCGGCGGGGGTGAGGGTGGCGAGCCGACGTAAGCAGCGCGGATGAATCGTGAAATGGTGTGAATGGACGCTCTCGGACGAGTCCGGCGGCGTCTTTCTCTTTGAAAGTGAAGACGGGGATGTGCGAATGGCGCATCCGGTGTGGTCCCGGCGTTTGGCGTGATTGCGAGAACGCGTGCCGCGGGACGGATGAGCGAAAGGAGGGTCTTGCGATGTGCATGCAGCATGCGGGCGCGAATGGCGCGATGTCGACGGATGAGTTCGGTGCGAGGTTTCTCGGATGGCTGAACGGCGGGGCGTTGATGCTGATGATCTCCGTCGGTCATCGGACGGGGCTTCTGGATGCGATGGGTCGGTTGGGGGGAACGCCCGCGACATCGGCCGAGATCGCTTCGGCGGCGGGGCTGAGCGAGCGATATGTGCGTGAATGGCTGGGTGCGATGGTGACCGGGGGCGTCGTGCTGCACAAGCGAGAGGATGGGACGTATGTGCTGCCCGCCGCGCATGCGGCATTGCTCACGCGTGCATCGTCTCCGAACAATCTGGCGGGGACAGCGCAGTGGCTTGCGGTGCTGGGGAGCGTCGAGGGTCTTGTGGTCGAGGCATTTCGGCACGGGAAGGGGATTCCGTACGAGGCGTATGGGGAGCGCTTTCACGATGTGATGGCCGAGGAGAGCAACCAGACCACGATCGGAGGGCTGGACGAGCACATCCTGCCGCTGGTGCCGGGGCTGGTTGAGCGTCTGGAGCGCGGCGCGAGGGTTGTCGATGTGGGGTGCGGGAAGGGTCTTGCGATGGTCCATCTCGCGGCGAGGTTCCCGCGGAGCGAGTTCGTGGGCGTCGATCTGTCGCGTGTGGCGATCGAGGCGGGGATGCGCGAGGCGAGGGCGCGCGGGCTGGGGAATGTGCGTCTTGCGGCGGGGGATGTGACGAGTTTCGGCGAGTCGAGTGAGTTCGATCTCGTGACGGCGTTCGACGCGATCCACGATCAGTCACGTCCGGCGGAGGTGCTGGCGAACATCCGGCGGATCCTGCGTCCGGGCGGGACGTTCCTGATGCAGGACATCAGCGCGCGCAGCGCGGTGGCGGACAACATGGACCTTCCGCTTGGCCCGTTTACGTACACGATCTCGTGCATGCATTGCATGAGCGTGTCGCTGGCTGGTGGGGGGCCGGGGCTCGGGGCGGCGTGGGGCCGGGAGCTGGCGATCTCGATGCTCGCGGATGCGGGATTCGAGGACGTTCGGGTGCATCAGCTTGCGCACGACATCATCAATCTGTACTACGTGTGCGCGGGGTGATCGCTGCCGGGTTCCTGGGTGGCTTCGCGGACGGTCTGCGCGTCGCGCTCGCCGGACTTGTGGAATGAGAGGCGGGCCTTTGTGTACTGCTCGGGCGAGACGTTGAGGTCGGGCTCGATGCCCTGCTGGTGCTGGGCGTGGAGGTGCTTGAGGAAGGGGACGCACCACTGGCAGCCGGTGCCCGCGCCGAAGCACTCTGAGAGGAGTGAGGGGACGGTGGGGTTGTGGACGCGGAGATAGGTGCGGAGCTTGCGGAGCGAGACGTGGAAGCAGAGGCAGACCTTGTCGTCGGGGTCCATATGAGAGGATTATAAGTGGATGAGAGGAGATGCTGAAGTCAGGGACTCAGCATCGAGAGTATGTCCACCGCACCCTCGGCCTCGGGGTGTGGGGCGATGAAGTCTGCGTGGCGTTTGATCTGGTCCTGCGCGTTGGCGGGGCAGGCGAACCAGGCGACGTGCTCTCGGATGGCGAGGTCGCTGGTGGTGTCGCCGATGCCGGCGAGCCGATCTCGGGTGAGGCCGGTTCGCTGTTTCAGGCGGGCGAGCCCGGTGGCTTTGCTGACGTGTGCGAGGTCGCAGTTGATGTAGAGCCACGTCATGGAGACGCGGAAGGTCCACGCTTCGCGCGCGAAGGTGCGTTCGAGGTCGGGGACGAGGAGGCGGAGGGTGTCGGTATCGGTGTGGTAGAGGGAGATGGATGCCGCCTTGCCGGGCTGGATCGTCGCGCCTTTGGGCCCGAGGTCGGTGCGGACCCAGCGGGATGCCTCGGCGACCATCTCGAGGTGGCGCTCGGTGATGGCGGGGTCCATCAGATACTCGTTGGTGATGGGGTCGTACATCCAGACGCCGTTCTCGCAGATGATCGGGAGGGTCCGGTTTCCGATCAGGCGGCACATCGCCTCTGCGAATGGTAGCGGGCGACCGGAGCAGAGCGTGACGACCGGGCGGTCGTGCCGGTGCTGGGCGATGTGGTTGTGGGCGGCGATCTTCGCGAGCGAGGGGGCATCCATCGGGCCGGAGTGTTCCGGGCTGAGGCACCCGTCGATGTCGCAGATCACGGCGTCGTAGCGTCGAGCGGGGTGTGGGGGCGTGCCCGGGTTCTCTGGGTGTGTGTCGGTCGTCATTCGGGGTGGTTCTGGGGAGGAGAGTGTAGGTTCTCCGCCCGGAAATCGCCCGAACACTTGGCGTCGGGGCCTGTGGCGTGTAGTCTCTTGGCCCATGCTCTTCCTCTTTGCGATGACGATCTTTCTGAGCGCACTCCTTTTGTTCATGGTGCAGCCCATGGCCGCGAAGGGGATTCTGCCTCTCCTGGGGGGCAGCCCGGCGGTGTGGAACACCTGCATGGTGTTCTTTCAGGCGTTGCTGCTGTGCGGGTATGCGTATGCGCACGCGTTGTCGCGTCTGAAGTCGAAGTGGGCGCAGGTGGGGATTCACGGGGCGGTGATCGTGCTGGCATCGGCGACGCTGCCGATTGTTGTGCCGCGTGGCGTGGCGTTGCCTTCGGAGGGTGGGGAGACGCTGTGGCTGCTGGGGCTTCTGGCGTCGATGGTGGGTGGTCCGTTCTTTCTGTTGTCGACGACGGGTCCGTTGGTGCAGTCGTGGTTTGCGAGGACGGGGCATCCGAGCGCGTCGGATCCGTACTTTTTGTATGGGGCGAGCAACGCGGGGAGTTTCATCGGGTTGCTGGGGTTTCCGCTGGCGATCGAGCCCCTGATGGGGCTTCGCGAGCAGGGGGTGTGGTGGGCGGTTGGGTTCGGCGCGCTCGCGCCGCTGCTGATCGTGTGCGGCGTGGTGATGGCGCAGGCGGTGGTGCGTGCGCCGACGCGTCAGGCGCGTCGGGCGGGGAAGGTTCCCGCGGCACCGACGCTGGATGCCTCGCCGGTGACGTGGAAGCGGCGCGGGTGGTGGGTCTTCCTGGCGTTCGTGCCTTCGAGTCTGACGCTGGGGACGACGCAGTATCTTTCGACGGATATCGCGGCGATCCCGCTGTTGTGGGTGATCCCGCTGGCGATCTACCTGCTGACGTTCATCATCGCGTTCTCGAAGCGTGAGCTGGTGCCGACGGAGTCTTTGTCGAAGTTGCTGCCGTTCATCGTGGTGGCGATCGGCGTGGCGTTCCTGATGCATGCGCGGGAGCCGATCGCGATGCTGATCGGGCTGCACGTGCTGCTGATGACGCTGGGGTCGCTGTTGTGCCACAAGCGTCTGGCGGATGCGCGCCCGGAGGTTTCGCGTCTGACGGAGTTTTATCTCTGGATCGCGGTGGGTGGCGTGCTGGGCGGGATCTTCAACGCGCTGGTCGCGCCGCTGGCGTTCAACGACGTGTACGAGTACCCGATCGCGATCGGGCTGGCGTGCATGTCGAGGATCGCGCCGGGCGGGGTTGCGCGGTCGGCGCGCTCGCGGATGCTGGATGTGGCGGTGCCGCTCGCGGTGCTCTTGATCGCGGCGGGGACGCTGCCGGCGATGCAGTGGGTGTTCCGTTTGGGCGGTATGGAGCTGCAGGGGGGGTGGCTGGTGAAGGCGTTGACGGTGGGTCTGCCTTGCATCGCGTGCTTCCTTGCGGTGGGGAGGCCCCTGCGGTTCTCGCTGTGCGCGGTGGCGATCCTGGTGTACGCGTTCGTGTCGATCGAGCCGACGTTCAAGGTTCTTCACAAGGAGCGGACATTCTTCGGCGTGCTGCGGGTGCTGGAGTCGATGGACGGGGCGATGCACACGCTGCGTCACGGGACGACGACGCACGGCACGCAGTTCATGATTCCGGAGTATCGGGACCTCCCGACAACGTATTACCACCCGGATGGGCCGCTCGGGGATCTGTTGTTTGTGTACCGAGAGGGGCCGATGCTGCAGCGCGTGGCGGTGATCGGGATGGGCACGGGAGCGATCGCGGCGTACGGGAGGCCGGGGGACGTTCACGATTTTTATGAGATCGACCCGGCGGTGGACCGCATCGCGCGGAACACCAAGTGGTTCAGGTATCTGAGCGATTCAAAGGCGACGGTGAACGTGATCATCGGCGACGGGCGGCGTGAGATCGCGGAGGCCCCGGACGGCTCGTACGGGTTGATCGTGGTGGATGCGTTCAGTTCGGACGCGATCCCGGTTCACCTGATCACGCGCGAGGCGATCGAGTTGTACATGAAGAAGCTCGCGCCGGGGGGGGTGCTGACGCTGCACATCTCGAACAGGCACGTGAATCTGAATCCGCCGCTGGTGGGGATCGCGGCGTCGCTGGGTTTGAAGGTGGTGTCGTGCGCGCACCAGTCTCCGAAGCAACTGGCGACGGACGCGTGGACGAGCGTGTGGGTGGCGATCGGGCGTGAGCCAGGCGATTTAGAGCCGCTGCTGGCGAAGGGAGCGGATCGGCGCGACTGGTGGGTGTTCGAGCCGAACGAGCGGACACCAGTGTGGACGGACGATCACGCGAACGTGCTGCAGATGTTCAAGTGGTGAGGCGGATGTGAGGGGGCAGGGTGGTGCGTGCTACCGCCATGTGCGAGAGATCCGTGGCGAGAGCATCGGCACGCGTCCGACGGGGATGCGGCCGCCGCCATGTTCGTCGAGTTGAGGCGGATGTCATGCAGGATCGGGATCGCGGGTGGGGTCGTGGGGAAGGCGTTCTGCGAGAACATCCAGCAACGCTCCGACTGGGAATCCCAGTGGAACTGGAGGCGCGGCTTGCTTCCATCGGGCGAGCAGTTCCGGTTGTAACCGGGAAACGACCCGACACCAAAGGCCGATGCCCCAAGATTCATCCCCGCGACTGCAAGGTTGGCCCCGCCAGCCGACACGAGTGTGAAATCAACGTGCGGCGTAGGAATGTGTACGCTCGGGTTCGCATCATCAACAAGGTTCAAGAAACCCCAAACGACATCATCCGGGTCCACTTCCTGTGCAAGACTCTGAACGTATAGAGGAGCGAGATCCGAAACCGGTGCGACGTTTCGGAACGGAGATCCGATTGCGATCGAAGCGTCTCGAGGTGGCCGGATAAACACACGAACTATTGCTCTTGCCGATCCGTCTTGCTGCACGGCGACCAATCGACCCGTTGCCCCATCTTCGAGCACAAGCGTGTTCCGCTTCAACATTCGCCGATTCGGGAGGTTTGCTCGCCATCCGACGATCGCCCGCGAAAGGTGCGCTCGTACCGTAGATCGACGGATTGAGATCACAAATCCTGCAGGCAGTCCGTCGATCTCGACTTGCAAATAGAACCCTTCGCCTGTGGGTCCTACAGCACTGACGATCGTTGGCACGCGAACAGTCATAACCGGTCGCCCCTCATGCCTCAGCTTTCGGGTCTGGAGCGTGGCATACCTGCCATGAACAACACGAGTACCGCCGCAGATGGAGCGGGCGGCACAACTGTCAGATCCACGACCTCGATCGTCTCGCCGACCTCGCCATACGCGTACCCCACGAGTCGCCAGTGATGAGGATCGATCGCGTCGCTGCGCTCGATCTGGAGATAGCCGAAGCGCGTCAACTGGTAGTTCGCGAAGCCGATATAAGCATACTCTTCCATTCCGTAGCTGAACGACGTCAGATCGAAGTCGCCGTCGGAACCGCCTTGATAGATATCCGCAGCCTGAGTGCTTCCAGTATTAGGGTTGAAAACCGGCACATACCAATACTGCCAGAAGTCGGAACCATGAGACTCGAGTGTCGTGCCTTCGAGCCGGAGCCCGCCGGGCACATAGAGTGATGGGCTCGGAGGCGGGAAGACACCCACAGCGTTGTTTCCCACAATGGTCGCCCCAAAGATGTCGTCACCATACGTACCCATGCGAATCGCTTCAAACGGAAGTGTCGCTTGGTTTACATTTGGCACGAGTACTGGCGTCGGCTCCCACAGTCTGATATACACGCTGTCATCGCTGATCACCGGTCGATCATTGGGATTGGTATACACCCATGTGGTTGGTGCTGCCATGGCATTCTCCGTCGTCAAGCAGGCCGCCGCCACGGCGAGTGCTCGGCACACGTTCTGTGTTATGTATGCGTTCAAGAAGTACCCTCCGCCGCATGTGCGGCCATGATCTCCATTGGGTGGTCAGTCATAACATGCACGTCATCACACCCATGCGATCCGACTTTCCCGTCAAGCATCTCAGTTCGATAACGAACTGCCGGTACCCTTTCCCATCGAAGAGCACCGACGCGAGCCCCCGCTGCGAGTCCTGACCAGTCACCCGCATCCCCGGTGGTGTCAACGATCGATCCGGCGCGACGATCTTCAGGTCACACCCAAGGTTGTACTCGACCGCGTCACCAACCAGGAACGCGCCCTTCGTCAACCCCAACGTGATCGAGATGTCGCCCAGAATCTGTCCAACGAACCACTTCGAGGCGTCAGGCCTCGTCAACCGGCGGATGCCCCAGACCCGCGCGGATGCGTGCGGCCCGGTTTCGCTACCCACAACTCTCCCATAAAACGCCAGTTCGACAGAGTTTCCCAACTCAGTAGCGAGATCGTCGCCCCCGAGGACCACGCGGCGATTCGTTCTGGCCTGTGGAGTCGTTGCCTGGAGCGCGACAGCATCAATCGCCGTGTGGGCCGCTGTCACGGTGCTGAAGTACGACGATCCGGTGAACTCCCCCGGTGCCCAGTCGTTGACGTTTGTTCCTAAGGCGGAGATCGTGAGGGCCATTCCATCCTCCCGCGCCCGCACCCCGCCATTACCAAGAAGCAGGCGAGTGCGCGGCTGTCAGCATCGAAAGCCAGAGCCCGGCAGCATCAGCAGCCGCCCGCCGTGAGTGGATACACCACTTACAACCAACAGGCCCTAACCCCCCCCCAACATCAAGGAGAAGTATGCCACACGATTTCGGGTCGTGCCAGTGATCTTGGAAAGAAGATTGGGCACGCGGCAATGGGCGGTCTGGAACTGGGCAGTTGGGCTGAGCATCGAAAGGGGTGCTGGTCGGGTGATGCTGGGGAAACTGCCGTACCCTAAGCCCATGCCGATACTTGACTACCAGACTGCCGGGGAATCACACGGAGCCGCCCTCATCACCATCCTCACGGGATTGCCGCGGGGTCTGACGCTCGATCTGGACCTGATCAACGGCGAGCTGCTGCGTCGTCAGGGGGGGTACGGGCGGGGCGGGAGGCAACGGATCGAGCGTGACGTGGTCGAGTTCCTTGCCGGGACGCGGCAGGGGAAGACGATCGCTTCGCCCCTCTGCATGCGGGTGGTGAATAAGGACTCGCGGATGGACGACGGGGCGAGGACGCCCCCTGTGTATCGTCCCAGGCCCGGGCACGCGGATCTTGCGGGGAGCATCAAGTGGCTGACGACGGACTGCCGCGAGACGCTGGAGCGGGCGAGTGCGCGTGAGACGGCGGCACGGGTGGCGGCGGGCGCGGTGGCGAAGTGTCTGTTGCGCGAGGTGGGGATCGAGGTGTTCGGGTTTGTTCGCCAGATTCTGGACGCTGGGACTGAAGTGGATGTGACGGAGGAGAACTGGAGGTCGCTGCGCGAAAGGCGGGACGCCTCGGAGACGTATTGCCCCGACGAGCGCGTGACGGAGCGTCAGTGCGCGATCATCCGGCAGGCGAAGATCGACAAGGACACGATCGGCGGGATCGTCGAGGCACACATTTTCGGGTGTCCGCCGGGGCTCGGCTCGTGCATGGATTGGCGGACGAGACTGGATGCGCGTCTGGCGTACGCGGTGATGGGCGTGCAGGCGATGAAGGCGGTGGAGATCGGGCTCGGGCGTGCGTGCGCGTCGAGGCCTGGGTCGGCGGTGCACGATCCGATCCGTTTCGATCCGGCGCGACGCGGGGATCACACGCTGGGATTCACGCGGGATACCAACAACGCGGGCGGGACAGAGGGTGGGATCACCAACGGCCAGCCGGTGGTGGTCAAGGCGACGATGAAGCCGATCTCGACGCTCCTGCGCGGGCTGCCCTCGGTCGATCTCAACACCAAGCAGCCGGAGATGAGCCAGTACGAGCGGTCGGATATCTGCGCGGTCTCGGCGGCGAGCGTGGTGGTCGAATGCGTCGCGGCGTTCGAGGTCGCGCGGGCGTTGACCGAGAAATTCCCGTCGGACTCGATGATCGAGCTCAAGCGTGGGATCGAGTCGTATCTTGAATACGCGAGGTCGCTGCCGCTCGATCCGCCGACGATGACGATCGCGTGAGAGGGTGGGCGTGAGGCATTGGGCATTCGGCGATGCACAACGAGAGTTGTGATCAGTGTCCGGTGGACGCGAAGTCGATGGGCATAGTGCTGAGGCGGCGGTGGAGGCGGGCTCGGCGCGCGATGGGCCACCAGTCGTACAGGAAGATCTCAAGGGGTCTCCACATGGCGACCCAGCCGACGATGATGAGACTCTGGCCGACGATCTCGGCGATGGTGCCCTGCCACAGGCCGCTGATGCCCTGTGCGGCGGCGATGCAGATGGCCACGAAGAGCAGCCCGATCAGGAGTGAGAGACGTCCGACGCCAAGGAGGTGTCGGAGTTCGCGTCGGGTGTTCTCGGCTTTGTACGCGAAGAAGTTGTGGATGGCATCGATGATGCCTTCACGGGCGGCCGGATCTTCGACGGGTGTTTCGATGTGAAGGACGAGTCGGAGCTGCGCATCGTGGTGGGACTCTGCGGCCCACCCCTCGATAAAGGCCTCGGCGTCGGCGTCGAGGTCTTTCTCGATGAAGGGGGAGGGGTCAAGAGAGTTGAAGAGTTGGGAGATGTTCTTGAGGCGGATCTTGATGGTGGCGCGGGAGGCGAGGTCATGCGGAGTTCTTGCGGGTTTCATGGAGAGGCCTCGGTGGAGCGGGCGAGTCGGGCGTCGAGCGCGTCGCGGACCGCGGGCCATTCGTCGCGCAGGATGCTGAAGTAGACGCTGTCGCGCCATGCGCCGTCGGGCATGATGAGGTGGCGACGAAAGATGCCTTCCTGCGTCGCGCCGAGTTTGGCGAGTGCGGCGCGGCTGCGCAGGTTGCGGGCGTCGGTCCTGAACGCGATGCGTTCGGCACCGAGCGTGTCGAAGGCGTGTGAGAGAAGCAGGCGTTTGGATTCGGGGTTGACGGCTGTGCCGCGGGAGGTTTCGGCATACCAGGTAAAGCCGATCTCGGCTCCGCGGTGCGCGGGCCTGATGTCGTAGAAGGATGTGGAGCCGACAGCGCGGGAGGAGGCCAGATCAATGACTGCGAAGTGGAGTCGGCCCGGATCGGCGATGAGGCGCTCGATGAAGGCGCGCATGGCGGCTTCGGTGTGGTTCTCGGGTCCGAAGGTGAAGTAGCGGAAGGTGTCGAGGGGTGTGCCGGCGTGGAGGTCATGGGCGTGCGCGGGAGTGAGGGGTTCGAGACGCACGTGCCGGCCCGCGAGCGTGACGGGTCGGATCCATGCCTGTTCTGAGGGCCGTGCATCAGCGGCTGTCATAGTGATGACCTTTCCCGCGCAAGCTCGGCTTCGAGTGCGGCGGCGAGGTACTCGAATTGCCCGGGTGCGTTGTACGCATGCGCGCTGATGCGGACAGTGCGCGGCCCGTCGGCGACTGACCAGATGGGGACCTGGATGCGCCAACGGGAGAGGAGCGAGTCCTGGAGCGCATCGTGGTACGCGCTCGGGCGTGTTGACAGCGATGCGCGGCGCGCGGGGTCGTGCGGCGGCAGGATGAGCGTGCAGATGCTGCCGATCATGTCGTCGGGGGCCGGCGGTTGGATGGAGAGCCGAGTGCAGATCGCGTCGCGCCCTCGGAGCGTCATGGCGCGGTTGTGCGATTGGAGGGCGGGAATGCCGCCTGAAATGAGCGTGGAGAGGAACTCGATGGCGTCGGGGATGGTGAGGAAGGGCGTGATGTCGTTGGTGCCGACAAAGTCGAACTCGGTGTGGAGCGGGGGGCGGCCGGGCTTGGGCTTCTCGGCGAAGTTTGAGAGGACGAGTGGGCGGAAGTTGTGCTGGAGGTCGCCGCGGATCCAGAGGAAGGCGCACCCCTTGGGCGTGCAGAGCCACTTGTGGCAGTTGCTCGTGTAGTACGAGGCGTTGAGGGTGTTGAGGTTGAGATCGGGGAGCATGCCGATGGCGTGGGCTCCGTCGATGATGGTTCGGACACCTCGGGCTTCGAGCGCGGCGACGAGGCGCTCGACGGGGAGGATGAGCCCGCTGGAACTCGTAACATGGCTGATGAGGGCGGCCTTGGTGCGGGGCGTGACCCTCGACATGATGGCGTCGAAGGCCTGATCGGCGGAGCGGATCGGGAAGGGGATCGGCGCGATGACGGGGGCGGCTCCGACCATGGCGCAGACAGCGCGAAGGTTGTTCAGACAGGCGGGGTATTCGTGGTCGTTGGCGAGAACTTCATCGCCCGCGCCGAGGAAGCCGGTGCGGGCGAGGTGGTGGAGGACCGTGGCGACGGCGATGGTGGCGTTGGGGATCGGAACGAGGTCGGTGGCGTGTGCGCCGACGAAGGTCGCGAGGGCGGCGCGGGCGCGATCGAGCAGGTCCCACGAGTCTTCAACGAAGAAGCGGATGGGCTCGGCTTCCATGCGGTTCCGGTAGCGTACCTGGGCCTGGAGGACGCGCGTGGGGCATGCGCCGAAGCTGCCGTGGTTGAGAAAGCAGACGCTGGGGTCGTGCTGCCAGTGGACAGCGAGGGGAGAGGGCAGGGGTGAGTTGGGGAGCTCGTGGCCTTGAAGCGGGTTGGAGAGCATGGAGCATGCTACGGCGGTCACGATGGAGTCATTCGAGGAGAAACAACAATCGTGAACGATTAGGAGCGTGATTATAGGACGTTTGTGTGCAAACATTTGTCTTGCTACACAATCGTGCATCGGCTATGGTCTGTCTTCACCTAGTCCAGCGTTGTGTTCAGTTGTGTGTGTGAGGTACATCAGAGAGGGGATGTCAGATGAAGATCCGTACATGTGTGATGATCGCGATCGTCGGTCTGCCTGCGGCTCTGGCGTGTGCGGAGCTTCCGGCCACGACGCTGCTTTTCAGCAATCCGGCGTTTCCGGCCTCGCAAGTTCCGGGCACACCGGGTGTGACGTTCACGAGCTTCCTTGACGGGTTCACGGTGAGCCAGAACGGCTCGCTCTGGGCGATCCGAGCCAATGCCACGACCGCGCCGACCACTCGTGACACCTTCTTTGTGACGGGCAACAGGAACGGGATCACAACGCTGGTTCCGGAGAATGACATCCTGCCCGGCTTGGGGCTTGGGTGGTTCAACACCACGGCCGAACGCACCATGTTCATCAATGATCGGGGCGATTTCGCGTTCTCGGGACAGTTCAGCCCGGCGACATCTTCCACAGACGAGATGGTCGTGAAGTACACGGCTTCGAGCGGCCTGTACTCGATCGTGGCGCGTGAGGGGGATCTGATTCCGGGTCTGGGTGGAGAGCGGTACGGGTCTACGAACGACGCCGCGGCGATCGACAACCTCGGGCGCGTGTACTTCCGGGACGGGGGCACGAGCGGCTCGATTCCATCGGATAAGGACGAGTTCATCTTCCGGGGGTTCGACGCGTCGAGCGTGACGCCGTATCTGCAGGGCGGGACGTTTGCGCCGAGCGGGCAGTTGGGCGGAACGAACGCGCTTCTGACCGGGCTGACGACCCGGACGTTCCATGTGTCTGACGACGGGGCCAACTACATCACGCGTGGTTCGCTCGCGCTCTCATCCAACAGTTCTGTGATCGTCGTGGACGGGCGTGTGCAGCTTCAGGCGGGCGCCCCGATTCCCGGCCTCAGCGGGTTGGGCCTCTCGACGATCGCATCGTCGGACAACATCGGTATGAACGAGAAGGGGGACTGGTTTGTCTGGTCGTCGACCACCGCCTTGGAGACATTTCTGATGGTGAACGGCGAGGTGGTCCTCACGAACACCACGCCTCTTCCGTCCGGTCTGGCGGGGACGTTCACCGGCATCGAGGATGTCGGCATCAACGGGAATGGCGATGTGGTGATCGTGTCGCGGATCTCGACGACGGGCCAGTATGTGATCACGATCGATCCGCGCGGTGCGGCCGAGCCCTATGTCTTCCTCACATCCGGGCCGAGCAGCCCGTTTGCGCAGGGGATCGATATCAACGGCGATGGGCTGATCAACGACAACGCGTTTCTGAGCACGATCAGCGACGTATCACTGGGCGACAACGGGGACCTCTACGTGATCGGGCGTGTCGCCAACAGTGTCACGGGGCTGAACATCGGCGACGGGCTCTTCCACTTCTACGTGGACATCATCCCCGCGCCGGGTGCGGTCGGGCTCTTTGCGGTCGCGTCGCTGATCGCTCCCCGGCGTCGGCGATGAAGTGACGCGGCGATCCGAAGCGTGAGAAAGGAACACCGCTCTGGTGAACTTCGCAACCCGGAGCTGTGCAACCCGGAGCGGCGCGATCAGGAGCGGAGTCGCGGAGGCCATCAGTGCAGGACGCGATAGACCTCTGACTGGTCGGTGACGCCGTTGGCGACCTTGAGCATGGCGTCCTCGCGCATGGGCTTGAAGCCGGCGTCGATCGCGGCCTCGCGGAGCGAGACGCCGTCGGTGCGGGATTCGGTGAGTCATAGTTAATCTGGCACGGAGTTCTCGGATATGTCGTAATATGCGCCGACCTGAGTACAAGTGCATTACGGCTCGGAGTTCAAGCGGAGAATGAATGTACCCTCGGGTGCTTGTGCTGAAGCAAGAAGCGATCGGAGATTCGTCAGCCAGACGCGCTCCTGATCGGTTCTGAACTTGGACTCTAACCCAATGATGGCGAACGCTCCACGGTCAGTAAGCTCTTTGATACCTATCGTGTCTAGCTCGGAGGGGTGTAGAACCCAGCCCTTACGATCAGCGAGATAGAGTAAGGTCGGGTCACCAGACCAGCGAGGGCTGACGACGATTATCAGATCGGTCGGCGTGGATAATGCTTGTGTATCACTCGCAAGTGCGACTTCTGCCGATCGATTTGATAACTCTAGACGCCAGTAGGCGTTCATTCGATACAGACTCAGCAACAAGATGCCGACAACAAGAAATGGAACTAATGCTCTGAGTCTTGGCGATTGCCACCAATCAGAGATTGCCCTTCCAGCAAAGTATGACCCGGGCAATACAAATGGCAACTGGTAATACTCGTGTTCTCGATTGCCTGGAGCGGCAATGACGAGGTATATGAAGACGCTTATCATCCAGAAGTCAAATAGTCGTTCTTGTCCATTCCGGCGTGCGAACAGCAGTCCGAGTAGCATGACCGGCAAGCCGATCCATGTGAATACTCGCTCCCCGAGTCTTCGAAAGACAATCTCATTCCAGAACCCTACGTCTGCTATCGCGGCTGCGGTACCATACTTCCACGAACCAAGCACGCCGAAACTATTCCCAGTCTCCTGCCCTATGCGAGCGGCATGTATGTACCACATCGCGTTGACGCCAAGTACGCCGATCGCGCCAAGAATATAGGCTGGACTCATAGCGGCTCGCCAACCCCGAGTGCTTACTACAAGATACACAAGAGGTAGGCCTATATATAATGAAGGCAGTTTGACAAGCCCTGCTCCGGCGATAAGCACGCAAGATACAATCAATAAGATGCTGCTGCGACGCACAAGGTGCAGCCAGAACATGTAAAGTCCGGACATGGTTAGGCAGAGCATGAGCGACTCTGGCATCGCTGTCCGACCGTAGTAGACCGCAAGAGGCGCGATTGCCGCAACTATCGCGGATGCGATCGATACCCTCTCGCCTGAGATACGCCTTACAAGATCCGCAAAGAGAACGAGTGTCACGAGCGAAGCAAGCACTGAGATGCCACGCGCGGCCCACGGGGCTATGCCAGTGATTCGCCATACAGACGAGACCAGCCACGAGTAAAGCGGAAACTCCATCTCTACGCGACCATCTCCATCACCTCTCCAGTCGATTCTGGGTGACAAAATGTTACCGTCGCCACGGAGCATGTTACGGGCGACGCCTGCCGTGTCGGTTTGTCGCCATGAATGGAAACCGATGAAGTCCGAGTCAAGATGCACCACCCTTAGGGCTGCGGCTATGGCTAGTACAATTATGATTCGCCAAATCCAAACCTTGGAGATCGCGGCACTGGCAGTCGGGTTCTTCAGTTCGTGGGCATTCGAATCCGAATCCATGTAAACCCTCGCAACGCTTCACTGTGGTAACCGACCTATTGGTACGTCAGTGTAGCACTCGGTAGACCTCTGACTGGTCGGTGACGCCGTTGGCGACCTTGAGCATGGCGTCCTCGCGCATGGGCTTGAAGCCGGCGTCGATCGCGGCCTCGCGGAGCGAGACGCCGTCGGCGCGGGATTCGGTGAGTCGGCGGAGGGTGTCGTCGATGTGCATGAACTCGTAGACGGCCAGGCGGCCCCGGTAGCCGGTGCCGAAGCAGCGTTCGCAGCGCTGGTGGTCGTTGATCGTGCCCTTGCCGGCGCACGCGGTGCAGGTGCGCCTGAGGAGGCGCTGGGCGAGGACGCCCAGGAGCGAGGACGTGATGAGGTAGGGCTCGATGCCGATGTCGATCAGTCGCGGGATCGCGCCGGGGGCGTCGTTGGTGTGGAGCGTGGCGAGCACGAAGTGGCCGGTGAGCGAGGCCTGTACGGCGAGCTGGGCGGTCTCTTTGTCGCGGATCTCGCCGACGAGGATCACGTCGGGGTCCTGACGGAGCAGGGCGCGCAGGCCGGTCGCGAAGGTGACGCCGCGCTTGGGGTTGACCTGCATCTGGCTGATGCCGTCGAGGTGGTACTCGACGGGATCTTCGATGGTCATGACGTTGCGCGTGGCGCGGTCGATGCGTCCGAGTGCGGCGTAGAGGGTGGTGGTCTTGCCGGAGCCGGTGGGGCCGGTGACGAGAACCATGCCGGTGGGGCGATCGATGACATCCATCAGCTGGCCCTGCATCTGCTTGGTCATGCCGATGTCGTCGAGCGAGAGCTGGGTCTGGGTCTGGTCGAGCAGGCGGAGAACGAGGCGTTCGCCGTAGACGGTGGGGATGCATGAGAGTCGGATGTCGACCTTTCGCTGTCCGACGCGGACGGAGGTGTGTCCGTCCTGGGGCGCGTGGCGGTTGGCGATGTCGAGCTCGGTCATGACCTTCATGCGTGAGCTGATGGCCGGGGCGAGCGTGGGAGGAGGCGTGAAGACATCGTGGAGGATGCCGTCGATGCGGAAGCGGATGACGAGGCGGCTCTCCTGCGGGTGGACGTGGATGTCGCTGGCGCGCCGGCGCAGTGCCTCGAAGAGGATCATGTTGACAAGGCGGATGACGGGTGTCTGGCGGGCGAGTTGGAGGAGGTCGGTGGACTGGCCGATGGAGCCGGCGGCGGTCTCGATGGCGCGCTCGTCGAGGGGCATCTCGTCGATGATCTCGGTGACGAGGTCGCCGCGCTGCTCGTAGCCGCGGTTGATGAGATTCTGGACCGCGGCGCGGGGTGCGAGGACGATGCGGACCGGTGCCTGGAGGATGTCTTCGAGGAGGGAGAAGATCGCCGGCTGCATGGGCTGGGCGGTTGCGACGGTGAATCCGTGATCGTCCGAGGCGATGCCGGCGACGTGGTGGGCGCGTGAGATCGTGCCGGGGACGAGTTCGTAGTAGCGGCTGGCCGAGTCGTCGAGCTTCGGTTCCTGATCGAAGGGGAGCCCGGTGCGCTTGGCGAGCGCGGCGAGCGCCTGGTGCTCGTCGATCGCGAGCATGGAGAGCAGTACATCCCACGGTTCATCGTCGGAGCCGGTCGCGCGGGCGAAGGAGCGGAGTTGATCGGGCGTGAGATCGAAGCCGTCAAACGAGCGTGCGAGGCGGGTCCACTCGTCGTTCACGACGGTGGAGGGCTGCTCGGGCGCGGCGTCGCGTCGCGCGAGCTGCTTGGTTTGCGCGGGGGCCCGTGATGGCGATCGGCGTTCTGCCATGTCAGCGGCTCCCGATGGGTGCCGCGGGCGTTGCGGCGGCGGGGCGTGGATCGATCAGCGGGATGACCGAGGGCTCGAAGTCGGGGAGTTCTTCTTCGAGTTCGGAGACCTCGTAGGGGCCGCGTGTGAGGAGTCGGAGATCGGCGAAGGTCTCGTCGCGCATGATCCTGGGCGTGATGAAGACATAGAGGCGTGTCGAGGCGTTGTTCTTGTTCGTGTCTCTGAAGAGATGGCCGACGAGGGGGATGTCGCCGAGGAGCGGGACCTTGACGACGGTTTTGCGCTTTGTGTCTACTTCGATGCCGCCGACGACGATGGTGAAGTCGGTGGGGAGACTCGCGCTGGAGCGGACGTTGTTCTCGATCCTGGGCGGGGGGATGCCCTCGGAGCCGGTGCCGTCGAAGGCGGAGAGCTGGACGGCGTATTCGAGTCGGAGGTAGCCGCCCTCGCTGATGCGCGGCGTGACGGTGAGGGTTGTGCCGGCGTCTTCGTATCCGCCGAATGAGGTGACATCGCGCGAGCCGGTGCCGCCCCCGCCGAGACTTGTGGTGGTGGTGGGTTCCTGGCGGATGCTGGCGATCTCTGCTTCTTCGTTGTCGTTGACGAGGAGCTGGGGGTTGGAGAGGATGCGGGTCTCTGCGACGTTCTGCAGCGCGGTGATGATGATGGGCACCTGATCGGACTTGATGATCGCGGCGGTGAGCCCGCCGAGGGCGGTGGAGACGTTCTTGGGATCGTTGAGTCCGGAGCCGGTCGGGAATGTTGAGAGGCCGAAGTTGGTGTTGACGACGCCTCCGGTGCCGTTGGCGTTGATGAGCTGGGTCTCGAACGCGAGGCGCAGCGAGTCGCTCGTGGTGAGGGAGACGATCTTGGCCTCGATATAGACCTGCGGCCTTCGGAGGTCGAGTTTGGAGATGATCTTGGCGAAGTCGGACTGCTGGGCGAAGGGGGCCTTGACGAGAACCTGGTTGTTGTCGATGTCGGCGATGACGAAGGCGTTGTCGGAATCGAGCGAGGTGCCTTCGCTGTCTGAGCCCTGGGACTCGGGCCTCTGGAAGTTCCGGTTGCGGTTGTTCTGGTTCTGGCGGAACTGGCCGGTTCCGGTGTTGAGGAGCGGCGAGTTCGCGGCGGGCGTGGAACTCTGGAGGAGCCCGAGGAGGATCTCGGCGACGGTCTCTGCATTGGCGTGGTGGAGTTTGTACTCGCGGATGACGATGCGTTCGCCCTCGGTGTCGAACTGCTTGATGAGTTGTTCGAGTTGGGCCTGCTGCTCGGGTGTTGCGAAGTAGACGATCTGGCCTCGGTACTCGTCGGCGACGATAACGGTGCCGCCGACGGTGCGGGAGTTCTGGAGGAGTTGTCCCGTGTTGGGGTCGATCTGAAACTGCATCTGGTTCTGGAAGGGATCGGTCGGTCCGGTCTGGATCTTGGTGACCTCGCCGAGCCCTCGCTGCTTGGCGAAGTCGGCGATCTGGTTGGTTGCGGAGCCGGTGAAGTAGCGTTTGGCGGCGAGGGTGCTGGTGGCGTCGATGACGTTCAGCAGGGAGCGGATCTGCTCGACCTCGTCGGGGCGACCCCTGAAGATGAGGGCGTTGCCGAGGGGATCGACCGAGAGGCGTGACGAGAGGTTGTCGAGGAATCGCGTCGCGCCCTGCGGGTTGTTCGGGTCGACGAACTGGCGAGGGCCGCCGGCGGAGGTCTCCTGCCCAACGAGCGCGATGGCGCGTTCGCGGGCGACGGGTGCGGAGAGGTGGCGGAGTTCGAGGCGTGTGAAAGCGACCTTGGCGCGTTCGCGTGCGATCTCGGCGACGAGGTTCTCGATGGCGCGGATGTTTCCGGGCGTGTCGGTTGCGACGATGACGCCGAGATCGTCGAGGTATGTGACGCGGACGCCGCCTCCGCTTCCGGTGGTGCCGCGCCCGCGCATGGCGGCTTCGATGGTGTCCTTGAGGATGCTTGGGACGATGTTGGGGGTGGGGATGATTCGGGTTGTGGCGAGCGGGCCCGCGCTGTCGGCGAGTGTGGAGGGGAGGTTCTCGATTCTGAGGACGTTGTAGAAGCCGCTCGGGGTGCGGGTCATGCCGAAGCCGTGCTGCTCGAGGAGGGAGTTGACAAGGCCGAGCAGGTCGTCTTTGTGGACGCGAAGGGGCGCGTTGAGCATGACGGTGCCGGAGAGGGAGGGATCGACGCTGACGTTGATCTCGAGCGCGTTGACGAGGTACTCGATGAGGGCGTTGAGTTCGACACCCTCGCTGAAGGCGTCGAGAGTGACGAACTGGTCATCGGACTCAAAGTCGTTCCGGGCTTCGCCGGGTGGCGTGATGGGGGGCAGGTCCTGGGCGCGGGCGTGGTGTCCGGGGGCGATCGCGCCGCAGGCGAGCACCAGAGCCAGCACGGCCGATCGGTGTGAGCGTCTGAAGATGGGTGATGAGTTGGTGGCCATGCTGATCTCCGCGTGAACCTGTGAGCCCTGCGCGGGGAGCGCGCGGGGCGTTTGAGTTATACCCTCTCCGAACGCATCCCGTCCGCCGGGATTGCTGCGCTGACGACTCGGAATGAAGCCATGAGTGAGACCGATCGAACGGGGAAACCTCGGGTGGTGAGTCTGTTGCCCTCTGCGACAGAGTTGCTTTCGGTGATTTGTACCGAGGGGTTGCTGGTCGGAAGGTCACATGAATGTGACTTCCCCCTGGAGGTTCGCTCGGTCCCGGCGCTGACGAGGGCACGCGTGATGCCCCGGGTAGAGCCGGGGGGGGAGATCGATCCCTCGAAGGACCCTGCGGCGATCGACCGGGCGGTGCGCGATTCGCTGGGGTCCGGACAGTCCCTGTATGAGGTGGACGAGGCGGCTCTGGCGGCTCTCAACCCGGATGTGATTCTGACGCAGGATGTGTGCAGTGTCTGTTCCATCGATCTTGCGTCGGTCGAGCGGGTGGCGCGCACCCTCCCCGGTCCGCCTCGGGTGTTGTCGCTCAATCCATCGACCATCGAGGATGTTCTGGATGATCTGCTGCGGGTGGCGGCGGCTCTGGGACCGGAGTGGGCGGCACGCGGCGATAGGGCGATGGTCGGGCTGCGCGAGCGGCTCTTCAGGGCCGAGGAGTACGTCAATCCGTATGAGGACGGGCGGGTTGTTGCCTTGTTGGAGTGGACAGACCCGTTGTTCTGTGCCGGGCACTGGACGGTCGAGTTGATCGAGCGGGCCGGTGGGCGCCATCCGTGGAATGAGTCGGTCGCGCGGGCGGACTCGGGTGCCGCGGCGGGGCCTCAGCGGGGGGCACGTGTCGCTGGGGCATCGCGGGTTGTGTCGTCGGAGGAGTTGGTGAACGCTCGTCCGGAGTTCCTGGTGGTTGCGCCGTGCGGGTTCTCGCTGGATCAGGCGTGGGCTTGCACGGAGGAACTGGCGATGCGGGAGTGGTGGGGGGAGTTGCCAGCCGTGAAGCGAGGGCGCGTCGCGGTTGTGGATGGGAACCAGATGTTCAATCGGCCCGGGCCGAGATTGATCGACGCTTTCGAGTGGCTGGTGGGGTGGGTGCAGGGAAGGCCGGAGTTGATGCCTGACGGGTTTCCGTGGCGTGCGTGGGGTGTTCAGCGGAGCAGGTTGTAGACGATGATGCAACGGAGCGCGGAGATGCCGTCTCGCCAGGTGATTTTCTTTCCCTCGGCGTAGGTTCGTCCGGCGTATGTGACCGCGACCTCGTAGATCCGTGCGGGGCGAGGGCTTTCGCTCGAGTGATCGGAGGTGGAGATCCGGATGCTCGCGAGCTTGGCGATCAGTTCGGGCTCGACGCCGAAGCGGGGCTCGGTGATGGTCAGTTGCTGCGCGACGCGGCGCGTGAATGCCTTGGTGCAGCACTCGATGTCGGAGAGGTTGAGATTGGTCAGCATGTTGCTGAAGAGGGTGATCAGGCGGTTCGCGGCGTAGTGCCAGAAGTAGAGCACGCGATGGGAGCGCCCGAGGAAACGCGTGCCGATGACGGCGTCGGCGCGCCCGTTCAAGATCGGTTCGAGCACGGAGGCATGGTCGGCGGGGTCGTATTCAAGATCGGCATCGTGGATGAGAAGGATGTCCGCGCCGTCGGCGAGGGCGGCGTGGAGCGCGGACTTGAGCGCAGCCCCCTTGCCCTTGTTGGATGGGTGGCGCACGATGAGCACGTCGGTTCGCGGGGCGAGTTCGTCGAGGATCGCCCCGGTGCCGTCGGTCGAGCCGTCGTCCACGAGGATAAGGCGTCGGACCAGACGCTCGTTGCTCGCGGGGTCGGTGGGCGGGGGCACGGCGTCGAGGCGCGCGACGGCGTCCCGCAGCAGTTTCTCCTCGTTGTAGATCGGGATGAGGATCGCGAGTTTCATCGACCCAAGAATGTAACGAGCTTGTCGCTCGGGCGTGCGGGGCCGGAATCGGAAGGGCAACACCATGCAGAGGGTGTCGAGGCGTGCGAGAGCGGCGGGGGTGCTGGCGGCGGGCGTGCTCTGGATCGGCTCTGGGTGCGAGACGGTGGGCGCGGTCTCGTCGTCGGGTTCGGGCGATTCGTATTCGTATGTGATGGGGGATATGTACACGACCGAGGAGACGCGATTGCCGCGGGCGTTCGAGGCAGCACGCACGGTGCTGGAATCGAGCGGGTATCGAGTCGGCTCGATGACGCGTGACGATGAGAAGGGACAGATCTCGGCGCAGCGCGGCGAGGGCCAGACGGTGCAGGTAACGCTGGAGAGGCGCGGCTTGGATCAGGTCCGGATCCAGGTTCGCGTGGGCGTGGTGGGTGATCGGGCCGAGTCGAAGCGGATTCTGGATGAGATCAGGTTGCGGCTGTGATGCGAATGGATCGTGCGTTCAGTTGCCGTTGAGCAGCACCCGCGCCTGCACGCTCGACACGCCCATGCCCGTGATCTCATCGCGAGTTGCCCACGAGAGGCCCGGTCTTTGGCGC
This sequence comes from Phycisphaeraceae bacterium, assembly GCA_019454185.1. Lineage (NCBI taxonomy): Bacteria > Pseudomonadati > Planctomycetota > Phycisphaerae > Phycisphaerales > Phycisphaeraceae > Phycisphaeraceae bacterium. The sequence goes on from CP075368.1 coordinate 41,755, forward strand.
TCGATCGAGCGTTTCATGCGATCGGTGACGCGGAGCGTGAGCACGGTGAACTCGAATCGCCGGTGCGTCGTCTGGTGCATGAAACGTTCGCGCTCACGGAGCTTTGCTGTGTGGCCGAGCCCGAGGGCTTCGAGGGCGACATCTGTGGCATCGCGAGAGTGCCCGGCCCACTCGATGGTCGGCGCCTGCACCATTGACGCCCACATCCCCTTTGCGGGCCGCGTCTCGATCGCGAGTCGTCCGGCATGATCCTCCAGCACGATGCTGACCGCGCAGACAGTCGGGGTCTTCTTTGTTCGCTTGGGTGTGGGGATTGTGTCTGTCAGCCGCGTGGCACGCGCGACACACCATGTGCTGAGCGGGCAGGCATCGCAGCGAGGGGATCTCGGCGTGCAGACCGTGGCACCGAGTTCCATGAGGGCTTCGCCCGCGAGCGTCGGGGCAGGGGCGGGCCCCGCGTGCCGGATCATCGTGTCGGCATGCGATCGAGCCCAGGCGATGGCCTTCGGATCCGATGCGCCGGCGCGCCGGGCTTCGAGACGCAGTAGGACCCGCGTGACGTTTCCATCGACCATCGCGATGGGCTCGTGGAAGGCGAGGGAGGCGACCGCTGCGGCTGTGTATGGACCGATGCCGGGGAGCGTCTTGAGCGTCTGCGAGGTGGAGGGCATGGTGCCGGCGTGGTCGGAGACGACGGCTCGTGCCGCAGCGTGGAGCATCTTTGCGCGCCGGTAGTAGCCGAGCCCTGACCAGAGTGCGAGCATGTCGGGCTCGGGTGCGTTGGCGAGGGACTGGATCGTGGGGAATCTGGCGATGAACCGCTCGAAGGCGGGCGCGACGCGGGAGACCTGCGTCTGCTGGAGCATGATCTCGCTGACGAGGACGGCGTAGGGGTCGCGCTTGATCCCGAGAGGGCGCGGCCTCCAGGGCATGTCGCGGGCGTTTGCCTTGAACCAGCGGACAAGGGCTTGGGCCGGGGCCTTGGCCTGGGTGCCGGGCTGGGGCTTCGAGGGCTTACGGGCCATGGGTCTCGATTCGAGCGAGGGCGGCGCGAACGGCGGCCTTGATCGGCTCCCACTGCCCGTCTGGAGACTTGCAGACCGTGATCCAATCGGTATGGATCAGGACGTTTGTCACGTTCGGGATCGAGAAGAGGGCCATGGCGAGCGTATCGGAGGCGGCCTGTGCTTCTTCGGGCTTGAAATAGGAGCGGGGCGTGTCCGAGATCCGGGCGTCGAGCGAGCACTTGATCGCGTTGGGGTTGGGGGTCGCGTCGAATCTGACGACTTTGGAGGCCATGTTTCTCTCAATCCGATGGAGGGGGTGACAACAAGTGGCCGGCGAGAACGTAGACTGTTGGAAGCGGTGGGTCGAGCGGCGTCGGGTCGATGTCGGTCGCATCGCGTGGAAGCGTTGAGCGAGGATTGTGGGCGTGTTCCCCTTCGAGCGGCTGGGCAATCTCCTTGATCGGCTCTCCTCCTATGTGTGGTGGGAGGTCGCGCTCGAGTTCGCCTTTATCTGGATCTTCGTGTACGCGATTGCGAGGTTCGTGCAGGGTACCCGGGCGGCGGGCGCGCTCAAGGGCGTGCTGGTGCTCTTCCTGCTGCTGACGCTGGGTGCGAAGATCCTGGCTGGGTCTGACGCCTTTCCCCGGATCGGCTTTCTGTTTGAGCGCGTGCTCGGCGTGATCGCGCTGGGCCTGATCGTGGTCTTCCAGCCGGAACTGCGGCGTGCGCTGATGAAACTTGGTGAGACGCAGATCGGATTCCGAGGGACCCCGTCGGAGATTGCTGCGGTGGCGAGAGAGATCTCCGATGCCGCGGGATATCTGAGCAAGGCGCGTTTCGGCGCGATCATCGTTGTGCAGCGTCAGGAGGGTGCGAAGGCGATTCTGGAGACGGGCGGCGGCACGGTGATGAACGCGTCGTTGTCGGCGCGTCTGTTGCAGACGATTTTCTTCCCGGGCTCCGCGCTGCACGATCTGGCGGTGGTGGTCCGGGGGCAGACGATCATCGCGGCGGGCGTGCAGCTTCCGCTCGCGGATCCGTCGGAGATGCCCGACCCATCGCTGGGGTCGCGCCACCGGGCCGCGGTCGGCGTGAGCAAGGACCAGGACGTCGTGGTTGTTGTTGTGAGCGAGGAGACGGGCGCGGTCCGGATCGCCGAGCGCGGTCGGCTGTCGCAGCCGATGACGCCGGCGGCGTTGCGCATCGAGTTGGCCAAGCGGCTTGGAAGGTCCGCTGCCGAGGACGAGGCAAGCCGCGCGGATGTCGGCGAGGAACTCCTGGACACCCACGAGAAGCGGGAGAGTGCGTGATGCTGAAGCATGCTCCGACGCTGATCATTGTGACAATCGTGACGGCGGTGATCTGGCTCTTTGCCGAGGGTGAGAACGTCCAGCGTGCGGAGATCGTGGCCTCGATGCAGGTCGTTCCGGGTTCGACGCCTGGGCTGATCACCTGGGTGGAGTCGGACACACTCTGGGACGGTCGGGTTCTCTTGAGGGCGTCTGGTGCCACAGTCGGCATCGATCGCCTGCGTGACAGGTTGCGCCAGCCGGTGTTGATCTCGCCGGGGACGGAGGGTTTCAGTCTCGCGCCCGGGAACCAGACCCTCGACCTTCGGTCCTTGTTGCGCCAGTTTCCCGAGATCCGCGAGACGGGCGTGTCGATCGAGGAGTGTGAGCCGCGGACGATCGTCGCGCATGTGGATGTGGTCGAGACGATCGAGCTGCCGGTGCGGGTGGACGTCGCGGATGCTGAGGTGGAAGGGCTGGCGGAGGCGAACCCGGCGCGGATTTCCGTGCAGGTGCCGAGTCTTGCGAAGGGCCGCCTGGCTCCGGATGCGGCGTTGCTCGCGCGGATCGGGACGGACGCGGTGCGCGGGCTGGGTCGCGGGCGTCGTGAGACGTTGCCGTCGGTGGTGCTCGAACTGCCGCCCGAGCTGCAGGGTGTGCGCGGGGTGCGACTCTCGTCGCCGACGACAAGGGTTTCGCTGACGCTGCGTGAGCGGACGGTGACGGAACTGGTTCCGTCTGTGCCGGTGCATATCCGTGTTGCACCCGGGCAGCTTGCCAAGTGGCAGATCACGATTCCTGAGAATGACCAGTTTCTGCGCGACGTTCGCGTGACGGGGCCGAGCGAGGAGATCGAACGGATCCGCAAGGGAGAGCTTCGGATCATCGCCATGGTCGCGCTCTCTTCGCAGGAGCTTCAGGCGGCGATCACGAGCAAGGCGGTCAGTTTCTCGGATCTTCCCTCGACATTGCAGTTCCAGGTTGAGGACCCCATCGTGTCGCTGGAGATCCGCCCGATCGGGGAGAATGGCGCAACTCCTTCGAGGACAGGACTATCCGGATCTGGTGCCGAGGCCCCGGACCCGGGTGAATAGATGCCGGGTGGCCCGGGGTGCCCCCTGGCGGGTGGCCTATCGGTTGAGCTCGGGTTGCGGGCGTTGTCCCTTCTCTTCGCGGGCGAGCTGACCTAACCTTCCACCCCCCCGGACCCGGCCAGCGGGTTCGGATGTGGGAACCCTTGTCAACGAGCCGTGATCGACACGTCTCGTGCCCCAACTCACCGGCCGAGCCCCGGCTCTCCGGGCTTCGCAGAGGACCTGATCGTGAAGATCAAGACCGACGAGATCGCCAGCGTCATCAAACACGAGATCGAGCAGTATTCCGCGAACCTTGAGGTTTCGGAAGTCGGGCGGGTGGTTGAGATCGGCGACGGCATCGCGCGGATCTACGGGCTCTCGAACGCGATGGCGGGCGAGCTGCTCGAGTTCCAGACCAGCGAGGGCGCGGTCATGGGCCAGGTCTTCAACCTGGAACTCGACACGGTCGGCGCGGTCATCTACGGCGACTACCTCTCCGTGAAGGAGGGCGACCTCGTGAAGGCGACCGGTCGCCTGCTCGAGGTGCCCGTCGGCGAGGCGCTGCTCGGACGCGTGGTCGATCCGCTGGGTCGGCCCGTGGATGACGGCCCCGCGATCCGGACTGACACGTACCGCAAGGTCGACATCATCGCTCCGGGCATCGCCGAGCGTCAGCCCGTGACCGAGCCGGTGCAGACGGGCATCAAGGCGATCGACGCCATGATCCCGATCGGCAAGGGACAGCGCGAGCTGATCATCGGCGACCGCAAGACGGGCAAGACGGCCGTCGCCATCGACACGATCATCAACCAGAAGCAGTACTGGGGCACGCCGGATGCGGTCGTCTGCATCTACGTCGCCGTCGGTCAGAAGGAATCCACGGTTGCGGGCGTCGTCGAGACACTCCGCAAGGCCGGCGCGATGGACTACACGATCGTGGTGGTTGCCGGCGCGTCCGACCCGGCCCCCATGCAGTATGTCGCGCCCTACTCGGGCACCGCGATGGCCGAGTACTTCATGTGGCAGGGCAAGAGCGGCAAGACGCCCAAGCACGCCCTCTGCATCTATGACGACCTTTCCAAGCAGGCGGTCGCGTATCGCCAGTTGTCGCTGCTCCTCAAGCGTCCCCCGGGCCGCGAGGCGTACCCCGGCGACGTCTTCTATCTGCACTCTCGTCTGCTCGAGCGTGCAACCAAGCTCTCCGACGAGAACGGCGGCGGCAGCATCACGTCCCTCCCCGTGATCGAGACGCAGGAGGGCGACGTCTCGGCGTACATCCCGACCAACGTGATCTCGATCACCGACGGACAGATCTACCTCGAACCCGAGCTCTTCTTCTCCGGCGTTCGTCCGGCGATCAACGTCGGTATCTCGGTCTCCCGAGTCGGCGGCAACGCCCAGATCAAGGCGATGAAGAAGATCGCCGGCTCGCTCCGTCTCGACCTTGCATCCGCACGCGAGCTTGAGGCCTTCGCCCAGCTCGGCACCGAGCTCGACAAGGCGACGCAGCGTCAGCTCGATCGAGGCCGGCGCATGGTTGAGTTGCTCAAGCAGGGCCAGTACACGCCGTTCAACGTCGTGGACCAGGTGATCTCGATCTACGCGGGCACCAAGGGCTTCCTCGACGACATCCCCGTGCCCCAGGTTCGCGAGTTCGAGCGTGCGATGCTCGACCACTTCCAGGCGGCGGGCAAGCCGATCTGGAACGATCTCGACGCCAAGAAGGCGCTGGACGCCGACCTTGAGAAGCGTCTCACCGACGCCATCGCCAACTTCAAGGCGGGTTGGAAGCCCAAGGCCTGAGTCAGGGCACACAAGCGATTCGTTCACGCGGCGTTGCTCATCGAGCGACGCCGCGTTCGCGTTTGTGCCTTCGTGGCTGAGCGCGGACCAACGAAGGATCAGGCCCATCGCGCGAGGATCGATGCGAACTCTTCGGCAAAGCCGATCATCGCCGTGCTCGGCGTGAGTGAGAAGGGATCCGAGATGATCGCGACGCGCCGCTCGCGAACGGCGGGGATCGAGAGACGCGAGATCGCACCCAGACGCTGCTCGATCTCGATCCAGGTGCTCGGCGCGGGCTCCGAAGCCGTCTCACGGGGGTCTCTGGGCTGGATCAGCACGATCGCGTCGGGCGCGATGTCGAGCAGGTCCTCCATGTGCAACTGGACGTACGGGTTGCCGGTTGTGAGCGCGGGGATGCCTCCCAGTCGCTCAAGGATCTCATGGTGGAACGAGCCGGGTCCGAGGGCCGCGGGCGGCAGGACCGAGTGAAGGAGCAGCACCCGGCCCGCGCGTGCGGACGCCTCGCGTCGCCCGCACGCCAGATCGAGTCTGGATGCCAGTTCCTCGGCGCGGCTGCTGAGAGCGAGTGATTGAGCTGTGGGCATGTCCGAGGCGATGAAGCCCGCGATCTCCGCCAGACTGCTGCGCACCTGTGTGTATGAGAGGAGCGACCAGCTCCGGACTTTCCAGTCGTGCGTTGTGGCGAGACGCAGCAGGCGATCGGGCACGGGCCGCTCGCCCCATTCAAGCAGCACGTGTGTCGGGCGTGTCGTGATCAACGCCTCGTAGTCCAGCGAGGACTGATCGCCCGCGATCGGAAGCGAAATATCAAGGGCCATGTCCCAGGCGTGGCGTGCAACGATGCTCTCGGTGAGGCCGAGATCGCGGAGGGTGATCGCGAGCGCGGGGCTGAGGGCGGCGAGCCGCGGCGGGCCGATTCCGGGGACCTTTGGCGCACTGTTGGGGGAACGCGTGCAGGCGCAGAGCGCGGAGCATACCGTGCCGATTCCGGTGAGGATCGTCGAGCTCCGCAGCGAATCAGCGATGAATTCTCGCCGGCGCATCATGCTGGCGATCCCGTCGGCGCATCGTGCATGATCTGGTCCTCGATCCGACGCCGGAGTGACCGCAGCGTTGTCTCAGGATAGAGCGGGAATGGCCATGTGCGCTCGCGCACGATCGGTTCTTCTGCGGCCTTTCGTGCGAGCACACGTGATTCGTGATCGAGAGACGCGAGGCGATCTGCGTGCTCGGCACGGGAGCGATCGAGCATGGCGTGCAGACTCTGGAAGAGCATGGCCCGCTCGGCCCTGTCTCTCGAGCGATCGATGCGGGCGACCAATTCGCGTTTGGTGAGGCCCGCGTCCTTGTCGCCCAGGAGCTGCGGATCGTGGCGCGCACGGTGCGCGAGGTGGCGTGCCGCTCGGGCCTCGGCGATGTTGACGCCCCCTCGGTCGCTGTCGAACGCCAGGCGTGCGGTCGCCGTGCACACAACGGTCGGCGCGAGCGGCAGCGCGTGCGCGAGCTCGTTCGTCTCGGGATCGGTCGAACCGCGGAGCCAGTCGTGCAGCCACTCGTCCGTGATCCGGTCGTACGTGCCGCCTCCGGTGCCGTGGATGAAGAGGTCGCATGCGCCGAGGCGTGCGAGGCCCGTCATGAGAAGGGCGCGGGGGCGGAGCTCATGGGGCGGGATCTCGACGAGATGAGAGAGCATGACGCCGACCCGAGGCGTGCCGGGGCGAACTCTCCAGAGCGGGAGCTCAACACGCGCCGGATGATCCGCAGAGACCTTAAGGCCGAGCGGGCGGATACCCGCTTCAGGCCTGCGGGCCGCGGCGTGGTTGTGTGAGTCCACGGCTCTCACCGCGTCGCGCCGCAGCGCGGCGACCAGTGCCGCGAAACCATCGGTGGAGGAGAGGTGACTGGTCGTGATGGTGTGAATGTGCGGATTCGCGGCATCATGTGTGGCGAGTGCTGCGCCGGGAATGAGCGACTGTGACGCGAGGCCGAACTGGGTGGCGAGCGTGGGCTCGCCCGCGAAGTGGTTCAACGAGTCGGCGATCCGGCCCAGCCCGTCCAGCCAAGAGGGATCGAGTCGATGCGTTGCAGCGACGGCGGCGAGCGAGGATGCGAGATCGACTCGGACGGCTCGCCGAGACCCGGTCGGCACATCGGTGACCGGAGGGACGAGCGTGATGTCCTGCCTGATGAGTCTTTGTGCGGCGTCGATGGCGGGAACGAAGATGCGTCCCGGGTCGTTGGTGTCCTGATCGACGTGGAGCCAGACGAAGGCGCCTCCGACGCGCCGGGCGAGTGCCACACCGGCGAACCACTTGGCGAGGATTCCGGGGTGCCAGAACTCGCATTGATGCCCGGACATGATGATCGGTCGATCCAGGGGGAGTCCGAGCTGGGCACGGAGGGTCGATTGGTATGTCGTCAGGGGGCGACGCACGACGAGGGTGTGCCACTTGTCGGCGTGGGGTTCGAAGCGGACGTGGTCGATGAGCGACGGGGTACACGCATCGTCCGCCGGCGCGCTCTCGTCGTCGGACTGACGGGTCCTGATCTCCATCAGGCGGATGCTCCAGGGGCGGGGTGGGCGAGCCCGAGCAGCGCGGACGGCAGGAGTCTGTCTGCGCAGCGTTCGAGCTCTTTGTAGAGCACCGTGCGGTAATGGGCCAGACGGATCTGCTGGTTGTCGAGCGGTCCGCCGAAGGATCGATTCAGATCGTTGTAGATCAGTTTGACGGGGATCTCGCTGATGCGAAGCCCCGAAGCGACTGCCTGCACCCAGAACTGGAGCGGGAAGGCGTATCCATCGACCGTGAGCGTCAGAGACCGAACGGCGTCGATCCTGTACGCCTTGAACCCGCAGAACGCATCGGTGATCGAAAGCCCGAGGCGTCGGTTCAGCTCTTCAGTGATCTCCGCGTTGATGCGCCGACGCTCCGGCGGGGGGCGGTCGTCCTCGGGTGTGGGCGCGAGGTATCGGCTGCCGCTCACGATGTCCGAGTCGTTCCGCGCGATCGCGTCGATGAAACTCGGGATGGAGGCGGGCTCGTGCTGCTCATCGCAGTCCATGGTGATGACCCAGTCGAAGCCATCGACGGAGGCCCAGCGGAACGCATCCATGAGACTGCGGCCGTAGCCGCGGTTCTTGGCGTGGCGGATGACCTCGACCGGGAACTGGCTGAGGAGGAGGGGCGTTGCGTCGGTCGATCCGTCGTCGATGACGAGCACGTCGGGGGCGTGGCGGAGCACTCGCTCGAGCACCTGCTGGACATATCGCTGCTCGTTGTAGACGGGTATCGCGACGAGGACTCGCATGTGGGGCTTCCGAAAGGCGTTCTCGAACGAATCAGGTTTCCGGACTGGGCGAGCGGAGAGTGAGAGCGGCTGCAAGACCCTTGTTGGATGAAGGATCGGGACAAGAAGACACGCGCTCTCGCAACTCTATGACAACCGAACGGACGGTTCGTGATCGGGATCGTGGGTGTGGCGGGGGGTGGGGGGTGGGGCGCAGAAGCGGCGAACGGCTGCCGGGGAGAAGGCGAAGGGTGCGCGGGTCGAGCGTGGCGTGTCAGAGGCCGGCCTCGACGAGGTCCAGGGCCTCTTTCAGGCCGAGCCCGGTCAGATCACGCACGCGCTTCACCGCTTCGATCTTGCGGTTCGAGAGGATGAGGGCTCGTATCTCCTCGACCGCCTCGGGGTTCAGCGCGACCCCTGCGGGCATGGTCATTCGGTCCGGGACCTCGATCCCCAGCGACTCGATGATGGCATCGAGTTTCTGCTCGATGCGCGCGAGCCGAACATTGAGGATGGCGTCGTTGTTTCTGCCGAAGAGACCCATGCTTCGGTCCTTTCGTTCTTTGTGCGGCGACTCGGATGACTGATATGAGCCGCACTCACCCGGGCTGCGGTGGCGGACCCTTCGCTGCGGCATGCAGGACGCGCCACTTGGTGACGGCTTCCGGCTCCCTCGGATAGAGCGGTTCGAGTTCGATGGGGTCAAGGGGTTGGTATCGCGCCCCGAGGTCGCAGCATGCCATCGCATCGAACGTCGGCGGCTGGATCCGAACGCCGCACGCCCTCGCACGCTCCACCATCGCGGGCGGCGCGAATCGATCAACCACCAAGAGATCGACACCGATGGAGACAAGGGTCTCGATCACACGCTCATCGCTGATACCGATCACCCGATGCTCGGTCCGGTCGGGATTGAACGCCGCGACCCACGCGGTCTCCCGCTTGGAAGCGAGCGCGACGGCGAACGGGCGCGGGTTGCTGACGCGAGCCGCAGCGACGTGCGCGGTCGGCACGGGGATGCAGCGTGCGCCGGTCGATTCTGCCAGGATTTTGGCGGCGGTGACGGCGAGCCGGATGGATGTGTAACCACCAGGACCGATGGAGACGACGATCCGTGAGCCGGGCGCGCGCAGCGCATGGGGCGTGAGCGAGCACCCCCTGAAACAGCGATCGATCGACGGGAGGAGGCCCTGTGACTCGTCCGGACCGAGCGTCACGCTGGAGAGGTGTCGAGGGTTGCCGGCGCCGGGCCCCTCGAGCTGGGCCACCGCAACCGACGCCGAGTGCCCGGGATCAGCGGTCGGGTTGCTGGTCTCGATCGCGAGGATGACGGGTTGGACACGCTGCGGATGTGCCACAATCGGAGGATATGTCCCGTGCGACGCGGAGAATCCGGGAACCGCCGGGGCTCAGGCGGCATCTCAGGCGGTGTGCGGCAGAGGTTGCCTTTGCCGCACGACTCTACGATGAGCACCACACGTTGAGAGGAGCACGCGCATGGCCCGCCTGTCATTGATCGATCCCGCCTCGTCCACCGGCAAGGTCAAGGAGATTCTGGACGGGCCTCTGGCCGGGAAGCACTTCAATATCTTCAAGGCCATGGCCAACTCGCCGGCCGCCCTGCAGGCATATCTCGGGTTGTCCGGCGCGCTCGGCCATGGCGGGCTCAGCGGCAAGGAGCGTGAAGTGGTTCAGTTGGCTGTCGGCTCGCTGAACGGCTGCGGATACTGCGAGGCGGCCCACACGGCGATCGGGAAGTCCGTCGGGCTGACCGAGGCACAGACGATCGAAGCGCGGCGCGGCACCATGAGCGATCCGAAACTCAACGCGCTCGCGCGGTTCACCGTTGCGATCCACGAGAAGCGCGGCCACATCAGCGACGACGACATCCGGGCCTTCAAGAGCGCCGGGTACGGCGATGGCCATATCGCCGAGGTCGTGGCCGGGTACGCGCTGGCGGTCTACACCAACTACTTCAATCACATCGCGCAGACACCGATCGATTTCCCGCCCGCTCCGAGCATCTGAACCGCTCGCTCCATCTTGCTGCGACGAGTGAGACCGAGTCGCGCGACGGCCTCACTGCTTGAGCGCATCTCGGATCGCTCGCAACTCGTCTGCGAGATCGCGGGGGTCTTCGAGCGTCTCTAGGACCACGCGCTCGAGTTCCCTGCGGAAGCGTCGCTTGGCGGTCTGGATCGTCGATCCGGCCTTGGTCCAATCGCTCAAGCCGAGAGACTTGGCCAGGGCTTCGAGAGACTGGCTCTTGCTCCCTCGCGTCGCGGGCGCGACGACGTTGAGCATGAACGCCGTGTGCTGCGCATCCAGCCCTTCTTCGACACACTTCCGCTCGAAGCGTTCGAGCGCGAGTTCGATCACGGTTGTCGCCCATTGGCGTTCGAACGCTCTGACAGGATCATCCGTCGGAGAGGGCTCCGCGGCGTCGAGGAGCGGTCTGCCTCGCTCGGGGTGCGCGAAGGCGGGCGCGTCGAGCGAGCGCACGGGCGTGGCCGGCGCGCGGGTCGAGGCCGTCCGGTGGCGGTGTTCGTCTATCAGGAATCGGGAGAGCGCGGTGAGCAGGTACGACCGGAACCGTCCCCTTCCCTTCTCGGCCTTTGCCAAGAGATCGCGGGCGAGCACAACATCGCAGATGAAGGACTGTGTGAGGTCCGATGCGTCGTGCCTGGATCGGCGCTGACGTCGGAGCCACGCGTAGACAGGCCGCCAGTAGAGGCGAAGGAGCTGGTCGAGTTCGGTCCCGCTCCCCTGGGCCCTCAGCACCAGCGACCATCGTGTGGTGCGAAAGGCGGCGGCCGACGAATCAGGCATGGCAGCATCTCCCCGCATGATTGACCGGGTTCGCCAATCGGTAGGGAGTGTATGTGGTAAGATGCTCAGGGCGAGTGGATCGGATCTCGTCGGGGTGCGAATCGGTGGGTGCCGGTTCGGAAGGGGTAGCGGGGCGGGTGGGCTTGGACCGGGAGCGAATGTCCGAGCGAAGCGAAGAAGACTGGAACGGGTTTCCGGTGTCGCGTGACGAGCCGCCGAAAGAGCCGGTGCGCGCCGAGTTCGGGCCGGGCGATGAGGGCGCACTGACCGCCGATGCCGCGGGGCAGTTGATGGAGGATGTGTTCTCGGAGGACCTGGATGCGCCGGGGCTTGTGCTCTCGGCTTCGCCCCGGATCGGTGAGTACTCGATCGTGCGGACGATCGCCTCCGGCGGCATGGGGACCGTGTACGAGGCGCGCCAGGAGAACCCTCACCGCAGCGTCGCGCTCAAGGTGCTCAAATCCAACGCGATGTCGCCGACCAATCTGCGTCGCTTCCAGAGCGAGTGCGCGATCCTCGGGAAGCTGCGTCACCCGGCGATCGCGACGATCTTCGGCGCGGGCGTGCATCGAGACGAGCCGACAGGATCGAGTCTGCCCTATTTCGCGATGGAGCTGATCCCGCTGGCAAGGCCGATCACGCTCTACGCCTCTGATCGCGGGCTCGAACTCGACCGGAAGCTGCGGCTCTTCCTGCATGTCTGCGACGGCGTCCATCACGGGAACCGCCAGGGCGTGGTGCATCGCGACCTCAAGCCGGCGAACATCCTTGTGGACGACACGGGCTGGCCGAAGATCATCGATTTCGGCATCGCCAAGACGACCGACGCGGATGTCGCCGCGACGACCAGCACGGACATGGGGCAGGTGCTCGGCACGATCCAGTACATGTCGCCGGAGCAGTGCCACGGCGATCCGTTGATGCTCGACGCCCGGGCGGATGTCTACGCGCTCGGCGTGGTGCTGTACGAGCTTGTGTGCGGGCAGTTGCCATACAAGGTGTCCGAGTTGCCTGTGCACCAGGCGATGAAGGTGGTGACCGATGAGGTCCCGCCTCGCCCGCGCAGTGTTTCGAGGGCGATCAGCCGCGATCTGGACGCGATCGTGATGCGTGCGCTCGAGAAGGATCCCTCGAAGCGGTACCAGAGCGTGCAGGATCTGGCAGAGGACATCCGCCGCTGTCTCGCCGGGCATGCCGTCCACGCGAGCGCGGGGGGCGCGGCGGGGCGGCTGGTTCGTGAGGTCTTCAAGCGCCGTGCCCTGCTGCCTGTGGTGATCCTCGGCGGACTGGCGGTGATGCTGGCGGTCTCGCTCATCGTGCAGGTTGCCGATGTCGTCCGCGCGGGGGCTGTTGTTGCGGCGATGCTGCTTCCTGCTGCGGGGCTCGGAGCGGCTGCGCTCGGGCTGCGGCGCGAACGCGACGAGCTCCGCGCGAAACAGAACCACACGGGGCAACTTCTGGCGGGCGAGCGTGCCCGGCGGCGCGGCGCGGAGAACGAGCGGGCATCGGTCGAGAAAGAACTGATGGCCTTGAAGCGGATGACGCGCCGGCTTCTCCGCGACATGGACGATGCGCTCCGGCAGTCCAGGGCGGATCCGGCGTTGCGCGCCCGGCTCCGCAAGATGATCCGCGAGCGGCTGGTCTTCAAGCCGGGCGAGGCGGGCAAGGGGCACATCCTCGCCGAGCCGCCCACCAAGACATTCGCCGAGAGGATCGAGGAGCGCCCGTGAGTGCGATCAGTACGCGTTCCGCTTTCTGAGCGTGCGTTCATCGGGAAGCGGTGCCTGGGCCAGCAGATCGGCGATTCTCGCGCCGCTGTGGCCGTCGCCGTACGGATGCGTGATCGCCTCGCGATCGATCGACATCGCGAGCTGGATCGCCTGGCGAACCTCGTGCGTTGTCTCCGAGGGTGCATCCACGACATTCGGAGGACGCTCCCGCCCCGCTTGTCTCGGGCCGACGTTGACCGCGGGGAGTTTGAGGGCCGCGGCCTCGATCAATGCTGCGGATGAGTTACCGACGATCAGCCCTCCCGAGACCGCGAGCCGCTTCAGCAACGAGAGAAAGAGCGGGCGCTCCATGTGGGCCAGGCGATGCACGATCGCAGAGGTCGAGCTCGCGTCGAGGGCCCGCATGATGCCGTCGCGCCCTGGATCGAGGTTTGGATCGAGGGCGAGGACGCGCCTGCCGGAAAGGGCATCGATGACGCCGCACACGCTCGCCTCTTCGTGCTCCGCGGGTCGGCCGATCGGATGCATGAGCAGGAGCGTGTCCGGATCGCCGAATGATCGTGACGCATCGTCGCTCATCGGCTGGACACGCGAGAGGCCGTCGATCGCCGGGGAACCCACGATGTGAACGGTCTCGGGGCGTTCGCCCATGCGGACGATCCGCTGCGCCGACGCGGCGGTCGCCGCGAGGTGCAGGTGCGCGAGCTTGGTGATGGCGTGGCGGAGCGATTCGTCGGCGACTCCCTCGGCGCGGTCGCCGCCGTGGATGTGCGCGATGGGGATGCCGGCGATCGCCGCGGCGGACGCGGCGGCGAAGGCCTCGATGCGATCGCCGAGGACGAGGACCCAGGTCGGCTGAAGACGGCGGTAGATGCGGGCGAAGCGGTGGACGCCCCGGCCGGTGGCTTCGGCATCATCGAGACGCGTGGTGCGCCCGGGTGTCTGCATGATCGCGGCGTCGGCGACGGGGAAGAGCTTCTTGACGTCGCGATAGGTGAGTGCGGGCGTGACGAGGTGGGAGCCCGCGGCGACGACGAGGAGTTCGAGCCCCGGCTTGGTCTCGATCTCGCGCATGACGGGGACGAGGAGGCCGAAGTCGGCGCGCGAGCCGGTGACCACGAGGATTCGCTTGGTGCCCGCGCTCGGCGCGCCGAGCGGCTCGGCGTACTCGCCGGGTCGGACCGAGGGTTCGCCATCCCAGCCGTCGCCGATCATCGGTTCTTGCTCCTTAAGGACTTCTTGTTCTGGAGTGTGTTGCGAGGCGTGCGTGCGCCATGGGGCTTTGAAGTCGGTTTCGGGCGCCGCTTTCGCTTCCTGGAGCCGGTCGGCGATGCGACGTTCTTCGCGAGCTGCAGGATCAGCGAGTTTCGCACCCGCTCCATCGTACCGGGCGTGTCGCCCGTCAGCGTCTGCGGCATCTCTTCTGGCGCGAGGTCGCGCGGTGTGCCGGCGCGAAACCCGTAGAGGTTGGAAGCGATGATGTGGCGAGCGACGGGAGTAGGGATATCGCGGAGGGCCTTCCGGCGCTTCCATGCTTCGGCGTTGTGGGGCGCGCCGGGAATCGCGAGCCGCACTGAGGTCGATGCCGCTTCAAGCGGGAAGTTGGGAGCCAACCGCGCGCACCACTCGCGTTTCTCTTCACGCGTCCAGAACTCGTCGTCGAGCGCGGCATACACCGAACTGACGCTTCCCGTCGGCTCGCGCGCCAGCACGAGCGGCTCGGCCAGCCGGATGATCTCGCGCGGCTCTTTCCAGCGGTGGAACTCCCACACCTGATCGGAGCCGATCAGCAAGCGGAGCTTGACGCGAGCGGGAACGATGCTGTGCAGGCGCCGGAGCGTGTCGATGGTGTAGGAGGGAGACGGCTTGCGTTTGTGCTCACGTTGCCAGCGGGCGCGATCGAGCTCGTCGGTCCAGATCGAGCGCGGCCCGGGGATGTCGATGGCAAGGCGGAGCATCGCGAGCCGATGGTCATCAGGGGCGACGACGGACTGTTTGTGTGGGCTGCGGGCTGCGGGCACATACAGGAGCCACCCTTCCTTCGGCCCGTACATTCGGACCACGGTCATGATCGGTGCCGCGATGTGCATGAAGTGGGGGGGATCGAACGAGCCGCCGAAGACGACGAGGGTCTTCACATTGCGGGGGATTTCGAGGGGTGTGATGGGGGCCTCGCCGGGTGTGCCACGTTGGGCGGGACGTGTTGCGGAGGCAGCGGGCTTTGCGGATCGTTTGCTCACTCGACTGATGTTAGGGGAACGGGAACGGCTGTGTGGTACTCGTCCCGACGATCTCGCAGTGAGAGCTGCTGCTGAAAGGCCGATGCCGCGTGTGATTCTCGGACGTGTGCGCCCACACCAGGGAAACACGGATGCCACGGTGGTCAAGACGTTCACGACGCGTGATTGCTGAGTCCGCGTGCCGGTTATGGGCGGTATGCACAGACAATCGCAGGTACGTGTGAGATTTGGGCTTCTTCATGCATGGCTGGTCGGGTATGCTCGTTCCGAGGGCAAGACGTTCAGAATCTGCAAGTTATTTCTGAGGGGAGACTGGTCGGTCGGTTCGTGGCGTCCGTGGTGGGCGCAGTGGCATGTGTTCCTTGAGAGCCGTCCGAGACAGCTATCCACTCTCATACGAGGAGGCCTTGAACATGAAGAAGGTGGTTTCTCTGTGCGCGTTCGCGCTTCTCGCCGGTTCAGTGATGGCGGATGTTGAGGAGTACAGCGGTGACACGACCGGCGGCTCGACATTCAACCGCGCTCTCGCGGGCAACCCTCCGACAGGCCTCTCCGGCGTCGGAACGGCCGTGCGGTACGAAGTCATTCCGATGTACACCAACATCAACGCATCGGTGATCTTCGACATCATCGCCGCCGCGACCGGTTTCGACACATTCATGCACCTCTACGGCCCGGGCGGGTTCAATCCCGCATCGGCTCTCTCGAACGTCATCATCGGCGACGATGACTCCGGCGTTGGTGCCAACTCGGCATTCACGACCGGTCTGACGGGTGGCACGCAGTACTACGTCGTCGTCTCCGGGTTCGACAACGGCGACTTCGGCACCTACACCCTCCAGATGTCGTCCACGTCGGCTGACATCACGATCGGCATGATCCCGGCACCTTCGGCACTTGCGATGCTCGGCCTGACCGGGCTCGTCGCGCGTCGTCGGCGCTGATCGATCTTGTTCGTGACGGTTTGTTTCTGATCACTCTCGAAGCCCGGTCCCGTCTTGGGGCCGGGCTTCTTCCTTTGTTGCTGTCAAGACACGGCTCGCCTGGGCTTCAGCGTGGGTCCGCCTCGGATTCACCGAGGTAGCGCTGCGCCGGTGTCGGCACGGAGAACGGATCGATCCCCTTGGCCAGATCCGCCTGCGCCTTCTCGCGATAGACGGCCGCTTCGTCCATGCGTCTGCCCGCGGTGTAGTAATCGGCGAGGAAGAGCAGCAAGCGAAGGCGTCTGGCAGGATCAGGAAGCTCTCGCTGCTCCTCCTCGTGAAGGGCACGGAGCAGCTCGGCCTCCCCCTCTTCCACACGCCCCTGATTCGCGATCGCGCTGGCCAGCATGCGCAGCACACCCGTCATGTATCCATCATCGCGATCCGGATGCTGGCGGTACCACTCGTAAGACTCCCGCAGGTACCGCTCGGCCTCCGGCATGCGCCCGGGGATCTGGTGCAGCGCCGAGCCGAGGTACATCCGGGCCTGGGCCAGTGCGAGCCCATCAAACGCCGGGTGTGCTTCGAGCAGTCGGACCGCCTCTCGCAGAACTGGCTCAGAGTCGATGTACCGTCCCGGCTGGAAGATCATGCGTCCGTAGTGCAGATGGGCCATCGAGTACAGCGGGTCGGACTCGGGGAGGATCCGTTTCACGATCTCGAGCGCACGACCCGCCTCGAGCGCGGCGGCGGTGTGCTGCGAAGACCGTTCCATGACAAGGGCGAGCCGGATCAGGGCGTCGGCGTACACCGCGGAGTTCTCGCCGTACAACTCTCTCGCCTCGGTGACCGCAGCCCGCGTGGATTCTTCTGACGATTGCAGGCGGCTGAGTTCCCGCATCGAATGGCTTGCGATCCGGCGGGCCTTGTCACGCTCGTCAACGACTCTCAGGAACGCCGCGACACCGAACGAGACCACGAGAAGCGCCGAGACGCAGACCACGGCGGCCAGCGCCCTGTTCCGCTTGATCCATCGCCACGAGCGGACGATGTCGGAGACGCGCCGGGCCTCGATCGGCAATCCTGCGAGATAGCGCCGGATGTCCGCGCCGAAGTCCGAGGCGGTCGCGTAGCGATCCTGCGGCAGTTTCGACGTGGCCTTGCCGATCATCGCGTCGATGTCCGCGCCGAGTCCGTTCCGGATTGAAGATGGGCGATCGGGTTGCTCGTGCTGGATCCGCTTGATGACATCCAGCAGCTTTCCGTCAACGTCGATCGGGTGACGCCCGCTCAGCAGGTAGTACCCGATCACACCGAGGGCGTACACATCGCTGCGGACCGAGATCCCGCTGGAGCCGCCCGATGCCTGCTCGGGAGGCATGTACGCGAGCGTCCCCATCGGCCGCCCGGCTTCGGAGATCGTCAGTTCGGCGTTGACGCCGGTATCGGGATCGATCGCCTTTGCGAGACCGAAGTCGAGGAGGCGGATACGCCCGTTGGACTCAACAAGGATGTTCGCGGGCTTCAGATCACGGTGCAGCACGCCCCGCTGGTGCGCGTCATTCACAACGTCGGCGATGTCAGCGAGAAGTTTCAGAACGTTGCGCGGCTCGCTCGTGCCGGGCGTGAGGTGCTGGTCGAGCGGGCGGCCCTCGACATACTCCATGACGTAGTAGTACCGGTCTGCGGCGGCTCCCGAGTCGATCACAGAGACGATCCCCGGGTGCGACAGTCTCGCGAGCAGATCGATTTCTCGCTCGAACCTGAGCGAGAGGTCTCGCCCCGAGCCCCGCATGAACTTGACGGCGACGCGGCGCCCGGTCGAACGCTGGTACCCCTCGTACACCACGCCCATGCCGCCCCGCCCGATCTCCTCGATCAGGTCATATCCGGGGACCTCTGGGATCGATGATCCGAGATCGGTTCCGATCACGGCGTGGCGATCGCGTTCGGCGTGAGACGCTCTGGATGCGCCGCTGATCGCCCCGATCAGCGATGTGCGAAGCGATGCACGCGCCTCCGCGTTCACGCTCGGGAATAATTCGTCGAGCAAGGCGTCAACGCTCGGGCGCGTGGGAGGGCAGGGTTCGGCTCCATCGCTCGGCCCCGTGTTCCCGAAGTA
The DNA here is from genome assembly GCA_019454185.1 of Phycisphaeraceae bacterium. Taxonomy (NCBI): domain Bacteria; kingdom Pseudomonadati; phylum Planctomycetota; class Phycisphaerae; order Phycisphaerales; family Phycisphaeraceae; species Phycisphaeraceae bacterium. The sequence goes on from CP075368.1 coordinate 60,065, forward strand.
TCGGGCGACCGCCATGGCGATCAATCGCTCTTCCGTTGGCTCGGCCATGCGATTCTCCCGGGTGCCACGCGGCACAGGCGCAGTATACAACCTTGGAATACTCGCCCGTGCTTCATCCAGGGATCCGTGTCGTTCATTCGCAGGTGCTTCGTTACTCGGGCGGGAACTCCGGATATCGAACATCCTGCTTGAGCGGCATGATCCCAGCGTCAAGAGCCCGCGCGACCTCGTCCCGGTACGGCTTTGCGTCATCGGCGCGTCCGACTGCTGTGTAGAAATCCGCGAGTGCCACTGCGTTTCTCAGATGACGCGGCAGGTCCATGGGGACCGCGGCAGAGTCGCGCTGGTACGACTCCAGAAGCACACCCTCGGCTTGTGCGACCTCTCCGATCCGGAGCAGCGACTCGGCGTATGTGCGGATCGCCCCAGTGTACCACCCGTCATCGCGTGTCGGTGGGTCTTCGGCCCACCACCGATACGCATACTCAAGGGGTTCGAGCGAGTCACTGTGTCGTCCGACGAGTTGCAGGTTATTGCCCAGGAAGAGGGCGGCGTGGGCCTCCGTGTGACCGGCCGCGAACGGATCCACTCTCCCGCCCAGTCTGGCGTTTCTCGCCAGCGACCTTGATTCGGTCAGCAATTTGATCGCTTCATCATGCTTTCCCTGCCAGCCGAGGATCCGCCCCATGTACAAGGACGCGAGCGATCTGTCCCCATCTGAGATCCCCTTCAGTTCTGCGAGCACGGCGAGAGCTTCTCGGGCGAGGTGCTCGGCCTCGACATAGCGTTGTCGGTGTTCGAGAAGAATGGCGTACTGCAGCGTCGCGACGACATACAGGCGGCTCTGCTTGCCGTAGATCCGCTCGGCAGCTGCGGCACGCTTGAACGCCATGTCTTCCATCTGCGAGATATCACTGAAGTGGGAGAAGGTCTCCAGCAAGAGCGAGTTGGCGCGGTCTCGCTCGCGGACGACGCGCATGAAAGACGCGATGCCCATCACAATCATGGCAATCAATGCCCCGCCCACCACACCCACGAGAATCCTGTTCCGCATCACCCATCGCCAGACACGGACAACGCCCGACACCCGACGCGCGCTGATCGGCCGCCCGGCGAGGTGGTTCCGGATATCTGACGCGAGTTCCGCAGCGGTGGCGTAGCGGTCCGCTTGGAGTTTGGCTGTCGCCTTCGAGATGATCGCGTCGATGTCCGTGCTTACGCGGGGGCGATACGCCGACGGCTTCGGGATCGGCGTTGTACGGATGCGCTGGACGGCCTCGATCAGTGTCCCCCCGATCTCGATCGGATGGCGACCCGTCAGCAGATAGAACGCGATCACACCGATCGCGTAGACGTCGCTCCTGACCGACGCGCCCTCGCCCGATGCCTGCTCCGGGGGCATGTACGCGAGCGTCCCCATCGGTCGCCCCGGCTCGGAGATCGTGACTTCAGCGTTCACGCCCGAATCCGGATCGATCGATTTGGCGAGCCCGAAGTCGAGCAGTCTGACGCGCCCATCCTTCTCGACGAGGATGTTCGACGGCTTGAGATCGCGATGCAAGACGCCCCGCTCGTGCGCGCTGGTCACGACCTCGGCAACAGACGCGACAAGCCCCATCGTCTCGCGCACATCTCCCTTGCCGGGTTGCACGCGCTCGTCGAGCGGCTCCCCGTCGATGTGCTCCATCGCGTAATACCAGTTGCCGTTGTGGACGCCAGAGTCGATCACCGAGACAACCCCGGGAATCGACAGACGCGCGAGCAGGTCGATCTCTCGCTCGAAGCGAATGGAGAGGTCCCGTCCCAGCCCACGCATGAACTTGATGGCGACCTTTCTCCCGGTTGAACGCTGGTAGGCCTCATAGACAACCCCCATGCCGCCACGCCCGATCTCCTCAACGAGGTCATACCCTGGGGCTTCGGGCAGGGGCTCGTCCCGGATACGCACGACATCACCGAACGAACTCGTGTAGGATGGACCCTGCGAGGGCCGGTCTTCGGAAGGCAGACCTGGTTGCGGATCAGGCATGCGGCTCGCCCCGGTCTGGCAGGCACAGAGGTGCCGCCGAAGACGCCCAGTATAATCCCCGGGATGCAAACGTACACTGGCGACCAGCACTCTTCCTACGACGCTGCCCTTGTGCGTGCGGCACAAGCCGGCGACGATCGCGCGATCGAGCGGTTGTTGGGCTCAGTCCACGACCGGCTGCTCGGGCGTGCCGCACGGAAGATCGGACCGGAGTGGCAGGGCCGGATCGATCCGGACGACCTGCTGCAGGAGACGTACATCCAGGCGGTCGCCGATCTGCCGGGCTTCACGGATCAGGGCGAGGAGTCGTTCTACCGCTGGATCTCAACGATACTTGACCATCGCTTCATCGATGCGGTGCGCAGGCATCGTGCGAAGAAGCGAGGAGAGGGGCGAGTCGCCGTGACGCCGGGAGGAATGTCGCGCCACGAGTCGTTCCTCGGGCAGTGCATGCCCGACCTCCAGACGCCCAGTGTGCTGCCCCGCAGGCAGGAGGCGGTTGCCGCGATGATGGTGGCAATCGCGCGGCTGGACCCGGACCAGCGCACGGTGGTGCAACGCCTGCTGCTGGACCAGGAGTCGATCTCCGAGATCGCGCGGGACATGGGGAGGTCCGAGGACGCGGTGAGGCGGTTGGGGTCGCGGGCGGTCGAGAAGCTGCGCGGGCTCATGGGAGATGCGGCCCGGTTCTTGAGCGTGGGGTGAGGCGTCGCTCGCTCTCGCGTGAAACTTCTAGAGATCTTTCTCGATTTCGCGCCGGTCTTGGGTGCGGTCCACGCTGAGGGTCTGTCGGGATCACGGGCAGAGGCCCGGAAAGACCCAGACTTTGCACCACCACTCAGGAGAATCACCATGAACAACCCTCGCACCATCTTCGCGTCTCTTGCGGCACTGGCTCTTTCGTGCGGTTCCGCGAACGCGGATCTCACCTTGAACTTCGATCTCGACAACAACGGGATCAACGAGAGCTCGATCACGAGTTCGAGAACAGACGTTCCGTTCACGACGCTGAAGTACTACAGCTGGACGATCAAGAACGGCAACAAGAACAAGGGCTACGACGTGAGCTGGGCGGGCCCTTCGCTCAGCGCCAAGATCATCGCCGCTCCCGCAGCGGATAAGCCCGCGAACATCATGTTCACGCAGGTATCCAACCTCGTGTCGAACGAGCGTCTGAGCGACTTCAGCATGAAGACACCGGGGCTCTCGTTCGAGAAGCGGGCCAAGTCGTATGTGCCGGCGGTTGACAACACCAAGCACGAGGACACCTACACGATGTTCAATGTGCTGTCCAGCAATGGTGTCGGCGAGTTCATTACCCACCTTGTCTTCAAGAGCACGGTGAAGGATGGGACCATCGTGTACACAGTCGAGAACAAGACCGATGCCAAAGTCACCGTCACGTGGCCCGGAACCGGAATCTCCGGGGACATCGATGCCGGCAAGACGCTGACCGAGAATCGCAAGGCGGCCAACGGCGCGACCGAACGGAAGAGTGTCGCCACGTTCAATCCCAAAGGGGGCAGCTTGGGCGACGGCGTCATCGGCTTCTCCGTGAGCTACCTCGCGCCGGCCGGCGGCGTCCCCACACCGGGAACACTCGCCCTCGCCGGGCTTGCGGGTCTCGCGGCATCGAGGCGTCGGCGTTGATCGCGAATCAAACCCGAAGCAACAAGAAGGGGCATCCGGCCTTCGCCGGATGCCCCTTGTTCATTTCGTGAAGAGATCGACTCTGCCTCACGTGCTCGGTGCGCCGGAGCCGACGGGGTGTCGGTGGGCGCCGAAGCGGGCGGCGTGTCGTAGACGCTGACCATGAGCGGCACGAGAAGCGAGAAAGAACTCGCGCGGCGCGCCGGTTCACTGTCGTTCTTTCGCTTGAGACTGCATGGGCGTGCGTCGGCGAGGTGCGAGTGACTCCCGCGGCAGCACACTCCAGAGAACACAAGGCGAAGCCATGCACACCTCCCACACAGCAAGAAGCGTCCTCTGCGTCTCGACCGCGTTCCTGTGCAACACCGCGTGCGCGGAGATCAGATCGAGCATCTCCTTCGGGGGCGGTGGACCCGATGTGTTTCTCTACCAAATGACCGAGCCGCTCCATGGCAGTCAGTCGCTCATCTACCGCGAGGTGCAGGAAGGGACACGCAACATGCGGAGCGAGATCTCATGGGGAGATCCCGCGATGAAGTGGTCGATTATGAGCCGCGAGGGTTCTTTCGGCTCCGAGTTCGAGTCGTACCAGTCCACGACGCTCGAAGTGAAACGGAAGCGGAGCGAGCTGAAGTGGCTGTCGCCTGGGGGTGAATGGAAGACCTCTCGCGTCGATACCTACACGCCGCAAGTGTCGAACGTGGTCCTCGACGACGCCACCATCGACGCGAGTTTCACGGGCTTCGGCGGGCTCCTCGGCAGCATCACATCGCTGGGTTTCTCGAGCTCGATCAAGAACGGCACGATCACGTACACGGTGACTAACAGCGGCGACCAGGACGCCCATGTGAAGTGGGCCGCTGCCTCGATCGACATCCTGGTGCCCAAGAACAAGTCGCATTCGGTCAGCGTGCGTTCGCCCCGGAATGCGGTCGAGCGCTACGGCGTCGCGATTTTCAACTGGGATCCTGACGGAGTCGGGGCACTCCCTATGGAGTTGCCGCTCATGCACTTTGCACGCCCTGCAAAGGTCCCGACCCCCGGCACGATGGCGATCGCGGGCATCGCCGGATTGGTCATGGCACGGCGACGCCGGTGAACTCAGCACCGCTTCTCCCGGATGACGCGGAGTTGTTCAACTTTCAACATGCGACGAGGTGAGAGAGAAAGGGGCACCCGGCGAAGGCCGGATGCCCCTTGTTCATGTCGTCAACAGCCGAGCGGCCGGTTCAGGTGCTCGGTGCGCCGGAGCCGACGGGCGTGTCGGTCGGAGCCGGTGCCGGAGCGGGTGGCGCCTCCGTCGGGACGAAGGTCAGCTTGTCCTCGCCCTCGAGGCGGGTCACCTGGACGGCGTTCTTGTTGTGCAGGTCGCCCGAGAGGAGCATCTCGGACAGCGGATCCTCGATGAACTGCCCGATCGCCCGGCGCAGTGGCCGCGCGCCGTAGTCCGGGTTGTAGCCGCGCTCGATCAGGAAGTCCTTGGCGAGCTGGTCGAGCGTCAGGTTGATGCCCTGTGCTGCGAGTCGCTTGCCGAGCTTGCCCGCCTCGTACTCGATGATCTGGACGAGGTCCTCGCGGGTGAGCGGACGGAAGACGATGATGTCGTCGAGACGGTTGATGAACTCAGGCCTGAAGAACCGCTCGATCTCTTTCAGAAGGATCGTCTTGACGTTGTCGTGATCGACCGCGTCGGAGCGCTTCTGGAAGCCGAACCCGCCGCCACCCTTGATCAGATCAGCGCCGATGTTGCTCGTCATGATCATGATGGTGTTGCGGAAGTCGACGTGACGCCCGAACGAGTCGGTGAGGCGTCCCTCCTCCATGATCTGGAGGAGCATGTTGAAGACATCGGGGTGCGCCTTCTCGACTTCGTCGAGCAGGACGACGCTGTACGGGCGGCGACGGATCTGCTCGGTGAGCTGGCCGCCCTCCTCGTAGCCGACGTAGCCGGGGGGCGCGCCGACGAGGCGGGAGACGTTGTGCTTCTCCATGTACTCGGACATGTCGAGGTGGACGAGGGCGTCCTCGTTCCCGAACATGAACTCCGCCAGCGCCTTGGAGAGCAGGGTCTTGCCCACGCCCGAGGGGCCGACGAAGATGAACGAGCCCATAGGACGCTTGGGGTCCTTCAGACCGGCGCGGGCGCGGCGGATCGCCTTCGAGACGGCCTTGATGGCCTCTTCCTGGCTGATGACCTTTTTGTGCAACTCTTCCTCGAGCTTGAGCAGGCGCTGGGCCTCGTCCTTCTCGAGCTTCTTGAGCGGCACGCCCGTCATCTTGCTCACGACCTCGGCGATGATCTCTTCATCGACGGTGCCGTCATACTCCTGAGAGCGCGTCCGCCACTGCTTCTGGATGTCTTCCTTCTTCTTCCGCATCTGCTCGGCCTGATCGCGGAGCTCCGCGGCACGCTCGTAGTCTGCGGCCCGGACCGCCTCGTCCTTCGCGACCGTCAGCTTCTCGATCTCGGCCTCGAGCTCGGCGAGGTTCGGCGGCTTGGTCATGCTCTTGATGCGGACGCGGGCGCCGGCCTCGTCGATCACGTCGATCGACTTGTCGGGCTGCACGCGCCCCGTGATGTAACGCCCGGAGAGCTCGACGGCGGCCTTGATCGCCTCGTCGGTGATACGCACGCGGTGGTGCTGCTCGTACTTCTCACGCAGGCCCTTGATGATCTCGAAGGTCTGCTCGCTGGACGGGGGATCGACGGGGATCGACTGGAAGCGGCGAGCAAGGGCCGCGTCTTTCTCGATGTACTTGCGGTACTCGTCGAACGTTGTGGCACCGATGCACTGGATCTCGCCGCGGGCGAGCGCGGGCTTGAGCACGTTGGACGCGTCGATCGCGCCCTCCGCACCGCCGGCCCCGACCAGGGTGTGGAGCTCGTCGATGAAGAGGATGACGTTCTTGGCGCGGCGGACCTCGGTCATGACGGCCTTGATGCGCTCCTCGAACTGGCCGCGGTACTTCGTGCCCGCGACCATCATCGCCAGGTCGAGCACGACCAGACGCTTGTCGAAAAGGATCTCAGGTACGTCGTTGGAGATGATCCGTTGGGCCAGACCCTCGACGATCGCGGTCTTGCCGACGCCCGCCTCGCCGAGCAGCACCGGGTTGTTCTTGGTACGCCGGCAGAGGACCTGGACCAGACGCTCGATCTCGTTTGTGCGACCGATGACAGGATCGAGGCCGGACTCGCGTGCGAGCTCGGTCAGATCACGCCCGAACGAGTCGAGCGCGGGGGTCTGGCTCTTGCGCTTGCCGCCTCGTGCCTCGCCCGGACCGCCCGATGCCTGCTGGCCGGGGCCTGAGGGAGAGACCGATGAGGACTCTTCGCTCTCGGTGCCCGCGCCGAGGAGATTCAGGACCTCCTCGCGGACCTCTTCGAGCTTCAGGCCGAGGTTCATCAGCACCTGTGCCGCGACGCCGTCGTGCTCGCGCAGAAGGCCGAGCAGCAGGTGCTCGGTGCCGACGTAGTTGTGGTTGAGGTTGCGGGCCTCTTCGATGGCGTACTCGATCACCTTCTTGGCGCGGGGCGTCTGGGGGAGCCGGCCCATCGTCACCATCTCGGGGCCTGCCTTGACGAGTTTCTCAACCTCAAGACGCACCTTGCGGAGGTCAACATCGAGGTTCTTCAGCACGTTCGCGCCGACACCAGAGCCCTCCTTCACAAGACCCAGAAGGATGTGCTCGGTGCCGATGTACTCGTGGTTGAACCGCTGCGCTTCCTGATTGGCCAACGCCATGACCTTGCGGGCTCGATCGGTAAATCTCTCAAACATCGCGGTTCTCCTGCGGCTGTTCCCAGCCGTGGCCTGACACTCTCTTTGATGCATCCCACGTCGCGAATGGTCGCCGCACTTGCACTTCTTTCTCGCACAAACCGATCCGCAACGCGCTCTCTCGAACCCTACTTCCTTTCACCAACACGATTCGTGTCTTCCTACGTTTCGGATCAGCCCGAGTTCAGGAATCGTTGGGGTTGAAGCCAGCGAAGCCCACTCGACCAATCTGGATCGGTTCAAGTGCCGTGCCAGTTCGCCAAAGTCCTTCACGTATCGCAAACGCCGTTCTGATTCGTCCGGATGCTGCCGAATCCGTCCGGGTATGCCAATTGGGCAGTCGCGCACATTGTGCGCCACGACTCTCCATACACGGGCACAGAGTGGCCCCAACTGGCCGTTTAGAGCCCATGTGGAACATCCCGCTCTGCTTACACGAGCCGAATCAGTTTACGACCAATCCATTCGGTGCACGCGAGCAACAGGAAGCAGATGAGCGCAAGTGGAGTGTCCCAAAGTGTTTGCACGGTGGGGGGGGTGACGATCCGCACCTGTCGGTTAGGGAGAACCTCTTCGAGATTCTCCAGATCCTGGAGTGTCAGCATGCGACCGCCCGTCTCCTGGGCGAGCACCGCCAGCAGGGCGTGATCGGTCTCTGGGGTGCGCATCTCGTTATCTGGCAAGACAATAGAGAGCGGTTGCTGAAGCCCGATGCCGGCCAGCATCGGCTCGGATGCCTCGACTCGATACTCGCCCGGTTCAAGGGCGACCCAGGCGTCGGCATAGGTCCGGATCCCGCCCCGAACCACGCCGTCGGATTCCTGCTGAAGGCGCAGGTCGATAGGTGTGCGGCCGATCGAGTTCTCACCGATCGGCACGAGCCGAACGCGAATCGTGCTCGGCGCGGCATCAACCAGCGATTGATCCAGAAGGCGAACCGCGATCCGCACCGGTTGCTCAACCGGCACCACGGATTGCGAGAGCTCAAGCACCGCCGGCAATCCCGTGCGTCCGACGCTGTCGCGTGCAAGCAGCCGCACGAGCGGCAGCCAGAACCGCTCCTGCAGCGTCTCGCCGCGCGCATACCGCCAACGCCAGGTCTCGTCCGTCGCCACATAGATCACGCGCCCCGCGCCGTATCGCATGGTCAGCACGAGGGGTGATGCTCCCCGCTGGCCGTCGGCCGCGTGCGCGAAGGCGAGCGTTTCCGCGCTCGGCTTCACGCTTCCCGGTTCGATTCGCTGAGCCCACCTGAGCAGCGACCAGCCGGTATCGGGGTCGGCCAGTTGTGCAGGCCAGCCGCGCGGCTGAGAGAGGTTGAGCAGGCCCAGCCGCTCCGATGCGGGCGCTGGCCTCACAACGACGGGTCGATCCCATGCACGCACCGAGCCCGTCTGTCGCATGCCGGCACCGGAATCGCTCCCTATGGCGAACGGCAATAGGTCGGCCAGCGGCGTCTCGCCCCAGGCGTTCGGCGTTGAGCCGGGCCCGGCGATCCACAAGAGGCCGCCGCCGCGCATCGCGACGTGCTCGCGTATCTGCTGGAGCTGTTCGGTGGTGAAGAGATCGGGCCTCAGGTCGCCGAGCACCACAACGTCGAACGGAGCCCACTCCTCAGACGATCGGGGCAGCGAACGCAGCAGCTCGTCGCCCTCCTGAAGGAAGCGCTTCTCAACGGCCAGAAGCAGATTCGACGACTTGATCGAGCCCTCGCGGATCAGCAGGTTCTTGACGTACCGGTACTCCCATCGCGGATACCCATCGAAGTAGACGGTGCGGATGGGGCGGTCGAGCAGGTCAACCGCGAATGACTTTGTGTTGTTCTCGGCGATCAGGTCGGCCCTTGTCGGGACGATGCGAACGCTCCAATCGCGTGAGCCCGCATCGGTATCGGAGCCGCTCAGCGTCAGCGTGACCGCCGCGGGGTCTGTCGGATCCGGCTCGGCATCGCTCAACGGCCGAGACTCGTACACGCGGCCCGTCAGTTGATCGATTAGTTCAACGGTCGCGTCGAGCCGATTCTCGGGGTCGCCTCTGCGCTCGATCCGCACCGACACGGGGATCGTGTCGCGCACAAAGGCAACCGTCGGCGCGACGGCCTGTGTGACTGCCAGGTCGCCGATCGGTGTCGGGCTTCCGAGTGCAAGAGGGAAGACAGGCACGCGATCGCTCTGCAACCGGCGCAACAGCGTGCGATCGGGGGGCTCAGTCGTTCGGCCATCGCTCAGCAGGATCACGCCCGCGACGGGGCGTGCGGCGGTTCTCGCGAGCGCCTGCGAGAGCGAACTCGAGAGCGAGGTGCGCGAGCCGGTCGCGGGCGGAAGCGTGATCGGCGCGAGCCCGCGGTCGTCTTTGCTGGTTCTGATGGGAAACGCCGCGCCGTCGAAGCCCATGAGCAGCAGCTCGCGCTCCGCCGCGATCCGCTGGAGGGATGGGTGCGCACGCGACAACGCCTCGCGCAGCTGCTCGTCTCTCGTGATGCGATCCGTCGAGCGGCCCGGCACATCGACATCCGCGACCGACATCGACGCCGAGCGATCCGCCATCACGACCACCCAGTCCGGCTCGATGGTCTCGTTCTGTCTTTCGAGCCGCGGCCCGAGCACAAGCAGCACCAGAAACACGATCAGCATCGCGCGGACTGTCGCGAGCGCGACGCGTGCTCTTCTGCCCGAGTCGAGTTTCCAGTAGGCCCACATCGCGAGCAGGACCGCGCCGGTCACGACCAGAGCCCAGCCCCACGGTTCGAGCGGGCGCGTGAGCCCGAAGCGGACATCCTGATCTCCGAATCGGAGTGTCTCGGTGGACAGAAGCCGGTTCAGCAGCTCGTTCATGCCGCGAGCCCTCCGGTGCCGGCCCGTGTCCCCGAAGCGATCGTCGGGTCTGACGAGACGCGTGCGTGGCTGGACCATCGCGCGAGCACGAGTTCGGCAAGCGCGAGAGCCAGAGCCGCGAGGAGAAGCGCGAACGATCGATCCTTCGCGCCGTCGACGGTGCCGATCGCCTCGGCGAGCCGACCCCGCCCTGTCTCGGCGCGCTCGGCGACCGCCAACTCCGCCGCTGGTGAATCGGGAGCGATCGCGCTCAGCCACGATCTGAGCGCTGCGGGCGCAACCGGGCTCGTGTCGCTGGCTCGTGGGTCGGGCGCGATCGAGATCCATGCGCGCGTCGAGCCCTGGGCGTCGAGCGCGCGAAAGACGCCCGAGCGTCTGATCGGCGGCGGAGCCGATTCGCGCCCCGCTATCGCGATCGTGATCGGGCTTGATGAGCCCGTCTCGATCACCTTCTCCGACGAGCGCAGCTCGCTCGTCCCCGCCGGCAGCGGGGGGAGCGTGCCGGCGGATGCGTGCCAGATCCCGCGCGCCACGCCGACACCCTGACGCACGATCTCCTGCACGAGCGGCACGACCAGCGGCTTGGCCGGCAAGTCCGTCCAGCCCAGATCGAGCGAAGAGGCGAAGAGCACCACGAGCCCGCGCCCCGAACGCGGCGTGTCGCCGCTGGGCGTTCCGGCCACGAGGAAGGCCGAGCCATCCGCCAGCCCGAGCACGGCACGTTCGCGACGGTCCGGATCGATCGCGAGCGGGAGTGCACGACGCACGCCGACTGCTCGCACCAGTTCCTGCAACTCCGGGCGAACGAGCGCGAGCAGGTCTTCACGAGGCGAGAGCGATGTCGAGGCATCGAGCGAGAGCGCGGGCTCAAACTCTTTCGCCTCGCGCCCGATCGTCCAGCCCAGATCGAGCGACGCGAGCTGGTCCGCCCAGAGGTGGACAGAGACGCCCGCGGGCGGCACGATCATGAGCAGCCCGCCCTGATCGACAAACGACGAGACCGCACGCCACCCGGTCTGATCGAGCGACTGCGGCGCGCACAGCGCGATCGCATCGAACCCCGCGAGCCGCGCCGAAGTGATCGCCCCCGGCTCGACGCGTGATGTCTCAATGTCCGCTCTCGGGCCCGTGACCTGCTGCGCGATCGGCTCGAGCGCGAGCGAGATCCAGTCCGCGGCATCGAATCGATCCAGCCCCGAGCCCTCGGTCGGTTGCTGGAACCTGCGCGGCGCGACGACCGCCACTCGGATGGAGTCTCGGAACTCGATCACGCGATGCACGCCATCGTCGCCGGGGAGCGCGTCGGCATCGATCGTCGCCGCGATCACGCGCGACGCACGCGAGCCGGTCTCGGGCGGCCCGATGTTCGCCTGCATGATGACCGACGCCTCTCTCTGCCCCGGCTCGAACCTCGCCTGCGCCTGTGCCAGCGTCTCGGAGCCGCCCCCCTCGCGTGTGGTCAAGACACGCACGACGCGGCTCGTTGCCTCGCCGACGCTCGGTCCGGACCTCATCAGTGTCACCCGGACCTGATTCGACGAAGCGAGCGAACGCCCGCCCGTCACGACCGAGCGGAGCGGCTCGACGCTCGTGATCGCCACGTTGTCGATGCCATCCGCTCTCGGTGCCGAGAAAAGCAACGCGTCGGGCTTCGGCATGAGGGCCGCGAGAGGCGTCTGAAGGTCCACCGAGCCCGCGAGAAAGTCGGAGAGCACCGCGACCACAATACGGGGGCGGTCACGCTCGTCGATCGCGAGCACGGACCGATTGATCTCGTTCAGCGCGCCCGCAAGGTCGGCGGAGGCGTCTGTCGGTGTCAGACGCTCGATGATGCTCCTCACCGCTCCGATGTCGCTGCTCGGTGGCAGCACAACGCCCTCGGCCGGGCGAGAGAGCGTCACCAGCGCCGCCGTGTCTCCCGCGCCGGGATTCAACTCAGAGAGCAGGCGTGCCGCCTCGGCTTTGTGCCTTGCCAGAGCATCCCCGGCCCCCGACGTCAGCGAGTCATCGATCAGAAGGATGAGCGAGGTCGGGCGCGTGCCGGAGCCGAGCCCCGCGCCCGCGCTCCCCCCGAAGAGAAGCCGCCCCAGCGCGAGCGCGACACACGCGACGAGCGCACACCGCGCCAGCAGCACCAGGATCTGCTCAAGCAGGAGACGCCTGCGGCTCTGCTTGTACGCATCCAGGAGGAAACGCATCGCCGCCCAGCGCAAGGGCTTGACACGCCTGCGGATCAGCAGGTGGATGATGATCGGCAGCGCGATTGCCGCGAGACCGACCAGCGCGAGTATTGGATGCACGAAGTTCATGCGGCGTGTCTGCCTCGGTCACGATTCACGATGCCCATTGCCCGTTCCCTATGCATGTTTCGAACGCTTGATCTGCGCGTTCCGTCGAGCGACAAAGGACGCGAGCGTCGGGCCGAGCCATTCATGCGTGCTCACAACTTGATGGTCGAAGCCGAACCCGCGGGCAAGCCGCTCGATGCCTTCCAGGTGCTTCCGCAGCTCGTCCAGATACGCCTCGCGGATCGCGCGCGGATCAACGCGGACCTGCCCCTCGCCTTCGAGACCGATGAACGGTGCCTCGTCCTTGAGATCGAACAACAACTCGGCGCGGTCGAGCACTTGGAACAGGATGGCATCGTGGCCCCGATGGCGGACGCGGGCCAGCGTCGTCTTCAACTGCTCAAGATCCACGAACAGATCGCTGACGATCGCGAGCAGGCAGCGGTTCGTCAGCTTGCTCATCGCCTGCTCGACCGCGCGGGGAAGGTTGGTGGGGCGGTCCACGGGGTGCATCGAGAGTGCGCCGACGATCTGTCGCCACACACCTTGTGCGCTGGAACGCTTGAGCTGAGCGCGGACCTCATCGGCGTAGACGAGCAGGCCGACGCGGTCGCCCTGCTGGAGGGTGATGTACGCAATAGCCGCAGCAATCGCTGTCGCGTGATCGAACTTGCTCCAGTATGTCCGTCCATCCGGGCTGGTCTTGCGTCCGACGCCGGAGGCCTCTTCAAAGGAGCGTGAGCCGAAGTCCATGGAGCCGGAGGAATCGACCAGGATCATCAGATCGAGGTTGGTCTCCTGCTGGTACTGCTTCAGGTGGAGCTTGTCGGTCCGCCCGTAGACCTTCCAGTCCAGGTGGCGGATGTCGTCGCCGGCGACGTAGGGCCGATGCTGCGCAAACTCCACGCTGAAGCCGTGGTAGGGGGAGCGGTGCGTGCCGCTCATGACGCCCTCGACGATCATCTTGGCGCGGAGCTCAAAGGTGCCGAGCCGAGCGAGGGTCTGGGGGTGGAGGTAAAGGGAGGCATCGCCCTCGGGGAGCACGCCGCGTCGGGCGGCGGGCGCGGGGCTTCCGGCACCCGCTGGGATCCCGCGCTCTCCGGCATCCGTGCTGGTGGGGGGGCTCATGTGGGCAATGGTACCGACAGATCCCGATCGGGGTTCGGCGAGGTGCCGCTTCTCGTACCCATTCCGGGCGGCAGAGGCGGAAAGTGAAGCGCGAAGGGAGGGGTTCCGAATAAAGGGCTGGAAGGTCGCTCCGCAGCGTCCGGATTCGGACACCTCGCACACGCGGAGCGCACCTGTCAGGAGGGCCTTGGCCCATGCGTTCGACACCTGTCTCCTACATCCTCTGGCTCTTCTGCTTCATCGGGCTCTGTGGGCTCCACCGGTTCTATCACGGGCGGTGGGTCACGGGCCTGATCTGGCTCTTCACGTTTGGGTTGCTGGGCTTCGGGCAGCTCATCGACCTCTTCCTGATCCCCGGCATGACGCGGATCAGCAATCTCGAGCAGCGCGTCGAGCGGATGGCGTGGCGACCGGCGCACGCGTGAGTCTGTGCAGGCTTCACATCGGAGGAGATGGGGCTCCTCCATCACGCTCTATCATTCCCAATGCCATCCAACTCCATCTCCCGCATCGGGGTCCTCACGGGGGGCGGCGACTGCCCCGGGCTCAATGCCGTCATCCGCGCCGTTGTGAAGGACGCCGCGTCGCACGGCATCCAGACCGTCGGCATCGAGGACGGGTTTCTGGGGCTGATCGAGGACCGCGTCCGGCCGCTCACGCCGAGAGACGTCTCCGGCATCCTCCTCCAGGGAGGTACCATCCTCGGGTCGTCCAACAAGGCCAACCCGCGGAAGTTCGCGTGCGGCGTCGGGGCGGACGGAAAGCCGATCATCGAGGATCGCACCGACCAGTGCATGGCGGTCATCGAGAAGCACGGGCTTCAGGCGCTCGTCGTCATCGGGGGCGATGGCACGATGTCGTGCGCGGATACGTTCGTCAAGCGGGGCGTGCGTTGCATCGGCGTGCCTAAGACCATCGACAACGACATCTACGGGACGGACCTGACGTTCGGTTTCCTGACCGCCGTGCAGACTGCTACGGACGCGATCGATCGCGTGCGAACGACCGCCGCGAGCCATCATCGCGTGATGGTGGTGGAGGTGATGGGTCGGAACGCCGGGTGGATCGCGCTGCACGCGGGGATCGCCAGCGGCAGCGACATCATCCTCATTCCCGAGATTCCGTTCTCGGTCGATCGTGTCTGCGAGCACATCCGGAAGCGTGCCAGCGAGGGGAAGAAGTACAGCATTGTGTGTGCCGCGGAGGGTGCGAAGATGGCCGGCGGCAGCGCGTTCGTGGAGCGCGTGGTGGCGACGAGCCCGGACCCGATTCGCCTCGGCGGCATCGGCAAGGCGCTCTCGGGCATGATCGAAGAGAAGATCGGCGTAGAGTCGCGCTACGTCGTCCTCGGTCATGTGCAGCGGGGCGGAACGCCGGTCGCGCTCGATCGCGTGCTGGCGACGCAGTTCGGCGATCACGCGATGGAGTTGCTGAAGTTCGGCTGCGGGCCCGCGCGCGACATGGACCCGGAGCGCGGCTCACGCCTGGTCGTGTGGAAGGATGCGAAACTGGGTGACATTGCGCTGACGGAGGCGAGCAACAAGCAGCGGCTCGTGCCGCTGGACCATCCGCTGCTCGCGGCGGCGCGGAGCGTGGGGACGAGCTTTGCGGAGGGGTGAGTTACATTCTTTCCAGCGTCGGCAGGCCGAGTGTTGTCAGGCCATCCTCCAGCACGCGTTCGGTGAGGGAGTAGAGGCGCAGGCGCGAGAGCATGGTCGCGTCGTCGGGGGCCTTGAGCACGTGGCACTGGTCGTAGAAGGTGCTGAACATGCCCGCGAGGTCGTACAGGTAGGTGCAGATGCGGTGGGGCTCGAGGGCATCCGCCGCGGACGCGAGCGTGCCGGGATACCGGAGCAGAGCGAGCGCGAGGGCCTTCTCGGCGGGCTCGGCAACGGTGATCGGCGCGTTCTGCCATGCCGCAGGGGTGAGGCCGCGCTCGGCGACGGCCTTTCGCTGCACGCTCCGCGTACGCACCAGTGCGTAGAGGAGGTAAGGGCCGGTGTTGCCCTCGAACGCGAGCATGCGATCGAACGAGAAGACGTAGTCCTTCACGCGGTCGTTCGAGAGGTCGGCGTACTTGAGGGCGGCGACGCCGACGGCCTCGGCGATCTTCGCCTTCTCGTCAACGCTCCAGTTCGGGGCGTCCTTCTGGGTCTCGACTACAGCCGCGGCACGCTTGAGCGCCTCGGTGATCACATCCATCAGTTTGACGTTCTCGCCGGAGCGAGTTTTGAAGGGGCGGCCATCATCGCCGAGCACCATGCCGAACCCGGCGTGGTCCATCTTGGCGGGCTTCCTGGTGGTGGGGTTGATGTCGTACCCGGCGCGATGGGCGGCGCCGAAGACCTGCTTGAAGTGCAGCGACTGGCGGGCATCGACGCAGTAGATGACGCGCGTGCCGCCGAGCTTCTGCACGCGGCGTTTGATCGCGGCGACATCGGTGGTGGCGTAGAGGTAGCCGCCGTCACTTTTCCGGATGATGCAGGGTTCTTCGAGTCCTTCGACGCGGACGACCAGCGCGCCGTCGGAGACTTCGGCGATGCCGCGTGAGGTGAGGTCTTCGACGACGGGGCCGAGTTCGAGGGCGTAACTGGACTCGCCGGCGGAGTGCTCGGGCTTGACGTTGGCGTGCAGGGCGGCGCAGGTGTCGAGGCAGGCCTTCATGGTGATGTCGCTGATGCGCTGCCAGATGGCGAAGACGGCGGGCTCGTGGGCCTGCAGCTTCACGAGGGTCTGCTTGGCGTGGGCGAGGGCTTCCTTCGCGCCCTCGACCTGGGCTTCGAGTTCGGCGATGGCCTTCGGGCCCATGCGGTACTTCCGCGCCATCGCCAGGCCCCGCTCTTCCGCGGCGCACTCGAGCTGGGCCGCCTTGTAGAGCTTCTCCATCGAGTCGAGCGTGAGCGTGGCGAGGTTGATTGTGCCCGCGTCGGACAACTGCTTGAGCTTGGCCGTGACCATCGCGATGGGGAGGCCCCAATCGCCGACGTGGTTCTGGCGCACGGCGTTGTGGCCGAGGCGTTCGAAGAGCCGCGCGATGGCATCGCCGATGATGACGGCGCGGAGGTGGCCGATGTGCATCTGCTTGGCAAGGTTTACGCCGCAGAGATCGACGACCGCGGTCTCCTTCACCTCGGGGATGGGCACACCAAGGGAGGGCGTGTCCATGTTGGCGACGAGGGCGGCGAGGGCGTCGGAGCGGAGCTTGATGTTGATGAAGCCGGGGCCGGCGATGGAGCCGTCGGTCAGGGGTTCGGCGATGTCGGCGATGTTCACCTTGGCGGCGATCGCGGCGGCGACTTCGCGCGGGTTTTTGCCGAGCTTTTTGCCCAGGGCCATCGCGCCGTTGGACTGAAAGTCCGCGAGCTTGGCCATCTTGCTGGGGGTGATGAGGGGATCGCGGTCGGCCTCGGGGACCTCCGGGAATGCGGCGGCGATGGCGGTGGTGAACCGCTCATCGAGGATCTCGACCGGATCGAATCGTGCTGCTGTCATGCCGCCAAGCGTAGGTGCGGCATGGGTTGGCGCAAGGCGGAGAGGGGCTGTGGGGAGGAGGCAATGGGGAGCGGGATCAGGATTCACATTACGCCGGCATGACCAGGACTATGTGCCCGACCTTGTGACCGGTCTGTGCGTGGGCGTGTGCCGCGGCGATCTCCTCCAGCGGATACACCCTGTCGATCGGCGGCGTCAGATGTCCCGCGGCCGACAGATCGGCCAGGTGCTGCAGGTCTGCACGCTGCTCGGCGGTCACCCCGCCGATGACCCTCTGCCGCCCCAGTCGCGTTGTTATTGTTTGGCGCATCTCCGTCAGGGTCATTACCGCCGCGAGAAATCGCCCGTCCTCCGCCAGCAGATGCCTCGTCTGCGCGAACGCCACCTTGCCCACTGTCTCGAACAGGATGTCATACTTCCTCTCCACATGCAGAGACTCGAGCGGCGTTGCCTGATAGTCGATTGCTTCGTCTGCGCCCAACTCACGCATCAGTGCATGGTTTTTGGGGGTGCAAACCGCCGTCACATGCGCTCCGGCGTGGTGCGCCAACTGGACCGCGTGGGTTCCCAGCGACCCGCTTGCCCCGTTGATGAGCACCCGCTGACCAGCGCGCAGCCCGCCCCTTTGCAGGAAGTAGTTGGCCGCCAGCCCTCCGAAGGGAAGGCACGCTGCCTCTTCAAAACCGAGATTGTCCGGCTTTCTGACGATCACCCCGTCCGCAGGGAAAGCCACGAACTGCGCGTTCGCCCGCCCCTTGGCGCTGGTCGACGCGATCACGAGATCGCCGACATTCCATTCGTCCACACCGTCTCCCACCGCCTCGATCACGCCGGACAACTCCGCACCCGGAATGGGGTTGCGCGGACCTCTCACGCCGAAGACCAACCGCACGATGGGCATGAAGACGGGTGAGGGCAGGTCCAGCGATCGCACACGGACATCGCCGCTCGACACCGTTGACGCCCGCACCCGGATCAGAACCTCTCCCCGTCCCGGCGACGGCGTCGGCACTTCGGATATGGACAAGACCGATGGCGGCCCGTAACAGCGATAGGTCGCGGCGAGCATGGCCAGAGAGTAGCGAGAGGCAGGAAGTCAATTGCGATGGGTGACGGGGAACAGGGGAGAAGGAGGCCGCGCCGAGCCCGGCCCCGTGATTCGCACGGGGACCGGCGAGGTGCGGGGGTTGGGGGAGAGTCGGTGAAGGGGAATGCGGGGGCGTCCGGGCCGCTGGGAGATTCGCGATCGCTCTTGAGGGCGATCGCGAGGGGGAGGTTGGGGAGAGCGCCCGTCGGGTAAACCGCCGGGCTGGGGAGAGAAGAGGGAGTCGGGGGCGTCCGCCCCGCTCCATTCAGGATGCGCCCTGCGGGCGGGCTTTCCACGGGTTCCGGTCGCGAAGCGCGACCTCCACCCGTGGCTACAAACGGGCGTCCCGCTGGGACGCTCAGAGAAGAGGAAAGACAAAGGCCGGTCGCCTTTGGCGACGGGGAGGCGTTCAAAGGAAGTCGCTGCGCGACGGGTTTCCGGGGGTCGCGGTCGCACTCGATCGCTGGGGGCGGTGCTCCCTTGACCCCCGGCTATCAACTTCCAGCCCTGCGGGCTGAAGAGGAGAGGTGCCGCCCTTGCAGGGCTCGGATCGGAATGGGAGGGGGTTGGTGGCGCGGCGTGATCCCCAGGGCTCACGCCCCCCCACCCCTGGGCTGGATTCTGTCGGCCGTGCCGGCCTCAAAGGCGCGCCGAAAGGCCTGCGTCCCGTTCGGGACGCTCGGACGTGAGGCAGCGGGGGAGGTAGCGCTTCCAAGCCGTCAGAGCGGCGAAGTGTCATCGCGTGGGGCCGATGGACCATCGTTGCGGCTGTCCATGTCTTGGACGATTCGAAGAATCGTAGCTCGATCTCTCTCTTTTTGCTTCTTGCGAAGAACAACAGCCACGCCGCCTGCAATCCACAATGCGGCGACCCCTGCAAGTCCGAGCCAGATGCCTGAGTTCATCTCAGCAGTATACTTGCTCCACCGAAGCACGTGCAGTTGCTTCGCGGCGCCACTCCTCGATCAACTGATAGGTCTTTCCTTTGGGATCTTGAAGTCGTGCGATCGTGTCGGTCATGGTGATGGGTTCCCACTTCTTGGCATTGGTCATGTGATCGGCCCAGAAGAGAGTCTTCCGCGTGTCGATCCGGCGGAAGTGGCGGAACCAGACGCCCAAGCCGCGGTCGGGCGTGGCGATGTAGTTGTACTCTCCGCTTACCGTCACGAGCGCGACCTGGAAGTGGTGAGCCACCACGAGGACAAGGTCGCCGACCTGCATGGGCGAGACAAAGTCAAAGTAGTCTCGCTCGCCCGATGAGACGCTCTCGCGAGAGATCCGTCGCATGTCGCCCACATCGGACTCGAAGTCGAGGCCGATGAAGCCAGCGGAGACGCTTCGAATAGCGTGTGCTGCGGATCGGGCGGGGTCAGAGGGATGGAGTTGCATCCTCCAGTAGTTCATGGCAGGACTCCAGTGGCGCGAGGTGCGTTATGGTTTGAGCGGGGTCTTGGAGAGATTGGCGATTGCTCGCCACAGGTCGTGCCGCGGAAGGTCGATGCCCGTGGCGGCCTTGAAGCTGGCTGCGACGCGGTCAAACTTGTCGGTATAGGGCAACTGGTCGCGAGCGCCGACGGAGCCGACCTCGGCCACGACGGCTCTCGCCAATGCATCTTTCTGGTCCGGCTCCAGGTGGGGTGCGGGGGAGCCCGGCTTTCCGGATCGGGGCAGTTCCGCGGCCTTGCGGACGGTTAGGAGATAGTGGAAGACCTCCCGCTCCGTCTTGCTCGGGAAGGACTTGGTCACCTCGGCGTATATCAAGTCGAAAGCATCCGTGTACGGCAAGTCGTCCAGAGGGAGTCCGGACTTGGAGTATGCTCTTTCGACTACGGCATCAAACGAATACTTGTCCTCGTACAGCATGCGATCAGCGTAACCGAATGGGGACCGCCTTTCCAGCGCTAGCGGGCGGAAGAGCACCGAGATTGGTCCAGAGCGACCAATCTTGGTAGCACGGGGAACGTCAAGAAAGGTTAGGGCCACCCGCCCACCTGCCTTATGCGGGTTGCGCCAGCCGCTTGTATCGGGGTCGATTTGCGTACAGTTGGCGCAGGGGCTTTCGCTCAGCGGATGCGTCTAGCCATGCTTCAAGCGAAGCGGTCAAGGTTGTGGGGATAGTGAAACCCGGAATAACTCCCCTATAGAGACACTGAATAAAGATCGCGTTCTCATGCCCCATTTCTGACGCGACATCAGCAAAATCAATCAAATCACGCCAGTCTGTTTGAGGGGCGTCGGGACTCGATAGATATCGGCGGAACGTGTCCGCCGCATCGACATACTTGTCCGTTAACAGCATCAGAACCGCATGGTTTAGTACAGCCTGAGATTCGTTAGGATCTATCTGAAGGCATTTGTTATTGCACCCGATTGACTTTTCGAGGTCGCCTGCAAAGAAGTAATTTCTGGCCTGTGTGGCATAGACCCACTTAAACTCCGAATCGCATAGTTGGATCGCACGGTGGGCATCAGCGATTGCTCTTTGCAGTTGGTCGGTACCGCCGGGCCCGGTTCCGGGATACCAAGAAGTCTCCATCAGACATAGGCAACACATGTGACGGATGTATTGCCTCCGATCATCGTCGGCTGGCAGTCTCCTTGAAAGAGCGGAGTCCAAATATTCAAGAATGTTGCCGGCGTCAGCAAGGCGCCGTTCGCACACGGCGACCATCCCGAGCGTTGCGAGCACTGCTTCGTGAAGCCACTCCGCACGTCTCCGCAGGTCATTCATGACAGAAGAGGGGCCGGCGGGTTCAATTCCGAGGTGTTGAATAAGGCGAGTGATAGACTCTCGGAACTTTGCATCAAGTTTCTGACTGGCCACCATGGCGTCGACTGTGTAGTGGTAGGTCGCAGAGTCCTTCGTGATGGGTGATACGGAAACCCGTAGTGACAGCGCAAACTTATAGCGTGCGGCTATACGTTTCTGGTCAGCAGTGGTGCTCGATGGACTCGTCGGGAACGCGCGGAACGACATATAGGTCGCGCAGCGCGACGAACGGCCTATGTTGTCAAACGTCTTGCGCACAATGAGCAGGTCACTCGGATCCACATGATGCGACGCAAAGGAGACGGCAATGCGAGTGCCTCGTCCTGTACGCCAATATACCTCGCGTGCGACAATCCATGTGGCTAATAGGATTGTGAACCCTGCTGCATACCAAGCGAGCACAGTCAAAAGTGGGAACTCGGATTTGGGTGAATGCTGCGCAGACCAATCTACATAGAGCCATGCCGGTGCGAAGCAAGAGAGCAGTCCAACCAAGATGAGACCAGCCCGCCAAGTCAGCCAGCCTTCAGCTGTTCGGAGCAGCAGAAGCATTGGACGTGCGATGGCATGTGCGTCGGCCAGCCAACTCATGCAATGCGCTCGCGATCGCTTTCGCGGTCGCGAGGCGAGATGCCTTTATCTCAATAATCCATGTCATCCATCCCGCCCATGCCGGGCATGCCGCCGCCGCCGCCAGCCGGCGCGGCCTTCTTCTCCTTGATCTCGACGATCGCGGCCTCGGTGGTCAGCAGGAGGGCTGCCACTGAGGCGGCGTTCTGAAGGGCGACGCGCTCGACCTTGGTCGGGACGATGACGCCCATCTTGAGCATGTCGCCGTACTCGTGGGTGAGGGCGTTGAAGCCGAAGTTGGTGACTTCGGACTCTTCGACCTTGTTGGCGATGACGGAGCCGTCGAGGCCGGCGTTGGCCGCGATCTGCTTGATCGGGGCGGAGAGGGCACGGTGGATGATGTCGATGCCGGCGCGCTCGTCCTGGTTCTCCGTCTTCTTGCGGAGCTTGTCCAGGACCTTGCGGGCGCGGATGACGGAGACGCCGCCACCGGGGAGGATGCCCTCTTCGACAGCCGCACGAGAGGCGTGGAGCGCGTCCTCGACGCGGGCCTTCTTCTCCTTCATTTCGACTTCGGTGGCTGCGCCGACGTTGATCTGGGCGACGCCGCCGGCGAGCTTGGCGAGGCGCTCTTCGAGCTTCTCGCGGTCGTAGTCGCTGGTGGTGGCGGCGATCTGGTGGCGGATCTGCTCGATGCGGCCCTTGATGTCATTGGAGGAGCCGGCGCCCTCGACGATGGTGGTGTTGTCCTTGTCGAGGGTGACCTTCTTGGCGCGGCCGAGGTCGGAGAGTTCGACGGTCTCGAGGTTGAGGCCGAGTTCTTCCATGATGGCCTTGCCGCCGGTGAGGATGGCGATGTCCTCGAGCATGGCCTTGCGGCGGTCGCCGAAGCCGGGTGCCTTGACGGCGGCGACCTTGAGGACGCCTCGGAGCTTGTTGACGACGAGGGTGGCGAGAGCTTCGCCTTCGACATCTTCGGCGATGATGAGGAGGGAGGCGCCGGCGTCGGCGATCTTGCCGAGGAGGGGGAGGAGGTCCTTGGCGGAGGAGATCTTCTTCTCGTAGATGAGGATGTAGGGCTTGTCGAGGGTGGCCTCCATCGTGGCGGGGTTGGTCACGAAGTGGGGGGAGAGGTAGCCCTTGTCGAACTGCATGCCCTCGACGAGCTCGACCTCGGTCTCGAGGGACTTGCCCTCTTCGACGGTGATGACGCCGTCCTTGCCGACCTTGTCCATGGCGTCGGCGATGATCTTGCCGATCTGCTCATCCTGGTTGGCGGAGCAGGTGCCGACCTGGGCGATCTCCTTGCTGGAGTCGACCTTCTTGGACATCTTGCCGAGCTCGGCGACCACGGCGGAGACTGCGGCGTCGATGCCGCGCTTCACGAGGTTGGGGTTTGCGCCGGCGGTGATGTTCTTGAGGCCTTCGGTGTAGATGGCTTCGGCGTAGATGGTGGCGGTGGTGGTTCCGTCGCCCGCGTCCTTGGAGGCCTTGGTGGCGACCTCCTTGACCATCTGTGCGCCCATGTTCTCGTAGGGGTCGTCGAGGGTGATCTCCTTGGCGACGGTGACGCCGTCCTTGGTGACGGTGGGTGCGCCGAAGGATTTTTCGAGGATGACGACGCGGCCGGAGGGGCCGAGCGTGACCTTGACGGCGTGGGCGAGTTTTTGCACGCCGCGGAGGATGCGCTCGCGTGCGTCGGTGTTGAAGGCGATCATTTTGGCTGCCATGAGACTGTTCCTTTCAGGGAATCGGATTCGATGCAAAGAAATCCGGACTCACCACAGAGGCACAGAGAGCACAGAGGGGGAGAAAGCGGGAAAGCGAGGAGCGTGAAGCGTGTGTGAAGCCGTCGCGGCACGGGGTGTGCGTGTTGACGAGGGACTCGGATGTACGCTTCACGTCTTTCACTTTGCGGTTTCTCTGTGTTCTCTGTGTCTCTGTGGTGAGTTCTTGTCTTGTTTCTTTACGAGACTTGTTTCTTGAGTTCGATTCGGATCCATGCGATGCGTTCGGCATCGAGGATGTAGATGGACTTTCCGTCGGTGACTTTGACGAGGTGGTCTGGCTCATCGGGGATGAGCATGGCCTTTTTGATCTCGAGCCCGAGACTGGGCGGGTGGACATCGGCGAAGGCGACGCCGAGGTCGCGATGGCCGTCGAGTTCGGAGAGGGCTTGTCGGAGTTGGGTAGGGGTCATCGGAAATCCAGTGACGAAGTGACTGAGTGACGAAGTGACGGAGTGGGGAAAGGAACGGGGACACTGTGTCACTGTGTGACTGTGTCACTCCGTCACTGCCCATCAGTCGATGACGGCGAGGACATCGTCCTCGGACATCATGAGGTAGTCGGTGCCGTCGAGCTTGATCTCGGTGCCGGCGTAGGAGGTGAAGATCACGCGATCGCCCTTCTTGACGGTGAGGGGGATGCGCTCGCCGGTCTCGGTGTTGAGGGCGCCGTCGCCGACGGCCTGGACGGTGCCGGTCTTGGGCTTCTCCTTGCCGGACTCGGGGAGGTAGATGCCGGTGGCGGTCTTGGTCTCGGCATCGTCGCGGCGGACGAGGATCTTGTCGTGGAGGGGACGGATACCGGTGTCGGACTTCTTTGCCATGGGAAACTCCTTCGAGGCAGTAAATGGATTGACGTGAGGGAATCAGCGAGACAGAGACAAGGGGAGAGACATTCGGCATTGGCCATTCGGCATTCGCAGAATGGAGATCAGGTGGGTGGTGAGTCGGGGATGCGGGGTGAATGCGGCCAGCGGCCTGCGTAGAAGCGTGAGAGGGCGCGGCGGAGGACTTCGAGCAGGAGTTCGAGGTCGCGGGTGCCGCTGGGGCGATCGATGACGGCGAATGCGCCGAGGCGGAGTGCATCGGAGAGTTCGCGTGAGTCGTCGCGTGTGGACTGTTGGCGTTTTACGGCGACGGTGGGGGGCGGGGCGTCGAGACGGGCGAGGAGTTCGAGGAGGCGGCTGCCACCTTCGGAGAGGTCTTGTGCGGCCGCGGAGCCGTCGAGGGGGAGCCCGAGATCGACGACGGCGATGTGGATGGGGTTTGCCTGTATGAGGTCTTTGGCTTCGCGTCCGGTGCCGGCGCGGAGGGACTGGACGCCCATCGGTTCGAGGAGCCGCGGGAGTTGATCAACCCAGGACTCGGATCGCCAGCCGGCGTAGGAGAGGAGGAGGTTGAGCCGGCCGCCGGGCGCGGGGCGACCGCCGCGGGCGTCGGCCGGGGGTGTGCTGGCGTTGAACTCGTCGCGCACCGACATCATCGTGCCGATGCAGAGGCAAAGCGGGTGCCGGGCGAGAGGTGCGTGCAGGGTGTGATCTGACAAGGGTTTATGGTGGGGGGCGGGGCGGGTGTGGCGTGGGGTGCTGCCATGAGGTTGAGGGATGGGGGGTGCGGGTGCCAAGATGGCAGGCCGCGGAGAAATGGCCAAAGTGCCGAATGGCCAAAGGGCCAGATGAAGACAGATGGCGTGTGCGGGGCGAGTTAGGGATGGTTAGGATGGGGGCATGGAGATCATGCTGGGTGTTGTTGCGGTGCTGGGATTGGGGTTGGCTGCGGTGTGCGCGTGGTGGGGGATGAGAGCGCAGCAGGCGCGGGGGGAGGCGGTGGATTAGCTTGTCTTTGTCTTCACTAAGGGATCAATAGCCCATGACAAATGTGCTTTTGGTGGTCTTGGCTGTGACTCAACTCGTAACGGGCGTGCTCGTCATCGTGCTAGTCCGCAACCGGCGGGTTGATCTTTCACCAGTAATTGAGCGACTCGACAGGACTGAAGCGGCCACCGGCGCTGCATCGCAAGCATTGCGAGACGAGATATCGAGACTTCGCACCGACGGTGCGGAGCAATCTCGTCAACAGCGAGAAGAGATCAGCAACAGCCAGCGAGGGGCGTCAGACTCCCTCACGAGAAACTTGCGAGATATCGGTAGTCAACAGGCCGAAAGACTTGATGCTTTCGCCGACTTGATCGCGAGGGGAAACGCGGCAAATCAAGAAACTGGCCGACTTCTTCGTGAGGAACTCGCGCAGTCAATCAGACTGTTTACCAGTACGGCGTCTGAACAGTCAAAGAACTGGGGGGAAGCGATTGACAGACGTATGGAAGCACTCAGAGCCAGCGTTGAGCAGCGCCTCAAGGAGATTCAGGAGGATAACTCAAAGAAGCTTGAGTCGATCCGGCAGACCGTGGACGAGAAGTTGCACGACACTCTTGAGAGAAGATTGGGAGAGTCGTTCAAACTGGTGAGCGAACGGCTTGAGCTTGTGCACAAGGGGTTGGGCGAGATGCACACGCTCGCCTCAGGCGTGGGCGACCTCAAGAAGGTGCTTACGAATGTGAAAGCCCGAGGAACGTGGTCTGAACAGATGCTAGGCAATCTGCTAGAGCAAATGCTGACTCCAGAGCAGTACGAGCGAAACATCGCCACGAAGCCTGGCAGTGCCGAGAGAGTCGAGTTCGCGCTCCGCCTTCCCGGCAAGAACACGGACTCCGATGATCCCGTCTGGTTGCCGATTGACGCCAAGTGTCCAAAGGAAGACTACGAGCGAATCGTCGACGCATCCGAGCGTGGTGATCCCGACGCAGTTCGCGAGAGCGTTAAGCAGTTGGAGATTCAGATCAAGAATTGTGCGAGAGATATCGCGCAAAAGTACATCTCGCCGCCCGCCACGACGGACTTTGCCATCCTTTATGCACCAACAGAAGGCCTTTACGCAGAGATTCTTCGATGCCATGGCCTTACGGAGTTCTTGCAGCGTGAGCATCGAGTTGTCGTTGCAGGACCAACTACTCTTGCCGCACTGCTGAATAGCCTTCAGATGGGCTTTCGAACGCTGGCGATTGAAAAGCGATCGAGCGAGGTCTGGAAGGTGCTATCTGCGGTCAAGACCGAGTTCGGCAAGTTCTCGTCGATCATCGAGAAGGTTAGGAAGAAGCTCTCTGAAGCGAGCAACACGATTGACGACGCTTCCGTCCGCACGCGAGCAGTTCAGCGAAAGCTGAAAGCGGTCGAAGAAATGCCCATCTTGGAGTCCTCCGCCGTGCTCGGAATCGATGCGGCGCATCTAGATGCAGACTCGGAGGCTGAGCCCGCGGAAGAGTAGACGCAATAGCTATGTTTCTTGATCGTTTGTGCGTTGAGCAGCTCGATGCTAAACAGCGCGGTGGAGCAGCACAACAGGTTCGCATCGAGCGTGGAGTCGCGGCTGTTGCCGACGATCCGGAAGTTCGAGGAGAGCGGCGTGAAGTCGGCGAAGGGGGTGGAGTCGTTGCCGGAGGTTGAGGTGAGGGCGAGGTTGATTGAGGGGGTGGTGGAGGGGCCGGAGAGCCGGGGGTGAGCGACTCGGCGTTCATGCGTCATTGCGAGCGGGGAGGACGCGCGTTTCGGCGAGCCAGCGTGTTCGCGGTCGAGCCGAAGGCCACGAAGGATGGCACGGGCTGGATCGTGAAGGACAGCGGCGTGGTCTATTCGTGGGAACTGTTCATCGCGACGTTCTGTGTGCTTGCTTTTCTGCACACGATGTGGCTCTTTGCTCCGTACGGCGGCGTTTTGAGCAGGCCATGGATATTCGTGCTTGAGGCAACGATCGTTGCTTCGTACGTGGCAGCGGCGACGTACACGAGTGCATGGACGGTGCGAGGGACTGAGGCGGTCGTGCGTCGCAAGGCGCTTGGCGTCACCTTCGTGAAGCAGAGCGTATCGGATATTCGCCTCTGTCAATACCACGCGATCGTGCTGTATCGAAAGAAGATTGCGGGGTATACGCCAGTCACGCCTTTGCGGAATCGCGGTGCGGTGCTTGTCGTGCTCGATTCGTCGAGCCGGTTCCTGGTGCTGATGATGTCAGAGGGCGAGGAGGTGGAATCATACCGGGGTTGGAGTGGAGCTCGATACTCGTCCGTACTGGGGTTGCCGCTTGAGCATGCTGGTGTAATCGTCGTGCGAAACGCGTGGTGAGCAGAGGGCGTGTAGGGCGCGGATCTTCAGTCGCTCCTCGCACTTCGTGCTCGTGCGCGACTCCGAGGCGTTCAAAGGATGCGCTGCGCGGGGGGCTTGTACCCAGGGCGACGCTCGTGGCTTCGCCACTCACTTGCCCTGGGCTCTGGCTAGGGCGGCCCGTTGGGCCTTGAAGGCAGCGGCGGCGCCTTTGGCGACTGGGAGGCGTTCTAAGGATGCGCTGCGCGGGGGAGTGTACCGGGGGCTGGCTTGTCGCTTCGCGACGGCGCTGCGCCCCCGGCAACGGTCGTGCGCCCTTGCGGGCGAAGAAGCGTCGCCGTTGGCGACTTGAAGGCGTTTAGAGGAAGCCGCTTCGCGGCGGAGTTTACCGGGGGTGTCGCTTATCGCTTCGCGATTGCGCTCCACGCCCCGGCTACGAGCGTACAGGGCTTCGCCCTGCTTAGACATGCATGAGTGAAGGCGCGCGAAGAGGCGGGTGCTTTGTGTGGTGTGGAGATGCAACACCCCGAGCTCGCGAGCTTTTTGCGTCATCGCTTCATTGCCTGTGTGTGTCGATCAAGGATGATGATGGCTTGGATCCATCGACGGACCCGCTCGATGCCGCGCACGTGCGGCGGGATAAGCCCCACATGGTGGGTCATTTCCAGGCGTGCAAACACACGCTCGATCACGCGCCGGAGTGACAGCAGGCCCCTGCCGAAGCCCGTCATGCTCTGCTCCAGCATGTCGATGGCTCGACGGCGGTCCGGATGCGTTCCGGACCGCCGCACGCCGCGACCCACGCGGCAGTCCTTCCGCGGAACCACCAGTTGTCCGCCCTTGCACGCGCAGAGTTCATAGAGCTTCACGCTGTCGTAGTTCGAGTCGGCCAGCACATACCCGTTCAACTCCATGTCTCGCATCATCCGCTTGGCCATCACTGCTTCATGGCAGTGCATGGGCGTGAGACGCCAGGAGACGATCGAGCCCGCGAGATCGCAGATCGCATGGAGCTTGTAGCCGCGCAGTCCCCATGCGCCGAAGGTCGCGGTCCGGTCTCCGGAGTGCGAGGCGACGCGCAGGGCCTTGCCGTCAAGAGCCAGCACCAACGCTCCCGATGCAGAGACCAGATTCTCCGCCTCCGCCGCGGCAAGTAACGCCTGGACGCTGGTGGTTCTCAGCCGCCGGCTCATCCTGCTTGGCGAGGGCAATCGACCACGCCGCCACAACGGCCATGCATCGCGTCGGCACGCCCAGGAGGTGGGTCGTCGGTGCAAGACGGCCCAGAGAAAGGTCAGCACGATGTCCGCATCGGTGAAGGTGAAGCGACCGCCACGCGGGCTCCGATCCAGCTTCCGCACGCTCGCCGCCAACACCCTCCAACTCGCGTTGTCCATGCTCGGTCTCCTGTCTGGCAGCTCCACCAGTGGGACCGAGCATGGCATGAGCCATCAGATCGCGCAAGTCTCCACAATGGAAACCCTTGGAACACATGGCGCAAAATGCTCTCGCGCTCGGGGCTCCCTTTTCGATGCGTCGTCTTCGGCGAGGAAGCGGGCGTTTCATTCTCAGACATGCTTGCTCTTCGAGCAGGCATGCCACACGAGTGAAGGAGGCGGTTGAAGGATGCCGCTGCGCGGGGGGTGCAGGGAGATCAGTCTTCGCCGCCGCCGGCGCGGAAGGAGCCGGGCCCGATGAACCAGAGGAGGTGTTTGACCTCGGCTTCGTGGAAGTCGGCACCGGGTCCGGAGCCGGTGGTGTAGGTGTGGCGTGTGTCCTGCCAGTATGGGGCGGTGGCGGGGATGGCGGCGACGTGTCCATCGGCGAAGGCGGCGGGGCGGACCCTCAGCGAGTCGTGGGAGCCGCGGTTGTCGTAGGTGGATTCGTTTCCGGGGATGATGATCTCTTCGGCGCGTCCGAAGAACTCGCGTGCGTCGCGGTGGCCGTGCTCGATGACGAAGTAATCGACGTTGTCGATGAGCATGGCGATGTCGGAGGTTCGGACGACCTGATCGAGCGTGCGCCAGGCGCGTGAGCCGTAGCGGGGGGCCCAGGCGTCGGGGGCGGCGTTGGAGATGAGGAGCGAGCCGGTGCGTTCGTTCATGACGACTTCGGAGAAGAGCCAGTAGTTGGGGGCGTGGTGGAGGTTTCCGTTGTGGGTCTGGCGGAGGTCGTCGTCGTCGGGCTTGACGTTCGGGCAGCGCCAGATGTCTACGGGAGAGTCCCATCCGAACTCGCGGCGTCGGAAGTCGCGCCCTTCGTAGCGGGCGAGGAGGGCGTTGATGAGCCAGGGGTTGGACTCCCAGCCGGTGGGGTCGGTGGTGGAGGGTTCGGTGTGGTAGAGGATGCGGGGCGGGAGCAGGCCGCTGAAGTCGTTGGCGTAGGAGAGAACTGAGACGCCCTGCTGGCGGACGTTGGAGAGGCAGAGGGTGACGCGGGCGTTGGCGCGCGCGTGTCCGAGGGCGGGGAGTAAGATGCCGACTAGGACCGCGATGATGGCGATGACGACCAGCAGCTCGTTGAGTGTGAATGCACGCGGCGTGCGGGTTGGGCTCGGGCGCGGCGTGCGCATGGAGGGAATGGTATCGGAACGGGCGGGTTGATGGAAGGGGCGGGGTGTTGCGCACCTGAACTGCGGCACACGGTGAGCGCAAGGAAGTGATGGGCGTACGTGCGGAGTTGTGCGGGAGACTCGCATGGATCGATTCAAGAGGGGCGCGGGGCGGTTCGTGGTCGAGTTCGAGTCGATGCTGTTGGGGATTGTCGCGTCCTATCTCGTTGCGGCGACGGCGATCGTGTGTGCGGTTGCGGGGTTGATGATTGCGGAGTGGGTTTGGCCGCGGGTGAGATGGATCGAGACGGCACTGGTGATCGTGGGGATTGTGTGCGGAGGCGGAGTCGGGCTGATGGCGTATGTGCAGGTGCATGAGCGGCTGACGGAGGAGAGGCGGTCGAAGTTTCTGTGGCTTCTGCTGTCGCTGATTCCGGGCGCGGGGTTGCTGATCGGGGTTTCGGAGCTGGTGATTCGGGTCCTGCGGGCGTGGGCGCGGTCGGGCGAGACGTGAATGGGTTGAGTAGAGAGGTGTGGGATAAGAGACGTGGCCTTCGGCGAGTGGATGGCGATTGGCATGGGAGGCCGCTCGCGCTTCGGACTCTGTTCAAGGCGGGGCCTTGGGCGATGGGGAGACGGGTTGTCGGGTGTCTGGTTGGTTGGTCGCCTATCCTTAGAGTCTGTCGGTTGAACGTGAGTGTTTGGCGCTCTCGTGCCGGCTGCCGTCCTTTCCTGCCGCACACATAGCCGCTCGAGAGCGATGCACGCCAATGACTCGGTGCGAACCGAGGCGTGATCGTTCCCGGGTGAGTCGAATCCCAGAGTCCGTATGCCATCCTCTTCAGCCAATATCCGTAACGTCGCGATCATCGCCCACGTCGACCACGGCAAGACCACGCTGGTGGACAAGCTGCTCATGCAGTCCGGCAACTTCCGCAAGGAGGAGCTGGAGAAGCTGCAGGGCGGTCAGCACGATCTGATCATGGACTCGAACCCGCTGGAGCGTGAGCGCGGGATCACGATCCTGTCCAAGAACTGCGCGGTGAACTATCACAGCGCGTCGGGCGAGGATTTCCGGGTCAACATCATCGACACGCCTGGGCACGCGGATTTCGGCGGCGAGGTGGAGCGTGTGCTGCGGATGGCGGACGGGTGTCTGCTGTTGGTGGATGCGTTCGACGGCCCGATGCCGCAGACGAAGTTCGTGCTGGCCAAGGCGTTGGAGGCGGGTCTGAAGCCGGTGGTGGTGATCAACAAGTGCGACAGGCCCGAGGCGCGTCCGGACGAGGTGCTTGACGAGGTGTTCGACCTGCTGGTGGATCTTGGTGCGGATGATCACGCGCTGGACTTCCACTGTGTGTACGCATCGGGGCGGGGCGGCTGGGCGACGACGGATATGGATGCGCCCGGTCAGGATCTGCGTCCGATCTTCGAGTCGATCGTGAACCATGTGCCCGCGCCGAGCGATGACGCTTCGAAGCCGGTGCAGATGCTGGTCACGACGCTTGACTGGTCGGACTATGTCGGCAGGATCGGCATCGGGCGTGTGTATGCCGGGACGCTCTCTGTCGGGCAGCAGATCACGGTGATCAAGCGGGACGGCCGGAAGCAGAACGCCAAGATCGGCAAGCTGCTTCGGTTCGAGGGGCTGGGCCGGAAAGAGGTGGAGCAGATTTCTGCGGGCGACCTGTGCGCTGTGATCGGGATCGAGGGGGTTGACATCGGCGACACGCTCGCGGATCCGGCCAACCCGGTTGCGCTGGAGCCGGTCACGGTGGATGAGCCGACGATGACGATGACGTTCCGAATCAATGATTCGCCGTTCGCGGGGCAGGAGGGTCAGTATGTGACAAGCCGGCAGATCCGCGAGCGATTGATGCGTGAGCTTGAGACGAACGTTGCGCTGCGTGTCGAGAACGGGCGGACGTCGGATGAGTTCGTTGTTTCCGGTCGCGGGCTGCTGCACCTGGGCATTCTTCTCGAGACGATGCGTCGCGAGGGGTACGAGCTTTCGGTCGGCAAGCCGGAGGTGATTCTCAAGAGCATCGACGGGGTTCTCTCGGAGCCGATGGAGTCGCTGGTGATCGATGCGCCGAACTCGGCGGTCGGCAGCGTGATGGAGCTGGTCGGATCGCGCCGGGGCGAGCTTGTGAAGATGGAGCCGCGGGGCGAGAACACGACGCACATGCTCTTCAAGATGACGAGCCGCGCGTTGATCGGTCTGCGTGGTCGGATCCTGACCGCCACTCAGGGCGAGGCGATCATGCACCACCGTTTCGAGGCGTTTGTGCCCGCGTCCGAGGACAACCTCGGGCGCATCAACGGCGTGATCATCGCGACCGAGGGCGGGCAGGTGACGCCCCATGCGGTGAATCTCGCGGCGGAGCGAGGCGTGTTGTTTGTCGCGCCGGGTGAGCAGGCGTATGCGGGGCAGATCGTGGGCGAGCACAATCGCGACAACGACCTGCCGTTTCATATCTCGCGGTTGAAGCACCTGGACAACATGCGTGCGGCGAGCAAGGACGCGACGATCACGCTGAAGCCGCCGCGGAAGATGTCGCTTGAGCAGTGCCTTGAGTACATCGAGGAGGACGAGCTTGTGGAGATCACGCCCAAGTGCGTGCGTCTGCGGAAGCGGATTCTCGATGAGAGCATGCGGAAGCGTGCGGAGCGTCAGTCGAAGGACAAGGAGCGGGCGGGCGCGGAGGCCTGATGAGTCGGGTTTCGCGCGGCTTCGACGCTGATCCGTCGGCGGCACAGGGCACGTTTGGAATGGGCGATACGTTCACTGCTGGTGAACGTGTGCTGTTGTTCGCGCCATGGGTTCGGTATGTATCGCGCCGAACGAGCTGCGAGCGAGGTGTTGTGTGCGATTCGCCACTCTTGGGCTGCTCCTTGTGGTATTCTGGCGCGGTACCACACGACATCAGCAAGGGATGGGCACCGATGTCAATGACTGAGAGCGAAGCGATCCGCTACGGCTGATACGCGAGGAATACGAGAAGGAACTCCGTAAGCTTCAGGGCCGCCTGTGCATGCTGCAAGATTGGGTGAAGCACAAGGGGCTGCGGGTGATTCGGGTTTCAACGCCACGACCCCGGAGCGGTTCCGGGGTCGCGGCCAACAAGGGAGCGATGGAAGCGTGGGCTCACACGCGACGGCGGCGACAGGCGATCAGGCCGCTGCAGGCGAGGAGGGCGACGCTGCCGGGTGCGGGCACGATGCTGTCCAGGCGGAGGATGACGGTGTGTGGAGCGTAAAGCACGGTCCACTCATAGGTCAGTGCTCCGGCGACGGTCACCGGGTCGTTGGTGAACGATCCGAGGACGCCATCCATGGCGATGAGGATGATGAACTGATCTCCGACGCGCGGCGCGATGGCACCTGGCGCGAGGTCTGCGAGTGTGACGTTGAGCACGCCACCGAGTGTCGCGACGGTGTCGACCAGCAAGAGGTCGTTGCTGACCATGTCGAGCGGGCTTCCGATATCGAGCTCCCATATGGCGTAGGGCGTGCTGGTGAACTGGTTGACGCTTGCGATGCCGACGATTCCGTCGCCGATCGTGAGCAGTCCATCGTTGACGAGGCCGATCTGGCTGAGCGACGCGCCGGGCGCGAGGTCCATGATGCCTCCGATGCCGTTGCGGAGGTTGCCTGTGCCGAGGAAGGCGGTCGCCTGATCGACGAGTGTGCGGCCTCGCATGCGGAGGGTTGAGCCGTGTGCGATGTCGACGGCCGCGCCGGAGAACTCGGTGTCGGCGGTGATCTGGACAATGCCGCCGGTGATGTTGAGACTGCCTTCGACGATCATGCGTGAGCCGGCGAGGCGAGTGATGGGAAAGAGGCCCAATCCGCCGAGGTTCATCTGGCCTGCCATGTTCCAGGCAGCTTCTGGATCGGAGAGATTGAGTGTGAAGCGTCCGAGTGCCCCGCTTGAGACGTTGATGATTGAATGGTCGCGGTTGCCGTGAATCTCAGAAAGAGCGTTCGTATTCAAGACGAATGTACTGTTGATGTCCCACACGGTGGGTGTGCTGGGGAACGTGGTCATGTAGAACGTATCTGCATCGACGACGGTCGGGCCTGCAATGGTTGCGTGTCCGAAGATCTGGCTGACCCCGTCGATGATGATGTGGCCGTCCCAGGCCG
The DNA here is from genome assembly GCA_019454185.1 of Phycisphaeraceae bacterium. Lineage (NCBI taxonomy): Bacteria > Pseudomonadati > Planctomycetota > Phycisphaerae > Phycisphaerales > Phycisphaeraceae > Phycisphaeraceae bacterium. The sequence continues at coordinate 94,339 of CP075368.1, forward strand.
ATGTCTCGTAGAGTCGCAGCAGCCCTTTGTATCCTGCTGCGTTCGGCTGCATGATGAACTCGCCGCCGCGCATTCTGACATGGTCATAGAAACCCATGCTCGCGTTCTGGCCCATGTTGAAGACGCCGCCGTTGAAAGTGGTCTCGGTGAAACCAAGATGGCCCGCGCCGAGCCAGAAGCCAGGATCGATGTGGACGCGTGCGGAGGGCTCGAAGGTGAGCGAGCTGGAGTAGACCGCGAGAGCGGAATTCAGGTTCATCTCGCCCGCGACCGTCACCGGACCGCCGCGTATCGTGGCGGGGGTATTGGCGATGTTGTCGTTCAAAACGTTGATGGTGCTGTTTGCATCGGCGGTCCAGCCCTGAGTGAGGTCCATGTCGAGGCGCGATGATCGCGACATGATGATCTCGCCGCTGAACGAGTCGGCGAGTGCAGAGCCGATGAAGCGCATGTAGGAGTTGGCGCCTGCGCTGAGATCGACGATGCCGTTGCCGGAGACGCCGTCGAGATCGAAGAGGCCGCCCGCGTTCTGGCGGAAGGTGAGCCCAGCGCCGTCGAGCCCGCGGAGACGCCCATCGTTGAGCAGTGTGATGCCGGGGCCTGCGCCGGTGCCGTTGAGGTTGAAGAACCCGATGCCTCCCACACGAGAGTTTGCTCCCACGCTGAGGATGCCATTGACGCCTGCGAAGGCCTGGCCGACCATGTCGATGCGGGCGCCGTCGCTGAGCGAGAGATTGCCGGTCGTGAGCGATGAGCCCTTCATCGGTTCGAGCAGCATTCGAGAGGCGTAGGTGGTGAGGAGGCCGAATGGGCCTGAGACGATGTTGGATCCGGTGAGGTTCGTGCTGCCCGCGACGTGGAATGAACCCATGTTGTTGCGCACGGTCATGCCGTCGGTGATCAACAGGTTGGCCATCTGCTGTGATCCGAACCCATCGTGCCAGACGGTCGCGTTCTCGGCGTTGGCGCGGCTTCCGATGAAGACATTGTGGAATGGCTGCGGGACTCCTGCCGGTGTCCAGTTACCCGGGGTTGCCCAGATGCCGCTGGCGGTGTTCCAGTGAACGTTCTGTGCGAGCGCGGGCGCGGCGAGTCCCACGGCCATCGCGAGGGCGAGTGCGTGTGAGACGTGATGTGTCGGGCGAATGATGGATGCATCACGGACATGACGTATAGCGGACATGGGTTTCTCCCTTTGGTGACACGCGGCACCGGACGAGACGGACGTCTCGTCACTCACGGGCAGGTGTCTTGGCAGGAAGAGACGCGGAAGCCAAGGGAGGAGTGCGCCAGAGAAGCGCATGCGTGTTCTGCGCCAAACTCTGCGTCACACTGCGGCCGCCGGTGGTGACCTGCGCGTGGCTGGGGGTTCTCGCGCTGGTCATCATCAGGACGAGGACCGCTGTTCTGGTCAGGTCACCAACCCCGCCGACAAGGTGTTCCGTGTCGTGCTGAAGGAGGCGGCGCGGGTAAGGCCCAGCGTGCGGTTCCTAGCACCGCACGCAGCCGCGTCCATCATCTGCTGCACCTGACGCGGCTCTCACCCGCCGCGATCCGTGCCGCGCTCACCGGCACGCTCAGCCCGCGGATCGCGCTCGAGGACCTGCACGACGCGGCGGACTCGCTCGACTGGTCGCTGCGGGCGGTCTGCCTGGGCTTGCGAAGCCATGTCGGTGCAAACCCCGCCCAGCGAGATTCTGGTTCTCACGTCATCATCGCGCGCCCGATACAAAGACGCCGCAGGGAAGAAACGGACTTCGCACCCTCACCTGAAGCCGACTCATCAAGAGTTGGCATCATGTGTGATCTGGTCAGGGTTCGGATAAACCAAGCAAGAGGATGGGGTCGGCGGCACCACGGGCTTGGCCACTACGCAGCCGAACTCTGTGGACTGACACTTGGCGGGTCTCGTCGATACTACTGCTCGATGGCGATGGAGGTGAGGTCCTCGACGGTCCAGGCACTGCCGGGTCCGGGCTGCCAACCCATGCGGAGGACGTTTCCGTTCGCATCAGTGCCGTACACGCTGAGCGTGCCAGCGGTGGAACACGAGCTGGTGAGCGCGCCGGTCGGGACGTATACGGAGGGCGTGCCGGAAGGCAGCAGGGGGGAAACGGCCCACTGCCCACCGAAGCGGGGGATCCACCAGTAGACGTGGATTGTGCCCTCCGCATCGAGTCCCACGTAGTTGATTCCCCCCCATGGAGTGGTGTACGCGGTGAGGTTGCCTCCGATGAGTTGTGGTCCGGCGTAACGCGTGGTCAGGTTGCTTACGGCCCAGTGTCCGCCGAAGCGAGGGATCCACCATGTGGTGAGCATGTTGCCGGAGCTATCGATGCCCGTGATGTTGATGCCGCCCCAAGCGGTGAGTGTGACGGCGAGTTGGCCGTAAATGGCGGGGGCGCCTGTGATGGTGCTGAGGTTGTCGGTGCGCCACTTTGTGAACGCGGGATTATTGGTGTTGATCCAGATGGACTGGATGCGGCCGAGCGTATCGACCCCGGCGAGGTGCCATGTGTCCCATTTGGGGACGTAACTCGTCAGCCCGGTGAGGTTTGGCGTGGTCTGGCCCTGTGATTCGAGGTCGGCGGAGATATCGATGAAGTCGAAGTGGGGGCCGCCTCCGGAGGCGGTTGTGAGCGACTGCTTGAAGGCGACGATACGGCCATCCTCTGTGATGCCCGCGATCACGACGATCTTCTGGCCTATTGAGATGAAGTGTGTGAGATTGCCCACAGGGGAGGCGGTCGCGCCCGTCTCGGTCGAGAGGTTGCGGAGGGTCCAATCGCCCGTGCTGGAGCGTGTGAAGAGGATGAGCCCCGAAGCCGAAGTCGCTGCCACATAGATAAGCCCGTCCTTGGGATCGGCCCAGAGCACTGCGGGTGAGGTGGCGTAGGGCGCGCCTGTCTTCTCATGCAGGTTCTCGAGCACCCACCCCTGCTCGAAGACGAGGACGTGGCCGAGCGTGTTGACCGAAACGACGCGATGCGTGTCGTTGTCGTCAGCGGCGCCGGCGGGAGCGCCGATCGAGGGGGCTGCACCGATGATCGTGACAATCGCGGCGGAGACGGCGCTCGTAAGCCCGTCGTTGTCTGTGGCGATGGCGAGGAAGGGAGTTGCACCGGGTGTCGCGCCGGCGGGAACGGTGTACGCGAGCGTGAAGCCATCTGTCGGATCGGTGTCGCTGCCGATGAGCTCGCCCGTGTCGGCGATCCCGTCGTTGTTCGCGTCGAGGTAGAAGTCCACGCGGGCTACAGACCCGTCGATATCAGCGGCAGCATTGGCTGTGAAGGTGATGGGCTGCCCGCGAACAACTGACTCGCCCGATGATGTCAGTGAGCCGATGCTGGGGACGGCCCCTGTGATCGCGACACTCGTCGCGGCGGTGTCGCTCGCGAATCCATCGGTGTCGGTGGCGATCGCGAGGAAGGAGGTCGCGCCGAGGGGAGCATCAACGGGAACGGTGTATGCGAGTGAGAAGCAATCGGCCGGATCGGTGTCGCTCCCGATGAGTTCCACTGTGTCGGCGATACCGTCGTTGTTCGCGTCGAGGTAGAAGTCCACGCGCGCGATGGTTCCTCCGGCATCGGTGACGTCGTTGGCTGTAAGTGTGAAGGAGTGTCCACGGGCGGCTGATGGGCCGGAGGATGTCAAAGAGCCGATGGTGGGGTCGGCGGGCAACTCGAAAGCGCCAATATCCGTGGCAAACCCTTGTGTGCGTGCGAAGCCACGCTGGTCGGTGGACAATCCCACTGGGTTGGATCCGGCATCGATCGCCGGGCTGTCGGTGAGGATCGCGTGTGTCTGCGTAGAACCTCCGTTGAACGAGAGCGGCTCGAGGAGAGGGTTGCTCCCGACGACGTTGCCGCCGACACCGTTGACCAAACCTCCTGATTTCATCGCGTTCTGGATCAGGTTGTTCATCGAGTCTGCGGCGAGTATCCCGACAATGTCTCCGCCAGAGTTGCTGCTGACAATTGTGCTTTGTAGCAGCGCAGCAAATGCTCGTTCAAGATACAGACCCTGTCTGACGTTGAAAGAGACCGTCGAGTTATTGATCGTGAGCGCCGTGGCGAAGGCATCGTCGAAGATGCCGCCACCCGCTTGGTTTGCGGTGTTTCCTGAGACAGTCGAGTTGGTCAGCGTGAGAATGCCGTAGCTGCTGTTGTTGATGCCACCCCCTCGAGATGAAGAGTTCCCCGACACGGTCGAGCCAATCAGTGTTGCCGTGCCTTGGTTGTTGAGGATGCCGCCCCCGCTAGTGCTCCCGGTGTTTCCCGACACGGTCGAGTTAATCACCGACATCACATTGGAATTGTAAATGCCGCCGCCCCAATAGGCATAGTTTCCCGACACAGTCGAGTCGATCAGCGTCACGGTGCCCGCGCTGATGATGCCGCCGCCGCCACCGCGCGTGTCGTTTCCAGATACGGTGGAGTCGGCCAGCATCAGCGTGCCGACGCTCCAAATGCCACCGCCATCCTGCGCGTTGTTGTCCGACACGGTCGAGCTGGTCAGTGTGACGATGGCTTCGGTGCCGATCCATATGCCGCCAGCTTGATAACCCGCGGCGTTGGCCGATACTGCCGACTCGTAGAGCGTCACGGTGCCGCGAACACTGGAAATGCCAGCAGCATTCCTCGCGGTGTTATCTGATACGGTTGAGCGTGTCAGCGTCAGCGTCCCGCTGTTGAGGATGCCGCCGCCAGTATGTGCGTTGTTCCCTGCGACTCGGGTGTCGGTAAGGGTCAGTGTGCCACCGTTCAAGATGCCACCTGCATCGTGGGCGTTTCCCGCCGTGATGGTCAGTCCGCTGATGGACACGTTTGCACCCGCCAGGATCTGGAAGACGCGAGACGCGGAGTTGCCGCTGACGGCGAGACGATCGGCTCCGAGGCCATTGATCGCTAGCTCGCCTGAGATATGCAACTGCGATCCGCTTAGAGTGATGATTCCGTCAGCCAGCGATTCGTGGAAGGTGACCGAATCCGGACCAGGATTGCTGTTGGCCAGCATGATGGCCTCGCGCAGCGTCGTCTGGCCCGGGTCGTAGTTGCCATCGACGATATCGCCGATGTTGTCGACCAAGTAGCTGGCCAGCAGTTGACGTGGCTCTAGCGACTCGAACAGTGCGTAGTGCTTGGACATCGTTTGCTCCAATGGCCGGGCAAGATGAAAGCCATGCGGACCCGGCAAGTGGGCAGCACCGCAAATCGAGCTCTGCTCAACATGTGGACGCAAGCCTCGACAGAGGCGTTATCTCGCCTGGCCGCTCGTACATTCGTTGCCTGACTTGCGAGTATAGATTGGCAAGGGGGTGCGATGCAACCACTTCTCACGGTTTCTGTGAGGGTCTTCGGTATGCCATCTCCCGGTGCCGTGAGATTCTGTAGCCGGATGATGATCCGCAGTGATCGCGCGTTGGCACTCGACGATAGGGCAAGGTGAATTCGTCCCTCTGTAGGGCGACTAAAGACCGATTACAATGCCCTGATTCGCACAAACTGGCAGGAGAATGGTGACTCGGGGGAGTTGCAGAGTGTGTCGAAATGTCCAGAAATGTCGGGATCGGTGGGGTTAAGGGTCGCAGATTAGTCAGTGTCACGAGAGTGTGTGTCACTCGCATTTTTATGTTTTGCAAGTGCTTACAATCACATCGTCCGACGTGGTATGTCACGTTGCCTTGCGGTGCTGAGGGGCGAGTCAGGTCGCCGCTTGTGGAGGCGGGAGTATGGCAAACAGCGCCTCAGGGTCGAATCGTCAGCGGCCTTGAGTGTTGCGAGTGCGCTGCGGCCACGTGACCACCAGGGTTCGACATACACGTTGACCCGATTCCGGCGAGCAGGTATCTTCACGATCTATTCATGATGAAAGTGTTGCGCAGCACGCGCGTGTGGTATTTGTTTGTATAGTTGTTGCAGGTTCGACGGTTGGGAGGCCTCGCATGCATGTGCTCCATACTCCGGCAGACACTGGTACCTCCGCTTACCCCTTTGCAGCGACACCGATCAGGTCTGTGCCTGACGCCGCGATCGTGCGAGAGCCGACGGGGCGTGGCTGCCGGGCCGATGCGGTGGTCTTTTCTGTGGGATGTGTGACAGCCAGTCACGGAGTGATGAGCACATGTTCTCAATGAGGACCACAACCGCGCTGCTGCACGGACTCGGAGAGCCGGGCAACTCGTCTGCCTGGGAAGAGCTTGACGGCCGATGCCGGCCGATCATGCTGGCGGTCTGTCGGCGGATGGGTCTTACGCACGCCGAGGCGGAGGACGCGGTGCAAGCCGCGATGGTCTCGTTCGTCGAGGCCTATCGACAGGGCAAGTACGACCGTGAGCGGGGGCGTCTGAGCGCGTTCATTATCACGATTCTCCGCCATCGCGCGATCGATCGCGTGCGGCAGGCGCGTCAACGTCGTGAAGCGAACGAGTGTGCCGCGGGGCTAGAGGCAACGAGCGAGCACGAAGTCGAGCGATTCTGGCTTGACGAGCGGCAGAACCAGATCCTGCGAGAGGCACTTGCGCAGCTTCGCGAGGGCGGCACGGACGAGCGGATGATCGCGGCCTTCGAGCTGTATGGTCTGCGAGGGGTTGAAATCGACGAGGTTATCGCACAACTCGGTATGTCGCGTGAAGAGGTGTACAACGCGAAGTATCGTGTCACAAAGCGGCTCCAGCCGATCGTTGCACGCCTCGACGAGTTGTACGAGGATGTGTGACCATGGCATGCCCCGAGGACTTCAGTTCAGCGCGTGACGGCCCTTCCTCGGACCCACGTTCTCGCGATGGTGACGGCGTGTGTCCGGGGCTTGAAGCATTGGAGGAGTACGCGTCTGCACTCGCAACGGGTGAGCCATGCACCGATCATCACGCGACGATGGAGCACGTTCGGTCGTGCGGGACATGTGCCGATCTCCTGTCCGCGATGCGATCGGCAGAGGGGTTTCTGGATCGCTTCCGGGGGCCTGTGGCACGGAGCCGAGACGAGGTCGAGCGTGGTCTGAAGCCGGAGCACCAGCGAGCCATGGAGGGTGCGAGCCCGGTGGTTGTGGAGGGCTACTCGGTCGAGGGGCTGGTTGCCTTCGGCGGTCAGGGCGCGGTCTACAAGGCGGTTCAGCGCGGCACAGGCCGGCTCGTTGCGATCAAGCTGCCACTCGGGGACACCCAGCGCCATCCTTCGACGCGGTACCGATTTGAGCGTGAGGTCGAGCTCGCAGCGCGGCTTGATCATCCGGGCATCGTGAGGATCATCGAGGCCTGCCGCGTGGAGGACGGGCGACTTGGATACGTGATGGAGTATGTTGAGGGAGAGACGATCGACCGATGGTCGATGCGGACGCGAGCCGATGGTGCGGCAGGGATGCGCCGGATCGTTGCGGTGATGGCGGAGGTCGCGGATGCGATTGCCGCGGCGCATCAGCGTGCGGTGCTGCATCGAGACATCAAGCCGAGCAACGTGATCGTGGCCGGTGATGGAAAGGCGCGTGTGTTGGACTTCGGTCTGGCGAAGTCGCTCGATGCCTCCGGATCATCTTTCGTGACGATGACGGGCGCGTTTCTCGGGACGCTCGCGTATGCCGCGCCAGAGCAGATCGATGGGGGCGCGGAGGCGGTCGACATCCGGACGGATGTGTACGCGATGGGCCTGCTGCTCTTTCTGTGTCTGACAGGGAGATTGCCGTACGCGACGGACGTGCCGACGGCGGAGCTGCTGAGACAGATCCGAGAGTGCGACCCGGTGCGACCGTCGACTGTCGTGAATCAGATTCCGGCGGACCTTGACGCGATCGTGCTGAAGGCGCTCGCGAAGGTGAGGGAGCGGCGGTACACGACCGCGGGGGAGTTTCGTGACGATCTTCGCGCCTGGCTCGCGGGGCAAGCGGTGCGAGCGCGGTTTGACAGCAGGTGGTACGTGGCGAGGAAGACGATCCGGCGGCATCGGCGGGTTGTCGCCGCGGGGCTTGTGATGGGGCTATTGGTGGCTGCGGGTGTGGGCTTGGTTGCATACACGATCGCCAGCACGGATGCGGCACGGGCACGAGAAGCGTATGAGCGCAGCCGCGCGACAACGGAGTCGGCCAGGGCCGATGCGGTGCGGCAGTTGATCGATGAGTTGCTGCCGATCGCGAGCATAGAGGCCGGTAACCCGCTCACTGCAGCGTCGGTGCAGAGTCTCAATCTGCTCGATCGCAAACTTGAGTCTGGCCAATTACGCGATCAACCCATGCTTGAGGCGGCGCTCCGTGGACTCTTGGCTGCTCTCTATAACGACCGCGGAACGCTTGGACGGGCAGAACTCCACGCACGTCACTCGCTTCGGTTGCATCAGATCACGATGGGCGAGGCCCATACCGAGACCTTGCGAGCCGCGGACACACTCGCGGGGATCCTGCTTCAGCGTCGGAAGTTGGGGGAGGCCGAGTTGCTCGCTCAGCGTGCGTACCAGTCAAGATCGCGGGTTCTGCCCGCATCACACCACGACGTGCTCACGAGTCTCTACACCCTGGCACGGATAGAGCTTGAGCGGGGCAGATTCAGAAGTGCCCAATCCCTTGTAAACAAGATCGAATCCGACGGAAGTGCGAGCGTGGAGGCACATCCCACGCTTACATCATCGCTCATTGCGATCAATACGGATATAGCGCTGGCTGAAGGTCGAGTCACAGACGCACTGCCTCTGGCGCAGCGTGCGGCGATCGCGTCGTTCCGCCTTCGCTCGGACGATCATCCAGAGGTAGCCCGTGCCATCCGGCGGCTGGCGCGTGCCGAGCGTGCCGTGGGTCAGGACGAGCTTGCGAAGCGCAACGAGATGCTCGCCGAGCTGATGGAGGGCACGCTAGGATCCAATCGCCCCGCAGAGACGTGGGCCATGCTTGTGGAACTCAAAGAGCGGCTGCTCGGACCGGATGACATCCAGGTATCGGGCACGTTGATCCTTCAGGGACTCGCTCAACAGGCCGCACGAGAGTGGAGCGAGGCACTTGTCACGCTGGATCGCGCTGTTGAGATACTTCAACGCGAGGAGGGGCCAGACTCTCTGACCGCGATCGATTGCATCAACCAGTTTACGCAGTCAATGATGCGTGAACATCGGCTTGATGAGATCCGTGAGCATTCTCAGCATCGATATGAAGTGTATAAGCAGAAGCATCCAAATCGCCTCAGCATCATGATTGTTGTGGCACACCGTGAGTGGGCATCTTGGCTCGGTGTGATGGGACGCGACGAGGAGGCGTTTGCCGAGCTTGATCGGGTTCTCGTGGAGTTGCAGGACATTGCGCACAACGATCCGATCGAACGAATCCGCGCAGAGATTGAGATCGCGGAGTTGCATGCGGCCAGAGGGGAATGCGATCTTGCGGAGCCGCTCGCTCGCTCTATCCTTGATGCCATCGGTTCGGATATGCAGTTCTGGTGGGAAGCCCACCGGGCAGAACGCGTGCTTGTCGAGGGCCAGATCACCAGGCGTGAGTTTGCTTTGGCAGAGCACACGATCAACGAGGTTGCGCGGTACAGGGTCCCAATGGGTGCGGGCTTCGTTCCTGAGGCTCAACCCGAGAGGCGAATGGCAGGTCGATGGATTGCCGCTTATCGCGAGGTCGATCGGCCGGAGCCGCCCGCTTTCGCCGACCTCAGGTTGGTGTATGGCCTCATGGATGAGTAGGTCCTTCGCCCAGCACAAGTTTCCGAAAAGTGCCTGCGAGATCCCGCCCTGTACCACGAAGTGTCTCTGAAGCCCCTGTTGTTGGGCGGCTTCGGGCGACGTTCGTGGCAGGGCGGGTATCCCGCCGCGTTCGCCGTCCTCGTGGTCCTTGTCACATCACAGAGGAGGCATCGCTATGGCTCGTTCGATCACTGTTTCTCGTGCGCTCGCGCTGGTCGCCGCGGCTGGCTTGACGTCAACGGCGTCGGCGCAGTGGGGGCCCCCGTCCTTCCTGGCGTTCGACTTTCTTCCCGACATGCTGGAGATGACTCCTGTTGATGTCGTCGGTTCAGGTGAGACGACGGTCGTGGCGTACAGGGCGATCAGAGAGAGGGGTGTTCAGAACCAGGTCTTTGACTCTGGTCTCTGGCACGCGGGCGAGCACTTCCCGATGCCCGAGCGGTTCGACGCGAACGGTGAGTTGTATGAGACGCAGATGACGCTCTTCCGGCAGTCGCCGCAGCGCGGGCCGGGAGACCCGATCAAGGGCATTCCGATTGTGGTGGTGACGAAGCCGGTGGGTCAGTTTGGTCAGGGTGCGTTCTGGGACACGCGGGAGGGAGTCGCCGATGCAACGCTGAACTTTCTGGGCGTTGGCTCCTATGACTTGTCAGCAGCACACTCGGCGGACCTTCACGCCTCGACGATCGTCGGGACAGGGTACACGGATCTCAGTGGTTCGGTGGTCTCTCGGCGCGCGGTTCGCTGGGACACAGCGAGCGGTGTCGGCACGGAGTATCCGATGTCGATGCTGATGGTGGGCGCGGAGGCCCGCGGCATGTCGGCCGATGGACAGGTCACGGTCGGCGTTGCGCACGTCGGATTCCAGAACATCTCGTTCGATTATTCTGTGGGCATCGCTTGGTTCGGGAATGGCCTGTACACCATCTTCGATCACGTGGAGGGGCTGACCCATGTCTCCGGCGATGGGATCGCCCTTGCGGGATACAGCACCACGCGGTCGAACACGAAGGGAAATCTCAACCGGACGTCGACCGGACAGAACTACACCCTCGATGCGGGCGACATCAACGACGACGGCGTGATCGACATTCTCGACGATCACGACTCGGTCATCAACGACCTCTCGTTCGATGGGAACGTTGTCGTGGGCTCGGTCACGCTTCCTGGAGCTGACGAGCGGGCCGCGTTCTGGGTGTTCGACGGAGCCGGGTACAACTTCTTCGACCTTTCCGCGTATCTGGAGATCAGCGGCGTGGCAAACCTCGAAGGGTGGCACCTGAGCAGCATCACCGCCGTCTCTGATGATGGCACGATGTTCGTGGGATCGGGCATCGATCCGCTGGGTCGCACCGCGGGCTGGATGGTCACGGTTCCTGTTCCCACGCCGGGCACGGTGACACTGCTCGCACTGGGTGGGGTCATGGCGTCGCGGCGGCGCAGACCCAGCGCCTGCTGAGACGCTGAGGGCCGCGGGATTGCCTCCCCCGCTGCGACGTGCGTGGAACCCCGGCCGAGCTCAACGGCCGGCCGGGGGATTCAGGAAAGATGTCTTGTGTGCTGCTCACGAACAGTCAGCAAGACAGCCACGGGCTTGACGTTTGTTTGATGCGGCGTTGCCCCAGCTCACGCTGAGACGCTGAGGGTTACCAGAACCCTTGAGACCTGCTTCAGAGCCAGTTGGAGCGAGGTGAGTCATGCTGAACATGTTCTCTCTAGGGGCACAGATACCTGCGGATGTCCAACGCTATCTGTCACCCAGCATCGATCCTGTACGCAACAGAGGAGAAGCATCATGAACCATGTGGACGTCTATTCAGATCTGCGGCCGCGCATCGCGCGTAGTCTTATGGTATGTGCAGCCCTTGTGGCCAGTACGTTCGCGGTTGTGGCACATGCGGGGCCGCTCACGCTCAGGGGTGGGTACGAATCCGTTTACGCGGGGTGGTCAGGCGGCGACCCGATCTACAGCACGCACTCATGGTGGGCGACCACAAACTCGGTTGAGAGCGGATCGCTGGGCTATCAGTTGCTCGCGCACTCTCGTGTGACTGCGACAGCACACACGCAGTTCTCTCAGACGGTCGACTCCTCGATGGTCGCCGAGAACAACTCGTACGCGTATAACGGAGAAACGGTGCCAGGAGTTCCGGACACCAGCACACGCTCGTTCGTGATGGGTGCCGAGAAGTGGTACGTCTTTACGGTCACGCGTCCTGTGCTCTTTGCGAACCAGATAGCACCAACGACACACATCGGAGACTGGTCATACTGCTTCATCGAGCACGGGAGTTACTCGGGCGGCGTGTTCACACCCTCGGGTGACTTCGTTGTGGATCTGCTGACGTTCGAGCCGCTTACAACGATGATGTGGCCGGCGGGCGCGTACCGATACCAGAGCAAGTACGATGGTATCTTTGAGGACAACCAGTCCTTCGTGCGCACACAGAGCACAACCTGGAGCGTGTTTGACGTCGTCCCTTCACCTGGTGCTCTCTCACTTCTCGGCCTCGGCGGACTCCTCGCGACACGCAGGCGACCCCGAGCCGCGACCGGCTGACTCTCTTCCACCCTCTCACCCTCTGTCCGCCTCGGTGTCTCTCCAGATGCCGGGGCGGCTTCGCGTAGCTGGCATGCGAGACTTCTTGATTCGTCTGCCTCCTGTAAGTGCCATGCATGTGCTCGGCTCTTGCACCTGTGTGCGGCGAGCTCATTGACAGCTCTGCTGCTCCCGATCGTGGCTCACGCCCGCGCAATCTCCCTCCACGTCGGTTTCGAGGACGTACAGCACGCCGGTCGCCCCGTCCCGCACCAGCACGATGATCGCCGTGTCTTCGTAGTGCCGCCCGGCGCGGCCGAGACTCGGGTCGCACGCGGCTTAGAACGTGAACGGCCCTAACTCACGACATCAACATCCCTCCGCGACGCCTCCGTCCCGCTTCGCGCCACTCACGTGAGCACTCACGCGCCTCGGCTTCAGAAGCATCGCCGCTCCGGCCCGAGACACTGCCAACCTCGCCGACTCAGAATCCGGCCCCCAAAGGGGCCGATCCGGCGCGACGCACTGGGTTCTGAGAATCGAGGCACGCCGGAGTCTCGCGAAAGTCCGCGAAGACAGAAGGCGTGGACCTCGAAGGGTGGATCCCAGACCAGCCAGAACGCCCAAGTCGGCACAAACTGGCAGGAATCGGCAATTCCTGAAAGTCGCAGAGTGTCATGAAATGTCGCGAAATGTCGGTATCGGGGGGAGTGAGCGTGGCAGATTTGTCATGACTCCGGCACGCCAAATGTGCTCTAATATTCTATTTCCCAACACATTATGCAACACGCTCGATCCGAGGTGTGCCACGCCTGACGTGTCTCGAACCTCACTTCATCATCACACGCCGCAAGAGCATGGCTTCTCAAACGAGTCAGAAAGCCCAGCAGGAGCATCCCGCGCCGCCGCCCAGTGCATCGCGACCAAGGGGGGCGGTGGTCAGCCCGTGAGGACAGCACACGGGCAAGGGTGGCAGCGATGCTCCCGCGGCGACGCGCCAGTGCCCGCCGAACTTCCCGACAGGTGACCATTCCGGCAGCACGGGTATCGGAGTCGGTGCGTGTGGCGTGAAGGCGCCCGCGGCGTGGACAACCCGGCCGCCCATCACCGTGAGCACGCTCTCGATGCCACGGATCTGATGTGCCGGCACGGAGAAGTAGTCGTCACTCAAGAGGGTGAAATCGGCAAGCTGTCCGGGAGCGATCCGGCCCTTCCGGGCTTCTTCGCGGCTGAACCACGCGCTGCCGCCCGTGTAGAGCCGGAGGGCTTCTTCACGGCTGAGGAGATTGGAGTCCGGATACATGGCCGTGCCGCCGACTGTCCGGCCTGTGACCAGCCACGAGAGGCTGGTCCAGGGGTTGTAGCTGGCGACGCGGGTCGCGTCGGTTCCTGCGCCGACGGGAACGCCCATCTCGAGCATTCGCCGCACGGGCGGCGTGCGTTCCGCGGCCTGCTTGCCGTAGCGCTGGATGAAGTACTCGCCTTGGAAGGCCATGCGGTGCTGGACAGCGATACCGCCTCCGAGGGCTTTCACACGCTCGATGTTGCGGTCGCTGATGGTCTCGCAATGGTCGAAAAACCAGCGCAGGTCGGAGATCGGCGCCTCGCGGTTCACTCGCTCGAAGACATCGAGTGCGCGTGTGATGGTCTCGTCGTAGGTGGCGTGCAGGCGGAAGGCCCACTTGTTGCGTGCCAGCAGGCCGACTACGGCTTCGAGCTCTTCCTCCATTGAACCAGGCATGTCGGGGCGAGCGACTATGAAGTCTTCGAAGTCCGCCGCGGAGTAGACGAGCATCTCTCCCGCGCCGTTGAGGCGGAGCAGTTCGTCGCCCTGGTACATGCGGTTGTTCGCGGCCCACGCGGCGAAGTCCTCGCGCTCCTTCTGCGGGCGCTGGGTGAAGAGGTTGTACGCAATGCGCACGGTCATCTCGCCGCGATTGTGCAGCTCGTTGATGACGGCATAGTCATCTGGGTAGTTCTGGAAGCCGCCGCCCGCGTCGCACACGCTGGTAACGCCCAAGCGATTCAGCTCCCGCATGAAGTGCCGGGTCGAGTTCATCTGGTGTTCGGGCGGGAGCTTTGGCCCGAGAGAGAGCGTCTTGTAGAGAATCCAAGCGTTCGGGTCAGCAACCAGCAGACCGGTGGGGTTGCCGTCGCGATCGCGCTCGATGATGCCGCCGGGGGGATCCGGAGTGTCTTTGCCGTAGCCGACGGCCCGCAGTGCTGCGCGGTTCAGCAAGGCCCGATCGTAGAGGTGGAGGATGAACACGGGCGTGTCGGGTGCGGCGGCATTGAGTTCATCGAGCGTGGGCAGACGGCGCTCGGTGAACTGGAGTTCGGCGAAGCCGCCGACGACGCGGACCCACTGTCCCTGTGGCGTGCGGGCGACCTGTTCGCGCAGCAGGCGCATAGCGTCTGCAAGGGATGGGACACCATCCCAGCGGAGTTCCAGGTTGTAGTTGAGCCCGCCGCGGATGATGTGCACGTGCGAGTCGTTGAGCCCGGGGATCAGACGACGGCCGCCAGCGTCGATGACGCGGGTCTGAGGCCCCTTCAGGGCGAGAACTTCCTTGTCATCACCGGCGGCGACGAACTGTCCGGCGTCGACGGCCAGCGCACGCACCTCATGCCCGGGCCTCTGCATCGTTGTGATGCGAGCGTTGTGGACGATGAGATCTGGGACCAAGGAGTCGATGCCGCTTGCTGTGGGGCGTGTCACGGTGCATCCTCCGGTAAGCAGACCCGTCGCGGCGACGGCCGCCACGCTGATTGCTTCGCGTCTGGTGATGTGGTCGTGTGAGCGCGTCATGGTGTGTCCGATTGCTGCTTAGATCGTCGGTCCCGCGTGAAGCCATCCCCGCAGCACTCTGCCGAGCAAGGGGCCGACGACATATGCGACGAGCGGCACGATGATCCCGGTCAGAACGAGGGCCGCGAGGGGGATCGGCAGCTTCACTCCCAGCTTCTGCATGATGTACGAGAGCGCGACGACGAGCACGTAGATTGCCGCCCACGACATGAGCGTGGTCTTCCATTTCGGGGGCGCGAAGTCCGGCGGGAGATCGAACCACGTCTCGAGCCCAGGATACTCCTCGAATCGATCACTCCTGACCAGCTCGGCAATCGGTGCGAAGAGCTCTGCCCGCGTCTTTGACGAGTGCCACGCGAGGAGGTTGGAACGCTTGTCGAACTTGTAGACGAATCGATACGCGCCGCGGTCAACGCCATCGACACCACCGACCGGTCGCAGGACAGTCGCACCAAGGTGTCCGGGCTGACTGGTCGCCTCGGCGATGAGCGCACCCATCAGCAGTTCGAATCGACCCTCCGCCCCGGGGCGCACGCGTATGTCCCGGATAACTGTCACCGGAGGATCGGTCGCGTCGGTGCGGAGGAACCGGAGCGCAGGCGAATCGGGTGAGGTTGGGATCTCCGAAGCGTTCGACACTTCTCGTACTCCATCCGGCCGTGAGCAGAAAGCCGCCAACGATCGACACGCTCTTGAGAATGGGCGCAGCGATCCAGAAGGCGTGGATCACATGGGTCACGCTGATCAGGAAGACCGCGAGGATCCTCGAACGCTTAGTGCCCGCCGGCTGCCGGCACCTTGTACTCGGGATACGTCGTGGGCGGTGCCTTGTGGACCATCGTGTAGGCATACTCCACGCCGATGCCATAGGCACCGAAGTGTGATTTGGCGATATCCATGACTGCGTCGTATGTGCCGCGGTGCGCCCAGTCGCGTTGCCACTCGAGCATGACCGAGAGCGCGGTGACGGGCCTTGCGCCCGCCTGGATACACCGCTTCATCGCGTTGTCGTGGGCGAGCTGGCTGATATCGCCGCAGCAGTCCTCGACGATGAAGACTTCGTATCCGTCGTGGATGGCCTGAATCGTGGGGAGCGCGACGCAGGTCTCGGTCCAGAGACCAGTGAGAACGATCTTCTTGCGGCCGCCTCCCCCAGCGTCCTGAATTGCCTTCACGAAGTTAGCGTCGTCCCAGGAGTTCATTGAGGTGCGTTCAATTGGCTCCTGACCGCCCAGGGCGGCGATCACCTGTGGCCAGGTGTTGCCGCTGAACGACTTGGACTCCACGGTTGAGAGAACCGTCGGCACGCCGAAGACCCGGGCTGCCTTGCAGAGTGCGACATTGCGGTTGATGATGCTCTGGCGGTCGAACTCGCCGCTCATCCCCACGCCGAAGAGCATCTGCGGCTGCAGATCGATCATGGCCACGACGCAGTTGTTGGGGGTAAGGAGGCCCTTCTCGGAGAGCTTGGGACGGTTGGAAGCGGATGACATGGCGGTGTGCTCCTGAATGAATGCGAGGATCAAGGCCGAGCCCTCGGGTGCGTCCGAAGGGCTCCCACTGTTACTGAGCGCGGGGCCGGGACAGGGGAAGGCGGGACGCTCCACGGTCGTGGATAAGAACGGGCCGCCCAAGTCGATACTGGAGTTGGCGATGAGGGGCGTCCTGCCCCCGGGCTTCTCGTGGGCTTGAGCATCCGCGGAAGACGCACGTCCGAGCGCGGCTGACCGAAGCGATCATCGCCCGGGCATCTGGAGCGCTCCGCTACGAGACGCGCGGCGGGAGCGCAACCGTTTCGCCCGCTACATCGATCGCGACCTTGCCGCGGAGTGCATACGACCGTCTGCTTTCAAGGAGCTCATGGGCCTCGCCCATTCTCGCGAGCGGAAGAGTCGCGCCGATGACCGGCTTCACGAGACCGCGCTCGACCAGCGTGGTGAGCGCGTCCAGCTTTCCTCGGTTCTGTCGTGTGAAGACGAAGTGGTATGCGGCGTTCCTGCCCCACGCCTCGATGAGGTTCTGCGGCTGTGCGATGTCGACGATGCTGACGACGCGTCCGAAGTCGGCGAGTGTGAGCGGGCTTCGTGTGAGCGTGTCGCCGCCAATGGTGTCGAAGACGACATCGACCCCCTTGCCTCGCGTCAGTTCGGCGACGGCATCGACGTAGTCCGTCGAAGTGAAGTCGATCGCCGCATCCGCTCCGAGCGAGCGCACAAAGTCATGGTCGCCGGCTTTCGCTGTGGTGATCACTCGAGCGCCGATCGCCTTCGCGACCTGGATCGCGATCGTGCCCAAGCCGCCCGCGCCTCCATGGATGAGAATCGTCTCCCCCACGGTGAGCACAGCTCGCGTCACCAGTGCCTCCCATACCGTACCGCCGACGAGCGTGAGACTCGCCGCCTCCAGGTGGCTGAGGTTCTCCGGCTTGCGGCCGACGAGTTCGACATCGGCAACATGCTGCTCGGCGTAAGAGCCGGGGCCGCCGAAGATTCGCGGCGTGTAGTACACCGCATCGCCGACACGAAACTCGGTCACACGGGATCCAACTTCCTCGATGACGCCAGAGACGTCATGCCCGATGATCGCCGGGAGCGGCACATGATCCTTGTAGTCTCCGCGTCGGATCTGATAATCGAGCGGGTTGACGGCGGTCGCATGGACGCGAACCCGAACCTGTCGGGATTCGACTCGCGGAACAGGGACATCGAGCAGCTCAAATGCATCGGTCCCTCCGAAGCGGGAGAGTACAACGGCTTTCATCTGATCAGTCATGTCGGTGCTCCTCATTGTGGTTGCGTGTGCGCGCCGGGACGGGCGGTTCTTTCTCAACGTTGTGCACACGGCCCACCCACTCCGGTAGCGGCAATGCCCGTAGCCGTTGAGAAGCGGCCGCCTTCTTCGCACCGAACCGCGACTGAACGACTCGAGTTCGGTACACCCTTGCATCGTGTCAGCCAGAAGGAGAGGGTCCGTCCGGCAACGGAATGAAATCGTTGGCATCACTGGGGATAATCGGGAAGCGACGCTTTCTCCAGTCCTCTTTCGCTTGCACTAAGCGCTCCTTGGAAGAGGACACGAAGTTCCAGTAGATGTAGCGTGGTCCGTCCATCACCGCGCCTCCGAGGACCATCAAGCGCGCCTCATCGTGGGCGATGACCGTCACTTCGTCGCCGGGGCGGAGGACGAGCATCTGTTGCGGCGGAAAGCGGATGCCGCCGATCTCGATGTGACCAAGAAGCGTGTAGATGGCGCGTTCCTCGGTTGTCGCGGGGATGCCGAGTTTCGCGCCCGGTTTCATGCAGACGTCGACGTAAAGAGTCGGCCACTGCGTGGCCACGGGCGACCGGATACCCATGAACTCGCCGAGAATCAGGCGGCCCGAGATTCCCGGCTCGTCGAAAGTCGGTAGGTCTTGCCGACGAGCGCGGGTGAACTCGGGGTCGCCTTCTTCTTGGGTTCGTGGTTGTGCCAACCAGCTCTGCACGCCGAAGAGTCTTGATGGCTGCTCGCGAACGTCCTTACCAGTGCGTTCAGAGTGGACGATCCCGGCGCCTGCTGTCATGAGGTTCACGTCGCCAGCGTGGATGCGGAGGTCATTGCCCAAGGAGTCCCGATGGTCGATCGAACCGTTGAGCAGGTAGGTCACCGTCGCGAGCCCGATGTGCGGGTGCGGGCGAACGTCGATGCCCTTGCCGCTTAGGAACTCGCCCGGGCCCATCTGATCCCAGAATATAAACGGACCCACCATTCGCTTCGAACGGAAAGGAAGAGCCCGACGCACCTCGAATCCGCCGATATCGCTCGCGCGGGGGAGGATCACCATCTCTAAGCCAGCGGGACATTTCAGATCGCTGTCGGCATCGGCTGTTGGCAACCAGCTCATTGGCTTTCCTTCCGCGGGGCTCCCGCTGCACGATCGCTCGCGCCCAGTCTACCTCGTGGTATGTCCATGCGGTCGTGCTTTCTCGTACCAACGCGACCGCGTGGCCGCGAGTGTGGCGGCGGATACGAAGGTTGCCAGCAGACCCACTTCCGGCCGACATCAGCCTGCTGCGTCGGGCACCGGAGTGTTGAGCAGTTGCTGCTCCCACAGATAGGCGATCCCGCTCCCGGCAAGGTTTTGGATGACGACTGCGTTGATCGCCGCGGCAGTTTCAGCCCGCGCCCAATCGCGTTGCCATTCCGATGCGAGCGCCACCCATGTCATCATGTTGATGCCAGCTGCAATCATGCGCTGGATGGCCACCTGATGCCCCTCGACCGATATGCCCCCGCACGCGTCGGTGATGACTGTCACGTCCCAGCCCTCCCCCGCAGCCTGGATCGCCGGCATCGCGACACAGATCTCGGTCCACAGTCCCGCGATGATCAGTTGCTTGCGCCCGGTCGCTTTGACTGCATTGACGACTTTCGGATCCTCCCAGGTGTTGATCAGGGTGCGGTCGATCACCGCTTGGCCGGGAAACACATCCGTGATCTGTGGGAAGATGCGGCCGCCGCGATCTTCGACCACACTCGTCAGAATGGTCGGGACGCCGAAGACCTTGGCGGCCTTCGCCAATCCCGCCGAGTTGTTGACCACCATGTGGGGATCGTGGCTGTTCAAGTTTGCCAGCTGGTAGGGCTGATGATCGATCAGAACGAGCACTGACTCTTCGGGGCGGAGAAGTGAGGACAGTCCGCTTCTGATACTCATAGTGATTTCCTTTGCTGATGTGCACTGATGGGACCACTCGGCCTCGCTCAACTCTTCTGAGCGTGGGGCTGGGTCACCGCGCTCCAGATGTGCCGGGTTGCTGCTGCTTGAGGTACAATCCGGAGCCGTGGACCAGCAGAACACCACTCTCGCAGTTCAGGGGTATCTGGATGAACTCGCCGGGCTCCAGGGCGATTCGCTGGCCGAGCCGTTGGTGCGAGATCTGCTTGCCCGCTCGGTCGGACGCCTGGAGTTGCTCTGTGGGGCCCTTCTGTTTCGGAGCTATCCCCGGCTTACACGGGCACCCTTGAATCTCCAGACTGAGGAGATGCTTGGGGCCGTGGTTGAGCGTTTGCTGAAGGCCATGCGGAAGGCAAGGCCCGGGAACGTGCGTCAGTTCTTCGCCATCGCCAACCAGCACATGCGCTGGGAACTGAATGACCTGGCCCGACGCTTAGATGAACAACCGCCTGCAGCGCAGATTCCCGACGGCCATGCGGCCGCCGCGGAATCGACGGGATCCCAGGTCAGCCCCGTAGCTCGTCGGCTCTTTCAGGCGATCGACGACCTTCCTGAAGAGGAGCGCGAGGCGTTCAGTCTCATTCGCATTCAAGGGCTCACGCGAGGCGAAGCCGCGGAGATCCTTGATGTTTCGGTGAAGACTGTCCAGCGGCGAGTGAACCGTGCGGTGCTTCTCCTCAGTCACACTGTCGGCGATCTTCGGCCCGTGGACTCGCTGCCGAGTGAACCGTGAAGCGGAGCCGCTGGAGCTTCTATGTCGGTGCACGAATCACGCATCCAGTTTCTCCTTGAGGAGATTCTCGGCTCCGATCTGACGGCCGAGGAAGCCTGCCGGGAGTACCCGGATCTATTGCCCGAAGTCAGAGAGCGACTCGCGCGGGCGCGGGCGATGGAAGACCACTTGGATGCCGTCATGCCGTCGGGGGACACTCGCGCTGGTCGACAAGCTCGGCAGGCACCGGCAAACGAGCTCCCGCAGTTGCCGGGGTATCACATCGAGGGCGTCGTCGGCACCGGAGGTATGGGGATTGTCTACAGGGCACGCCATCTGAAGCTCAATCGCCACGTCGCGATCAAGATGCTGCTCGCAGGGGGATACGCCGGGCCGCTCGAACTTGAGCGATTCAGGCGCGAAGCGGAAGCTGTCGCTGCCCTCTGCCACCCGAACATTGTGCAGGTGTTCGATGCGGGGGAGTGTGACGGTCGCCCGTATTTCGTCATGGAGCTTGTCGAGCGAGGGAACCTCGCACAGCAACTCGACGGCCGCCCTCGCTCATCCCGAGAGGCGGCGGCCTCTATCTCGATCCTCGCGAGAGCCGTTCACGCCGCGCACGCCGGCGGCATCATGCACCGCGACCTCAAACCGGGAAACATCCTGGTGGCAACCGATGGCACCTTGAAGATCGCTGACTTTGGTCTGGCGCGGCGCTCGGATTACCCGGGCCAGAGCACAGCGATCACCATCACGGGCACACATCTGGGCACACCGAGCTACATGGCGCCCGAGCAGGCCTTAGGAGCCGCCACCGAGTTCTGTCCCCTCATAGACATCTATGCTCTTGGAGCGATCCTCTACGAGCTGCTCACTGGGCGTCCCCCGTTCCGCGGCGAGACCGCAGCCGAAACACAGCGTCAGGTCATATCCGACGAGCCCGTTCCCCCGACCCACCTCAATCCCGCCGTGCCGCGCGACCTGCAGACCATCTGCCTCAAGTGCCTTCAGAAGGACCCGGCGCGGCGTTACGGCAGCGCGGCAGATCTCGCGAATGACATCGAACGCTTTGGTCGGGGCGATCCCATCCTCGCACGGCCGGTTGGCATCGCTGAGCGTTCCGTGAAATGGTGTCGGCGGCGGCCAACGGCGGCTGCAGCGATCGCGTTCTCAGTTGTCACGCTCGCGGCCATGATCGCGGGAGGAGTCTGGTTCCAACGCGTGGAGAACGCTCGTCACACTGAGCGTGTCGTCCGTCAGGTGAGCGCCCGCATTGCCATCGAATCGGAGTTGCCGCTGCTCGAGCGGCTGGTGCGGAGCCGTCAATGGGCCGAGGCAGCGGTGGTGCTCAGTACCGCACGCTCTCACCTCAAGGATGCCGAGTCGCCGGAGCTCGAGTCGCGTCTGGCGTTGGCCGCGGAGGAGTTCGAAGTTGCTCGCGAACTGGACCGAATCCGAGAGAGCTTCCCGGAGCCCGCCACCGTCGGATACACCTTCTTTCCTGCGCGCGACGCGTATACGAGCGCTTTCATAAGGATCGGCATCGGGCGTGAAGTCGACCCGACGACGGCCGCGACCCGAGTACGCGCGTCGCCACTGCGCGATGTCCTCCTGCCGGCGCTGGACCACGCCGCGTTCATCGAGCTTTTCAGCAGCTCCGACGATGAGTTGCGGCGACTGCTCGCGGTTGCGCAAGCGGCCGCATCCGACCCGTGGCAGGATCGCTTTCACGACCTTGCGACGTGGCACGACCTGACGAGTCTCCAGCAGCTCGTGCGGGACGCTCCGACCGCGGTCCCCGCGCCGCCTGTGCATCAACTCGTCATCGTCGGTCTTCGGCTCAGCGATCTTGGCTCCAATGACGCGACCATCGAGATCCTGCGCGACGCTCAGTTGCGCGATCCGGCGGACTTCTGGGTGAACCTTGAACTAGGCAACTCGCTTCGGCGGGCTGAGCGATATGAGGAGGCGATCCAGTTCTACCGGACAGCCGTCTCGCTCCGGCCAACGCACTACGCCGCATGGACGACACTAGGGTGGACTCTCATCCACCACGGCGCCCCGGAAGCGGCCATCGGACCACTCCGCAAAGCTGTGGCGCTTCAACCCAAGTATGTGAGGAGCTGGGTGAGCCTGGTGCTCGCGCTGGCGAACTGCGGCCGGTTGGACGAGGCTCAGCAAGTGAGCCGCGAGGCGCTCGCGGCCATTCCCGGCGATACCGAAATTGCCTCATATCAGGACTGGCTTCACTTCGGTCAGGCCCGTTCCGCGGCCGGGCGGCGCGACTGGTGCAGTGCCGCGGAGCACTACGCTCAAGCTATAGCTGGTCTCTATGCCAGCGCGGGCGAGGCGTGGTTCGAGCTTGCCGCGGTTCTGATTCTGGCGGGAGACGTGGCTTCGTACCGCGACGTGTGCCGCTCGATGCTGGAGCGGTGCGAGCCGTTGGAGCTACGGAAGTACCTCGTCGCAAGGGCCTTCACCCTCGGGGCGATGAGTGAGGACGAACTGGCGATTGCATCACATATCGGTCGTGTCGGGATTGAGGGCTCTCTGCAGTCACACTGGGCCTTGACGCTGCGCGGCGCGTTGCTCTGCCGCGAGGGCCGACCGGGCGATGCCGTGCCGGTCTTTATGCAGAGCATCCAGATCGACTCGGACCCTGTGAGAGCTGTCATCAACTGGGTGTGGTTGGCACGGGCGCACGTGAGCCTCGGCCAGCGCGATGAGGCGAGGCAGTGGCTCGCCAAGGCCGCCGACTGGCTCGACCAGAGCGAGGGCATGCCCGAGCGGATGCATCTTCACAACTGGCTTGAAGCCCAGATCCTGCGTCGCGAAGTAGAGCACGATCTCGCACAATGACGAGGTCCGAGTTTCGGCACGCGTGCGTCAGTTCGATGATTCCACTTTGCCGAATGCGTCACGACTCGTCCCGGACCCACCCCGGACTGCCCCCCGAGTGGCGCGGGCGAACCGATCTGGAGGCCTTGTGAAGGTCGTATCGGGTCAGCACGGCATCCACCGCAGCCGCGTCCATCATCTGCTGCACCTGACGCGGCTCTCACCCGCCGCGATCCGTGCCGCGCTCACCGGCACGCTCAGCCCGCGGATCGCGCTCGAGGACCTGCACGACGCGGCGGACTCGCTCGACTGGTCGCTGCAGGCGGTTCGACTGGGCCTGCCAACGCACGGCAGCTGAGCGGCCCCAACTCACGACATCACCACCCGCCCGACACGCCAGCATCCCGTCTCACGCCAGTTGCGTGAGAACTCATGCGCCTCGGCTCCAGAAGCATCGCGGTTCCGGCCCGAGACACTGCATGCCTCCGTGCCCGAGCCGCGGCTCACGCGAAAGTGGGCGACTCAGAACAATCGGAGCTCGCTATGCGGCCCGAGACACTGCATGCCTCCGTGCCCGAGCCGCGGCTCACGCGAAAGTGGGCGACTCAGAACAATCGGAGCGCGCACCGCGGCCCGAGACACTGCCAAACTCGCCGACTCAGAATCCGGTCCCCAAAGAGGCGGAACCGGCGCGACATTCTGGGTTCTGAGAATCCGGCCTCGCGGGAATCTCGCGAACGTCCGCGAGGAACTGGCCGCGGATCCGCAGCGACGGAGTCACGGCCCGGAGAGTCCGGGTTTGGAACGGGGAGAGCGCCGGCGTGTCAGAATCGGCCTGTGTTTGAACTGGTCCTGCCGGAGTCGCAGATCGTGCGAGACTCGGCGCGAAGACAAAGTGGATTCGGACCCCGGTTGGGCGATCAGAGACCGATCAACAACGTCCAGATTGGCACAAACTGGCAGGAAATGGCAACTCAGGGGAGTTGCAGAGTGTGATGAAATGTCCAGAAATGTCGGGATCGGTGGGGTGGAGGGTGGCAGATTTGTCATGTGTGTCTACGCACAAAAGGCGCATAAAGGGTTGTCATAAAGCAGGTTACAGCACGATCGATCTGCAATGCAAGACACGATACAGGTGGAGAAGTGCGGCACGGCCACGAGATACATGGGAACCTGCGGCCGCTCAGGCCTTGGCACACACCCATGCCACCACTCATGGCGTTGCCGTTTCGCCTTCTAGGCATTTGGTCCGTCGAATGGGATTCCGAGTGAACCTCGCTCGCACGATACAAATGAAAGGGCTGGTGTCATTCGGTTCCCGGCAACGATCAGCCGACGCGTCGAAAGAAAGATCGGAAGCCCCGCCCCAGAGCGCGCAGGGCCAGAAAGGTGAGCACCGCATTGACCGAAACGCCGTATGTCGCGCCCGTAGCGAATGGGTACCACCGGAACGGTGGTCCGCAGGTATCGTGTGCTGGGAACACGCTTTCGTTCGACGACGGTCGCTACCGGACACGCTTGAGTCGAAGGCTGTTCAGCACCACACTCACGCTGCTGAAGGCCATCGCAGCGCTCGCGATCATCGGCGAGAGCAACCACCCGGTAAGCGGATAGAGCACGCCCGCCGCGACGGGGATGCCCACCACGTTGTAGATGAACGCCCAGAAGAGGTTCTGACGAATCGTCCGCATCGTCGCGTGCGAGAGGGCGATCGCCTGCGGCACCGCGCGGAGATCGCCCCGCATGAGCGTGATGTCCGCCGACTCCATCGCGACGTCCGTCCCCGTACCGACAGCGAGCCCGACGTCCGCCCGCGCGAGCGCCGGCGCATCGTTGATGCCGTCGCCCACCATGCCCACGACATGGCCCTCCTCCTGCAGCGATCGAACCTTGTCGGCCTTGTCCTTCGGCAGCACCTCGGCAAAGACCTGATCGACCCCCACCTGCGACGCCACGGCCTCCGCCGTGAGCCGGTTGTCGCCGGTCATCATCACCACCCGCAGCCCCAGCCCGCGCATCGTCTCGACCGCCTCCTTTGACTCCGGCCGGATCGTGTCAGCGACAGCCACGATCCCCGCCTCACGCCCATCGATCGCAACAAACATCGGCGTGCGCCCCATCGCCGCCAGTTCCGCGCCCTTGTCCGCGAGGGTGATCGCGATACCGCGCTGTTCGAGCAGCGCCGCCTTGCCCACGAGCAGCCGCTTCCCATCCACGCTCGCCTCGACACCATGCCCGACGATCGCGCCAAACTCCGTGGGCTCGACCAGTCGCGCGCCCCGGGCAGTCGCCTCGCGCACGATCGCCGCGGCGAGCGGGTGCTCGCTGTGACGCTCCGCCGAGGCCGCCAGCCGCAGAAGTTCCTCAGCGTCAACGCCCGAGTTCGCGGCAGGGACGACATCCGTCACCGCGGGCCTCCCGTGTGTGATCGTCCCCGTCTTATCGAACACGATCGCGGTCAGTTTGTGCGCAGTCTCCAGGGCTTCGCCGTCCTTGATGAGGATGCCTTGCTCGGCCCCGCGTCCCGTGCCGACCACGATCGCCGTTGGCGTTGCCAATCCGAGCGCGCACGGGCACGCGATGATGAGCACCGACACCGCCGTGACCAGAGCCATGCTCAACCGGGAGTCTGGTGGCGACACGTACCACCACACGATGAAGGTCGCCAGAGCGATGCCGATCACGATGGGCACGAAGACGCCGCTGATCCTGTCGGCAAGGCGGGCGATCGGGGCCTTGCTCCCCTGGGCCTCCTGCACCAGCCGCACGATCTGCTGGAGTGCGGAGTCGGCCCCCACCTTGGTCGCGATGAGCCGCAGGGCTCCGGTCGTGTTCATCGTCGCGCCAAAAACGCTGTCGCCGGCCTTCTTCTCGATGGGCAAGCTCTCGCCGGTCAGCATCGACTCATCGACCGCCGACTGCCCGCTCTCGACCGTGCCGTCCACGGGGATCTTCTCGCCGGGCCGCACCAGCACGCGGTCACCGACCACAACGGCCTCGATCGGCACGTCGCCCTCGACGCCGTCCCGCAGCACCCGGGCGGTCTTGGGTTGCAGGCCGATCAGCCGCTTGATCGCTGCGGTGGTTCGGCCGGAGGCCCGGGCCTCGAAGTACTTGCCCAGAAGGATGAGCACGATGATGACCGCGGCGGCTTCGAAATAGACGGGCACCATGTGCGTCCCGCCCGTTACGTCTGCGGCGTGCGCAACGTGTGCCGCTCCGCCCGCCCCCGCAGCGCCGCCCGCCACACCCGCGAAGAACGACGGCCAGACCGTCGCCGCCAGCGAGTAGACGTACGCCGCGCCCGTGCCCATCGCGACCAGCGTGTCCATGTTCGCGCTGAAATGCCGGAGACCCTTCCAGGCCGAGCGGAAGAACTGCCACCCGCACCAGAAGAGCACGGGCGTGGTCAGCGCGAGCTGGAGCCAGTTGATCCAGGGAACATTGAACGCGTCGATCGTGCCGTGCGACATCGCGATGACAAGCACCGGCAGCGAAAGGGTCGCCCCAACGATGATCTTGACCAGCAGGCGCTGTGCCTCGGCCTCGCCCACGCTCATGTGGGCCGAATGGTCGTCTCCGCCAGCCGCCGCATGCTGCCCGTGGGCGTGTGGCCGAAGCCGTGTCGAGTCCGTCTCGCGCAACATCGCCGCGTGATCGTGGCCGCTCTGTCCATGCGGTGCTCGAGGGCCGGCAGATCGGGCCGCGGGCACGATCGCCCTGTACCCGATGTCGTCCACGGCCTTGGCCAGGGCCTCCGGGCCGGTAGCCACCGGATCGAACTTCACCGTTGCGACCTTGGTGGCGAAGTTGACACTCGCGGAGGTGACGCCGGGCTGCTTGGCCAGGCGTTTCTCGATGCGCATGGCGCACGAGGCGCACGTCATGCCCTCGATCGGCAGATCGCACCGCTCCGACACGGGCTGCCAAGGGTGCGATGGCGTGGAGCCGTGCGAGGTATCGCCGTGCGCGGGCGCGCGGTCATCGCCAGCGTTCTTGGTAGTCATGGCTCTTGCCCTTGTGCGTTGACGCGTGGCGCACCGTCGCGCTCAACGTGCGATCCTTCCGACCAGTTCAATCAGCTCCTCGACCATCGCGTCCTGCTGTTGCTTGTCGCCGTGCATGGCGCGGCTGGCGCAGTGCCCGAGGTGGTTCCTCAGCAGGTTCTTCGCCACGGATCGCAGCGACTCCTGCACCGCCGCGCACTGCTGGATGATGTCCGCGCAGTAGCGGTCCTCCTCGATCATCGCGGCGATGCCGCGGACCTGGCCCTCGATGCGCCTGAGGTGCCGGAGGTTGGCGGCCTTGAGACCGGCGTCGACGCCCGCGGCGTGCGCGCCGGGGCCGAACCCATCCAGCGTCGATGCTGTCACGTCTGTCGCCGCGCAGCCGCAGCAAGCGGCGGCCTTCGCGCCGGTCCCCGAAGCGCCGTCAGCAACGTGTCCGTTGCGGGATGGGCTCGCAGTCTCGCTCTTCGATCCGGACTTCTTGCGTCTCTTCATGACTGATCATCCTTCAGACAAAGACCCTCACAGGGACCCGGCGCATGCGCTCACTCAACCACAGCAGCCACGCCGGATGTTGCCGGGATTGCCCGAGTCACAGCACGCACTTTGGGTGGCCGTGCCATTTGAGGGGCTGGTCTCCCTGATTCGCACCGGATATCCCGCCTCCTCGACGGCCGCCAGTGCCGCCGCGACGCTCAGCCCATCGGGGGCTTCGATCTCCGCGTTGCCCACGGCGACCGAGCGGACAGTGACGCCGGGAACCCGTCCGAGCGCTCCGGAGACCGCCCGGACGCAGTGGCCGCAGCTCATGTCGTCGATGGCGAGGGTGTATCGAGCCGGCTGAGATTGGGTCGTCGTGGTCATGTGAAGCACCTGTTCAAATATACTCCCCCAGAGTATGTGATACAACTCTGATGCTCTCGTTCTTCCGACGTTTCACCGATTCGCTCATCCCAGCGCCCTTCGATGGACGCGTTCACATGCCGAACGACATCGAGTTCTCGGCCGGCGGGCGTCCCTCGGCGCCGCGGATGTCATGCCGCGAGCTGCCTGCGGCGGGCACGGCTCCATTTCCATTCCTCGACGGCACAGAAGACGCACGGCACGATGAACAGCGTGATGAGCGATACGGACATGCCGCCCATCATCGGGATGGCCATTGGCCGCATGACATCGGCACCTCTACCGGTCGCCCAGAAGATGGGCATGAGTCCAAAGAAGGTCGTAGCGGTAGTCATGAGGCACGGGCGGATGCGTTTGAGACCGGCCACGATCACGGCTTCACGGACTTCTCCGATGGAGTTGAATCGACCTCCTTTGAAGACCCCTTCGAGATAAGTCGAAACGACAACTCCGTCGTCGTCCACGACACCGAAGAGCGCCAAGAAGCCGACCCATACCGCCACCGAGAGGTTCACGCCCCAGAGCGCGAGCATGATAAACCCTCCGCACGCCGACACGAGCACGCCGAAGAAGATGATCGGGGCGATCCACCAGCGTGAGAAGCCGAGGTACAGCATCACGAACATGATGCCCAGCGTGATCGGAACGAGGATCTGCATCCGCTTGGTGGCTCGCACCTGGTTCTCGAACTGGCCGGACCACTCCCAGTAGGTGCCGGGCGGGAGCGTCAGCCGCCCGTCCTTGAGGGCCTGCTGGAGCACGCGCTCCGCGTCCTTCACAACCGAGACCTCGTCGCGGTCGCGCGTGTTCATCGTCACGTAGCCGACGAGCAGCCCCCGCTCGCCCTTTATCTCCTGCGGGCCCAGCACCGTTGAGATCGACACCAGTTGCGCGAGGGGCACCTGCGCTCCAGTGGAGGAGGGGACGTTGATCCGCTGAATCGCATCCATATCCTCGCGGAAGTCGCGGGCCAGCCGGACGCGGATCGGATAACGCTCGCGGCCCTCGACCGACTCCATGAGATTCATGCCGCCCAGCGCAACCTCGATCACATCCTGCACGTCGCGGATGTTGACGCCGTAGCGGGCAATCCGCTCTCGGTCGATCTCGATCTGGATGTAGGGCTTGCCGACGATGCGGTCGGCGACGATGTCCGTAGCGCCGGGCACCTCCCGAAGAAGCTGCTCGATCTGCAGGCCCACCCTCTCGATCTCGCGGAGATCACTCCCGTAGATCTTGACGCCCATCATCGCCCGGAAGCCCGTCTGCAGCATGACCAGCCGCGTCTGGATCGGCTGCAGCCAAGTGGGAAGCACGCCCGGGATCGCGGTCTTCTCCTGCAGTTCGGCGAGGATCTCCTGCTTGGTGATGCGACGCTCTTCCGGCCAGACCCAGGAAAGCGGCGTGCGGAGCGCAGCGGGCCAGTCGGAGAACACACGCTCGACGGGGCGTGTCCGCCACTGGCTCTCCGGCTTGAGGATCACGATGGACTCCATCATCCCGATCGGCGCGGGGTCCAGCGCGGACTCGGCCCGCCCAATCTTGCCGACCACGCTCTCGACCTCCGGCACGCTGGCGATGGCCAGGTCCTGCTTGCTGTTGACCTCGACCGCCTGCGAGAGCGATGCCTGCGGCAAGAGCGACGGCATGTAGAGCAGCGAGCCCTCATCCAGCGGCGGCATGAACTCACGTCCCAGGCCCGGGAGAATGCGGCCCTCCTTGAGCACGGCGAGGCCTGCGGCCGATTCGGCATCTCTCTCCGCAGGGTCCTGGCGACGCCACAGAAGCCGCGTGCGCTCGGAGCCGTCGGCCAGACCGATGCGCTGCCACCGGAGCTGGTCGAGCTCCATCAAGGGACGCGTCAGCTCCGAGTCGGGGTCGACGTACATGAGACGCTTGAGTTCGGGCGAGGCCGGCTCGTGCGCAAACGCGTTCACGCCCCACTCCAGCGGCGCGAGCGTGCGGTGGATGCCCAGCCAGACCGAGAGCCCGACGAAGAGGATGAGGACCGGAGCCACCAGGAACGACTTCTTGTGGTTGAGGATCCAGCGGAGCGTCGGGACGTATGCGCGGGCGATGACCCGCGACACCGGGTTCTGCTCCAGCGGCAGGAACTTCTCCCGCGTCATCCGGATCACGCACAGCGCGACGCCGATCCCCACCGCGGCCGCGACCAGCCAGCCGCGATCGGGCGCTCCCCCGAGACCCCACATGAACGCGAACTGAGTCGCGAACGCCGCCAGCACGCCCACTCCGGCGGCCAGGGCGAGCGTCGTGCGGAGCTTCCAGTTCACGGGCCGGAAGAGCAGGTAGCACAGGAACGGCACCACCGTGATGGCGAGGACGACCGATGACCCGATCGCGAAGGTCTTGGTGAACGCCAGCGGCTGGAACAGCTTCCCTTCCTGGTCGGTCAGGAAGAAGACCGGAATGAACGAGACGATCGTGTTCGTGACCGCCGTGATGATCGCGCCCCCGACCTCCGTCGCGCCCTCGTACACCAGCCCGAAGTGGCCCTTCTCCCGTCGTTCCTCGGGCGTCGCGCCCGCGATGCGGCGGTAGATGTTCTCCGTCATGATGATGCCCATGTCGGCGATGTCGCCGATGGCGATCGCGAGCCCGGCGAGCGACATGATGTTGCTGTCGACGCCGAACGCGTACATCAGGATGAACGAGCCGGCCAGAGCCAGAGGCAGCGTCGGGAGCACGGTTGCCGTCGAGCGCAGGTGCATGAGAAAGAACAGCACGACGAATCCCGCGATCAACGCCTCCTCGAACAGCGCCTCCTTGAGCGTGTCGATCGTCTCCTGCACGATGGTCGTGCGGTCGTAGAAAGGCACGAGTCGAACGGCCGACACCCGGCCGTCGGCCAGCGTCTTGCGGGGCAGGCCCGCCTCAAGCTGGGCGATCTTCTCGTTGACGCGCGCCACCACCTCACGGGGGTTCTCGCCGTAGCGCATCAGCACAACGCCGCCGACGGCCTCGACCCCGCCCTTGTCCAGCGCCCCACGCCGGAAGTCCGGGCCCAGCTGGACCGTCGCCACGCTCCGCAGATAGAGTGGCGTGCCGCCCTCTTGGCGGATCACCACCCGCTCGAGGTCCTCCACCGATTTGACGAACCCCAGGCCGCGGATGAAGTACTCAACGCCGCTCTGCTCAATGACCTTCGCGCCCACGTCGATGTTGCTCTTGCCGACGGCCTCGACGATCTCCATCATCGTCACGCGATGGGCCCGCATCTTGTCGGGGTGGATGTCGATCTGGTACTGCTTGACGAAGCCGCCGATGCTGGCCACCTCGCTCACCCCGGGCACGGTCTGGAGCTGGTAGCGGATGTACCAGTCCTGGATCGATCGCAACTCCGCAAGATCGAACCCTTCGCCCTCGACCGTGTACCAGTACACCTGACCGAGGGCCGTTGCGTCCGGCCCCAGCACCGGCGTCACGCCCTCCGGCAGACGCTGCTGAGCGACATTCATCCGTTCGAGCACGCGCGAACGCGCCCAGTAGTAGTCGACGCTGTCCTCAAAGATCACGAAGACCATCGAGAACCCGAAGCCGGACATGGAGCGGATCGCCTTCACGCCCGGCGTGCCGGTGAGGCTCGTCGTGAGCGGATAGGTGACCTGATCGTCCACGTCCTGCGGGCTCCGGCCCTCCCAGTCGGCGTAGACAATGACCTGCTTCTCGCCGATGTCCGGGATGGCGTCCACGGGCAGGCGCATGATCGCCCAGTACCCCGCAGCGCAGATGCCGAGCAGGATCAGCGTCATCAGGAACGTGTTCTTCATGCACCAGCGGATGATCACGTTGACCATGGGTGGCTCCTTCGCTCAGTGCTTGTGGCCGCCGGTGGGGGCAGGTGGTGGCGATGGAGAAGGCGCCGCGTCGGGCTGAGTCTGCGGCGCGTCGGACGCGGCCGCTCCGTGGTCGTGGCCCATCGTGGCGTGCAGACCGCCGGGGTAGAAGAGACTCGGGTGCCCCGTCACCTGGAACTGGCTGTCAATGAGGAAGTTGCCCCGCGTCACGACACGCTCGCCCGCGGAGACGCCAGACAGCACGGGGTAGTACGCGCCGGCCCTGGGCCCGAGCGTGAGCTGCCGCGGCTCGAACAAGCCCCGGGCCTTCTCCACGTAGACGATCCGCCGCGTCCCGGAATCAAGCACGGCCGCCACCGGCACCGCCAGCACGCCGCCGGTACCGCCCGACGCGCCCGCCTCCGCCGGCATCTCCTTGAGCTTCATCTTGCACACCGGGCAGCGCCCGGGCTGGTCGTAGGTCTTCTCGCCCTCGCACTTCATCGGGCAGAAGTACTTGGTCGCGAGTGAGGGCGTCTCGCCGGGTGCCGCCTCGTGCGCATGGGCGTCGGCCGCATGCGCCGACGCATCGCCGTGGACCTCCACCGGGTCGCCGGGGATCTGCTCCAGAGACATCTCGCAGATCGGGCACTCGCCGTCGGCCTCCCTGAGCACCTGCGGGTGCATCGGGCAGGTGTACTTGCCCTCGACGCCCGTCGGCGCGGCCCGGCCCTCGGCCGTCAGCGATGCTTCGATCGACGCGGTCACGAACATTCCCGGCTTGAGCGCGTGGTCCGTGTTGTCGATGTGGACGGGGATGCGCACGGTCCGGGACTGGTCGTTCACAATGGGCTGCACGAAGGTGACAAGCCCCTCGAAGGTGCGCCCCGGGATCGCTTCCGCCGACAGCCGCACCCTCTGGCCGTGCCGGATCCATGGCAGATCGAACTCGTACACCTCCAGGTAGACCCAGACCGAATCGAGGTTGGCGATCCGGTACAGGATGTCGCCGGCTCTGAAGGACGCCTTCTCGACGATCGCCTTCTCGATGACCGTGCCGCTGATCGGCGAGTAGAGCGTGACCCGGTCGGTGGTCTGTTTCTGTTCCACCAGAAGCGCGATCTGCTCATCGGTGAGCCCGAGCAGACGGAGCCGAGTCTTGGCGACGTTCACCAGCGCCTCGCCCGCGTCGCCCGCCTGCATCGCGATGAGGAGCTCCTGCTGTGCCACCAGCAGCTCGGGGCTGTAGACCTCGGCGAGGTGGTCGCCCTGGCGAATCGCAACGCCCGTGAAGTTGACAAACAACCGCTCCGCGTAGCCGTCCACGCGCGGCGTGATCGTTGCCAGCGAGGACTCGTTGTACTCGATGCGTCCGACCGCCCGCAGCTCGCGGGCCAGTGGCCGGCTCTCAACCGCAACCGTCTCCACGCTCGCCATAGCGAGCGCGTGCTCGGAGAGCTGGAGCGTGGGAGCTTCACCCGCCGCACCCGCCGCACCCGCCGTCGCCGCCGCCGCCGGGATCAACGGCATCTCGCAGATCGGGCAATCACCCGGCTGATCGAGACGCACCTGCGGGTGCATCGAGCAGGTGTAGGTCTGCTTGGCAGGAGCGGGTGCCGGGCCGGCCGGGGCTCCGCTGGCGGGTGGGGGCCGATGGCCGCCGCCACTCCCCAGCCAGTATCCGCCAGCCGCGGCAAGCACGGCAACGAGAAGGACCGACAAGATGATGGTGTTGCGCTTCATGGACGGGCCTCCTTCGGCTGCGCGCGGTCGGGAGTGCTGATGGGCAGGACCGGGGCTCCGTCCGGAGCCGATCCCGAGATGAGGAGTGAGATGGACGCAATCGCCAGCTCCCTCTGCGCTCTGGCCTCGATGGCGCTGAGCTCGAACTCGAGCAAGCGGCGCTGGGCATCGATCACGTCCAGAAACGTCGAACGACCGGTCACGTAGCCGGATCGGACCGCATCCAGCGACTGCTGCGCCTTCGGCAAGAGCGACGATCCGAACAACGCCTCGTTGCGCCCGCTCTCTCGGTACAAGTAGAGCAGGGAGGCAAGCTCGGCGGCGATGGCGATCTGCTCGGCGGAGAGCCGCGCCTCGGCGGACCGCTTATCCGCCTGCGCCGCGGCGATCTCGGCCTCGATCTTGTCGCGCCAGATCGGAAGTGTCATGCTGGCCGTCGGACGCCACATGATGGGATTCGCCTTCACATCGGCTTCGATACCGACCGTGAAGTCCGGTACCCGGCTTGTGCGGGCCAGATCGAGCATGGCCTCGCCGCGGCGCACATCGGCCTGCATCTGCCGCAGCACCGGGTTGCGCTCCGCCGCGATCTCCAGCACCGCGTCCGCGGACGGGGGCGACGCTCCGATTTCAAACGTGCCGGGGACGGGCACCGATGCATCCGCGGGTGAGTGACCGAGCGCGGCCCGGAACTCGGCCTCCAGCACGCCCCGCGAGTCCTCCAGGTTGGCGATCTGGTTGGAGAGCTGCTCGCGCTCGATCTGGGCTCGCAGAACGTCCTGGATCGTTCCGCGTCCGGCACCGAGCTGCTGCTCCGCCTGCGACTCGACGTCGCCGAGCAGAGCGAGCGCTTCGCGCTGCACTCGGATCGTGTCCTCAAGAAAGTGAAGGCGGATGTACGCCGACTTGGTGGCGTACGCAGCCCGGAGCACCTGGCTCTCAAAGCCGAAGTACCCCACCCGCGCCTCCGCCGCCGCCACATCACCGGCCGCTCGGAGCTTGCCGGGTCCCGGCAGGTCGAGCATGAGGCCGGGCATGACCGCATCCAGCACGTCGGTGATGTCGGCCTCGAAAGTCAGACGCGGGTCGGGCAGCGACCGCGCGGGCGTGATGCGCTCGACGGAGGCGGCCCACGCGTAGTACGCGGCCTCAACACGCGGGTTGTTGAGCATGGCGTATCGCAAGTAGTCCGCCAGCGGCGACGCGCTGCTGAGCGACGGCAGTTCGGGTTTTGCGTCCCCGGGTCGATAGGCAGACCGGACGCTCTCCAGGTTTGCCCTCGCCTCGCGTTCTGTGGCGATGGGCGTGCCACCGCAGCCTGCGAGCAGCGCTGCGGGAAGCAGCGTGGCCGTGAGCAAGCGCCTTTGGTGGGTGGTAAGTCTCATGGGTTACCTCACTTCTTGCCCGCGACGACCTCGTCTGAAGACCAGTGCATGTGGGCGACCTTGGGCGTGCCGCCATCATCCACGACGACCAGCGTGACCGCGGCGGATAGCTCACGCTTCTTCGAACCTTCGCCCGACGTGAGCGCCACGATCTGGCTGACGATGGTCGCCGCGCCGATCGAAGTCTCGGACTCAGTCACCGTTCGCCAGGCTGTCGCGCCGAAGGCCTTGAAGTCGGGCTTGAGGTGTTCCTCTCGGTATCGCTCCCAAGTGCCGGCGTCTCTCCCGTTCTGGAGCACGGCGGCCTTTCCTTCTCCCAAGAACATCCGGTCCATCGCAGCGGTGTCTCCGGCCGCTCTCGCGGCTTGGAACCGCCGCGCGAGATCGACCGCCGGGGTTGGCGGCGCGAGCTTCACGTACTTCGCGAGGAACGCGTCCTTCTCAGCGTCGGGCTTGGCGTCCCACTTCTTGTCGCAGCCTGGGCAGCAGAAACCGATCGAGTGCCCCCTCCACTGGCGCATCGGGGTCTCCGCGTCGATTTCCTCGCCCTGGATCGGGCAGCGGTCATTGGCCGCCTTGGCTGGTTGCGGGCTGGGCTGCGTCGACTTGGGAGCGTGATGGTCGTGGTGTCCGGGTTGGGCGGCGCCGGCCAGCAGAGTGCCAGCCGCGAGCAGTGCGGCGAGAGTGATGCTTGTGCGAATGAACATGTTGAACCTCCGTCAATCGGGGAATGAACAGGGAACGCGGGATCGCAAAGAGGGAGCTGAGATGTGGGCGCGAGGAGGCGTCCGGCGCAAGCGCCCCCGGGAGAAGCGTCGGAGGACGCTCCGGGGCAACGGCCGGACCTTGGATTGCTACACGATGAGCGCGCAGTGCATGCGCACCAGCGAAGTCAGAGATCGGTGATCCGCAGGAGGAAACTCTACATGCCCCCGGACCGGGTCCGGATGCCGGAGTTCGGGCCGTGGGGCCCATTCGAGAGCCGCGACAACAACCTGGGCCGGCAGTTCCAGGGCAGACTTCTCGACCGAGAGCATCTTCCCCCCGCTCTTGTCGCATGAGCAGTCCCGCTGCTGATCCGACGGGTCGTTCTGCGGCCCCGAGTGAGAGGCCCCGCTCCTGGTCGCCGAATTGTCCTGACAGCAACTGCGAGCGCGGGGGCCTTGGTCCTCTGTCGGGCTCGTCATAGCGAGAACAGGTCCATCATCTGAGTAGGAAGCCGCGCGGCGCGCCATATCCCCCGCCAGAAGCGTGCGCAAGTTGCAGCAGCAGAACGGAATCGCCACCACCCAGAGGATGGCGACGATATTCCGGTAGTGGGCAAGACGTCGAATCATACTGCGGGGGAGTATACATCGCGCGTTTGGATCAGTCAATGCCCTTGACCAATGTGAGTGCGTCTTTGTTACGCAATTGTGCAGGGCTATCGCGTCGGATCCCTCGTCCATGAACGCAGGAATCGTGTTGCAGTATCCGGGGCTCCGAACGGGTGCATCGAAGGCTCCCACGACCAGGTATGAGACGGCACGCGGAAGCGAGATCTGAGGCTCCGATCGACTGGGCGGCAACCTCAGCCAGCCGGTCGACAGGAGCATCCCGCCGGTCCGATCCAGCGGCTGGGTGGGTGAGAGCGACGCGCTCATGCTGATGCAAGAGTGGATTCACTCACGCCCTCGCAATCTCCCTCCACGCCGGATGATCCTCGTCGTTCAGGAGGCACAGCATCCGCTGCCCGTAGGACTCCTGCCGCCCATCTCAGAACAGCGGCGCATCCGGATCGCTGACCCAGAACTTGCCCAGCCACCCTCACCATCTTGCGATGTTCTTCCAGATCCGCGGATTGTCATCGTAGAGCAGTCTCGCCATCCGCTGTTCGGGTGTTTCCGCGTTGGCTCTGCGGCGGGCAAGGGCATCCAGATCGGTGACGTAGCAGACCGGCTGGCGCACGACCTCGACGGCCAGCGCGAGCGCATCCGGCCCGTCGTCGTGGGCCGCGAAGGGGAACTGGATCAGCTGCTCCATCAGCTTCCGATGCTTGCGGCTGAAACGCAGCGTGCCATTGACCACCAGCGGCTGCAGACTCTGGATGCGTCCGAGCTTGTCTGACGTGTGCGTGATCTTCCGAACCGGAAGGCAAAGCCCGGCGGTGTTGCTTCGCCGCGTCAGCTCGTCGGCCAGGAAGTGCTGGAACTGGTTCGTCTCGATGCCGACATGCGTGAAGCTGCGACGCTTCCCCAGTTCAATGAGGTGCTCAATCGTCGAGTTGGGTGTGCGCTTCGTGATGTCGGCTTCGAGGACGTAGAGGACGCCCGTCGCCTTGTCCCGTACCACCACGATGATCGCCGTGTCGTCGTTGTGCCGCCCGAGGCGGCCGAGACTCGGGTCGCACGCGGCGTAGAACGCGAGCGGCCCTCGCAGGGAGACCAGCAGCTCGGCCTCGCCGATGTGGTGGTCGTCCCAGAAGACCAGGTCGCGCTCTCGGAAGATCGCACGCTCGGGATCGACGGGGTGGTTCTGCTTCTCGGCGTCGAAGCTCGCCTGCCCCTCGATCAGGCGCATGATCATCAACTGTTCGTAGCTCTCGCGCTCGGGCCACAGGACCCTCGTGCCAGCGAGCATCGCGTCTCGGTTCGTGTGGAAGAACTGTTCGGCGGCGGCAGGACCCGAGGGCGCATCCTCCACAAGGCCCGTGTAGATCGATCGCCACTGCTCCCAGAGCGGTTCATTGTCGGCCATCTGCTCGATGGCGCGGTAGATGCGGCTCTGCCATCCCGGGCTCCGGTGCGTGTCCGTCAGCGTCGCGAGGAGTGAATCATGGTGCAGGATGGTGCCGACCACGAGCACGTTCGTCATGGCGTCACCGGCCTTCAAGAGCGTGCCGTTGAACCAGTGCGCGAGCTGCTCCCGCTGCTCGGGGCTGCGCACCATCGTCTCGTTCTCGATGTCGTCGGCGACGATCAGCCCGGGCCGGGCCTGGTTGTGGCGTCGGCCGCGGATCTTGGTGCCGGAGCCGAGGGCCGAGACCTTGACGCCGTTGCCGGTGACGATCTCGTTCCGCCGCCAGACCTGCGGCCGGCGCGACGCGGGCGGCACCAGGCACGCATCCGGGAAGTCCTCCCGGAGCCGTGGGTTGTTCTCCAGTTGCTCGCGGACCGATGCGAGATGGCCCACGGCCTGATCCTGCGAGTCGCAGACGAGGAGGATGTAGTCCTCCAGTTTGAAGACGATGCACCAGAGAATGGTCGCGAGTGTGACGACCGTGCTCTTGGCGTGGCCGCGTGGCGCGGCGATCGCCACGCGTGCTCCCCGTCGCTCCGACGCCTGCACAATCAGTTCTCCCATCTCGATGTGCATGCGCGAGAATGGCTGCTGCGCGTAGCTCGGGAGGTAGATGCGTAGGAACTCGATCGGCGAGAGCCGAGCCCGCTCGCAGCGGACTCTTGAGACCCGCATGGCCGCGGACTCTGCTACGGAACGAGCGTCGCCGGCGCGCTGCGGGTCGGGCGTGTGACGCAGTGGGGGCCGATGTGGAGTGGGCTGATGCGGTGGGTGTTGATGAAGTGGGTGTTGATGAAGTGGGGGGGCCGGTGGGGGGGCAGGTGGGGGGGCAGGTGGGGGGCGAGACTTCATGCGTCACCTCCCGTGTCGTCGACATGGCCCTCGGCTCGGGGCGAGTCCGGATGAGAGTCATCGCCGCGAGCCAACGTGTGCAGCCGCTGGGCCACGACGGAACGCGTGAGGACAGAGCGGAGTTCGGAGAGTTCGGGTGAGACGATCAGTGTGCCGTCCGCGGCCTGGAGTGCCGGAAGTGATTCCAGACGCTCGATCTCGGCCAAGAGCGCCTCGGTCTGGGGAAGTTCCTCGCCGTTCGTGATGTGCGCGTTGAGAGTGGTGGAGGCGGTGGGGAGGTAGCCGAGGCCCTGGAGCGTGACCACGAGCTCACGCTGGATCTGCCATGTCACCCTCTCGGCCTCGATCCTCTCCGCGGGCTTGATCCCTGCCTCGCGCCCGATGCGGCGCAGGCGGCCTATCGCCTGCTCGGCGCCGCGGACAAGGTGCCCCACAACCTGCCCGACCAGCTCCGGGCTCGGCAAGAGGGCGTTCATCTCGCGGACGGCGATGCGGTCGCGGATGACGGTGCGCTCCGAGACCTTCAGGACCTCTGCGATCTCCGGCCCGGAGTACCCCTCGGCCGTCAGATGCTCGACGACGCGTAGGCGGTCGTCCCTGTGGAGCATGACGCCCGACATGCGCCCTTCACGAACATCCCGGATGAGGGAGAGGACTGTCCGCTCTGAGGGCGTGATGGCTTCGGGACCCAGGTGGGGTGCCCCGTGGAAGTCGGACGCAGCGGGAGATTGGCCGTCGCTCGCTCTGCGTTCCGGGTGGGCGGGCTGCTTGTGGTTCTTGGAGCGCGTCGTGCGGGTTCGCCTTGCCATCAGCGTCCCCCTTTCGTCGAGCGTGAGCGTGCTGCGGGTTTGGATGCGCGGCGTGCATTGGCTGCCGGGGCCTTCGCTTCGATGGTCTGTGCGGCGCTGCGATCACTCGGCGCGGCCGATGCACGCGCTGGTTGCCGATCGGTCAGGCGATACTTCTTCGCGATCGCGGGATCGACCGCGCCCTCGCCCGCGAAGGCGATGTAGCGGCGGACGATGAGGTCGCAGTACGTCGGCGAGATCTCGATGCCGTAGCAGCGGCGTCCGAGTGTCTCGGCCGCGATGAACTGGCTGCCGGATCCGGCGAAGGGTTCGTAACAGATCTCGCCGGGACGCGTGTGCTGGTCCATCGGGATGGTGAAGACGTCGAGCGGCTTGGGTGTCGGGTGCTCGGGCCGCTCGTCGCCGTTGGGGATCGTGGGGATCTGCCAGACAGTCGAGAGATACGTGCTCGAGCGGCGCGGCGGCTTCTTGCCGACGATCCAGCCGAACAGACACGGCTCGTGCTGCCAGGCGTACCAGGTGCGGGTGAGCACGCCGCGGTTCTTGGCCCAGATGATCTGGGCATGCACGAACGCGCCGTGCTTGATCCACATGGATTCCAGCATCGCCTGGCGGCGCGACGCGTGCCAGCAGTACCACGCCGCGTTGGGCGCGATGGCCTCCGCGACGGCGGCACCGATGAAGCCGTCGTAGAGCGCCGTGTCTTCGACGGAATCGTCCCACGTCACGCCGTAGGTATCGCTCCAGTCTTTGTTGGCCTTGCCCTTGCCGGGATGGTTCGTGCCGTCGTAAGCAACAAGATACGGCGGATCCGTCGCGAACAAGACGGCGCGCTCGCCGTTCATGAGGCGACGCACCTGCGCGTGATCGGTGGAGTCGCCGCAGAGCAGGCGATGCTGGAGACGCGGGTCGCGCCCGAGTGTGATGAGGTCGCCGGGCTTCGTGATGGCAGGGCCCTTGCCCGCCAGTCGCAACGCTTCTTCGATGTCGAACGATTCCTCGCGTGAGGGGTCGAGTTCCAGCCGCGAGTTTGCGATCAGACCGTCGATCTCGCCCATGTCGAAACCCGTGAGCAGAACGTCGAGGTCGGGCGTTGCGGTGAGCTCGTCGAGCAGGGCGCCGAGCTTCCGCTCGTCCCAGTCGCCGGAGATCTTGTTCAGTGCGATGTTGAGGGCCTTCTCGCGCTCGATGGGCAAGTCGACGACGCTGACGTCGACGTCCTTGACGCCCCGAGCCAGCAGGATCTTGAAACGCTGGTGGCCGCCCACGAGGTTGCCGGTGCGGCGGTTCCAGACCAGCGGCTCGACAAGTCCGAACTCGTCGACCGAGCGCGCGAGCTTCTCATAGTCGGGATCGCCCGGCTTGAGGTCGAGACGCGGGTTGTAAGGGGCGGGATTGATGCGGCGAGCGGCGATGCGCTCGAGCCGGAGCGAGGCGGGCGGGCTTGTGTTCGGCGAGCCGCGTGATGCGGCGGGTACGGCGTCCGCGACGGGCTTGTCGGCTCGCGTGCGTGCGGCACTCTGCTTCGGAGGCGTGGTCTTGGAGGGTGTGGTGCTGGGTTTACTCGACTGGATCGGGCGGGAACTGGAACGAGAACGGATCGTCCGTGACATGCGGGTACTCCTTGGCTCGGTGTCGGTGCCTATGACGAGGACCGACCGGGTGCTGATGAGCAAATACCTTCATAACGAACCTCCTCTTGGTTACGACCCCGCGACGGGCAGGGTCTATGTGCGTTCGGTGCGAGTGTAGCGGGCCCGTGGCGCGAATCTACGAAGCGACAGGTTGTAAACGAGATGGGCGTATCGATGCCGCGAGGGAGGGCGTGAAGGGCGGCAGACTTCCACGAAGGAAAGGAACTGGTGTCGTGTCTTGTCTGGTGAGCGCAGACTGGCCCCATACCCAACTGGCATGGTGAAAGCTGGGAAGCGGCGGTCAGTACGGACTAACAGCTTCGCTCCCAGACGCGCATATCTGTGGCACGATCAGCCAGAAATGTCGTGCATTTGAAGGTCTCAAGAAACTCGTCGGAGACTAGTGCCGCGCCGTCACGGCAGAGCTCGTAATACGGTCGATACGGCTTCAATGTATCATCCACGTATGCCTCGCCGTTCTTTCCGCCTGGCGGACAGCATAAGACATACGCTGTGAATGGCACGGTGTTGATGCCATGCCACCACACGCATGCTACAGGCCGGAGATCATACTGCTTCTCACGTTCTCTCAGGGCAGGTATGTCCTCTGCCTTTACTTCGAGCAAGCGTCCATTGAGGATGTGCTCCACTGAGCCAGTGGGCTCTGTGTTCAGTGCGGCTCGCTCGCTTGGCCCAGCTGCTACTCCATATCGATCGATCGCAGACTGGGGCATGCGGTAGTTAAACGCGCGCAACGCGCCCATTGCCAGAACGGGCGGGTGTCCCTCGGGAGGCGTGTTGGAGATTGTCCTAGCTGCGGACAGCGGGTTCAAAAGGCTTCCATACCCAACAAGTCGAAGTCGGCTTGTCGCATCATCCTTCATCTGCTGTTCGAGTCCATTCCATGGGTACGAGTGCCCAGGAGACGATATCGTCGCTAGGTGCGTCTTGAGTGGCTGCAGTCTCTCTCTCACGGAGGGAAGGTCTGTGTGTATGGTGGGTGTGTCATTATGGCCCGATTGGTTCATTGGTGCTCGACTCTCTATAGTTTGTGCCGTTCAGGATACACTCGGTTCACACATGTCAACTACCGGAACAGGTACCCCGAGATCCTCTGCGAGGATCCGGGCTCGTCTCGTTATGTCACGGACATATCTAACGCGGTAATCGGATGTGATGGTACGAACCTTCGCGACGCGTGCTGCTCTATACAAGAATTTCACAGCCTTGTCCCGGTTGCCCAGGGAATGCTCGCACTCTGCTCTGATCACATAAGCAATGTATGCGCGGAGCATTTTTCTTGATCCACGATGCAGTTTGCGCACCGCATCTCTCAGCTCAAAAGCCGCCCTTTCCACGTCTCCGGAAAGATACCTCGCCACTGCGCGTACAGTATGTAGCAGAGCAAGATTCTCGTGATAGGTAATGTCTTTAATAGCGGGTTCGACGCGATCGACCTCAGCGATGGCCTCCCGATCGCGGCCTGCGTACAATAGCATCCTGGCTCGTCCGACAGCGTTGACCGCGTCCCATCCGAGATTGCCCTGCTGAAGATGCAGAAGCTGTGCCTCGTCAAAGTGCGCAGCCGCCTCTTCAAACCGATCGAGGTCAGAGAGCGCAAGGCCACAGTTCGTGATTGCGCCGGCGACCCAGACGGTATCGCTCAGCGCACGGTTCAGATCTCTCGCTTCATGAAACAGTTGCAGCGCTTGATCCGAACAGCCATTATGCCAAAGCACGATTCCACGTCGATTGAGCACACGAGCAAGCGCGGACTGGTCGCCTGAGCTCCTTGCTGTCTGCTCGGACTGTGTAAGAAGAGTGAGAGACTTGTCTGTATCTCCC
Source organism: Phycisphaeraceae bacterium (assembly GCA_019454185.1). Lineage (NCBI taxonomy): Bacteria > Pseudomonadati > Planctomycetota > Phycisphaerae > Phycisphaerales > Phycisphaeraceae > Phycisphaeraceae bacterium. The sequence continues at coordinate 137,369 of CP075368.1, forward strand.
TTCCAGTCGTAGCAGTTGGACATCGTAAGCGCAACTTGCGCGAGTTCACTGTGCTGATGCGATGACCGCAGCCTCTCATGGGCCAGTCTAAGCAGTGGTATCGCTTCATCATGATGAGCTGCGTGGCTCAGCATCCTTCCGTGCCACCCCATGGCGATGGCATGTTCCTCACCATCGCTCTGCTGACTCGCCAGTTCAAGAGCGCGTTTGGACTGTTCCAGCGCCTGCGGGTAATCGCCACGAAGCCACAATGCCTCCGAGTAGCGTCTTATCAGTCGTGAACGATGCGCCACGTCGATACTGCCCGGCAGCGAGAGTACGCGTGTGACGTACGCTTGCAGCGTTGCTGCAGGGCCGCAACGAAGAAATGACTCTTCAAGCTGGAGAAGGACCTCGGCTGACGCTCTGATGTCGCCACGTTGGATCTCTTTATCGAGAAGTGCCGCGAGATTCGGTCTCTCAAGCAACAACGCCTCATGAGCGAGCACGTCGTCTGAGCCGCGCATTGCACGATTGCATCGCGTAGCATATGACATGAGGTACGAACGGACGCGCTTCAAATGCTCAGCGTACAGGTCGTCTCCGAGGTCACTGCGGAGACGCTGGGAGGCATACTCGCGTATCGGCTCGTAGAGATAAGCGCGCAGCTCGCCGGTGTATAAGGATGCGTTATGAACAACGCTGACCTCGATAAGACTCGCGTAGCGAAGATCCTGGAGAACTCGAATACTCGGTGAGTCTGGGGTGGTGAGGAGCAAACCGTCCGCCTCTTCCACATTCACACCGACAGGAAAATCAGCGAGTTGAAGGAAGCAGCGGCGTTCAACCTCGCTCATGTGTGACAGTGATGCATCCAATGCGGGGTAGAGGTACGATCGTGATACTGCGTCCCCGGTCGTTAGACGTCGTGGCTTGAGTGCGGCTGCCGCGAGGTTCTGATGGATCTGCCGGAGACTCGCGCTGTCCACGCAAGCTGCGGCGAGTTCGATGCAGGCAGGGAATCCGCCGAGTGCTATGCAGATCCGGGCAATGTGGCGAATATCATCGCCACTCGCTGAGAAACCTGGACGTCGTACAGTTGCTCTATCGATGAATAAGCGAACGCTGTCGATTCGTTCGAGTACTTCCGCTGGAGCACTATCGCACTCGTTCGATTCGGGCACCCTAAGCGGGCGAACCCTGTAAACCTCGCACCTCGGGGCTGAAGGTCCGAGCGTATCCGCGTAGTCTATTGCCTCCCGGCTAGCCGCGACCACCATGAGTTCTGGAGCCCCCTGAAGCCACGCCAGCACCGTGCTCGATGCATGGCCGACCAGACGCTCGAAGTGATCCAAGAGCAAGAGGACCGGGCCTCGTTCTTTCAGTACATTGATCAGCGTCTGCTGAACATGCTTCTGCGCGCCGCTCTGTCGAGTACCTGCGATGAGAACGCCAAGAGACTCTGCAACGCGAGCCGCTGCGTCCTCAGCGGTCTTTACGTTTGCAAGGTCAACTCTGTGTCCCGGTATCTTCCCTTCGCGGGAGATCCGGTGCGAGACGTGTAAAGCCAGAGTGCTCTTGCCCACACAAGGCGGGCCTACCAAGACCACGAGTCGTGTGCCTTTCTCAAGCACGAGGGACTTGATGGTCAGTGCATCACCTTCTCTGCCGACGATTGATTCTAGTGGTTCCGGATCAAGAGGGCGAGCACGTTCGGAGGTGACCCGACTCGAATCGAGTACTCCGTCGCGCGGCTGGTGAGCAGCACTCCGAATCTCTTTGATGAGCTCGAAGAGTATGAGCTCGACACCATCGATTCTGGTGTCGAGCTGGGCGGCGAATACATCGGCGCGTCTGGAAGTAGCTACTGCGCTTTCTGCCACGAGCTGAGTGATCTCGTGGACGCCAAGATCAATCCTGCTCGTAACGCCTGTAAGGTCAGCGACGCGGTCTGCGAGCTCGACCAGTCCATCAGAGAGGCTTCGCAAAGAATCTGAGGAGTGCTCGATGGCAGCGGCAAGTCTCTCGTGTCTCTCTGCCTCCATGCGATGCAATTCTCGCAGCGTCGAGTCGAGGGATGTGAGCATGAGACGCATGCTCTGGATCTCGTTCCACTCCTTTACTTGCGACTTCTGGACTTCTCGCGTAAGTGAGTCAACCACCACGAGCGAGCGTTGAACATCCGCGAGTGCCTCGGCCATCTCGCCCACAAGCATGAACTGAAGCGCCGCGTATGCCGGGTCGTTGTCCGTCTGCGCGAGTTTGAATCCCTCGAAGACCGCCTGAGGAAGCATGCCCGGCAGTCGCTCAGACGCAAACTCAATCGTGGCACGCTCTTCTGGCGTGAGATGGCGATCGGCGATCGCTACAAGGAGATGCTGGAACTGATCTGGTGTCAGCGTCTGAAGGTCGCTCGGGTCGTGCCAACGGCGATTGAAAAAGCGAGTTACAGTTGACTCATCGAGCCCGCGATACGAATGAGCATCGGCGATCTCTGGCCATCGGCGTGGTGCCTGCGACGAGAGTTCTCTGTAGAGACTACGATGTTGGGAAGGTATGTTCTCGTCAATTGCAAGGGCTCCAAGGCAGGCCCCCAAGCACTCGCCTACTTTGCGCGTCACGTCACCATTCGCGAAGAAGGCATCCGGCTCGCGCAGTTTCTGTGCGACACGCTTGGCGAAGCTGGCGTGCTTGTGGGTGAGGATGCTGACGCCTGCGTTGAGTGTGGCACCCGCAAGGCCAGACGCGAGCGCAGTACCTATGCCTGCACCGGCTGTGATGGTGCCTAGCGCACCTGCCGCAAGGCCGAACGCGGTGAGAATTGCTCCAGAGCTCAGTTCACCAGCAGCGACAGCGAGCACCTGCTTTGACATGGTTACCTCCCGGTTGGCCATAGTAGCAGAATGTGGGAGATCAAGATACGGCATCGCGGCAGTGCAAGGCAATCTGAATAGCTTCTTCTTGGGCAGAGTGTCTGTCAGATGTCCATCGATCAGAGCCGCGTTGGCCGATGCGGCAGAGTGAGGCATTGGGCATTTGGCATTGGGCATTCGTGTCCATCGATCAGAGCCGCGTTGGCCGATGCGGCCGATTCAAGGGTTACCGGGTCATCACCTCGCAGTTGTGTCCATCGATCAGAGCCGCGTTGGCCGATGCGGCCTCTGTTTATCCCCATACCCCTGTCACGCTGCAAGTGTCCATCGATCAGAGCCGCGTTGGCCGATGCGGCGTATGGGCGGATCACACAAAGGAGCACGCCACCGAGCGTGTCCATCGATCAGAGCCGCGTTGGCCGATGCGGCGACACCAAGGTGCGCTTCACGGCGACCAACGGCGCGTGTCCATCGATCAGAGCCGCGTTGGCCGATGCGGCACACCGCTAACGCTGGACTACTCGAAGAAATCAGTGTCCATCGATCAGAGCCGCGTTGGCCGATGCGGCGCACGGCTCTCTTGCCCCACGCATGCACGATGTTCACGTGTCCATCGATCAGAGCCGCGTTGGCCGATGCGGCGCAGCTCGACGGTTTCCTGAGAAACGTCTACTTCGGGTGTCCATCGATCAGAGCCGCGTTGGCCGATGCGGCCTCGATCCAGCAACTTTCACCGCCGTAACAGAGTCGTGTCCATCGATCAGAGCCGCGTTGGCCGATGCGGCACAGTCCGGGCCAGTGGTCCGCGCCACGATCATCGGGTGTCCATCGATCAGAGCCGCGTTGGCCGATGCGGCGTCGTGACCAGGGCGAAGAAGTCTGCCGAGTTCGGCGTGTCCATCGATCAGAGCCGCGTTGGCCGATGCGGCGCATAGCGGAGAGCGTGGTGATAAGCATCGGATAGGTGTCCATCGATCAGAGCCGCGTTGGCCGATGCGGCTGCTCGCGATCGACCACGAACCGCCAGATGTTCCCGTGTCCATCGATCAGAGCCGCGTTGGCCGATGCGGCCTACCGAGCTCTTCCTACGTCAGGAAGATGATGGCGTGTCCATCGATCAGAGCCGCGTTGGCCGATGCGGCGCGATCTCGAATTGGTCAAGTGGACCCCGAGCTCGCTGTGTCCATCGATCAGAGCCGCGTTGGCCGATGCGGCGCTGTTTGTGACTTGGACACGCGACACACGCTCCCGTGTCCATCGATCAGAGCCGCGTTGGCCGATGCGGCGTGGTCGGAACCCGTGGCGCGGTGGAGGTCATGCAGTGTCCATCGATCAGAGCCGCGTTGGCCGATGCGGCGCTCCCATCCAGCACCAGCGCGCCCTGATCAAAGGTGTCCATCGATCAGAGCCGCGTTGGCCGATGCGGCGGGGTATGTGCTCAGCGCTCGCAACGGGCTGAAGTGTCCATCGATCAGAGCCGCGTTGGCCGATGCGGCGCTCCGGTCACAAGGACACCCGCTGCATGACCTTGTGTCCATCGATCAGAGCCGCGTTGGCCGATGCGGCATAGCCGACGACATCCAACCGAGACGAATATGCAGTGTCCATCGATCAGAGCCGCGTTGGCCGATGCGGCGTCCCCAACAGGGTACACTACCATCGGCCACAGTGGTGTCCATCGATCAGAGCCGTGTTGGCCGATGCGGCCTTTGATGCCAAAGCGTATAGTTCAGCAGCCGCCGTGTCCATCGATCAGAGCCGTGTTGGCCGATGCGGCCGCGTCAGATGGTCATCAACGATGACCTCAATGGTGTCCATCGATCAGAGCCGTGTTGGCCGATGCGGCGCACCCTCGCCCCCGCTTGCGTGCGGGGTTGAGCATGTGTCCATCGATCAGAGCCGTGTTGGCCGATGCGGCCGCGATTGATCGGTGGATCGACACGAGGGAGAAGTGTCCATCGATCAGAGCCGTGTTGGCCGATGCGGCGTGCGCCGCATTGTGCGTGTACCGCCATAGTGCCTGGGTGTCCATCGATCAGAGCCGTGTTGGCCGATGCGGCCCGACAAGGTTCTCCCCGAACTCAACACCCTCGGTGTCCATCGATCAGAGCCGTGTTGGCCGATGCGGCGGAATGATCCATGCCGAGACGCTCAGCGAGCTCTCGGTGTCCATCGATCAGAGCCGTGTTGGCCGATGCGGCGGCGAGAGGTGCTGGAACCACCGTCGATCATCACGTGTCCATCGATCAGAGCCGTGTTGGCCGATGCGGCTGATGTCGCTTGTGGCGCGTGTTGACGAGATGGAGTGTCCATCGATCAGAGCCGTGTTGGCCGATGCGGCGCAGCAGCGTGCGGACGCGGCTGCGGACTGAGGCGGCGTGTCCATCGATCAGAGCCGTGTTGGCCGATGCGGCGAGTGGAGATTGTTATGCCGCGCGAGTTGGAACGGTGTCCATCGATCAGAGCCGTGTTGGCCGATGCGGCTCGATGGTGTGACCGCTGGCGTGCGCGGCCTGTTGTGTCCATCGATCAGAGCCGTGTTGGCCGATGCGGCGGCGGCTGGGGTGGAGGACTGGAAGGAAATGGCCGGGTGTCCATCGATCAGAGCCGTGTTGGCCGATGCGGCGGCATGCTTCGTACCCGCTCGAATACGCGCATGCGTGTCCATCGATCAGAGCCGTGTTGGCCGATGCGGCCCTCGGGCCACCGGATTGCAGGTGGAGGAACGCGGGTGTCCATCGATCAGAGCCGTGTTGGCCGATGCGGCGACGCCCTCGTCGTGCGCGACGCGCTGGAAGCGAGGGTGTCCATCGATCAGAGCCGTGTTGGCCGATGCGGCGAGCCGACGGGATCGCTCATAATATCTACCGGCCACGTGTCCATCGATCAGAGCCGTGTTGGCCGATGCGGCGGGGCCGTCGCTGGGGTGGACCTCCAACCGGCAGGCGTGTCCATCGATCAGAGCCGTGTTGGCCGATGCGGCGGCTGCTTGGTGGTGTTGGACAGAGACAACAAGGGGAGTGTCCATCGATCAGAGCCGTGTTGGCCGATGCGGCCCGCCGAAGCAGAACGAGAGTCCGCAAGACAACGAGTGTCCATCGATCAGAGCCGTGTTGGCCGATGCGGCGCTCGCTCCCGCCGGCGGACGTCCGGTGCGCCGACGTGTGTCCATCGATCAGAGCCGTGTTGGCCGATGCGGCGAACGGCTCGGTGCTGGCGTTCGGGTACGGCTACGCGTGTCCATCGATCAGAGCCGTGTTGGCCGATGCGGCATGGTAAATTTCGTGTATGTGAAGAATCTTAGCGTGTCCATCGATCAGAGCCGTGTTGGCCGATGCGGCGGCGCGTTGGCGGCCTCGATTGCTCGTATCGCCCGGTGTCCATCGATCAGAGCCGTGTTGGCCGATGCGGCCACGCTCGGCGGTGAGGATCACAAGCGCGGTTTGTAGTGTCCATCGATCAGAGCCGTGTTGGCCGATGCGGCGCCGGCTCGCTTTGAGAACGGCGGACAGATCGTGATGTGTCCATCGATCAGAGCCGTGTTGGCCGATGCGGCCGTCGAGCACGCCCGTGTCGTCCGCCTTGGGCGTGTGTCCATCGATCAGAGCCGTGTTGGCCGATGCGGCACGACGGCTCCACACCCGTCGTGTCGCAATCCATGAGTGTCCATCGATCAGAGCCGTGTTGGCCGATGCGGCGCTTCTCCGCGATCAACACCAACAGCGCATCCGACGTGTCCATCGATCAGAGCCGTGTTGGCCGATGCGGCGAGATGATCGCCACCGGTTCGGGCCAAACCCTCGTGTCCATCGATCAGAGCCGTGTTGGCCGATGCGGCCAAGCCCCGCAAGTCCGAAACCGGCCACAGCACGCAGTGTCCATCGATCAGAGCCGTGTTGGCCGATGCGGCTCGACAGGTCCGCGCCGGGGCGGATCGCCGAAAGGTGTCCATCGATCAGAGCCGTGTTGGCCGATGCGGCTGCCGCACTCGCAAGTCTCTGAAATACGGGCATTTGCAATGACTGTCGCGAGTGTGATCAATGTCGTGGTTGAACATGTGGTATCTGAGGTGCGAGTGCGTGTGCTAAGCCCTTGATATCTGGCCAGTTCCGCAGCCGCGAGCGTGCCCGGCACCCCCCTTCACCACCGTCACGCTCGCGGGGCCGCCGCGAGACGGGCCGCTTCAGCCAACTTGTCAATGAACGGCGTCCGACGCCTGGCTTTGCCTGATGGCGGGGCCAACGCGGGACTGATCGATGCGCTCGGGACAAGCGGTTGCCCGCCTTCATCGCTGAACACCCGGCGAGTTCCCCTCGGGCTGGGCCACATGGGGGCACGGGCTGAAGACACGTTCCCGAGACAAACGGAGTATACCGGCCCTGAGCCGCCCGCTCAATCGTCGTCGGTGGCCCCGAACCGCGAGGCGTTCGTGGCGTTGATCCCGGCCGCGCATGCCCGGGCGACCGCGCCCCAGAAGAATTTGCCCTCGAACCAGCGGTCATTGACGCGGAAGCCCCCGCTCGGGTCGCGGAACAGAACGCGCACGCCGCCGGGCTCGTATTCGTCTTCGATGTCGTCCGCGGGGGTAGACGCGCCTTGAACCCCCTTATGTGCTTTGGCGGCGGGTGTTCGTGAGCGGTCCCCGTGCCGATTGCTCCAATACGGCTCACGTTCCGACGCCTCCCCATCGCCAACCGGCTCCAACACCGTACCGGGGGCCACGTATCCAATACTACTACTGACCGCGCCGTTCCCGTTGATCGTTGCGCGAATCCCGTCGATGCCACGAAGGAACCGAAGACCGACATTTCCCGCTGCATTCTCATCCGCGTCTATGGGCGTGGAGTGAACGGGACAGCTGGTGTTAGCGCAAACGAAGTGTGTGCCGCCATCACGGAGCACCCAGGGTCGGTCCTCTTCACAGTCGAGGGCGTGTGCGTCGTTGTTCGTGCGGGAACGAACATTCGTCGCCACACGCTTCATGGCCGCGTCACGGACGTCGTTAGATTGGAGTAGCCGTTTCATCCAAGTCTGGCCCAGCCAGGCTGGATCGAATCGAACTGCGCGGCAGCCGGGCGCGCCGCAGTGCGAGCAGTACCGTGACGAGAAGCGGGCATCCACCGTGGCAACCGGCACGCCGAACAGGCCGCCGATGTGTTGGGCAAACGCAAGAATCTGACGGTGAGACCAGCGTGCAAGCCCGGCGTTCTCGTTCTTCGGACGATCGGAACTCATCCTGTAGCGGGTCAAGTCTTCGTAGACGAGAACGTGGGCCGGTTTGTAGGCGGGATGTGGATGCCGGGCATCGGTGTCGCTGACGGAACCTGCCGGCTGGCACTGCAAAAGACCGCCGTCATGCTCACGGTACCAGTGGCCGCGCTCGGGCCGGTGCCACAGCAGTTGTCCTGAAATGTCGCGGTATCGCCAGAGCCCGCGGCGAAGGTCCTGCTCGAATCCAAGCGTCTGGGCCACGTCGGCATGCGCGATGAGCTTGGCCCGGTGCTCGCGCAGGTGATCGAGGTGCTCGGTATCACCACGGTTGACCTTGGCGTCGCGTGGTACGCGGCGCACATCACCGGGCCAACGCGGGCGGCAGGACCAGCGCCGGACAAAGTTCTTCACGTCGTCGAGGAAGTTCAGGCGGTTCATTGAGACGCCGCCGCGATGCGTGCGGCCGTGCGGCAGGTTGTTGGCTTCGTCCTTGCGGTCGCCGTGCTTCGTGACCGGCGGTTTTCGGAGCAGGCGGAGCAACCCCTTCTCGAACAGGTCGCGCCTGCCGTCTCTGTCGCCACTGTCGCCGTAACTCCCCTCGCGCATGAGCGCACGGTCAAACTCGAACCACAGTCCGGCGGTCGCTCGGCGACGCCTTTCTGCGTCGTGACCGTCGCACATCGCCTTGGCGAGCGGCCTACAGAGCTGGTGGACCGCCTCCGCGAACGCCTCATCCTCTGCCTGGCGCTTCGCCTTGGCCGTATCGCGGTCGATTCGCTGTTCCTTGGCTTGCTTTTCGGTCGGCACTTCCGTGGTCGGCACCCTCTCAGCGAGCGCCTTGAGTGATGCATCGCGGCCGGCGAGCAAGTCCCACATCGAGCCTTCATGGCCGATCGCCTTCAGAGACTCGGTCATGGCGTCGGTGGATGCCCATCGCACCAGTTGCTCTGCCGCCTTGCGGCAGTTTGCCTTGATCTCCGTCTCGTCGAGACTCCGGGTCTCCGTCTTCCACTTCGTCCCAATGCGTTTGGTGATGTCGTGAGCTCGCTTGCGAACCTTAGCGCCGTCGGCCTTCCGCTGGGTGATGGCCTCGAGCGCCAGAAGCCGGGCGATACGCAGGAGCGAGTTGTTCAGATTGAGACGGGTGCGGAGAGAATACAACTGCTCACGCAGCGCCTGTTCTTCCGTGGGCAGCGCCTCGCCGTCGCCGGGGAGAGAGACCGTTGAAGTACGCACAAGGACTGCGTACACGGGTTTCCCCTCGCACTTGCCGACCTGCCACGCCGTCCTTCCGTCGGGCTTGGTGAATGACAGTCGCCACAACGCGCCGGCTGACGAGGTGCGATAGCCGAGGTCGGTTCCGCGGACAGTGAAGCCGTGGTCGATGGCGTCCTTCGGCCATGCACAGGTGCCGGGTGGCCGAATCGTGCCAGGCTTCGCGGTATCGTCGCTAGCGGACTTCTTTGCCTTGCCTTCGAAGCGGATACCGCCGTCCAGTTTGAACAAGCCCTTGATGCCGTCGCGGGCATTCTTCTTGTCGAGGTATCCGACACCCTTCGTCAACCACTCAGGCAACTCTGCCTCTCCCGCATCGCAACTAAAGTTCGCATAGATGCGAGGCGGCTTCCTAGTCGGCTTGCACTTCCGATGCGAAGCCTCAAGCTCATCGCGTTCCCAAGTCACCTTCATACCGCTAAGCGTTCCCTCGCGGGGCTTGCCGCCGAGAAGATCGTCAAGGAACAGCAACTTATCCGATGCAGAGACATCGCTATTCGCCGGCAACGCAATGCTTCGCTCGAAGTCATCGTAGCCACGCAGCGCGACACAAACGTCGTTCACGCTTCTATATGTGCCGTCGTCTTGCCGGGTGAGTAGCTGACTGCAAATGAGAAGCAGTCTGTGGCCATCGTCGGTCGTTTCCTTGCGAAGTCTGTAGGCCACCGCAGAGTTTGAGACGATTCTGTTCTTGTTATCGCGTCTGCTGCTAAAGAAAGGCCAGACCGGATGCTTGACAGGATCAACCCGCGTCCAGGTGATCGACTTCGGCTGGTCCGCAAGATGTTCGTTGTGGGCGATGAACGCCGTGAGGCAATCGCGGTCCTCGCGGCCGCAGTCGTTGTCGTCGCACTTGTCCGTGCCATCCCAGAGCCAGCGGCGTTCGGGGGACGCGAGCCACTCGAAGAGGCGTCGATCACCGAAGTCCCTTGCTTTCCGGGTCCGCATCTGGTCGAACGCTTCGAGCAGGTCGTCGGCCGATGGAGCCTGCCTGTAGGCCTTGCTCGCCTTGGCGATGAGATCAATCCATTTGTCGCGGACCTTCGCCCACCCTTTGGCCGTCCGCCTGCGGATGCGCGGTTGCTCGGCGGCGCTGAATGCAGTGGCTTCGAGATGCTTGGGCATCTCATCTGTTTCGTATTCGCGCAGGGCCTCGACCCACTTCCTGCCGGCGAATGCGTGTCGCTGCTCGAAGTCGCCAGCCTCGCCGTCCGGCGGGTTCTCGAACTGGATGTCGTACGGCGTGAGGCCGTCCTTCCGGATGGGTTTGCCATCGCGCTTCGTGCGAATCCATCCGCCACGTTCAAACAGGCTCGTCCGCAGTTCCCACAGCAGCCGCTCCGTCGCCCGACGGCGGACCCAACCCAGGTGGCTCCGTACCCGCTGACCGGCCATGTTCCAGATGGCGTAGTTCCACTCCGCCGATCCGCTGTCGATGCGGAGATATGCGCTCGGGCGCTGAAGTCCGGGAAGTGGGAGACAGTCCAGCTCCAAGAGTCGGCGATAGGCGGCGATGCTCCCACTCACGGCCGAATCTTCGACACGCTTTTCCGCCTTCGCCTTGTCAGCCTCCCAGGTGTTTGCATACTCACACAAGGGTGTTTGAACGTCGCACCACGCTCCTGTATGTTTCTGCTTCAGCTGCTTGAGCAGGGACTTGCCGTCGTTGGCCGCGCTCTGAAACTCCGTAGTGGCAGTGACTCGTGCTTCAAAGTCGCTCCAGCTTGATGCGGAAGGTGCTGTGGCCGCGATCGCCTGCTTCAGCATCCATCGGGGCCGGCGACCGCTCTTCTGCTTCGGCTTGCCGGTCTTGTCCACCCCGCGATCCCTGACCCCCTTCGCAGTTGACGTTTCGAGCGTCAACAGGTCCAAGTCGTCTCTTGGCATCTGGGCACCGGAACTGTCCTCGCTGGACGGGCACAACTCCTTGGCGATGCGGCGGCAGCACTCAGCCAGCTCGACGGCTTCTGCTTCGGACTTCCCTTTATCTCTGAAGGCGTCGAGAAGTTCGCGGTTCTCCAGCAGCGCGAATGAACCCGGATCCTTCTCGTGCCGCGACCTGGCTTCATTGAGCGCATCGAGCGTCGTGATCTCCTGCCACTCTCGCCAGATGCCGTCTCGCTTCTCTCTGCACACACCGGCACCGCGATGCATGCGGAGCAGCCATCCCGTCAGGTACGTAACACCGTTATTGAACACCTCGCGTGTGTCATCAAGCCACCTTCCCACGGATCCGATCTCGTCGGCGCGTCCACAGAAGCGAGCGCAATCTGCAACTGGCTGATCTGCTCGCAAATCAAGCCGCAGCTTGTAGCTTTTGGTTGACACGAGTACCTCCGGCGCAAGTCGGCCCAGCGATGATTGCCACGCAGTAGAACAATAGTACAACGGATAATCAAATCACCACCATGCCGCTTTCGGCTTCCGGCACGCCGACACCCATGAAGGTCGACGACTCGCGGGCGGCCTGCTCGTTGGATCCGAGGTCCACGATCAGGAGTTGGTCTTCCTTGAGGTTCAGGATCTCGCGGGCGGCGTTCTCCAGGCGAACCCGGTCGATCGCCTTCAGCGTGCAATAGAAGACCGAGTATTGCCACGGCTCGCCATAGGCCTTCATGAGTTTGTGGATGCGGCGCAGGCGCTTGGGTTCGCGGATGTCGTAACAGACCAGGAAGCAGCGGCGCATAGGTCATCTCGTGGTGAGGAAGGAGAGTGTCGGCACCTCGCCGAGGAGCCACGCGGCGACAAGCCGCGCGTGGAGCATGAGCATGCGTCGGTAGCTCAGGCGATACTCGAAGACCGGGTGCGTCACCTCGGTGTCCATGCGTCGGCCGTAAGCCCCGAAGAAGGCCTTGCGTCCGTAGTCTGTCAGGGCACATCCGGCGGCTGTGTTGAGGAAATGCCCCTCCGCCAGTTCGCCTCGGTTGAACGCTGAGATGGCCACAGAGTCTGCGATCAGAGGACGGAATGGCTCCATCAGGTCGAGAGAGAGAGCTGGGCGACCTGGGCGAGTCACATGCAGGGCACCGATCGTCGGTTCGAGACTCGCGAGCCGCGCTGCCGCCGTGCATTCGTGCGTCAGCATGGAGTATGCGAATGAGAGCACGGCATTGATCGGATCGGGCGGCGGGCGTCGCTGGCGACCGTTGGCGTCGAAACGATCGGCGATTTCTCGCACGCCCTCCTTGAACATGCCGGCGAAGTGAGCGAAGTAGATCGCCGCGGCATTGCCCTCGTGGCCACGGAGGACTTCGAGAGTGGGTGCTGACTCAGCGGACCCGATGCACTGCTGGAGGTCGTCGGCGACACGTGCAGGCAAACCGCTCCCGAGGCAGTAGTTGCGCATCAACAGCGTGCGCTGATTCGCGATCTTTGCGACCGTGACCGCGCGAGCGAGTTCAAGAGCTCTCTCGGGCGTGTCGAGCGTTCGGATCTGTGCCGCACGGACGGCAGCACTGGTCGGTCCCATGGGATCCATCATCGCGACCAGACGCCCAGCGCCGGTGAGGTACGCAACTGGGACCTCGTGCTCAGCGAAGACTGTCAGTGCCTGTGTGGACACTTGTACGCCGCCAACGACAGCCAGTGATTCCACGTTCGCGAGCGGCAGGTCGCGGACGACTTCCCCATCCTTGTCTGTGATGCGTACGGATTGGCCGCGCACCCCCACACGGATTCCATCGCGCTGCAGGACGACATGAATGCCGTCATCGCGGGGTGGCCAGAGTTTGCGAGGCGTGAGTTCTTCGGGTGGTGGGCAAGGGGCATTGCCACCGATCGTGACGGCGGTCAGTCGCTGGTGATTGATCTCGTCGGGGAGGCAGATCGGCTGAAGGGAGCATCGCGGGCAACGGGGATCGTTTATCAAAGGAGGAGGCCGCGGTCCTTCTACCGCTCGTTTGGCCTCGGCAAGCGTTGCGAGGGCGAACGATCGAAGGCCTTCATCTACAGGAACCCGGAGCTTCAGACGCTCCGATGCGTAGTAAAGATACGCCTCGGGCACCGTGTATCCGGCCTCTTCAAGGAGCAGAACCTGGAGCCCAATCTGCACACGATCTGTCGGCCAGGGCTCAGGACCCGGGAGGAGTCGGGGCTGCTCCATCATGTCGTCTGTTGGCTCAGCGACTTGTCCAGAACGCTTGGGCCGGCCCTTGCGGTACTCGACCGGAATCGCCGTGTAGCCCGTGACCTCGGCTAGGTCAAGAGTCGCTGTCAACCCGAGGCGTTCGCTGGTCAGCACCAGACTCCGTACTGAAAGTGGCCTCTCGGGATCTGAGTCCGTACTACCGGATGATGCGGGCTGCGATGGGCTCTTGGGCTTTGGTTCGTTGGGCGATTGGCTTGGACGATCTACCCGTCGATGCACGCCCGTACCCTGCTCCGTATCAGAGCTGGGCAGGAAGACGCCCTCGACCGTCATGTAGTAGAACAGCCGTGGGCAATACGCATGTTCGGCAACGCCTCGGCATGGCCACATGTGAGCACCTCCCGGGGCACAGATCGGCATGTGGAACTGTGTTGGTGAGCAGCGTTGGCGGTCTCGCGAAAGATATAACAACAGGGTGTCACCACGTGCTGTAGAAGGCCACACCTGAGTGACGGCGCAGACCACAATGACAACGACCCCTTTACGTATGTCATGCGCAGGAACGTCGACATGCCCTGCACTTGTTCATGCCACGGAGGCCCCGGAAACGCCATGAAACGCATGCAGATCCGTCGGGCTACAACGCCACAAGCGGGCACCCGCCCACTTGCGCGTGACATGCCCACTGCTTGCCCACATTCTGGACGCTGATCGCGGATTCCTCGCGACATGGGCCGGATCGCCTTGCCTGTGCGCGATGATCTTGCCCTGATGTCTCTGACGCGGGCGGCACTTTCACGGAGCTGCCGCCGCCCGCGAAGGAGAACGCCATGACGCACGCGAACCAGATCTCGCCGTTCTACCAACTCAAGGCCGCCGCGAGGGCGGCGCACGAGCGCCTTGGGCTTCGCCACCAACCGGTGGTGGTCCGCAGCGAGGAGAGCGCCTTCAGCATCGCCGACCGCACCAGCGCGGGGACGGTGGTGCTGGGCGAGGGCGCGTACTGGGTGGTCTGCCTCGCCGACGCCGAGCGGCTGGTGAACGCCGGGTTCGAGTACGCCCCGAGGCCGACGAACCGCTGAACCAACGACCAACGCGCCACACACCGAAGGAGACGATTCATGACGAACCCCCACGAGACCACACCCGATCCCACCAACCCCAAACCCTCGCTCGACGCGCTCGCCAAGCGTCACGACCTCGACGAGGAACTCGAATGGGCCAAGGCGGAACTCCTGCTGGAGACCTTGGAGACTCGCGGTCGCGACGCGCTCGACTTCCACGAGATCCCGGTCTGGTCGATCCGGGACATCGTGCGCCACGCCTTCGAGAGCGGGTACAGATCCGGCTTGCACGCTGGCTATCGCCAGGGGCGAAGCGACGCCTGCGACGAGGCACGCGGCAAGGAGGCCCGAACCCAGCCCCGCAACCCCGACCTCGTAGACCGATCCACAACCCACCCGACGACCTGAAGCCCGCCCCAACGAGAGTTGACGGCGGGCTTCGCTGCTTTTGGACCCGACCCGCACCACACCACAGACAGGAGCACCACCATGCACGACACCGACCTTCAGGACATCCTGCTCAACTCCATCCAGAACATCCTCGACGCCAGGGACGAGGTCGAGGGCGAGGACGACGACATCGCCCTTGCCGAGATCGCCCGCGACATGGTCAACGACCTTGACGACCTCGCGAACGTCACCACCTTCGAGCGGGCCATGCTGCTGACGACCAACGCCGGGATCGTGCTGCGCTTCGGCGACGGTTCGGTCTTCCAGATCTCGATCGTGCAGAGCAGGTGACCCCCACGCCTCGCTCATCCACGCGCCGCTCCGGGAGACCGGTGCCAGCGCGATTCCCCGGAGCGATGTGCGACGGGTTCCACACCCACGACGGAGACCACCATGTCCAAGAAGACCCCCACGACGAAGTCCAATCCCGCCAGCAAGACGAGCAGCAAGCCCGCGCCGGACACGGTCGCGAACGACAAAGCCCGCGCCGACGCACTCGCCAAGTTGAACGCCAAGCCCGACGCGACGGCCAAGGACGCCAGCAAGGGCGGCACGAAGGCGTCTACGACGTCGGCACCGAAGCCCGCAACCAAGACCACCGCCAAGCTCAAACCCAAGCGCCTCTCGGCGCTCGACGCCGCGGCTCAGGTGCTGCAGGGCTTGCCCGCGAAGGAAGCTCGGCTCGGACTCTCTGCATCCGAGCTCATCGAGCGCATGGCGGCCGCACGCCTCTGGACCAGCCCGGGCGGCAAGACACCCGCCGCGACGCTTTACGCCGCGATGACGCGTGAGATCTTGGCCAAGGGCGATGCCGCTCGCTTCGTGCGCCTCGAAGCCACCGATGGTGGGAAGCGCGGCCGCTTCGCGGCATCGGCGCACCGCACGACCAAGCCCACACCCGCGAAGGCCGCCTCACAGAAGGGAGGCGCATGAGCCGCACACGAACCCGCAAGGCCCCACGCACATCCGCATCCAGGCCCCTCGTCGATCTCGCGCGGCTCGATTTGCACGGGCACGCCGAACTCCTCGGCCTCTGGCGTGCGTACGGAGGAGAGGGCAAACCGCCCCAGCGTCGCTTCATGATCCGCGAGGTCGCGTTCCGGGCACAGGCGCATGTCTACGGCGACTTCGACCCGGTCACCCGGCGTCTGCTCAAGGTCGCGATGCGTGACGCGTTCGTGGATCGCCCTGCATCATCAGCAAGCCCCGACCCGGATGCACGGACCCGACGCCCGACCGCGCCCACCGTGAGCGCCGCGCTGCCATCCGGCTCGCGGCTGGTGCGGCAGTGGCGGGGTCGCACCTACGAGGTCACCGTCGTCGAGAACGGCAAGGCCTACGTCTACAACGGCACCACGTACCGATCGCTCTCGCGCGTGGCGTCGGTCATCACGGGCTCGACTTGGTCGGGTCCGAAGTTCTTCGGCATCTCCAGCCGCGCCACCCGCAAGGGGGAGAACGCATGACGCGTGCGGACCCACACGCTCGAAGCGGACCAACCTTGACGGATCCCAGCTCCTCGTCCGGCCTCCGGCAGTACCGGTGCGCCGTGTACACGAGGAAGTCCAGCGAGGAAGGGCTGGACATGGTCTTCAACTCCCTCGACGCCCAGCGCGAAGCGGGGCTCGACTACATCAAGAGCCAGCGGAGCCACGGCTGGGTCGCCATCGACGACCTCTACGACGATGGCGGGTTCTCCGGTGGCAACACCGAGCGCCCGGGTCTCAAACGCCTCCTGGCCGACATCCGATCGCAGCGCGTGGACATCGTGGTCGTCTACAAGGTGGATCGCCTCTCGCGCTCGCTGACCGACTTCGCGCGGCTCATGCAGACCTTCGACGAGCACAGCGTCTCCTTCGTCTCGGTCACCCAGCAGTTCAACACCACCACCTCGATGGGGCGGCTCACGCTCAACATGCTCCTCTCCTTCGCCCAGTTCGAGCGTGAGATCGCGGGTGAACGCATCCGCGACAAGGTGGCCGCGACCAAGCGCAAAGGGCTCTTCGTCGGCGGCAACCCGCCTCTCGGGTACCGCAGGCCGATGCCGAGCGATCCCAACCCCGCCAACAAGGTGCTCCGTGTCGTGCCGGAGGAGGCAGCGATCGTTCGACGCATCTACGCGCTCTATCTCGAGAGCGGCTCGCCGCTGGGCGTCGCGAAGCAACTCGAAGCCGAGGGGACCCCTCCGCCGCGGCCCTCGAAGAACAATGACCGATCGCCCGGCGACAAGCGTTGGGACACGTCCGTCATCAGTCGCGTCCTGACCAACGCGATCTACATCGGGCAGATCGTCCACGTCCGAGGGCACAACCTCCCCAAGGGCAAGGGGCGAGGCACACGCGAGGTCTGGCCGGGCCAGCACGAGGCGATCATCGACCGGGCGACGTGGGATCGGGTGCGTGCCCGCATGGACCAGGCGAAGCCCAGGGCAGAGCCCCGTTGGACCCACACCCACCTGCTCAAGAAGAAGCTCAAGACGATCGAGGGCGTGACCATGACCCCGGCCAACACCGCGAACCTCAAGGGAGATCGCGGCAAGCACATCGTCCGGTACTACATCAGTCTCAAGGCGTGCAAGCAGGGTTACCGCACCTGCCCGATCGGGCGCGTCAACGCGGGGTTGATCGATGATCTGGTCCGTGCGATGGTGCTCGACCGACTCGAAGCGGCGCACGGGCTGATCCTCGACGAGATCGAGGCCACCAGCCGCGACCACTGGGTGCGAGAGATCATCGAGAGCGTGGTCCTGGGGCTCGATCACATCGATGTCGCGCTCAGCATCGCGCAGATCCGTGCGTGCGCCGACGCGCTCGGCGAAGCCGCGCGGGCCAAGCCCAATGGACGGGCTGGCGATCGTCCTCGACGACGCTGCCACTTCACGCCGCAGGTCCGGATCGAGCCATCGGAGCGGCAGGGCATCAGAGGCGGGCGCGAGGTGCTGACGACCGAACTCCAGATCAAGCGTCACGATGGCCGACGCCTGCTGCTCTCGCCCGAGGGGCGCGACCTTGTGCCGCGCCTGAACGCGGCGAGCACGCTTGTGCCATCGCCCCACATCGTGCGTGCCATCGGGCAGGCCTTCGTGCTTCACGAGGCCGTGATGCGCACACGCGGCGAGGTGAACGCGATCGCCGACCAGCACGGCATCCACCGCAGCCGCGTCCATCATCTGCTGCACCTGACGCGGCTCTCACCCGCAGCGATCCGTGCCGCGCTCACAGGCACGCTCAGCCCGCGGATCGCGCTCGAGGACCTGCACGACGCGGCGGACTCGCTCGACTGGTCGCTGCAGGCGGTTCGACTGGGCCTGCCAACGCACGGCAGCTGAGCGGCCCCAACTCACGACATCACCACCCGCCCGACACGCCAGCATCCCGTCTCAGGCCAGTTGCGTGAGAACTCATGCGCCTCGGCTCCAGAAGCATCGCGGTTCCGGCCCGAGACACTGCATGCCTCCGTGCCCGAGCCGCGGCTCACGCGAAAGTGGGCGACTCAGAACAATCGGAGCGCGCACCGTGGCCCGAGACACTGCCAAACTCGCCGACTCAGAATCCGGTCCCCAAAGAGGTGGAACCGGCGCGACGTTCTGGGTTCTGAGAATCCGGCCTCGCGGGAATCTCGCGAACGTCCGCGAGGAACTGGCCGCGGATCCGCAGCGACGGAGTCACGGCCCGGAGAGTCCGGGTTTGGAACGGAAAGGGGGGGATTCGAACCCCCGATGAGCCGGAGCCCATACCAGATTTCAAGTCTGGCGCATTCAACCGCTCTGCCACCTTTCCGGGTGTGGGTGAGAGTCTAGGTCGGAAGGGCGTCGTCGGATCTCAGTCGCCCCCTATGGCGTAGGGCGGAAGGTCTGTATATTGATCTCATGGAATCATTCGTTCGACTCGGGCGAGGGCGGGTGGCGGCTCTTGGCGTGGTAGCGGGCGCAGCGTTGTGCCTGGGCTGGCTTCATGCCAGCGGGAGCACGGGCGATGGAGAACCGGCTGCTCGCATCGGCCCGGGCGATCTATTCGCATCAAACGAGCCCGCGATGATGGCCGTGCGTCGCGAGTTGCGTCTGGGGCTGGTGCCGAAGCCGGCAGAGCCGCCCGCCTTGGCGACGAGCATCGAGCCCTATGTCGCGAACGAGATCGACCGCTTCATTCTCGCGCGGTGGTCGGAAGCGGCGGAGGCCGGCGCGACGGGCTTCTCGCCCGATGCGATACCAACGATTGACGACCACACCTTTGCGCGGCGCGTGTATCTGGACGTGATTGGTGTGGTGCCGACGATCGAGGAACTGGATCGCTTCGTCTCCTCGCGAGAGCCCGACAAGCGGGCCTCGCTCGTCGCCGAACTGCTCGCACGATCAGGCGATTACGCCGATCACTGGACGCCCTTCTGGGAAGACGCGATCGCCTCGTCGTACGCCGCGTTGCAGGGAGGAATCCCCACGCGGGGCAACTACCGCAAGTGGATCAACGAGTCGTTCAAGGAGAACCGCCCCTACGACGTGTTTGTCGCGCAGATCATCGACTTTGGTATCCCCGGCGCGAACCCGCCTGTGATGACGCAGGCCAACGGCAAGCCGGCGCGCGTCGTCTTCGTGCGGAACGAGACGCACACGGAGACGCTGCAGACCGCGGCGGTCGCGGCACAGGTGTTCATGGGCACCGCCATGAAGTGCGCCTCTTGCCACAATCACTTCGAGAACGACGAGTGGCCGCAGACGCGATTCCTCGCGTTCGCCGGGCTCTTCTCCGAACACGATCTCGAGGTCATCCGTTGCGAGAAGAACATGGGTCGAAGCGTCGTTGCGGCCTTCCCGTTCGAGCCGGACGGCGGAGAGCCGGCGATTGCTGAGTGGCCGACGGATATCCCGACGGACGAGGCCGGGCGTCTGCGTCTTGTGTCTGCGATGATCACGGACCCGGCGAACCCTCGTTTCGCGCGATCGATCGTCAATCGGTTGTGGAAGCGGTACATGGGCCTCGGGATGTTCGAGCCGGCAGACGACTACCGACTTGATGTTGAGCCATCGCACCCCGAGTTGCTCGACTGGCTGGCGTATGACCTGATGGCGCACGAGTTTGATCTCAAGCGGACGATCACGCTGATCCTCACGAGCCGCACGTATCAACTGCGTTTCGATGCCGCGCTCGCCGATGTGTTCGACGTTGCCGATAAGCACGCGCCGCGCTTCTATCGCTCGCCGACCCTCAGGCGGCTGACGGCGGAGCAGGTGGTAGACAGCGTGCGGGTCGCCATGCATCAGGGGCTCGAGCCCGCGCGGCGCCTGTATCACGTGAATCAGTCTACGGCGTTGAGCCGCGCGCTCGGCAAGCCGGCCTCGCGCAACGAGATCAGCACACAGCGTCCGGACGATGTCGCGGTGGTGCAATCGCTCGAGTTGTTGAACGGTCCGGAGTTGCTCGCGCTCATCGGCAATGGGCCGCTGCTCGATCGTCTGGCGGCGGCGACTGAAGCCGAGGTCGCGGGCGTGATCTACCGGGCGTTCCTTTCGCGTCCACCGTCGGCCGAGGAAGAGCGGGTGGTGATGGTGTATCTGGCAGAGGCGGGGGAGGGGCGCGAGGCGCGGCGTGCCGCGGCTATCGATCTGTGCTGGGCGATGGTTGTGTCGCCTGAGTTTCAGTACGTGAAGTAAGAAGGCACGAAGGCACGAAGGCACGAAGGCGAGTCAGCGGTGGAGATACAGATGGCGAATGGTTGGAACAACTCGTTCTCGCGGCGTGATCTTCTGCGTGCCGGGCTTGGCACAGCGTTGGCGGCATCGGCGGGGCTGGGGATTCCTCGCGGCGCTCGGGCATCGCTCTTTCAACCGGGGCTTGTGCCCCAGCCGCCGGCGCGGGCCGATGCGTGCATCTTCATCTGGCTGCCCGGGGGCGTGGCGCAGACAGACACGTGGGATCCGAAGCAGTACACGCCGTTTGTCGCGGGCATGAAGGGGTCGGATCTTCGCGGCACGTGCGAGCCGATTCCGTCGGCGGCCGACGGCGTCATGCTCGGCGCGGGGATGGAAGAGATCGCATCGGTCATGGACAAGGGGTGCATCCTGCGTTCCCTGTCGAACGACGTGATGTTCGGCGCGATCCACCTCAAGGCGCAGTACTACGCGATGACGGGATATCTGTTCCCCGCGGGCGTGAAGGCACCCAGCATCGGCGCAATCGTGGGACGCACGCGGGGCCGAAGGCACGAGCAGATCCCGCCCTACATCTATATCGGACGAGATATTGACTCTTCGGATGAGGAACGCATCTTCATCAATGAGTACATCGGCCCGGGTTTCTACGGCGTTGAGCACGCGCCGTTCATGATTCCCGATGCGACGCAGGGGCTCGCGACGCTCTCCGCCGCGGCGGGGATGTCCGTCGATCGGCTCGATCGGCGGCAGCGGTTGCTCGGCGACCTGGCCCGTGCTTCGGACGCATCGCTGCGGGATGCGCCGCGGGCTCAGGAGTATCTGAAGGCGATGGACGATGCGCGGGCGATGATGGACTCGCCCGTGAAGCGGGCGTTCGACTACACGAAAGAAGAGTCGCCCGAGACGATCGCGGCGTATGAGCCCCGGATCGCCAACGCGGACCTCTACGAGCCCGGGTACGACAACGGAAAGCGATTCGGGCACGGGCTGCTGTTGGCTCGCCGGCTGGTGGAGTCGGGCGCGAGATTCGTGCAGGTCGAGTACCAGTACGGGCCCTTCAAGGGCTTCGACATGCACGAGCACGGGGCGCGCCGCATGCGCGAGATGAAGCAGCAGTTCGACGCCCCGATCGCGCAGCTCATCCGCGACCTCGATCAACGCGGCATGCTGGATCGCACGCTGGTCGTCATCGGCACCGAGTTCGGGCGGACGATCGCGAGCCAGCCAGCAGCGGGCACCGAGCCCGACGGCGCTTCAGAGACGCACGACGGCTCCGACCTCGTGATCGAGCACGAGGGGATGTACGGCTTCCACGGCCACTTCAGCAGCACAAACTGCATGGCGTTCTTCGGCGGGGGCTTCAAGCGAGGCGTGGCCTACGGCAAGACCGCCGACCATCACCCGATGGTGACGGTAGAGAACCCCGTGAAGCTGATCGATGCGCACGCAACGATGTACACCGCGCTCGGCATCTCGCCGGAGACTTCGTATCTCACGGAGGAGCGACCCTTCTACGTGACGAAGGACGGAAAGGGGAAGCCGGTGCAGGGTCTGCTGGCGTAGCACGTGGGCGCGGGGTAGATCGCGGGGTCACTTCTCGTTCTGGTCGCGTCCGATGCCGCTGAGCCAGCCGAGTCGCCAGAAGATGGTGAGCATGACCGCTG
This sequence comes from Phycisphaeraceae bacterium, assembly GCA_019454185.1. Taxonomy (NCBI): domain Bacteria; kingdom Pseudomonadati; phylum Planctomycetota; class Phycisphaerae; order Phycisphaerales; family Phycisphaeraceae; species Phycisphaeraceae bacterium. The sequence goes on from CP075368.1 coordinate 159,619, forward strand.
CCAGCCCGACGGAGATGACCCAGAAGAGTCCGTACCCGTGCTGCCAGCCGAGCTCGGGCATGTTGCCGCGCTTGCTGGTGTCGAAGTTCATTCCGTAGACGCCGGCGAGGAACGTCAGGGGGATGAAGATGGTGCTCATGACCGTGAGCAGGCGCATCACCTGGTTGGTGCGATTCGAGAGACTTGAAAGGTAGACGTCGATGAACGATGCCCCGAGTTCGCGGTAGGTCTCGATGATGTCAACGATCTGGATGACGTGGTCCGCGGCGTCGCGCAGGTACGGCTTCACGCTCTCTTCGAGCAGCGGATGGCCGTCGCGCATGAGATGCGAGAGGGCTTCACGCAGCGGCCAGGTCGCGCGGCGCATCGCCATCAACTCGCGCTTGAGCGCGTAGATATTGTGCAGGGCGGCGCGGCTCGGCGCATCGATGATCTCGTCCTCCATCTTCTCGAGTTCCTCGCCCACACCCTCGAGCGCGGGGAAGTACCCGTCAACCACGCCATCCACGATCATGCAGCCGAGGAACCCCGCGCCGTGGGTGCGCAGCGACTGCTTCCCCTGGCGGAGACGCTCTCGGAGTGGATCGAGGCAGTCGCCCGGCGTCTCCTGGAAGGTCGCGACGAACCCGTCGCCGATGGCGATGGCCATCTGCTCCCATGCGAAGCCGTGCTCGGGCTCGCGCTGGGCCAGACGCACAACGATGAAGAGCACCTCGCCGTAATCCTCGACCTTGGGCCGCTGGCCGACGTTGACCGCGTCGGCGAGCAGCAGGTGGTGCAGCCCGAGCGCTGCGCCGATCTGCTGGATCAGGGCGTGGTCGCGCAGCCCCTGAACATCGATCCACACGGTGTGCCCGGGGCGACGCTGCTGGATCGGCCCGAGATCGCCGGGGCGGAGCTCGGATTCTTCGAAGGAGTCCGCGGTATACGACATGATCTTGACGCGCGTCGGCTCGGCCTCGGGCTGGGTCACAAGAGTGCCAGGCGCGGCGGCCGTCTGCGTGAAACGCCGGTAGTACACGCCACGATGCTTCAGACGCCGACGCTTGCTCATAGGGGGATAGATCGGCTGGAATGTGCGCCCAAGCCCAACAAGCCATCTCCACGGCCCACTCCCAGAGCCCGCTAGAGTTGAGTCCATGACACCGAACAGCACCAAGCCCCGCATCCTCACCGGCGACACCCCGACCTCGACCGGCCTGCATCTCGGCCATTACGTCGGCTCGCTGGAGAACCGCCTCGCGTTGCAGGATTCCTACGACTGCTACTTCCTGATCGCGAACGTCCACGCGTTCACGACGCTCGCGGAGAAGCCGGACGAGATCCGCGCCAACACGATCGGGATTGTGAAGGATTGGTTGGCGGTGGGTCTTGACCCGGAGCGATCGACGTTCGTGCTCCAGTCAGAGATCCCGGCCATCGCGGAACTCACGTTCCTGTTCGCGATGCTCCTGCCCTTCAACAAGGTGATGCGGAACCCGACGCTCAAGACCGAGATCGAGAGCAAGGGGCTGGGCGACCACTACTCGTTCGGCTTCCCGATGTACGCCGTGGGGCAATGCGCCGACATCCTCGCGTTCCGGCCGGAACTCGTGCCGGTCGGTGAGGACCAGGAGGCGCACATCGAGATGTGCCGCGATGTCGCGCTGAAGTTCAACCAGGTCTACGCGGGCGTGGGGAATCGTGTGCTCCCGGAGGAGCACGTGAAGGCCGGGGGTGTCTTCCCGATTCCGAAAGCGAAGATCGGCCGGATCGCACGGCTCCCGGGACTGGACGGCGTCAACAAGATGAGCAAGTCGCTCAACAACGCGATCTTCCTGTATGACGACGAGAAGACAGTCCAGAAGAAGATCAACAAGGTGACGGTGCTGCCCGATCCGGCGACCGGGCTGGTCTCGCAGGACCACATCCTCCTGAAACTCTGCGATGCGTTCCTGCCGAAGGAACGCGCGGAGGCAATCCGCGCCGAGTACGCGAGCGGTAAGGAGGTCATGCACGGGCATGTCAAAGCCGAGCTTGGCGCGGCGATCAACGCGCTGCTCGCGCCCATGCGTGAACGCCGCGCGAAGCTGGATGGGGAGCGGGGCGATGCCATCGTGCAGGATGTGATCCGGAAGGGTGTGCGCCGGGCGAACGCCGTCGCCGAGGAGACGTTATACGCGTCGAAGAAGGCGATGAAGATCGACTTCGGGACGAGGACGGTGGGGTGAGCGAGCAACTCGAGCAGCGGCGTCTTGTCCGACTGCTCATCTGTGGACTCGCGTTCGCGGGGTGCGCTGGGACGGTTCTGGTTTCCTGTTGCTTTGGTGCGGCCTTGCCTCTGCTTCGTGAGGGTTTGGCTGGTCAGAAGGTTGCTCTTCCGATCGCCGGCTCAGTCTCAATGACCTCTGTATTCGCATGCCTGTTCGCGATGCCGCTCTTGGTGCGCCGGTCTCGACTGGGCTTCGAGATGCCACTTCGTGTGGTCGTGTCGATCCTGTGCGCGTTGGCCGCGGTGATGAACGTCGTTGCGTTCGGGCTTGAGGGGATTGCCTACGCCGCAGCTCCCGCTGTCGCTTCAGTTGTAGTATGGATCACTCCCACGCCCTTGCCGCCATACTGCTGCCACAAGTGTGGCTATGACCTGAGGGGAACTCCCAGAGTGGGCGAGAGACCTCGGTGTCCCGAGTGCGGGTCCGTTCGGCTCACACGCGATACCGAGATTCCGTCGTGATGCATCGTGACTCGTGCGAACGCTGGGTGAGCGTCTACTTCCGCAGCAACTCGTACGTGATGAACGAGACCTGCACCAAGAGCAGCATCGCGCCCTCCACGCGAGAGATGTGCCTGTTGTGCGTCCGTGACATGGGGATCAGCATCAGCCCGAGCACGCACATCGCAACGATCGACGGGAGCGCGTCCGGCGCGGGTGGCGCGGGCGCAACCAGGCCGCACACCGCGAAGATCGCGCCGATGTTGAAGAGGCACGATCCCGCGACGTTCCCCACGGCCAGGTCGGCCTGACCCTTGCGGACCGCGATGATCGACGTGATGAGTTCCGGCATCGTGGTGCCGATCGCAACCACCGTCAATCCGACGACGCGGGGCGAGAGGCCCAGCCCGACCGCGATCCCGCCCGCTGCATCCGACGCGATCGAGCCGCCGACACTGAGCAACGCCATGCCCACAATCGCCAGCACAAGGGCCATCCAGAGCGGGCGGACTCTGCCGACGATCGAGTTCTCGCTGGTCTGGATTTCGAGCGGCTTGTCCACTGTTCGAGATCGCAGCCCGGCCCGGATCGCGACCGCGCTGTACGCGCCGAACGCCGCGATCAGGATCAGCGGCTCAAGACGCCCCCCGGCCGCGTGCTGGAGATCGACCGAGAGTGACGTCGCGAGCATCAGCACGAACATCCCGATCATCAGCGGGATCTCGCGCCGGACGATCTGGGCCTCGACGGCGAGCGGTGCGATGAGCGCGGCCACGCCGAGCACAAGCCCCATGTTGCAGATCGAAGCCCCGACCACGTTGCCGAGCACCAGATCCGGCTTCCCCTTGATCGCACTTGTCAGGTTGAACGCGAGTTCGGGTGCTGAGGTTCCCCACGCCACGAGTGTCAGCCCGATCAGCAGCGTCGGCACGCCGAATCGCTGGGCGATATCGACCGCCGCGGAGACGAGCACCCGCCCGCCGACCAGCAGCATCCCGAGCCCCGCCGCGAAAAGGAGGAAATCCTTCATGTGCAGATTATTCCGCGTCTCGGGCACGCTCGCGAGCGAGGCGGACGCACGCTACGCTGGGCGAGCCGATGGAAGGCGAGCGTGAATCAACCGGGCGTTCGGAGAGCCGCCCCCGGCGGGTCGGGCTCGCGGTCTCGGTGCAATCGATCGGCGTCTGGGTATCCCGAGGGCTGGCGATCTCAGGCGCCTGCGCTGTGGCGATGCGCCTGGGCGATGCGGTTCCGCAGGGCGACACGGTCCTGCCGCTTGTCGAGTGCTTCATCGTCGGCGCGTACTGGCTCGTGCGTCTGGCGACGGGCAATAGGCCGCCCGTGCCCAGAGACTGGCCCCACGCGCTCAGGCGGCTGGCCCTGCTCGCGGTGGGTCGCAACGCACCGGACGCCGCGACCGCCCTGCGGATGTTCGACGCGCCGATGCTGATCCTGCTTCTCGCGGCTGCGGTGGTGGGGGGGCTGACCGCCGGCACGGATTCAACCGTTGCGATCCGCCTGTTTGAAGGCGCGATCCTGCTCACGTGCGCTGTCGAGGTGGTGCGCGGGGTGCGAGGAGCACTCAAAGTGGTTCCCGGAGCGTTCATGCTCCCGCTCTGGTTTGCTTCGATGATCCTCGCGTGCGCGGGGCTGCTCAAGCTCCCCGTGTGCACGCCGAGCGGCATCACGTGGACGGACGCTCTGTTCACCGCCACATCGGCGGTATGCGTGACGGGGCTCGTGGTGCGCGACACAGGGACGGGATTCACCGAGGCGGGACAGGGGGTGATCCTGGCGTTCATCCAGTTGGGCGCGCTCGGCATCGTGCTCTTCGGGGCCGGGCTCTCGATTCTGTTCAGGCGAGCTCTCTCGCTGCGCGAGCACGTCTCGATGCGTGAACTGCTGGAGCGGGGCTCGATCGGCGATCTGTGGCGATTCGTCGTCTTCGTGCTGCTCGCAACGCTGGCGATACAGGCCGTCGGCGCGGGGATCATGCTGCCACTTTGGCGTGCCGAATCCGGCGAGTCCCTCTCGATGGGCCGCAGGGTCTGGCTGAGCGTCTTCCACAGCGTGAGCGCGTTCTGCAACGCTGGGTTCGATCTGACGGGGTCAAGCATGATCCCGTATCGCAACGCCGCGCTGCCGTATGTTGCTGCCATGCCGCTGATCATCCTCGGGGGCATCGGCTTTCCCGTGCTCGCCGATGTGCTCAAAGTGCTCAGGGCAAGGCGCCGCAGTCGTCGGGCCGTGGCGGGGCGAGTCCCGCGCAGCCGGGCGGCTTCCGCGGGCCTCTCGCTGCACTCGAAACTGACGCTGACGACGACGGCCGCACTGCTCGCGATCGGGTTCGTCTCGATTCTGATCGCGCAGAGCTTCGGCAGCCACGCCGCGATGCGCCCCTGGCACGGAGAGATCGCGGATGCGGCGTTTCTCGCCGTAACGCCTCGCACGGCCGGGCTCGCCAGCGTTCCAACGGAGGAACTCACGCCTGCCTCAGTCATCGTGCTGATCGGGTTGATGTTCGTCGGCGGCTCGCCTGGTTCTGCGGCGGGCGGGATGCGGACAACGACCCTCGCGGTGCTTGTGCTGTCGATTCTGGCGACGGTGCGGGGTCGGTCGGAGACGGAGGCGTTTGGGCGAGCGATCCCCGAGACGCTGGTTCGCAAGGCCGGCGCGATCGCGATGTCGATGATGCTCCTGGCGATGGGCTCCGCGATCATGCTCGCGCTGACCGACCCGGGGCCGATCGGACCGCTGGCGTTCGAGGCGGTCTCGGCCGCGACCACGACCGGGCTCTCGCTCGGCATCACGCCCGATCTTTCCACGGGCGGGCGTTGGGTGCTGATCGGGACGATGCTGCTGGGGCGTATCGGGCCGCTCGCGTTGCTCGGAGCGCTGGTGATGCGTCGGCCCCCGTCGCGTGATTATGTCTTTCCTCGTGAGGGTGTGAACCTGAGTTGATCGCGGGCGCTTGGTGCCCGCCAGGAGGCGGAACGATGCCACAGGATTCGAGCGGGCCGGTCGCGGTGATCGGGCTCGGGCAGTTCGGGAAGGGGCTCGCGGTCTCGCTCGCGGCACGGGGTGTTGAGGTCATCGCGATCGATCGAAGCCGCTCGATCGTGGAGGACCTTCGCGACGATGTCACGCTCGCGGTCGCGTTCGACGCCACCGATGAGGATGCGCTCCGCGCGAACCTCCCTCAGAATCTCTCCGCTGCGGTCGTCGGCATCGGCAACAACTTCGAGGCGACACTACTCGTCACGGTGCTTCTCAAGCAGCACGGCGTCGGGCGTGTGATCGCCCGCGCGGCGTCCCCGCTCGCAGCACGCATCCTCGCGAAGATCGGTGCGGACGAGGTGGTGAACCCCGAGGAGGAGTCGGCCGACCGCTGGGCCAACCGGATCCGCACCCCCAACCTGCTCAGCCACATCGAGTTCCACGAGGGGTACAGCATCGTCGAACTCGGTGTGCCCAGAGCATGGGTGGGGAAAACACTGATCGAACTCAACCTCCGCGCCAAGGCGGGGCTGCACGTTGTGGCTGTCAAGCGCGTCCGCCCGGCCCATCACGGGTCAGTGCCCGCAGGGGCGACGGTCCGATCTGGGGAGCCGGAGGCGCGAATCGAGGTCCCGCTCCCGACCGAGCCGCTGCGAGATTCCGATGTCCTGATTCTCATGGGGAAGGACGAGGACTTTGCGCGGATCGAGGCGTGATCACGCCCCGGAAGGCGACGGAGCCAGGGGCGGGCGGGGGTTTGGCCGGGGTGGAGAGCTTGGCCTATCCTTCCCTTCCTGCGAATCGGTCGGCCCGCTGAATATCTCGCGTGTGCGGGAGGCGGTGACACCCGGTTGAAGCAATCGCCCCTCAGGGGCTGCCGCGCGTCCGAACAACGGCGCGGCAAGGGCATCCGAACTCGCGACACTCGCCGACCGTGTCACGATCAGACGGGCCCAGACATCCGGGACACCCCCGGGAAGACCACCGTTCTCATGATCGACCACAATCTGATCGGCGCCCTCGGCGGCAACCTCGACGCGGAGCTCGAGCTTCTGATGGGATCCTCCAAGGGCGGCATGGACGCGCTGCTCGGGGACAAGATCGGCGACCTCACGCCCGGCAAATTGATCAAGGGCAAGGTCATCGGTTTCCAGGGCGACGGCGTCGTCGTCGAGGTCGGGCTGAAGTCCGAGGGACTGATCCCGCGTGACGAGTTCGACAACATGCCCGAACTCAAGGTCGGCGACACGATCGACGTGCTGCTCGAATCGCTCGAGGGCGAGGACGGCACGGTCCAGGTCTCCAAGCGTCGCGCCGACCGCATGCTCAACTGGCAGCGCATCATCGACACGCAGCGCGAGGGCGACGTTGTCGAGGGCATGGTGACCCGCAAGATCAAGGGCGGCCTGCTCGTCGATATCGGCGTGCCGGTCTTCCTGCCCGCCTCTCAGGTCGATGTCCGTCGCCCGGGCGAGATCGGCGACTACATCGGCCGCAAGGTCCGGGCCCAGATCCTGAAGATCGACACCGAGCGGAAGAACATCGTCATCTCACGGCGCAAGCTGATCGAGGACGAGCGCGATGCCGCGAAGAAGCGCCTCATGTCCACGCTGAAGGAGGGCGAGGTCGTGACAGGCACGGTCAAGAACATCGCCGACTTCGGCGCGTTCATCGACCTCGGCGGGATCGACGGCCTGCTGCACATCACCGACATGTCCTGGGGCCGGATCAACCACCCCAGCGAACTCCTCAAGATCGACCAGAAGATCGAGGTCAAGGTCCTCAACATCGATCGGGAGAAGGAGAAGATCGCGCTCGGCCTCAAGCAGCGTGAGGCCTCTCCGTGGGAGGAGATCGAGAAGAAGTACCCCGTCGGCTCGCGCGTCCGCGGCGCGGTCGTCAACCTCATGTCCTACGGCGCGTTCGTCCGACTGGAGGACGGCATCGAGGGTCTCGTCCACATCTCCGAGATGTCGTGGACCCGTCGCATCAACCACCCGTCCGAGATGGTGCAGCCCAACCAGGAGGTTGATGTCGTTGTCCTTGAGATCAACAAGGACAAGCAGGAGATCTCGCTCGGCATGAAGCAGATCGACGTCAACCCGTGGGAACTCGTCGGCGAGAAGTACCCCCCGGGAACGGTCGTCGAGGGCAAGGTCCGCAACCTGGCCAACTACGGCGCGTTCGTCGAGATCGAGCCCGGCATCGACGGCCTGCTCCACATCTCCGACATGTCTTGGACCCGCAAGGTCACCCACCCCAACGAGGTCGTCAAGAAGGGCGACTCGACCCGCTGCGTCGTGCTCGAAGTCGATCAGGAAAAGCAGCGCATCTCCCTCGGCCTCAAGCAGCTCACCGAGGATCCGTGGGTCACCGCGATCCCCGAGCACTACAAGCCCGGCATGGTCGTCCGCGGCGCGGTCACCAAGATCACCAACTTCGGCGTCTTCGTCGAGCTCGAGTCCGATCTCGAAGGCCTCCTCCATATCTCCGAGCTGGCCGACCACAAGGTCGAGAACCCGCAGGATGTGGTCAAGCCCGGCGACGAGGTCGACGTCAAGATCCTCCGCGTCGATACAGGCGACCGCAAGATCGGCCTCTCCCTCAAGCGTGCACAGTGGGGCGACAACACCCAGACACGCGACGAGACCGCCGATCGCGCTGCAGGCGGCACGCCCAAGCCCACACGAGGCGGCATGGACACCCACGGCTCCATGGGCACCGACAAGATCCAGCTCTGATCAGATCCTGATCGACGCCTGAACCTCTGATCTCACACCAGCCCCGGCCATCTGGCCGGGGCTTTTCATTCCGGTGGCACTGCTCTCCAGAGCAGCGCAGGCCGTGGGCTGGGCCCGTAGGTCTGGAGACAGGTGGCACCACAACCGACACGCCCCGACCTTCCAGGCCGGGGCGTGTGATCGATCAAGTCCCGTGATGAAGGGGACGGTGCAAGGCAGTCTGAGGCGGGCGGTCTGGGGTACTCGCCCGAAACGACAATCGCGACGCCGGCCCGCGGGGTTCCTTACCCTGTTCAGAAGGAAGACCTTCAGCAGAGGGCCAGGAAGCTCAACGCGGCAAGCATCGCGATCCGGAGGCGGCTGTCAGACATGGTAAGAAGTGCTCTCAGCATCTTTGGGTGTCCTTCGCACATCCATGTTCAATGGGCGTGCCAGGCCACCATGCCCGACGCGAGAACGCGTTTCCAGAGCCCCAGAGGGGGTCAGGTCCGCGAACACAGCATACCAGAAACAACACCGTTGTGTGCGTGCAACACACACCGCCAACACCAACCTCCCCTGCAACGCAGATGGCATCAAGTATGGTCGCCGCTCTTGTGTGCTCTGCTCGTGGTTCTCGGACTTTCCGCGGCTCCTCTCTTTCCCGGACGGGCCGTCGCTCAGGGGCTCCCCGAGCCCGCCGAGGCGATGGCCGCGTTCAACAAGGTCCGCGCGTGGGTCGATGCGATTTCGATCCCGCCGGATTCAGACCTGTCGCACGCCGCACTCCCCGATTGTCCGGCGTCGGTCACGATTCGATACGCCGGGCGCATCGTGGGCCGGGGCGTCTCATTCGCGCCCGGGCGCGGGGTAGCGATCCGAGAGGCCTCGGCGCGAGCCATCCGCGAGGCCTCGGGACGCGTGCCGATCCCGGTGGATCCGGATCTTCGGCGCGAGGTTGCCCGATCCCTCGTGCTCTCGCTCGAGTTGGCCTCTCCACCCGTGCCCGTTGCACCTGACGCGATGAAGGACCTCTACCTCACACTCTCGCCCGGAATCCACGGCGTCGCGGCACGTTTGGGCGATCGCGTCGAGGGTCTCTTTCCCGGCACCATGCTCGCCACCGGCACAGAGCCCCGGGCCGCGATCGGCGCGGTCGCCTCAGCGGTGACCGGCTCTCCCGAGAACGCGATCAGAGATCCATCGCAAGTTCGCCGAGATCTTGGTGTGTCGTTCATGACGTTTCGCACGACGCACCTGGCGCAGACGGGCGCGGGCGCATCGCCTCACTTTCTCTACCGGGGTTCGGGGTTCCCATCGACATCGCCACCGACTGTGCAGGATCTGGAGTCGCTGACGGATCGCATCGTCTCCAATCTTCTCTCACGCGAGACCGAGCCCGGCGAGAGAGCCGGCATCGCGGGTACATATCTCCCGCTGCAGGATCGCTACGAGCCCGCCGTCGGCTCGCCGATCGAGCAGGGACTGGTCGCGTTCGCGCTCGCCCGTGCGGCCCGCCGTCACGGCGGAGAGAAGGACGTGCGAGACCACGCCGCGCGGCTCGCTCGCAGGATCATCGAGGATCTCGCGTTCGTCGGCCCGGAAGAGATCGCACCCGATGCCTCGCCGATGTCCGCTGCGATCGTCTCCATCGCGACGCGTGCGGCTTTCGATGCCGCCGAAGTGCTTCCAGATGACGTTGCCGCCATGCTCCGCTCGTGCGATCGACGGATGGATGAGGCCGAGGTTGGATCGCTCTCCGGGCCGGAACGCTCGTTCCTCGCATGGGGAAGGTCGGTCCGGGCTCGTTACTCCGGCTCGCCGGAGCACGTCTCGATGGCGACGAAGCTCGTTCGCGAGGCGTTCCTGAACACTCCCGCGCCGATGATCGTCGGCCAGATGCCCTGGCTGCTCTGGGCGGAACAAGCGCTCGCGCCCGCAGAAGGGCCGATCCCAGCCGCTGAGTCGCTCCGCCAGATGAGAGCAATCATCTGGACGCACCAGATCAGGCCCGAAGACGGCGGCGACGATGGCGCGGACATGGTGGGGGGGATCCTCTTCACCGGGGCATCGAACCCACTCCCGACCGCTCAGTCTCTCCGCGCGATCGCCGCGGCATCTTCCATGATCGCCGATCAGCGTCTGACCCCGCCCGAGGAGTTACCCCGCGAACTCGCGCGCCTGCTCGGCGGTGTCCGGTTCATCGGCTCGCTGACGGCGGACGAGGCGACATGCCACATGTACGCGTCCCCCGAGCGAGCAAATGGCGGTGTGCGTGCATCGCTCTGGGATCAGCGCATGCCGCCGGAGGCCGGCGCGCTCGCGATTCTGATCCTCTGCGACCTGCTCGATGTCGTCTCTCCCATCCCGAGCGCGGGTCCGAACACTACGGGGGATGGCCGCGCCGAGGCCGAAACGGGCATCGAATCAGGCGGGTGAACCACCTCGGGGACCTGGGTCGTTCGGTAGAAGTGGCGGGGCTTCGATCCGCCCTGGCCATCTCGCTGAAATGCTCGGAAAGAGGGCCGAATCAGGGTCGGAAACCGGGATTCTGTGGGGTGTGAAACCTACCATTCCGGAGCGCGCCAAGGCGCGTTCCGGGAGCCCCGCCGCATGGCCGAACAGGACATCGTGACCAACGACGGATCGTCATCGCCGGCGCCCGATGAAGCGGGCCGGATGATGGACACCGACATCGGCAGAGAGCTGAAGGATTCATACCTCACTTACGCGATGAGCACGATCATGGACCGGGCGTTGCCCGATGTCCGCGACGGTCTCAAGCCCTCTCAGCGGCGCATTCTCGTCGCGATGAACGTGCTCAAGCTGCGTCCGAACAAGAAGCACCTCAAGTGTGCGAAGATCGCTGGCAACACGTCGGGCGACTACCACCCGCACGGCGAGAGCGTGATCTACCCGACCATGGTCGGCATGGCCCAAAAATGGAAGATGCGCGTTCAGCTGATCGATCCGCAGGGCAACTTCGGATCGATCGAGGGAGACCCGCCGGCCGCCATGCGTTACACCGAGGCACGCCTCACGCACGCCGCAGTCGACATGCTCGCCGATCTTGAGTTCGAAACCGTCGATGAGCAGCCCAACTACGACGACCGCCTGATGGAGCCGACGGTGCTCCCCGGCAGGTTCCCCAACCTGCTGATCAACGGCGGGCTCGGCATCGCCGTCGGCATGGCGACGTCGCTCGCGCCGCACAACCCGACCGAGGTGCTCGACTCGATCGTCCGCGTCATCGAGAAGCCGACGATCTCCCTCGGCGAGCTCATGACCGACGAGGTCGATGCCGACGGCAAGGTGACTCGCGTGGGCATCAAGGGGCCCGACTTCCCGACCGGCGGCGTCATCATGGGCCGCGCCGGCATCATCGAGGCCTATTCCTCAGGGCGCGGGCGCGTCTACGTTCGAGGCATCTGCCACGTCGAGCAGACCAAGTCCGGACGCGACCAGCTCGTCATCGACAGAATCCCCTACGGACTGGGCCAGAACGGCCTCGTCGAGAAGATCGTCGAGGGCGTCAAGGAAGAGCGTCTGGAGAACATCTCCGACGTACGCAACGAGTCCGGTCGCGAAGCCCAGACACGCATCGTCATCGAACTCAAGAAGGGCGCGGACCCCGCTGTCGTCGAGCGGCAGCTCTACGAGCACACGCCGCTCCAGCAGACCTTCAGCATCATCAACATCGCTCTGGTCGGGCGCCGTCCCAGGACGCTCGGCCTCAGAGAGATGATCGATTGCTACATCAACCACCGGGTCGAGGTCATCCGCAGGCGCACGAGCTTCCTGCTCCGCGAAGCGAAGAAGCGGGCCCACGTCCTCGAGTCCCTGATCTATGCGGTCTGCGACATCGACGAGGTGATCCGGATCATCCGCGCCAGCACCACGCGGGAAGAGGCCATCCAACGCCTGATGGAGCGTCGATTCCGCATCCCGCCGACGCACCCGCACCACGCCGCGCTCCCCGAGCGCCTCCAGCGCCAGCTCCTTGCCGCCGAATCGCAGGGCGGCGTCGCGCTCTCCCGCCTGCAAGCCGAGACCATCGGCAACATGCGATTGATCCAGCTGACCGGGCTGGAGATCGAGCGTCTCACCGGCGAGTATCGCAGCGTCGTCAACGAGATCGAGGGTTACGAGCGGATCCTCGGCGACGGGCAACTCGTCCTCGACATCATCAAGAGCGACTGCGCCGATATGCGTGCCCGCTACAACGCGCCCCGCGTCACACGGATCGAAGAAGCCGCGGAAGATATCGACGTCGGCGCGCTGATCCAGGAGCACGACGTCGCCGTCACGATCTCTCACGCGGGCTATGCCAAGCGTGTCCCCCTCGACACATACCGTACACAGAACCGGGGCGGGAAGGGCATCATCGCCTCCGACGCCAAAGACGACGACTTCATCGAGCACCTCTTCGTCGCCTCCACGCACGACGACCTGCTCTGCTTCACGAACACGGGTCGTGTCTTCAAGAAGCGGGTCTTCGAGCTCCCGGAAATGACCCGCACCTCCAAGGGAAGGGCGCTTGTCAATCTCCTCGATCTCCGCGAGGGTGAGCGCTGCCGCGCGTTCCTCACCGTCAAGAACTTCGAGTCTTCGAGCCAGTTCCTCACATTCGTCTCCGAGGGGGGCATCGTCAAGCGCACCGCGCTGAAGGAGTATCGCAACGTCAACCGGGGCGGCATCATCGCCGTCGGGTTGAAAGAGGGCGATTCACTTCTCGCCGTCACCCTCACAGACGGAAACGACGACATCCTCCTCGCGACCGCGAACGGCATGGCCATCCGCTTCAACGAGCAGGACGCACGCCTGATGGGGCGAGCCGCCGCGGGCGTCAAGGGAATCGAACTCGAAGAGGGAAACAAGGTCATCGGCGTCGTGCCCATCCCCATGATCGAGGATGCCGACGGAGACCTGATCACGCAGGATCCCACGCTCACGCTCCTGACCGTCACCCAGAACGGCTACGGCAAACGCACCGCGCTCGACGAGTACCGCGTCGCCCCGGAGAGCGGCAAGATGTACTCCCAGACCCGGGGAGGCAAGGGACGCGCCGACATCAAGACTTCGGAAAGAAACGGGCTCTCCGTCGCAGCACTGGGTGTCAGAGACTCCGACGAGATCGTGGTCGTCACCAAGGGCGGCCAACTCGTCCGGCTGCCCGCGACCTCGATTTCCGTCATCGGGCGCGGCACACAAGGCGTCCGCGTCGTCTCCCTCCACGATGGCGATCAGGCGATCGCGGTCGCCCGCGTCGAGGAAGACTCCGATCAGACTCCTACCGCGTGATGCTCGGTCCAGGGGTAGAATGGCTTCAGTATGGCGATCGAATGGTCAGATGACATCGTGCTCTCCGAGCTCTCCGACGAGCCCATGCTCTCGGAAGAGCTGAACGCGATCGCCGATCGCCTGGCCTCATTGGAGCCGGACACAACGCCCCACGTGGTGCTGAACCTCGGTCGCGTGTCCTATCTCAACTCCTCGAATCTGGCGCAGCTCCTCCGCATCCGCAAGCTCCTCGCTGCCGCGGGACGCATCCTGAAGCTCTGCGCCGTGACGGACGAGGTCTGGTCCGTGATGATGGTCACAGGGCTGGACAAGGTCTTCCGCTTCGCGCCGGATCCCATGACCGCGCTCGCGGGCATCCAGCTCGAGGACGAAGCCCGCGAGGGCTGATGCTCTCCTGGGCTGTGGTCCGCGCCGGTGTCCGCGTCCGGACGCGTGCTCAGTCCAATCTGTAGAACGCGACCTCGCCCGCGATGTACCGCTCGGTCTCCGGCTCGGCCCGGGTTCCCGTGCGGACAAAGCCGCACCGCTCCAGAACGCGGATCGAGCCGAAGTTCGTCGCCGAGACTGTGGCGTAGATCGGTCGGGTCTCGATCTCAGCGAGGAACGCGCGCAGTGCGCGTGTCGCCACGCCCCTTCCCCATTCCGATCTCTCGATCCAGTACCCTACATGGTCGAGACCATCAGCGCAGAACCTCGAGATCCCGCCGATGACCCTTCCTTCGCGCACGATCACGCGGGCCGTGATCGTCGGATCCGCCCGATTCCGCAGCCACACACGCTCGAACTCGGCGCGATCACGCGCCTTGGTGCCGGCCATCCGATTCGCATCCGCGTCGAGTTGCATGAGGTAGAGCGCGGGCACATCCTCCCACGCAACATCGCGAAGCGTGATGACAGGCGTTCCTGCGTCCCGGGACGGCTCATTCGTGTGGCGATCGGACATCAGAAATCACTCATTCGCAGCGTGGCTCGCTCGCGGCGGCGGTAGGGGGCTGACGCTATCCTGAGGCACCATGAAGATCCACACACGCCGTGCATGCCTGCCGCTCCTTGTCGCTCTCTTCGGATTGTTGCAGGGCGGATGCGTCTTCGAGAACATCCGCGACATCCGGGATGATCTGCGCGTCACCAACGACCAACTCGACCGGACCGAGCAACTCCTTACACAGCTCGAGACCGTCAACCCCAAACTCGCCGACCTTCAGGCCCAGATCGACAGCACCCGTGCGCGGCTTGAAACCATCCAGTCGATCGATGAGTCGCTGATCTCCATGAACGAGACGCTCCAGTCCGTTGACAAGTCGCTCGCATCGCTCGATCGCCACCTCGCGTCGCTTCGCAAGACGCTCGAGAACATCGATTCGACGATCCCCTTCCTGAAGTTCGCCGATCCCGGGAAGCAGGAGGAGGCCGAAGAGACTCCGCCGCCGGACGCCGGGCCGGCGGGCGATGCTGCGCCGCCCCCCGATCAGAAGTGATCGCCGGCTTTGCGACGGTCGTGCTCGATCCCGGATCACCACATCCACTGCGACGGCGCAAACTCGAACCCTGTGCCCCGCTGGCGCACGTGGCCGAACGCCGGGAATGGCAGGTGTGCGCCGGAGATGAACGCGCGGTCCGAGGCGATGCGGTCGAGCATCCGGCGGCGCACGCGCGAACCCTCCTCAGGGTCGTAGTCGAACGCCACACGCCATTCCGGATGAGGCATCCCGAACGAGACGTGGTGAACCAGATCGGCAACGTACACCAGTTCCTCGCTCCCGGATGCGATCCGCAGGCCGATGTGCCCCGGCGTGTGACCTCCGAGCAGCATCGCATGCACGCCCGGCGCGATCTGGTCCTTGTCGCCGATCAGGTCGAGCCGGGGCTTCATCGCGTCGAACGCGGCATTCGCCCCTTGGATGAACTGATCGAGCGTCGGCTTGGGCAACGGTGACCGCGAGAGGTCCGGAGCCGGCCCCCGCCAGAAATCGTGCTCCACGCGAGAGACGAAGAAACGGGCCTTCGCGAACGCGTCCGCGGCTCCACCCCCGACAAGCCCCCCGAAGTGATCGGGATGCGCGTGCGTCAGGACAACCGCATCGATCTCGCCCGGCTTGAAGCCGGCCCGAGCCATGTTCGCGAGCAACTTCCCCGTCGCCGGGCCGAACAACTCGCCGCACCCCGTATCGACAAGGATGGTCGCGTCCGGCGTCCGCACGAGAAGCGTGTTGACCTGACCCATGACCTGATTGGATCTCAGGAACGCCTCACGGAGCGCGTCGTCAAACTCGGCCGCACCAGTATCAAAAGCCAGACTCGCCTGCGGGTCCTCGAACCTGAATGCACCATCGCTGATGAGGAAGAGATCGAACTCGCCGAGTCTCATGCGATAGAAGCCGGCGCCCTGGAGCGACGGATCCGATCCCGGCTCGGACGAAGCGTGCGAGGCACGCCCGAACCCGCCCAGAGCGGCGGTCGCTGCGCCAAGCCCCGCAAGCCCCAACGCCGAGCGGCGTGATAGCCGCACTGTTCCGATCTCTGCCGCCCTCGTCATGGTGAGTCTCCCTGTGATTCAGAGTTCGAGCACGCCTGAGATGCCCTCATGCCATCATGCGTTTCGGGCTCACCAGCCGTGCGCGACCCGAGTCTCACGCGCTCGCCGCAAGCCGAACCAGAATATCAACGAGGTTGTGGTCGAACGCACCCCGCGTGATCACCTCATCCGCCCCCGCGTCCCGTGCCTGCTGCATCAGGTCCTTCTTGACGTGTGGCGCGAAAGCAAGAACCCGCAGTCTCCCCCCGACGGGGTCGGCCCGGAGTGTGCGGAGCAGGTCCAGCCCCGCCACCTCCGTCTCAAGGTCCAGGATCAGGGCGACCGGGGCCGAGTCCGCGAGACGCTGGGCGAGCATGTCGGGGTTCCGGACGGGGCGGCAAGGCAGCCCCAGATCCTCCGCCGTCGCCTTGATGCGGGTCGCCCATACCAGATCGGATGCGAAGTACAGGATCATGCGGCTTTGGCCCAAAGGATGGGACGGATTCTTGTCGATTCGCACACTGCGACGGCCAAGAATGTAGACCGCTCCTGAATGGTCAGAGCGGCCCCTGTTTGGAATCCGGGCGCGAGTCGTCCTCGAAGGCCCGATGCAGCAGGTTCATCCGATCACCCGTTCCGGAAAAGTGCCATGACCACCATGACGGCGCCCAAGGCGCACGCGGCTGAACAGTCCAGCAACGGCATTCTCCACGACGTCGGTCTCCCCGACGATCCCAACAATCTCTACACGCAGACCGTGGGCTCCATGCTCCACGCCGCGGAGAAGATGAATCTTCCGCGCTATCTGCAGTTGATCCTCGCGCAGCCCAAGAACGAGATCATGGTCCACTTCCCCGTGAAGATGGACTCCGGCAAGTACGAGCTCTTCAAGGGCTACCGCGTCCAGCACAACAACGCCCTCGGCCCCTACAAGGGCGGCCTCCGCTTCCACCACGACGTCCACCTCGACGACGTCAAGTCGCTCGCCTTTCTCATGACCATGAAGTGCTCCCTCGTCGGCGTCCCCTACGGCGGCGGCAAGGGCGGCATCAAGGTCGATCCCCGCAAGCACTCCGCGACCGAGATGGAGCGCATCGTCCGACGCTTCACCGCCGCCATCGCCCACCAGATCGGCCCCGACTATGACATCCCCGCTCCCGACGTCGGCTCCAACAGCCAGCACATGGCCTGGATCGCCGACACCTACACCTTCCTCTCCGAGATCGGCGGCCACAACCCCGGCGCCGTCATCACCGGCAAGCCCATCGAGTACGGCGGCTCTCTCGGGCGTGAGAAGGCGACCGGACAGGGCGTCGTTGACACACTCGTCGAGATGCTCCCCGAACTCAAGCTCAAGCCCGAGACCAGCACCTTCAGCGTTCTCGGTTTCGGAAACGTCGGTTCCTGGTCCGGCAAGATCTTCCAGGACAAGGGCGCGAAGATGACCGCTGTGGCCGACCACACCGGCTTCATCCGCAACGACAAGGGCATCGACGCCAACGACCTCGCGGCCTATGTCCAGCAGAAGGGCGGCGTCGCCGGCTACACCAAGGCCACCGCCATCACCAAGGAAGAGTTCTACAAGACCCAGGTCGATGTCTTCATCCCCGCCGCGCTCGAGCAGATGATCCAGGAGCCCGAGGCCAACATGCTCAACTGCAAGGTCGTTGCCGAGGGTGCAAACGCCCCGACGACGCCCGCAGGCGAGCGCATCCTCCAGAAGCGCGGCATCGAGGTCCTCCCCGCCATCCTGTGCAACGCCGGCGGCGTCACCGTCTCCTATTTCGAGTGGGTCCAGAACAAGACCTTCCAGACCTGGGAGCTCGAGCGCGTCGACCGTGAACTCAACAAGCACATGGTCAAGGCCGCCGGACGCACGCGCGACGCACGCCGTAAGTACAACTGCGACCTCCGCACCGCCGCATACGCCGCCGCGTTGGAGCGCCTCCAGAAGGCCTACGAGGCCCGCGGCATCTTCCCGTAAAGCTCAGGTCCGAGACGCCGGACAATCAGCACGACCTTCGCAAGGCCCCGGCAGCGCATGCCGGGGCCTTTCTGTTACTGCCGTGTCGCGCTGCGACAAGCACAAGGTGGATCGCCCCGGACAGCACACGTGAAACAGGGCAATCTGGGGTGTCGAGCGAGAGTTCAAACGTGAGCGATGCGCAAAAGAGCCCCGTGAATCTATCTGAATTGCGGATGGGTCAATCCACGCAAGCAGAACGCTCGTAAGATCTGCACGAGAGACGCGCCGGGGGTCATAGCCCGGTGCCATGACAATCCCACTTGATTGATGAGGAGAGACCCGATGCGTTCAAAGTTTGTTGTCGCCGCGCTGAGCGCGGGCGCGATGGCTGTTTCCGCCTGCGCCGATGTCCTGTCCAACTGGAACCTGATCGTCTTCAACGATCTCACCTCGACCCAGGAGGTCGAAGGCCGCACCATGGTCGGGCGTGACCTGAACACCGGCGCGTCAAACTACGGCACCATGCTCCACCGCCCCAGCCACCTCGGCGTCGATGTCCTCATCGTCGGCCGAAACCTCAACGGAGGCAACGTCCAGATGGAGGCCGGCAACCTCCGCCTCGGCGGCACCCGCACCGGCAACGTCAACTTCAACGGTGGCGGCATGCAGATCAACGATCCCGGCGCGGCCTCGATCGTCTCCGCCGCACGCTCCGAGGTGCAGTGGATCTCGAACCACCTCGCCGGCCTCGGCGCGACCAACACGGTCTCCATCCCGATGGGCTCCCCCGCTCCCGTGAACTTCTCCGCTGTTGCGAACATCGACGGCGTGGCAGTCTTCAACGTCGACGGCAACCAGCTCTTCGGCAACGGCTTCGTGCAGCAGTTCGACATCGCGATGAACAGCGCGGCCAGCGTGATCATCAACGTCTCGGGCACGAGCATCACGCACAACCAGGGCAACTTCCTCGGCGGCTTCAACAGCGCCAACGCCTCCAAGATCCTCTGGAACTTCTACGAGGCCGAGACGCTCAACATCGAGCGAGCCCTGTACGGCGCGGTCCTGGCGCCGAATGCCCACCTGACCAACGGCAACTTCATCGCCGGCTCAGTCGCCGTCGAGAACTTCACGCAGAACGGCGAGATCCACCTCCCGACCTACGACGGCTACGTTCCCGCCCCCGGCGCACTCGCGCTGATCGGCGTCGCGGGGCTCTTCGCCTCTCGCCGGCGCAACTGAGCCGTTCACGGTGATCACAATCTGACGAGGCCCCGGTCACCTGGCCGGGGCCTCGTTGTCTTTACAACGCGTCTTTCAGATCGGGCCGCGACGCCCCGCGCCCTTCACGAGCGACTCTCTCGCCTCGACCGCCATGCGATCGCAGCGTTCGTTCTCGGGGTGCTCGCTGTGACCCTTGATCCAATGGAAGCGGACCTCGTGACGCGACGAGAGCGCGTCGAGTTCCATCCAGAGTTCCTGGTTCTTCACCGGCTTCTTGTCGGCCGTCTTCCACCCCTTCTTCTTCCACCCGTGGATCCAGCTCTTCAGCCCATCCAGCACGTACTTGGAATCGGAATAGAGATCCACCACACTCGGACGTTTCAGCACCGACAGCCCCTCGATCACCGCACGGAGTTCCATCCGATTGTTCGTCGTGTCGTGCTCGGCCCCGCTCGCGGCACGCTCCTTCCCGGAGACCCCGTGCTTGAGCACATACGCCCAGCCACCCGGGCCGGGGTTTCCAGAGCACGCCCCGTCTGTGTGCAACTCGACATGGGGCTTCGAAGCCGGGACCGATTCTCCCCTGGCTCCGCCATGCTGCTTTTCTGCGCTCATCGCAACTCCCCGGACTCGCGCGCAAGCCGCTCGAGCGCGAGATCGTGCGCCCGGTGATACGCCGAACCGAGGCGGCTCCAGTCAAAGTCCCAGCTCTTGCTCTCAACCGCGTTCCGCATCGCGATCCGCCCGCGCCGATCAAGGCGGCAATACGCCAGCATCCAGCGGGCCAGATCCGCTGCCGCCTCATGAAACCCGCGCCCACGCCGCTTCAGCACGGTCATCCCCCATGCGTCGTGGTCCGGGTGGCGATCTGCGACATACCCGCCGAAGCCCGCAAGGTCAGAGGTGATCGCCGGCGTGCCGGCCGCCATGCACTCCAGGGGCGTGTATCCCCACGGCTCGTACGCGCTCGGGAAAACACCCAGGTGCGTGCCGCGCACGAACTGGTCGTAGTCCATCCCCCACAGCGGGCTTGTCGGCGAGATGAACTCCGGGTGATAGACGATCTTCACCGGGTCATCCGGCCGGTTGCACAGCCCGAGATGCCGTATGTGACTCAGGACCGGATCGGACCAGTCTCCCTCGACGTGATGCGACACGACGGGCGGGAGGCCGTTCCTCCGGAAGGCCTGCTGCATCCGCCGATACCGCAGCGACCAGTACGGATCGACGAGCGCGTCGAGGTTCGCCCGCTGGCCGGCCGCCGCGAGCGGGAACATCCGCTTGCCGACGCCCTCCAGGATGCTGTTGCAGACGTTGTCGAGCTCGTTGAGCACGCCCCGCAGCCGCAGCGACTCGGGGTCGATGGTCCGCGTCTGTCTCTGCGTGACGATGAAGAAGACGACGTTGAGCCCGAGATCGAACTCCTTGATCTGCGCGTTCAGACGCGCGAGGGCCTCCAGGCACAGATCGAATCCCTTGTTCTTCGGCTCGAATCGCCCGCTCGTGAACATGTAGATCGTGCGGTCCAGATCGAACGCGTATGACGGGAAGAAGTACCCCATCACGAACCGATGGATCGCTTCCTTGTGCGTCGCGTGCAGCGTCTGGAACTCGTGCCCCACGTTGTTGAGCGAGACATTCAGCCCGTTCGGCGTGAACAGGTCGGGGACGCGACCCAGCAGCGCGCCGCACTCCTCACCCGTGATCGGCGAGACCGTCGTGAACACGTGCGACCCGTGCGCACACGCCCGCTCGTAGCCGTGGATCCCCTTGATGTTGTACTTGGCCGCCTCCGCCGCGTGATCGATCGACCACAGCCGGTCGTAGAACCCATCCTCGCTCGATGCCATGTAGCGCCCGAGAAGCGTCGCATGCGTGGTGAACACCGTCGCGACGGGGAGCTCTGCCTTCCGGATCATCGGTATCGCAAGCCCTCCCAGCCACTCGTGAAAGTGCGCGATGATCCTCCTGTGAGATCCGTGCGAGGGCTCCTCCGATGGGTCGTCGCCCGCGTGCTCGCCTGCGGGTGCCGCTCGCATCTCGCAGACACGCGTGAGAAACCGTCTGACGCTGTCGCCGAACACGATCGCCTCGTCCACCAGCCGGTCTCCGCCGGGCGACTCGATCGAATGATCAGACCACAACTCAAACTTGAGTTTGTCGATCTCCTGCCACTGCACCGCGCGCTCGATCAGCAGCACCCGCGGGTTCCCCGCGATCAGCCACCGCCCGTGGTGGATCCTGATGCCCTCGGACTCCAGCGACTCCAGCACCCGCCCGAGCCACCGAGGAGGGCGGGACGGCTCGAACTCGACCGACGCCTTCTGCTCCACATACGGACCAACCAGCCAGTAGCGATTCGGCCAGCGCGCCGTGATCAGCGCCGCCTTCGAGCGAAGGACCTGGTAGATCCCCCCCACCTGGTTGCACACCTCCGACGAAACCTCGAACAACACGCCGTCCGCCACGCCATGCAGCGGCGAGGGCGCATCCGGGTCCGGGCTCCGAGTGATTCGTTCGCGTCGCTTCGCCATCGGTCGCCACTGTATCACACCTTTCTCAGACCGCTCTGGCTCCAAGCCCGAGCCGGTCAGGCCGCCGGGCGACGCTGCCGCGCTGTCGGTCCTGACCTGGCCTGCAACGTGCCCACCACGCGCAAAGATCGCAGCCATGAGCGGTCCGCGGTGGTTATCTTGTGGCGTCAACCCACCCGAACCGCCGACCAAGTGAGCCGAGAACCCGGGCACCATCCCGCGCGCAAGCGTCCGCGCCGCGGCTTGCTCCACATCCGGGGCAGGACACCGAGTTCTTTGCCATGGCTGTACTTACGGTATGATTCGAGCATCGGAACCCCGGAGACACGCGATGAACGCCAACGCGGGTCCGGGGAGACACACCCGCCGCACCTGTGCGCCGGGCAAGGATTGGTTTGCCGGTCGATCCAAGGGCCTCCCACAGAGAGGCCATCCAAAGGAGGTCTTTATGAACGTTCGCACGCTCGCCGCATACACACTCGCCGCCGCATCGTCGATTGCGCTCTGCGCCGGAACGGCGCAGGCACAGAACGACTGGCAGTTCGCCGGCAACAACACCGACATCTTCTTCACGGGCGGAAACGTCGGCATCGGCGTCGGCACGCCCCTCTTCCCCTTCAGCATCCAGGCCAACGGGCCCTCTCGCGCCATCAACGCCGTCAACAACACCTCCTCGGGCACCGTCTACGGCCTCTGGGCCCAGGTCCTCTCGCCCGCGGGTCGTGGTGCGATCGGCTTCTCCAACGCAACGACCGGAACCGGCTCCGGCTTCTACGGCCAGTCGAACTCCACCGATGGTCGAGGCGTGGTAGGCCTGCACAACGCCACCACCGGCCCCGGCAACGGCGTACTCGGTCAGACAAACTCCACCACAGGACGCGGTGTCTACGGGCTTGCTCCCGCGGCGACTGGCCAGACCTACGGAGTCTTCGGCCAGGCGAACTCGTCGATCGGCACCGGCGTCGCGGGAGTGACCAACTCCTCCACCAACGGCGCCAACACCATCGGCGTCTCCGGCATCGCCAACTCCTTCAACGCGGTCGGCGTCGCGGGCCGCGGCAACGGTGACTCAGCGGGCGTCGTCTACGGCGTCCTCGGTATCACCTCCACCATCAACGGCTTCGGCGTCTTCAGCAACGGCGCCACCGGTGCGTCCGGTGCGAAGAGCTTCGTCATCGATCACCCCAACGATCCCGCAAACAAGTTCCTCGTTCACTACGCCATCGAGAGCCCCGAGCCCTATCTCATCTACCGCGGCACCGTCGTGCTCGACGGCACCGGCTCCGCCGTCGTCGAACTCCCGCACTACTTCGATGACATCAACACCAATCCCCAGTACCAGCTCACGCCCATCGGCGCTCCCGCACCCATGCTCCACATCGCCAGCGAAGTCTCGGACAACGAGTTCGTGATCTCGGGCGGCGTCCCCGGCATGAAGGTCTCCTGGACCGTCACCGCAACACGCAACGACCTCTGGGTCCAGCAGAACCCGCCGGTCGTCGAGCGTGAGAAGCCCGTCGCCGCACGTGGCAAGTACCTCCACCCCGAGCTCTACGGCCTGCCCGAGACCGCCGGCATGTTCTACACGCCGCCCGCCCCTCTCGCAACGCCCGAGGTCGGTGTGATCGGAACGCCCACCAAGCCGGGCAACGCGACCGGCGTCTCCCTCTCCGGCACGCGCTGATCTCTCGCCATTCTCACCACGCGATACGACGCGGCCCCGATCAACCGATCGGGGCCGCTTTGCATTCAATGAGCCCAAAGGGCGCACAACACTCGTGCCGAGCGATCACCAGTCCAGCGTGCCGCGCCACGCGCGGGCAAGATCCTCAACCCTGACATCCAGGCCCACACGCGACCACATGATCGAACCGGAATCATCGAGCGTACCGATCCGAACGACGCGTGCCCCCGCCTTCGCCGCCATCTCATCGATGCGTGCCAGGTGCCGCGGCTCGACCTCGATCACGTACCGCGAGGGCGCCTCAGAGAACGCGAATCCGTGCAACGCGTCGTGCGCCGCCTCGATCCTCAGCCCGAGCGGCGCATCGCCACCCTGCGTCCCGATCAGCATCTCCGAGAGCGCCACCAGCAGCCCACCGTCCGACACATCATGCGCCGAGCGAACCAGCCGTTCACGAACCATGGCCGCGACCAGGCGCGCCGTCTCAGGCCCGGACACAAGATCCACCGAAGGAATCTCCGCTTCCCCATCGGACGCACCGACGCCGAACATCGACGCATAGCGCGAAGCCCCGAGCCCGTGCGTTGAAGCCCGCGGCTCGATCAGCACAACCTCTGACCCCGCCCGCTTCGCGTCGCTCGTGCAGACGCACGACATATCCGGCACGATCCCCATGCCCGTGATCAGGAGCGTCGGCGGAATCTGCACCGTCCGCCCGTCCTCCGTCGTGAACTGGTTGTTGAGCGAGTCCTTCCCCGACACAAACGGTGTCCCATACGCCTTCGCACCGTCGTAGCACCCCTCCGCGGCCCGCACCAGCGAGCCGAGATTCTCCGGCTTCTGGCAGCTCGGCCAGCAGAAGTTGTCAAGGATCGCGACGCGCCCCGGGTCCACGCCGACGCACACAAGATTCCGCACACACTCGTCGATCGCCGCGAGAGCCATCTGATACGGATCGCCCCCGATCTCAGGATCGCCCACGGGCGTCTGCAACCCGCACGCGATCGCGATCCCCCGCCCGCTCCCCGGGATCGGCTCGATCACCGAACCATCACCCGGCCCGATCCCACCCGGGCCCACGAGCGGCTTCAGAATCGTGTTGCCCTGCACCTCGTGGTCGTACTGCCGGATGATCCAGTGCTTCGAAGCGATGTCCGGATGCGCGAGGAGCGCGAGGAGCGCGTCCCGCGTCGAAGGGCGGGGCGTCGCGACAGGTCCCCTCGCCGGAGAGGGTGACCACGAGGCGTCCCGCACGGGTGTCGGGATCCCCTCGTGAAGGAAGTGCATCGAAAGCCGTCCGACCTCGGTCCCCCGGTATCGAAGCACAAGCTCCTCACCGGGCGTGCCGAACGTGCCGAGCACGGAGAGTTCCACACCCTCTTCGTCGCAGATCCGACGGAGCGCATCGAGGTTCGCCGCCGGCACCGCGAGCACCATGCGCTCCTGCGCCTCGGAGATCCAGATCTCGGTATAGGAAAGCCCGTCATACTTCAGCGGCGCACGATCAAGGTCCACCGCCGCGCCAAGTGTCGCCCCCATCTCGCCGACGGCGGAGGAAAACCCTCCCGCGCCGCAGTCCGTCAGCCCGTGATAGAGCGGCTCGCCGTGCTCGTCGCGGGCCCGCAGGATCGCGTCCAGCGTCCGCTTCTCCTCGATCGCGTTGCCGATCTGCACCGCGTGCCCGAACTCATCCGCGTGCGAGTCCGTCAACTCCGCGGAGGAGAACGTCGCGCCGTGGATCCCGTCGCGACCCGTCCGCCCGCCCAATGCCACGATCAGGTCCCCTGCACGCGCCGCGCCCTTGACGCGGTTCCGGGGCAGCAGCCCGACGCACCCGCAGAAGACCAGCGGATTGCCGATATAGCGATCATCGAATGCGACCGCGCCCGAGACCGTCGGGATGCCCATGCGATTCCCGTAGTCCCGCACGCCCGCCACAACATCGCCCAGAATCCGGCGCGGGTGCAGCGTCCCCTTGGGCAGGGCCCGCACACCATCACGGGCCGCACCTTCCGTCCAGCGATCCGGGTACGCCACGCAGAACACATCGCTGTTCGCGATCGGCTTCGCACCCAGGCCCGTGCCGATCACGTCGCGGATGCACCCGCCCACGCCCGTCGCCGAACCGCCGTACGGCTCGATCGCCGAGGGGTGGTTGTGCGTCTCGACCTTGATGCACACGGCCCACGTGTCGTCCAGCGCGATCACGCCCGAGTTGTCCTTGAAAACCGAGAGCGTCCAGTCGATCCCCTCTTCGATCAGCTCGAACGTCGCCGCCGCGACCGTGGACTTGAGCAGATTCTCGATCGTCACCGTTCCGTCCGCGTTCACCGTGTGCCCCGGGCGGCCGCTCCAGCGGATCGCGTCCGTGGCCGTGCCCGGCGATTCGTACCTGATGCGGCTCTTGAGCGTCTTGTGCACGCAGTGCTCGGACCACGTCTGCGCCAGCGTCTCGAGCTCGATGTCGCTCGGGTCTCGTCCCACGCGCCGATATTCGCTCTGGATCGCACGCATCTCGTCCAGCGACAGGAACAGATGGGCCGTTCGCGAGAGCGAAGCGAGCGCACCATCATCAAGGTCGCGAATCGGCACGTGCGTGATCTTCAACGCGTATGCGTGCCCGGTCGGGAGCGCATCCGGATGGAACGGACGCTCCCGGATCTCGTGGATCACGGGATTCGCCAGCGCCCGCCGAGCGAACGACGCGGCGTCCGAGGCGTTGATCCCCCTGAAGTCATACCGCCACCCCGTCGAAACGTGCGCCGCGCTCCCCGTGAGATCGGCGATCGCCTCCGCGACAGACTGCGCCGCCGGGTCCATCACCCCCGGCTGGGGATGAACCTCGATCGTCACCGCGCCGGAAGGAGTGGGGGAGATCCCCTCGCGCGCTGTCTCGACGACCGGATCCGCCAGCAATCGGGACGAGATCCCCGCGAGCGATTCATGCGTTCCGTCAGAGCTTGGCTCGATCAGGTACACGCGTGCCGTCCGCACGCTCTCCACACCAACGCCCAGCGCGCGGGCCTGTGCCAGCACGGCATCGCCCCTGGGATCAACCCGACCGGGCGCGGTCGCGACCTCGAATCGGAGGACTCGTGGAGAGAGTGTGGAACCGTCGCGGCCGTCGTTCATGCGCCGATCATAGGAATCGCAAACACCCGCCCGACAGAATGACAGTCGCGATCAATACCCCGAGAATCGCCGCATGAACCACATCGCACCCTCGGGCGTTGTGTTGATCCAGTTCCACGTCCGGCCGGCATCCTCGATCGCTCTGGACGCCTTCTTTCGCTGCTCCTCCATCTTCGCCACGATCTCCTCCGTCGGGTAGACCGAGTCCAGCAGGAGCGAGACGCCGACACCGACAATGATGCCCACGGCGACCGGTGCCGCCGCGACCGAAGCCGCGCCCGCTGCGAGCATCGACGCCGCATAACCGATCGCGGCCCCGATACCCGCCTTTCCGACATCCGTCACAATCGTGAATCCCAGCTTGCTCGTCATCAGGTACTCATCGTTGACGACGGCCTGCAGGATGTCCGCACCCACCGTCAGAACGATCGTGATCCCCCCGCCCTTCATCGCCGACTTTGCGATCCCCGCTGGGCCGATCCCCATCTGCACAACCTTGGCGTGCTTGATCCCGTACCTCGTGCCCGTCAACGTCTGCCTGAGCCCAGGATACCCGCTGAGCACGACGTACTTCTTCCCGTTGGGCATCGTCTTGATCGTCGCCCGACCCGAGATTCCCATCTCCCGCACGAGTTTGCCGAGGTCGATCGTGTCGAGCGTGGGAGCGGCGTAATTCGCCGTTGCTTTGGCCATCGCAACGAACTCGGCCTCTGTGAAGATCGCCATCTCCATCCATGGCTCGCCGGTCGGTGTTACGCTCGCATACGTCGGCACCGACGTCAGCGCGGGCGGATCGGACTCGATCTTGCACATGCCCACCGGACCCTGACCGGTTAGAGAGAACGGCGATCGCCCCATCGAGCCCGTCGGGCCCGGAGGAGCAGAGTGGTTCTCACGATCCTCAAATCGCGGCACATACGTCTGCGTCACGACACGCTCCTTTCCCGTCAGCAGTCCACTGGTTGGTCCGACATCCGGCCGCAGTTCGACGCATTCTCGACGACCGAAGATTCCAGCCGCTTCCAATGCACAGTGCCCGGCACAGCCGCGACAATGTTGACCAGTCGCTTCTCAGGCACCCATTCCCGCCCAACCTGTTCGAGCCAAAACCGCTCACGCCGGCGCATCGCCCGCGCCGCGGCACCTGGAATGAAGATCTCATACCCCCAGCCCCGCAGCATGCCGATAAACTCCGCCGCGCTCGAGCCGCTCGCGCTCAGCATCTGCGGATTCACTTCCGCCACAATCGCCGGTTTACGAGTGGTGATCGCCCGAGCCAACCCCCGGAACGCCGCGGTCTCAAACCCCTCCACATCAATCTTGATCGTGAGCGGCGCACCCTCGGGATTGATGTGGTTGTCGCCCACGACCACCGGCACGTCATACGTCGCCGACACCTTCCCCTTATGCCTCGGCGGCAGCACCCCGAACGTCCCCGCGCCCGTGTTCCCCGTGGGCGGCACGCTCAGCGTCAGCGTCTGCTCGCGATCGCTGAACCCCGCCTCGATGATCCGCACCCACGACAGCCCGTTGGACTCCACATGCGCCCGCAGCTCCGCGCACACCGACGGGTTCGGCTCGATCGCCGTGACCATCCCCCGTGCCCCGACCGCGTACGCCCCGATCAGCACCGTCATCCCGATGTTGGCGCCGATGTCCAGGTACTCATCCCCCGGCCGCATCGCCCGCAGCAGGGCGACCTGCACCGGCAGATCGAACAATCGCCCGAGGAAGTACGCCCCGCGCTGGTGATAGTCCGCCAGATTCAGCCGCAATCGATACCCATGCCATCTTCCGCGGCACTCGGCGTGGCCTCGCGTCGTCCATCGCGCATTGTCCAGCACCCCGGCGCGCTCAAACCAATAACGCCGTCCCGGCAACTCCCAGCGGGAGACCAGATACGCCATCCGCGCCGAGATGCCATCGAGGCCTGACGAAGACACGTTCCGCTCCCCGTTACCTCAACCCATATTCCTTCAGTTTCCGATACAGCGTCCGCTCCCCGATCCCCAGCAACTGGGCCGCGTGCTCGCGGTTCCCGCCCGTGAGGCGCAGCGTCTCGCGGATCGCACGCTTCTCGATCTGCTCCAGCGAAGTCCCCGCCAGCGACCCAGGCGTCCCCGAGACCTCCTCACCCTCGTCCGCCGCCCGGATCTCCGGCGGAACATGCCTCACGTCGATCGTCACCGCCCCCTCCGCATCCGCCATCGCGTTCACCAACGCGTTCTGCACCACGTTCATCAACTGGCGCACGTTCCCCGGCCAGTTGTAACTCGTCAGACGCATCATCGCCGCATCCGTCACCGCCGGCACCGGCTTCCCGGGCAGCATCTTCTCCGCAAACCGCGCCAGCGCGTGATGCACGATCCGCGGGATGTCCTCGCGCCGCTCCCGCAGCGGCGGCAGCGCGACCTGTGCGCCGTTGATCCGGAAGTACAGATCCTCGCGGAACGTCCCCTCGCGCACCATCTGCTGCAGGTCCTTGTTCGTCGCCGAAACCACCCTCACGTCCGACTTCCGCGTCTCATTGGACCCCAGCCGCACCACCTCACCCGTCTCCAAGACACGCAGCAGCTTGGCCTGCATCTTCAGCGGCATGTCGCCGATCTCATCCAGAAACAGCGTGCCCCCGGACGCATACTCAAACACGCCCTCGCGGTCCTTCTCCGCCCCCGTGAACGCCCCGCGCACGTGCCCGAACAACTGGTCCTCGAGCAGCGACTCGGCCTCGGATGCACAGTTGATCGCCACGAATCTCGCCCTGGAGCGATTCGACAACTTGTGAATCGCCTGCGCGATCAGTTCCTTCCCCGTCCCGCTCTCGCCCGTGATCAGCACCGCCAGCGGCGAGGGAGCCACCGCCTTCACCGTTCGCAGGATGCGGCGCATCGGCTCCGATCCCGCCACGATCCCCTCGAACCCGTCGTGCTGCACGAGATTGCTCAGCGTGCCCGACTCGTGACGCAAGAGCGCGGTCTCCGCCGCCCGATTCACAAGCGAGCGAAAGACCTCAAGGTCCAGCGGCTTCTCGATGAAGTCGAACGCCCCGTGCTTGAACGCCGCCCGCGCCGTCGGCACATCCCCGTGCGCCGTCACCATGATCGTCTCGGCCGAGGGCTGCAACTTCCTCGCCTCCTGCAAAACAGTCAGCCCCGCGTCCGCGCCATCCGGAGCAATCCCGTTCACCCCCGCGGAGTTCGGCATCCGCAGGTCGGTGATGATGACATCGAACCCGCCGCCCTTCAGTTCCTCCATCGCCTGTGCCACGGAGTTCACGATCGTGCAGACGTGCCCCGGCTTGCGCAGGGCATCGGCCATCAGTTCGGCGTGCTCCGGCTCATCCTCGACGATCAGCACCTGGGCCGCGAGTTTCTCGGTCTGGTCCGTCATGCGACCAAGAGTGTAAGCGAACATGCTCCTGGTGGCACCGCTCTCCAGAGCGGTGTCTCTATGTCTTGGTAGCACCGCACTCATCAGCTGTGGGGACGGTCGAAACCTCGCGCCACACTTGAGACCGCTCCCACGCACCATCACGCAAGCATCGCCGACGAAGCCCGCCGCCCCGCCGCCAGAGCGATCGCCAGTGCGTCCGCCACATCATGGGGCGTCGGCGGCTCCGCCAGTCCGAAGAGCGTCTGCACCGCCCGCTGCATCTGCTCCTTCTTCGCGTGCCCGTGGCCCGTGACCGACCGCTTGACCTCCAGCGGCTTGAGTTCCATCAGCCGCACACCCCGCTGCCGGATCGCCAGCAGCAGGACGCCCCGGGCATGCCCCATCGCGATCGCCGTCGCCGGGTGCTTGTAGTGCGCGAACAACCCCTCGACCGCCACGATCTCCGGCTCAACCCGATCGAGCAGCCCGCGGAAGTCCGCATCCAGTTCCATCAGCCGCTCGGAGACCGTCCGCTTCTCAGCCCCCGTCGCCACCAGCCGGATCACACCCGCCTCCACGATTTCCGGCCGCCCGATCGCGTGCACAATGCACCCGTAGCCGGTGACTCGCAGACCGGGATCGATGCCGAGCACACGCATACGACGAGCATATCACGCGAGCGGCCCCCGGCAGGTGCCGAGGGCCGCGTCATCTCTTCGCCCGCTATCTCGACGGGCATTGCTCGTGTGGAGCGTCCGGGCGAGTGTGCTCTCGCCGGACGACTCCGATTGTGCGGCTCAATCCGGATACTTGTTGTTCCCCGACTTCCGCGCGTTCTGATCGCCGATGATCAGGCCGCCCACGCCGCCGATGATCGCGCCCGCTGCCGCGCCCTTGCCCATGTTGCCCGAGAGCGAGCCGAGCCCCATCCCGGCCAGTGCGCCGATCGCCGCGCCCGAAGCCGCGCCCTGTCCCGCGTTGTTGCACCCAACCGCCGTCGCCCCGAAGAGCGCAGCGCACGCCACCCACCCCACGCGCCGAGAGACCCTGCCGGTTGTCTTCGTGATTGTGTTCATCCGCCGCACTCCTCAATGCCTCATCCGCACACCGAGGCATCCATCTTCGATGCCCCATCTCTCAAGGAAATACCCACCCGACCCCAGTTGGTTCCGATCCGGACAGCACCGCTTGCACACAAGTATACGAACAAAGTCCGATTCGTGTCAGTTCCAGCTCATCCCCTTCGGCCACGATTCCGGATGCTGCTCCGATGCCCGTCGGATCAGCCCCTCGAGCGATGCCAGTTCCTGCCGGATCACCGCCGCACGCTTCAGGATGTCCCCCTCGGCCAGCAGGCGGTATCGGAGCGACTTCCCGCTCAGCATCGTGAACGACACAAGTTCCAAGAGGGCCGATGTCGGCACCTCGACGTTCTGCACATACTCAAGCACCGCCCGCGATGCCGCCAACTGAGAGAGCGGCCCCTCCGCCAGCGCCTCCTCCAGATACTCCCTCGCCTCAGAAAGCGACTCGTCATCCGGTGCCGCGCTATCGATCGGACGCAGCGTCGCCGCACGATACAGACGCGACTCATCCGGTCCCGACTCTTCCGCGATGCGTGCGCGGCACACGCCCTGCAGCAGCAGATTGAACCGCCCGTCCGTCAACTTCTCGTGCTGCGCGATCTGCCCGACGCACACCGCCGGCATCAGAGGCGGCCTCCCGTGATACTCCTGCTTCCACGCGCTCCCCTTGAACACCGCCATCGCGAACTGCCCCGAGCCGTCCAGCGCGTGCTCCACCATCTGCCTGTACCTGGGCTCGAAGATGTGCAGCGGCAGCACCTGCTGAGGAAGCAGCGAGACCGAGTCCAGCGGGAAGAGCGGAATCGGCTTCCCGAAGTTCACACGGATCGTGATGTCTTCCCCGTCTGACATCGCAGCACTCCGATACACCCGCGAAAGTGTACCGAGAACCGCCCCCCGCAGAAGCACCATCCTCGCCGCGAATCACGCCAGCGGATCGGGCCTGAAGAGCTTCGTGTCAAGGGCCCACTGCCGCTCCGTGAAGTTCCCCCCCAGATCCTGGTCGGCGTGGTCCGGTCGGGCCGCGACGAGCGCCATCGTCGTCTTGGCGTCAAGATTGTCAAGGATCGAGACGAGGATCGCCTCCGGCGTCGCGGGCACCTTCGCCGCGCCGAACTCGGGCACGCCGTGGTGGCTCAGGATGATGTGCTGGAGCACCAGGGCCGCGTTCGCGGGAACCCGTATCCCATGATCCCGGATCACCTGGTGCACCTTGTCGTGGAGCATGATCGCCCCCTCAACGATGTGCCCGACCAGCTCCCCCCGATCCGAGTACGAGAACGCGCGGTCGTACACCAGCTCGCGCGTCTTGCCCAGATCATGCAGGAACAGGCCCATCAGCACGATGTCGCGGCTGATCCTCGGATACAGCGGGCAGACGCGATCCGCAAGACGCATCAGCATCAGCGTGTGCTCGAGCAGCCCGCCCAGATACGCGTGGTGCATGCTCTTCGCCGCCGGCGCAGCCCGGAACTGCTCCATCAGGAACGCATCGTCAAGATACACCCGCGCCAGCGCCTTCATCGCCGGGTGCTCCAGCGTCTCCAGCAGCGCAACGACCTCCGCGAACATCGCGTCCACGTCGTTCTTCGTCGCCGGAAGCAGCTCGCGCATCTCCTCCGCCGTCGGGTCGTACGTGTCGATCACATGGATGATGATCTGAAGCTCGCCGTCGTACTTCTGCGTCTCCCCCTCGACCCACACGAACCCGTCCGTGGGGATCCGCTTGAACGTCGATTCCTCGATCGTCCACATCCGCCCCGGCACCTGCCCGGTCTTGTCCCCAAGCAGGCAGCGAAGGTACGGCTTATCCGTCCGCGTCCGGCCCATCTGCGCGTTCGCGATCGAGAACGCCCCCTTGATCCGCGACGAGGGCTCCATGTCCTTGATCAGCGTGCGCTGCGAGTGAGCAGTACCGGGCATGGAAAGTCTCCGTGAAGGGTGAAAGGACGTGCTGAATCACTGAAGCCAGTGCGAGGGGACATCCCCGTGGATCGCGCGAACCGTCGACCGAATGCCCCCGCGCCCGCGCCAGTCCGTCCTCACGACAAGCCACGCGGGGTTCATCAGTCGGGCCAGGTCGTCACGAATCCGGTTCGTCACCTGCTCGTAGTAGATCCCCTGGTTCCGGAACGCCTGAAGGTACATCTTCAGCGACTTCAGTTCCACGCACGTGCCGCCCGAACCGGGCTCACGAGGCACGAACCTCACCGTCACCGACCCGAAGTCCGGATGGCCCGTGACCGGGCACAAAGACGTGAACTCCTCCGCCACGTGCTCGACCACGAAGGGCCGCTCGGAGGGCGTCGGAAAGGCCTCAAGAAGTGCGAACTGCTCATTCTGCGTCATACGGCGTTAACCGTAGCGCGTCACAAGCTCCACGATCCGGGGCTGATTGGGCTGAATCTGCAGAGACCGCTTCAACGCCCGCATCGCCTCGTCCAGAGCCGCCCGGTCGCGACGATCGCTCCAGACATACCGGTTCAGCATGCACACGCCCACCCCGTTCAACGCCGGATAGTGATTCGGGTCGATCGCCAGCGAACTCTGGAAAGACGCCAGAGCCGCGTCGTACTCCTTGATCCGGAATCGCGCAAAGCCCAGACGCTCATACGCGATCGCCGACGGATTCCTCGCGACCAGTTGCTCCAGCGTCGCCAGCATCTCCGCGTACCGCTCGGTCTTCCCGTACGAATCCGCGAGATTCAGCAGCAACTCCGCCGACAGCGTCATGTGCTCAGCCGCCTGCAGGTACTCCGTCACCGCCTCTGAATGGCGGTTCATCGCGGCATACACCGACCCCAGATTCACACGCGCCGGCCCCGACGACGGATTCAACCGCACCGCCCGCTGCGCATAAGGCAACGCCTGCCCCGGCTCCTGCAACTGCAAGTACGCCGTCGCGAGATTCAGATTGGCCTCAAAGTCCTCGGGCCGGATCGCAAGAGCCCTCAGGTACGCCCGAACCGCCTCGGTCACGCGATTCAGAAGCTGCAGCGTCAGCCCGTGCTTGTACTGCGCATCAAAGTTCTGGGGCTCCGTCCGCGCCGCCTGAGCGTACCGGCGCTCCGCCTCCGGATAGTCGCCACGCTCCCTGTAGATATCCCCCGCCCCGAGATACGCCACCGTCAACCGAGGGTTCACCTCGATCGCACGCTCAAACTCGGCGAGCGCGGCGTTCAGATCGCCCTCGGCCTTCAGCATCTCCGCCCGCGTCACAGACTCGATCGCCGCGACGTCGATCACCTCCTGATCGCGCGACACCCGCGGCCGCTGCCGCTCGCTTCCCGAACCCCCGCCAGAAGACGAGCACCCGCCAACGACCGCCGCGAGCGACACCAGTCCGACAAGAGCAACCACAGAGACGCCACGATGGGTATTCGACATGTGCCAACCTTCACGCAAAGCACCACAAGAACACGCGAACCCACACCTCGGGCCGCTGCCAAACGACTTCCTCACCCTCCACATGGCCAGATACAAAGACCAGACACTGATGTTATCGGCACCTCAACCCCACCCAGTGAAGCCAGATACGCCGGGAGGACGCCGATCGTTCGCCGGGATCAGCCCACAGGCAGCCCCGATCCTCACCCCGCGGCCAGTTTCCTGAGCCGGCCGAGGTTCACCGCGTCCATCGGCGTCCCATCCTCCGCATCCTCTTTCGGCGTCTCCATGATCTTCGGGATCGTCGCGAACCGCTCACACTCCAGCACGGACGCGAACCCGCTCGATGCCAGCCGCTTCGGCGTCGTCCCGCCGCCGATCGTCCCCTCGCCGATGTGCGCGTGCCTGTCCTTGTTGGACCCCGCCGGCGCCTGCGAGTCGTTCATATGCATCACACGCACATGCTCCAGCCCGCACGCACC
Organism: Phycisphaeraceae bacterium; assembly: GCA_019454185.1. Lineage (NCBI taxonomy): Bacteria > Pseudomonadati > Planctomycetota > Phycisphaerae > Phycisphaerales > Phycisphaeraceae > Phycisphaeraceae bacterium. The sequence goes on from CP075368.1 coordinate 194,707, forward strand.
GTTCAACGCGTCCAGCATCGCCGCGCCGCCGGATCGCTCTGAAATGTCATACCCCGCGGCGTGCGCATGGCACGTATCAATGCAGAACCCGATCCGCTCCGGCGTGCACCCCGTGCCATCCAGAATCATCCGCCGCAGCCCCCCAAGCTCCTCGAACGTGCGCCCCAGCGTGGTCCCCGCACCCGCCGTGTTCTCAAGGCACGAAACCGTCGTGTATCCCTTTGTCTGCTTGAACAGCACCTTGTACGCCTTCGCGATGCGTGCCAGCCCCTCCTCACGCGTCTGGCCGACTGCCGCGCCGGGGTGATGGACGAGGTATCGGATCCCAAGCGTCTCGCACCGCTCGATCTCATCCAGCATCAGGTTGACGGACTTCTCCCAGAGTTCCTCGTTCGCGCTCGCGAGATTGATGAGATAGCTCGCGTGCGACACGATCCGGTCGCCCCACCCCAGCCGCTTCACCTCCCCCTTCCACTCCGCCACCATCGCCGGATCCAGCGGCTTGGCCTTCCATTGCTGCTGGTTCTTGGTGAACACCTGCACGGTCTCCAGCCCAAGCTTCTCCGCCTCGTGCAAGGCGTTGACCATCGAGCCGGCGATAGACAGGTGGGATCCGAACATGAGACGAGTGTATGGGGGTAGCCAGGATGCGCCAGACGCGCTGCGCAAGCAATCGCAGCGAAAGGCGTGGATGATGGGAACCCAAGGGCGTTCGGCAGGGTTCATATGGGCGTGAGCGACGGCATGGCCATCTCGATGCGGATCGGAGCGAGCGATGTGGACTCCAAGACGCCGACCGCCGAAAGCCCCGCACAGATCGCCCCAGCCGAGAACGCCCTCGCCTCGCCCACGCCGCTCGAAGAATCGCTCCTGATCGAGCGTGCAAGGACCGATCGCCGGGCCTTCGCACCCCTCTACCTCGCGCACTACGCGCCGATCCTCGCCCACATCTTCCGGCGCATCGGCGACCCGCACGCCTCGCAGGACATCGCCGCAGAGACGTTCATCCGCGCCATGAACAACATCTCAAAGTACCGAGACCAGGGCCTCTCGTTCCGCCACTGGCTCCTCCGGATCGCGACCAACGAGACCAACCGGAATCTGCTCCGAGATCGGCGCCGCCGCCACCGCGAACGAAGCGTCGCGTGGAACAAACGCCTGCCCTCGGAGCACGCCGACCAGGAGACCGCAGAAGACATCGGCCTCGCGCTCAAGTCGCTCAGCGTCGAGCATCAGGCCGTGCTCGCCCTTCATTACTTCGAAGGGCTCGACGTCGAACAGATCGCCCGTGTGCTGGGGACAAAGCCGGGAACCGTCAAGAGTCGCATGTCACGAGCACGGGCCGCGATGGCCCGGATGCTCGAAGCGGGCACACACGAAACGGAGGGTGCGCGATGAACAAGACCAACCACAACACACGCCCCGCCACGCAATCGCCCGAGAGAGACGCGAGCAGCAAGGTCGGTGGGGCAGCGGCGCACGTCCCCGCCCGTGACTCTGAAGATCACATCGCGCGTGCGATGAGGGTTCTCATGGATCGGGAATGGCCCGGCCCGAACCCGTCGGATCGGAACCATCGAATCGAGGAGGCCATCATGGCTGGAAGCACTGGCAGAGGATTGTCGAAGCGTCACATCTGGGCGGGCGGAATCCTGCTCCTGCTCGCGGGCTCGGCGATCGGCGCCGTCGCCACGAACATCATCACCCAGCGGTTCACCGGCTACGTCGAACTCGAAGACGGAAGCCGCGTACCGGTCCAGGGCGTCATGACGATCGAGACCGAGGGCGCGCACAAGCAGGCCACGATCAACGTCGAGAATCTGCCCGCTGGTGCAGCCATCACCGGCGGCGAGTGGCGCACGCAGGATGGACGCGTCATCCATGTGCAACCCGTCGATGGCGGAGCCGCGGCAACCTTCGTGCCCGCAGGCGCGGGCAAGAATTCCGCCGACGGCAACTGATCCCACACCGCCGCTCCGCGGTCCTCACACTCAAACCACCATCCGCCCTCGTCTCTCCCGGCTTCACACCCGGCGCGGCGTGGGCGTTTGGCGCCTGGGCGGAGTAACAGTCTCGACGTATGCTGGGAACGTGGAGCACACCGATACCGCCCAACATCAGAAGCAGAACAGTCCCGAATCGTCCGGCACGCAGACGCGACTGCCGCAGGACGCATCCGAGGCAATCCCGCAACTCGTCAAGTCGCACGGTGATCGCATCATGGGGCTCGCCCTGCGTCTCACGCGATCTCGACACGAGGCCGAAGACCTCGTGCAAGAGACCTTCGCACAAGCATTCCGAAAGTGGGGGACCTTCCGAGGAGAGAGTGACCCCGGCACATGGCTCTACACCATCGCCGTGCGACTGTGGAGAAAGAAGTCCCGCCGATCAGGGCGCGCACCGCGATCCCTGACCGACTTGGCCCCCTTCAAGGACGCGACCGTCGCCGATCTCACGCTCGCAAAGCCCTCAACCATCGATGACATCCCCGCAAAGCGAGAGGCGATCACCGCGATGGAGCACGCCATCGCTTCACTCCCCGATGAGTTCCGTCTCGCGATCGTCCTCAAAGACATCCTTGAACTCGATACCACCGATGTCGCCGCCGCGCTCGGCATCAAGCCCCAGACCGTCAAGACACGCGTCCACCGCGCACGACTCCTCCTCCGCGCCAAACTCATGACCCGGGTGCCGCAACGGAAAGCCCCCGCGCCGATCTACGAGAAGCAGGTCTGCTTCGATCTCCTCCGGGCCAAACTCGACGCCATGGACGCGGGCCGCGGCTTCCCGATCGGACAGTCCGTCGTTTGCGAACGCTGCCGCGCCGTCTTCGCAGAACTCGATCTCACGCAGAACGTCTGTGCGGCTCTTTCAACCGGAGCGATCTCCACATCGCTCCAGAATCGTCTGAGAGCCATCGCCGCAAGCCCCGCGAAAGCCCCACCGTCACGCAAGCCCGCACGAAGCCGCTGAATCCGGGAACCGACCGCTCGGCCGGGGTCTCTCAACATCGGGTGCTGCTTCCGCGGCCCCTGATTGGAGTACCCATGCCGAATCTCCTGCAAGTCTCCCGGTGGTCCCCATACGCGGTCGGTGCCGGAATCGGCGTCCTGTCGTGGGCGACCTTCTACTTCATGAACAAGGCCCTCGGAACGAGCACCTCCTTCGTAGGTGCCGCACAATGCCTCATCGGCAGCGTCGCGCCCGAGCACGCCGAGGCCAACGCCTACTTCGTCAAGGAGTACGGGGCCAAGGGAGGCGGCTTCAAGCCCATCCTCGACTGGCAGATGGCGCTCGACATCGCCCTCATCGCAGGCGCATTCCTCGCTGCGTGGCTCGCGAGGGACTTCCAGGGCCGCGCGGTGCCCGGCGTGTGGGCCGAGCGTTTCGGACCCTCGCGAGCCAAGCGATACGCCGCGGCCCTCATCGGCGGCTTCATCCTCATGTTCGGCGCACGCATGGCCGGCGGCTGCACCTCCGGCCACGGCATCTCCGGCGGCCTGCAACTGGCCGTCTCCTCATGGACGTTCTTCGTCAGCATGTTCATCTCCGGCGTCGTCGCCGCCGCACTCATGTTCGGTCTCGGCGGGCGCACCGCCACGAAGGGGGCTTCCCATGTTTGACCATGCGATTGCGGATCCGAAGACGCTGCTAATGGGCATCATCACGGGGCTTGTGTTCGGCTTCCTGCTGCACAAGGGAGGCGTGACGCGTTACAACGTCATCGTGAACCAGTTCAGGTTCAAGGACTTCACCGTCCTCAAGACCATGCTCACCGCGATCGTCGTCGGCGCGATCGGCATCTGGGGCATGAAGCAGGCCGGGATGATCGAAGGGCTCCAGGTCAAGGGCGCAGCCCTCGCGATGAACGGCATCGGCGGCGCGATCTTCGGCGTCGGCATGGTCGTTCTTGGCTACTGCCCCGGGACCGCGCTCGCTGCGCTCGGATCGGGCAGCCGCGATGCAGGCGCCGGTGTGATCGGCATGCTCTTCGGAGCCTCGGCGTACGCCGAGGCATTCCCGTGGATCTCCGCGCGACTGGACCCCATCGCCAACTTCGGCAAGGTCACGTTTGCTGACGTCCTGCACGTCTCGCCGTGGCTCCTGATCGCGGTCCTCGCTGTCTTCGCCATCGGGCTGTTCGTGGTGCTGGAGCGGATCGGGCGTCGGACCGCACCAGCCTGAGCGTGCAAGGCCTTGCGAACGAGTAGCGTCTTCCGCTACGCTGCCGCCGTGAGCAAGAAGAAAGCGCCCGATCCATTCCCGGTTCCGCCAAACGTCCGGCTCTACATGCTGAAGCAACACCTGGAGGGCGAGCCTTGGCGAGTTCAGAACCGACTTGAATGGCTGCATGATCCGAAGCGCACGGTTGGGGTGTTCCTGAGGGCCGACAAGCTCTACATCGTGACAGAGAGCCAGGCCGAAAGCGGCGTTTGGTTGCATGAAGGACCAGTTTCGGTGCTGACCGCCACGTGCTCGGATGATGAGCTAGCGCCGGTTGTTCGAGAGCACCTTGCCAGAAGCCGCGGCAATCTCAATGTTGATACCCGCCAGACAAACAACGCTCTTCCGCACGCGGCAGGCGTGAAGTCTTGGAGTGCGTTCCAGCGAAGTGCGTATGCCGTGAGCATTTGCCGACAGAAATCGCTCACGATCACGCCGTACCGAAGAGAGAAGGGCCATTGCGACTTTGTGCCGGCATCGACCGGAGAGATCGTCCGGCCACTCGATCGAACCGATGCTGAGCTGTGCCGGGCTATCCGCGATGGGCTGGAAATCGCAAAGCGTGAGAGCTGAGCGCCTCACGCAGATTGCTTCTACGCTTGCGGCATGAGCCGAACCCCAGCCGGAAATCACAGCGGAAGTCTCAGCGGCCGCATCGCAATCGTGACAGGCGCCTCCGCCGGCATCGGCGAGGCCATCGCCCGCGACCTGCACGCCCACGGTGCCTCCATCGTAATCAACGCCCGTCGCGCCGAGAAGCTTGAACAACTCGCCAAGTCCCTCGGCTCACGCGTCGCCATCGCCCCCGGCGATGCCGCGGAAGATTCCACCATCGCCGCCATGCTCGACACCGCCCGCACCACGTTCGGGGGCGGCACGCGCGAGGCTGACCTCATCGTCATCAACGCAGGGCGCGGCCTCGGCGGCACCGTCATCACCTCCGACATCTCCCAGTGGGACGAGATGATCCGGACGAACATCCTCGCCGCCGCGAAACTCATCCGCGCTTCGGGCCAGCGACTCCTGAAAGAACAAGAGGGCAAACAAGGCGAAGCCCTTCTCGACCGCGCCCGCGACATCATCGTCCTCGGCTCCACCGTCGGCCGCCACGTCTCGCCCTTCTCCTCCATGTACGGCGGCACCAAGTTCAACGTCCACGGCATGGTCGAGGGTGTCCGCCGCGAGATCGGCCCGAAGGGCATCCGCGTCTCCCTCATCGAGCCCGGCTTCGTCGTCTCAGAGTTCCAGGGTGTCGCCGGCTACGACGACGCGTGGCTCAAGGGCGTCTGGGACCGCATCGGCCCCGTCCTGAAGCCCGAAGATGTCGCCCGCACCGTCTCCTTCATCGCACAACAACCCCCCGCGGTCCACATCAACGACATCATGCTCCGGCCCACACGTCAGGACTATCCATGAGCGACTCGATCGAAATGACCCAGCAGCGCTGGGACCGCACCGCCGCCTACATCCGCGATGTCTTCGCCAAGACCGACGCCCGCCACGCCGGCATCATGGAACGCGCGGTCGCCGCGGGCATGCCCCCGATCGATGCCGGCCCCGAAACCGGCCGCTTCCTCCAGGTCCTCGCCACCTCCCTCAACGCCAAGCTCATCATCGAGGTCGGCACACTCGCCGGATACTCCGCGATCTGGCTCGCAAGAGGACTCGCCCCCGGCCTGACCGCTCGCAGCCCGCGCGAAGGGCGCATCATCACCATCGAGGCCTCCGCCAACCACGCCGCATTCGCGCAGCAGGAGATCGACGCCGCCAACCTCGGCTCCTCTATCACCATCCGCCAGGGCAAGGGCGTGGAGGTCCTCCCCGTGCTGCTCCGCGAACTCGGGCATGATGCCGCCGATCTCATCTTCTTCGATGCCCAGCGCAGCGAGTACCTCACCATGCTCGACACCGCGCACGCCCTCCTCCGGCGAGGCGGCATCCTCGCCATCGACAACGCCCTCGCCGCCGGGCGTTGGACCGCCGACCCCATCCCACACGGCGAGCAGCCCGATCAGATGGACCTCGTCAACCGCGCCCTCGCCGCCGATCCCCGCTTCCGCTCCACCCTCGTCCCCGTCGGCAACGGCGTGCTGATAGCCGTCAAGATCTGACATCCGTTCCATCGAAGTCGAGTGGGGGGCGACTTCGATGCTTGCTTGGGTGGCACCGCTCTCCAGAGCGGTGTCCTTCCCTTGCCACTGGCTGCTCGTCAGCCAGTGCTCTGCGTGCCACTCGCCCCGGCGAGTCCTTCCGTCTCTCCCGCCCGTATCCTCTCCCTGTGGAGCTCACGCCCCTCCGCTACTTCGTCGCCATCGCCCGCGCAGGGCACATCACCCGCGCTGCGATCTCACTCGGCGTCACCCAGCCCGCCCTCTCCGCATCCATCCAGCGCCTCGAATCCGAGGTCGGCGCACCCCTCCTCCATCGCACCGGCAAAGGCGTCGAACTCACCGATGCCGGACGCGCCTTCCTCACACACGCAGAAGAGGCCCTGCGTGCATCCGACACCGCCACCCGTGCCGTCCGCGAGGTCATGGGCCTCGAACGAGGCAGCATCCGCATCGGCGGCGGCGCAACCGCCGTCGCCTACCTCCTCCCCCCCGTCGTCTCCGCCCTGCGAAAGTCCCACCCGGGACTCCGTTTCTTCGTCCGCGAGGGCGGCTCAACCGACGTCGCCAAGGCCGTCCTCTCCGGCGAACTCGATCTCGGCATCGTCACCCTCCCCGTCGCCATCCCCGATGCCGACGGGCTCGTCCGCGTGCCGCTCGTCGAAGACGAGCTCCGCCTCATCGTCCCACCCGGCCACCGCCTCGCCCCGAAGCTCTCGAGGCCGACCACGCCGAGAAAGCGCAACGTCCCGGCCGGGGAGTTCCGCTGGAACGACCTCGCCGGAGAGCCCTTCGTCGCCTTCGAGGCCGGCACCGCCGTGCGGGCCGTCGTCGATCGCGCCGCCTCCGCCGCCGGCGTCACGCTCAACGTCATCATGGAACTCCGATCGATCGAATCCATCAAGTCGATGGTCGATGCGGGCATCGGCATCGCCCTCGTCAGCCGCTTCGCGCTCGACAACCATGCGGGATTCGGCTGCCGCGACGGACGCCTCTCACGCTCCCTCGCCCTGATCCGCCGACGCGACCGCGCCCGCAGCCCCGCCGCAGAGGCCTTCGAAAAAGAACTCCTCGCCCGCGTGGGCAAGTCCGCGCGTCCACAAGGCGCACCTCGCGAGTCACGTGGTAGACTGCACTGATGAGCGAGCCGATCATCGAACGCGTCGAGACCGAGGAAGAACGCTTCGAGCGTCTCCGAGCGATGACGCCTGCTGAGCGCATGGAATATGGATTCGAGATAGTGGACCGCGAGCAAAAGGCACTCGCTGCGGTAATCAGAGCGGAAGGCCACGATTGGCCGGAGTGGCGCGTGTGCTTCGAGGTCACGTGGCGCACACTCGAAGAGGACAACAAGGTCGAGTGGCTCGAGGTCTTCAAGATCCTTGCGAAGATGAACGGCTCATCAGAGACGCTCGGGCCTGAGTACACAGAGGGCGTGCGCCCCAAGTTCCCGCCCGGCACCCCATACTCGCCTCGATTCTGACCTTCCCACTCCTCTCTCCGCGATCTCCGCGGCCCTCCGCGTTGAGTCCTCTTCTTCCGGCTCCTCCGCCTCTTCCACCACGTCTTCCTCCGTGGCCCTCGGTGGCCCTCCGTGGTGAATCCTCTTCCTCTCCGCGTCCTCCGCGGCCCCTCGCCCAGGCGAGTCTTCGATCCGCGTTGAATCCTTGTTTCATCACAAGAATCTATCGAACCTGTCACTCGCATCGATTGGATTCATACCCAATCGCACGCCATGATTGGGTGCTGAACGAACCGAACCGACCCAGGAGACCTCCCATGGCCACCCGCCCCGACCCCTTCAAGGCCCGCCAGACCCTCAAGACCGCCCACGGCACCTACACATACTTCTCGCTCGACGCCCTTAAGAAGGCCGGCATCGGCCACGTCGACAAGCTTCCTTACTCCATCAAGGTCCTGCTGGAGTCCATGCTCCGCAATCTCGACGGGTTCGTGGTCACGGCCGACGACGTCAGCGGCATGGCCAACTGGAACGCCAAGAGCCCCGCCAAAGAAGAAATCCCCTTCATGCCCGGCCGCGTCGTCCTCCAGGACTTCACCGGCGTGCCGTGCGTGGTTGACCTCGCCGCGATGCGCGACGCCGTGAAGAAACTCGGCGGCGACCCGAAGGCCATCAACCCCCTCGTCCAGTGCGACCTCGTCATCGACCACTCCGTGCAGGTCGACGCCTTCGCCTCGAAGGTCGCGCTCACCATCAACTCGCAGAAGGAGTTCGAGCGCAACAACGAGCGCTACGAGTTCCTGAAGTGGGGCCAGCAGTCCCTCAGCAACTTCAGTGTCGTCCCGCCCGCGACCGGCATCGTCCACCAGGTCAACCTTGAGTATCTCGCCAAGGGCGTGCTCACCAAGAAGGATGGTGCCGACACCGTCGCCTTCCCCGACTCCTGCGTCGGCACCGACAGCCACACCACCATGGAGAACGGGCTCGGCGTCGTCGGCTGGGGCGTCGGCGGCATCGAGGCCGAGGCCGTCATGCTCGGCCAGCCCATCTACATGCTGACGCCCGAGGTCATCGGCTTCCGCTTGAAGGGCAAGCTCCCCGAGGGCGCAACCGCCACCGACCTCGTCCTCACCGTCACGCAGATCCTCAGAAAGAAGGGCGTCGTCGACAAGTTCGTCGAGTTCTTCGGCGATGGCATCGCCGCCCTCTCCGTCCCCGATCGCGCCACCATCGCCAACATGGCGCCGGAGTACGGCGCGACGATGGGCTTCTTCCCCATCGACAAGGTCACCGTCGACTACCTCCGCTTCACCGGGCGCAGCGAAGAGACCGTCGCCCTCGTCGAGGCCTACTGCAAGGCCAACGGCATGTTCTGGACGCCCGGCTCTCCCGAGCCCGAGTTCACCGACGTGATGGAGCTCGACCTCTCCACCGTTCAGCCCTCCCTCGCAGGCCCCAAGCGCCCGCAGGACCGCGTCCTCCTGAAGGACGTCAAGACCTCCTGGAACAAGGAACTCACCGACTCCTTCGGCAAGAAGGCCCCGGCGGAGAGCGTGAACATCGGCCGCTGGGCTGCCGAAGGTGGCAACACCGCCGGCAAGCCCGTCAACACCACCGCCGTGCCCGATGCCGACGCGGGCTGCACCGGCGTCCCCGTCACCATGGATGGCAAGTCCTTCAACCTGCACCACGGCGACGTCGTCATCGCCGCCATCACCTCCTGCACGAACACGAGCAACCCCGACGTCATGATCGCAGCGGGCCTCGTCGCGCGCAAGGCCCGCGCCCTCGGTCTCACGCGCAAGCCCTGGGTCAAGACCTCGCTCGCCCCCGGCTCCAAGGTCGTCACGGAGTACTACAACCGTGCCAACCTCACCGAGGACCTCGAAGCCCTCGGCTTCCACACCGTCGGCTATGGCTGCACGACGTGCATCGGAAACTCCGGCCCCCTTCCCACCGAGATCGAAGCCGCGATCAAGCAGGGCGACGTCGTCGTCGCCTCGGTCCTCTCCGGCAACCGCAACTTCGAGGGCCGCGTCCACTCCAACGTCAAGGCCAACTACCTCGCCAGCCCGCCCCTCGTCGTCGCCTACGCCATCGCGGGCTCCGTCGCCATCGACCTCGCCACCGAGCCCCTCGGCACCAGCAAGGACGGCAAGCCCGTCTACCTCAAGGACATCTGGCCCACCCACAAGGAAGTCCAGGACCTGAAGGCCATGTGCGTCACGCCCGAGCAGTTCCGCTCGCAATACGCCAACGTCTTCACCGGCAATCCCCAGTGGAACCAGGTCCCCGTCTCCAAGAGCGACCTCTACACCTGGAAGGCCTCCAGCTCCTACATCCAGAACCCGCCCTTCTTCGAGACCCTCACCGCCCAGCCCACGCCCCCCAAGCCCATCAAGGGCGCGAAGGTCCTCGTCTACGTCGGCGACTCCGTCACCACCGACCACATCTCCCCCGCCGGCGACATCGCCGAGGCCTCGCCCGCCGGTGACTACCTGAAGTCGCTGGGGATACCCAAGCCCGAGTTCAACTCCTACGGCGCACGCCGCGGCAACGACCGCGTCATGACCCGCGGCACCTTCGCCAACGTCCGCGTCAAGAACAAGCTCACCGCCGATGGCTCCGGCAAGCCCAAAGAAGGCGGCTGGACCCGCGACATGAGCGCCAAGGGCGGCGGCGTCGCGAATGGCAAGATCGACTGGATCTACAACGCCTCCCTCAACTACAAGGCCGAGGGCACGCCGCTCATCGTCCTCGCCGGCAAGGACTACGGCATGGGCTCCTCGCGCGACTGGGCGGCCAAGGGCACGCTGCTCCTCGGCGTCCGCGCCGTGATCTCCGAATCCTTCGAGCGCATCCACCGCTCCAACCTCGTCGGCATGGGCGTCCTCCCCCTCTGCTTCATGGAGGGCGAGTCCGCCTCCTCGCACGGCCTCACCGGCGCGGAGACCTTCGACATCAATCTGCCCGTGAATGCCGAAGGACTCGTCGAGCCGCGCTGCGAGGTGCCTATCACCGCGACCCGCGCCGACGGGGGCAAGATCCAGTTCACCGCCCGCTGCCGCATCGACACCCCCGTCGAGGCCGAGTACTACCGCAACGGCGGCGTCCTCCAGACCGTCCTCCGCCGCCTGTTGAACGAGAGCAACAAGCCGGCGATGGTGTGATCGGTCGCCGCTCCGCCAGTACGGGATCCCGATGCCCACGAACTTCTACGCAACGCATGGATTGGAAAGTCTGAGAGATCGGATCGAGTCAACCGCGAGCAAGTCGGTCCGGCTCTCTCACGCCTCGCCCCGATCCTCTGACGCCACACGATCCTTCCTCGGCGGTCCCGCGGCTGCGCCCCGGTCGTCTTCCATCCCTCTCGGTCGCGACGGCCCTCTCTCCCTCCTTGCAACGATCTACCTCTCCGAGGTTCCGACCACGGACGCCCCTCGTTCTTTGCCAGAGAAAGGCATTCTTCAAGTCTGGCTCGACGCCGCAAGAGAGGCGGAGGAGCCGAGCTTCGGTCATTCCCAAGAGTACCTCTGTGTGCGATACCACAAGAGGGAGTCCACGCCGCTTATCGAGCGCGAGAGCCGTAACCCGCGTGAGGTGCCGGGCGTATTCCCGCGGGGCTTGCGCCACTTTCGGCGCTGTACCCTTCGATGCTCGCCGGCACTCTCCTTTCCTGTCCCGAGCACTCTGCCTCTGGACCATGAGACGGAGGCGCGGTACGAGGCACTGCTGCAGGACATCCGGCCCCGCGTGAACCACCAGATGCTCGGTTACTCCACTCCGCTTCAAACAACCCATCTCCAGCGGCAGGCGATGTGTGAGGAGCGACTGCGAGGCATCTCTCCGTCGTCCCGATCCAGGCGGGCAGCGAAGGCCCGCGAGCGGGCACGACTGAACGCCGACAACTGGGTCCTCCTGCTGCAACTCGACAGCGATCGCAAGGCGGGTTGGATGTGGGGCGACGCAGGCATGCTCTACCTCTTCATCGAGCGTTCCGCCCTCCGTTCGCAGGACTTCAGCAACGTTCAGCACGTCATCGAGTGCTGTTAGACATGGCCCGCAGGGCCAAGAGTTGACAGCCGGGGGTAAGCGAGGTCGCCTGTGGCGACCGAGCGCAACCCCCGGAACGCCCCCGCCCACAACCCGCACCCCGCAGGGGTGCGACGGATCGCACGTGGCCTTGCCATTGATTGAGACTCGATCCGCGGCAGCCGCATAACCTGAGCACTGCGGGAGTGATGTTACATGCCAGATCACGAACACGAACTCGTCGAATCGCTCACTCGCGTCATCAAGCGTGCGTGCGATGTCTCTCCGGAAGCCCGCACCATCGTTCGCACGATCGGGCACTGGCTCACACGCTTGGCTGAGAACCCGCCGACCGACGCGCCAGCCCCTTCCCATGGCGCGGATGCCCAAGCGAGCGTCAGTCCGTCTGTTGCCCACGTCCCGGCAACCGACGGCACTACCGCCCTGAGTGAGCCGCGTGTCGATCCGGTCGGAGAGCAAACGCCCGGGCCGATCGATTCGTCCCGAACCCTCAGAACATTGACCGAAACCGTTCCGCTCAGGATCGGGGACGCACAACTGCCCGTCTTCGTTTCGGGTAGCGTGGACGAGATTCAAGCGGCGAGGCGCAGCACTCAGCGGGCCGAGCCAGTTCCGGCAATTCCGCAAACCGCTGGCTGGGGTGCCCGCGACCTGCCGGACCTGACGCTCATCGCGAGGCGTTGTCGAATCAAAGCGGCGGCGTGCCGGGCAATTGTCGGAATCAACGAGCGGAACGAGGGCAGTGAACAGGAACTGGGTCGCTGCAAAACACAGGCGGTCTCCCTTCTCTCCTGCGATCTCTGGATGGATGATGCCGATGCGACCTGTGAGCCAACAACACTCAAGGTTCTCGCCGCTTCGTTCGACAACGTTGCGGCCATTGCAGAGGGACTCCACGTCGCGATCGACAAGGCGGCCGATCGACCGCGCTTTGAAGAGCTGATGCATCTTCTTGCCGAGGCACAGTCCGCGCTGCGTCGGGCTGTCGAGGATGCCGACCTGCTCACCGCCGACGACACAGATCAAGACCTTGCCTTTCGCTGGCTTCGCGTCGTCACTGAGCACGAGCGGGTCTTCATTCGACGATACATGCGAGAGTCCGATCGGGCCGAACCGTCGAACCACGCCGATCTTGCCGCACGAATCGCCGCGGCGTGCAGCCCCTTTACCCGTGTCGTTGAGCGCGAGCGAGAATCCGAGAAGCTGAGAAAGAAGGTCGATTATCACGCGAAGCAGGTCCGCAAGGCGGGGCAGAGCGGCGGCACGGAGTCCGACTGGCGAACCATCTCGGACACTGTCGAGCGTCTCGGAAGGATCGAGCCCGCGACGAGCGTGCCGCTCCGTGAGATCCTGCTCCCGATTATGGACCTCCTGCCGGAAGACCTCGACATCTCTCAGACCCTCGACATCGCCCTGGACTCTGCCCAGAAGTACCGAACGCGCGACCAAAAGGACACGGGACATATCACGCGGCCCATGTCGTCCGAGACGCTGCGCGTCCGCGACGCCCTGCGCGGCAAGCGTGTCGTGATCGTCGGTGGTGAGGAACGCGAGTACAGCAGGAGCCGGATCGAGGCTGCCTTTGAACTCGCAGAGTGCGAGTGGGCGACAACATCCGAGCACGGATCCAGCCAGCCCCTCGTGAGCGCCGTCGAGCGCCCAGGCACCGCACTCGTGCTTGTTCTGATTCGGCTTGTGGGTCACCAGCACGTTGACGACGTGACCTTTGCATGTAAACAACGCGACATCCCCTTGGTCCGAGTACCTGCCGGATACGGCGTGACGCAGGTTGCTCAGCAGATCATGGAGCAGCAGGGGGACCGGCTCGGCATTGCCTGAGCGGCGTAGGTTCTTCAACGGAGTCTCCCTTCATGCGTTCAAATCCACCTTCCCCCATCTCCATCTCCCTCCCCGTCGCCTGGGGCGAGATGGATGCACTCGGCCACGTCAACAACGTCGTCTACTTCCGCTACCTCGAGTGCGCACGCGTTGAGTTCATGCGTCGCTGCGGCATGACCGACATCCGCCAGCCCCGCGGCATCGGCGTCATCCTCCAGCACGTCCAGTGCCGCTTCCGCCGCCCCATCGTCTTCCCCGACACCGTCACCATTACCGCACGCGTCACCTCTATCGAGGCCGACCGCTTCACGCTCGACCACGAGATCATCAGCGCGGCGCTTGACCAAGTTGCCGCCCTCGGCACCAGCACCATCGTCACCTACGACTACACGGCCAATGCCAAGGCCCCCATCCCCGCCGACCTCCGGCGCGCGATCGAGGCGTTCATGGCAACGGGTGTGTAGGGCGCGCGTGATGGAACGTGGCCACGCCACCTGTTGGTGGTGTTGGGTGTGGGAATGTGGATGTGAGACGAGGTTCAGTGCCGGCCGAGGCGGGATTCGCACGGCGGGGCGCGGGATGTTCTCGGAGGAGGCGTCTCAACGCGGAGGGCCGCGGAGGACGCAGAGTTGGAAGGGGAACAGGGGAAAGAGGGACAGAGTGGCAAAGGGGAAGAGGGGGAAGGCGAAGAGTTGAGTTGATCGGGTGGCATGGCTGCTCCCCCCACGGAGCAGCCATGGGGGAAGTCTGTTGGGGCAGATGTCGAGAGATCGTCGGAGTATGCCTGCACTTCGTGCAAGCATGCCACCCGGGGGGAGGCCGCATCGGCCTTGAGGGCCGATGCGGGGGGTAGGTCGGGGAGAGCGCCAGCCGGGTGAACCGGCTGGCTTGAGAGTGGGGAGTCGGAGGAAGAAGGAGAAGAGGAAGAAGAGGCAGAATCACCGCTCTGGCCCCCCACGGCGGTGCCACCAGGAGAGGAGATCCGCTCGCTGACGCTCGCGGCTCGGTTTGAGTCGGATGCCTCGGCCTGGAGCACTGGTTCCGCCTCGCTGGGCTCGGCGGGAACCAGTGGCACCCCGACATCCAGTGGCACCCGAGCAACTTGTGGCACCCGAACGGAGTGGGCATGTGCGAGGGCGAGCTTGGAGTCGTCGACGGGGACGATGCGGGAGAGGCGGTAGAGGTGGAGGGATGCGCGGCGGACACCTTCGGCGCGGCGGAGTTCGAGACGCTGGGCATTCAGCGAGGTGTCGCCGAGGATCGCTTCGCCGGGCAGGAAGGCGCTGTGGGGGTGCTGGTGGTACTCGGAGGGCGGGAGCGGGTCGTAGCGGGAGGCGCGGGGCCCAAGATGCTCGTGCCGGGCACGGAGCTGGCGCGCGTGGGCGTGGGCCTCCGTGTAGTCCTGGATGATGGTGTGGAGGACGTTGACGGTTGAGGCGAGACAGACGGAGGCGGCCATGCGGGTGTGGGCGTAGCCGCCTTTTTCGATGGCGAGCATCTTCTCGCGGGTCTCGGGCTCGGTGAGCCAGATGGCGAGGACGTCGACGGCGATGCGGAAGTCGCGCGCGACGGTGATCAGCGAGGAGGCGGGGTCGCAGAGGGCGGAGAGGATGCGGCTATGGAGGTGGGCGGGGATGGAGGGGAAGTGGCCGCCGGGGAGGGGGTCGGGAGAGTGCAATGGGGAAGAGGGGGAAAGAGGTTCACCACTGAGGGCCACTGAGGACCACGGAGGAAGCGATGAAGGGGCGGAGCGTGAAGGAGAAGTTGGAGCATGCGGGGCACTGGTTGGCAAGCAACCAGTGGCACATGAGACGGGGGTTGTCGCGGTGTGTGCGACCATTGGTACGGTGAATGTACGCTATAGCCCAGCTCATGTCAATGGGTTTTGTTTGGTATCGGGCTAAATTGATGGAAGTTGTTGTTTGGCAGTTGGTTACGCGCGCCGGAAGGAGTGAGTAACGGCACCGGGAGAGGGGCGATTGTGGAGGGCCGTCAACGCCCGAAGAGAGCCTGCAGTCGATGGGCTGTATCGGCGGGAGCGCACAGGTCAGAAATCCACTGCAAGGAGTCTGCCGCGACGACCTCCACGCCACGCTGCGCTTCGTCGACGAGTGACTCCGGAACCCAGCACACGACTCCGCCGATTGGGGGCTCGACGTGCGGTGCACCCGCGTCGAGCAGGCGAGGGGAATGCGGACGTAACACGTTCACCCACAACTCCCATGCAGGCACATCGTCGTCATTGATGACTGCCGACTGGGCAGCCATCTGGTCAAAGAGCACGAGGCGAGGATCAAACAGGAGTATCCTGCCGCGGGAAGGTCTGTCACCTGCTGAGGTCACCGGCAAGGCGTCCGCGCGCCTGGCACCGATTCGACGGGACAGCTGTTCGAGATGAGACCAAATGTCATTGGCATCGGACTCGGGAGGGGGCCACGTCCCAAGGCATCGCGAGAGACTTTCAGCTTCCTCGTTCTCGACAAGCGTTGACGAGAACAGCCCGTGATCTGGCGTCGCACACCACTGGGCAATCCGCGTGATGTGTGTCAAGAAGGCGGCGTGCGTGGAGTCCATATGGGCCATGGTGATTCAAGGTAGGATCCGTGTTCCGCGTACGCCCACTTCGCAGCGAAAGGACAGCCATGGGGGCGTGCAATGAAGGGGTTCATCGCTCCGCCGTCCAGAATGACTGTCGACCGTTCGGTTCAGAGAGGACCGAGTGGACGCTGTATGTCCACAAGTTGGACTCACTTTGCAAGTGATCAAGAAGCGGGTTGTTGCGAAGGTGTGCCGGGAATGGCTCTTTGATGACGAACGTGCCCGCCGCACACTCAATCCGAAGGCGGAGGTAGTCGTCCTCGACAACGAGACTCGATTGTGCCAGTTCGTCCAACTCAAAGTCGGATGTGCCGATGCGCAGGTACAGCACCCCTGCGTGACGGAACAGGGCGTGGGGTACTCCGTCCAGTTCGACGAGTTCGCCGCTCACGCGCTCCCATATCCCCTCGTCGTCTTGGGGCCAATCAAAGGGTGTGAGGCGCGGTTCACCGGGGAGCACCGTGGCAAACCGCCGTTGCCTTATGTAGTGAACAATTGCCACGGCGAGCGTCTCCCTGATCGGTTCCGGACGGTATCCACATCCGCACGGCATCGCGAGGGGCACGCGTTGCTTCTCCTTCGCGATCTTCGTGCCCTTCGCGTTCAAATCCTGCTCCTTTTCCTCCGCGTGCTCTGCGGCCCCTCGCCCAGGCGAGTCTTCGATCCGCGTTGAGTGCCTTCGTTGCGTGTCCGATCAGGAACGCCCTCCCTCACGGTCGGGTTGCTTGCTCCGTGGTTCTTCGCGTTGAGTCGTCCGTCTGTGCCGCCACAGGCCCGCCGTGACCAATCACGGCCCGACTACGGACTGTTCCGCCGATTGAACCGCTCCCGAGATGCTGGTACATTGCCCCTCCCGGCCGCGGCTTGCCTGCGCCGCGCTGTCACCACCAGCACTGAACGGGAGCACCCCATGTCCATCCAACTCGGCGACACCGCACCCGATTTCACACAGCAATCCACTGAAGGTGAGATCACGTTCCACAACTGGCTCGGCGATAGTTGGGGCGTGCTCTTCTCGCACCCCAAGAACTTCACGCCGGTGTGCACCACCGAGCTCGGCGCGGCCGCGAAACTCAAGCCCGAGTTCGACAAGCGGAACGTCAAGATCCTCGGACTCTCGGTCGATCCCCTGGAGAACCACGAGGCGTGGTCCAAGGACATCGAGGAGACGCAGGGCGCGAAGCTCAACTTCCCTCTGCTCGCCGATGCCGACAAGAAGGTCTCGAACCTCTACGGCATGATCCACCCGAACGCCAGCGACACCATGACCGTGCGCTCGGTCTTCATCATCGGTCCGGACAAGAAGGTCAAGCTCACCATCACCTATCCCGCCAGCACGGGCCGCAACTTCGATGAGGTGCTGCGCGTGATTGACTCACTCCAACTCACCGCCAAGCACAAGGTGGCGACACCCGTGAACTGGAAGGACGGACAGGACTGCATCATCGTCCCCGCCGTTACCGACGAAGAGGCCAACAAGCTCTTCCCCAAGGGCTACAAGAAGCTCAAGCCCTATCTGCGCACCACACCCCAGCCGAACAAGTGATGCCCAGGCACGCCACGCTCATCGCGATCCTTCTGGTCTCTCTCAGCGCGGGCATGTGCGCTGCGCAGGGCGGGCCTCGTCCCGCGCTGGAGATGCTGCGCGATCACTTGATGCTCGCGCCCGCGGATCGTGCCCCGCTCTCTGAGGAGTTCTTCGCCGATCTTCCGATTTCCGTGCGCGATGCGGGACCCGCGATCGACGCCCTCTGGAACGATGCCTTGCAGCGGGCGCGCGAGGCGAACCGACCCGAGTGGGAGGCGAAGGCGATCACAATCGGCGCGCGGACCATGAAGTTCGAGTGGCGCACATTCGGCGAGCCGCGGGCCGACCCTCTGGCCGGCGATGTGCGCGGGCGCTCGCTCTTTCTCTCGATGCACGGCGGGGGCAACGCTCCGCCCGAGGTGAACGAGCGTCAATGGCAGAACCAGATCCGGCTCTACCAACCCGCCGAGGGCGTCTATCTCGCGCCACGCGCCCCCACCGACACATGGAACCTCTGGCACGAAGCGCACATCGATGCCTTCTTTGATCGCATCATCGCCGATGCAGTCGCCTTCGAGGGTGTCGATCCCGATCGCGTGTATCTCATGGGATACTCGGCCGGAGGCGACGGCGTGTACCAACTGGCCCCGCGCATGGCGGACCGCTTCGCCGCGGCGGCGATGATGGCCGGTCATCCCAACGAGGCCCAGCCCCTGAACCTGCGCAACCTTCCTTTCGCGATCCACATGGGCGCCAACGACAGCGCGTACGACCGCAACAAGGTCGCCGCGGCGTGGGGCGCGAAGCTCGATGAGTTGCACGCCTCGGACCCGGATGGGTATGTCCACGTCACGAAACTCCACGAGGGCAAGGGCCACTGGATGGACCGCGAGGATGCGGAGGCGGTGGCGTGGATGAGCGGGTTTGTGCGGAAGCCGTGGCCGAAGCGCGTGGTGTGGCGTCAGGACGATGTGACGCATCCGCGCCTGTACTGGCTGGGGCTGCCCGAAGACGCTCGCATCACGGGCGCGATGCTCGCGGCACGCTTTGAAGAGATCAACGATGAGCAGGTGATCACGATCGAGGCGGCCGAGGGATTCGGCGAGCGCGATTCGATCGAGGTCACGCTCTTTCTGCACGACGACCTTGTGAACCTCGATCGCAGGATCGTGGTGATGCACGGCGAGCGCGTGCTCTACCACGGCATCGTGTACCGCACGATCCGGGCGATGGCCGCCGGTCTTGAAGGGCGAGCGGATCGGCGGCTGATCCCGTCGGCGACGCTCCGCGTCACGGTGCCGCTCAGGCCCTGACGGATGTGTCTTCCGTGTGATCACGTCGGCGCGGCATGGCGCACGAGCCGTTGCTGCAGCGCGAGAACCAGCGCACGCGATTGCGGGCGAAGAGGCGATAGAGGGCGTCGAAGGCAGGGCGAAGGATCGGCCAGCCGGTCGGAGCCCAGAGCCAACCCCAGCCGACGAGCGCGTACGCGCGGCGGAAGACTTCCATGCCGATGACCTTGTCACCGTCGGATGTGTACGCGTGCATCTGGGCCATGGCCTCTTCGTGGGTCACGCCCCAGTCGGACGCGACGAAGTGGGGGCCGCTGATGTCCTCGAAGGCGAGGATGCCGCGTCCGCGATCGAGACGCTTCAACAGCCGGACCTCTCGGGCGCAGAGGGAACAGCCGCCGTCGATCAGCAGGGTCAGGGCTGCGCATGCGTTCTCGGTTCGTGGGTGTGCGGTCATGCAGGTGGCTTCGTTGGAGTTTGGTGATCGGATGCCTCGGTCGTTAGTCGATCGGGACCATCCCGCCAACGCCGCCCAATCCCCCGACCCCGGTACCACCTCCGAGTCCGACGCCGCCGACGCTCATGTCGCCGAGATCACCATCGATGTCGAGCACGCCGCCATCGACGATGATGCCTGCGAGATGGTCGGAGTGGATGGTCTGCGTAGCGGGGTTGTAATGCCAGCCGTGGGTGTTCGCGCCTGCGGCGGCCCCGCCGACACGCACGGTGCGCATGCCGTTGTACGGGTTCTTCGGCATGCTGCGGAGGTACGGGCCGAAGAGCCCGCCGGGGGCGACGGTGCCATCGTCGCCGGACCGTTCAAGGAGCCGCGCGACGAAGGTCGCGTCGGAGCCGACGACGGAGCCGCCGGGATCGTGGCCCGGGCTGAGCCCCCCGTGCTCGGCGGTGTATCGGTCGATGGCGGATTGGATGCGTGCGAGCGATCCGACCAGTGTGTTCTGGCGTGCGGTGTCGGTTGCTCTGGACATGCGCGGGACGGCGATGCCGGCGATGATGCCGATGATGGCGATGACGATGACCAGCTCGATCATCGAGAAGCCGCGAGTCGCCGTGATGGTCCGAGAACGCCCGTTGCGCATGTTCCCGCCCGCCGATCTCCCTTGTTGGAGGATCGGCATCCGGGGGTGGCGGTGTTGGGCGAGTTTCGGCGAGTGGGAGCGGATGCGTGCATGCGAGGCCCGACACGCGTCAAGGTTTCGCGAATCCGCCGGGGAGTGAGCACCGAAACGGGTAGTCCTCACGAACCCGACCCGATCCTGAGTATGCGTACATTCACACTGAATACCGAGCTGTGGCTCCCCCGGTCGCCGGAGGATGTCTTCCCGTTCTTTGCGGATGCGCACAATCTGGAGATGATCACGCCGCCGTTCCTGAGGTTTTCTGTGCTCACGCCTGCCCCGATCGAGATGGCGGCGGGGACGCTGATCGACTATCGGCTTCGCCTTCGGGGCGTGCCGATCCGATGGCGGACGCGGATCGCGGCGTGGGAGCCGCCGACGAGATTCGTGGATGAGCAACTGAGGGGGCCGTACCGGCTCTGGCACCACGAGCACCTGTTCATCCCTGAGGATGGCGGAACGCGGTGCGTGGATCGCGTGACATATGCGGTGCCGGGTGGGCCGGGGCTGGAGGGGATCATCGAGCGGGCGTTCGTGCGTCGCGATGTGGAGCGGATATTTGAGTACCGAAGGGCGCGGCTGGCGGAGCTGTTCACGCGATTGCCGAGTTACACTTCGGCATGAGCATGATCGGTACGGCGTTCCTGGTCGGGTCTTTGCTGTTGGGAGCGGGGAGTGGGGCTCCGCCTGCCCCGCTTGGTGTCTACGACGCCTGGATCGATTCGCCGGGGGGGCAGATCCCGTTCAAGCTCGAAGTCAGGCGGAAACTGGAGTTGGACTCGTCGGATCCCACCGGCGCGGCGCCGACGGACGCGGAACTCGCGGCGTTTGTGGTCGGGATTCAGAACGGGGATGAGCGTGTGTCGGTGACGAGCGCGGCGATGCTGGGCGAGATGCTGGTGCTGCGATTCGATCCCTACGAGGCGGAGTTGCATGCTTCGCCCGGTCGGGAGCCCGGCACGCTGGAAGGGCGATGGATCCGTCGGCGAGGGAAGCAGGAGATTGTGGCGATGGCGTTCGGGGCGGGGCCGGTTGCGCCTGAGCCGCTGCGCAGGCCCGACCCTGTGTCGATCGAGCACCGCTGGCGGCTGGAGTTTGCGCCGGTTGAGCCCGCGCCGGCACTGAAGCCGGCGTCGAGCGGACCTGCACCGATCGAGTCGCCGGACATCGGTCTGGTGCGCGTCCGCCTAGATGGGAGGGCGACGGGCACGATTCTGTCGACCACCGGGGACGCGCGGTATCTGCACGGCACGTTCGACGGCACGACGCTGGAACTCGCCTCGTTCAGCGGCTCCGGCGCCTCGCTCTACAGGGCTGTGTACACACCGGCATCGGACGGCTCTCCGGCGACGTTGACCGGTGAACGCTGGTCCGGCTCGACATCGCACAGGCGCTTCAAGGGCGTTGCCGATCCTGAAGTCGCGTTGCCCGACGACATGTCGATCACTCGGGCGATTGCCAGGCCCGATCTTGATGCGCTGCGGTTCATCGACGAACGCGGGAACACGGTTGCGCTCTCGTCGCTGATCGATGGGCCGGCGATTGTTCAGATCTTCGGGACGTGGTGCCCGAACTCGAACGATGCCGCGGCGTTGATGGAGGAGTTGCACGCGATCTGCGAGGCACGGGGTATCGATCTGGTTGCGCTTGCCTTCGAGACGGATGGGGAGTTCGCGGCTGATTCGGTGCGAATTGCGCAGTTCCGCGCGCGCCACGGGGTGAGGTACCCGATCCTGCTCGCGGGGGATTCTGACAAGGCGAGGGCGAGGGAGCGGCTGGCGTTCCTTGATCGAGTCCACTCGTATCCGAGCATTCTCTTTCTCAACGCGGCGGGGGATGTGTCGGCGATCCACACGGGGTACTGCGGCCCGGCGACCGGTCTTGAGCACACCCGGATGGTCGATCGGATTCTCGGGGCGGTGCTGGATATCGTGCCAGAGTGACTGGCTCTGCGGCGCGGATCACCAGATGCGTTTCATGGCCCACGGGAGCGAGGCCCTGGCGATGAGGTAGGCGATCAGGGTCTTGAGGATCGTGCCGGGGATGAAGACGACGAAGCCGCCGTAGAGCGCGTCGCGGATGGAGAGCGAGTTCACGGCCTCGCTTGCGTCGAAGCGTCGGACGAGATAGAGCCAGGGGACGCCGATCGCGAAGATCGCTGCGTGTCCGAGGAGAGAGCCGAGGACGATGCCGCCCCATCCGCGCGCCGAGCCATCGGGCCTTCTGACGCACGCGGCGATGATCGGCTGGCAGACGACGAAGCCGACGAGGTAGCCGCCGGTCTGGCCGAGGACGACGCCGAGGCCCGCTTCTCCCTTTGAGAAGACGGGGGCTCCGATCGCGCCGATGGCGATGTAGGCGAGCATGCCGCACGTTCCCCAGCGTGGCCCGAGGTGGAGTGCTGCGAGGATGACAACAAGGGTCTGGAGGGTCTGTGGGACGCCGAAGGGCGGGAGGGGGAAGGCGATCTGGGCCCCGATCGCGGCCAAGAGTATGTAGAGGCCCATGAGCAGGGCGCGCAGGTGTGCCGCGGAAAGGGAGGTGCTGGCGAGTTGTCCGCTCAGGGGCTGGCCGGCCATGGGTGGGAGGGTAGTCGGGATGGGGGTCGGAGCGGCACTGGAGCTACTCGGAAGCGTCTGACCTCGGCACCGCGAGGTAGAAGCGAGCGACGGTGAGTTCGGTCTGGCGGCCGCTGTCCCAGCGTGCGATGTATACGCCTTCCATCGTGCCCCATTCGGTGCGGATCGGGCAGTACGAGGCGTAATGGAACGACTCTCCGGGGGCGATGTGGGGCGTGAGGCCGATGACGCCCTCGCCCTCGACCTCGTGGGCCTCGCCGTCGGACTCGATGATCCGCCAGCGGCGTGCGAGGATCTGGATTCCCTCGGACGCGTTGTTTCGGACATCGATGTGGTATCCGAAGACATAGCGCGGCTCTGAGGGGTCGGACTGCTCGGGGAGATAGCGGGGCGTGACATTGATCGTCACGTTCTCGGTGGTGTGTTCTGAACCGTGCCTTCCTTCACGCATCCTGCATCCTCGGCGGTCGTCTTTCCCAGCATACGCCGGATCGGGGCGGGCGGCGTCGGGTGAGGGGCGGGTGAGGAGCGGGTGGGGGCGGGGCGATGGTGTTCTGGGCGTGTGGAGTGGCTCGGCACACGACAAGGGGTGATTGAGAAGGACTGGCGACCCCTTTACACTGTCGTGCCCATGCGCGACCCCCGAAAGCTGTTTCCGGTTGTCCTTCTGGCCGCGTCGTTCGCGTGTGCGGATGCCGCGCTCGGACAGGCGCGGGAGTTGAAGCTGGACGAATCGGGTGAGTTCCAAGAAGGTGAGAGGCCGGCGGAGGGGACGGACGAGGCGCTGATCGGCCGTGCCCGTGAGCTGATCGCGAACAACCGTCCTTCCGAGGCGAGGTCGATTCTCTCGAAGTGGATCGACGAGAACGCGAGAGAGGACCATCCGCTGCTTCCCGAGGCGTACCTGCTCCGGGGGGATGCGATCATGGCGGGGGGGAACGAGTACAAGGCGTTGTACGACTACGAGGCGGTCATTCTGCAGTATCCGTCTTCGCCGGAGTTTGTGACCGCCTTGGAGCGGGAGTTTGACATCGCGCGGTTGTACCTGAACGGTCTTCGCCGGAAGTTTCTCGGCATCAGGATGGAGAACGGCGGTCCGATCGGCGAGGAGCTTCTGGTGCGGATCCAGGAGCGTCTGCCCAAGAGCCAACTTGCGGAGAGCGCGGCGATCGAGCTTGCCGATTATTACTACCGCACCCGCGAGATGGAGATGGCCGCGGAGATGTACGGCATCTTCCTCGTGAACTTTCCTGAGAGTCAGTATCGCAAGAAGGCGATGCAGCGCCGGATTTATTCGAATATCGCGAGGTTCAAGGGTCCTCGGTACAACGCGGCTCCGCTGGTCGAGGCCCAGGTGTTGGTTGAGGGATTCTCGCAGACCTATCCGCTTGATGCGCAGGCGGCGGGCCTGAATGATGCGCTGGTGGCGAGACTCGACGAGTCGCTGGCAGCGCAGATGCTGGAGACGGCGCGGTGGTATCTGCGTCAGAAGGATGAGGCATCGGCGCGTGTCATTCTGCAGCGTCTTCTCCGGGAGCATCCCGGCACGCTTGCGGCATCTCGCGGCACGGACATCATGGTCGATCGCGGGTGGCTGGGAGCGACGAAGCCGGAGGTTCCTGCTGAGGGCGGCGGTGAGGATCGGGGGGCGGCGGACGCCGCGGGCTTGTGAACGAGAGAACCCTACGAGTCTGTGCGGGTTTGGCGGTTGCGCTGCTCTTGGGGGCGTGCGTGAGCGGGTGTGCATCCGATCCGACGCAGGGGTATTCGACGCGTTCGACGTATGACGAGAGCGTGCGGTCGGTGTCGGTGCCGATGTTCGACAACGAGACGTACGACGTCGGTCTTGAGGCGTCGCTGACCGAGGCGATCATCAAGGAACTGCGGCTGATGACGCCGTGGATCGTGACATCTCCGGGGAATTCCGAGACGACGCTCTCGGGGGCGATCACGCGGTCGGACATGATCGCGTTTTCGAGAGAATCGGGGATCGGGCTGGTGCAGGAAGTGGGTGTTCGTCTGACGGTGAGCTTTGAGTGGGTGGACAATCGCACTGGCGAGACGCTGGTGGCGAGGCGGAACTTCACATCGGTCGAGCCGTTTGTTCCCTCGCGACCCTCGCGGGAGCGTCTGGATGTCGGGCAGCAGGCGGTGATCCAGGAGCTTGCCCGGGACATCGTCGCCGAACTTCGTTCGAACTGGTAGTGCCGAATGCCTAGCGTTAACCTACCCTGTGTGTTTGGCCTGTGTGTTTGAGGGTCTGTGTGATGAACCCGTGGGTTGCGGCATCCGAATGAATGGATAGCACGAACGGCATCCGGACGAGTCTGGGCCGATCTCGCCTGACGGGTCGCGTGGGGCGAGGATTCGACGGAGACAGGTACGAACAGACCAGAAGTGAGCGCGATGAGCAAGCCCGAATCCAAGCCGAGCAACCAGCCAAGCGGTGACCAGGGACAGGGGAGCGGGCCTCGCCCGGGCGGGCGGCCGCAGGCGGCGGCGGTGCCACCGTCGAAGGGTCTTTTCGGTCTGGTCGCGGTGTTGCTTGTGGTGTTGATGCTTTACATGGTGCTCTCGTCCGGGAGCGAGGGGAAGTCGATCACGCTTGCGGAGTTTGAGACGCGGTATCGCGAGAAGCAGATCGACCCGGAGAGCGTGGTCATCCGCGACGATGCGATCGTGGCGCGGCTGCTGCCGGGGGCGGATTCGAAGGTGCCGACGACGGTTCGCGTGACGCTGAACTCGGCGACGAAAGAGCCCTACACGAACGCGGTGCTTGAGATCACGGGTCGGAAGGTCCACACGCGTGCGCCCTCTCCGTTCCTGCCTCTGTTGCTGTGGTTCGGGCCGTTCATTCTGGTGTTGCTGGTGCTCTGGTTCATCATCTCGCGTGGGCTGAGGAACGCTTCGAATGCGGGGGGGATGCTGGGGAACTTCGGAAAGAGCCGCCACCGGACGCTGTCGAAAGAGATGACGGGGATCACGTTCAAGGATGTTGCGGGGATCGACGAGGCAAAGGATGAAGTGACGGAGATCATCGAGTTCCTGAAGAACCCCAAGCGGTTCACGAAGCTCGGTGGGCGGATCCCGCGCGGTGTGCTGCTGATCGGCGAGCCGGGGTGCGGCAAGACGCTTCTGGCCAAGGCGATCGCGGGCGAGGCGGATGTGCCGTTCTACTCGATCTCGGGGTCGGACTTTGTGGAGATGTTCGTGGGCGTGGGCGCGTCGCGCGTGCGCGATCTCTTCAAGCAGGCGAAGGAATCTGCGCCGTGCATCATCTTTCTGGACGAGATCGATGCGGTGGGGCGTCGGCGCGGCTCCGGCTTCAACCAGGGCGGGCACGACGAGCGAGAGCAGACGCTGAACGCGATTCTGGTTGAGATGGACGGCATCACGAGTTCGGACGGCGTGATCGTGATCGCGGCGACGAACAGGAACGATGTGCTGGATCCTGCGCTGGTGCGTCCCGGTCGTTTCGACAGGCAGATCACGGTGCCACTGCCTGATGTGAAGGGGCGTGTCGAGATTCTGTCGGTCCACGCGAAGAAGGTGAAGCTCGGCCCGAATGTCGATCTCGAGCGTACTGCTCGCGCGACGCCGATGTTCTCCGGCGCTGAGCTGGCGGCGGTGATCAACGAGGCCGCGATCTCGGCGACGATGAAGAACAAGGACTTCATCGAGCAGGAGGATCTTGAGGAGGCACGTGACAAGATCAAGTTCGGCCGGGCGCGGAAGAGCCGCGCGGTCGACAAGGACGAGAATCGGGCGACGGCGTATCACGAGGCCGGGCATGCGGTGCTGCAGGCGCTGCTGCCCAACGCCGATCCGTTGCACAAGGTCACGATCATCCCTCGCGGCCAGTCGCTTGGTTCGACGATGTCGCTGCCGGAGAAGGACCGGCTCGGCTACGGCAAGAAGTGGCTGCTGGCGACCATGCGTGTGCTGTGCGGCGGGCGGATCGCGGAGGAGCGGGCGACGGGCGACACGTCTTCGGGCGCGGCGATGGATATCTCGATGGCGACGCGTCTGGCGCGGACCATGGTGCTCGAGTGGGGCATGAGTGAGCGTCTGGGCTTCGTGCGTTACGCCGGGCAGGACACTCGCGACTTCTTCGCGCCGGACAAAGAGTATTCGGATGAGACGGCACGTCTGATCGACGATGAGGTGCGGCGTTTCGTTGACGAGGCGTATGCCGATGCGCAGCGGCTGTTGAACGAGAACTGGGATAAGGTCGATCGGGTTGCGCTCGCGCTGCTCAAGCACGAGACGCTGAACTCCGACGAGGTCGGGAAGCTAATGCGGAATGAGCCGCTCTCGAAGCCGACGGTGGCGGACCTGCTTGCTGCGGAGGCGGCCAAGAGCGAGCCGCCCGCTTCGACGCGACCGCCGGTTGCGCCCGAGTCTCCGGATGTTCCTCCCGGCGCGATGCCCTCGCCGGCGTGAGGCGTGTGCCTTGTTCTTTCACTGTGGTGCTGTCACTTTGAAGCGATGAACGAGCCGAATCGTGCGGGCGTGCGTCTGTGCGCGATGTTCGCGGCGGGAGGCAGCCGGCGCGCCGGTTGTACGAGTCGCTCTGCGATCTGGATCGCGTTGAGTGCGGCGCCCTTGCGGATCTGATCGCCGCTGAGCCAGAGGCACCAGCGCGTGCAGCGGCCTCGCCCGTCGAAGCCCGCGCCGGGATCAGGCCGGATCCGACCGACCAGGACATCGTCGATGCCGGAGGCCTTCAGGGGTGTAGGGAAGGCGTTGGCGGCACGATCGTCGATGATCGAAACGCCTGCCGCGGAGGCGAGGGCGAGTCGGATCTCGTCTTCGTGAGCGGGTTCGCGGAGTTCGATCACGACGGATTCGCTGTGGGCGCGTTCGACGGGGACGCGGATGCACGTCGGTGTGATCGAGACCCTTGAGTCGCCCCAGATCTTGCGGGTCTCTTCGATGAGTTTTTTCTCTTCGGTATTCAGCCCTGTTTCGGGGTCGATGGCTGAGTCGTGGCTGAAGACGTTGAAGGCGCAGGGCTCTCTGAAAGCTACGGGTGTTGCCTCGCGTCCGGCGAGGGACTCCCGGGCTTGCGTGCGGAGCTCTTCGATGGCGGCGAGGCCCGCGCCCGAGACGGCCTGGTATGTGGAGACGACGAGTGACCGGACGCCGAAGCGTCGGCGGAGCGGCTCGATCGCGACGAGGAGGAGGATCGTCGAGCAGTTCGGGTTTGCGACGATCTCTGCACCCGCGTCGAGCAGTGCTCCGTTGACCTCGGGTACCACGAGCGGCACGGTCGGATCCATGCGGAAGGCGGAGGAGTTGTCAACGACGAGCGAGCCGCGTTCAACGGCGATCGGCACGAATCTGCGGGCCGTATCGGCATCGGCGCAGAAGATCGCGACATCCGCGAGGTGGAACGTTCGCTCGGCGCTGCGTTCGTCGAGCGCGACGACGGTCAGCCCGGCCGATCCGTACTCCACGCTCGCTCCGGCGGATCTCTCCGAGGCGAGGGCGATCACCCGCTCTGCGGGCACGCCTCGCTGGTGCAGGACCGTGAGCGCCTCGCGGCCGACCGCTCCGGTCGCACCGACTACAGCCACTGTGCATGTCTGAATGGGCATGGGGAAGTACCTTTGTCGAAGTCACGGAGTCACGAAGTCACGGAGTCACGGAGTCGCGAGGGCAGGGGAACGTGAGGAGGCAACGTGCTCCAGCACGTCGGCAAGCACTGATTCGGCGGTGGGCCAGCGTCCTGCGCCGCGTCCGTAGACGGTGTACGCCTCGCCCGTCGCAATCCGCACCGTGACGGCGTTCCACTCGCGCTGGACACGTCCCAGCGGCTCGGTCGCGTCCACATGTCGGATGCGCACCGTGGCGCGGATCGTCCCATCGCGTGCTTTCGCAACAGTGGCGACGTGGCGAATGACGTGGCCCGCGTCGAGTCTCTTGATCGACTGGTCGATGGTCTCTTGGCTGAGCGGCTCTCTCTCGATCGTTGATGGGTCGAGGGTGATGTCCCACGCCTCTTGAGCGAGCACGCATAGTTTGTCGCCGGCGTCGCGTCCGTCGAGATCGCGTGAGGGGTCCTGCTCAGCGAAGCCGGCGGCTTGCGCACGCCGCACGGCATCGCTGAAGCTCTCTCCTTCTCCGACTCGGCCGAGCACAAAGTTCGTGGTGCCGTTGAGCACGCCGGTGATCTCAAGGATCTCTCCGAGTTCGGCTGCGTGCGCGAGGGCTTCGAGCGCGGGCGTTGCGCCGCCGACGGCGGCGCTGTATCTCAGCGTGGTGCCGGTTGAAGCGGCGATTGCCCGCAGTTCATCGCCGTGGGTCGCGATGACCGCCTTGTTCGCGGTGACAACGTCTTTGCCTGCGCGGAGGGCACGCTCGATCGCGTGGCGTGCGATCTCTGTGCCGCCGATGGTCTCGATGATGAGGTCGCAGTCCAGTTCGGCTGCGCCGAGGGGGTCGGTGGTGAGGAGGTGCGGCTCGACGCCGGAAGCGATCGCCTTGGCGATGTCGCGGACGGCGACGGCGACAACATCGAACAGATCCGGGAGGGCGATGAGGCGCTTGTAGACACCAAGCCCGACGGTGCCGCACCCGAGGAGGACGACGCGTGTCCGAGGCGTGCGATCGCGGGTCGGAGCGGGATCGAGCGACTCGTTGGTGTCTGCGACGAGGGTGGCGCGGTCCTCCAGGGCGGCCCCGACCTCGAAGCTCAGCCCTTTCTCTTTGGCGTAGCGCACGGCTTTGTGCTGGACGATGCCGCCATCGAGGGCGAGTGCTCCGTCCCAATGGAGATGGGTGAAACGGCGTGGCCTCTCTCCATCCGTTCCGTTTGCGGGATCGAACTCGTAGAGCCCATCGACATCCTTGACGAGGCGGCATGTGGTCTTGCTTGCCCCTGCGGCGATGAGGCGTTCGGCCACGAAGAGGGCGGTCAGGTCGGAGCCGCCTCTGCCGAGGAGTGTCGTGCGCCCTTCGGTGTCGCGTCCGATGAAGCCGGGCAGCACGACGACGGGGACGCGGTTGAGTGTGGAGAGAATCCGGGGTGCATCGATCGATTCGGGGAAGCCATCGACGACCGTGCCGCTGGTGAGGAGCGAAACGGAGGCGGCGTCGAGGATCTCGACGGGCAGCCCTGCGCGGTCGAGCGCGAGCCCGAGGAGGGCGGCGCTGGTCTGCTCACCCGTGGCGAGGAGCGATGCGTACGCGCCGGCGTGGAGCGAGTCCGGCGAGTCGGCGTAGGCACGAGCTTGCGCGATCAGCGCGTCGGTCGTCCCCTCCAGGGCCGACACCACAGCCACCACTCGCTTACCTCGGCGCACCCAGCGATACACCTCGTGGACGACGCGCGCGATATCGGCCTCGTTGCGCAGCACGGAGCCGCCGAACTTCAGCACGACGACGGGCAGATCGCGGCTCTCTGCGGAGCGTTGATTCAGACATTCGCCAGGCATGATGCCCTCCCGGCTGCGGAGGCGCACACGTCGGCCTCAAGGTCCACGATACCCTCGGTATCGTGAGCGATCGTGATCGCTTGTTCGAGATCCTCGATGATGTCGTCGGCATCTTCGATGCCGACGGAGACGCGGATCAATCCATCGGTGATGCCGACGGCGATGCGCTGTTCGCGCGGCACGTCGGCGTGGGTCATCGAGACGGGGTGTGTGATGAGGGTCTCGACGCTGCCGAGATGTTCGACGAGAGAGCAGAGGCGCACGGAGTTCAGCACGCGGGCACCTGCTTCCGCGCCGCCCACGACCTCGAAGCTGAGCACGCCTCCGTGCAGGACTTCTCCGCCGATCTTCGCGTGCTGGCGCAGGGCCAGATCGTGCTGGGGGTGGCTCTTGAGTCCGGGGTAGTAGACTGCGCTCACGAGCGGGTTCGCGGCGAGGCGTTCGGCGACGCGTTGGGCGTTCTTCGAGTGGCGTTCGATCCGGAGCGGCAGGGTCGAGAGCCCGCGTCCGGTGAGGAAGGCCTGGAACGCGGCCTGGATGGATCCGGTGCACTTGCGGATGAAGCGGACGCGCTCGACGAGTTGTTCGTCGCGTGAGACGACCGAGCCGCCGATCGCGGTTGAGTGTCCCTCGATGTGCTTGGTGGTGGAGTAGACCGTGATGTCGGCACCGAGATCGAGCGGGCGTTGGAGCACCGGCGTCAGGAAGGTGTTGTCCACCGCGAGCAGCACGCCGGCGTTCTTGGTGATGCGAGCGATGGCGGCGATATCGGTGAGTTTGAGCGTCGGGTTGGCGGGGGTTTCGATGAAGACGAGTCGGGTGTGGGGCGTGATGGCGCGTTCGACATTCGCGGGATCGGAGGTGTCGACGAAGGTGCCGCTGATGCCGAGTTCGCTGAGCAACTGGCGGACGAGGCGGACGGTGCCGCCGTAGATCGCATCGCCGCAGACGACGTGGTCGCCGGCGCGGAGGGTGGCGAGGAAGAGGGCGGTTTCTGCGGCGAGTCCGGTGCCGAAGCAGACGGCGGGTGCGGCGTTCTCGAGGGCGCCCAGGCGTCTTTCGAGTTCGGTGACGGTGGGGTTGGAGACGCGCGAATAGGCGTGTCCCTTGTTGATGCCCACCTCGTCCTGGACGTAGGTTGTGGACTGGACGATCGGGGTGACGAGCGAGCCGTGTCCGGGGTCGCAGGAGCGTCCGCCGTGAACCGCGATGGTTGATGAGAACGAAGACATGCCGTGAACTCCTCACGGCATCAATCGCGGAACTCGCAACGTGGGGTGACGCGAACGATCGCGTCTTGTTTGCCGGATCCCGTTGGACGGTTCCGGCCGCATCGGTCCCCACGTTGGGGAGTTCCTCGGCACCGCGGCAGGTGTGCTGCTCGGTTGCCGCCCGGACACCTGGATGGGTCCGGGGCTCTTGATGCTGGTGAGAAGTTAACCGCGCTTCGGGAAGAGTCAAGCCAATATGGCGAGAAAACCGGAGAACTTCACGCTATCGCGGGGATGAATCGTCGGTACGCTCTTCATATGGGTACTGCACGCCTGATCTCCTGGTCCGACCTTGCGATCGATCGTCCGATGCCGCTGATCGATCGGAGGCGGATCATCGGTGAGCACCTGATGGTGTCGGAGGTTCTCCTGCACAAGGGGTTCGCACTGGCATCGCACGCGCACGGGAATGAGCAGTTCGTGGTGGTTGTTTCGGGGCGATGTCGTTTCGGTGTCGGGGCGGAGGGGACGGCGGAGCATCGGGAGATGATCGTGGAGGCGGGGCAGGTGCTGGTGTTGCCGCCGGATGTGCCTCACTCGTGCGTTGCGCTGGAGGAGACGCGGATTCTCGACTTGTTCAGTCCGCCGAGTGCGACGACGGGTGTGGATCGCTCGTAGGGGGTTTCAGCCGAGTGTCGAGAGATCGCGCCAGTAGGTCGGGTAGGTTTTGTTCACACACGCGGGATCGCGGACGAGCACGTTCGGGCGGCGGAGGCCGATCAGCGCGAGCGACATCGCCATGCGATGATCGTCGTATGTGTCGAACTCGACGCGCGGCACGGATGCGGTGCAGTCGACGCCCGATGCGGGAGGGGTGATGCGGATTGCGCCGGGGTCGCCGAGGTAGTTGGTCTCGACGCGTACGCCGATCTTGGCGAGTTCGGTTTCCATGGCCGCGATGCGGTCGGATTCTTTGACGCGGAGCGTCTGGAGCCCCCTGATGATCGACGCGCCCCTTGCGAAGCACGCGACGGCGGCGAGTGACATCGCGGCGTCGGGCATGTCGGTCATGTCGGCGGCGATGGAGCGAAGCTCGGCGGGGCCGGTGCACGCGATGCCATCGGCGTGGCGTTCGACGTTTGCGCCCATGCGTTCAAGGAGGGAGGGGAATGAGGCGTCTCCCTGCAGGGAGTCGGCTCCCAGCCCTCGGACCATCGCGGACGAGCCGGGGACGATTGCTGCGGCTGCCCACCAGTAGGTCGCGCTCGACGCGTCGGGCTCGATCGACAGATCGAAGCCGGGCATGCCGGAGTGGGAGCCGTCGCCGGGGCCGACACGGATGACGCGCAGATCTTCTGACGATTGGACGCTCGCGCCGAGGCGTTCGAGCAGGCGCAGACTCATCCAGATGTAGGAGGGGCTGGTGACGGTGGCGGAGTGGCGGACGGTGAGCCCGCCGGAGATCCAGGGCGCGATCAGCAGGAGGGCGGAGACGAACTGGCTCGACTTCAGCGAGCCGAACTCGATCTTGGGCGAGGAGAGATCGAAGTCCGGGGGTGTGATGCGGACGGGCGGGCAATCCGGCGTGCCGAGGTGCTGGATCCGGACGCCGAGGGCGGCGAGCGCGCCCGTCAGCTCACCGATCGGGCGCTGGCGCATGCGGGCGTTGCCGTCGATGACGATGGGGATCGGCGAGAGGACGGAGGCGGCGGCGAGGAACCGGGTTGCGGTGCCGGCGTTGCCGAGGTCGAGGGAGAGTTCGCGTCCTTCGGGCTTCCATTTTCCGGCGACGCCATCGACTCGGAGTGTGTCGGTTGATTCGCGCTCGATCCCCGCGCCGAGACGCCTGAGGGCGTCGATCATGCGTGCGGTGTCGTCTGCCTCGATGAGCGATCGCCGGATGATGCTCTGGCCTGTCGCGAGCCCCGCGAGGAGCAGGGCTCGGTTCGTGAGCGACTTGGAGCCGGGAGGGGTGAGAAGGGCGTTGAACGGGCGCGTGTGAGGGCGCACGGGCATCGGATCGGCGAGGGCCGGGGCACGGTGTGCTTCGGTTTGCGGGCCCTGGTTCATCTCTCGTCCGTTGACGGCGCTTCGTGCTCGGTGGCGGCCGGCGTGGCTTTACTCGACTTCTCGCCTGAAGACCGCGACGACATCCTCGACGGGGACGACGAAGAGGCGGTTGTCCCCTTCGAAGTCGACGGGGACGCTGTTCTTCGGGTGGAAGAGGACGCGGTCGTACTGCTTGATGGGATAATCCGCGTCGCGCTCGACGTGTGCGCTGATGGCGACGACGCGCCCGGTGATCGTGGGGATCTCCACCTTGTCGGGGAGGTGGATGCCGGTCTTGGTCTGCTTCTTGTCCTCATCCTTGCGGATGAGCACGCGCTTCCCGAGGGGCTCGACGATCTCCAGACCCGGTGAGGACTTGCGCGAGGGCTGCGGCTTGCTCGTCATAGATCGAACTCTAGGGACGTGCGGATCGGCCGGGGGGCGGGGGCACGATTCCGCGTTGGTGCTGGTCCGCCGGCGCGATTGGGCCGATATCCTCACCCGCCGCTGCGCGGCTAGAGGAGCGACCCGTGGATCGACTCGCATCGCTTATCCGCGAAGTTCCGGACTTTCCGCGTCCGGGGATCTCGTTCAAGGACTTCACGCCGTTGCTGGCTGATCCTGCGGGGCTTGCGCTCGCGGTGGAGTTGATGGCGAACCCGTATCGCGGGAAGCGGATCGAGTTGGTGGTGGGGGCGGAGTCGCGCGGGTTTATCTTCGGGATCGCGATCGCCCAGGCGATCTCGGCGGGGTTTGTGCCTCTGAGGAAGCCGGGGAAGCTGCCTCGCAAGGTGATGGGCGTGGACTATGCGCTTGAGTACGGCACGGATCGGCTGGAGATGCACGCCGACGCGGTCGCGCCGGGGCAGCGGATCCTGATTGTGGACGATCTGCTCGCGACGGGCGGGACGATGCTCGCGGCGTGCCAGTTGGCGACCAATCTCAAGGCCGAGATTGTCGGGTGCACGGTGCTGATCGAGTTGGCGTTCCTGGGCGGGCGTGAGAAGCTGAAGCCGTACGGTGAGTTGCACTCGGTGATCAAGTATTGAGTCACGGTATCGAGCGGCGATAGATCATCAGATGTTCGTGTGCACGCTCGTGGTTGGAAGGCCCATGTCCCTGCGTGGGCTGTCTGTGTTGCCACGCGGTGCGTGAAGACAACACAGAAAGGCCGCGAGGTCAATAACAAAGTCCGCCCCAGCGGAAGCCGGGGCGGACTTGGACATTTGTGGAGAAGAGTGGCCTCAGTGGGCTCTTTCGAGCCAGTGAAGGCCAGTCATGCTCAGCGACGACGACGGCCAGCGACCAGACCACCGAGGCCGAGGAGGGCCATGGAGGCGGGGGTCGGGATGATCACGTCGAAGGAGCCGATCGCGAACTGAACGGTGTGGGTGGAAGCGGTGCTGGTGAGGCCCGAACGGCTCTGGGTGCCGGAGGCGCCGATGTAGACGTTCAGCACACCCAGGGGGGAGATGTAGTCGACGATGGAGAGGGAGACGGTGTAGTTCGCGGCAGCGGTGCCGGAGTCGGTGAAGGTCACGGTGCCTAAGAACACGGGGTTATTGAGGTAGCAGCCCGGGAAGGATGGAGGCAACTGGCCAGCTCCCATGTCGAGCAGGTTAGAGCCGCTGGGAATGCCGTTGTTGACGCCTTGGTTCAAGACCGTGTTGTTCACGTTGCCGATGAGCGTGCCGTTCGCGTGACCCAACACGTCGAACTTGAAACCCGCGAATGCCAACCCGCCAGTCACACCGCCGAAGTTCACCCAGAGATCCACACCCACAGAACCGCCCGAGCCGATCGATGGGGCTTGGGGGATACCGGTCACGACCAAGTTCCCAGCGGCGTGAACTGCCGCGGGTGATACGGCGAGAGCGAGAATGGCGAGGGTGCTTTTCATCGAGGGATCTCCGGCGGCGTCAGCGTGCGAGGAGAGAGAAGGGGGTGGGGTATGCCTGGTTTCGGCGTCCATGTGAAGTATGGCCCTCGCTCGTCCAGAACGCCAGCTGCTTCCGAGAAAATGCGGGGCATGCGGGTCAAAAACAAAGTCCGCCCCAGCGGAAGCCGGGGCGGACTTGGACATTTGTGGACAAGAGTGGCCTCAGTGGGCTCTTGCGAGCCAGTGAAGGCCAGTCATGCTCAGCGACGACGACGGCCAGCGACCAGACCACCGAGGCCGAGGAGGGCCATGGAGGCGGGGGTCGGGATGATCACGTCGAAGGAGCCGATCGCGAACTGAACGGTGTGGGTGGAAGCGGTGCTGGTGAGGCCCGAACGGCTCTGGGTGCCGGAAGCGCCGATGAAGACGTTCAGGGAGCCGGCGGGGGCGATGTAGTCAATGATGGAGAGGGAGACGGTGTAGTTCGCGGCAGCGGTGCCGGAGTCGGTGAAGGTGATGGAGCCGAGGTAGGCGGGGTTGGCGTTGTAGGTGCCGCCGAAGCCCGGGGGGAGCTGGCCGCCACCGAAGTCGAGCAGGTTGCTGCCCGAGACGATGCCGTTGTTGACGCCCTGGTTGAACCCAGCGTTGTTGACAGCGCCGGCGAGGGTGCCGTTGGCGTTGCCGATGACGTCAAACTTGAAGCCGGCGAGCGACAGGCCGCCAACGACGCCGGTCCAGTCGGCCCACAGGTCGACCGTCACGGAGCCACCGGGGCCCGTGGAGGCGGCGCTGGGGATGCCGACGAGGACGAGGTTACCAGCAGCGCTGGCGATGCTGGCAGCGCCAGCGACAAGGAACAGAGCGATAGCCTTCTTCATCTGATCGTCTCCTCACTATGGGAAAATTGCTCTCTCTCAACACATACTGGAACGAAGAATCGAAACACAACGTTCCTGACCCAGAGCGAAGATACTGCCCTCTGCTCTCGACTTCAAGCCCCTTTCAGCAAGAAACACCGAAATGCAACAAAAAAATCTCTCGACCGCTCATGGAGCGGCCGAGAGAGTGTTTGATTATCCGATCGCATCCCTTACAGGGAGGCGTTCTTGCTGATTAGCGGCGACGACGGCCGGCAACCAGACCACCGAGGCCGAGGAGGGCCATGGAGGCGGGGGAGGGGATGATCACGTCGAAGGGACGGATCTCGAAGGTGACGGTGTGGGTCGATGAGGTGCTGGAGGTGCCAGCGCGGCTCTGGGTGCCGGAGGCGCCGATGTAGACGTTGAGCGAGCCAGCGGGGGCGATGAAGTCAATGACGGAGAGGGCGACGGTGTAGTCGGCCGCAGCGGTGCCGCCGTCGGTGTAGCTGATGGTGCCGAGGTAAGCGGGGTTGGCGTTGTAGGTGCCGCCGAAGCCCGGGGGGAGCTGGCCGCCACCGAAGTCGAGGAGGTTGGCGCCGGAGACGATGCCGTTGTTGACGCCCTGGTTGAAGTTGGTGCTGTTGACCGCGCCGGCGAGGGAGCCGTTGGCGTTGCCGATGACGTCGAACTTCCAGCCGGCGAGCGAGAGGCCACCGACAACGCCGGACCAGTCGGCGTAGACGTCCATCACCATGGTGCCGCCGGGTCCGATGGACGCGGACTGGGGAACCATCGAGAGGACGAGGTTGCCTGCCGCGCTAGCAGCAGCGGTGAGACCAGCGACAGCGACGAGAGCAACGATCTTCTTCATTTGGAAATCTCCTCACACGATCTTGGGGTTACCCTTGAACAACCACAGGTTGGTCGGGACGAACAACTCGTTCACGATCCAGTGAACAAAGTGCCTCACGTCTCGCAAACGGCAACCCTTTTCACCCAAGTACTTCGCATTTTTGATGAATCGCCCCTTGAGCGGCGCATGGCCAGGGCCTCGTCGGGCCTATCGGACCCTTTCAGAACACGAACAATGGCCCATGTGAGCCAGGACTGCGCACAAGAGGCCTTGAAGGGGGTTTGTGCCTTTGCCGGGGGGAGCCACTCGCTCTGTGGGGAGGCGGGGTTCGGGGGCGGGGCTTATGCCGCGGGGCTTGGCTTATGCTGCGCCGCTCCGGCGGTACCAGGGGGTGATGACCTCGTTATTGGCCGCGGCTCTTGCGAGGGTGCCGAGCGCTCGCGCCAATGCCTCGCCGGTCTCGACGAAGGTGACCCCGATTTCGTGACGCCGGAAGCCGACGCGGCGGATCCAGGCGATCCGGACCGGAGCGAGCATCGGGCCATCCAGAGTCTCGATGGTCATGCTGAATGCATCGCCCTTGCGCACGGGGAGTTTGCCCGTCGCGCGAACGCGAAGCCCCGAAGCGGACAGGTCGAGCACCTCGCCCAGGGTGCAGCAGATATCGTGGCACTTGACGCGGCCGTGCCGACGCTGGTTCTCGGGCGATTGCTCCGGCTTTTTCCAGACCGAGTGCTTTGCCGGGTTGTCGGGTGTGGGGGCGGGCATCGCAACACGTCGTATCGACAGGATGACCCCGGGTGTTCAGCGACCTGAGGGCTTTCCCGGGGTGGACACGGAATAGACGAGCGGCTGATGCGGCAGGAGCGAGCGGTAGGGGTGGTTATCGAACCCTGCGGACGCCGCTGGTCATGCGGGTCTCATAGACAAGCGGTGGGTTGTCGTACTTGAACTCGGTCCTGACGTCGAGTTTGTTGAGTTGTCCGCGCTGGGTGTCCCAGTCGTATTCGCCCTCGTAGGTGAATCCCTTGATCGGCTGGCCCTGATCGGGGGCCTTGGATCTGGCTTTGGCGGATGAGCCGGCCTCACCTTGTGAGCCCGGCGGCTCGATCTTGCCGGAGATGGAGACCTTCGCGCTTGTGCTTGTGGAGCTCTTCAGGCGGTGCGTGGTGATCATGTTCATGCCGAGCCCGCCGAGCGTGTCGGTGCTGGTCCATGTCTCGCGCGGCTTGACCAGGCCTGTGGGGTGGCCCATGGAGAGGAGTTCGCCGAAGGGGATGCCGATGCCGCCGGTGACGGACATGAGACCCCCGAGCCCCGCGTTTGTGAGGGCTGTGTGAGAGCCGGCACCGGGGAGAGTGGTGGGCGCGGAGATGGACGCGATGCGTCCGGAGGGCTCGATCTGGATGAGCACGCTGCTTCCGGCCATCTTGGCGAACGCTTCGAGCGCGCGGGTGTCGCTCTGGTCGGCGTTTCTCGGGCTTTGGGGCTTTGCCGAGTCGAAGTTGATGGCGTTGCCGTCGGTCTCGAGTCGGGCCACGACACGCTCGACGAGGAGCTCGACAGTCGAGCCCTTCTCGGTGTCGGACTCGATGACCTTGAGTTTGAGGTCCAGTTGCTGCTGGATCTTGGATGAGCCGTCGAGTAAGAGCGTGCCGGCTTCGCCCGCTTTGTAGGACGTGGTGGTCTCGGTCCGCATTTCGTAGCGGATTTCCTGGCCTTTTTCGAGTTTCGGGCGCAGATCGATGAGGCGCTCGGTCGTGCTCTGCGCGCTGGCATGCGACGCGGCGCCCGAGACCAGGAGCACTGCGACCATGAGGCGCCCTGGGGAGATCAGCGACGAGAACTTCTTCATGATCGGCTTCATGGTCGGCATTGTGTTGGGCTCCGCGTGGCGTGGTGCTCGTTGTTCGGGAATGAGAGGCGCTGACTGGCTGACCCACTACCGAATCGGGCAAGCTCTGGATGTGAGTACGCAAGAAGCGGTGCATTCCAGCGTGTGAGCACTGCGACATGCTCATGTCGAGGCGTTCTTCACATATCGCAAAGTGCTGCTGTGTATGGCGTTGCGACTTCTTTGCGCGATTTCATTCCGGCCACTGAATCCGGCAGTTTGGTCGTTCTCGAAACTTCGTGCGATAGGGTGAACGCCTCATGTTAAGGGCGGGGTCGGGTGGTTGCTCGGCCTTGTGCTGGTTTCTCTGTCCTGCCACATCGCACAGAAAGGAGCAGTCCATGTCAAGTGTCGCACACGTCTCGTTCCGGGGGAGTCGGATGTCGCGTGGTTTGGGCCTTGCACTGGTGGTTTCGATGGCCGCGGGCCAGGCGTTTGCGGGGACGCTTCGGGTTCCGTCGCAGTTTGCGACGATCCAGAGCGCGATCGACGCTGCGGTTGCGGGCGATGAGGTGCTGGTTGCGCCCGGTGTGTACGTTGAGGCGATCCACCTGCGCGGCAAGGCGATTGTTGTGCAGTCTGAGGCGGGTCCCGATTCCACGGTGATCGACGGGGGCGGGCTCGCTCGGTATGTCGTGACCATCAACAGCGGCGAGACATCACAAACCGTTGTTCGTGGCTTTACCGTGCGAGGCGGCCTGGGCGTCACGGGCGGATCCGGCCCGACCGGAGGCGGGGTGCGGATCGTCTCTTCGAGCCCTCGTCTTGAGAACCTCGTCATTACGGGCAACTCAGGGGTGTTCGGCGGTGGCGTGTCGATCGTGGGGGGAGCACCCGCGCTTCTCGACCTGACCGTTGCGAACAACAACGCGAACAGCGGCGGGGGTATCTACGCGGAGATGGCGAGCACACGCATCGAGGGGCTGGTGGCGACGGGCAACCGCGCGATCAACAACGGTGGTGCGGTCGCGATCACGGGCGGATCCGTCACGATGACGGGAGCGGACCTCGAAGCGAACACGGCGGGCTCGTTCGGCGGTGCGATGTTCTTGAACCACACCAACGCGCAGATCAGCATCGTTGATGCGAAGAACAACGGCGAGATGACGGTTGACGCGTACGGCACGCAGACATTCCACACGTTCGGGGGCGGGGGCGTCTATGCCACCAGCACCACCGGGCGCATCGAGCGTGCGACATTCACCGACAACAAGGCGGCGGCGGGCGCGGGAGTCTACGTCGCGAGCGGCAACGGCCTGACGATCGTGAACACCGTGGTTGCGAGGAACATCGCGGGGATCGGCGGCGCGGGCGTCTGGGCGAACAGCGCGAGCCCGACCATCATCAACTGCACGATCGTGCACAATCGTCCGGGCGGCATCTACACGACTTACAACTCGTTCCCGATCGTGCGGAACACGGTTCTCTCGAAGAATGTCTTCGGTGCCATCACGGGCGTGGAGATCTACGGCAACGGCAACACGTCGATCTCCGACAGCGTGGTGCGTGGCCCGATCCTTGCGGGCGCGACGGTCGGGCCTCGCGTGATCGATGCCGATCCTCGTCTCGATGCGTCTTTCACGCCTCTGGCGGGTTCGCCGCTGATCGACGCCGGGAACAACGGCTTCGTGCCCGCTGATGTGAGAACGGACCTTCGCGGGAAGCGTCGCTTTGTGGATGATCCTGCGACGCCGGACACCGGGACGGGGACATCACCGATCGTTGATATCGGCGCGGTCGAGTTCGTGCCGCCGCTCGCGCCGCGAACATCGACTCATTCTCGTCCGCAGCCGCTTTGAATAGTGAGTGATCAAGCGTTTGAGCTCCCGGGTCGATCTGGCCCGGGGCTCTTTCTTTTCCGTGGCATCGTTGTGGGTGTGGTGGGAGATAGAGAAAAAGGAACGGGGGCACGCTCACACCACGTGCCCCCGGGGGAGAAAGTCGTGCGCCGGCGTCAGGGCGTCGTGATGCATGACGCCGGCAATGTGTCTCTCACGCTCTGCCTATGACTCTCCAGCGAACCGAGATACTCGAACTCGATCGCGTTGCCCGATGCACGACGCCGCACCGTGCGACGCACCCCGACGAGAAACCGACTCGACGATCCCACTTTCAATCCGCGTCGGCACGACGCCTTCCCGAGAGAGCGCACGGAGATCCTGACGCACGGACTGGAGCCGGCGTGTGGGTGAACGCACGTGCGTTGTCGGGGTGGGGGCCATCCGTGCCGCGCGGCCCTCTCTCTCTCTCGCGCGGGGCCCGGCGTATCCGCCGGATCTGTCATGCCTTCCTGGCGCGGACGGGTTCGATGAGCCCGAGTCGCGTCATGAACGCCGACGCCTGCTCTATCTCCCATCGCGTGTAATCGCAGAGGACCTTGGGCTGGTTCGGCGCGCCGAGCAGCTCGATGGGAGCGATGGTCCCTCCGCGGGTGTCGATCTTGTACTCGTCGAGTGCGGCCATGATCGCGTCGGCAGCGTCCATGAGTCGCGCGGGATCGAGTGGAGCGGGCTTGCCCGGCTCCGTGTTCTCTTTGTCTCTTTCATCCTTTCTCATGACCCGGCCCTCCTGCTTTCTGTTTGATGCTGCTCAGGGCTCTCTGTCTCCCGTCCGCTTTGCCTCGGGTGGTCCGCTCACACCACGGACACACCCGTCGATGCGCCATCCTTGCGCATCCTTCGCCAACTTTGGCCAGTACCCGTCGGTTCTCGGGCTCTTTCTGGCCCTTCCTACGCTCTTTGGCTTGCCCACTTTCGCATGGCCACGAGCTTTCCACTCAACACATCACTATTCGATTCGCGTCGTTGAGGGATGCAATTCCGTAGGGAACTCGCCCCTTTTCTTTGTGATTAGGTGAATCGGTATTGCAGCGAAAAAGAGGTGCGGAATCGGCGCGCGTCCGGCGCGTGAGTGTCTCGCATGTGTGCCGCGGCGTTCGGGCTTCGCGACTTCGTGAGTGCGTCACTGCGTCACTGCGTCACTGCGTCACTTCTCTTCCACGCGTAGTCCTTGTCTTTGGAGAGCGCGGTTGCGCCGAGATTGATGCAGCGCCCGCAGATGACCGAGCCCTCGACCCACGGGCTCTCCCACGCGGGATCATCGCGATGCTCGAGGCACATGGTGCAGGTGCGATGGCTCGTTGCCAGCGTGCCAGCATCGAGCAGCTTGCACGCGGTCTTCAGGCAGACGCCGCAGATGATGCTTCCCTGGTGCCCCTCGACGAGCGGGAGATCGTCGGTCCACTCGCGCGCACAGAAGTTGCAGAGCACGTCGCTCTGGTTGACACTCATCGGATCTGCGCCGGGTTTCAGCACGCTCGTTCCTTTCTCTCGCTCGCATCGCTTACTTGGACAGCTTCTGCACCAGTTCGGCCAGGGCCTTGATGTCTTTCGTCCGGAGGACCGCCGCGGCTCGGGCGTCAGCTTCGGGGAACTTCGCGAGGGCGGTTTCCACAGTCTTCCAGAGTTTGTCCTTCTTCTTGTCGGTCTCGGCGAGGTACAGCTCTGAGACCGCTTCCTGGAGTTTCGTCAGGGAGATGGTGTCGAGGTTGCTGTAGTAGCGGTCGACGATCTTGCGCTGGGTTGACGAGAGTTCCTGCTTTGCCATGTCTATTCCTCTTGCGGTTCGTACGGCTCCCACGAGTGGCGGAAGCTTGTTATGTAGACGATCTCGGTCGCCTCGCCGCCCTTGAATGCGCGGGCACGCGTGGTGTAGTCGCTCCCGAACCAGCCACTGACTGGGCCGGGCATGGTGAGATCGATCACGGCCTCCCCTTGAATGAAGATCTCACGCGAGACTAGCTCGGCAGAATCGTGCGTGCTCGTCGGCGTGGGGCCGGGCGTGCCGACGTGGCGCTGGCTCATCTCGACGGTGATGCGGCTCCCATCGACCGCGCGGAGACGGTATCGTCGCTGCATCTGCATGGGCACCGTCGCGACCTCGTGGACCTGGTTCATCTCCCAGACAGCACCGATACCGATCGGTTCATCCGGGAGCAAGACGGGTAACAGCATCGAGAGGTGCAGAACAGACTGTGTGCGTGCTCGTTCGGTGTCGCTCTCTGTGGGGTCGCTAAAGACGCGTCCGTAGGGCTCATACGTCGCGAGCACCATCTGTTCCATCGCGGTCTGCGACATCCTCTCGAACTCCGCGGTCCACTCCTCCCACCTTGCGGGGTCTTCTTCGCTTACCCACATCCCCATCTGATCGCATCGCACGTGCGTTCCGTGCTCTGTCACCTCAAGGGCCTCGATGCTGATCACGGCGACCGTGTTGGGCGTCTGCTCGATCCCGACGCGTCGCCCGTCTTCCCAACCGGCCATTCCGTGGTCGTGTCGCGAGGTGATCAGTTGTTTGGCACCGATCGTCGGGGCATACTGCAACGCCACGCGCGGGAGCTGGCCCGGATCGAGCAGCCGATACCCGTCGATAAACTTGCCGAACGGGCGTTGAACCAGCGGTGTCTCACCGTCCGGCGGCGACGCCGCGTTGGGTGTGCCGGCTCCTGTTGGCGGCTGCTTCTCGCATGCGAGAGGCAGCCACGCGCACGCAGCGATCAGGTAGATGCATGCGACATGTCTGGGGCTGCGCATAAAGACTCCGGCTCGGGCGATCCCGTTGCGGCCGACATCCTACCCACGCGGAGCGAGTCGACCGTGGCTTGCGCCCGTCGTTTGCGGACTCCCCTGCGCTCTCCCTTCCCCTACACTTTCGCCCAATCCGGAGTCCCCCCATGAAGATCCACGAATACCAGGGCCGTCAGCTTCTCGCCTCTTTCGGCATTCCCGTCCCTGCCGGCACGCTCGTCGAGTCGATCGAGCAGGCCGCAACTACTTATAAGCAGGTCGCGGCGGAGTCCGGCTCGGACCTGGTTGTCGTGAAGGCCCAGGTCCATACGGGGGGCCGGGGCAAGGCGGGCTTCGTGAAGCTGGTGCGTTCGGCCAAGGAGGCGGAGGACGCCGCACGATTCATGCTGACCAACCGCATGGTCTCGGTTCAGACCGGGCCTGAGGGGCTTGAGGTCACGAAGCTGCTCTTCGCGGCGGGCGTGGACATTGCCGATCGCAGTGGGGGAGGGAAGGAGGAGTTCTACCTTGCGGTCACGACCGATCGTGCGACGCGCCGCAACATCCTGATCGCGTCGCGCCAGGGAGGTGTGGACATCGAGCAGGTGGCGCACGACACGCCGGATGCGATCATCAAAGAGCCGCTGCACCCCTTGATGGGCCTCCAGCCCCATCAGGCGCGGCGTGTGGCGTTCGACCTCGGCTTCAAGGGCTCGCAGATCAACCAGGCCGCGAAGATCATGGCATCGCTCGCCAAGCTGTTTGAGGCGAAGGACTGCACGCTCGCGGAGATCAACCCACTGATCATCACGCCCCCGTCGGCGACGCATCCGGACGGGCAGGTCTTGGCGATCGACGC
The DNA here is from genome assembly GCA_019454185.1 of Phycisphaeraceae bacterium. Lineage (NCBI taxonomy): Bacteria > Pseudomonadati > Planctomycetota > Phycisphaerae > Phycisphaerales > Phycisphaeraceae > Phycisphaeraceae bacterium. The sequence continues at coordinate 239,138 of CP075368.1, forward strand.
GAAGTTCTCGTTCGATGACAACGCGACGTTCCGCCACAAGGACATCCAGCAGATGTTCGACCCGACGGAGGAGAACCCTGCGGAGCTGCGGGCCCAGCGGTTCGGGCTCTCGTACATCGCGCTCGACGGGAACATCGGCTGCCTCGTGAATGGCGCGGGGCTGGCGATGGCGACGATGGACATCGTCAAGCTGCATGGCGGGTCACCGGCGAACTTCCTGGATGTTGGCGGCAGCGCGACTGAAGAGGCCGTGACCGAGGCGTTCTCGATCATTCTGTCGGATTCGAGCGTGAAGGGTGTGATGGTCAACATCTTCGGCGGGATCATGCGGTGTGATGTGATCGCCGCGGGGATCATCAACGCGGCGACGAAGCACAAGAACGCGGATGGTTCGACGGGCTTCAAGGTGCCGCTGGTGGTGCGTCTGGAAGGGACGAATGTTGAGGCGGGGCGGAAGTTGCTGGCGGATGCGAAGAGCTCGCTTCCGACGCTGCAACCGGCGACGGACCTGACGGATGCTGCTGTGAAGGTGTGCAAGGCGGTGGGGTGAGGGCGCAATGACAGATCAGATTGACAAGATCACGCAACTAGCAAGCTCTGCCGTGGGCCGAATCCGCGTCAAGAGTGCCTTGAATCCCTTGCTGGTGCTGTGTGCCATTGGAATGCCCACGTGCCTGATCTCTGCGGGGCTCTTGGATGCATCCCTTGCCAAGTATCTTGTGTTTGCCGCTATATCAATGCCCTTGCTCACTGTCCTGTGTTTCGTATATTTTATGCTGGTTGATCCAGACAAGCTTCAGTCAGAAGACTACCAGATTCGAAAGGCTGCTTTGGAGCTAATCGAAGAAAAAGGTGGCCGCCTTCCACTGTATCCGGCATCAATAGACACCATTTCTAATCCAGACAGGCGTGCATTGCCTCCTTCAACAGAGGAGGTAAGCGATGAGTAAAGCATATTTGATTGTGTCATCAAATGCTTTCGCAACACGCAAGTCTGTGCAAGAGTACTTGTCAAGCGTTCCTAGCATTACATACTGGTACGCATGTCTACCCAATGCTGTGTTTTGTTCCAGCGATCTCAGTGCTCATGCAATCGCGAAGGGCCTAGAGCAGCGGTTCGGTACAGGACGCGGCAAGCGATTCCTTGTTACAGAGATCGGTGTGAACAAACAGGGTCGGTTGCCTAAGGAAGCGTGGTGGTTGCTAAACAACCCATCATCTCCTCGATTGTCGAAGTAGTGCTATTGGCTCTCGACTCAATTGAGGTTGACCGCTCGGTTCCAAGCCCTGCATCTCCCGATTCTCCCCTCGCGTCCGCAGGACGGCGGAGTGTTGGCACGCGTGGGGGCGCAGCGCAGCCGCGGAGCGGCAAGCCAGTCAGCAGAGAGCTGTCGGTATACTCCGTCCGCTCACGCCGATTACGCCTCCGGACTAGGAGGTAGTACCAATGACAACCGCAATCATACAAATCATTCGGCTCGCGTGCAGGCTTGAGAAGGCCCCGCCCCACACTCTCATGGGCACGATCGCTCTGATACTCGCGGTCGGTATGGCGGTCTCGCTGATTGGCCTATGCTGGGGTCGAGGGTGAGCCGCTCGCAAGACCGATGGACTGGGTGCCCCGGGTCATGCGTCACCGCAACGCGAACGTTGAACTGCCCGTCACGAATCACAACAGACAGGCGGCTGGTGGCCGCGACCTTTCTTGATCGTGCCCGATGGCCTCGTCCTTCCTTCCGCCGCGCCACCGCATCTTCGCCGCCGCGGCGAAGATCGGTGCTTCTTGAGGCCCAACGGGCCGCCATAACGGGATCCGGGGCGATGCTCGTCGCTGCGCGACTTCGCTTGCCCCGGGCTCCGGCTCTGACGCCCCTTTGGGGCTTCCAAGCCAGCACCGTTGCGGCCAGCACAATTGCGCCGACCCCCTCCGACCCTTCGTGAGAGACTCACGCTGCACCGTGCCACCGATGTTGGCCGCTCCGGCCCAAGCACGGTGCTTTCTCTCCGTGTCGGAATGTCCCCGCCCCACCGCGCCCCCCACGCCCCACTGCGCCCCCCCGCCCCGCCCGGCCGCCCGAAGAATCTTCATTGGCGGAGCGGGGGCGGATGCCCCGGACACGCCTTGCTACAACAAGACAGGGGCCATGTCGCCCCGCGGCGTGCGCTCGGTCTCGTGAGGGTTGAGGGGGCGAGCAAGCCGAGAGGCGCGGCTGTACACTGTTTCGTCAGTATGGCACGATCAGGATGGGAGGGCTTGCATGGTCACCGTGTATGTCTGGAACCCGCTGGTTCTGACGAAAGCGCCGCTCGTGGGGCACGCATCGATGCATATCGGGCGTGAGTATGTCTCATGGTGGCCGGAGCAGGCGGGGCGCGTGTTCAACACCTCTCCCTACCGGCAACGGACGCTCGAGCAGGACATCGAGGCCGAGGCGAATCGGCAGCCGGACTATCGCATCGCGATTGACGGATTGGACACGGCGAGGATGCTCGACTGGTGGGCAAGTGTCGGCTTGCAGGCGAATGGGATGTTGCTGCACGGTCCTCTTCAGGCGTACGACCTGATCGAGCGGAACTGCTCAACCGTGGTCGCTGCGGGATTGCGGGTGGGTGGCGGCGATAAGCACGCGGCGTGGTGGAACTCGTGGAACATTGTCTGGACGCCGCGTGATGTGATGCGGTACGCCGAGGACATCCGCCGCTCTCTCCTCAAGGGGAGATGATCGAACCCGCGTGCCTTGTCGATCACTTTATAGGGAACGCCGCGAGTGACGGTGTGCTGTGTGATGCGTTGCTCTGCGGCTGAGTTGGCCTGCATGGCGTTCTGCCGTGCTACGTGCGTGGTCGGCTTTGCTGCGAGGGTGCTGATCGCGTCGTGGCGTCCGCCACGTGCGGCTGTGGGTGCGTTACAGTTCTGCCATGAGTTTCAACGCGCGTCTTGCTGAGCGGTTCGAGCGTATTGCCAAGATTCTCGAGTTGCTGGGCGAGGACAAGTTCAGGGTGAACGCTCACAGCCGTGCCGCACGGGCGGTTGAGGCGCAGACGATCGATCTCTCGACGATCGCGGGGGACAGGAAGGCGTTGACGGCGATTGAGGGGATCGGCCCGAAGATCGCGGAGAAGATCGCGGAGTTTGCGAGCAGCGGCCGGATCGCGGAGTTGGAGGAGGTTGAGGGGCGTGTGCCGCCCGGGTTGCTGGCGATCATGGAGATTCCGGGGCTGGGCCCGAAGACGGTCGCGATGATGTGGGAGAAGGCGGGTGTGGAGACGCTGGAGGATCTGAAGCGGATCATTGATGACGGGACGATCCTGACGCTGCCTCGGATGGGTGAGAAGAGCGTTGAGAAGATCAAGAAGTCCATGGCGTTTGTTGCGGAGGGGAACAAGCGGCTGGAGCTCGGGGTTGCGATGCCCCTTGCGGAGTTGATTGTTGCCGAGGTGGAGCGGTGGCCGGGCGTGGAGCGTGCGGCGTTTGCGGGGTCGCTGCGTCGGGGGAAGGAGACGATCGGCGATATTGACATTCTGGTTGCGACGAGCGACATGGCGGGGGCGAGCGAGCGATTCGCGAAGCTTCCCGGTGTGGTGCAGGTGTTGTCGAGCGGGGAGGGGAAGTCGTCGGTGCGGATGCGTGCGTCGGCGGATCTCGGGAGGTGGGGCGCTGATTCGGCGGGACCGACGGTGCAGGTCGATCTGCGCGTGATCCCGCTGGATCGCTGGGGCGCGGCGATGATGTATTTCACGGGCTCGAAGGAGCACAACATACGTCTGCGCGAGCGGGCGTTGAAGCGGGGGATGACGCTGACGGAGTGGGGGCTGTTTCCGAATGATGATGATCCGACGCCGCCTCATAAGCGGGGGATCGCGCCGATCGCGTCGAAAGCGGAGCGGGATGTGTTCGCGGCGTTGGAGTTGGCGGAGGTGCCTCCTGAGATCAGAGAGGATCGGGGCGAGATCGCGCTTGCGGAGCGAGAGTTTGCGGAGGGGAAGGGGAGCGGGCTGCCTCGGCTGATCGAGGTGGGGGATATCAGGGCCGAGTTGCACGCGCACACGACGGCGTCTGATGGGAAGATGTCGATCGTGGAGCTGGCTGGGGAGGCCAAGCGGCGCGGGTTCCACACGATCGCGGTGACGGACCACTCGAAGTCTTCGGCGGTGGCGGGTGGTTTGTCGCCCGAGCGGTTGCTCGAGCACATCGCGGCGATCCATCGAGCGCGGAAGGAAGTGGAGGGGATCACGATCCTTGCGGGTTCGGAGGTGGACATCCTGGCGGATGGAACGCTGGACTATGAGGATGAGCTGCTCGCGAAGCTCGACGTGGTGGTGGCGAGCTCGCACGCATCATTGAGTCAGGAGCCGGAGGTGGCGACGGCGCGTCTGGTGCGGGCGATCGAGCACCCGATGGTGCACATCCTCGGGCACCCGACGGGGCGGCTGCTGAACCGGAGGCCGGGGCTGGAACCGGATATGAGCACGATCTTTCGGGCGGCGAAGAAGCACGATGTTGCGCTGGAGATCAACGCGCACTGGCTGCGGCTGGATCTAAGGGACACTCACGTGAAGGGGGCGGTTGAGGCGGGGTGCCTGATCGCGATCGACTGCGATGTGCACGATCCGTCGGATTATGACAACCTGAGGTACGGGGTGGTGACGGCCAGGCGGGGGTGGGTGACGCCGGAGGTGTGCGTGAACGCCTGGGATGCGGCCCGGTTGCACGGATGGCTGAAGGGGAAGCGGTAAGCCGGAAAGGCCCTACACTCCGGGCATGTTTGAACGACTGAGCGAGAGTTTCCAGGGTCTGTACAAGCGTCTGTCCGGGCAGGACAAGATCACGGAGTCCAACGTCCGCGAGGCGATGGGCGATGTGCGCACCGCGCTGCTCGAGGCGGATGTGAGCGTCGAGGCCGTCGATGCGTTCACCTTGAAGGTGCTGGACGAGGCGATCGGCACGCAGGTGACCAAGTCCCTCGCCCCCGGCGAGGAGATGATCGGCATTGTGCATAAGCACCTGGTTTCGTTCCTCGGCGGCACGCCGGGCGCGAAGCCGGTTGCGCCGGGTGAGAGCAGCGATCCGGTGATGCGGATCTCGCCGGGGCCGGCGGTCGTGATGCTGTGCGGCCTGCAGGGCTCGGGCAAGACGACGACGGCGGGCAAGCTGGCCGGGTATCTCAAGAAGCGCGGGCGGAGCGTGATGCTGGTCGCGGCGGACCTTCAGCGCCCCGCGGCCGTCGAGCAGCTTGAGATCGTCGCCAAGCAGGTCGAGACCGAGCTGCCCGGTGGCTCGCAGGTCCACTTCTATGCCGAGCCGGACAAGTGCGCCGAGTACGGCAGGGCCGTGGGCGTGGCGGTGCAGATCTGCCAGCGGGCGATCCAGCAGGCGCGGAAGCTCGGCGTGGACACGGTGATCCTGGACACGGCCGGGCGATTGCACGTCAACGACGAGTTGATGGGAGAGTTGGCGCAGGTCTCGAAGGCGACGCAGCCGCACCACATTTTCCTTGTGGTCGACTCGATGTCGGGCCAGGATGCGCTGGTTTCGGCCAAGGCGTTCCACGCGAGACTGCCGGTTGACGGCATCGTGCTGACGAAGTTCGATTCGGACTCGCGGGGCGGCGCGGCGATCAGCGTCAAGCACGTGACGGGTGCATCGATCAAGCTGGTGGGCACGGGGGAGAAGCTCGACGCGATCGAGGAGTTCCACGCCGACCGCATGGCCGGGCGCATCCTCGGTATGGGCGACGTTGTTTCGCTCGTTGAGAAGGCGCAGCAGGAGGTCACGGAGGAGGAGGCCCAGAAACTCCAGGAGAAGATGGCCCGTGGTGAGATGACCATGGATGACTTCCTCAGCCAGTTGCGGACGCTGAAGAAGATGGGGCCGCTGAAGCAGTTGATGGGGCTGATCCCCGGCGTCGGACAGATGGTGAAGAACGCGGACGTGGACGAGTCGCGCCTGGGACGGATCGAGGCGATGATCTGCTCGATGACGAAGCAGGAGCGTCGGGACCCGTCGGTCTTGAACAACTCACGACGCAACCGGATCGCGCGGGGATCGGGCGTTCAGGTGCATGAGATCTCGGAAGTGGTGAAGCAGTTCGAGGGGATCAACCGCCTGACCAAGCAGATGGCGGCTCTCACACCGAGCGCGAAGGCGCAGGCCGTGCGCGCGATCGGGCGGGCCGGTGCGGGCGACATGGCGGCGTTGCAGTCGCTGCCGAGCATGCAGCGCGGCTCGACCCACACGCCGAGCGTGAAGAGCAAGTTCAAGAAGCGGAAGTGAGGTCGGAGGCAGGATGCACGAAGGCACGAAGGCACGAAGGCACGAAGGCACAGGGGCGGGTCGCGGCGGGCTTTAGTTGCTGATGGGCAGGAAGTCAGTTTCTTTGCCCTGGGCCCAGCGCTTGAAGCGGGGCCAGAAGAGTTCCTGCAGCAGGATCTTGATGCAGGCGGCGACGGGGATGGCGATGAGCAGGCCGTAGACACCGGCCAGCGCGCCGCCCGCGAGTGATGCGAAGAGGATGGTGGGGGTGTCCATGCCGGTGGACTTGCCCTGGATCGCTGGTGTGAGGACGTAATCGTCGAGGGCCTGGCCGGCGACGTAGAGGGCGATCGGCGCGCCGATCGTCCACCAGATCGCTTCCTGGAACTCGAACGCGTTGGGATGCAGGTAGAGAAGGATGATGGAGATGGGAACGCCGATGAGGGCGGCGTAGGGGATGATGGAGAGGAATGCGACGAGGGGGCCGAGGATGATCCATCCGGGCACGCCGATGAGCAGGTAGCCGACGGCGAAGACGACAGACTGGATCGCGGCGATGGTGAGCCGGCCTCGGACGAAGCCGCTGACGGCGGCGTTCATCTTCTGGCCGAGGTCGATGGCGCGGCCTTTCTTTCGTTCGGGGATGAGGTCTTTCCAGAACTCGAGGACCTTGCCGTAGCCGGTCGAGATGAAGAAGAAGAAGAAGCCGGTGATGAATGCCGTGAAGGCGATGTAGCCGACGGAGCCGACGGCGCGGAGTGCCGCGGAGAGGGCGTCGGAGCCGGTGCCGAGTGCGCGTTTGCCGACGGCGGCGCCGATGGCTTCGGAGTTGTCCTTTACCCAGCCGAGGATGAACTCGGCGACGCGGTATGTGCCGCGCCGGCCGCTCTCGGCGAAGGGGATGGCGATGCGTGGCGATTCGGCTGTGGTCTGGTCGAGGTCTTCGCTCGTGGCGTCGGGTTGATCGGGGGTTTGGGTGCCTTCGGGTTCGTTCGCGGCGCGCTTGCGGTTGACGTTGTCGTTGAGATCGGCGAGCCAGTGGCTGACGTTGCGCCAGCCGGGGCCGTCGAGGTTGTCGAACGCGGCCTGTCGGGACTCGGGGGTGTCGGCGCGGACGCTGTCCAAGAGGTTGCGGGAGTTGGCGGCGACGGATGTGGCGGCTCCGGCGACCTGGACGAACGCGACGGCGGACCCGATGACTGCGGGGACGATGACGAGGATGAGGGTGGCGACGATGAGTGAGGCGACGGCGGTCTGTCGCTTCATCCGGGTTCTGCGGGTGAGCCACCCGACGACGGGTTCGAGGAGGTAGGCGAGCAGGAGCGCGAGGAGAAGCGGGACCGTGACGATGCTCAGTTTGTGGCCGAGGTAGACGAGGCCGACGAGCAGGAGCACCACGAGCACATCGCGCACCGGCTGGATCTGCCAGATATGGTGCTTGCGCCAGTCGATGCCGGGAGAGCGCGAGTGGCCTGCGCTCTGATTTTGGTTTGGGTCGGGCATTTCAGAGGAGGATCGACCGCGCACGGGGGGGCGGCTTGACAGATCTGTGCCCAATCTGGGTGGCGGGGGCGGGGTTGAGCGATATCAGGTCGCTTCGGGGCCGGCGAAGGCCTCGTCGAACTCGTAGACGGATCTGAAGTCGTCGAGAGTGTCTTCGTCGGTCTTGCGCATGAGGCCGACGTCGATCATGCCGAAGACGATGCGGCCGAAGTCGTCGGTGCGGCGGATGCCCCAGCGATCGAGGACGACGCGGGCGAGGCCTCCGAACTGGACGACGGCGTAGTCGCGGAGGCCCATGCAGAGCTGCTGGCCGGAGACGTGGCGGCTCTCGTCTTCGAGATCGCCGGACATGCCCGACTCGCCGTGGATGAGGCGGACAGTGTGGGCGAGACCTTCGCGCACGAACTGGAACGCATCCGGCGGGTAAGGGCCTGCCTTCTCTTGCACACGCTTCCAATCAACGAGGGCTTGTTCGGACACGTCGCTTGACTCCACGCTCGTTCCGCGGCGGGTGTGCCGCGTGCTGTAGATGCTAGACCTCTCGGCGGCGATGGGCTTCTTCGCGGGAGCGGCTCACCGACGGGGAGTTGCTGATCCAGAACCGGAGTGGTGCGGATGTCCACGCACCCTTGTCGCCGATACCTATTCGAGGTCCCTTCGAGACCTGCTCGGGAGATATCGGCAACCTTGACGGAATCTCAACACAGAGTCGGTTGTCCGTCACGAGGTCGATGCCATCGAGGGATCGATCGATGTTGAGCGACTTGCAGAGGTTGCCGGGTCCCCGGCAGAGGTGGTGGTCGGGGATGGGGGCTTTGCGTGTGTGTCGGGGGTTGTGGCGGTGAGCGCGCATGATCGGGATTCCGTCGAGCGGCTCGAGGGATCTGAGCAGGACGGCGACGGGCTCGCCGGGAGAGCCGCACACGATGTTGGCGCAGTGGTGCATGCCGTATGTGAAGTAGACGTAGAGGACGCCCGGCGGGGCGTACATGGACTCGTTCCTGGGCGAGCGGTGGGCGCGGTATGCGTGTGAGGCGCGATCGTGGATGCCGATGTAGGCCTCGGTCTCGACGATGCGTGCACGGAGTGTGGAGCCGTCTTCGAGCGTTCTCACGAGGATCGTGCCGAGGAGCGCGGGGGCGAGCGACTCGGCGTCTTGCGAGAAGAATCGGCGCGGATCGGCTTGGGGCATGTGGTCTGACCGATCGTGGAGATCAGAAGCCGATGATGAACCGGGCGAAGAGCCCTTCGTCCATCATGGTGTTGAAGTCTTCGCTGGGGAGGCCTGTGCGGATGAGATCGAAGCCGAGCGACATGCCGGCGTTGGCTCCGAGCATGAAGTATGCCTCGGCTGAGAGGGTGGTGTAGCGGCGATCCTCTGTGAAGGCGCGCCCGACACCGTCTGCGCGGAAGTAGACACCCCGGCTGATCTCGAGGTTCGTGAGGATGAAGTGTGACTCGGAGTGGTCGCCGGGGTTGTTGGTGGCGACGTGAATGTTTGTGCGGTCGGAGAAGATGGGTTCGAGTTGGGCGTCGTATCCGTATCCGGCTCGAGAGCGCCTTGCGAGGGCTGAGAGAAGGTCGCCGTCTTCGTCTGCGTTGATGGAGTTGAGGAGGGAGGTTGTGCGCCCGAGTTCGGAGTAGGAGGTGCCGAATGAGACGCGGATCGGGTTGCCATCATCGCCGGCGTTGAGTTGAGGGGAGAAGGGCTCGGCGGGTTTGGCGGGCTGGTCGTCGGGACGACCGGTCACGGGTTGCAGCCCGACTTTGGGAGATGAGGCAGGGGGCGGTTCTGCGACGGGATGTGGGGGCTCCGGCTGGAGCGAGGCCAGGGAGAGGAGGCATCCGGCGAGTATGGCGAGCGTGAGTTCGATCATCACGCGGCCTCCGTTGCCGCGGCGGGTGTGCGCGGCTGCTGCGCCTGGGTCGTTGGGTAGCGGGGAATCAGCTTCCCAGCCCACTCAATACCTTCGGCATAAACCGGGCGTCTTCCATCAGATACAGGCCAACAAGCCACTCGCCGACGAGGTACGGCTCAACCTTGAAGGTGCCTTGTACTGCGCCGGTCGTGGCGAACTTTCCGTCATCGACGACTGGTTGGGCGAGGCGGACTTCGACGGCGTCGTAGGGGGTGGGCGGGACGCCGATGCAGCATCCATCCCACTGGTTGAGCATGGAGAGAAGTTCGCGGGGCTGCTCGATGGCGAGGGGGAAGCAGACGAAGCCGTCGATCATGACCTGCTTGTCGGCGAGCATCATGACACGACCGGGGAGTGTGGTTTTCTTGGAACGAGGATCGAACTCCTCGTGGGCGGAGACCAGCATGTCCCAGGTGATGATGTAGGGCTTTTCCTTGGTGCCTTCACCTTTGACGATGAACTTGTCATCGACGAGGAGCGAGCCGTCTTCCTGCTTGACGATCTTGGCCTCGGTCTGGGGATACTTCGGTGCTTCGCCGGCCGCGGCTTGCGCGGGTTGCTGGGAAGCGAGCAGGGACTCTGGAGCACCGAGGATGGAGGCGGCGACGAGCAGGGCTCCGATGCGTCCGAGCGACTTGGTCGAGCGGATGCGGATGCCGGTTCGTGGGGCCATGTGTTGATCTCCGTTGCAGTCACTGCGGCGGGGCTGGACGAATCTGTCGGGTTTGCCTTGAACGGGCTGCCTGATGTGGCTTTCTGGAAGGAGTACCGCGACTCAGGCGATGGGCTTCAGATTCTTGGCGACCGGGGTTCGATACGCCATGATCGCAGGAATGATCCCGGCGAGCATGGCCAGGAGGGTGGTTCCCCCCAGAACAAGCCCTGTTGGACGTAGGGGAAGTGTTGGGTCCAGGAAGATCCCTAGTTGGGCCTTGAGGGTCGCGGCTCCGGCTTGGCCACCGATGAGACTGACGGCGAGTCCGAGGATGCAGCCGAGGATGCCGAGCAGCGCGGACTCGGCGAGAATAAGCCGGAGGATGCGGGTGCGGCTGGAGCCGAGGACGCGGAGGACGGCGATCTGGCGTCGGCGCTGTTCCATGGAGTTGTAGAGCGCGAGCGTGATGGAGATGCCGCTTGAGATGATGACGACGACGGCCATGGCGATGAAGACTTTGTCGATGTTGGAGACGATGGAGAAGAGGCGATCGATCTCGGTCTTGGGCATGGCGACGGTGATGGTGGGGTCGGCGCGGAGGCGGTAGGCGGTTGAAGGGATGGCGGCGGAGACATCCGAGCCGGGGCGTGTGGCGACGCGGGCGAAGACTCCGGTGATCTTGCGGTCGGCGTCGGTGAGGTCTTCGACGGTTGTGGTCTGGGTGTCGGCGGCGTCGCGTTTGCGTCGGTCATGGGCGTGGATGATCCACGTGCTGTCGAGATCGGTGAAGAGGGCGCGATCGTGTGCGGAGCCGGTGGGGGCGAGGATGCCGACGATGGTGTACTTGAAGTCGGTGTGAACGTGGGGCTGCATCGCGTTGGGATCGCCGAGTTGGCGTGAGGAGGCGATGCCGTGGGTGAGGAAGATGGAATCACCGAGCTTTAAGCCGCTGGACTTGGCGACGGTCGAGCCGAGAACGACCTCGAAGGCCTTCTCGAAGGCGCGGCCTTCGACGAAGGACCACGGTTCTTTGTCGTTGGGCTCGAACTTGGAGAAGAACTCCGGCGTGGAGGCGAGGACGGGGAAGCCGAGGTAGGAGTCGCCCTGTTGGACGGGGATGAAGAACTCCCAGGGTGCGGAGCGGACGAGTTGTCCGTACTTGGTCCACTCGATGGGGCGTGCGGGGGGATTGGCGTAGAAGACGCCGTTCAGGACCGAGACGAGCGGGGAGGAATCCGCGGAGACGAGGAGGTGCATGTTGCCCGTTCCTCGGCTGAAGGCGTTGCGCGTGGCGTCCTTCAGGGCGAGGAGTGTGAGCATGAGCGCGACGGCGACGCCGACCATGAGGATGGTGGTGACGGTCGAGAAGAGTCGGACTTTCATGCTGCGGCGGACGATGGTGAGGTCGGTGATGGCCATGTTCAGCGACCTCCTGCGTTGGTGAGGGTTGGTGCGTCGGCGAGTTGGTCGAGGGACTCGCGTCGCGTGAAGCGTTCGGCGGTGCGGGGGTCGTGGCTGGTGCAGAGAAGGGCGGCGTTGCGCTCGCGGCACGCGTTCTGGATGAGGTCCATCGCGGCGGCGGCGTTCTCGGGGTCGAGGGAGGCGGTCGGCTCGTCGGCGAGGACGAGGACGGGGTCGCAGGCGAGAGCGCGGGCGACGGCGACGCGCTGCTGCTGGCCGAGGGAGAGCTGATCGGGTTCGGCGTGGATGCGCTCGATGCCGAGGGTGTTCAGGAGCTTGGCGGCGCGGTCGCGATGCTCACGCTTTGGGATGGGGCTGAAGATCATGGGGGCCATGACGTTCTCGAGCGCGGAGAAGCCGGCGAGGAGGTTGAAGGTCTGGAAGATCATGCCGATCTTAGAGCCGCGGTAGAGATCGCGCTTCGCGGCACGGAGCGAGTGGATGGGGGTTCCGTCGATTTCGACTGAGCCGTTGGAGGGATCGAGCAATCCGGCGATGAGTTGGAGGAGGGTGGATTTGCCTCTGCCGCTGGAGCCGGTGAGGAGGATCTGTTCGCCTTGCGCGAGCGTGAGCGAGCGGACACGGACGACGGGGTCGGGCGCGCCGGGATAGGTGAAAGAGAGGTCTGTGATGCGGAGTGCGTCTGGCATGGAAGAGAATAGGGGCATTCGGCATTCGGTATTCGGTATTCGGCATTCGGCATTCGGCATTCGGCATTCGGCATTGGGAACTCGGCGTATGGCGTTCGGCGTTCGAAAGAGAAGGGGCCCGGGCCATTGCGGATGGACCCAGGCCCCATAGGGGGTTGAGATGTGGAGCGAGGATCAGTTTCTGCGGCGGCGGAGTGCGAGCAGGCCGCTGAGCGCGAGGAGCGAGCCGGGCGCGGGGACGAGGTTGCGCTCGACCCACTCGACGGCGAGTTCGTGGTCTTCTTCGTCGAGGCCGTAGTTGAAGACGATCCACGCGGGGAGCGATGTGCCGAAACCGTCCTTCGCGAACTCGATCTCGAGGAGGTAGATGCCGGTGATGTCGGCGTTGAGGATGAAGTCGGGGTGGTCGTGGAGGCCGCCGTTGGCGTCGAAGTCGAAGATCATGGGTCCGGTGAGACCGTCTGCGGCGGGTGTTGTGAGGGACTGGGGTCCGAACTCGAGGGTGAGATCGGTCGCGGCGAGTGAGAAGAAGTCCGAGCCGTTCCAGACGCGGAGCGACTTTCGGATGTTGAGGAGGAGTTGTGCGCCGGGGGTGAAAGAGCCGTCGAGGATGTCGATGCCGGGCTCGTCGGCGAAGATGGTGCCGCCGATGTTCTGGAAGTCGCCCTCAAAGACACGGACGTTGGGGGTGATGATCGAGGTGTCCTCGTCGATGAGGCCGGTGTAGAGGATGCCGCCGGATTGATAGACGGTGATGTCGAGGTGTCCCTCGTCCGCGAGGGCGAAGGATGCGGCTGAGGCGATCGCGATGGTGGAGATGAAACGCTTCATGTGAGATCTCTCTTTCTTCCCCCAGCGGGGGATGTTGGTGAAACATGCGGGGACAAGACTGTGTGATGCGCGAGTTGGACACCGCTCTGGAGAGCGGCACCACCGAAGACGGTTCAGGGGCAACCGGTGCCGAAGGCGTCGAAGAAGTCGAGGAAGTCGAGGATGTCGACGAAGGTGTCGCCGTTGAAGTCGGCGTCGATACCCGACGAGCCGGCGCAGGGTGAGGGGAGGTTCTCGCAGGAGCCGAACGAGTCGAGGAAGTCGAGGAAGTCGAGGATGTCGGAGGTGGTGTCACCGTTGACGTCTGCGGCGCAGGGTTGAGTGAGCAGGTTGTCAAGCACCCATTGGGTCGCGCTTTCGAGGTCGGTGAGCGGGAGGTCGTTGTTGAAGAGGATCCAGAAGGGTTCGGAGGTGAGGATGGAGGGGACGGAGGACCAGAGTTCGAGTTCGAGGAGGTAGATACCCGCGCCGTTGGGTGATTGGAGCGTGAAGCCGACGTGTTGGTGGAACTCGCCGCCGGACGAGACGGGGATGCCGAATCCTGGCGTGAAGGTGTCGATGGTGGGTGTGAAGACGTCGCCGAAGCCGGTCTTGCGTATGCGGAGGCGCTCTGCGGGGATGCCTGAGGCATCCATCGGGAATGCGGAGCCGTTCCAGCGTTGGAGGGCGCGGAGGACGTTGAAGCCGATCTGGGATGAGGGCGGGAATGTGCCGCCCGGCGTGTCGAAACCGGGTGAGTCGGTGAAGTCGAATGAGCCGAACGTGGTGGCGAAGACGCGAGAGGGGATGATGGACCCGGTTGATGCGTCGTTCGTGGTGATGGTGTTGCTGTCGATGGTGAGGATGATGTCGCCATCGTGGAGCTGGGCGTGTGCGAGCGGCGCGAGGGAGGTGAGGAGCGCGGCGGAGATGAGTCGTGAGCGTCGGCGTTGCATGGCGGGCTTCTCCGTGGTGTGCTTGAGAGGTCGAGTTCCTTGGTGGTTGGTTACTTGGCGGTCTCTGGATAGAAGTTGTTGTCCTCGAAGGAGCGGTAGAGGGAGCGGAAGGTGCGGACCTCGGCGTGTCCGTCGAGGAAGCCGTACCCGGCTTTGGCCTCGAAGGACTCGGGTTTGCCGTGGTGGAGGTTGAGTTGCATCTGGGTGGCGGCGTACGCGGCGGCGGCCTCCGGGCCTGCGTTCTCCCAGTCTTCGGCATGAACGTGGTCGGCGCGGGCGAAGGTGCCGGAGCTTGTGATCGGATCGGAGTCGCCGAGCGTCATGGGGAGGAAGTGGACAGTTGCGTGTGGGCGGGGGATTCGGTGGAGCTCGTCGTACGCCTTCTGGCGCATGATGCTCGAAGGCGGGTGCTTGCTGGTCGTGACGTAGTTGTTCAGTCCGTAGCTGGTCCAGCGCGAGAGGGATGCTGAGGTCGGGTCGTTGGAGGGATCGTCGTCGGCGAGCAGCGCGGCGGCGACGGTGAGTGAGATGCCGGGGTGGAGCCCGCCGTCGGATTCGGGCCAGAAGCGGGAGCGGTCGAGAGGGGAGCGGAGCGCAACTGTGCCGCCTGCGTATTCGCGGAGCGTGAAGGGCCAGGCCTTGTCGAGGTCTCCGAGTCCGCCGTGGTCGAGTCCCGCGTCGATGAACCGGCCCTTGTGGTCGTCGGTGTAGAGCGTGTGGGCGATGGCGAGCTGGCGGATGTTGCTGAGGCACTTGACGCTTTGAGCGGCGCGCCGGGCGGCACCGAGTGAAGGAAGGAGGATGCCGACCAAGAGCGCGATCACCGCGATGACAACGAGAAGCTCGATGAGTGTGAAGGCGCGGGTGCGCATGGTCGCGTTCCTGATTGGGCGCGGACGTGGCGGTGGTACGGGAGCGGGCTCTCGCGTGGCTCGGCGTCGGAGCGTGAGTCGGGGCGAGGGCGCGAGCGGTGGGATGTCGGGTTGGGGATTGGCGCTGGCGCGCTGATGCGGCGCGTCTTGGGCTCGGGCACATGGGTGCTCGGGCAATTGGGCGCAGATCAGGCGATGAGCGTCGGTGGGCCGCGTGCCGGGAGGTTCGGATCCGCGATGTGTGAGCGGGCTTCCGATGCGGTGTGCTTCACGCAAAGCGTGAGAAGGCGCGGGGCGTCTGCGATGTAAAGAGGAGAGGAGAGGATCTCGCGAGCGTTAGATGCGAGTTTGAGGCAGGTCGGGCAGTCGTTGTGGCGAATGGGCGTGCTGTTGGAGTCGTGGTCATCCTCAGGCGGCATGCCGCCATCGCGCTCGGGGACCGGGGCCTCGTGAGGAGAGGTATGGGCGTGGTGGGTGTGCGAGCAGGTGTGAGCGGGGTAGGTTTGGGTGTGGACTTCGTTGTGGGTTTGGGTGCGGGCAACCGGGCTCGTGATGGGTGCCTGGTCGTGATGGGGGTGCGAGCAGGCGTGGAGCGCGGCACCAAACCCCTGCAGGACCACGGCGGCAATGCCGAGCCAGAGCGCCAGGAGGAGCGAGCGGGGGATGGAGGATCCGGCGTGCATCGGTGTACTTGAGAACGTATTCTCAAATCATGCCCGATGGGTTGCACCTTGTCAAGGGAAATTCGGCTCTGGGTAGAAAGGGTTTGTTCAGCGCGTTTCCTGGTGGGCAGAGCCGCTCTTGGGTTCTGTGAGGGTGTCGGGATGGAGCGGGGGGAGTGTGCCGCCTGAGAGCCCGGCGTTGAGGGCGATGCGTGCGAGTTCGACGCGGTTGGAGGCGTTGAGTTTCTCGCCGAGTGAGACGCGGTGCCACTCGACGGTCTTGACGCTTCTGCCGAGGCGGGCGGCGATCTCGGCGGTTGTCATGCCCCTGCCGATGAGGTCGAGGAGTTCGAGTTCGCGCTCGGTGAGAACGGCGAGGGGGCCGAGGTCGTCGACTTTCGCACGGATCGTGGGGAGTATGCCTGCGGCGTCGTGGGGATTGGTTTCGTCGGTGGGCTTGGGGCGACAGACGATGAGCACCATGGCGGTTTCGCCGGGGGGCGTCTTGAGCGGGCGGAAGGTTGTGCGCCGGTAGAGCCCCCACGAGATGCCCTCGCAGACGACGGGCATTCCGGTTTCGACGGCCTTGCGCGCGAAGCTCATGCGTTCTTCGAGGTAATCGCGCGGGAGGATGGTGAGCGAGGGGACGTTTGTGATTGCTTCGCGGGGCAAGCCGCACGCGGCGGCGGCGGCGTGGTTGGCCCATCTGATGATCCCGTTGAGATCGATCACGAAGGCCATGCAGTTTGTGTCGGCGGCGAAGGCCTCGGCGAGTGTTTCGTGGTCTGACACCGGGAAGTCGAGTGACGGTTTCGACTCAGTCATGCGCAGCTCCATTGCTGAGTTCGGCGGCCGTTGAGTTGGTGTGGGACGTGTTGGTTATGGTACTATCGGCTGTTGAAGCGTGCGATGGCGTGTTTCTTCCCAAGTACAGGGTGTTGCGTGTCGCGGTGCGGATCTAGCAAGAGGAACGAACCGGATGGGTGCACCGTTATGGATGCAGGCAGTTGGCGCGGCGGGCGGGGGCGCGATCGGTTCGCTGCTCCGGTTCGGCTGTTCGCACGTTCTGGCAGCGCAGGGATGGTCTCACTGGCCGATTTCGACGCTGCTTGTGAATGTTTCGGGTTGTGCGGCGATCGGCGTCTGTGCCAGGTTGATGCAGGCAACCGCTGACGCCGGGCATGGGGGGATGTTCAGGGCGTTTGTGATGTACGGCTTGCTCGGCGGGCTGACGACGTTCTCCGCGCTCGGGATCGAGGTCTTCGGTCCGCTACAGTCCGGTCGTCCGTGGCATGCGCTCGGGATTTTGGCGGCGAACCTGGTGCTGGGTCTAGGCGCGGTCGCTGTCGGTTGGAGCGTGGGGCGAATGTTCATTGCGTGAGGATGATCGAGATGCCTGGTCACTTTGATGATGAGACGGGTCCTGAAGGTCAGAAGGGGATGGGCGTCGGGGGCGCTGCGCGGGGCGATGACCTTCGGACGGTGTGGGGGAAGATCACGGACAGCATCGAGGAGCGGCGGTTTCTTGCCGGACCTCGGACGCGGCGCGAGGAGTTCGGTCGGGCAGTCAGGATTTTCGGTGAGACGATCCGGGGTTTCCGGCAGTTGCACTTTGCAGGTCCCTGCGTGACGGTGTTCGGTTCGGCGCGCTTCGCTGAGGACCATCGGTATTACCAGTTGGGGCGGGAGATGGGGAGGCGGATCGCGGGGATGGGTCTGACGACGATGACGGGCGGGGGGCCCGGGATCATGGAAGCCGCGAATCGCGGTGCGAGAGATGTCGGCGGTCGGTCGATCGGGTGCAACATCAAGTTGCCGATGGAGCAGGAGCCGAATCCGTACCTGGATAAGTTCGTGGAGTTCCGGTACTTCTTTGTGCGCAAGGTGATGCTCGTGAAGTACTCGTTCGCGTTCGTGGTGCTGCCGGGCGGGTTCGGGACGATGGACGAGGCGTTCGAGGTTGCGACGCTGATCCAGACCGACAAGGTGCAGTCGTTTCCGGTGATCCTGATGGGGACGGATTACTGGGCTCCGCTGCGGGAATTCATCGCGGGGACGATGGTGGCCGAGCGGACGATCTCGATGCAGGATGTTGATCTGCTCACCTTCACCGATGATCCGGAGGAGGCGGAGGCGATCATCCGGAGGAGCGCGCGGCTGCACGCGAAGGTGCTGGAACGGCGGACGAAGCCGGCGGTGTTGCTGGGCGAGAGCGAGTGAGTCTGCTGTGATGGTGTTGACCCGGAGGGCTTACTGGCCGGCGGTGTTGAGTGTGTTGTCTTTGGATCGCGGGGTCTGGACGTAGGGGACGGTCGAGTCTGTGGCATCGAGCCCGAGGAGCTGTCGCTTGGCGGCCCATTCGGCCTGCTCGCGCTGGTTGTCGGATGTGATGGTGCCATCGCCGCCGGATGCGAGGGCGCGGATCGCTTCGATCTCAAGCCGCGTGAGACGGAGGGCGTCGAGTTCGTAGTCTTTGAAGGCCTCGACCGTGATGGGGACGATGGGTTCGAGGAGTGCGTACATGGCTCGGGCGAAGTCGCGGATTTCCTGCTGGGCGTGTGGGTCCATGCGGAGCGAGAGGAAGCGGAGTGTGTTATGCAGGTCGCACTTCCAGTACCACTCTGTGTAGACGCTGACGGGGAGCCCGATGCGTGCCATCTCGCGGCTGACGCCTTTCTCGGTGAACTCCTGGTAGCGGGTGTACATGGCCTCGGTCTCGTCGAGGAAGCGGAGGAAGTCTTCGGCGGTCTTGGCTTCGGCGGCGTCGGCTGCGCTGAAGGTCTGTTCGCCTCCCTGGCGGTTGCTCTTTGACTGCTTGCGCACCGACTCGAGAGAGGGTCGGTAGAAGCGATCGGGAACGATGGAGTAGCGGGCGGAGTATTCGTTGACGTTGGCGGTGCGGTGTCGGATCCACTGGCGGGCGATGAAGATGGGCATGGCGATGTGAAACTTGAGTTCCACCATCTCGAAGGGGGTGGTGTGGCGATGGCGAAGGAGATAGCGGATGAGGCCTCTGTCTTCGGAGACTTTCTTGGTGCCCTGGCCGTAGGAGACTCGCGCGGCCTGGACGATCGCGCTGTCGGCGGTCTGTCCCTCGGGGACGAGGCGGGGCATGGCATCGACGAGGGCGACGAAGCCGTGTTCGTGTATCTTGATTTCCCAGCGAGATGAGCCGCCCATCACGTCGCGCATGGGTGACTCGGGCTGGATGCGCGAGAAGGCGGGGGTGTCGCTGCCTGGGTTGTGGTGCGCCTGGGGGCTTTGGGGGGCAGGGTTCATGTCGGCTCCATCCTGAATCGCACCGGGCTCCGCCGGCGGATCGAGTGTAGCGAGCGGGACGATACATGGGCACGCCGGTCTGGAGTGCTGTGGCACCCAAAGGCGGGAGTGCGTGCGGCGGCAGATCGATCTATCCTCCGGTCCCGCCGATGTTTCCGCGCGGGCATGCGGGCACCGACGCGTGTCGGAACGGGATGACGCCTCGAGATGCTCTTTCACTCGTACACGTTTCTTTTTCTCTTTCTCCCCCTGGCCTGGGCCGGGTTCTATGCGTGCAACGGCATTCTGGGGCGTCGGGCGGGGCGTGCGTGGCTGCTCGCGGCCTCGTTGGCTTTTTATGCGTGGTGGAACCCGATTCATCTGCCGCTGCTGCTCGGGTCGGTTGTGTTGAACTTCTGGCTCGCGCGAGCTGTGGGAGATGAGCGTCGAGACGCGGGCGTTCGGAAGAGGTTGATGGTGCTCGGCGTGGTGGCGAACGTGGGTGCGCTCGCGTGGTTCAAGTATCTGGACTTTGTGCTTCGTTCGACGCTGGGGACGCTGGGGTATGAGGTCGAGCCGACGGGGATCATGATTCCGCTGGCGATCTCATTCTTCACGTTTCAGCAGATCGCGTACATCGTGGACGCGTACAAGGAGCCGGGGCGGGCGCGGTCGTTCATGGATTACGCGCTCTTTGTGACGTTCTTTCCGCAGTTGGTGGCCGGACCGATCGTGCATCACAGCGAGTTGATGCCACAGATCGCGGGAGCGGAGCCGTACCGGGCGCGGATGAGCAACCTTTCGATCGGGATGACGATGTTCATCCTTGGGTTGTTCAAGAAGGTTGTGATCGCGGACGAGATCGCGCAGTGGCCTGACGCGATTTTCGGTGCCGCGGGTCGCGGGGATGCGCCGACAACGATCCAGGCGTGGATCGGGATGCTGGGCTTTACGATGCAGGTGTACTTCGATTTTTCGGGGTACTCGGACATGGCGATCGGCCTGGCGCGGATGTTCGGGATCCGGCTTCCGATGAACTTCGACTCGCCGCTGAAGGCGACGGGGATCTCGGAGTTCTGGCGTCGCTGGCACATGACGCTGTCGCGGTTTCTGAAGCAGTATGTGTATCTGCCGCTGGGAGGCAGCCGCGCGGGGCGGGCGCGGGGGTATATGAATCTCGTGATCACGATGCTTGTGAGCGGGTTGTGGCACGGGGCCGCGTGGACGTTTGTGGCGTTCGGTCTGTTGCACGGGATCTATCTGGTGATCCAGCAGATCTGGTCGAGGCGGTTCCGTCTGAAGCCGGATGCGCCGCAGTGGAGGCGGACGTTCCGATGCGCGTGGGCGAGGTTGCTGACGTTCATGGCGTTCGCGTTCAGTCTGATTCTGTTTCGCTCGTCGAGCTTCGAGGGTGCGTGGCTGATGCTCAAGGGTGTGGTGGGTGCCGGGGCGAGAGAGGGCGCGAGTGTTGTATCGGTTGATCAGACGCGGGCGTTGATATGGATCGGGGCGGCGTGGTTCATCGCGTGGACGATGCCGAACGTGCAGGAGTTCATGAGGCGTTGGTCGCCCGCGCTGGACTGGTCGCCATCGCGGACGAAGTGGCGGTTCTGGACGTTGCAGGTTGCGTATCCGGCGTGGGCTCCGAATCCGCTGTGGGCGGTGCCGCTGGTTGCGTTGCTGGTGTGGAGCGTGCTGAGTCTGGATCGGGTGGCGATCTTTGTGTATTGGCAGTTCTGACATGAGCGAGCATGCGGGGAGCACGAGCGGGAGAGCAAGCGGCACAGCGCGAGCGCGTTCGCACGCGCCGTTCGTGGCGGCGTTGCTTGCGTTGTCGCTGCTGGCGTTCGGCGGGATCGCGGCGTTCAACGTGGCGGTGGATCCGTTCCGCGCGTTCAGGACGGGGTTCAGCGAGAAGCGGTATGCGAACGCGTGGGTTGGGACGAGGCGGGTGTCGAAGGGTGAGGTGCTCAGGCACAGCGCGTGCCGCGTGCTGCTGCTCGGGACTTCTCGCGTCGAGCGTGGGTTCGACCCTGCGCACCCGGGGTTCGGGGGTGTGGATGGTGGCGGGTGCAACATGGGGCTGGGTGCGACGAACTTGTGGGAGGGTTTGCGGGTGTTCCGGTATGCGGTTCGGCACGACCCGCTGGAGCAGGTGGTGCTCGGGCTGGACATGCTGATGTTCAACGCGAACAGGCAGTTTGAGTGGGACTTCCGTCAGTCGATCTTCAACGAGTCGCGTCGCTATCCGGACTATCGCCTGGGGACGCTGCTGAGCCGGTATTCGATTGATTCGTCGCGGAAGGTGATCGAGCGGTCGCGGATGAGCGTGACGGATGCGAACGACGATCGTGGGTTCCTGGCGCGGGGCGTTCACACGGGGTTTGACTATCGGGGCGAGTCGGTGAAGTTGCTGCGCGGGTTCATGACGAACCCGAAGAGTTACGGCCCTTATGTGGACGACGGCTCGCGATGGGCGATGCTGGATGAGATACTGAGAACGTGCCGCGAGAGGGGGATCCGGCTGACGATCGTGCTGCCTCCGAGCCACGCGCTGGACATGGAGATGTTGTGGGTGAGCGGGAACTGGGGGGCGTTCGAGGCGTGGAAGCGTCGGATCGTTGAGATGGTGGATGCGGAGAATGCGCGTGCGCTCGCGGGGGATGTCGGCGCGTGGCGGGTTCCGGTGTGGGACTTTACGACGCACGCGGGGAGGAACGCGGAGGAGTTGCCTCGACGGGGAGAGGGGGAGCCGTGGCGTGCGATGCGTGACTGGCTGGAGACCAGCCACTTCACGAAGGAGTATGGCGACGATGTGATCGCGCGGATGACGGGCGTGCAGCGAGAGGGGCGGGAGGAGCCGGGTGAAGATCTGGGCGTTCTGATCACGGGCCAGAACATCGAGGCGCATCTCGCGCGATTGCGTTCTGATCGCGGCTGGTTCGTGAGGGCGTTTCCGGCGGATGCGAGGATGGTTCGGAACCTGTGGGAACAGGCGAAGAAGTCGCGGAGGGAGAACATGCGTGAGGCGGGCGGGTGAGTATGGGCGGGTGGCGGTACGGACGAGGTGGTTCAGTTGTCGGCGGGTGGGGGTGTGGGAGGCGTGGGAGGAAGGGGCGGGAAGAGGACCCAATCGCCATCGATGGTCGCGCGGTTGGGAGACGCCATGAGTGCCGTGGCCTGCTCGCCGGATAGCCAAACGCTGACGCGGAGCGAGCCGGGATTCTTCGGAGAGCGGCCTCCATCGTCCTTGCGATCGACCCCGACGGAGTAGATCACGGGTGAGCCGTCGATGAGCGTGTAGCGAAGGGGATTGCCGTCGAAGATGTCCGGCGGGATCGCCGGGAGCAGATCGGGGACGAGGCCTTCGAGCGACGCCGGGTACTCACCCGTGCGGCGTTTGGAGAGGGTGATCGCGATCGCGACGAGCGTGGCATCGCGTGTCTGTGTGTAGCGGTGTTCGGAGGCGGCGGCCTTGCCGACTGCGGCGATGAGGGAGCCGATGATGGCGTAGCGCTGACGCCACACGAAGTCTGACACGCTCGCGTCGATCTGTTCGCCGGGGTCGTTGGTCCAGGTCCAGAGCGGCTTGCGTGCGGCGACGATCGCTTCGGCCATCAACCTTTCGTACTCGCGCTTCATCGAGATGCGGTCGGCGAGCATCGCCGTCGAGATCGGATCGAGCATGTTGCGGGCGGAGGGGGAATCGGGCTCGTCTGTGATTGTGTGCAAGAGGCGTATGCCCTTTGCGGTGACTCGGCCGTTTCCTCGGCCATCGTCGGTGTAGATGCGCTGGAGCAAGTCGTCGAAGATGGATGCTTCGGAAGCGTAGCGAACGATCTCGTCGCTGTCGCGCGGGAAGGCGGCAAGCGAGTGGGCGAGGGAAGCCAGGTCTTGTTCTGAGAGGAGATCGGGCGATTGATGGAGCGTTTCCTGTAATTCTTTGCAGGCGTTTGTGGCGAGGGCGATGGCGACGAGATCCGAGATGAGGAAGGGGAGTTCGCGTGTGTGCTGGGCCATGCCGAGTATGGTTCGGATGTTTCGAGCCAGACGTGGGGCGTCGTGTTGCTCTCGCGCGAGCATCGAGTCGAGCATGAGGAGATGCGTGAACTTTCGGAACTCTCCGAGCGAGGGGAGCAGGATGCCGATCGCGGGCGGGTTGTCGGGCCTATCGGGGTCATGGATCGGCGAGACTTCACTGCCAAGATTGGCCCAGGGAGAGTCTGGTTCGATCTGGATGCTGAGGATGTAGCCGAGGCGCGGCATGGCGGCTGCCGCGTGGACGTGTTCGAGGGCGGGCCTGTTGGCTTCGAGCGTCGCGAGTGCGAGGTCTCGATAGGGGGAGTCGGCGGGGATGTGCGGCCACTGGGCACCCGGCAGCATCAGATCATCATGCGGCTTTGTGTACGCGCTGATGGCGAGTTTGTAGCGGTTCCACGCGCGTTCTTCGGTGGGTATCGAGAGTGCAGGGGCGTTGAGGGTCGCGATGGGATTCACCTTGACGACGGGGCTCCCGGTGTGGTAGCGGATGAAGAGGATGAGATAGAGGAGGATGCTCAGGATGAGGAGTGCGCCGATCGATTTCCAGAGCAGGATCCAGAGTTTCCACGAGAGGGGACGGGATTGTTTCTTGGCTCTGCGGATGAGCCGCGCGGCGACGAGCGACTCGCCGAAGGCGGCGATCAACTCGTCGGGGGTGCGGCCTGCTTCGATCCCGTCACGGAAGTGGGCGATGAGTTCGTGCGCGACATCGGCTCTTTCGACGCGCCAGAGGCGTGTGGCTTGTGCGGTCTGGAGCACAAGCTCACGGATCGAGGGGGGCAGCCCTGCCTGCTCGCACGCGAGCGCGATGTCGAGCCGACCCGTGAGACGGCCTTGGATGGCATCGCTCAGAGGTGTTGTGTGCGCAAGGTGGACGACGCCGGGCGAGGGGCGGTCGGATGTTGGTTCGTTGTTCACGCGGCACCCCCGGCGAGCGGGTGTGAGCATGAGGCGGCGCGCGGGGTCCCGGCGATGCCGAGGGCCTGCATCGCCTGGATGACGCGCTGCCACTGCTCGGTGTCGGAGGCGAGCCGCTTGCGGCCTTTGTCGGTGAGGCGGTAGTACCGGCGCGGGCGTTCGGCATCGTCTCGCCAGACGCTCTTGATGAGTCCCTTGCCCTCGAGGGCGTAGAGCATGGGGTAGAGGGTGCTCTGGCCCATGGCGAGGACGCCCCCGGATTGTGTCGAGAGGCGCTCGACGAGTTCGTAGCCGTACATCTCCTGGCGTTCGAGGAGCTTGAGGACGGCGACGGGTCCTGCGCCACGCATGAGTTCACGTTCAACTTTCATGGGGGTGCTCCATCTGGCGGGCCGCGGCGGATGCTCTGAAAGACATACTATGCTACACATAGTACGCACCTCGTGCATGCCTGATCCCGGGAAATGAGAGAAAATCCGAGGGCGTGGGGTGCTGGGGGGTGCTGGGGGCGGTGCGAGCCGGATTACTGTCCGGCGATATCGACGAGTTGGATGCTGATCCGCATGTGTCGACTGGCGCGCCGGACGGAGAGTTCGACGGTTTCGCGGGGCTGGTATGAGCCGAGGATTCTGACGAGCTCGAAGACGTCTCGGGTGGGGCGACCGTTGACGGCGTAGATGACATCGCTGGGGCGGATGCTGCTGGTTCGTGCGGCTCTTGAGACGGCCTGCGTGACGACAGGGCCATCGCCGGAGCCGGGATCGACATCGATGCCGAGGCCGACGCGTCCCTCTTTGCCTCCGGGCTCGGGGACTGTCGGCAGTGCCCTGAGCCAATCGCGGTACATGGTGTTGAGGCCTTTGAGGTCGGTGTCGAGCGTGTCGAGGATGGCCGCGATGCCGGATGGGTCGTCGGCGAAGGTGGTGATGTAGGTCTTGTACCAGTTGCCGAGAACGCCTCTGTCGTGGAGGAAGAGGAAGACGGCGCGGCACTCGGCGTAGCGGGCCATGGTGCGTCCGCCGGCGGTGAACTTGTCGCGCGGGATCGCGGCGAGCTCTTCGATGGGCGTGAGGCGCCCTGCGTTCAGCAGGCGCTTAACGGTGTTGGTGCGCCATGAGGGGACCGGGGTCAGGGTGCCGTTGAGGATGTCGTAGTCTTCAACAAGAGAGCAGAGCCCTTCCTGGATCCAGATGGGATGTTGCTGGCCTCGGCGGGAAGCGGAGCGCCAGTGCAGGACGTGGAAGAACTCGTGGCGGAGGGTGCCCCCGAGGTCCTGGGCGACGAGGAGCTTTCGATCGTGGTCGTATGCGCCGCCGATGCCGCTGAAGTTGTTGCGCGATGCGGGGCCGTAGGTCATGGCGACCCAGCGGAGGAAGTCCTGTCGATTGGGGAGGATGACGGTGACGTAGGGATCCTGCGGCGAGTCGGCGGTTGCGTCGGGATCGAGGTCGGTGAAAACGCGTGCGATGCCCCAGTCGGCGAGTCGGGCGAGTTCATCGCGGGCGATGGCGAAGGACTCTGCGTCGTATGCGGTTGCGTAGATGAGACGGCGGGTCTGGTCGGTCTCGTAGATGTAGGCGTCGCCATAGATCGCGCGGACTTGTCCGAGGTTCGCATCGGCCCGCGCCTTGGTGATGGCTTCCCAGTTCTCGATGAGCGCGATGTATCCGGGCTCGTTCCTGATGGATTGGAGATCGGGGTCGGTCGTGAGTTGGCGATGGTCGATGAAGCCGAGTTCGATGGCGCGGTGGAGGTGGTCGATCGCCTGGGCGGTCTCGCGGAGGCGAGCGTGGACGCACGCGAGGTTGTAGTGAACGACGAAACTGGATGGTTGGAGCGCGAGTTGCTCTTGGAGGGCTTCGCGGGCGGCTTCGTAGTCGCCGGACGTGATCGCGCGGAAGGCACGCGACTGTGCTTCGGAGGCCTCATCGGTTGCGGATTGGGCAGGGGGCGAGCGTGGTGCGTCGTCCTGCGCGAGCGAGGGTTGGCCGAAGGACGAGAGCGATGCGATGGCAGCGAGCCGGATGGAGCCGCGTTTGATTCCGGTGTGCTGCATCGGGCTGGGTCTCAGCGTGAGGTCGGGTCGTGCGAGATCGTGCCAGTGTTCGGTACGAGCCGATTCATGACGAGTTGCAGCGCCTCCGGATACGCGATGCACTCGAGATCGAAGACGCGAGCGGCAAGGGTCTCGGGTGTGTCGTTCGGCAGCACCGGGCAGGACTTCTGAAGGATGATCTGGCCGTGGTCGAACTCATTGTCCACCTCGTGGACGGTGCATCCTGAGATGGGCTCGCGGGCGGCGATGACGGCCTCGTGGACGCGGTGGCCGTAGAAACCCTTGCCGCCGAACTTGGGAAGGAGCGAGGGGTGGATGTTGAGGATGCGCCCTGTGAGTTGAGCGGGAACGTGGATGTACCGGAGGTAGCCGCAGAGGGCGATGAGACCCGCGTTGTGGTTGCGGCAGATTGATGCGAGCGTGTCTCCCGGGATCTCGCCCGGGAGGATCTGGACGGAGACACCTCGCGATTCGAGGCGTTCGGCTCCGGCGCACGGCTTGGACGCGATGGCGTGGACGATGCGGGCGTTGAGTGTGCGGGTGTCGATGGCGTCGAGCAGGTTGAGCGCGGTGCGGCCTCCTCCTGAGAGCATGACGAGGATGCGGCTTGGTGAGGGTGGTGGGCTCACGCGGGGCTCTTAGATGGTGGGGGGCATGCGGAACGAGATGGGCTTGCCCCGGGAGTCAACGGCGACCATGGTCATGGTTGCGGACGTGACGGGAACGACCTCGGCTGTGTCGTTGCGCTCGGCCTCGACATCGACGCGGATCGTGACACTCTTGGTGCCCTGCCGGGTTGTACAGGCGTAGAGGTTGACGATGTCTCCGACGTGGACCGGCGCGTGGAAGTCGACGCGTTCGATAGAGGCGGTGACCCACCTGTGGGCTCCGTTGTGGCGTGCCTCGACGAAGCCGGCCTGATCGATGGCGGAGAGGATGACGCCGCCGAAGATGGTGCCGTAGTGGTTCGTGTCCTGGGGGCGTGTCATGACGCGGAGGGCGAGGCGGCGCTCACTGACAGGGCAGGCGCCGGAATGGGGGTTCGGGCTCTGTGTGTCGGTGGGCATGGGAGGAGAATAGGTCGGTGGATGCGAGGGCCTATCCTGAGGTTGGGACAGATGTTCCGTAAGTTCTTGGGACGCACGGCGGGGACGCCTCACGCGAAAAGGATTATCGATGACAACCCTCTCTTCTGAGCCGAAGGTGTACACGCAGTGTCCGGGCATGTCTCAGATCAACGCGCTATCGGTGCCGGAGCTGATCTCTCGCTATCGGATGGGCTCTGAGACGATCGACAAGCGGGTGTTCCAGCTGGCACCAGAGCAGGTTGACCAGGCGTTTCTTCCCGAGGCGGGTGTCGGGCGGTGGCCGATTCGGGTGCTGCTTGGTCATGTGGCTGATGCGGAGTTGGTCTATATCCATCGCGCACGGCGTGTTGTTGGAGAGGACAATCCCGTGTTCAGCGTGTGGGATGAGAACTCGTTCATCGACAACGGGCTGTATCGGCACCAGCGGCTTCCCGGGCACCCTTCGCCGATGTGCGGCGGGCACGTGGCGATGCTCCACACGATCCGCCTGTGGGGAGCGGAGTGGCTGGACACGCTCGCGGACGGGCACTGGATGAGGCAGGGCATGCACCCGGAGTACGGCGCGCTGCGCGTGAGAGACATTGTCTCGATGGCGGTGTGGCATCTGGAGCACCACGCGAGGTTCTTGAACATGAAGATCGAGAAGTTCCTCGGGCCGTCGCCGGCGCAGCAGACGCCTCGTGGCGGGTGCGGCTCGGGTTGCGGTTGTCACAAGTGATTCGCGGCGGAGTCGGAGGATGCGTTCGGGGCGTTGACGGGAACGGATGAGCATGGACAGACTGTTCGACCAACGCAGGTATCTGATACCGTTTCGGTCGTCGCTGTTGCCGCAGATCTTCACGGACACGCTGGTGATCGGCGCGGGCGTGGCGGGGCTTTCCGCGGCGCGATCGGCGGCTGCGCACGGCGATGTGATTGTGGTGGCGAAGTCGGACCTTTCGACGTCCAACACGGCGTGGGCTCAGGGGGGCATCGCGGCGGTGATGCGCGATGATGACGACACGGAGTCGCACATCCGTGACACGTTGGAGGCGGGTGCGGGGCTTTGCGATGAGCCGGCGGTGCGGTTTGTCGTCGAGCACGCAGCGGAGCGGATGCGTGAGCTGCTCGAGAACGGGCTGGACCTTGACAGGGATCTTTCGGGACGGTTGCTTGTGGGCAGGGAGGGCGGGCACTCGGCGGCTCGGATTTATCACGCGGGAGGGGATGCGACTGGGCGTGAGGTCCAGAGGTGTCTGAATGCGGCAGCGCGTTCGCTCCCGAACGTGCGTGTGTTCGAGCGCTGCTTCACGCTGGATCTGATTACGGCCTCGCCGGAGCCGGGGTCCGCGGTGATGGGCGCGATCACGTATCACGCTCGGTACGGGCTTCAGATGATCTGGGCGCGAGCGACGATTCTGGCGACGGGCGGCGCGGGCGTTGTGTATCGCGAGACGACGAATCCGTCGGTCGCGACGGCGGATGGTCTGGCGATGGCGTACCGCGCGGGCGCGACCCTTGCCGACATGGCGTTCATGCAGTTCCACCCGACCACGCTGTATCTGCCGGGCGCGGCGAGGTTCCTGATTTCTGAGGCGGTGCGGGGCGAGGGTGCCCACCTGCTGGATGCATCGGGTGCAAGGTTCATGCCCGAGTTGCATCCGCTGGCGGAGCTGGCACCACGCGATGTGGTGAGTCAGGCGATCGTGCGTCAGATCTCAAAGCAAGGTGGGCGACATGTGTGGCTTGATTGCCGGCACGTGGAGCGGTTCGACCGGCGGTTCCCGGGGATCGCGCGCCTGCTCGGGCAGTTTGATCTGGACCCGGCAAGGAATCTGATTCCCGTGCATCCGGCGGCGCACTACATGGTGGGCGGCGTGAGGACCGACCTTGAGGGGCGCACCGATGTGCCGGGGCTCTTTGCGGTGGGAGAGGTCGCGTCTGTGGGCCTGCACGGGGCGAATCGATTGGCGAGCAACTCGCTGCTTGAGGGGCTCGTGATCGGGCATGCGGCGGGGCACGCCGCGGGCGCTGTCAACGGTGCGCTGGGCCTTGAGGCGTCGCGTCGTCCCGCGCCGGTGCCTGTGGTCAGCGACGTGCGTCCATCGAGCACGGGTGAGCTCGACCTTGAGGATGTCCGATCGAGTCTGCGGTCGGCGATGTGGAAGAACGTGGGGATCGCCAGGACGGGCGGGAAACTGGCGGATGCGGTGGACATGCTGCGCTTCTGGGCGCGGTACACGCTCGACAAGATCTTTGACGATCCCGAGGGGTGGGAGGTCCAGAACATGCTGCTCGTGGCCTCGATCATGGCCGAGTCGGCGGCGTGGCGCGAGGAATCGCGCGGGTGTCACGCGCGGATCGATCATCCGCGCGAGGAGGCGGCTTTCGCCGTCCATGACTGCTGGCGGCGAGGATCGTCTGAGCCGACGCTGCTGCCGGTTTCATCGCCCCATCCGGCGGGAGTGTGAGCATGGCGAGACGTGCCGATGCCAATCTTCCGGCTGTACTCGTGGCGGTGTGCGCGATCGCTTCCGGTGGGTGCGAGACAGAGGAGAAGATTGTTCGCTACAGGCCGATTCTGGCGGCAGTGCCGGGGGCACAATCGAACACCGCGCCGGTGGGGGATCCCTTCGAGGGCAGGCGGGTCGATCCTTCTGCGACAGACGCGAAGTCGCTTGTGGTCGAGCTGCCGGACGGTGAGAAAGTGCTGGTCATGAAGACCGGCCGTCAGTTGATGGCGCACATCATCAACACGATCGACGCGAACGAGCGGGATCTGTTCGTCGAGCAGGTGCTGAGCGAGGCGACCAAGAAGGAGTTCCTGGAGCGTGCGATCGATCCGGGCGAGGCGTTCGATCTTCTGAAGAAGCGGCGCATGGACATCATGAAGCTCTTCAACCTGATGCCGATGGGGGAGTACACGCCGGGCGTCTATATGAAGGGAGTGGGGGGCGGTGTGCAGCGCCTGCGTGTCGTGGGGCCATCGGCCACCGACCTTCGATGGAACTTCATGGACATGAATTACGAGCGCGGCGGCTGGCGGCTTCGCTGGTTCGGCAGCGATCGCTGAGAATCAGCCGCCCGGCGTCCTGCGGCTGGCCTTCAGTTTGACCTTCGTGGACTGCTCTTTGTCGTCGCGGATGTAGGTGATGATGACCTCGTCCCCGGGCTCGGCTTTCTCGAGTTGGGGCATCCAATCGTCGACGCTGGTAAGCGGGGCATCGTTCCACTTGGTCATGAGATCGCCCGCCTGGAGCCCGCCTTCAGCAGCAGAGGTGTCGGGGAAGACCTGTCCGACGAGCACGCCTGGGCGAGATCCGGAGTAGTCACCGGGCGCGATGCCGAATCGCACACGGACACGGCGCTGCCCACCCATTGCGACGCCGCCTCCGTCGGTTGACGTGAAGGTGAGTGGCTCGGTTCGATCGGCCACGGTCAGCGCGATTCTCTCGACGAGGTCGACGACCTTGACGGCTCCAACAGGATTGATGAGCGCGGCGACGTCGGAGGGTGCGTGGTATTCCTCGTGAAGGCCGCTGAAGAAGAACATGACGGGAATGCCGGCGGCGTAGAAGGAGGCGTGATCGGAGGGGCCGGTGCCGCCGGGGCGAGCGGCGATGTTGAGTCCAGAGTTCTCGAAGAGGGGCGTCACCATCTCGGCGAGTCCGACGGCGGTTCCGGTGCCGTTGGCCTCGAGATTGCCATCGCGGACACGTCCGATCATGTCGAGGTTGAGCATGATGGTGTGACGTTCTTTGGGCGCGATCATGTTCTGGATGTAGTGGGCAGATCCATTGAGGCCGGATTCTTCTGCGGAGTAACCCATGAAGAAGACGGAGCGCAGGTTGGCGTCGGCTCCGGCGGCGGCGTAGTGCCTGGAGAGGCGTTCGGCCAGGAGGAGCATGCCGGACGTGCCCGAGGCGTTGTCGTCTGCTCCGGGATGGATCTTGCCCGCCTCACCGGTTCGTGAGCCGAACCAGCCGTAGCCGACGTGATCGAAGTGGGAGCCGATGACGATGAACTCATCGGCCAGTGCACCCTTTCCTCGGAGGATCCCGCCCATGTTGGCGGTACGGTTCGGCGCGAATCGGGTCGCGACGCTGAACTCAACCTTGGCGTTCGTGAGGTCGATGATCTCGCCCTTGTCGTCAGCGATCCGGCGGAGGTCGAGGAGTGAGCGGCCGCTCGGATCCCCGGCGCGGACGAGTCGATCTGCCATGTCTTCGGTGACCATGACGACGGGGACGCGTCCCGATCCGCCCTGGCCGGTCGTTTCGCGCCAGGTGGCGAGCTTGCCGATGCGGTCGTCCTTTGCACCGGGGGGATTGACGACGATGACGCCTGCCGCCCCGCGGCGCACAGCGGCGGAGATCTTGGGGGCGAGGCCCGCGTAGTTTGACCAGCCCTCGACGCCCTCGCGGACCCACTTGCTGCGTCCGTTCTCGTCCATGGGCTCGAAGCGGAGGATCATCGCGATCTTGCCCGTGAGGTCGGGGTTCTCGCCGAAGTACGAGCCGTACTCGTTGGGACCGGCGACGATCGAGTAGCCGACGAAGGCGATCGGAGCGGTGAGTTGGCCGCTGCCGGACATGCCGAGGACGGAGAAGTCTTTGCCTCCGGCGAGCACGATCTGATCGGCCTGGCCGAGTTTGAGCGTTACCGCGGCGGAGTCAACGTACATCTCCAGGCCGACTTCGAAGTGCTGGCGGAAAGAGGGCGTGCTGGTGATGACTTCGGAGCCGTCCGCGGCGGTGATTGTGGTTGATTCGGTGAAGGCGGGTTCGAGGCCGAACTGCTTGAACCAGAACTCGATGTACTCCTGCGCGATCTCGTTGCCTCGCGTACCTGGGGCGCGACCCTCGAAGAACGGGTTGGCGAGTGTCATGACGTGCTGGGTGTAGCGTGTGACATCCGGCCCGAGCTTTGTCAGGAGTTCCGCGACCGGGCTCTCGCCGAGGGCGGCCTCGGAAGTTGCTGGCTGGGCAATGGCCGCGTGCGTGAGTGCGGCGGTGCAGAGCAGGGCGATGACGGATGACTTTGCGGGGCGGTGCATCATGTGGGCTCCGGGATGAGCGATTCTTGGGCGCGAGTTTAGGAGGGGGGCGGGGACGAGAACGGCCGAGGGACCAGCACATCGAGACGGGAGTTGGTCGGTGGGGCGATGGGGTTGTACCCGTTCGGGGGTCGGGGCGTTGCCGGACCGGGTCTGAGAGCGGTGGTCTAGGGAATCCGTGGTGATGTTCACATTGGCGATCGTGCATCGAATACCTACGATCTTTCGATCCCTTGGCAGCGGCTCAGGATGGCTCGCACCGTCGTGCGTGGCGCGACGAGCGGACGCCGTACCGCGTGGGGACGATGAGGTCGCGTCAACCGATGAGCCAGAGCCCTGCCGCCCCTGTCAAGACCGTGCCGTCTGCACCCGTGTCGCCCGTTGCGGACGCGCTTCTCCACCCCTCGGACACGTTCCTCACGAGGCACGTTGCGCCGACTCCCGAAGAGCAGATGGAGATGCTCGGCCTGATTGGTTACAAGACGCTCGACGAATTGATGGCGGCGACGGTGCCGGCATCGATCCGCAAGCACGAGATGCTGAATCTGGTGGGTCTGCCAACGGACCGTGCGTTTGGTGAGTACGAGGTGCTGACGAAGCTCCGGGCGATCGCGGACCAGAACAAGGTCTTCAAGAACTACATCGGGATGGGCTATTACGACACGATCACTCCCGGTGTGATCCTGCGGAACATCCTCGAGAACCCCGGCTGGTACACGCAGTACACGCCGTACCAGGCGGAGATCGCGCAGGGACGGCTCGAGGCGCTCCTGAACTTCCAGACGATGGTGGCGGACCTGACGGGTTTGCCTCTGGCGGGCGCGTCGCTGCTGGATGAGGGCACGGCGGCGGCGGAGGCGATGGCGATGTGCTACAGCATCGTCGGCGCAGGCGGAGGGAACGCGGCAAAGGGGGCGTTCTTTGTTGCGGATGATTGCCACCCGCAGACGATCGAGGTGTGCAGGACACGCGCCGAGTCGCTGGGGATCGAGATTGTCACGGGTGATCCCTTCAAGGCCGATTGGACGAAGGGAAACCTGTGCGGTGTGCTTGTGCAATATCCGAATACCAGCGGTGAGATCAGGGATTACGCGAAGGTCTGTGAGCAGGCGCACGGCGCGGGCGCGCTGGTTGTCGCGGCAACGGATCTGCTGGCGCTGACGCTCATCAAGCCACCGGGCGAGTGGGGGGCGGATATTGCGGTGGGGAGTGCGCAGAGGTTCGGCGTGCCGATGGGATTCGGCGGGCCTCACGCGGCGTTTATTTCAACGAGCGACAAGTACGTCCGCAAGCTGCCGGGACGGATCATCGGCGTGTCGAAGGATGCGCACGGGAACACGGCGTACCGGATGGCGATCCAGACGCGCGAGCAGCACATCCGTCGCGAGAAGGCGACCAGCAACATCTGCACGGCCCAGGCACTCCTGGCGATCATGGCGGGGATGTACGCGTGCTATCACGGGCCTCAGGGCCTGAAGCGGATCGCGACGCGGGTCTCGGCGATGACGAACTCGCTCTCTCACTCTCTCGCCTCCGCCGGGCATCAGGTCATGACAGTGGCGGCGTTCGACACGATCCGTGTCAAGCCCGTGAAGGGCGCGAGCGCGGTGATGGTCGCGGCTGAGGCGGCGGGGATCAACCTGCGTGACTTCGGCGACGGGACGCTTGGCGTCTCACTTGACGAGACGACGACGGTAGAAGACGCCACGACGCTTGCGAGGGTCTTCGGGGCCACGTTCAAGGCGGTGAGTGAGACGGGCGTGCCCGCGTCGCTGGCTCGGACGAGCGCGTATCTCGCCCACCCCATCTTCAACGCGTACCACTCGGAGCACGAGATGCTCCGGTACATTTTCAAGCTGCAGGGGCGTGATCTCTCGCTCGCGCACAGCATGATCCCGCTCGGGTCGTGCACAATGAAACTCAACGCGACGGTGGAGATGATCCCAGTGACGTGGCCGGAGTTCGGGAAGATGCACCCCTTCGCACCGACGGACCAGTGGAAGGGTTACGCCCAGGTCTTCCGGGATCTGGAGGCGTGGCTCGCCGAGATCACGGGCTTTGCGGCCGTGTCGCTCCAACCCAACGCCGGCAGCCAGGGGGAGTACGCGGGGTTGCTCGCGATTCGCGCGTATCACATGTCGCGGGGCGATCATGGTCGAAACGTCTGTCTCATTCCCACGAGCGCGCACGGGACGAACCCGGCGTCGGCGGTGATCGCGGGCATGAAGGTTGTGCCCGTGGCGTGCGACTCGCGTGGAAACATCGATGTCGATGACCTGAAGAAGCGAGCGGCCGAGCACAAGGAGACGCTCTCGGCTCTGATGGTCACATATCCCTCGACGCACGGTGTCTTCGAGGAGTCGATCAAGGACATCTGTAAGATCGTGCACGATCACGGCGGGCAGGTGTACATGGACGGCGCGAACATGAACGCGCAGGTCGGGCTGACCAGCCCCGGCATGATCGGCGCGGATGTCTGCCACCTCAACCTGCACAAGACGTTCTGCATCCCGCACGGCGGCGGCGGCCCGGGCATGGGCCCGATCGGCGTTGCGCCGCACCTGGCTCCGTTCCTCTCCGGCCATCCGGTGCTCAGCCCGTGGAACGACCGCGAGCAGGGGAATCCGACGAGTGCAGGCGCGAAGGCGGCTGGGCCGGTCTCCGCGGCACCCTTCGGCTCGGCGACGATCCTGTTGATCTCGTGGGTGTACATCGCGCTGATGGGCGCGAAGGGCTTAAAGCACGCGACGGAGGTGGCGATCCTCAACGCCAACTACATGGCCAAGCGCCTGGAGAAGCACTACAAGATCCTGTACACGGGCAAGAGCGGGACATGCGCGCACGAGTTCATTCTGGATTGCCGCGACTTTGACAAGAGCGCGGGGATCAAGGTCGACGACATTGCCAAGCGCCTCATGGACTTCGGCTTCCACGCGCCCACGATGTCCTTCCCCGTTCCCGGCACGCTGATGATCGAGCCGACCGAGAGCGAGCCGCGTCCCGAGCTGGATCGCTTCTGCGAGGCGATGATCGCGATCCGCGAGGAGATTCGCGCGATCGAGGAGGGGCGGGCGGACCGCGAGGACAATGCGCTCAAGCACGCTCCGCACACGATGCA
Organism: Phycisphaeraceae bacterium; assembly: GCA_019454185.1. Lineage (NCBI taxonomy): Bacteria > Pseudomonadati > Planctomycetota > Phycisphaerae > Phycisphaerales > Phycisphaeraceae > Phycisphaeraceae bacterium. The sequence continues at coordinate 274,393 of CP075368.1, forward strand.
CGCCGTGACCGCGTCCGAGTGGAAGCACACGTATCCGCGCGAGCAGGGCGCGTTCCCCGCGCCGTGGACACGCGACCACAAGTTCTGGCCCGCTGTGGGTCGGATCGACAATCCGTTCGGCGATCGCAACCTGATCTGTTCGTGCCCGCCGATGACCGAGGATCCGGGATCGTGGAGCAGTGGATCATGATCTCGCGGGCAGCGAGCTGTTCGTAGCGGATGAGTGGGCTGTGTGGATGAGGCAAGGTCGCCGCTTCATGCGGATTCGCTGCGATTGTGCGCAAGAGATACTCAGGCGTGTGCCTGCTTTGCCGTGGATGGAGTTGTGGCAAGGGTGTGGCTGAGATCAGCCACCGCCGCCGGGCTGTCCTGTGCCAGTGCCGCCGCCTCCTGCGGTTGCACCCACGGCACGCTCGGCGAAACCGTCGATCTGGGAGTGTCCCCATCGTCCGTCGATGGTGACCCATCGACGCTCGGCGGTTGCGGTTGTCTGTGAGGAGCGGCGAGAGGGCCACCACGAGTATCCGATGATCTGGCGGTGGACATAGTCCGGCGCGTTCACGATGAACGAGCCCTGCCAGTATCGGATCGTGGCTGCATCGCCCCCGTTGTCGACCCACTGGTCGAACTCAACGAGTTCGGTGATGAGCGACTTCAGGTCCTCTGCGCGTTCGGAGCGGGGGACTATGGTGATGTCGTTGTCGTTTGTGTTCTGGAACGGGCTCTGACCTCCTCCGCCGCCTCCACCCTGATTGCTCTGGAGGACCTGAGAGAGGTCGAACTCAGGGGCGTTGTCGTAGTCGGGGACTTCGAGCAGCAAGTCGTTGATGTCGTAGATCTCGATGCGGCGGTACGAGTTGAGGCGCGACTTGGGGCCGATCTGTATCGATCCGGTGTCGGACATCTGCCACGAGTTGCCGCCGGAGAGGGCGTCCTGCTGCGCTTTGGCGAGAACCTTCTCAACGAGGGTGAGCGCGGTGACATTCTTGACGGTCAGCGAGATGGTGGCGTCTTTGTCGAGTCCGTCGGGGTTACGGTCGTCGAGCCACATGACCTCCATGTCTGCACCGGTCAGTTGCTCGATGAAGTTCATCACATCTTCGAGGCGCTGGCTGTCGAATGAGATCGAAACCTGCCGCAGCATGCGCGAGGCGGTCTCGCGCTTGGCCTTGATCTCTGCGCGGCTGGCGACTTGTGCCTGCGCGGCTGGCGCGTAGGAACCGACGAGCCCGCATGAAAGTCCGGCGGCGATGACGATTGCAGCGATGCGGCGCATGGACGCCTCCGTTTGTGTTCGGGCCCAAGCAGGTTCGAAGCACGCTTCGGAACTTGCGTACACCCTCTGTAGTTTAGCGATTCGGCCCTTCGGATGCGAGAGTTGCGTGGGGGGGCAGAATCGAATCCAAACAGGGTGTTCACCGGGGGATCGACTCGGGGAAGATGACAAGGTTCCTCGTGGTTTGCGTGACTTGCGGATCGCGCAGGAACTGCCGGTGCGGGAGATCACGCACGAAATCATTCACGAGGCCAAAGGAAGGGGATTTCGCGGCCCGATATGTCCCTCACCTTGGGCAGAAAGTCTTCAAAGCAGAATGGCCAGCACCTCCGCCTTGTGCAGAGCGGAGACGCGGCAGTTCCAAAGAAGGATTCTGTTAGGAATGCAACTTTACGCGATGCCGAGTCCCTCGGTGGGGCCGCGGAATCGCATGATTCGATTGGCTCGAAGCCAGGAGCAAAGATGACCACCACGTACCCGACCAACGGCACCCAGACGTTCAACGGCCAGCCCATTCACGGCCAGCCCTTTAACGGCCAGTCCTTCAACGGTCAGCCCTTCACTGGGCAGCCCAGCTACGCCCAGCCCTTCAACGGCATCCAGAACAGCCCGTGCAACACGGTGCCGTTCAACTACGGGTCGTTCTCGCCCGCGGCGTTCGCCGGCTCGACGATCGGCACGCCGTTCAACGGCACCCAGACCTCGTATCCCGGCCCCTACGGCTTCAATCCGTTCAACACCTGGAATCAGTTCGGCCAGACGCCGTGGTTCGGCTGGAACAGCTTCAACAACGGTTTCGGCGGCTATCGCGGCTCGTTCACGCCCGCCTGGAACACCTACAGCGGCTACCAGACTCCGTGGAACACGCCCTACACCTCGCAGATTCCTCAGGGCTGGTTCAACACGCCGTTCATCGGCCAGGGTTTCATTGGCCAGGGCTTCAATGGCTTTGAGCAGAACTGGTATGGATCCAGCACGCCGTTCGGCTTCGGCTCGACCACGCCTTTCTACTCCACCCCGAACTTCTTCGGCCCGAGCAACTACGGCTTCGGCTTCGGCGGTTTCGGCGGCACCGGCTCTCCCTTCGGCTACGGCTTCAACACGCCTTCCAACACGGGCTTCTCCACGCCCTATGGCTACAACACGCCGTTCAATTACGGCTTCGGCGGGTTCGGTTTCAATCCCGGTTACGGCTTCAACTCCGGGTTTGGCTTCAACACCGGATACGGGTTCAACCCGATCAACGGTCAGTTCCCGGCGAACTTCGTTCAGCCCGGCACGCCGATCAACAGCGGTTGCTCCGGGATCGGTCTGAACCGCGAAGCCGCCTGAGCGATTTCACGAAAGTCTCACACGGTTGATCGACGACCCGCCTCACGGCGGGTCGTTTGCTTTCTAGAGTCGTGGCCGCGAGTACTCTGCATGGATTCTGCATGAAGCTTCAACACACGATCGTCATCGCTCTTGTTCCCTTGGCGCGTCTGCCGCTGCCAGGCGCGGAGATTCCAGCGTTCGATCCCGTCTCGCAGAGACTGTTGATCACGTCGGCATCGGATGTCCACGCGTTTGAGATGCGTGATCCCCCGGGGCTGCGAGGGGTGGGCTTTGCTCGACTCGGTACTCGAGGGGATGACGTCACGCATGTTGCGATCGATCCCGCGGGGCGCGGGTTCGTCGCGGCGTGTCTCGTGCCTGAGAAGTTCGGCACACGCCATGGGCATGTGGTGTTCATCGATCCGGTGACGCTGCGTGAGATCGGGCGTGTCGCGGTCGGGCACAACCCGGATTCGTGCGCGTTCTCGCCGGGCGGGGAGTTTCTGGTCGTCGCCAATGAGGGGCAGCCGGAGAGACTCTCTACCGGAGAGATCGTGGACCCGCCGGGTTCGGTGACGGTGGTGGATCTGAGGCAGGTTCGAGGCGTGTCGGATCTGGCTTCGCTCGGGGAGTCACGCGTCAAGACGATGCTGCTCTCCGGGCCGGCGTTGGATGAGGCGATGGCGTCTCGGACGCCACCACGGATATCGCCTCGGCTTGCGCACTCGCCCGCGCTGGATCTCGAGCCGGAGTATGTGTTGGCTCCGAGCAACCAGACCGCTTACGTGACGCTCCAAGAGAACAACGCGATCGCGGTGATCTCGCTCGATCCTCCCGAGGTGCTACGGATCGTCGGGTTGGGTCTTGTAACACGGGATCTTGATGGGTCAGATGTTGACGGGCCGCTCGGTTCGACGTGGGCGGTTGAGACGGCTCCGATGCCCGACCAACTGGCGGGGTTCAGCGTCGGGCGTAGGAAGTATCTCGCGTTGGCGGAAGAGGGGGATACGCGGGGTACGCGCCGCTCGGCGGAAGAGGACGATGAGCTTGCGGATGTGGCACGGCTTGGCGACCTCGCAGCGTGGTGGGGAGTGGACGAGGGCGCGATTCCGAAGGGCATAACAAGCCGGGAGAGGTTGGGGCGGCTTCACGTGCTGACCGATCTAGCAGACAGGGATGGAAACGGGCGCGTGGACTCGGTGGTTGCTCCTGGTTCCCGGTCGCTCGGCATCTATGACGCGGAGACGCTGGAGCGCGTCGGCGATACGGGCTCGGTGCTGGAGGTCTCGTCGCTCGCCCTGTTCGGCGATGATTCAAGAAGTGATGATCGTGGTCCTGAGCCCGAGGGCGTGGTGGTCGCATCGATCGGCGGCGGCACCTTCGCGTTCGTGTCGCTTGAGCGTCCGGGCGCTGTCGCGTGCATCGATCTTGGAGAGCCGGATCGGCCTCGCTTGGTCTCGATCTATCCGAGCGCGTGGGATGGCGACCTCGGCCCGGAAGGGATGTGCATCATCGATCTTCCGGGTGGACGCACGGGTCTGGTGGTCTGCTACGAGACATCAGGCACGGTTGTGGTGTACGAGATTGTGGTGAGAGACTGATACAGAATTGATCAGTCGGTCAGGTGCGGGGCAGCTACGGCGCACGCAATGCCAGCGAAAGACAGCGGCGGCGTTCGGGTGAACGCCGCCGCGTGTGGGTTGGTATACGGTGTTGAGCAAGCAGGCGTGGACTGACCAGGTCGCTCGATTGTGATCAGCGGCGGCCGTTGGTCATGTCGTTGAGTTCGCCGGTGCGGATGAGCTTCATGTGTGCCTCGATGTCCGCGAAGGTGACAGAGGGGGCGTTTGTGCCGCCCGGGCCGTCGTTGGTGCTCATCTCCATCATGGCGAGGATGCCGTTGAAGTCTCTTCCCTGCCACTTCCATCCGGTGTATGTAAAGTCATCGGAGGGGTCGAGCGGGGTGTTGTTGTTGTCTTCGACGATGATGGTGTCGTCGAGAGTCGCGCCGAGGCGGGCGTGGATGAGGTAGTGGTCTTCGATGTCTGCGACACCGTCGAAGTTGAAATCGCCGGGGACGAAGCGGAACTGGGTGATGCCCGCGACGCCACCGTCGTTGAAGTTGCCCGGGGTCATCGCGAAGCCGGTGAGGTTGATCGGCTTGAAGAGGTAGACGCCCGAGGGGTTGGGCGCGCATCCCGGTGTGGTGTCGGGGTTGCAGGAGCCGTCGTACCTGGGGCCGTTGGGATCGGTGGGGCCATCTGAACGGGCGGGGTCGTACTGGATGCCGGGTACGGAGAGGATGTCGCCGTAGACCCACTCCTCGTCGGCGATGCGGGTAAATGTGACGACGCCGTCGTTGTTGAAGCGGTGCCCGCGCCGGGGATTTGTGCCGTAGTACTGGAGGCGTGAGAGGGCGTCGGGGTTGAATCCAGTCGTGGTGGAGATCTCCTGCTGGGTGGAGCGTGTGTACTCCTTGCCGCCCTGGTGGGACCAGGAGACATCGTCGACCATCTGGTATCCCTCGAGCGTCAGGCCGCCGACGGGATGGCCGGGGAGGTCGACTCGGCTGTTCCAGTCGATGTCGGGGTCGATGTCCTTGCGCCAGGCGTAGCCCGGGGCGTAGACGCTGACGCCTCCGACGATGGAGTGGAGCGGGCGCTTGCGCATGAGGATGTAGGTGGACGAATCATCGTTGGCGAGGTTGCCGGCGGTGTCGGTCGTCGGGATGTGCCGGGCCGTGAAGGTGACGACGGTGGTTCCCGGGGCGCACCGAGCGGGGATGAAGCTCGCACCTGCGGTGTTGTTGTGGAGGACGAGCAGGCCGTTCGCGCCGATCGTGAGCCCGTCGAGTTGGAAGGCCTCGTCGATCTCGGATGGAGCGCCAAACTCATTGCCGCCCTTGACGACCACGATCGCATAGCCGGTGAGGGACATGCCGGGGCGCCCGTACAGCTCGAGATACTCCCAAGACGGATCGGTGCTTCCCGGCGGGTTCTCGAAGACCTCGTTGATGACGACCTGCGCGGATGCCGCGAGACCGAAGGTGGTAAGTGCCGCGATGGCGGCGAGGGTACGAATGTTCATGATCTCTCTCCTTGCATCACGCCGCTTCCAGGCGGCGAGTGCGACGCTGCTACCAACGCTTGCCGGACGACAGGATGCCGCCGAAGACCTTGCCCTGGAGTTCGTCGTAGACGAACTTTCCATCGATGTAGTCGCCGCCCCATTCCTGGTCGTTGTTGAGATCGCGGAAGGATCCGACGTGTCCGTCGGCAAAGGCGAAGTTGCCGATTGTGCGTGTGTGCCCCTTCTTGGGGCTGCGGGATGCACCGACGGAGCGGCCGCCGTGTCCTGGGCCGAGGTCGTCGTAGTCCTGCCACGCGTACTCACCGGAGACGGGATCTCGCTTGATGGGTCCGTCGGACATGGACTTGACGGTGGGGAGGCGTTCGCCCATGTAGACGATCTGTTCGCCGGCATCGCCAGCGTCAGAGCGGCCGTCTCCCATGAGTGGAACGAACGAGGGGGAGACCGCGCTCAGGTACTTCTCGGTCAGCGGCCCGACCACGTCGTTCTTGTTCATGGGGTCGGCGAAGGGATCGGAAGGGCGCTTCATCTCGGTGTACGCGAGGTACCAGCAGGTGGTGTAGTTGGTGTTGATGCCTCGGGCGATCATCTCGTCGCGCTCGGCTTCGGTGGGATTCGTCCAGGTCTTGGAGCCGTCGGAGAGGCGATTCATGATCAGGTTCTGATTGAACCGTGCGGGGCTGCTGGGGCAGAGGATCTTTCCGGGTTGTGCAAAGCCGCCGTTGGCGAGCGACGCGACCCACGAGGCCTCATCGATGGGACCCCACGCCTGTTTGACGCGATTGTCGAACGGGCCACCTCCGTATGCGCCCCGGTAGTCATTCGCGTAGCCGAGGAGTCCCATGCCGAGCTGGCGGAGGCCGCTGGCGCAGACCGTGGTGCGTGCCGCCTCACGAGCGGCACCGAGAGAAGGCAGCAGGATCCCGATCAGCAACGCGATCACCGCGATGACGACGAGGAGCTCGATGAGGGTGAACGCGCGAGACCCGGAGCTGGATGGAACCTGAGATAGCGTGAACTTTCGCGGCAAAGTCGGTGCTCCGGCACGGTCGTTCGATCGTGAGTGGGGAGCAACATAGACGATGGGCTCTTCTGTCCCATTCGGCTTGGGTCAGCGTTTCGTCAAGGAAACGCGAAGATTGGGCGGGGGGCAGGGAGAGAGCGCGTGAACCGACAATGTGGGATGAGTCTTGAACGGAGATGGGTGGATCTGTTACGCTGCGGTCGTTCGGTGGAGTACCGAACGCGGCGCGAAGGCACCGAACTCACTCGGGTCAGTGATCGAAGGAGAACCAGAGATGCGAATCGTGGCGTCAATCATGCTGTCAACGCTCGCGGCGTCGGCCGGGGCGACCGGTCCGACTCCATGGACGTCCGTCGATGGAGCGATGACGACTCCTGGGATATGCCCGGAGCATTTCATGCTCAACGCGCCGGTTCGGATCGTGCGCCCTGCGCCTCCTGTGGTTTCGCGGAGTGATGAGATCACATTTCTTTCGACCGAGGATGGTCCCGACGGCGACTCATCACGAGACATTGTGTTCACCCGCGACGGGACACAGGCCGTCATCATCAACGCACAGACCAACACGATGACCTTCCTGAGTATCGCCAGCCGCACGATCACGCACTCGGTCGATGTGGGGGAGTACCCGGTCGGTGTTGCCGTGACGCCGGACGGTCGATACGCGCTGGCTGTCAACGTTCTATCGAACACACTGTCGGTGGTCGATATCGCGACGCACACCGAGATCGCGCAGGTCCCGATCAGCGGCGACCAGCCGTATCGCGTCGCGGTGACTCCGGATTCGCAGCACGCGATCGTGGGCGTCATCAACGACGCGGTCTTCAGCGCGTTCTCGGTGGTTGACCTCGACACTCTGGCGGAGATCCGGGTGATCGACGCCTCATCGCAGGGTGTCATCGGGGGGTACTTCACGCCAGAGTACGGCATCTACGGTGACTCTTTCACTGCGTTCGCGCTGTCAGCAGACGGAACAAAGATCATCTACCCGCAGCGTTTCCAGGACACGATCTACATCTACGACGTCGCGACCGGGGCGCAACTCGCAGCACTCCCGACGTTCGATCAGCCCACGGCGGTTGACGTTTCGCCGGTCGGTAACTTCGCCGTTGTGTCGTGTGAAGGATCTTCGCGCAGGGTTGTCAGGGTCAATCTGGACACAAACACGATCGACGGATCGTTCGCGACGTCGGCCGACAACACGTGGCAGAAGGTGCGTGTCACGCCGGACGGGACCCACGCGATCGTCTCGCAGTTGAATGAGATCGAGTTTGTGAACCTGAGCACGGGGACGCTGACACGGCTCTCAACGGGGTCGCCGGGTGACATCGAGTTCTCGGCGGACGGCCTGTACGCGTTCATCTCGAACTTCAGCAGCCGCGTGATCAGCCTCGCAACCCGGTCGCAGGTCGCCTCGGTGACGTTCGCGGCATCGGCGGAAGCGGCGACGAGCCCGGTCGCGAACATCGCGGTCGCGCTGAACAATCGGTTCGGTGAGGACGTCCATGTCTACAACATCAACGGGGCTTCCTCGTCGTTTCTGGGGTTCTCGCTCACCGGGCTCGGTCTGGAGAGCGACTCGACGCGTGAGCTTGCGATCACGCCCGATGGGCGTCGGCTGTTCTTCGGGAACTGCACGAGTCGCTCGGGAGGGTTTGTCGAGCTGGGCGCCAACACGTTCTCCGCGTTGACGACGACGGCGTTCCGGACGCTTGATGCCGCGGCGACGCCCGACGGCGCGTATGTCGTCGCGACACATGCGGACGGTCAAACGGTCTCGATCATTGATACTTCGACGCGGACGACCGTGGCGAACCTGCCGGTGTTCGACCGTCCTGCCCGGGTCTTGATCAGCCCGGACAGCGCGTACGCCTATGTGCTGTCGATCGCCGGCACGGATCGGGTGCACAAGATCGCGCTGAACGGCGCAAGCTCGAGCGTGGTCGCGACCCAGATCGCCGGGCAGGCGGGCGCGGTTGGATACTCGTTCTCCGAGTTCAGCGGGATCGCGCTGTCGCCTGACGGGTCGCTGATCGCGGTGTGCCGCTCGTTCGACGATCTGCTTCGTCTGATCGACACTTCCACCATGGCGGTGGTTGCGGATGTGCCGTGCAACCCGACGGGGAACACGGACTTCCCGATCCGCGTGACGTTCAACTCGACGGGAACCCGGGCGTATGTTTCGACGACTTTCGGCGACACGATCACGGTGGTGAATATCGCCGGCGCGGCATCGAGCGTGGTCACGAACGTCCCCGGCATCGATGCGCCGCTGTCTCTCGATCTCGACGCCTCGGACGCGTACCTCTATGTGGGCACGGCCGGGTTCGGAACGGGGCGACTGGCTGTCATCGACACGGCGACCAACAGCGTGGTGCGGACGGTTCTGCTCGGCGCGAACGGCACGATCCGATCGACATACATGTCGCCGGTGGATGGCAAGCTGTACGCGGCGGGCTCCGACAACAACGGCGGGCGGCTCTGGATCTTCAACGCCGCCGGGGCGTCGACGACGCTGGACCGCTCGATCGAGCTCTCGGCGAGTCCGGCCGATCTTGCGTTCTCCGAGTCGCTGGGGCAGGCGATCGTCTCGCTGCCGGTGCCGGACGGTATTGAGATCGTGCAGGTGCGCCCGCGCTGCACGGCTGATTACAACGGGGACACACTGGTCGATATCCTCGACTTCCTCGACTTCATGGACGACTTCTCGGTCTGCGATCAGCAGAATGGTCCGTGCGGCCAGTTCGGGAACACCGACTTCACCGGCGACACGGTCGTTGACATCCTTGATTTTCTGGACTTCATGGATGGCTTCGGGACGCAGTCAGGAACGTGCGGTGCCTGATCACCGAATCGGCATCGTGCCGGAATGAAAGCCAGGCCAGAATGAGCGGAGCCCGGTCGCAGGACCGGGCTCCGTGTGTTTGACATGATCGATAAGAGCCACCTCAGGGATTTGAACCCTGGACCTATGCTTTACGAAAGCATCGCTCTACCGCTGAGCTAAGGTGGCGTGCGGCCTCCCGAGCCCGGGCGACCGTCCCGAAGTATCGCAGGCAATCCCCCCCGGGTCCACACTCGGCCCCTCGAATCGTGCTTTCCGCGTGATTGGTCAGCGGCTGGGGCGCATTCCCGGCGTGAGTTCGGCGTATTTCGGGACTCACGCGGACCCGCCGCTCCGGACCTGCATGCGGGTTCCGGATGATCGGAGCTGGTCGAGCTGTCGTCGTCCGATTCTGGCGCGGAGCGTGACTGTGGAAGTGTCGTAGGCCCTGTCCAGCACGTGTCCCCGGTTCTCGATGAAGTGGATCGACTTGGCCTCGCTGAGGGGGAGCGTGATCTCGACCTCGTCTACATCTCCCTGCGCGTGGCGTCGGACGATGTCTTCGAGCGCGTCCTGGCCGAGGCGCATCCTGCCGTCGGCTCCGGGAAGCGAACTGATCGCGATCGCGCCCGGCACGCGCGACTGCCACTCCAAGACGGCGGCGTTGGTCGGCAGCCGATCGGCCTTGTTGAGAAGGAGCGCGACGGCGGGCTCGCTCCACGATTCGCCGTCCGCGGCCTCTGCCTCGGCCGTCTCTTTGAAGAGATCTTCAAGCGTTGACATCACGGTTCGGTATTGGAGTTCGGCTGCATCATCGGACGCGTCGAGCACGATCAGGAGAAGGTCGGCGTGTGTCGCCTCTTCGAGCGTTGCCCGGAAGGAAGCGATGAGGTTGTGGGGGAGGTCGCGGACGAATCCGACGGTGTCCGAGAGCATGACTGCGAGCCCGCCGCCCAGATCCCACTCGCGGGTTCGTGTGACGAGGGTCGCGAAGACGCGATCGTCCGCATATGCCCCGCCGGTGGTGAGCGTGTTGAAGAGCGTGCTCTTTCCGGCGTTGGTGTAGCCGACGAGGCCGACGGTGACGTGGTCGCTCTTTCTGCGGCGGACCTCGCGGCGCTTTCTGTCCTGGATCAGGCGGAGTTCGCGGAGGAGGTCGAGCTTTCTGGCCTGGACGAGGCGTCGGTCGGTTTCAAGCTGCTGCTCGCCGGGCCCGCGTGTGCCGATGCCGCCGCCCGCCTGTCGTTCGAGGTGCGTCCACATCGACTTCAGGCGCGGATAGGTGTATTCGAGCTGCGCGAGTTCGACCTGGAGCTTGGCCTCATGGGTGGTGGCGCGGCTGGCGAAGATGTCGAGGATGAGCTCGCTGCGATCGATGACCTTCCGCTTCACGACCTCTTCGATGTTGCTGATCTGGCGTGGGGAGAGGTCGTGGTCGAAGATCACGGTGGTCGCGCCGGTGGCGTCGCAGATGCCGAGCAGTTCCTCGACCTTGCCGCGCCCCATGAACATGCCGGCTTCCGGACGTTCGCGACGTTGCTCGACCTCTCCGACGACCAGCGCCCCCGCCTGCTCGGCCAGCGCACGGAGCTCGCCGAATGGGTTGGCGATGTCGTAGTTTGAGTCAGGGAGTCGAACCGCGGCGAGGATCGCCCGCTCGGACTGGACCTTGATTGTCGTGCGTTCTTTGTTTGCGGTCATGCGTGTGAGTGTCTCGCCTTCGCGTGATTGTACGCGAGGGATGGAGCGGCTATGGCGTATCGGAAGCGGCTCCCATGTCGTCGCGCTCGGCTCGGACCCCGTCCGGGATCGATGCGAGGATTGTCCCGCATTCGGGGCAGGCGACGATGCCGCGGACGAGACTGGAGGTGTCGTAGCCGCAAGCGTGGCAGCGACCGGCCGGGAACGAGCGACGGCTTGATCGCCTGCGCCCGAGGATGGTGTCACGCACGGAATTGATGCCGAGCAAGAGAAGTCCGACGGTGGAAATGAAGAGGGTCAGGGTTGCGGCGAATCTGAGCAGTGCGGCCCAGGCACCTGTGCCCCGCGGCATCGCGATGGTGGCAACGACGGCAGCGACGAAAGCCACGATCAGGACTCCCGTTGATCGTCGGATCCGCATCGGGAGGATGGTACGGACAAGGCGACTTGGCGGGGAAGCCGAACCCGGACCTGTCACCGGACGAACCTACGCTTGTAGAACCGGTGCGGACCCCATGGAGACTCCCTTGAAGACCGCTCGTCTGGCGACCAAAGCCGTTCTGTTCTCGATTCTTGGCGTGGCTGTCGTGGGCTCGACCCTCGCGATCGCCAGGCGTGACGACTTCGCGTTCTTTGATCCGATCCTGGACGTGAAGGGCGCGATCGATCGTTACTACTTGGAGCAGCCGGATGAGAAGGCGATGCAGATCGGTGCGATCCAGGGGATGATCGAGACGCTGAACGATCCGTACACCGTCTTCGTGCCGGCGCGGGATCGCAAGGAGTTCGACAAGGAACTGACCGGTGAGTATGTCGGCATCGGAGCGCAGATCCAGATCCGCGACGGGTGGCTCACGATCGCCTCGCCTCTGGAGGATTCGCCCGCGTATCGCGTAGGTCTGATGGCCGACGATCGCGTGACCAAGATCGATGGTGAGTCGACGTTCGGGCTTACCGACGAGCAATGCGTGGAGCGGCTGACGGGCGAGCCGGGGACGAGCGTGACGCTCACAATCGAGCGCAAGGGCGAGCAGATCGAGCTGCAGGTCGTGCGCGAGCCGATCAAGACGCGGTCCGTCAAGGGGTTCCACCGTGATCCGACAGATGCCCAGAAATGGCAGGCGTACATCGATCCGGCCAGGAAGATCATGTATCTCCGGCTTACCCAGTTCACACCGAACTGCTCCTTCGAGTTCGCTCAGGCACTCGTCGCGGCGGGTGCTGACAAGGGCGAGGTGAAGGGGCTGATCGTCGATCTCCGCTGGAACGGAGGCGGCGTCCTGCAGGATGCCATCGCGATCGCTGATATGTTCCTTTCCGAGGGTGTCATCGTTTCGACGAAGGGACGCGCGCACTCGGAAGAGGTTGCCAGAGCATCTGCTCCGGGGACGCTTCCTGAGTTTCCCATCACGGTGCTTGTGAACTCGCAGTCCGCTTCAGCCGCGGAGGTGTTGGCCGGAGCTCTCTCTGAGAACGGGCGAGCAGTCGTAGTCGGAACGAGGACCTTCGGCAAGGGGTTGGTCCAGACCGTTCGGACGCTGCCCAACTCGGGCGGCGCGCAGCTCAAGATCACCGAGCAGGCCTACTACCTGCCTTCTGGCCGCTCGCTGCATCGAAAGGGTGATTCCGCCGAGTGGGGCGTCGATCCGACGGATGGCTTCTATCTGCCGATCACGGATCAGGAGGTGATCGACCTCTTCACGGTTCGGCGTGAGCAGGACATCATTCGAAATGGCGCGTCCGCTTCTGAGTCGGATTGGGCGGATCCCGATCGAATCCTCGAGAAGCTGAAGGATCGGCAGCTCGCCGCCGCGCTGCGGGCGATTCAGGCGAAGATCGATACCGGCGAGTGGCTCCAGACCGGGCAGCCGCTGCCGCAGCGCGGGGCCCAGGCGGGCGAGGAGCTGGCGAGGTTGCTTCGGACGCGGGACCGCATCGAGCGTGAACTGCTTCGGATCGATGAGCGGATCGAGATGCTCCAGGCGGCAAGCGGCAAGCCGGCCGAGTTGCCCGACCTCTGGGACGACGAGATCGAGATCACTGGCGGGCGTCTGATCGTCTACGACAAGAGCGGGCAGAAGGTCTCTGAGTTGCAGATCACCGGTCCGAATGTTGAGCGTGCTTTGCAGAGTGCGGATGTGAAAAAGTCCGAGGAAGGAACCGGCGAGTAAGGCGTGCTGACGCTCGGCATCGAATCATCCTGCGACGAGACCGGCGTGTCGATCGTTGAGGACGGCCGGCGCGTTCGGTCGTCCGTAGTCGCCTCTCAGAACGATCTGCACGCCCAGTATCGGGGTGTCGTTCCCGAACTCGCGGGGCGAGCCCACGTCCGTAGCATCCTTCCCGTGCTCAGGACCGCGCTGCGAGAGGCGGACGCCACGCTCCACGATGTCGGGCTCGTGGCAGTCGGGCACAGGCCCGGCCTCATCGGGTCTCTCCTTGTGGGGTTGACGGCGGCCAAGGCAATCGCCTGGTCGATGGGGCTCCCGATTGTCGGCGTTGATCACGTGCACGCGCACCTGTACTCGCCATTGCTCGATCTCGCAGAGCACGAACGTCCGGCGTACCCCGCGATCGGGCTTGTCGTGAGCGGCGGTCACACCTCGATCTATCGCCTTGAGTCGCCGGTTGTGCTCACTCGCCTCGGGGCGACGATCGACGACGCGATCGGCGAGGCGTACGACAAAGCGGCGACGCTGCTCGATCTGCCCTTTCCCGGCGGGCCGAACCTTGATCGCCTCGCGGCAGAACCCGGCGCGAATGATCGTGCCCACGACCTGCCGATCTCACGCCTGAGTCCGACTTCGCTCGATTTCTCGTTCAGCGGGCTCAAGACCGCGACCATGCTCGCCGTGAGAGGCGATCCGCAGGCAGGGTCGGACCCGCGTACAGGAGAGCGGCTCACGCACGACGAGCGACGTGATATCGCGGCATCGTTCCAGCGTGCGGCTGTTCGCGCGGTCCTCATCAAGCTCGAACGTGCGTTCGACTCGACGCCCTGCCGCTCGCTCCTTGTCGGCGGGGGTGTCTCCGCCAACTCCCGCCTGAGAGCCGAGTTGATGAGACTGGGCAAGGACCGCGGGATCGATGTGCGATTGCCCCCGATGAGATACTGCATCGACAACGCCGCGATGATCGCGGGGCTCGGGCACGCGATGTTCGCGTCTGGACGCGGGGATGATCTGACGCTCGAACCAACACCCACAACAGCATGCTGAACACGCTCATCATCATCGCATCGCTCTTTCTCGGCACGGCTTGGCACCCGCAGCCGCCGACTGAGCCGGCGTCGGTCCGTCCTGATATCCCGCAGATCGACGCCTACGAAGAGCGCACGATCGCGGGGTTCCGGGTCCTTGTCCATCGCGACCTGCTCTCTGCGGACTCGGTGGGGGGGCGGCGCGCGATCGCGGCGTTGACGTGGGATCTTGAGCTGGCGGCGTTGCTGCTGCCGCGTGACGCGATCGAGATGCTCCGGGGCACGACGCCGATCTGGTTGACGCCCGATCTTCCCTCGGCGGGTGGGTGGAACGCGCGGGGCTTGTGCCACCATCCCAGCCGGGACTGGCTGGTGAACGCGGGCTATGGGCCGGATCGTGCGGGGGCGGTTGAGGTCTGTAATGTGGAGGAGTATCTGCTCTGGAGGGCGGAGCAGCCCCTCTGCATCGTGCATGAACTCGCGCACGCGTTGCAGCATGAGTTGGGCGATCCGATTGAGATCAGGCGCACCTTCGAGCGTGCGGTGGCCTCGGGCGTGTACGAGCGGGTTGCGTTCTCGATGGGGACACCGGGCGAGCTCAGGCGCGCTTACGCACTGAACAACCACATGGAGTACTTCGCTGAGATCTCGGAGGCGTACTTCGGGAGAAACGACTTCTTCCCGTTCACGCGCGACGAGTTGAAGGCGGCGGATCCGGATGGGCACTCGCTCGTGGAGCAGATCTGGTTCGGACCCATGGCAACCACACGAGATGGTCGGCCCGCGCCATGAGCCGGCGACCCGTCACCATCTCACGGGATGAACGCCCGGAGGGTTCCGGGCATCCGGCATCACTGCCAGACGAGACGCTCCTGGCGCAGTGCGTGCAGGGTCGTGGCAAGAGTGGGGGCCCCGGCGGGCAGCATCGCAACAAGGTCGAGACGATGGTCGAACTCACGCACAAGCCCTCGGGGATGCAGGCGCACGCCGGAGAGCGGCGCAGCGTGTCGGAGAATCGTCAGGTCGCGATCCGGCGGCTGCGACTGTTGCTCGCGACGGAACATCGCCAAACGGTGCCGCTCGGCGAGATCGGCTCCGCGCTCTGGAGGTCGCGTGTGCAAGGGGGGCGGATCGTGTGCAATCCCGATCACTCGGACTACCCATCGCTGCTGGCGGAGGCGATGGATGTGCTCTTTGCGATGAAGCTCGACCCGCAGAAAGCCGCGATCCGGCTCGGGTGCACCGCGAGCCAGCTGATCAAGCTTCTGCGTGAGCATCCGCCAGCACTGCTTCGCGTGAACGAGGCGCGAGCGGAACGTGGGGAACATCCGATCAAGTGAGGTGCGAAGCCAAGTGTTCGTGGCCGAAAAGAACACCAGCCCGGCACAGGGCCGGGCTGGTGAGCGAGTTCACCTGAGTTCATCATAGATCGACGCTCTCAGGTCAGCGTCGAGTATCACTCAGCGGCGACGACGGGCCGCCATGAGGCCGCCGAGACCGAGGAGAGCCGCCGCACCGGGGGTGGGGAGGGCCTGGATCTGGAACGCACCGTAGCGTGCCGGAGCGAGCGTGCTGCCGTGGCCGAACGTGAGACTGTTCGTGCCGGGCAGCGGGGCTGTGGTGGTCATGAACCAACGGCCGGTCGTGCCGGCGCGGCTCTGGATCTGGAGGCGGCCGTTGACGGCCACGTCAGCCGGGACGGTCGGGGTGATCGTCCAGATGAAGTCGCCAGCCGAGGGGAGGGAGACGCCGAAGGACGAGACGATGTTGTTGGAGTTGTCGAGGAAGAAGAAGTCGAGGATGCCGTTGACAGCGGTTACGCCGCCGACGAAGAGCCACGCATCCATCTTGAAGTTGCCGGACGCGGTGGCCGGGTGGACCGACTGATAGTCATCGATGTGGGCGAACGAGCCCGCCGCGAACGCGGAGTACGGCCCGGGAATGCTGGAATACACGGGTGTGCCGCGGGAAACCGCGCCGCTGCCCAGGTCAATGGCCTGAACCGCGCTCGCGGGCAGCATGACGTGAGTGGACGGGATGTCCAGGCGGATATCGGCGGAGGCCGATCCGGCGACAAGCGCGAGGACCCCAACAACCTTCAACGCAGTTTTCATGTCTATCTCTCCTGACAATCTCTACTCAACCAGTCAGATCCCATGCACACGCACGAGACTGGAATCAACACATCGAGAAGTGCGAGGAGGTCTCTCTCTGCCTCGCGACGGCCGGTGAACCTCTGAGCACCAGAGCATACCCGACCGTGCGGCGAGTATGACGTTTCGCAACCATTTTGTCAAGTTTTTTGTGCGCAGACGGATAATTCTCGCAAGCCATTGAATTTCAGTAGTTTACACGAAATGTTCGCGGCGGCCACCTGTACGGTTGCCTTCGAGACGAACGGAGTTCTCAGGGCCGGAATAAGCGTCATGACCTGCCCGATAACGGCTTTGGTCACGCCGAGGCCACGCTCGAAGAGCCCCGGGGTGCTGGATACCGCCAGAAGAGGGGGGATGTGGTGTACTGGTCGAACGGACAGGGTCACCCTGTTGGATTCGAACGATAAACTCTTGCCGCTATTGGGCTTCCGATGAAGAGCTCATGGTCTGCTTCGAGATCGAAGTGGCGGACGACCTCGCAATCGAGTGCCGCGAGGGAGCGTTTGGGGATCGGCGACTGAGACTTGAGCGTTTCGACCGAGAGCGCGTCGAAAGTGTCGCCCATCTCGTCGGGGGCGATCTCCAGCTCGAAGCGTTTGAGCATGGCCGATTCGGCCGGCGGGATGATGCAGATCGCGAATCTGTGGCTGTCGCGGATCAGCGGGGCGATGGAGTGTCCCTTCCTCGCTGCGACGCAGATCAGCACGGGAATGTCGGAGCAGACCTGTACGGATCGAACGATGTGTCCGGCGCGTTTGCCCTCATATGCGGCCGTCATGAGGAACAACGCCGCGGGGAGCATCGCGAGCACCTCTTCGATGGGGTTGTGCTTCGCTGCGGCCATGGCTTCTCACGAGTGTGGGAATCGTCAACCGACTGTATCGGAAACACAGACCTCACGCTGAACCCGGCTTTCGACCGATCGGTATCCTTCTAAAGCATGAACATGATCCGCTGAGCACGCCTGCTAGTCGCCTTCCACACACATCTTCTCCACATTTTGAGAAAGAAGTGTGGCAGAGTGTTGCAAAGTGGGGCGAAGTGGGGCAGAATCCCAAGCCATGAGCAAGGGAGCCACGCGTCATGCTCTTCACCGGACATTCCGAGTTGACGATCGACGCGAAGCTGCGCTTGCAGATTCCCGCGAAGTATCGGAACGCTTGGGAAGAGTCCCGGGACGGGAAGGCGTGGTACTGCGTGCCGTGGCCGGGCGGGATCGTGAGGTTGTACTCGGAGGCCTGCTTCGAAGAGCTCGCCTCGCAGGGGTTGAGCGGCGCACACGCGACACTGACACCGGATCAGGATGTTGCGGACCTCGAGGCAGATCTGTTCTCACTTGCGGAGAGGATCGAGCCCGATTCGGCAGGACGGATCGCGCTGCCGCGGCTTCATTTGGAGCTCGCGGGGCTCGGTGGGGGCGGGATCGAGGTTGTGGTGATCGGCGCGGGGAATCGGTTGGAGGTTCGGGATCGAGCATCGTGGAAGCAGACGTTGGCGCAGCGGTTCGCGCGTCTTCCGTCGCTGGTCGCGAAGAACGAGGCACGGCGCGAGATGTGAGTGCCGCGAGCGGGAGTGTTCACCACGAGCGCCACGGACGGGCGCTTGAGAGCCGCGGGATCGAAGTGGGGTCGGGGGTGACCGACAGCACGTTCGATTCATGCGGGGCTCCGGACGCGGAGCAGGTTGGGTGAGGGATCGCCCAGCCCGGCTCCACTCGAGAGAGTGGGGCACGGGGTTTCAAGAAGGGGCGGCTCGGAACTTTGCGAGCCGCCTCGATCAGGATGACGCACGAGCAGCGGACGGCGAAGGGAATCGACGCCCACGCCAGCATGAAGCGCCGAGACAAGCCACCCAAGGACGGGCGGCCCTCGGCGATCTCCTTCCTGGCGGTCCGCAGGGACGCAGCAGCTGCTCGTTCTCCCGGCCCGGTCGAGCCACCACCGACCGGGCTTTTTCTTGCGCGTTGCGTGGAACGCGCGCGGACCGGGTGTGTACCCCATATGGTCGAATCGGGCGCGAACGCGGCGTCTGTTCGTGAACCTTCGGCGGCACTGCGCGTATCACGGTTGGCACCTTGAGGGATGGGTGTCGTCCGCACGTCAAAGGGCCACAGGCCAAGGAGGCACGATGCAGCTTGTGATACGCGCGACCAATCTACCTGTGACTGATCCGATCCGAGAGCATGTGTCGAAACGAGTGCTCGGCGCTGTGAAGCGATTCGCAAGCCGCCTCTCGACCGTGACGGTTGTGCTTGAGGACGAGAACGGCCCTCGTGGCGGAATCGACAAGGCGTGCCGCATCGAGGCGGGGCTTGCGACCTCCGGTGAGCCGGTGGTCGTCGTGGATCGGTCCGACGATTTGTACGGGGCGGTCGATCGCGCGACGGGTCGGTTCAAGCGTGCGCTTGCGCGTCGCACTGAGCGACGGAACGCCAGGCAGCGCAGACCCTGCAGGGCTGTCGCCTGAAGCGACCCCGGCAGCCATCCGCGAGTTGGAACGCAGGTCATGGGTGGAGGGTCGGATCGCCCCCCCCTCGGAAGGAACTTTCTCCTGATTGTCGCTTGATTGACACGTTCTGTTTGAGGGGTATGATCTGGCCGTCGGGAGAAATCCCGGCCTCAAACAGTCCCCATTTCCCCCCCACAGCGACCCGGTCGATACGTCGATCGGGTCGCGCCCCTTTTGGAGTCTGTGATTCGGTCCAAGCATCGCGGAAGAGCGCGACTCCTGCGCCCGAAGTCCGTATCCTGTTCGCAATGTCGAAGGGCGGCACGAACGGAAGCGGTAGTGGAGCCAAAGCGGGAGGCGGGAACGATCCGCGCCAGACGCCGGCGATGCGCCAGTACTTTGCCTTTAAAGCGAAGCATCCTGACTGCGTGCTGCTCTTCCGGATGGGAGACTTCTACGAGACATTCGATGATGATGCGGTGAAGTTGAGCAAGGCCCTCGGGCTGACGCTCACGCAACGCACGGCCGGGATGCCCATGGCCGGTGTGCCGTATCACCAGTTGGAGGTCTATCTCCGGCGAGCGATCATCGCGGGCTTTCGCGTCGCGGTCGCCGATCAGATCGAGGACCCGTCCGAGGCCAAGGGGATCGTCGCTCGCGCCGTGACCCGTGTCCTCACGCCGGGCACGCTCGTCGATGATTCGGTCCTTCCGGACGATGCGACAAATCGGCTCGGCGCGGCGTGGTTCAGCGGCTGGGGCGATGGCAATGACGAAGCGGACGAAGGGGAGGTTGGCCTCGCCGTCGTCGAGGTCTCGACCGGCGCGTTCACCGTCGTCGCCTGTCCCGCTTCGTCTCTGGTGGATGAGTTATCCAGGCGCGGCGTGACGGAGCTGCTCTACGCCGATCCGGGCGATGGGCGTCCTCCCGCGCGAGTGAAGCGAGTGATCGAGGCACTCAGCATCTCGGGCACGCCCCGCCCATCATGGCAGTTCAGGCCCGACGAGGCGCTTGAGGCACTGCGTGAGCAATACAAGGTCCGGACGCTCGGCGGCTTCGGGTTGGACGATCGGAGTGTCTGTGTGCCCCCGGCGGGCGCGGTCATTCGGTACCTGAAGGAAACACAGACTCCCGCAGCGGGCGAGAGCGTGCCTAAGGACTCGGCGTTCGCGGCACTCACACGCGCGACGCTGGCGCACCTCTCCGTCCCGCGCGTCGAAGCGGCTGGGGCGGGCGGCCTGCTCGCCATCGACGCGACGAGTCTGCGTGCACTCGAGATCGAGCGGCCGCTCAGGCAGCTGTCGTTCGCGGGTGCGGGGAACCTCTCGGGCACGGGCGACGGGTCCCTGCTCGGACTCTTCCTCGGCACACCCGGCGCCTTCGCGACGCCCATGGGGCGGCGGCTGCTCCGAGAGTGGCTGGTGCGCCCGCTCGGGAGCGTCGATCGCATCAGAGAACGTCAGACGTGCGTCGCATGTCTGGTCGAGGATCGTCGCTTCGCGTCGGGCCTCTTCGGAGCGATCGACGGCGTGCAGGATGCGGCACGGATCGCCGCGAGGGTCGCGCTCGCGCGGGTCACGCCTCGGGACATCGTGGCGCTCGGGCTTTCGCTGGCGAGGGTCGATGCGATCATGAGTTCGCTTGGTGCGGAGGAAGGGCGTGTGGCGGGCGCGTTCGGCCCATACGCCTCACGCCTCAACGCGATACGTGACGCGCTCCAACCCCTCGCCACGCGCATCACAACGACGTGCGTGGACGCACCCCCGGCGCACCTGCGCGAGGGCGGGCTGATCCGTGACGGGATCGATGCGGAGCTCGACGAGGCACGCCTGCTCCAGCGCGACGCCGGACAGTGGATGATCGAGTATCAGCAGCGTCTGATGGCCGAGCACCAGGTCGCGGGGCTGAAGGTCGGGTTCAACAAGATCTTCGGGTACTACATCGAGCTGACGGCGGCCCAGGCCCGTTCCGCGCCCGCCACGTTCACGCGCAAGCAGACGCTCAAGAACGCCGAGCGTTACATCACGCCGGAACTCAAGGCGTTCGAGGACAAAGTCTCCACGGCGGAGGCCAGAGCGGTCGGTCGCGAGCAGGCGATCTTCGATGCGCTCTGCGCCGATGCGATGGCGCGGCTCACCGAGATCCGCGCGTTCGCTGAGATCGTTGCGGAGCTCGACGCCCTTCATGCGCTGGCGCATCGTGCCGCGCTGAAGGGGTGGATAAAGCCAGAGATCGTCGAAGAGCCGACACTGGTGATCCATGGCGGACGCCACCCCGTGCTGGAGGATCGGCTCGGGCGCGACTTCGTGCCCAACGACCTGGAACTCGGCGCGATCGTGCCGGACGACGCGGCCCGCGCTCCCCTGGCCCTGATCACCGGGCCCAACATGGCCGGCAAGAGCACGTTCATCCGCCAGACCGCGCTCATCACGCTCCTCGCGCACGCCGGCAGCTTCGTCCCCGCGGACCGCGCCACGATCGGCATCGTCGATCGCGTCTTCACCCGTGTCGGTGCCGACGATGCGATCCATCAGGGGCAATCGACCTTCATGGTCGAGATGACCGAGACCGCCAACATCCTGAACAACGCCACCGATCGCTCGCTCGTTGTGCTCGATGAGATCGGGCGCGGCACATCAACGCTCGACGGCCTCTCGCTCGCGTGGGCGATCACCGAGCACCTCGTACAGCCGCGCCCGAGCGATGGTCCAGGCGAGGGTGAAGGCAGTCGAGGCCCGCGCACGCTCTTCGCCACGCACTATCACGAACTCACGCACCTGGAAGAGCGTCTGCCGGGGCGCGTCCGCAACCTGCACGTTGCCGTGCGCGAATGGACCACGCCCGACGGCTCGCATGAGATCGTCTTCCTGCATCGCATCCTGCCAGGACGGACCGACCAGTCCTACGGCATCCACGTCGCGAGACTGGCCGGGATCCCGCGAACCGTCACCGATCGCGCGAAGGAAGTTCTCGACTCACTCGCGGTGCAGCACGACATGGGTGGTGGAGCCGGGGATGGCAGCGTCTTCGGCACTCGCGAGACGGAGCCGCGTGCCGCTGAACCCCAGGGCACGTCGGCAAAGGAGCCGCGCTCAAAGAAGCCCGACATCTCTCGCATCACGACCCGCGCGCCCAGTTCACAACTCGCACTCTTCACCGAGATCCTTGAGCATCCCGCAGTCTCCGAGATCCGCGAGATGAAGCTGGATGCCATGACACCCATGCAGGCCTTCGACCTCTTGCGCGAGATCAAGCGACGGGTGGACGAGCAATAACGCTGGGCTGCTCGATAGGACCGTTATGCCACGCCGCACCGCACTCCGGGCACACCACGCACCCGTCCTCATGGCGAGGAAGCCCCTCCAGCGAGTGTGTGCATGAGGGGCAGAGAGTGGCGTCGAGCATGATGCGACGTACATCCCGGAGTCCCCGCCGGAAGCCGGCACGCCGGCGGAAGTAAGACCCCACGATCACGATCGAGATCACGCCGACTCCTGCGGCGATCCGGAACGGGAGTGGATGCCCGCGCATGAAGAGGAACACGGCGACCCAAAGCCCGCACGCCGCGCCGTACCAGGCGAGCTGGCCCGGGCTCAGCGTGCTCCTCAGCCGCGGGCGTGTCGGATCGAGATCGACAAGCAGGGAGCGCAGGCCCGGTATGCGCGAGCAGATGGCATCAAAGTCCGGGAGGTATGGCATCCGGACTGGGTTGCCTCGATCGTCAATGAACTGTCGAGGTGTCTGAGCCACGGGCCGAGTGTACCACGCTTGCCTGTCGTCTTGTGACGTATGCTCGTCAAGATGCATCGGAGTCTCACATGCTCACCAACACCCTCCTCCAATCCAAGTTCCAATCCGGGCACGCCTACGACGCGTACGTCGCGACCGGGACTCCCGATCAGCAGTCCAAGTGGCGTGACTTCCACGCCCGGGTCATGCTGACAGACCCGCAGCGGACGCTCATCGCGGGCTTCACCCGCCAGGTGAACATCCTGATCGTCTCGGGCACCTGGTGCGGCGACTGCGTCCAGCAGGTCCCCATGTTCGACCATCTCGCACGCGCCAACCCCGCGAAGATCGCGCTCCGCGTCGTCGATCGCGACAAGAACCTCGATCTCGCGGAGCCGCTCTCGATCTGTTCGGGGCTGCGCGTCCCGACCGTCCTCTTCCTGAACGAGGATTTCGACTTCTGCTCGTTGATGGGTGACCGCTCGCTCGCACGCTACCGGGCAATAGCCGCGGCAAAGCTCGGCGCATCATGCCCGCTCCCCGGTGCCCCGGTCCCGCCCGACGAGATCGCCGCCACGCTCCAGGACTGGGTGAACGAGTTGGAGCGCGTGCAACTGATGCTTCGGTTGTCGCCGAAGCTTCGCGATCGCCACCAAGACTGACGTGACGTTGCGGACACATTCGGTCTTGTGCCGGGTCGAAGCGTGAAGGCGTGTCTCAAGAGCCCTCGCTGAGGCACGTGTGAATGGCTTCGAGCATCTGGCGATCGAAGCGATCCTCGGCGAAGCGTGCCGCGAACTTTTCGCAGGAATCGGACGTGGCCTGGCGTGCGCGGGGGACGCGCTCCGTCGCTTCGATCAGGGCCTCGGGCGTCGGTTCATCGAAGAGGGCTCCGGTGACGCCGTCGCGCACGATGTCGAGCGCGCCGCCGGCGCGTCTGGCGACGACCGGCATGCCGCACGCCATGGCCTCGCACGCGATGATCCCGAAGTCCTCGATCTGTGGGAAGAGCAGGAGTTCTGCGGTGCGATAGAGTTCGCGGAGACGTTCGTCGCTCACCCGTCCCTCGAACACCACCAGACCGGGCGCGTCTTCCCGCGCGATCTCTTCAAGTCTTGCACGCATCGACCCCTCGCCCGCGACAATCAGACGCCGCTTGGCAAGCCCCGCAGCTCGGATCGCCAGGTCCACACGCTTGTAGGGTTCGAGGGCGGCGACCACAAGCCACGACTTCGATCGCATCGTGAAGGGGTCGGGCGTGAAAAAGGACGTCCGCACCGGCGGGAAGATGACGGTTGACTCTCGCCCGTACGCTCGCTCGATCAACCTTGCGGTGTGCGACGAGTTGGCGATGAAGCGCGTGACGTTCGAGGCGGTTTGTCTATCCCAGCGACGAAAGAGCGGCCCGTATGCTCGGAGCGCGGCCGCGCTCAGCCCGCCCCCGCCCGCGTACTCCCCGCGCACCTCCGGCGACCAGACGTACCGCGCAGGGGTGTGGCAGTAGCAGAGGTGGGGGACCCGTGAGCCGTCCGTTCTCAGAGGTGATCGAAGTCCCTTGATCGCGGCCGAACTCGTCGAGATCAGCAAGTCGATCGGCTCGTTGGCGTGGTCCGCCTCCAGCCGTTTGCCGAGAGACCCTACAGCCCGGGGGTAGAGCGGCATGAGCCAGCGGCGCATCCGGATCGCGCCGGGGAGCCCGTTGAGGGGCGAGGAGATGCGATTCCACCGGTCGATCGGTGACCCGGTCGGCTCTCCCGCATCAAACATTGTGTAGAGAGTGCCGGGTTGTGCCTCGCGCTCAAGGATCGACGCGATCCGGGCGAGCACCATCTCGCCGCCCCGCCAGGTGCACAACCAGTCGTGCGCCAGCGCGACGCGTGTCGCTGGTGAGAGCGATCTGGATGGGGTCTCGTCGGGCACTGTGTCTTCCAGAGGGTCAGGGGCTCGGACGAGCGGAGGGTATGATCGACCGTGGCCGCAGCAGAGAGCAAACAGAATGTGAGCGCACGCAACCCCGACGCCAATCGGCTCGGCTTGGATTATCGCGCCGAGGCGGCGAAGCTCGGCACGCCGGTTGTTCCGATCATCGATGCCCACATCCACGTGAACGGTGGGCACGCCGCTCGGGTCTTCAAGGATGTTGCGGTGCTCTACGGCATCGACCGGATCGTGACACAGACACGCCTGGCCGAGGCGCACGCGGTTCGCGATGTCCTCGGTCCGATGGCGCGGTTCGTTGCCGTTCCCGACTATGGATCCGCCGACCGGCGGACCGCCATGACCTCGGGATATCTCGCCGACATCGAACGCTGGAGAACGGAGTTTGATGCGCGGCTGATGAAGCTCTGGTGTGCGCCGCGCCTG
The DNA here is from genome assembly GCA_019454185.1 of Phycisphaeraceae bacterium. Lineage (NCBI taxonomy): Bacteria > Pseudomonadati > Planctomycetota > Phycisphaerae > Phycisphaerales > Phycisphaeraceae > Phycisphaeraceae bacterium. The sequence goes on from CP075368.1 coordinate 299,518, forward strand.
CGAGATCTCGCGACGGGTGATGATGCCAACGACTACGTCCCGCTCGACTCGCCCTGGCGCATCCGTCAGGTCGAACTGGCCCAGTCGCTCGGCATGATGGTCAAGGTCCACATCGCTGATCCCGACACGTGGTTCAGCACCAAGTACGCCGACGCCTCGCGCTACGGCACCAAGCGCTCGCAGTATGAGCCGCTGGAGCGGATGCTCGATCGCTTCGCGGGTCCTTGGATCCTCGCACACATGGGGGGCTGGCCGGAAGACATGGCCTTTCTCTCTGATCTCTTGGACCGTCACCCGGCGTTGAATCTCGACACCTCTGCCACCAAGTGGATGGTCCGCGAGCTCTCGAAGCACTCGCGCGACGAGGTGGTTGACTTCCTCTCCCGCTACGCCGGTCGCATCCTCTTCGGCTCGGACATCGTCACGACAGACGAGCATCTCATGCCAGAGAAAAAGGCGGGCGTCTATTCGGGAGAACTGGCCAGTTCGCCCGAGCAGGCCTTCGAGCTCTACGCGAGCCGCTACTGGGCTCTGCGAACGCTCTGGGAGACCGATTACAACGGCCCCTCACCGATCGCGGATCCCGATCTTGCCATGGTTGATCCGTCACGCTTCACGCCGACAGATGCCCCCCTGCTGAGAGGCAAGTCGCTTGATCCGTCGATGCTCCGCACGCTCTACGCGGGAGCGGCTCGGCGCGTTTTCGGATCATGGCTCGACTGACGAAACCCGCAGTTGCCTCGACGGATGCTCACTCGTTTTCCAACGGATCGACCGCGACCCCTTCGAGCGGATCGGGATCGCTCGCCTTGTCCCGATCGTCGGAGATGCCATCGCCGATGGTGACGGGAGAGGTGAGCCGGACGAGTTCTTCCAGCCGCGCTGCGATGCGATTCGCCGTGCCCTGATCGAGCGGCGTTGAGAGGCGAGCCGAGAACTCTCCCGCTCCGATTCGATCCTCAAAGCCGGGCGTGGTGCCGGTCAGTCTGATCGATGCCCCGCTGATCGAGCCGCCGAACGATCGAGCCCCAGGTTTGCCCGAGGGGAGCATGAAGCCGCCCCCACCGTAAACGCCCAGGTGCCCCTGTGCGATGACCAGCGTCCGGACAGCAGCAGTTGAAGCGGTGCGATCGATCGGCGTCTTTCCCGCTTTGGGGATCGCGAAGAGATGCACATGCGTGATCGTGCCGCTGACGCCGGAGAGACTCGATCCGACCTCAAGCGCGTCCTCACTGAGATCCGTCAGGTAGAAATCAGCGGTCGACGGGTCCGTGATGTAATACGCGCGGGTCACCGGTTTCGGCCTGAGACCGATCGACGAATCGATCCCGTCGAGCCGGATTCCCGATGCGGAGCCGACGGACGCGGTACAACCGCCGGCTAACGACAAGCACGCCAGTGCGACCCAAAGGGCGAATGAATGCGAACAGGTTCCGATCTTCATGCCCCATAAAGGTACACGCCCGCCGGTGATCGTGCATCTGAGGTATCTGCCCGGGCAACAGGAATCGGTCGAGTCCGTATAGAATACGCAAGGCGTTTGGGTGCCCGGCCTCGTACATGTGTTATGCTGTGGAGTGGGGCAGGCAGGGGTGGCTGCGCAACGCGGCCGATAGAGAATGTCGAAGAACCAGGCGAGGAGCGATCCATGCCGAGCCGCACGAGATCACACACGGCGATTGCGTTCACCCTTCTGGCGTGCGTTCTCACGCTTGCCGGAAACGCAGGCGCACAGCCAACCCAGTCCGTGGGCAAGCGTCTTCCCGGGACATCGAACCAGGGATTCCCGACGCGCGGCTATGGCGTGCGTGCGCCCTTCGTCCGGATGATCGCGCCAAACACGTTCGCAACTGGCGGCAACCGGCCATCCGAGCGGGTGCTCCCGCCTCGTCTCGATCCACGCCCTCCGGTGGTTGTCGCTCCGTCTCCCGGTCCGAGTGCTGAGCCCCAGGTGAACTCGCCGGATCCCGTGAACACGATCGATCTACCCATCACGTCCGGCGTCGCTATCAGCACGTCGGTCTCCGCGCCCGCATCGCTGAACGGATACGGTGTGCCGACCGGCGTGTACACGCACGCGTCCACTCGTGGCGCAACAGGATGGAGCCGGAACCAGAACGATCAGTACGGGCCGGACCCGCGGCTCTCTCCGCACTACAAACCCTCCGAGATCGCGGCAATCGTCGCTGCAGACCAGGCCAGAGAGGCAGCCGCACGAGTTCCAGTCATCGAGCGTGCCGCGTCCGCCCTCCAGAAGGGCGATGCCGAACTCGCCTTCGACCTGTACCGTGAGCATCTGTCTCAGTACCCCGACGATCTCGACGCGGTCCGGATGCTCGGCGTCGTCGAATTGCTCCTGAAGCGGACCGATGCCGGCGTCAAGCGAATCGCGTCCGTTTATGCCTCAGATCCGCTGATGGTCGGCGAGCCGATCGATCCCGCGAATCTCCCCGGCGGGACGACGGACCTGCGTCGTGTGTCGAGCGACGTGGCCGCGCTCGCATCCCGAGGAGGCCGTGCCGATGCCGCGCTGGTCGCGGCGGTCCTCGCGCAAGCACGCCAGGAGCGAGCGGTTGCGACACGATTCCTCGATCGTGCGGAAGCCGCAGGCCTCGATCCCGCTCTCGCGGCACGCATGCGAGCGGAACTCACGCCCCAGACCACGCGGCCCAGCCCCGCAAAATAAGTAAGATGCCGTGATCTCGCGATTCATGTGGAGGCGACCATGCTGAGAATCGGACTGTTGGCGGCCATCGTGATCGGCTCTTCCAGTGCATGCGCACACGCCCAGCCATCGGTAGACATGGGGCCAGCACAGAAGGGTGTCGGTCCTCGTACTTCGCCCGCGAGACCCGCGACGACAACCGGGCCCGGGGCTCGGCTGCCGAGCACGAGAACCTCCTCGCGTCTTGGTCCGGTGGAGCGACCTGCCGCACCTCCTGCGAGCGTGCCGCAGACGCAGCTGTCTCCCAGGGAAACGCTGCAGCAGATGATCGATCGCCGCACGGACGAACAGGCGAGAATCGCTGACTTTCAGATGACATATGAGATTCCGCCCGACGCGACCATCCTCTCAAGCGGAGGCGGCATCACGAATTACAGACTCCCGAATGGCATTCACGGATCGGTCGTATCGAGCTCTGTTAGTGGGGGGCTCTTGGGCGCGGGCTCCATGTACGGGTTTCCAGATTACAGATTTCTCGCGTTTGCAGCGGGCGGCTGGGACCCTTCGCGTTACTTCGAGTTCAGGTCGTACCGTGAATGGCGGGCGTGCGGCGAGGGAGGTCCTGACGACGCTCGTGGAGGATTTCTCTCTGAGCCGGTCAATGTCGCAGATCTGATTCCGGCGTCCTACTCGAAGTTCATGGAGGGGCCGACGACAGAGCAGAGCACGGACCTGACCAAAGCCGATGCGGCGCTCGCCGCCGGGCGCGCCTCGGAAGCTGCCGCGTTGTACGAGGCGCATCTGAAGCAGAACGCTGACGAGGCACTCGGGGCGATGGTGCGTCACGGGCTCGCGTTGATCGAGAGCGGACGTGTCTCCGAGGGGATCGCCGTGGTGTATCAGGCGTATGAATCGGACCACGGGCTTGCGGACAACTCGCTCCGTCTCGCGATCCCGGAGTGGTCAGAGCATCGGATCCGAACCATGGTCTCCCGGGTCGTAGGGCACGCGAACCGAAACCAGAGCGCGTCATCGTGGCTCGTCGTCGCGCTGTTGATGGAAGCCGAGGGACGGGCATCTCTCGCGAACCAGATGCTCGATCGAAGCGTGGGATTCGGGCTGGATCAGTCTCTCGGCATGCGTGTGCGCGGGATGATCGCCAATTCTATGCCCAAGAAGCGCTGAGGCACCGCGTGTTCGTATTGCGTTCGCTATTTCATTGCGCCTCTCCTGCGCTTGCCCTTGCCTGATTGATCTGCCTACAGTCCTCCCCTTGCCATGGGCTGTCCCCATGGCCGGACCCTCTGGGGCCGACATCCCGGATCAACCGTTCGAACCACTCGACTGTTCGTCCCACATGGCCGGGGCGGACCTCCGGGGCCAGATGGCTACCGAGTCGGGTGGGAGGTGAGGACCAATGGCCAAGAAAGAAATCACAAAGGTTTTCAAGATCATGGCCCCCGGCGGCCAGGCGACGCCCGCGCCGCCCCTCGGCCCCGCGCTCGGTGGAGCGGGCGTGAACCCCGGACAGTTTGTCCAGCAGTTCAACGCCGCGACGCAGAACGTCAAGGGCAAGGTGGTCGGCTGTGTCGTGACGGTCTACTCGGATCGCTCGTTCTCGTTCGAGATCAAGAGCAGCCCCGCTTCGGTGCTGATCCGAGAGAAGGCGAAGATCGACAAGGGCTCCGGTATTCCCAACAAGAACAAGGTTGGGAAGCTCGGACGTGCCGATCTCGAGGCGATCGCGAAAGAGAAGATGAACGACCTGAACGCGGGGTCTATCGACGCCGCGGTCCGCATCATCGAGGGCCAGTGCCGCTCGATGGGCGTGGTGGTGGAGGCCTGACCCATGCCAATCCTCAGCAAGCGAAACAAGGCCAACGCGCCGCTCAAGCCGAAGCAGGCCATGTCTGCCGCAGAAGCGGTTGCCGCCCTCAAGAAGTTCAAGGGCCCGAAGTTCGATCAGACGGTTGACGTCTGCATCCACCTCGGCGTCGACACCAAGCAGGCGGATCAGAACCTGCGCGGCTCCGTGTCGCTGCCCAACGGCATCGGCAAGGCCAAGCGCGTCGTCGCGTTCTGCACCTCCGACGTCGTTCCCAAGGCCATGGCCGCGGGCGCGATCAAGGCCGGCGGCGAGGATCTTGTCGCCGAGGTCGAGAAGGGGTGGATGGACTTTGACGTCGCCGTCGCCTCTCCCGACATGATGCGAGTGATCTCGAAGCTCGGACGCGTCCTCGGCCCGAAGGGGCTGATGCCCTCGCCGAAGGCGGGCACCGTCACGCCGAACATTACGGACGCCGTGAAGGAGTATTCGGCCGGTAAGGTCGAGTACCGCACGGACACGGCTGGCAATGTCCACGCCGTGATCGGCAAGATGTCGTTCCCCGAGGCGTCGCTGCAGCAGAACCTTGAGGCCTTCATCTCGACGATCGAGAAGGCCAGGCCGCAGACCGCCAAGGGCACCTATATCAAGAAGATCACGATCAGCGGCACCATGACGCCCGGTATCCAGATCAAGTATGTCGCCGCCGCCGCGGGCGAGGCCTGAGTTTCCCGCACGCCAGTAACCAGAGGACACGTCCATGTCCAAGACCATCAAGCAGATCATGATGCGGGACTACCAGAACCGCCTCGACGGTGTCGAGGAGGCCATGGTGATCTCGATCCGCGGCATCAAGGGGACCGACACCACCCGCCTGCGGAACAATCTCCGGAAGAGCAACATCAAGGTGACGGTCGTCCAGAACTCCCTTGCCCGCAACAACTTCAAGGGCACCTCGCTGGAGCCGCTCAACAAGTTCCTCACGGGGTCGAGCGCCTTGGCATACTCGACCGAGCAGTCGGTCGTGAACATTGCGCGACAGATCGTCGACTCCCTCAAGGACTTCCCGGGGATCGAGCTCAAGGGCGCGATTCTCGACGGCCTGCTCTTCGAGGGGAAAGCCGGCGTTGAGGAACTCTCGAAGTTCCCGACTCGCGAAGAGGCGATCGCACAGAACGTCACGCTCGTGCTCAGCCCCGCTCGCAAGCTCGCGGCCCAGATCATTGGTCCCGGCAGCGGAGTCGCGGGACTTGTCAAGTCCATCGAATCGAAGCTGGAGAAGGGCGAAGCCATCGCCAAGGCCGGCTGATCATCTATTCGCAAAGTCTCGCACGACTGGCCCTCAGGGGGTAAAGCACCGAATCGTTCGGTCCCTCTCGTGCGTCGGGTTGGCTCGGGAAACCGAGCGTTCACAAGAAAGAGATCCACATGTCTGACACAACAACTTTCGATGCCAAGATCACCAAGCTCGGCGACGAGCTCGCGGGCCTCACCCTCAAGGAGGCGGTCGATCTCGGCAAGTACCTGAAAGAGGCCTACGGCATCGAGGCCGCCTCGGGCGGAGCCGTGATGGTCGCTGCTGCCGGCGGCGGGGCTGCTGCCGCGAAGGAGGAGCAGACCTCTTTCGACGTCATCCTCAAGGGCGCCGATGCCGCCAAGAAGATCGGCGTCATCAAGGTCGTCCGCGAGCTCACCGGTCTCGGTCTGGCAGAGGCGAAGGCCTTCGTCGAGGCACCCGGCAAGCCCGTCAAGCAGGGCGTCACCAAGGAAGAGGCCGAGAAGCTCAAGAAGCAGCTCGAAGAGGCCGGGGCCACCGTCGCCCTCGCCTGATCGGGTCCTCGCTTCGATTGAAGTCTGATTGACCAACGGGGCCGACCCGGAATGGGTCGGTCCCGTCTTGAGTGTGCCTCACGCGGTTCGCTTCGCAGGTCTCTTCTTGTTCGGTGCATGGGAGGGCTTGCGATGGAAGCGCGAGGGGTATACACTGTTTGGTTCGGAACGCAACGGGTGCGACAGGGATTAGAACGCATTCAGTAACAACCGACCGCCCCGCCCGACGGCAACGATCGGGCTGGGCTGTTTCTCCATCACGAGGTAGCTGATGGCTTCGACGAAGGTGCGGAACTTCGCAAAGCGCGGCGATGCGATCGATGTGCCGGATCTCAACCAGGTCCAGCATGATGCATACGAGCGCTTTCTCCAGTTGGCGCGTGGCCCCGAGTCACGCGACATCCACATGGGGCTCGAGTCCCTCCTCAGGGAGGTCTTCCCCATTAAGTCGTACGACGAGACCATGTCTCTTGAGTACCTGCACTACGTTCTGGAGGAAGCCCGCTACACCTCCGACGAGTGCCGCGAACTCCGGCTGACATACGGGCGGCCCTTCCGCATCGCCGTCCGGCTGAAGCGCGAGAACCACCCCGATCTCCCCGAGGAAGACATCTACCTCGGCGAGTTCCCCATCATGATGGGCGGCGGCGAGTTCATCGTGAACGGTGCCGAGCGCGTCATCGTCAGCCAGCTCCACCGCTCCCCCGGTGTGGACTTCTCCATTGTCTCCAGCGAGGCCGATCGCCCACTGCACTCGGCCCGCATCATCCCCGAGCGCGGCTCGTGGATCGAGCTGGAGGTGACGAAGAAGGACGTCCTGGCGATGCGCATCGACCAGTCGACGAAGCTCGCGGCGACCACCTTCCTGCGATGCCTCGACGAGTCGATCTCAACCACCGACGCTCTGATCTCGCTCTTCTACGTCGTCAGCGACGTGAAGGCCGAGAACGTCCGCGCCGACCACTGGGCCGCGGCTTCGATCATCGACACCGAGTCCGGCGAAGAGATCGTCCACGTCGGGCGCCAGATCGGTGAAGAGGGTGCGGCGAAGATCATCTCTTCGTCCCTGAAGACGGTCCGCGTCGTTGAGAACCCCAGCGACACGCTCATCCTCAACACGATCGCCGAAGAGCGTCTCGAGCAGTTCGAGGCGTCCACCGAGTACGAGCGCGCGCTGCTCAAGATCTATTCGAAGCTCCGCCCCGGCAACCCGCCGCAGGTCGAGAAGGCGCGCCAGCTCTTCCAGGAGAAGTTCTTCGACGAGAACCGCTACCGGCTGGGTCGCGTCGGTCGCTTCCGCATCAACCGCAAGTTCGATCTGAACACCCCCGAGGACCTCATGTTCATCACGTCGGAGGACTTCCTCCGCGTGGTGCAGTACATGCTCGACCTCCGCTCGAATCGTCAGGATCCCGAGACCGGCCGCGCTGCCGCTGCCGTTGACGACATCGATCACCTGGGCAACCGGCGTCTGCGCACGCTGGACGAGCTCGCGGTCGAGGAACTCCGAAAGGGCTTCCTCAAGCTCAAGCGCACCGTTCAGGAGCGGATGAGCGTCAAGAACCCCGACGAGGTCGCGAAGATCGCCGATCTCGTGAACTCCAAGAGCATCTCCTCGGCTATCGATTTCTTCTTCGGCCGCTCCGAGCTCTCTCAGGTTGTTGACCAGACCAACCCGCTCTCGTCGCTCATCCACGAGCGCCGTCTGTCGGCGCTCGGACCCGGCGGTCTGAACCGCAAGCGGGCCGGCTTCGAGGTTCGCGACGTCCACATCTCGCACTACGGGCGCATCTGTCCGATCGAGACGCCCGAAGGCACCAACATCGGTCTCATCGCTTCGCTCGGCATCTACGCGATGGTCGACGAGTACGGGTTCCTCCGGACCGCGTACCGCGTCGCCAAGGGCGGCAGGTCCACCGGCGAGAATGTCTACCTCCGTGCCGACGAGGAGATGAAGACCGTCCTCGCTCCCGCCGACGCGCTGGAGCCGGACGGCAAGCTCAAGAAGGGCATGATCCTCGCCCGCGTGAACGGCGAACTCGCCGAGGTCGATTCCTCGCAGGTTGACTACATCGACATCTCGCCGAAGCAGATCGTCGGCATCTCCGCCGCGCTCATCCCCTTCCTCGAGCACGACGACGCCAACCGCGCGCTGATGGGTTCGAACATGCAGCGTCAGGCCGTGCCTCTCATCAAGGTCGATCCGCCCTGCATCGCGACGGGCCTTGAAAAGGACATCGGCAAGTATTCGGGCATGGTCGTTCGGGCCAAGAACGGCGGCACCGTCACATACGCCGATGCCCAGCGCATCATCATCGACAACTCCGACGAGTACGTCCTCCGCAAGTTCGTCGGCCTCAACGAGCGCACCTGCCTCAATCAACGTCCGATCGTCGAGCCAGGCCAGAAGGTCGAGAAGGGCCAGATCCTCGCAGACGGCGCGTCGACGAGGCACGGCGAGCTCGCGATCGGCAAGAACGTGCTCGTCGCGTTCAACACGTTCGACGGATACAACTTCGAGGACGCGATCGTTATCAACGAGCGTCTGGTCAAAGACGACGTCTTCACCTCGATCCACATCGACTCGTTCGACGTCGAGATCCGCGAAACGAAGCTGGGACGCGAGGAGTTCACCCGCGACATCCCGAACGTCTCCGAGAAGATGCTCCGCAACCTCGACGAGAGCGGCATCATCCGGATCGGCGCTCGCGTCGGACCCGGCGACATCCTCGTCGGAAAGGTCAGCCCCAAGAGCAAGACCGAGCTCACTCCTGAAGAGAAGCTCCTGCACGCGATCTTCGGTCGTGCGGGCGAGGACGTGAAGAACGACTCGCTGGAGGTTCCCGCGGGCGTCGAGGGCGTGGTGATCGGCGCGCGGAAGTTCTCGCGTCGTCAGCACATGAACGAGTCTCAGAAGAAGCAGCTCAAGAAGGACATCGAGGCCTACGAGCAGTCGATGGACGACAGCGCGATCTCCCTCTTCAAGGAGATGATCGACTCGATCAACACCGCTGTCGGCACCGAGACCGTCGATCCCATGACCCGCCAGAAGGTCGGCGCGTCCGACATCCGCGAGGTCATCCTCGAGCAGATCAAGACCTTCGACATCAAGTGGATCAAGGGCTCGAAGGAGACCAAGGCCGACGCCGAGCGCATCCACTCTCAGTTCTGGCCGCGCATCCAGGCGGTCGAGAAGGAGAAGCAGCGCAAGGTCGCCCAGATGAAGCGTGGCGACGAGCTGCCCAACGGCGTGCTCGAAATGGTGAAGGTCTATCTCGCCACCAAGCGTCACCTCTCCGTCGGCGACAAGATGGCCGGACGCCACGGCAACAAGGGCGTCATCGCGCGAATCGTCCCCGAGGAAGAGATGCCGTTCATGGAAGACGGCACGCCCGTCGAAATCCTCCTGAACCCGCTGGGCGTTCCCTCGCGAATGAACGTCGGCCAGATCCTCGAACTGCACCTCGGATGGGCCGCCCGAATCCTCGGGTTCCAGGCCGTCACACCCGTCTTCGACGGCGCGACGGAGAACGAGGTTCACGACGCAGTCGCCGAGGCCAACAAGAGCGTTGTCGATCGCCTCGCCAACTACGAGAAGACCGGCACGTTCCCCCATTGGCGCGAGATCCTCGCCCACATGCCCAAGGGCGGCAAGATCCAGCTCCACGACGGGCGCACCGGTGAGCCATTCACACAGCGCACCGCCGTCGGCTATATGTACATGCTCAAGCTCCACCACCTCGTGGATGACAAGATCCATGCACGTGCGACCGGTCCTTACTCGCTCATCACGCAGCAGCCGCTCGGCGGCAAGGCCCGCACCGGCGGCCAGCGTTTCGGCGAGATGGAAGTGTGGGCGCTCGAGGCCTACGGCGCCGCGTACATCCTCCAGGAACTCCTCACCGTCAAGTCCGACGATGTCGAGGGCCGCACCAAGATCTACGAGTCCATGGTCAAGGGTTACAACAAGCTCGAAGCGGGCATGCCCGTCGCCTTCGACGTTCTCTGCAACGAACTCAAGGGCCTCGGCATGAACGTCGCGCTGGAGAAGAAGCAGCTCCAGGGCGGGTCTCTGCTCTGAGCGTCGGTCCGTTCCCCGTTCAGTCTCCGTTCCCGTTTGTCGTCCTGATCCCGCCCGCACATCACGGGACCGCTTCACGCGGCCCGATCATCGGAGTCCCCGCCCATGGCCGAGACCGTCTACGAGCGCGTGAATGACTTCTCTGCCGTCAAGGTCACGCTCGCGTCGCCCAACGACATCCGGGCGTGGTCCTACGGCGAGGTCAAGAAGCCCGAGACCATCAACTACCGCACGTACCGTCCCGAGAAGGACGGGCTCTTCTGCGAGCGCATCTTCGGCCCCGAACGCGACTACGAGTGCGGCTGCGGCAAGTTCCGCGGCACGAAGTACAAGGGCATCATCTGCGACCGCTGCGGCGTCAAGGTCACGCACTCCCGTGTCCGCCGCAAGCGCATGGGCCACATCAACCTTGCCGCGCCCGTTGTTCACATCTGGTTCTTCAAGTCGATGCCCAGCCGCCTCGGCACGCTCCTCGGCATGAAGACCTCGGACCTTGAGAAGGTCATCTACTACCAGGATTACGTCGTCATCGACGGTGGCGACACCGAGCTCAAGTTCAAGCAGGTACTCACCGAGGACGACCACCGCCAGGCGGTCGAGAAGTACGGCAACGCCTTCAAGGCCCGCATGGGCGCCGAGGCGATCCGCGACCTCATCGAGAAGACCGACCTCAACGCCCTCTCCGACCAGTTGCGTCAGGAACTCCGCGAGACCAAGAGCAAGCAGAAGATCAAGGACCTCGCCAAGCGGCTCAAACTGGTCGAGCAGATCAGGAAGAGCGAGAACAACCCCGCGTGGCTCGTGATGGACGTGGTCCCGGTCATCCCGCCGGACCTGCGCCCGCTCGTGCTGCTCGAGTCGGGCAACTTCGCGACGAGCGATCTGAACGATCTCTACCGGCGCATCATCAACAGGAACAACCGGCTCAAGAAGCTGATGGACCTGAACGCGCCCGACGTGATCATCCGCAACGAGAAGCGCATGCTCCAGCAGGCGGTGGACGCGCTGTTCGACAACAACCGCTGCCGCCGGCCGGTGCTCGGCTCGTCGAACCGTCCCCTCAAGTCTCTGACCGACATGATCAAGGGCAAGCAGGGCCGCTTCCGCGAGAACCTGCTCGGCAAGCGTGTCGACTATTCCGCGCGTTCCGTCATCGTCGTCGGTCCCGAACTCAAGATCAACCAATGCGGCCTTCCCAAGAAGATCGCCCTTGAGCTCTACCAGCCCTTCATCATCAGGAAGCTCAAGGAGCACGGCCTCGCCGACACCATCAAGTCCGCAAAGCGCATGCTCGAGCGTCGCGACGCCGAGGTCTGGGACATCCTCGAAGAGGTCATCTACCAGCACCCCGTCCTTCTCAACCGCGCCCCGACACTCCACCGAATGGGCATCCAGGCCTTCGAGCCCGTCCTCGTCGAAGGCAACGCCATCAAGCTCCACCCGCTGGTCTGCGGCGGCTTCAACGCCGACTTCGACGGCGACCAGATGGCTGTCCACCTCCCCCTCTCCGTCGAGGCACAGGCCGAGGCGCATGTCCTCATGCTCTCGACCAACAACATCTTCTCGCCTGCCAACGGCAAGCCCATCATCTCGCCGTCGCAGGACATCGTCATGGGCGTCTACTTCCTGACGACCGAGATCCCCGACGAGCGTGAGAACAAGACATACAAGGCGTTCAAGGACCGCATGGAAGCCCTGCTCGCCTTCGAGCACGGCACCATCGGCATCCACGAGAAGATCCTCGTCCGTCTCGACGGCTTCACCGAGGTCGTCAAGTCCCAGGGAGGCCCCACGGAGCCGATGCCCAAGGACGGACGCGTCATCACCACCCCCGGACGCATCCTCTTCTCTGACATTCTCAAGAAGGGCATGCCCTTCTACAACTGCGCGCTCGGCAAGAAGGGCTGTGCACGCGTCATCGACGACACCTTCCGTTACTGCGGCAAGCCCGACACGATCGGCATCCTCGATCGCATGAAAGAGATCGGGTTCAAGCGTTCGACGCTCGCCGGCCTCTCCTTCGGCATCACCGATCTCCGCATCCCGAAAGAGAAGCTCGCCCTCATCGACGAGTCGCAGAAGAAGGTCGATCGTGTCGAGAAGAACTTCGACAAGGGCATCATCACCGATCGCGAACGCTACAACCAGCTGATCGATATCTGGTCGCACTGCCGCGAGCAGGTCACCAAGAAGCTCGTCGAAACCCTCAAGCACGATCGCCGTGACGAGGCGGGCGAGTACGTCGATATCGAGACCAAGAAGGGCAAGCCCTACCTCAACCCCGTCTACCTCATGTCCGACTCGGGTGCCCGAGGCAACGTCGCCCAGATGCTCCAGCTCGCCGGCATGCGAGGCCTCATGGCTAAGCCCTCGGGCGAGATCATCGAGACGCCCATCCGCTCGAACTTCCGCGAGGGCCTCACGATCCTCGAGTACTTCTCATCCACGCACGGCGCCCGAAAGGGTCTGGCCGATACCGCGCTCAAGACCGCCGACTCCGGCTACCTCACCCGCAAGCTCTGCGATATCGCCCAGTCCGTCATCGTGGGCGAGCTCGACTGCGGCTCCAAGCGCGGCGTCCTCAAGCGAGCCCTCTACAAGGGCGAGCAGGTCGATGTTCCGCTCTCCGAGCAGATCATCGGGCGCGTCTCGGTCAACGCGGTCATCAACCCCATGACCGACAAGGTGATCATCGCCGAGAACCAGATGATCACCGCCGAAGCCGCTGCAGAGATCGAAAATCTCGGCATCGATTCCGTGCTCGTCCGCTCGCCCTTGACGTCCGAGTCCAAGACCGGTTGCTCGGTCCTCGACTACGGCATGGACATGTCCACCGGCCGAATCGTCGAGCCCGGCATGGCCGTTGGCATCATCGCCGCACAGTCCATCGGCGAGCCCGGCACGCAGCTCACGATGCGCACGTTCCACACGGGCGGCATCGGAACCCGCTCGATCGTCGATTCGGAGTACCGCGCCCTCAACGCCGGTCATGTCGAGCTTCGCGAGTGCGCCGAGGTCCCCGGCAAGGACGACGACGGCCGCGATGTCCACATCGTCCTCAAGCGCAACGCCGAGATCGCGATCCTTGATCCGAAGGGCCGCGAGCTCGAGAAGTACAAGATCCCCTACGGCTCGTACCTGCTCTGCGCAAGCGGCGCAGAGGTCAAGAAGGGCGACGTCCTCGTCAAGTGGGACCCGCACCGCACGCCTGTCCTCGCCGAGAAGTCCGGCAACGTGCAGTACGTCGATATCGAGATCGGCGAGACCGTCCGCGAAGAGGATGCCGGCCAGGGCAAGAAGGCCCTCGTCATCATCGAGCACAAGGGCGATCTGCGTCCCGCGATCAACATCGTGGACGATTCCGGTCACATCCTGGACTTCCACTTCCTCGCGGCTCGCGCCCGACTGGAAATCAAGGACGGCGCGCCCATCAAGGCCGGCCAGATGCTCGCGCGTCTCCCCCGAGGCGCAGAACGCTCGCAGGACATCGTCGGTGGTCTGCCCCGCGTCACGGAGATCTTCGAAGCCAGAAAGCCCAAGGACCCGGCCGTCATGGCCGAGATCTCGGGCAAGGTCGAGATCCTCTCCGACAAGCGCAAGGGCAAGATGACCATCCGCGTCGTCTCCGAGTCCGGCATCGAGAAGGACCACCACGTCCCCAGCGACAAGATCCTTCTTGTCCACACGGGCGACCACGTCGAGGCCGGCGATGCCCTCACGGAAGGCCCGCTGGTGCCGCACGACATCCTCCGGATCAAGGGTGAGGAAGCCCTCTGGACCTACATGCTCGACGAGGTCCAGAACGTCTACCGGGCTCAGGGCGTGACCATCAACGACAAGCACATCGAGCTGATCCTCAGCCAGATGCTGCGGAAGGTCCGCGTCGAGAATCCGGGAGACACGGAGCTTCTGCCCCATCAGGTCGTCGACAAGTTCGACTTCCGCAAGCAGAACAACGAGATCGCGATGATGGTCCGCGTCACCGATCCCGGATCAACCGATCTGCCGATGGATGCGCTCGTCACCCGGACTGAGATCAAAGAGGCCAACGCCAAGGCAGAGGCCGCAGGCAAGGAAGGGGCAAAGGCCCGCAAGGCCCGCCCCGCGACCGGGCGCACCCTCCTGCTCGGCATCACCAAGGCCGCGCTCTCGTCCGACTCGTTCCTCTCCGGCGCATCGTTCCAGGAATCGACCAAGGTCCTCACCGAGGCGGCTCTCCGCGGCGCGGTCGATACCCTTGTCGGCCTCAAAGAGAACGTCCTCCTCGGACACCTCATCCCCGCCGGCACCGGCTTCCGCCCCTACCAGGACCTTCGCGTGAAGTATCTCGTCGAACTCCCGGCCGAGACGGACGACGACGAGGAACGCATGCTCGCCGAGGCCGCCGAAGCCGCCGAGGCCCTCGGCGCGGATCGCAACGACTCCGTCGGCGTCCCTCAGATCGAGATCCGCGATGTGAACATGGCGACAGACGCCGCACGCGAGAACTGATTCCGCATCCGTCCGAACGAATCTCCAAGTCCCACCCGGACCCCGCCCCTCGGCGGGGTCCGTTTCGTTGCTGACCATTCCTCGTGCCATCGAAGTTCGCTTCGGACTTCGATGCACCCCACCCCTTATCCCATTCAGATCGTTTCTACAGTTGATCCGACCATGTCCAGCAAGACAGCCAATGCGACATCCAAGGCGACAACCAGGCGATCGGCACCGCTCGCTCATCCCTCCATCCGCTTCACCGCCACGCTCCACAAACCCAAGGCGACCGCTGGCGCCAAGCCCGACCGCAGCGGCTGGTCATTCCTCACGCTGCCCAAAGCCGCGAGCACGAAACTCCCATCCCGAGGCATGGTCTCCGTGCGAGGCGTGCTGAACCAGGCACCCTTCGAGGCCACGCTCCAGCCCGACGGTGGGGGAGGGCACTGGCTGAAAGTCGAACGCAAGCTTCGCGAGGCCGCCGGTATTGAGATCGGCTCGACCGTGACGGTCGAGATCACGCCCGTCGCGCCGGGCGAAGAGCCAGAGCCCGTGGTGCCCCCCGACCTCCGCCGCGCCCTCGTCGCGGCTGCGGGCCCCGATGGCGCCACGGCCCGGGCCGCGTGGAAGTCCATCACGCCCGCCGCCCGCCGCGACTGGATCCAGTGGATCACATCCGGCAAACGCGCCGAGACCCGCGCCCTCCGCATCGGGAAGGCCTGCGACATGCTCGCCAGCGGCAAGCGCCGCCCCTGCTGCTTCGACCGCTCCGGCATGTACGACAAGAGTCTCACTTGTCCCGTGGCCGACGATGACGTCCCTTGATCGGATCAGTCTCATTGCCGTCACAACGCCCCTTGAGCCGCTTGACACGGCCCCCCCCCCCCGGTTTATGCTGCCGACATGTTTGCTGCTGCCGCCCTGAATCGACTGACCACCGTCCTCGCGATTCTCGTGCTCGCAACGAGTCCAGTCTTCGCCAAGGCGAGTTCACAGCCCGTCGACGAGGCCTTCCTCGCCTGGTGGCGCACCATCACCTCCACCGAGAAAATGGCCGAGATGTACGAGGGCATCTCTATCCGCTTTGCCGTCACCTACGGCGAGCAGAAAGGCCCTGTTAGCGAGATCGATCGCGGCACCGCCGAAGCCCCCATCATCCAGTCACAGATCTGGCGTTCCGGCAACTCGTGGCGATTCAATCGCGAGCCGCCCTTCGCGGGTATCGAGTACGACGACGCGGTGTGGGCGAGCGGCCTCGCGTGGCGTCTGAACAACGAACAACTCTTGATTGATGATCAAGCCGGTATCGAATCGTCGAAGTACCGAATTGATCTGGTTGGCAACGACGTCGCCTTCGAGTTCTCGCGCCTGACATCGTGCACACTAGACAAGATGCTCGAAAATTCCCCATCCACATGCGCACCAGTCCTGAGTGCTACTAAGCAGAAATGGTCCTTCGATTGCACTATACCCGTCGATGGATCACGGAGTCGTCGCGTGAAGGCAGATGGCGAGTGGAGCGAAGTGGGTGGCTACGGCACCATCGCAACAGTAGCCATCTTTTTTCTTATGGATGGACAGGAGACAGGCAGAGAGGAATTCGTTACTTCAGGCTGGATCCAAGTGCCGGAGCGGTCGATCGCCGCTCCGCGCACGCTAACCCACAAGATGACGAGCTCTGACGAAACAATGATCCATACCTTGAGTTCTTTGGGCTTTCAAGAATTCACGCCTAGCGATTTCAAAGTTCTAACTCGTCTACCTCGTGTGGACGGCACAGATGCCATACGTGGAGATGTGCAGTTCGTACAACTACAAGACCTGCGCGATGGGTCGGGGGCGACATACTCAATCGATGCAAGTCGCCGCGCAAGCGCAATAGTATCAGGTAAATCTGTGAAGCCGCTGAAACGCCTCCAGTACGCCGGCTGGGTAATGCTGGCGATTGTTACGATTGTTCTGGTACTCGTACGGATCCAGAGGGCCCGAATTACGCATGTATAGGATGAAAGGAGTGAACATGTACCGGCTAATTAGTTCATCCACTTGTCTTGGTGCAGTAGCATCATCTGCACTCGCTGTGTGTTGCTGCTATACTTATTTTCTGGCTCCATGCTCATATTTCGCAGATGAGCCTCCTTGGAACTTGACACGACAGTGTGCAGGATTTCCGTGTCCAGATGATATTTATACGGATCCGATTGTAAACGGTAACAGACAAGTAGAAGAAGAGGAGCCGGGCTGGCGATTTCTTGATATCGAGAATCCCGAGGTCTGCACGGTGACTTGGTACAAACGCGCATGCACTCCTGGCGGAAACTGCATCGTGCAGTATCCTGCTCGCACCACTAATGTGAATGTGCTTCAACCAGACACAAGCAGCTCTGAGTGTTCGGGATGATTGTTTGTGGACGATATGAGATAGGAGGGCAGGCGCGCCGCCTCACCAAACTGCTCAAATGGATTTCAGTTATTGCAATTGGTGTCGCCGGAGCGATCAAGCTCCTTCACCTTCAAGATTTCGCGATCGCACTGCGCACATGGATCCTCTTTCCAGTACCGATTCGATCGGCTATTGTTGTCGTAGTACCCCCAGTAGAATGCCTGCTAGCGGGATTGTGGCTATTGGGAATCAAGCGATGCTTGATTGAGTACACTTTGGCGACCTTTCTAATGCTAGCGACGATATTCTACTGCTGGCATGTAGTAGCATCCCCCATTGCGCCCATATGCGGTTGCTTCGGTGTAGTTGCGCCGGAAGCCGAGCGAGATCGAGAGCTTGCGTGGGTGGTATTCCGCAATGTCGCGATCATGATCGCATTGATTCTGCCGAGATGGCGGCGGGCTACCAGTTAGGGAAACGAGATGTCTATGCGGTCAAACCCATTCATTCGTCAGTTACTTGCATCTATACGACCTTCTTTCACAATGCTGGAGCTCTGCCTTTCCATTGTAATTATAGCAACTTTGATCGCACTGGCGACATCTTATCTCATGGGTTCTAAGAACGCTGCACTGAATCGCATCAATGAATCAAATCTCAGATCGCACGCTGCCGTTCTTCACTCATATGCAGCCGACTACAAGGACTCCATGCCTGCATTCCAGCTCAATGACGATGGCTCCTCGGTTGCTCGCTGTGAATCGGCGACAATTGAATTCCCTCTTCCCTATTTCGCGATGAGCCGTTACTGGCACTTTCAACTCGCCGATCAATATTACGCGGGAAGCTACCGCGACAAGTCATTCATTACTCCGTTCACCAAAGGTGGATCGCTCGATGAAACTTACTATGTACTTCCGTGCGTGTACCTCGCGAATGCCGCACACTTTGTCCTTGAGTCACGGCGTCCGCACCCCAGACAGATCGCCGCCCAGCGCCTGTCACAGGTGACGTATCCGTCGCAGAAATCGTTACTTGTAGCGAAGTACCCGTGGAAGTCCGATGGCTTCATTGCACTTGCCGATGCGTTAGGAAGGTCTGCGGGTGTCGCAGGCGCCGATGGCCATGCCGGAACCTACTCCCAAGAGCAAATGATACTGACTGAGGTAGTAGAAACAACTGTTGAGAGCGGGAGACTCTACTCGGATCACTTCGTAGGCGATCTCCCGCTCGTGCATTCGCAGGGCGGCATCCGCGCCCGCGACCTCCGCTGAAGCCCCGAGACCCAGCCCTCACCCCTGCCCCGCCTGCATCTCCTGAATGAACGCGTTGGCCTCGTTGATCGCCTGCTCCATCTCCGCGACCAGCGCCTGCACGTCGCTCTGGATCTGGCCCGACGTCTGCTGGAGCGACGCGATCGCCCGCGCGTTCAGGTTGTGCTTCAGGAAGAGCGTCTGGTCCTTGAACGCCGCGAGCACCGGGTCCATCTTCGCCGCCGCCTGCTTCATGGTGGAGAGCAACGCGTCATACTTGGTCTTCGTGTCGTCGAGCTGGCGCTTGGAAGCCGCACGCATCTCGGCTGACGAGTACTGTCCGAGCTCCGCGTTCCATTCCTTGAACAGCGCGTTCGCCACGCGATCGACGTCCTTGATGCGCGACCGCACGGATGCCGCCCGATCCTCGCACCTGTCGTACTGCTTCTTGATCGAGGCGTACTTCTTCTCAAGCTCGCCGGTGTCAGCCCCCGTCACCGAGAGGAACTCGGCGAGCGCAGACTCGAACTGTACTTTCGCCGCTTCCTGCCCGTCTCGCGCATCCTCCACGCGATCGACCAGTTGCTCACGCTTGGCATAGCCGAGCGACTCCTTTACAGCGATCTGGGTCGATGAGCAGCCGACAAGAGTCGCGAACGCGGCAAGAGCCATCGGGAGCAGAAGTACACGCATGCAGAACCTCCGTGGAGCGGGATTGTACGTGATGCTCCAGCAGCTGCGCTGCGACTGTTCTCTACCGGCGCGTTTCCTGAAAAAGACAAGCGGCGGAGCCACAGAGCGACACCGCCGCGAAAGTGGGTTGATCAATTCGACTCAGCGCCGACGCCGACCCGTGACAAGCCCGGCGAGTCCCAAGAGGGCGACCGCGCTCGGTGCCGGAATCAGCTCGAAGTGATACCTGACGGAGATCGCATTGACGCCGGCACCGATGTACTGCCCGTCGAGCAGGTCTCCCGGATCAAAGCCGTTCCACGGGCTCGGCTGCCGCGCGGTGTGGTTGCCTCCCGGGATGAAGGAGTTCCCGCCGTTGAGGGAGAACGACCACGTCGCGCGGATCAATCTGAAGTCGGTGACCCAGGACTGGAACTCGATCGCGTCGGTCTTGCCGACGTTCCAGCCCCAGAACGCCGCGGTCTGTCCGTTGACCTGCGTGCCCAGCGGCACCATGTCCCTGCCGTGACGCGTGCGGAAGATCACATCGATGAAGTTGCCGGTCGCAAGAGCGGCCTCTGACCACTTGGCCTCGATGATGTCCGCGCCATTGACCGTCGTACCGATGGACTGAAACTCAGATCCGATCTGAACGACCGAGTGCCCGTTCGAGTTCACAAAGCCCTGATTCAGCGACGCGGAGTAACCGACGACCGCGAATGAGGCCTTCTCGTTCGCCTTCAGTCCGAGCCGCCCATAGACGGCGTCGGCATGAGCGGACGATGCGAATCCCGAGGCACACGCTGAGGCAATCATGATGACAGTCAGACGCATCTGATTTCTCCATGCGTCGCCCGATCCCTGGCCGCGGCACAAAACGAACCGTGGCCGGCGCTTTCACGCCGAGCGGACGCAACTAGGGCTAAAGATGCGCTGTGTGCTCGGAATGGCCAGCAAATTCCGGAGGATTGATACAAGTTCTCTGGATTCACAGGCCGAGAACGCCATGGAACCCAAATAAAGCCAAAACAGTGAGTGCGAGCACCCACCGCCACAAGCACTTACGCCCTGGGCGACTGCTTGCGCATCATCACCCAGCCGACGATAAGGAAGATCAGCAGCCCGACCAGAACAAGGGGCATGACACCCCCGCCCGATGCTGGATCAGGGCCGCTCTGGCCGTCCCCAGGCACGGCATCCGCCATAGGCCTCAGGACGTACGCCGGATCCAGCCGGACCGCGTTCGCGAGCATCGCAAAGGTCGGACCCATCGAGCCGATCTCGGAAGCAGGTGTGTAGCAGTGCAGCCAGAGAACGCCGTCGATCGCGAGCAGCCCATATGTGATCGCCTCCACAGGGCCCGCAGGCGAGGGGAGGGAAGTCATAAACGTGATCCTCGAACGCACCCAGTCGAACGAGGGATCCGAGAGTTCCGCCCCCGCAGCGGCTCCTAAACCGCGGCTGACCGCTTCAATGTTCGAGCCCACGATCCGCTCGATCTCCGATCGGTTCAATGCCGCATAACCGCCCGATTCCCATTCAACCAGCACAAGCACGCGTCCCGTGTCCGGCTGCACATCCGGAACCAGACCCATGAGGTACTTCTCAGCCCCGTCCGTGGCACCCTGGGAGTTCGTCCAGACCCGATTGACGCGCTCGATCTCCTCGTCCGCAAGGCGTGTCCAACCGGCGGGGATCTCGATCGTGAAGTGCCTCTGGTCGTCGCGGATCTCTCGCGAGTCCTGCCCGAACGACTCGGTCAGGAACAGGGCGACGACTGCCGCCAAGAGGAGCGACCGGAGGGCGACAGGTGCGGGGATGCCGATTTTCATGCCCGCATCAAAGCAAACACCCGGGGCGGCATCAAGCCGACCCGGGTGGTGGAGGAGTCGCACAGGTCACTTTCTCGAATCGTGCCACGCCGAGAGCATCGCCTGCTCACGCTCCGGCGGGATACCCGCCTTGAGCAGCGTCGGATCGCCAAGCCGGGGCGGCTCCCTCCCCGCGGCCTTGGCCTCTTCGGTCAGAAGATCCCCGGCCCTGCGGCGTCGATCAACCTCAGAAGGCCACCAGGCGAGCGTGTCGCGAACGATGGTCTCAAGCGGTCTGAATCGGAGCCCCGCCGCCTCGGCGCGGTCGTTCGACCAGCGGTGGAATCCCGCGTAGTCCCCCTGGGGTGGGATCCAGATCGGGAGCGACCCGCCCGGAAGCCCGTTGGATTGCAGGAACTCGCTGTCGATCCAGGTCAGCGTCGGCTTGCTCGCAGCAGCCGCGGCACACGCGTTGAGCACGTCGCCCCACCGGGCCGGCGACGCGGGACCGACCGCATTGAAGACGCCGGCGGTGCTGTTCTCGGCCAGCGTGATCAGGAACTCCGCAAGGTCACGGACATCGATGATCTGGATCGGATCGTCGGGATTCCCCGGGGCGAGCATCTCGCCTCCCATATTCGCACGCACAGGCCAATACGTGAATCGATCCGTCGGGTCCCCGGGGCCGACGATGTACCCCGGGCGAACGATCGCGGCCTTGCCCGGCATGGCGGCCTCGGAGGCCTGCTCGCAGAGCGCCTTCAGCGGTCCGTAGTACTCGAACGAAGGCCCCATGTTCTCAATCGTCGGATCTTCCATCGTCCCGACCGGCGCACTCTCGTCGCCCTCCGGCGTCGCGCTGCTGGCATACGCGGAGATGCTGGAGATGAAGATGTACATCCCCGCGTTCTTCGCGGCCCATTCCGCCGACGCCTTCACGATCCGCGGGTAGTACCCCGAGTTGTCGATCACCACATCAAACTTCTTCCCCTCCAACTGAGAGAGGCCCTTCGGCGTGGTAGTGTCGTCCTCCTGCGCGTGCTTCTCAGGGTCGCGATTGCCGTAGAGATGCTCGACGGCCTCGTGCTTGAGCGGGCGATACCTCTCTGTCCGTCCGCGATTGAAGATCGTGACCTTGTGCCCCCGGGCGAGAGCCGCCTCGATCGTCGCCGGCCCGAGAAACCCAGTGCCGCCCAGGATCAGGATCGACTTGGGCTTGACCGCCCGCCGCTGCCACGCGAGCGCCCGGGGCGTGGCAATCGCCGTGGCGGCACCTGTGGCAAGGAGGGTGTGGACAAAGTGGCGGCGGGTGATCGTCACGAGCGTTCTCCGATGCTGGTCCTACGCGATGTGGGGCACGGCGAGTGTCTACATCGTCCGATTCGAACGGTTGCGGCACCCCGTCCACACCTCCCAAGCCCCGCTCACCATGCCCCGCCCCCCGCGCGGCGTCCATCAATCAACCATGCTCGGCGAATGGCGGCCTCCCCTGCATCGCATCGATCGCAAGCGGGTACGCTGGAGGGCGTGCCAGATGCCGATCACTCATCTCCTGCAACAGGCCCCAGCACCCCAGCCATCGCTCGTTCCGGAGCGATCTCGCATCTGATGCAGATTCGTCCCGGCGAGGGCCGGCGACTGATCCTCTGCGCCGCGTACTTCTTCCTGATCCTGTTCAGCTACTACATGCTCCGCCCAGTCCGCGAGACGATGGGCGTTGAGGGGGGCTTCTCAAAACTCCCCTGGCTCATGACGGGCACGCTCCTCGCGATGCTCGTGATCAATCCTGTGTACGCCTGGTTCGTGTCGCGCACGGCGCGACGCGTCTTCATCCCGTGGACGTACCGCTTCTTCATGCTCAACATCGTTGTGTTCTTCGTCGCCCTGATGATGAACGCGGGCGAGCCGCCGTTGTGGCTCGCCTACGCGTTCTATATCTGGCTGAGCGTGTTCAACCTCTTCGTTGTCTCCATCTTCTGGTCCGTCATGGCCGACGTTCACAATCCGGACGAGGCCAAGCGTCTCTTCGGAGCGATAGGAGTGGGGGGGACGCTGGGCGCGATGGGCGGAGCCGCCGCGACCGGCATGCTTACCGGTGCACTCGGCCCCGAGCGCATGGGCTATCTGCTTCTCCTCTCCGCGGGCGTGCTCGAAGTCGCGGTGTGGGTTGCCGGAGCGATTCTCAGGCGCGAGCGCGCCCGTCCCGATGTCTCAGCGCAGAGCCCGCGTGAGCCGGGCCCCCGCCCGCTCGAAGGATTCCGGCTTCTCGCTCGCTCGAAGTACCTCCAGAAAGTCGCCCTCTACATGTTCCTGTTCACCGTGACCGCGACGGTGCTCTACGTTGAGCAGGCACGCGTGATCAGCGCGATGTACCCCGACCGCGCCGACCGCACCAGGGCCTTCGCCTCTCTCGACCTCTGGGTCAACACCGTGACGCTTCTGACGCAGCTGTTCCTGACCGCCCGGCTCCTCAGGTGGATCGGCCTGACCGGTTCTCTCCTGATTGTGCCGCTCGTCACGATGATCGGATTCGGCGTCATGGCGTGGGCCGCGCTCTCGCACGCCGCAGACGGCAACGCCGACCACGCCGCATCCATGCGCACGCTCTTCATCATCCTGTTTATCTTCCAGGTCACGCGCCGTGGACTGCACTACGCCATCGATCGCCCGGCACGGGAAACCCTCTACACCATCACAACCGTCGATGAGAAGTACAAGACCAAGGCCTTCATCGACACCTTTGTCTACCGACTCGGAGACCAGGTCGGCGCGTGGGGAACCGTCGGCGCCTACGCCGGTCTGAGCGCAGCCGTTGCGCTCGGTGCCGTTGCGATGCCCGTTGCACTCCTCTGGGTTGGAGCCGCCTTCGTGCTCGGACGTGCGTACGACACGCGAACAAACGCTCCATGAACGCGTGCATACCCTTCGCGTAATGCTCGTATTCATCGGGCATAGTGCGTCGCCGCGTCATCTGCGCGTGCGGATGTCGAAAGACGCTCAGGGGATGAAAGCAATGAAAGAGATCGCGAGACTATCGCTGGTTGTTTCGTGTGTCCTGCTCACCGGCTCCATGACCGCCTGCAAAGAGGGTGAGTCGGCGGGTGATGCGACGAAGCGCGTCGTCGATGATACCGCCCAGAAGACCGGCGATGCCCTCGGCAGTGCGGGCAACGCCGTGAAGAATGCCGGGGCCGCCGTCGCCGACAAGGCGGGCGAAGCCGTGGACGCCGTCAGCGAAGCCGCTCTCAAGGCCAAAGACGCCACCATCAAGGCCGCCGAAGAGAAACTCGCCGAGGTCAAGCCCCTCGTAGACGGTTGGGCCAAGAAGGCCTCCGAGGCGACAGGCCTTGAGAAGCCCGTTATGGAGAATCTCGTCAAGGGTGTCAAGGACAACGTCGTCGGCGTTGAGTCGAAACTCGGCGAACTGAAGAACGCCGCGGCTGACACATGGGAGCCCCTCTCCAAGGAACTCGGCACCGCGCTCTCGGGCCTCGAAAACGCCGTGAAGGCGGCAGCATCGAAGTTCGGCGGCTGACACACGCCGTCGCTCCGGCTTGGTACGCTGAGTAAGCAGTCCTGATCGGTCCGGCCTCGCGGAGGCGTCGGATCTCAACAGTGGTCCACCGGCGTTGCCGGTTGCGGAGGTCTCGTATGGGAATCGTCAAAGAGTTTCGGGATTTCGCTCTCAAGGGGAACGTGCTGGATCTGGCGGTCGCCGTCATCATCGGCGGGGCCTTCGGCAAGATCATCAACTCGATGATCGCCGACGTGATCATGCCGGTTGTCAGCATCCCCGGCAAGGCCGACTTCTCCAACCTGTACTTCCCGCTGAACGCAAAGGTCAGCAGCGCAGTCGAAGCGGCAGAAACCGCTGGCGCCCCGCTCTCGCTCGCCGCGGCACGCGAGCACGGCCCCGTCTTCGCGTACGGCTCGTTCCTGACAGAGACACTGAACTTCGTCATCCTCGCATTCTGCGTCTTCATCATGATCAAGATCTTCAACACCGCGCGCAAACGCTTCGAGGCCGAGAAGCCGGCCGCCGCGCCCGCCGGTCCGACGGTTGACCAGCAACTCCTCACCGAGATCCGCGACCTGCTCGCCAAGCGCGGGTAAGGCCGCATGGCTTCCTGAGCTCACGCAATCACGCACGGCCCCGCTCCAAGAGCGGGGCCGTCTGCGTTCACGGGTGCATGCACTTGGGCATGATCGCAGGAAGATCATCGCGTCGCGGCTTGCGAACGGATACAAGGAGCATACAGCATGGTGTACTCTACTTCCTGCCACCGTCGATCATCGTCTCAGCGGCATCTCTGAGTCGTGTCAGCACCACGACCCAGAAAGCGCACGCGAGGTTCGGATACCACAGGGCCGCCACGAAATCCATCCAGAGCGGTTCTCCCCGCGCGAGCATGAGGAACAGCGCAGGTCCGACCGCCAGGACGCCGAGCACATTCAGAACAACAACGAGTGTGAGAAGATGGGCCGAAAGCCGGCGATCGGCCAGAAGATCCGTCAGCGACATCGCGCGCCGACAGATATACAGGCGGTGTGCGATGCTCGCGATCACGATCATGGGGATTGCGAAGCACGCGCACAGATACGCTCCATCGGCAGCGAACGCGACAACCAGCGGCACGACAGCCACGCTGACGAGAACGGCGAAGAAGAGGAACATGCTCAGCGACTGAGCCGCGCCGGCGCGTGTCTCGCCTGTGTCCCGCGTGCCGAAGCGGCTGCAGAGCACCGCCCACGAGCCGAACCAAACAAGCCAGGAGAGGAAAAGCCCCAGCCCCGCGACAGCACCGACCGAGAAGAGCAGTTCCGGATACGTGCCACGCATCGCGAGCAGTGTGCAGGTGAACGCGATCGGGTAGCCGAAGAACGTGAATGTCGCGGCATGGAGCACGAGCCGCAGATAGCGGGAGAGGTCAGCAAAGTCGACGGCCTCGGAATCGAACGCCGCGCGAACGGTATGAACGATCGGCTTGGCACACTCAGGGCAGGGGTCCTGAGTCTTCAGCCCGACCAGGTCGTACCCGCACCCGCGGCACTTCATCGCGTGCGGCACGGTCTCGGGAAGGGGCACTGCGAGTGGGGGGGGCGTGAACACGTCCCGATAGAGTACAGAATCTCGGCGGGGCCGTCTCAGGATTCCTCGTCGGCTTGTCAATCACCATCGTCGCCGGGCGCTTCAAGGTAGATGGATCTGAAGCAGTGCTCCGCCCACTCCGAGCCGCTCGGATCCTGGTACAGCATCGTGCAGAACAGGAACGAACCGGGCAGCGCGACGAGCCCCTGTGTGAGATACGTTGGCTCGTCCTCTCCTTCTTCGGGGTCGGCTACACGGTGCACGGCGCGTCCAACCGACGCATCGTGGCTGAAGGCAAATGGCTCGCCGACATCCTCACCCTCGAAGTCCGACATGAAGGACTCCCACGCCTCATCCAGCATCTCCGTCGCGGTCTTGGATGAGGCGGCACTCCCCTCATTCGCGACATACGGCGTGATGTGGATCGAGCACGATCCGCCCGCGGCCATCCACGCGTCATCCGTCAGCATGTGCGTCAGCTCGCCGGGCACCGTGATCGTCGCCCCGAAGGGGAGCATGATCGTCATGTCGTGGCGGCGATATCCGATCGGTTCATCCGGCTCGGGTGTCGCGCCCGCCTGCGCCCGCACCTCAGCGGCCAATGGCCTCTCTTCCTCGGCGATCTCCATCAGCTCAAGCCACTCGTGCCAGGGGAAATCAAGCTCAGGATCAAGCTCATACGCCGCTTCCAGCAGGTCGAGCGCCTGCATCATGGCGCGGTGGGGCGGACCCTCGGCATCCGGGGCATCCTCAGGATCGACCTCACGCCACACGACATCGCACCACAGCAGAGACTTCGCCGCAGCGAGCACCGTCGAAGCGTCGGGGGCCGCGTCCATCCACGGCATCCACGCCGCGGCCGCCACGTCGGACTCGGCACGCAAACGCATGTCCGTCGCCGACACCGGGCCGAACGGCGTGAGAAACGGAGCCGGATACTTGTGGAACACCCCCATGCCCATGCACACGGAGATGCCCGAGTCGCTCTCGACCGGATCGCGCGTGATCGCGTTGGCCAACCCCCGCGACCACCCGATGAACTCCTTGCGGACACGTGCATCGTCCTTGGACTGGTAGAACTCGGTGTCGTCGGAGACCTCCGACCACTGCACGCCGAGTTGCTTCTGGATCCCCTCGATGAGGACAGCCACAAGCATGTGGTAGCCCGCGCCAATCGGTGAGGTCGTCGCCTCGAACTCCACCGCGCCGTCTTCGGAGAGCGAGACCGATGCCTCCGCCGCGCTCGGGAAGAGCTGAAGGAGGGCGTGGTCCTCGGCGATGCGTGCGCCGGAGAAGAAGGGTGCGAAGAGCTCCGCCGCGAGGTCTGCGACGGACTCAAAGAACCGCACCGGGTTCTTGAGTGCGGCGTGGTTGCGGGGGAGATTGCCGGTTGCGGTGATGCCGATGCTCATGGTGGCGAGTGTAGGGGCGGAAATCGTACTGGCAGTCGCCCGAGCCGAGAGATCCGGTCAGTCGAGCGTGACATACGCCCGCAGCCCCTGCATCCCGCCCTCGCGACCGAAGCCGGATTCCTTGTACCCGCCGAAGGGGCTTGCCGGGTCGAAGCGGTTGTAGGTGTTGCACCAGACCACGCCGGCGCGGAGCTTGCTTGCGATCTGGAAAATCTTGGAGCCCTTGTCCGTCCACACGCCCGCGGCCAGTCCGTACGGCGTGTTGTTGGCGCGGGTCAGGGCTTCCTCGGGCGTGCGGAAGGACATGACGGCGAGCACCGGGCCGAAGATCTCTTCGCGGGCGATGGTGTGGCTCGGCTGCACGTCGGTAAAGAACGATGGGCGGCAGTAGTAGCCCTTCGTGGGAAGGGGCGAGCCGTTGACCTCGTGGAAGGTCGCGCCCTCGCGCTTGCCGGATTCGACGTAGCGATTGATGATCGAGAGCTGTTGTGCGCTGTTGATGGCGCCGATGTCGGTGTTCTTATCCAGCGGGTCGCCCACGCGCAGCGACTTCAGCCGGTGCGCAAGCTTCTTCCGCACGGTATCGAGGATGGACTCCTGCACGAACAGCCGCGAGCCCGCGCAGCAGACGTGGCCCTGGTTGAAGTAGATGCCCTCGATGATGCCTTCGATCGCCTGATCGATGCTGGCATCCTCGAAGATGATGTTGGGGCTCTTGCCACCGAGTTCGAGGGTCAGCCGCTTGCTCGTGCCCGCGACGGCCTTCGCGATGCGCTTGCCGACCTCGGTCGAACCGGTGAAGGCGATCTTGTGGATGCCGGGGTGATCGACGATCGCTGCGCCGGTGCGGCCATCGCCGGTCACGATGTTGACGACACCGCGCGGCAGGCCGATCTCCTCGAAGATCTCGGCGAGGCGGAGTGCGGTGAGTGAGGTCGTTTCCGCGGGTTTGAGAACGACGGTGTTGCCGCACGCGAGCGCGGGGGCGAGCTTCCACGCCGCCATCAGCAGCGGGAAGTTCCACGGGATGATCTGGCCACAGACGCCGACGGGGCGCGGCGTGCGCCCGGCAAAGGCGTACTGGAGTTTGTCCGCCCAACCGGCGTGATAGAAGAAGTGGGCCGCGGCCAGCGGGATATCGATATCGCGAGATTCTTTGATCGTCTTGCCGCCGTCCATGGTCTCGAGCACCGCAAGCTCGCGGGCGCGTTCCTGGATACGCCGCGCGATCCGGTAGAGGTACTTGCCCCGTTCCTTGCCGGATAGTGCGGCCCACGCGGGGAGCGCATCGGTCGCGGCGGCGACAGCGGCATCAACATCGCGTGCCGAGCCCTGCGCGATCTGGCTCAGCACCTTCTCGTTGCCGGGGTTGATGGTGGGGAAGCGGGCGCCGTCGGAGGGTTCAACGAAACGGCCGCCGATGAAGTGGCCATGCGTGGCGTTGATGGTGACCTTGACCGACTCCGGCGCGGGCGCGTACTCCCAGCCCGAAGCACGCGGCTTGGTGCTCGAAGCCGCACCCTTGGCCGATGCGGATCCCTTCCCAGCCGTGGCGTGCGCTCCGTTGGAAGATGTACCAATGCGCCCGTTCGTCGCGGCACGGGAAGCCCCGGACCGCGCGGGCTTCTCGGAGGTGCGGGCGGGACGTGACTTTCTGGGTTTGGCAGCGCGTGCGGGCATGGCACCATTGTAGAGACCGCGTGATCGGGTCGCGATCGGGTGTCAATCCGTGCGGCTTGTGCGGGCTGCATCCATCGTGCGCAGGGGCAGGTGATCTCTCCTATTCCTGATCGCGGGTCCGGCTGGACGCGACAGCCCCGGCATCCGTTTCCTGTAGCCAATGGCAAGCCGTGGCAAGACCGCTTCATCCCCCCGCAGGCACGAACGCCACCTCACCGAGGGGCTGACGTGCGTCACGGGTGATGTGCTGGATCTCTCAACCGGCGGGATGCGGGTCAGATCGAACGAACGCCCCCCGGCGAAACCCGGCGCGGTCGCGTCGTTCACGCTCCGTGTCGGCACGAAGACCCTGACGTTGCAGGGACGCATCGCGTGGATTAAGAGAGCTTCGCTGCTCGGAGGACCATTCGAGTACGGCATCCAGTTCGTCGGCGTGACCGGCGCAGTCGGAAAGGTCCTCGATCAGATCGCGATGTACGGCTTCGTCCACGATGGAAAGAGCGAACCGCACCACACGCCGAGTCGAGACGTGGGTGCAGCAGGGCCTGGCTCGGCGCATCGCAGCACCGGTGCATCAGACGGTTCCGCAAACACCACGGGTGCATCGGAAGGCGCCGCGGACTCGGCACGCCCCAAGGTCACCGTGACGGCGGACCTCCCCTGTTTCTACCAGACGCTCGGCGTCGTGTTCGATGCGACGGAAGCGCAGGTACGAGCCGCGTTCCGTCAGTTGGCCAAGAAACTCCACCCCGATGTGTGCAAAGAGCCGGACGCCGCGGAGCGGTTCGCGTTCATCACCCGCGTCTACGAGGTGCTGAGCGACGAGGAACTCCGGGCCAAGTACGACGAGGCGATGGCGAAGCGTCGAGTGGCGTGATCCGGAGCGGCACGGCTTCTACGACGCTTTCGTTCATGACGCGGCGGCTTCGCGTCCATCATTCTGATCGGACAGCGAGCGTTGCAGGCGATCAACCTCGTCAATGATCCTGGCAAATTGCTCCCCGAAGGACGTGAGGCGGTACTCGACATGCGCAGGACGGGTGGCGATCTCATGCCGCTCGATGATGCCGAATCTCAGGAACTTCGCCAGACGCTCTGAGAGGACCTTGTGAGTCAACCCGGGTGCGGAGCGTTCCAGCGTGCCGGGCCGAACATTGCCGGCGCGGATCTGGGCAAGCACATGCAGCGACCACTTGCATCCGACAACGGATTCGACCATCTCGGCGACCGCAGGAGCCGGGCCGTCGATCGTGGTCGCGGCCCGGGTCTGAGCGGGCTCCACCGAGGCCGAAATCCTGCGTGCGCGAGGGCGATTCGGGCTTGGTGATGATGAGGAGTCGGGACGCACCGTTTTGTGCCCTCTTGATGGTTCCCTTGGGGCGGCGATGCTCTCTGGAGATCGCGGCACATGCCGCAGAAAGTGAGCATAGCAATGAAAGAGCGAGTGCGGTTCTATCACGCTGGGTGTCCGGTGTGCGTCGATGCGGAGCGTTCTCTCGCAGGCGCTCTGGACCCTGCGAGGTTCGAGGTCGAGATCGTTCACCTCGGTGAGGAGACGGGGCGGGTGGCGGAGGCCCGTGCCGCGGGCGTCAAGTCTGTTCCAGCACTTGTGATGGGTGGACGAACGCTCCATATCAACTTCGGCGCGTCGCTCGATGCGCTGGGTTGATGCGATTGATTATCGGGCGGATCCACCCGGGCACGCTGTCCGGGTGCGTCTGCGCGCTCTGTAACGGCGGGAGTGCGCAGGAGGAGTAGGGAAGAGTTACCGCGTGCCCAGAGGGGTGAAGGTGAGCGGACGTCTGGCCGATCTCCCATCGATGGACCGGGAGGGCGCGGCATGGCCGCGGTTCTCGGGTCCTTCACCTTCCGGAGGGAAGCCCGCGTGGACCTGCACACGATTCTCAAAATGGCGTATGAGGCGGATGCGTCGGACGTTCACCTCGTGGCCGGGCATCCCCCGGTCATGCGCGTCCACCAGGTCATCACGCCCATGAAGATGCCCGTGATCACCTCCGAAGACGCGGAGCAGATGCTCGACCAGATGGCACCCCCCGAGGCACGCGCGACCTTCGACAAGCAGAAGGACGCCGACTTCTCGTACGAGGTCGCCAAGCTCGCACGCTACCGCGTCAACGCCCACAAACAGCGCGGCGCGATCGGCATGGCGATGCGAATGATCAAGACCAAGGTGCCGCCGCTCGCGGCCCTCTCGCTCCCGGAGGTCATCGCCCGCCTCACCTACCTCCCCCGCGGGCTCGTGCTGGTCACGGGCGACACGGGCTCGGGCAAGTCCACCACGCTCGCCGCCATGATCCAGGCGATGAACGAGCGCTATCGCAAGCACATCATCACGCTCGAGGACCCGGTCGAATACACCTTCCAGAGCGACAAGTGCCTGATCGAGCAGCGCGAACTCAACCACGACATGCCGACATTCGCCTCGGGCCTCAAGCACGCGCTGCGTCAGGACCCCGACATCGTGCTCGTCGGCGAAATGCGCGACCTTGAGACCACGGCCCTCGCCATCTCCGCCGCGGAGACCGGCCACCTCGTCCTCTCGACGCTGCACACGGTCAACGCCTCGCAGACGGTCGAGCGAATCATCGATATGTACCCGGGCGGGCAGCAGAACCAGATCCGCTCGATGCTCGCCAACACGCTCCAGGCGGTCATCAGCCAGACGCTCTTCAGCCGCATCGACAAGCCCGGCATGATCCCCGCTGTCGAGACCCTCCTCTGCACCCCGGCCGTCCGGAACCTGATCCGCGAGGCACGCACCTTCGAGATCCCGAACGTGATCGAGACCAGCCGCGCCATCGGCATGTGCTCACTCGACACCTCGATCGCAGAGCTCTACTTCAACGGGTTCATCAGCCGCGAGGACGCGATCGCACAGTCGGCCTACCCGGACAAGCTCGAGCGCCAGCTGGTTGCTTGAGCAGTGACACAGTGACAGAGTGACGCAGTGACAGAGTGGAAGAGATGTAAGGAGGCGCGGGGCGGATTGAGCGACGGATGAGCCAGCGACGAGAGTCTCTGTGTCACTTCGTCACTCCGTCACTCCGTCACTTCCACGAGGCACCCATGGGCAACTACCGCTACCAGGTCAGAAACGCATCGGGGCAGGTCCAGACCGGCATGCTCGCCTCCGACTCTGCGGCGAGCGCGGCGGCGTTGCTGCGGAACCAGGGCTGCCACATCCTCTCGCTCACTGCGCTCGGGGCCGAGGAGACCGGAACCGGCCTGCTCGCCAAGTTCAAGCAGCTCAACGCCGGAAAGCCCAACCAGAAGCACGTGCTCGACTTCACAACCCAGCTCGCCGTCATGATCCGAGCCGGCATCAACCTCCGCGCCGCGCTCGACGGCATCGCCGACCAGACGACCCATCTCGGCTTCAAGCGCGTGATCACGCAGCTGAAGAACGACGTCGAGGGAGGCAAGCAGTTCTCCGACGCCGTCGCGAGATTCCCCAAGCTCTTCGGCCCGCTCTACGTCAACATGGTCAAGGCATCGGAAATGGCCGGCTCGTTCAGCCAGATGCTCGACCGCATCGCCGGATACATCGGGCAGCAGATCGAGACCCGCAAGATGGTGGTGGGGGCCTCGATCTACCCCGGCATCATCGGCGGCATGGCCGTCACCGTCACGGTCTTCCTCCTGACCTTCGTCCTCCCCAAGTTCTACGGCATCTTCGAGGGCAAGGAAGAGGTCCTCCCCTGGGCGACCGTCTTCCTGATGAACCTCTCGAAGGGCATCGTGGCGTACTGGCCCTTCATCCTCGGCGCGCTCGTCGGGCTGGTGGTCCTCGCATTCGTCTTCCTCAGGACAGAGATCGGACGCTTCTGGCTCGATCGCACGAAGCTCACCGTGCCTGTCGTCAAGGCGATGTTCCGCTCGCTCTACATCAGCCGATCGCTCCAGACCATGGGCCAGCTGATCAACGCCGGCGTCCCCATGCTCGACACACTCGCCATCACCGGCGACATCTCCGGCAACATGCTCTACAAGGGCATGTGGCGCCGCGTGCACACCAGCGTGAAGCAGGGCAAGAAAATCACCGCGCCGCTCCAGAAGGACAACCTCCTTCCCAAGGCCGTCGTGCAAATGCTCGCCGCAGGCGAGGAGTCCGGTAAGCTCGGCGAGGTCCTCGACGAGATCTCGGTCTACTACTCCAAGGCGCTGAAAGACCAGATCAAGGCGGTCACTTCGCTTATCGAACCCGTCATGATCCTTGTGATGGGCGCAGTCGTCGGCTTCATCGCCATGGCCATCATCCTTCCGATCTTCAAGATGAGCCAGATCGTCAAGTGACCGATGCTTCCGGCGCGGGACGGTCCCGGCCGAAGTCCGGGAACGGAGGAGCAAGGATGGACCGTCCGTCTTCATGTGCGTCACAAGCCGCGGCACGCCGCGTGCGACACTCAAGCGGCGGCTTCACGCTGATCGAAACCGCCATGGCGACAGTCATCATCGGCGTCGGTGTCGTCGCCATGGTCGATGCCCAGGAAGCGTTCACCAGAAGCACGCTCTGGTCGAGCCACGCCACAACCGGCACATTCCTCGCCAACGAGATCCGCGAGATGGCCAGACACCTCTCGCGCCACGACCCCGTGACAGGGCTCTGGCTCGACGGCGAGACCCTTCGCGGCTGGGGACCCGAAGCGGGTGAAGTCGCCGTCAACGCATTCGACGACCTCGACGACCTCGATGGGCTCGTCTTCGGCGAGGGGGGCAACTTTCCGGGGCCGATCAACGCCTACGGCGAGGTCATTCCAGAGATCGGCGACGATGGCCAGCCGCTCACCGACGAAGACGGCAATCTCATCTCGATGGTGGGGTGGCGCCAGCGAGTCATCGTCGAGAAGGTCTCTCCCTTTGACTACGCCACAACCCTCCCCCGCGCCTTTTTCGAGGGCGCATCGGGCAGTTGGCCCGGACGCGGCGTCGGCGGCTATCCGGTCCGCGTCACCGTGATCGTCACGTACCAGTCCGGTCTGGCACCGGAGCCGATCGAGGTCTCGCGTGTCTCGTGGGTCGTACCCGAGTAAGTCCGGGGTGTTCGAGCGTCGCGCGGGTGAAGGCCGAGGGTTGATCGCATGAATCGGATCAGTCGTCAACGATGCAGGGCTCTCGGACGGAAGCAGGCCGCGAGGCAACGCCGCGCTGTCGCCTCTGTTCTTGCCATGATGCTGCTCATTCTGTTCGGCTCGCTCGTGACCGCCATGGCCATCGCGAGCAAGGGAAACATCAGGACCGCAGACACCCAGCTCCACGTCATGCGCGCCCTCGGCGCCGCAGAGACCGGGCTTGCCGTCGCGGAGCAGCGACTGATGGAAGCGGCCTCTCGCTTCGTCGTCTCGAGAGGTGTCATCGACGGCGACGCCGGTTGGAACCTCTGGATAGGCAATCTCGGATCGCTCGGCACCGTCGAGATCCTCGACGCGCCCAGCGGCTTCAGCGAGTCCGGCTCGCCGGACGGCCTCGCCGAGGCAGTGGCGAACCGCCACGCCGCCGATGTCGGGATTGTCATCATCGACGGTCTCAGCGTTCCCGTGATCGGGCCCGCCGCGTCCGGCGCGGATCTCTCGGTATACCGCGGCGACTACTGGATCTACACCCCCCTCATCGGGCTCGAAAGCAGGCCCGAGGGTGAGAGGCCCGTTTCATTCCAGATCGTGTACGCGCCCCTTCAGGACGGCGCAACCATCCGGGCGATCGTGACCGGCTACGACTTCGATAACGCCCGCCAGGGGCGCCCGATCACACGCACCGTCAGCCGCGATTTCACACTCACGAAGCGGATCAACCACGCAATCGTCAGCAACAGCCGCATCATGCTCGGAAGAAACGTCCACGTCGAGGGCGACCTCGGCGCACGCTTCATGGGCGTCGAACACGAGAACGGCCATCCCATCGTCGCCCGCTCGGACTTCTACGGGCTCGCCCCCGCGCTCGACACCAAGCTCGAGGCCTTCTATGCCGGCGTTGCTCAGTACGATGTGGACGGCGACAACCGCCTCCGCGTCGGCCATCCGGTCGAGAGTCTCGGTATCCCCATGGACACCGACACCGACGGAGACACCGTCCCCGACGGCAGCTATCTCGACGTCACGGGCGACGGCTACGTCGATGAGTTCGACATCTTCATCCGGCACTTCGACCGCGATGGCGACGGACGCGTCACCCTCAGCTCGGCTCTCACGGTCGGCACGCCCGCAGAGGGAAGAGAGCCGGAGTTCGTCGGCCCCGGCGGCGCCCCGATCAACGACGACCTCGCCCTCCTCATTGATTCATCGAACCCGGATCGCAACAAGAA
The DNA here is from genome assembly GCA_019454185.1 of Phycisphaeraceae bacterium. NCBI lineage: Bacteria > Pseudomonadati > Planctomycetota > Phycisphaerae > Phycisphaerales > Phycisphaeraceae > Phycisphaeraceae bacterium. The sequence continues at coordinate 335,011 of CP075368.1, forward strand.
CGGGATCTACGGCTTTATCGACGAGAACGGCAACGGCGTCTGGGACCCCGACACCGAGTCGCTGCTCGACTTCGACCCCGTTCACGTCGTCTACCGAGACCAGGTCCTCGGATACCGCGACGGCTTCATCGACAAGATGGACCGCTACACAAAGATCCGCGGACGCCTCGCGTTCAAGGTCAGTGCCGACGCCTGGGTCGCCAATCAGGGCAGTTGGCGGAACCACATCGAGGGCGGAATCAACGCCGGCGACCGCTCACCCGTCCAGTTCTCGATGAACGACACGGAGCTTCCCGGGATCACCGCGTCGAGCTTCACCAGCACCGAGTCGGCCCTCCGCGCCGCCGCAAACGGCGAGAGCTTCGCACGCCAGGTCGCCGACAACCTCGGCGTCTCCGTCGAGTCTCTCCCCGGGTATGTGGAAGCGAAGGGCTCGGGCACGCCCCGTTACTACCGCGTCGATCCCGACAACGATGGTGACGGCCGACCCGACAACTGGGCTACCGCCTACTTCGAGCAGGTCCCCTTCAACAGCCCCTCGTACAGCGACTGGTACTACCGCCCCGTCTACGAGAACATGGTCTTCAAGGACGTCATCATCCCGATCGGGACGAACGCGCTCTTCAAGAACTGCACCTTCGCCGGCGTCACCTACGTGCGCACCCACACGGGCAACACGCACACAAACTGGACGCTCTACGGCAAGATGGTCATGGACTCTTCCTCAGGGCGCCCCAAGCCCGACCGCGCACGATCGATCTACGGAGACGATCCCCACGAAGAGGACGGCGCGGACGCGCCAGACATGCTCCCCGCAACAGCCATCCCCCCGCAGCAGTGGGTCCTCCTCGCCGAACAGCCGCTCGACAAGGGCGACCTGCTCCAGAGCCAGGTCGGCAGCGTGAGCGCGACGAGCTACGCCCAACTCCCCGCGCCGCTCGTGATCGACGGCAAGCGCGTGACAGACACAAGGGCCTACTCGAACAACATCCGCTTCCACGATTGCACCTTCGTTGGCTCCATTGTCAGCGACACGCCCACGGAATACACCCAGGTCCGCAACAAGTTCCAGTTCACCGGTGCGACCAGATTCCTGAAGGTCCATCCCGAGTATCCCGACGACGCGCGATACAACCCCGAGTCGGCGGACATGCAGGAGATCCTCAAGAGCAGCATGATGCTCCCCAACTACTCGGTCGACATCGGCAACTTCAACAGCCCGCCGACCCAGAACGTCCAGCTGCAGGGCGCGGTCATCGCCGGTGTCCTCGACGTCCGCGGCACCGCCACGATCGACGGCGCACTCGTCCTCACCTTCAGCCCCGTGCGAGGCGAAGGCCCCATGAAGGACTCGCTCGGCAATCCCGTCGGCAACCCGGCAGGTTTCAACGCAACACTCGGCTATTTCGGCCCAGACGACGGCGACAGCGAGTCGCTCGACCCCGCCACCCTTCCCGAGTTTGAGGGCGTCAAGATCGTCGGCTGGGATCTCGACGGCGATGGCATCGCCGACATCGGTCCGACCGACACGCCCACCGCCGCGGAACTCGAGAACGGTGCGGTTCCCGTCCCATTCCACGGCCTCGGCCGGGTCACGCTCAGATTCAACCCCGACATGATGCTCCCCGACGGCATCATGCTTCCCCTGCAGGTCAGACCGAGCGTCGGAACCTACCGGGAGGGCAAGCGATGAAACGCGCCGCCAGGGGCTTCAGTCTTGTGGAGATGCTCGTTGCCCTGACGATCTCGGCGACGCTGCTCGCCGCGACCTTCTCCGCGCTCAACGCATCCTTCAAGAGCTACAAACGCACAACCGAATCGGCATCCACGCACGTCGTGACTCGTATCGTCATGCACAGGATCATGACGATGATCCGCACAGGCGAGGCCGGCAGCTTCGGCCCGTTCCCGGACAATCCCATCGAACTGCCGACCATCACCAGCAACAGCATCGAGTTCGTTGTCAACGGCCGCACGATCGACGAGACCCAGATCGTCCGCATCGAGCGTCGAGACGCGCCCGAGGACTCGCCCGACGGCCCCTTCGAGCTCTGGCTCCAACTCACGACCGTCAGAGACGGTATCGAGATCGAGCAGCAGGAAAGGCCGCTGCTCGTCGGCATCGTGGACGCCGTCTTCACACTCGAGTACGACGTCGGACCCTCGCTCAGACGCGCCACCGTCGATCTCACGGTTCGACCCAACGATCTGCAGGACGCCGCAGTCGGTGCGAACCTCGACACACCCTCGATCCGCATGGTCGCGAGTGCCAGCCCGCGCAACGAGTAGCCCCAGCGGGCTCTCCGCCTCTCACGCGCCGATCAGCAACACAACGCTCAAGGGGCTCGCGCCTCGAGCTCCGCAAGGATCGCCGGAATCTCATGAGCAAGGTCGGTCGCGAGCATCCCCCCGCTCGCCCGGTGAGACGCCGCCCATCGCTCGCCCGCGCGCGCATGGGCAAAGACCGCGATCCGCACCGCGTCCAGCAACGTGAGAGCCGCTCCCGCTCGTCTCGGCGTCGATGCCGTCCCGACATGCTGGGCGATAATCCCGGCGATGATGCCCGCAAGCACATCGCCGCTCCCCGCTGTCGCAAGCGCGGCATGCCCGTGCGTGCAGGTCCACGTCTCAAGCCCGTTCGACACAACCGTCCCGCGCCCCTTCAGCACCACAATCACGCCGAGCTTCTGCGCCATCTCAGCCGCTGCCGAAGGGCGTGAACTCGCGTCGGTCGGATCGTGGGTGATCCGCAGCACCGATGCAAGACGCCTGAACTCGCCGGGGTGGGGCGTCAGCACCGCGCTCGCACGCAGATCGAGGTGAAGATCAGGGATGGTCGCCAGCGCGTTGATCGCGTCCGCATCGACCACCACCGGAGCCGACTGCTGCTGCAACGCCCGCAGCGTCAGTGTCGCGACCGCCGGATCGCTCCCCATCCCCGGCCCGATCACAACGCACTGCGAGGTCGACGCCGCCGCATCGAACGCGCCACACGCGTCCGATGGGATGATCATCCCCCGGTCCGATGTCGCCAGCAACGCACACGTCGCCGACGGGCAGACCGCCAGCGCGATCTGCGCGACCGGCTGAGGAACCAGCAACCTGACCAGGCCGCACCCGCTGCGAAAGGCCCCGAGCGCCGCCAGCGCGGGCGCCCCGGCCATGATCTGATCCGAAGTCGCGCAGCCGCCGATCACCGACACCGTGCCGAAAGTGCCCTTGTGGCCCCCCGGGTCGCGCATCGGAAGTGGTGGGAGATTCATCATGAGCCCCCGAAGCCGTTCGGCGTGATTCACTCGATCGATTCGATCTTGATCCGCAGCGAGCCCATCAGCGGGATGATCGACTGATACGCCTCGACCGTCTCGGAATCCGCATACGTGGAGACCGCGCACGCAATGTGCGTCGCGTCCGAAGCGCGGGCATCGTCGATCGCCGCATCCAGATCGATCCACGTCGGAACCCCTCCGACGTCCAGCAGGGCCTGCGTCCACATGTGGTATCCGAAGACGCCCGATTCACCCAGGAACTCGTCCACATACACCAGCCCGGTCACGCCACGCGAAGGGATCCCATCCGCACGGAGCATCGCCGCGAGGAGCACCGCATGCTCCGTGCAATCTCCCGAACGTGATCGAGCCGTCTCGGATGCCGACGCAAACCCGACATCGAGCGACTTCCGGTCCAGATACGAGCGAACGAAACGGCGCATCGCCTCAGCCCGTTCGGTCCTCGAGTCGCCCACGCCCTTGACCGCTCTCGCCGCGAGCTGCTGTATCAACTCATCATCGCTCCGACACGCAAGGGTGCTCGCGAGGTACGCCTCGTTCGCGATATCGCCCTCCGAAGCTGGTTGTGGCGACGAGAGGTCGATCAACAGCCGCGCCGTGCTCGCATCAACGGGCTCGACGCGCTGCGCCCCCGCGCTCGGAAACCGCGGCAGCTCGCCCGATCGCAGCGACAAGGCCAGCGACGCACGGGTCGTCTTACGCGCGTTCCTGATCGGGCGGTCCGGCTTGATCAGCGTGCGGACCATGACCTCCGCGCCGCCCTTCACCTCCGCAAGAGCCGATCGCTCGTCCGCGATGCGCGACTCGATGCTCATCCCCGCCATCGGCGTCTCTGTCCGGACCGTCGTGCCCTCCAGATCAAACTCCTCGATCATCTCGACGCCGGGCATGTATGAAGTTGACGAGCGCGCCAGCCGGGTCTTGATCGTCTTCCCGTCCACCACCTCGGTATCATCGCCCAGAATCGTCCGAGTGATCGTGATCGGTGCGATCCCCGCCGAAGGATCGAGCGTGCGGACCACGATCTCCGTCGCTCCCGATTCGAGCCGCTGTCGGACATACCGCTCCGCCGCCGCAGGAGCCAGCCACTTCTCAGAAGGGAGTGCCAGCGACTCGACCGATGTCGTTTCGCCCTGCGTGCGGGTCACGACCAGCCCGTCGTCTTTGAACTCAACCAGCGTCCTCAGCGGCATCGCACCGATGCGCTGCTCCGAGGACGCCCAGATCGGCCGCCCGTCGTGCGACTCGACAAACCGCTGCTCCATCGTGATGGACATCTCCACCGGCCCGCGCTTGATCGCAAGACTCGTGTGGCTCGACGTCGTGATGCTGTCCTCCGCGATCGTCACCGATTGCCGGCTATGCCCGGCCCGCACACCGTCGATCCAGAGCGTGTACCACAGGTCCCTCGGCTCCGAACGCGGCTGCAGACCAAAAGCCGACGCCGCGAGGAGCAGGCAAGAGAACGCCAGAAGAGCAAAGCGATGGAACTGGCGGAACATGGTCACGGATGATCTCCAGATTCTGCGGTCCGACGCCGCATTGTACGGATTCGCGACGCGGGGCTTCGGGCTATCGTGTGGCTCGGACATCATCGCTGGATCTCGGACAAACGGGCAGGAATGATCGACACGCATTGCCATCTCACCTTTCCGGAGTTCGCGGGCCAGGTGCCCGAGGTGCTCGCCCGCGCGAAGCAGCACGGGGTCCACGGCGCGATCACCGTATCAACCTCGACATCCAACGCGCCGGAGTGTCTGGCGATCGCCGGAGACCACGCAAACGTCTGGTGCACCGCGGGCGTTCACCCTTTGTACAGCGATGATCCGGGGTCGTTGCCCCACGTCTGGGATCGGCTCCGCGAAGTCGCCCATCACCCCAAATGCGTCGCCTGGGGCGAACTCGGTCTGGATCGGCACTACAGCGAACCCGCGTTCGGCGTGCAACTCGCCGTGCTCGATGAGCAACTGGACCACCTTCGACGCTGGAAGCGCGACGGCATCGAGAAACCCGTCGTCCTCCACTGCCGGGAAGCGTTCGACGATCTCATCCCCATCCTCAAACGCAGCGGGCTCGACACCACCCGCATGGTCTTCCACTGCTTCACCGGCGGCCCGCGAGAGATGCGCAAGGTGCTCGACATCGGCGCCTGGGCCAGCTTCACGGGCGTCGCCACCTACAGGAACGCCGCCGAGGTCCGCGACGCCGCGAGACTCGTGCCGCTCGATCGCATCATGGTCGAGACCGACGCGCCCTACCTCTCCCCTGAGCCCAAACGTGGCGTCAGGCCCTGTGAGCCGTGGATGGTCTCGATCACCGCCCGCTCCCTCGCAGAGACGCGCGCCGAACCCTGGCCGGACTTCCACGACACGCTCAACCGGAACACCGCGAGCTTCTTCGGAATCCCCGAAGAGTCGATCCGGGGAGGAGCCGCGTGAGCCCCCTGCCGACGATCTGCTCGACACTCGCCGAATCGTGGTTCCACGACCTCGGACCGGTCCTCCTGCAACTCGGACCGGTCGCGATCCGCTGGTACGGGCTCTCGTACGTCCTCGGGTTCATCGCGGGGTGGTATCTGCTCTCCCGCCTCGCCCGCAAGAACCTGATCGCCCTCCCGCCCGACCGCGTCGGCGACGCCGCAATGCTCTTCGTCCTCGGCGTCGTCCTCGGGGGACGCCTCGGCTACGCCATCCTCTACGATCCCGCTCTGTTCATCACATTCTCGTCTGGCTTCCCATTCTGGGCTCTCCTCGAAATCAACAAGGGCGGCATGGCGAGCCACGGCGGAATCGTCGGCACGATCATCGCCGCCGCGGTCATCTCGCGCGGCTTCAAAGACGCCGACGGCAAACGCGTCGGCAGATGCCCCGCGCCGCACATGATGGACACCATCGCCCTCGTCTGCCCCGTCGGGCTCGGGCTCGGACGCCTGGCCAACTTCATCAACGGCGAACTCCTCGGCAAGATCGTCACCATGCCAGGCGCCGGCCCGGGCCCGTGGTGGGCCGTGAAGTTCCCGCAGGAAGTCCTCGACGAGCACGCGCCGGATCTCTCCGCTTCGCAGGTCGAATCCCTCAGAACACTCGCCGCAACCTACGCCAGACCAGGCGACATCACCTTCGCCCAGCAGTACCAGCGTCTGCTCGACACGCTCCACGCCGGAGGCGAGCGAGCGGCACAGATCAAGCATGATCTCGCCCCCCTCCTCGCCTCGCGCCACCCATCCCAGTTGTACCAGTTCGCCGCCGAAGGCCTCATCCTCGGCCTCGCCCTCTGGTGGATCTGGCGCAAACCCAGAAAGCCGGGCGTCGTCGGGTCCTGGTTCCTGATTCTCTACGGGGCCATGCGGATCGCCACCGAATTCTGGCGCTTGCCCGATGGACACCTCGCCGTCCAGCGCATCGCGGGGCTGAGCCGCGGCCAATGGCTCAGCGTGCTGATGGTGATCCTCGGGCTCGTGCTCCTGAGATGGTTCATGTCTCGTGACGCCGCGAAACTCGGCGGATGGATGAAGGCGAAGGTGAACGCATGAGCGTGCTCGTGACCGGAGGCGCCGGGTACATCGGATCACACGCCGTCCAGCGGCTCCTCGCCGAAGGGCACGACGTCGTCGTGGTGGACAACCTCTTCCGAGGCCACCTCGCAGCGATCGATCGCCTGCGCCAGCGCGCCAAGGGCGGAGATCGACTCGGTTTCGAACGCCTCGACATCGGCCATACCGACGCCATCGAGTCCGTCATCCGCGAGCGAAGGATCGAAACGATCATGCACTTCGCGGCGTGGACCTATGTCGGAGAGTCAGTCGAGAAACCCCTCGACTACTACACCAACAACACCGCGGGCTCGCTCTCGCTCATCCGCGCGTGCGAACGCAGCTGGAGCCACCCGCACGGCGGAGTGAGGCGTTTCGTCTTCAGCTCCACCGCCGCCACCTACGGCGAACCGCCCGCCGAACGAGTCCCGATTCGCGAGGATTGTCCCCAACTCCCCATCAATCCGTACGGCGCATCCAAGCTCATGGTCGAACGCATGCTCATCGACGCCGTTCGCGCCGCCGCCAGGCAAGGGCGAGACTTCGGAGCCGCGTGCCTGCGATACTTCAACGTCGCAGGAGCCGATCGCACAGGCCTGATCGGCGAGGACCACGATCCCGAGACCCATCTCATCCCGATCGCGATCCAGGTCGCCCTCGGCAAGCGCCCCGCACTCACAATCTTCGGCGACGACTACCCCACGCCGGACGGAACCTGCATCCGTGACTACGTCCATGTCGAAGACCTCGCCGACGCGCACGCGACAGTCATGCAGAACATGCGCGCCCGCGAGGCAGTCGCCTACAACCTCGGCATCGGGCGCGGCTACTCCGTTCGCGAGGTCGCCTCCGCTGTCGAACGAGTCACCGGAAAGACCATCCCCATCACTATCGGCAAACGCCGCGCAGGCGATCCCCCTGCACTCTTCGCAGATCCCGCAAAAATCCGCCGCGAACTCGGCTGGAACGCGTCATGGACCGACCTCGATCGCATCATCGCGACCGCGTGGGACTGGATGCGTCAAAACCCCGATGGATACAAGTCCTGACGACCACACCCACTGCGTCAAGGAGGGGATTCAAGATGACACCCACACCGAACCGGCTGCTCGCATCTCTGCTCGGCGTGGCTCTCTTCCCTTTGCTGGCTCTCAGCCAGTCCGCCGCGCCGAACGAGGCCGCGCTCGTTTCCGGCGTCCACGCCGCGGGCGCATCGGGCTCTTGGCGCGATCCGTCCCAATGGCCGCCACGATTCGGCCGCACGGTCGATCAACCGATCCAGGGCGTGGTCGTCGAACTGCCCGCCGGTAGAACAACGCACGCTTGGAAAGCCGCCAGCGCGGCCGGCGCACTCGCCCGCGGGTGGTGGGACACAGCGTCAGACAGTGAAAGACTGCTCAACGGCCAGCCCGCAACCACATTCTTCGCAGAGCCGATCGACGGCGTCTTCGGGTTCCATCGCGAACCGCTCAAGCCGAACGAGCCCCCGGAATCACTCCCTCCCGCCGCTGCAATGATGTTCGTCAGCGGCCAACGCACGGACGCACCCTGGGCGGGTCTCGCGCCAGAGACGGTCTCGATCGAACGCACATGGTTCTCTCTCTACGACCCCACCAAGGGTCCCGCACGAGGCATCGCCATCGTCATGCCCGGACTCTTCGGCACGCCCGAAGCCGTCTTTGATCAGGTCGTACGCCACTTCCAATCACGCCGCTGGGTCGTGCTGCGCATGATGGCACAGCCCTCGCGCTACACAGAGCGGCTCACCATCTCGATCGATCCGGACGGCACCGCCGCCGCGGCTTCCCGATTGGCATCCACCTTCGATCAGCGCGCCGCCGAGTGCGCATACGCCGTCGAAGCCGCCCTCGCCTGGGCCGAGTCGAACCGCCCGGAGATCCGCAACATGCCGCGAGTCATCCTCGGAGGGAGCGGCGGAGCCATGTCTCTCCCTCCCGTCGTCGCGCGACGACCCGGAAGCTTCCACGCCGCCGTGCTCATCGCCGGCGGAGCAGACTTCGCCACCATCGCCGCGACGAGCAACTATGAAGAGTGGGTCGATTCGGTCCGCCTGCGTTGGGGCGACCGGAAGGGAACACCGGCCGAGGTCGAGGCGTTGAGCCGCGACTATCTCGCCCACGCAAGACTCGACGCCTACCACACCGCCGAGGCCCTGCAGGGAACGCCGATGCTCTTCGTGCAGGCGTCCCGCGACCGCGCCGTCCCGGCGCAGCAGCAGGAACTGCTCTGGGAACGTCTCGGTCGTCCTGAACGTCGCCTGCTCAACGTCGGCCACGAAACACTCTTCGTCTCACTTCCTCTGCGCATGAGCGGCATCATGGACTGGATCGACAAAGCCCTCGAATCGGCGGAGCGCGGGCAAGCCGCAGAGCCGCACCATCCGCCGGAACCGGAATGAACCGACGCGAATAGAGTTCCGGGAACACACGTGAACCTCTTCATCAGCCCATATCACCTCGCGACACGAGAGCCCCCGGCGATGGTGGCCATGCTCCTCGCCAGAAGCTGCGTCTCCCTCATCCCCGCTCCAATGGGCGCGGACTCTCGAGAGCACCTCGCGATGGCCGTCGCCAGAGTTCCCAGGTACGGCGAGCTCATGGATCGTTTCTCATGGGCAAAGCCGCTCTTCGCTCGCAGCGTCGCGGCCTCCCACATCGGCGGCGCCGATGCGCTCGCCGACGTGCACGCGATGTGGAGCAGAATCGAGCACGAAGACGCATGGTCGCCCCTCCGGGCATGGATGCGCTGGTCGCTCGTTGAAGAGCCCGAAGCATTCCTCGACGCGATCTGCGCCGATGTGCTCAGGGGTGGGCCGGATCCCGGCATCTGCGTTCCCATCGCCGCCGGCGTCGATCGCTTCGCGCAGCGCTTCGGCCTCGTCGTCGCACGGTCCCACCCGACGTCCCTCGCCCAACGCGCCGAAACCGCCTTCGCACGATCGATCGTCTCCTGGTCCATGCCCGTGCTGATGCAGGCAGATGCAAGCCGACTCCTCCACGCGAGAGAACTCCTCGAAAGCGAGCTCCAGGGCCTGCGTCTCGCCCTCGAATGTGCCGCCGCCGGACACGGAAGCCGCGACGATGTACGCGACGCGGCACGCCTCTACAACGCACGCTTCGCCGAGCTGGAAGCCGAACTCCTCGCCGATGAGGACGACGAGGTCAGACCCGTCGCCGGCACCGTCGCACTCTCGCTCGTCGCCATGCCGCAGGATGTCGCCCTGCGATCAAGCGCAGACGCCGCCGCCGCCGTCTCCTCAACACGCGAGCGAAAGTCGCGGGCCGCTCATACCTTCGAACCACACAACGACGAACTGACGCTCTCGCTGCTCGTCAAAGTCATGGGTCGCGACGGCGCCAAGGGCAGAGCAGGCCGCGCCTGGGCTCGCGGCTGATTGCCCGAAGGAGGAGTTGTTCGATGGCCTCAGCACCCCGTAGCGGATCCGGGCGACCGCCCAACCGGCTTGCACAGGAGAGCAGCCCCTACCTCCTCCAGCACGCGCGCAACCCTGTGGACTGGTGGCCCTGGTGCGCCGACGCGTTCGAAGAGGCGCGCCGCCGCGACGTGCCCGTCTTCCTCAGCATCGGGTACTCAACCTGCTACTGGTGCCACGTCATGGAGCGCGAATCCTTCGAGAACGAGGCAACCGCCCGCCTGATGAACGAGCGCTTCGTCTCCATCAAACTCGATCGCGAGGAACGGCCCGAAGTCGACGACATCTACATGGCCGCGACGCAGGTCCTCACCGGGCGAGGCGGCTGGCCCATGAGCGTCTTCCTCGAACCCAAGACCCTCCGCCCTTTCTGGGCCGGTACCTACTACCCGCCCGAACCTCGCCACGGACTCCCCTCCTTCAAGCAGGTCCTCGAAGGCATGTCCGATGCCTATCGAGACAAACGCACGGAAGTCATCGAGCAGGCGGCAAAGCTCGGCCAGGCCGTCGAAGAGCATCTCGCCGCCGGCGGGGCGACGCAGGCGCAGCCGCCTGTCGCGATCGGCATGGGTGAGATCTCAGGCGCTGTCGGCGCATTGCTCAAACTCTTCGATCGCACCGATGGCGGGTTCGGCCGAGCGCCCAAGTTCCCCCAGCCCGTCTATCTCGACCTCTTGCTCGATGCACGCCGCAGCGCGGGCGACGATGCCACGCGGGCCGCGATCGATCACGCCCTCACCTTCACACTCGACCGCATGGCCATCGGAGGCATGTTCGATCAGGTCGGCGGCGGCTTCCACCGCTACAGCGTCGATGCCCACTGGACCGTGCCGCACTTCGAGAAAATGCTCTACGACAACGCCATGCTGCTCGGCGTCTACGCCGACGCCGCTCGCACGCTCGACGACGGCTTCTACGCACGCCTCGTCGCCCGAACGATCGGATACCTGCTCCGTGAGATGGTGCTTGAAACCCAGCCATCCAGCGGACCGGCCAGCAGCCGCGCCTTCGCCTTCGCGACCGCTCAGGATGCAGAAGTAGACGGACGCGAAGGCAGGAACTACGTCTGGACACGCGAAGAACTCGTGAGCGTGCTCGGTGAAGAAGACGGCGACTTCGCATGTCGGGTCTACAGCGTCGATGCCGGCGCAAACTTCAAAGACCCGCACCACCCCGACGATGCGCCCGTGAACGTCCTCCGACTCGAAGCCCGGCCGGAACGCATCGCCGCCGCTCTCGGCATGGACATCGCCGATTTCCTCACTCGGTTCGACGCGATCAACGAGCAACTCCTCCGCGCTCGCTCCACACGCAAGCAGCCCCATATCGACGACAAGATCATCGCCGGCTGGAACGGGCTCATGATCGCATGTCTCGCACGCGCCGGCGACCTCGATTCAAGAGCCCTCCACGCCGCACGCCGAGCCGCAAACTTCCTCATCGAGCACATGATCGACGAGGACGCAACGCTCTACCGCATCGCAAAGATCGGCGCGGGGGAGGGTGCCAGTGGAGCAGAGAGTGGTGGGGCGGTCGGCGTGAAGCACCCCGCGCCGCTCGAGGATTACGCCTTCGTGATGCACGGGATGACGACGCTCGCGATGCGTTCCGAGCCCGATCGCCAGGTCGGCATCACGATCGCCCGTGCCCTCGCCGCCCGCGCCCGCGACCTCTTCTGGGATGAAGACGGCGGCGGGTTCTACGACACCATGCCCGAAGCGCCCGACCTTTTCGTCCGCGCACGCTCGACCTACGACGGTGCCATCCCGTGCGGCACCAGCGTCATGATCCACGCGCTCATCGATCTCCACGAACTCACCGGCGAACGCGCCTACCTCGACGATGCGGTCGCCGCCCTCGCAGCGATCAGCCCCGCCGTCAAAGACTCACCAGTCTCCACAGCTAACTCAACGCGAGCCCTGCTCCGCCTCCTCGTCGGCGGCATGATCGAAGAGTCCGCAGAACCACCGGCACCCGCGCCCGGTGCTGCTTCTACGGGCGCGGAAGCGGGCCTCCAGACACCGATCGAGGTCTATGCGAGCGTCGAGCGCGTGACCGTGAAGGACGATGAGCCCGCGGAGATTGTGGTGAAGGTCCGCGTCCTGCCCGGATACCACGTCATCTCGCCTCTGAGCCCGGTGTTCGCCGCCGGGAACGATGCGCCGGCACTCGTGCCGCTGCACGTCCACATCATCGGCGGCAGCGGCGTCCGCGTCTACGCGGACTATCCGGAGGGAACGTCTCTCGCCTCCGGAGCCGTGGAAGGACTCGCCGGAGTCAACGGCATCGCAGGGGAGTTCGACATGCGCCTCGCGATCGAACGCGACCCGGAGAAGCCGTGGAAGGGCAACCCGCTGATCGCGATCACCTTCCAGGCCTGTACCGACACGGCCTGCGAGCGTGCGAGAACGCTGGAGCTGGATGTGGCGATCGACCGGGGGTGAAGAGACCACAGAGCATCCACCCGTTCGGCCTCTGCGCCACTCCGCGCTCTCCGTGTACTCTGTGGTCACTTCGTTCCTTCAGAGCGTGAACTTCGCATCCGTCCACACCGCGCCCTTGCGTGCACTCTCGACGACGCGTTCGATGAAGTGGACGCCCCGTGCACCATCGCGCACGGTCGGGAACTCCGTCGCCAGTCCCTCCGGCTTCGCCCCCGCCTTCTTCGCGGCAATAGCATCGATCGCCCCACGGTAGATATTCGCAAACGCCTCGATGAACGCCTCCGGATGCCCGCCCGGCAGCCGCGTCGCGCGCCCGGCCTCCGCTCCGACGCCCGGCCCGGAGCGCGTGAAAATCTGCCGCACGCCATCGCGGGGCTGGAACAGAAGCGAGTTCGGCTCCTCCTGCCTCCACGAGATCATCCCCTCCGTGCCGTACACGCGGACCGAAAGGTTGTTCTCCTCGCCGACGCACACCTGCGAGCACGTCAGCGTCCCCTTCGCACCGCCCTTGTAGCGGATCAGAATCGCGGCATCATCGTCCAGCCGCCGCCCCGGCACGAACGTCGTCAGGTCCGCGCACAGCGACTCCATCTCCAACCCCGTGATCGTCGCGACAAGATTCTCCGCGTGCGTGCCGATATCCCCGACCGCCCCCGCGGCCCCCGACCTCGCCGGATCCGTCCGCCAGTCCGCCTGCTTCTGCCCACCGGATTCGAGCGCCGTCGCCAACCACCCCTGGTGGTACTCGACAAACACCTTGCGGATGGTGCCGAGTTTGCCCGCACGCACCAGCGACGCGGCCTGCTTCACAAGCGGATAGCCCGAGTAGTTGTACGTCACCGCGAAGACAACGCCGGACTTGGCGACGGTCTCGACCAGTTCATTCGCCTGCGCCGATGTGTGCACGAGCGGCTTGTCGCACACAACATTGATCCCCGCCGCGGCAAACGCCTTCGCGACCTCAAAGTGTGTGTCATTTGGCGTCACGATCGACACGAAGTCGATGCGATCGTTTGCCGGACGCTTCAGCTCGCCCTCCAGCATCTCCTTCCACGATCCGTAGGACCGATCGGACGCGAGGCCGAGTTCTTTGGCGGATGCCCGCGCCCTCTCCGGCGTCGATGACAGCGCCCCCGCGACCAGCCGCGCCTTGTTGTCGAGCGAGACGGCCATGCGATGGACCGCCCCGATGAACGCCCCTTGTCCGCCGCCGACCATGCCGTAGGTGAGCATCGTGAACTCCGTGCTTTCGAGTGCGGATCTAGATCTCAGCGGGAATGACCCGAAACGCCTTTCTCCCATTCACGCGATAGACGCGAAAGTGCGCATCGAGCGTGAAGATCCTCTGCGTGCCGACCTCCTCGGCGAGAACGACGAGTGACGCGTCGCCCAGGTCCATCGGGAGATCGCGATACTTCTTCATGAGGTCGTACATCCTGTCCGAACAGTTCAGTCCGATCTCGTGGATCTGGAGGTCGCCCGTTCGCACAAGTTGCCAGAGCAGATCCTGCCCTCGCCAGCGGGAACCCGACCGAGAGAGCCGCTCGCCGACCATGTGCATCGCCTCGGTGAAGACCGGCCACGTTGTGACGAGCCCATCGCGGATGCGCTCAGTGGCCTGAGAACAGATCTTGTGGTCTCGGTCTCGCGAGTTGACGAGAGCAAGCAGCGGACCAGCATCGACAATGGTCACGGCTTGTTCCGCCGACGTTTACGGTCATGCGACCGAAGCAGTGACTTTGAGAACTCGCGCCCGCTGTTTCTCGCGTCTGTACCGTCAACGGCCACTGCGCCGATGAAGTAAGACAGGCGATCCTTGAGAGAGGTCTTGAGGATCTCGTCGCACTTCTCACGCGTCCCGGTTCGGATGATCTCCGAGGCGTGCAGCCCGCTGGTACGCGACGCCTCAGCGAGCAGACGCTCTGTATCCGCATCCAAACGAACGCTTCGCATGGCAGTGGCTCCGTAATACGCTCGCCTTACATCGTATCACGACTGCATGTGCCCCGCAACTTCACTCCTTCTCAAACGCCTTATCAAACGCCAACCCGCTCGGCGAAAAATCCATCCCCCGCACGAACTCCACCGCCTCGCTCGCCCCGTGCACGCGGTCCATCCCGCAGTCCTCCCACTCCACCGACAGCGGACCCGTGTACCGCGCGCGATTCAGAGCCCGCGTGATCTCCTCAAAGTCCACCTCGCCCCGTCCCGGCGACCGGAAATCCCACCCGCGCCGGTGATCGCCGAACGACAGATGCGACGCCAGGATCGACGTCTCCCCGTCCAGCGTCCGTATCGCATCCTTCACATGCACGTGATAGATCCGATCTTGGAACGCATCGATGAACTTCACCGGATCAATCCCCTGCCACACCAGGTGCGATGGATCAAAGTTGAAGCCGAACGCCGCCCGCCCCTTCACCGCTTCCACCGCCCGGCGCGCCGTGTGGATGTCGTACGCGATCTCCGTCGGGTGCACCTCCAGCCCGAACCGCACGCCCGCGCGATCAAACTCATCCAGGATCGGGTTCCACCGATCCGCAAAGTCCTTGAACCCCGCGTCGATCTCCGGCTGCCCCGTCGGCGGGAAAAAGTACAACTTGTGCCACACCGACGACCCCGTAAACCCGTTCACCACCTTCACGCCCAGCTTCGCGGCCGCGTGCGCCGTCTTCTTCATCTCCTCCGCCGCACGCTGACGCACACCCTCCGGCTTCCCATCCCCCCACACCCTCGGCGGCAGAATCAACTTGTGCCGCTCGTCGATCGGATCACACACGGCCTGCCCCACAAGGTGATTGCTGATCGCAAAGCACGTCAAACCGTGCTTCTCCAAAATGTCCCATCTCCCGCGGCAATACCCATCCTCCGACACCGCCCTCTCCACATCAAAGTGGTCCCCCCAGCACGCCAGCTCCAGCCCGTCATACCCCATCTCCGCCGCCAGCGCGGCCATCTCTTCCAGTTTCAGATCGGCCCACTGGCCGGTGAACAGCGTGACGGGTCGAGGCATCGAACGGCTCCTTAGTCAAGAACTGGGGGGAAGTGGGGGATGCCATGGTAGTGGATCACACCCCGCCTCGGGCAACACCCTTTGGTGGCACCGCTCTCCAGAGCGGTGTGGCTTTGTCCTCGTGCCCTGATGGCTCGGCTCAAGGCCGAATCTTTCGCTATCGATTCCTCACACACCCGAGATGGTGGGAAACCAGGGTGCTTTACGCGGCGCAAAGAGGTCTTTACACTCGGTCCCCACCAAAGCACCCCCCGGCGCACGGCAGCAAGGCCCGCCAGCGCAGAGCGAGACCCCAGCGAGACCTACCCGATGAACATCCCCCCGGCCCCCGGCTTCCCCCCACCCGCAGCCCAAGGCGCGATCGGCGCCCGCCTCTCCGTCATGATGTTCCTTCAGTTCTTTGTCTGGGGTGCCTGGTATGTCTCGCAGACGGGCTTCATGCTCGACAAGGGGATGGGAGGCCTGATTTCCTGGGCATACACCGTCGGACCGATCGCGGCAATCGTCTCGCCCTTCTTCCTCGGCATGATCGCCGACAAGTTCTTCCCGACGCAGCGAGTCCTCGCCGCGCTCCACGTTCTCGGTGGCGTCGTCATGCTGCTGGTGCCCCAGTCCGCCGCGGCCTTCGTCGATTCCAAGACCTCGGGAGCCGCCTACCTCCAGCCCTACATCCTGCTGCTCCTCCTTCACATGCTCTGCTACATGCCGACGCTCGGCCTCACAACAAGTCTTGCGCTCACGCACATGACCAAGCCCGAGCGCCAGTTCCCCATGATCCGCGTCTGGGGCACAATTGGCTGGATCGTCGGAAACATCGTCGTGGGCGGCAATCTGAAGACGTGGGGGCTTGATGTCGAGTGGATTGCCAGCGGCGACAAGTCGCCGATGCAGTTCTACGTCACCGGCGCCGCCGGCATCCTGCTCGGAATCTTCAGTCTCTCATTGCCCCACACACCGCCGCCGCTCAAGGGCACAAAGTCGTCCGTCCGCCAGATCCTCGGGCTCGATGCCTTGGCGCTCTTCGCCAAGCCGTCGTACCTCGTCTTCCTGATCGCGTCGTTCCTGCTCTGCATCCCGCTCGCGGGGTACTACAACCAGGCCCGCAACTTCGTTGAGGCCACGGGCTTCACCAACGCGACGATGACGATGTCGTACGGCCAGATGTCAGAGATCTTCTTCATGCTCATCATGCCGCTCTGCTTCGCCCGCCTCGGCGCAAAGTGGATGCTCGCCGTCGGCATGCTCGCGTGGGTCGTCCGCTATGGGCTGTTCGCCGGTGCGTGGGGCGGCGCGGGCTCCGACGACGTTAAGTGGATGGTCCTCGGCGGCATCCTCCTCCACGGCATCTGCTACGACTTCTTCTTTGTGACCGGAATGGTCTTCGTCGAGAAGTCGGCGCCGCCACACATCCGAGGCCAGGCCCAAGGATTTCTCGTCCTTCTCACGCAGGGCCTCGGCATGCTGATCGGTGCGCAGGCGTTCGGCTGGCTCGTGAACAAGCACACGTCGGTCGTCGGACAGGGCACGCCCGAGCAAGCAACCATTGTCGCATGGGACAAGATCTGGATGGCGCCATGCATCATGGCCGCCGTAATTCTCGTGGCCTTTGTTGTGCTCTTCCGTCCGTCGAAAGCGACAACCACAGAGCACGCGTAGCTGCCGGACCTCACCGCATAAGTCGCTCAATCATCTCCCGCGCCCCCACAATGTCCTTCACGCGCTGATCGCCCCCCTCGCGCTCGATCACCAGATCGATCGTCCGCGCCCTTCCCGAAGCATCGGTCAGCCCGCGCACGATCTCGACAAACGCGGCCCAGTCCACCGCCCCCGTGCCCCCCGCGACCTCCTCGCCCCACGTCCCAGGCACCTTCGTCGGCTTCGCATCCTTGATGTGAACCTGCCGGATCCACGGCTCAAGGGCCTTCATTGCCGCGATCGGCTCACCCTTCCCATACAGGATCATGTTCGCCGGGTCAAAGTTCACACCCAGGTCCGGCCGGTTGATCTCTTCAAGCACGCCGATCAGCGTCTGCGCTGTCTCCTGCCCCGTCTCGAGCGCGACCTCGGCGCCCACCGCCGCGAAGCAATCCGCAATCGCATTGATCCGGTCAACCAGCACCCGCCGCTCCGGGTCGTTCGTCGACCCCGGCAGATACCCCGCGTGGAACGTCACCAGTTTCAGCCCCAGCCGCTTCGCGATCGCGGCATTCTCTCTCGCGGCAATCAGATTGTCCGCCCACGTCGAATCCAGACGCACACCCCCCGTGTGCTCGATCGTCTCCAGCGAGGTGTAATCCTCGCCCTTACACGCCATCATCCCGGAGACAACCCCGACCCCGGCCTCCGACAGCGCCGCAAGCGTCTCCTCAAGTCCCCAGTTGGCGGCTTGTACCCCATCTGGTCCATGAATCTCGCCCCCTCGACGCAGGGGGTCCAGCGCAAGCTGAACGTGCGAGATCCCGCACGACGTGGCGAGCATTGCGAGTTCCGCGCCGGACTTGGCCCGCAGGGACCACGAACACACTGCGACTCTTCCAATCATCGGGGCCTCCGCGCCATCGTCTGCTGTCGAATAGGGGTGGTCTTCATCGGCAATCCGTCACGGAATCGGCCAAGCCACTTGCAGCGTTCTCTATCTGCTGTATGCTGATAGGGCAGCGGGATCCTGACGGATTCCGCACTTTTCACGTCAATGCGAGCACCCACGGCTCGCAGCGTGGTATACGGCTAGGGACGAAGGAGTGATCATGCGCGGCTCGAACTCTCATCTCAACGGTGCCGGCAATACCCGGCGCGACTTTCTCGTCAAGACCGCTGCTCTCGCGGGTGCGGGCGCGCTGCTCGCAGGTGCCGCGAAGAAGCCATCTGTCTACGCCCCGTCATCCTCGATCAAGGCCGCCAAGCGCGTCCCCGTTCCCGACGGCCAGCCGATCCGCCTCGGCGTGATCGGCACGGGCGGCATGGGCACCGGCCACTGCGATGCGATCATCAAACTCTCAAAGGACGGACGCACCAACGTTCAGATCGTCGCCGTCTGCGATGTCTGCGACTCGCACATGGCCAGAGCCAAGAAGCTCTGCGAAGAGAAGCAGCCGGGCGTCAAGGTCGATACCTACCGCAAGCACGAGGATCTCCTCGCCCGAGAGGACATCCACGCAGTGCTCATCGCAAGCCCCGAGCACTGGCACGCGCAGCACGCCATCGACGCCATCACCGCAGGCAAAGACGTCTACCTCGAAAAGCCCATGACACTCCGCCTCGATGAGGCGCTCGCCCTCCGCGAATACTCCCTCAAGCACCCCGACGTCATCCTCCAGATCGGCACGCAGATGATGCAGCTCCCGCGCTACCACGAAGCCAGGAAGCTCATCCGCTCCGGCGAGATCGGACACCCCACCCTCGCGCAGACCAGCTACTGCCGCTCCTCCAAGGACGGCGAGTGGAACTACTACGGCATCGACAAGAACTGGAAGCCCGGCGAAAATCTCGACTGGGACCGCTGGTGCGGCCCGCTCGGCTCACGCGAGTGGGATCCCAAGATCTTCGCACGCTGGCGCCGCTACCGCGACTTCTCCACAGGCATCATCGGCGACCTCCTCGTCCACGTCGTCACGCCCCTCCTCCTCGCGCTCGACTCCCCGTGGCCCACACGCGTCGTCGCAAGTGGATCACACATCATCGACAAGGCCATGGAGAACCACGATCTCACCAATCTCGTCATCACCATGGAGAACGGCACACAGATGATCGTCGCCGGCTCCACCTGCAACGAGGTCGGACTCGAAACCATGATCCGCGGCTACAAAGCCAACCTCTACCTCGGCAGCGTCAACTGCCAGGTCCGCCCGGAGCGACTCTTCGTCGATGAGGTCGAGGGCAGAACGATCGAATGCGAGAACATCGGCAACGACCAGGATGTCCATCGCGTCGCCTTCTTCGACTGTGTCCGCACCAGGAACGAGCCCCCCGCGGGCGTCGATCTCTCAACCAAGGTGATGGTCATCGTTGACCTCGCCACCCGTTCCATGTGGGAGGGCAAGGCCTTCTCGTTCGATCCCAAGACGATGACGGCCTCGCCGGCGTGATGGTGACATGATCCACAGGGCGGCGTGCTTCGCGATGGGGACTCGTTTCGAGCTCGTGCTCGACGACGATGATCCCTCGCGCCTCGGGCCGATCGCAGACCACGTCCTCGAAGAGATCACCCACTGGCACAACCGGCTCTCCCTCTTCAGGCGAGACTCATTTCTTTCCTATATCAACGCTAACGCATTGAACGCCGCGATCCCTCTCGAACCGGAACTCTTCGAACTCTTCTCGATCTGCCGCGAGGTGCACCGCAATTCAGACGGTGCCTTCGATCCCGCCATCGCCCCGCTCATGACAGCCCTCGGGCTGCACGACGGCGCAATACTCCCGGCCGACGACCAATCCGGCGATCACGCAACCCACGGTGATCCCGCGTGGGGCCAGTCGCTCGGGCCACGCGGCATGGCCGCCGTCGAACTCGACTGCGACCGCCGCACAATCAGGTTCCACTCCCCCGGCGTCGTCCTCGACCTCGGAGCCATCGCCAAGGGCTTCGCCATCGACATGGCCGCGTCACATCTGCGAGAGTTCGGTATCGAGCGAGCCCTCGTCCACGGCGGAACCAGCAGCATCGTCGCCATCGGCTCCCCCCCGGAAGCCGATGGGTGGCGCATCGCCATGGGATCAGATGCAGACTCGCCCGTCATCACGCTCTGTGATGGTGCCCTCTCCTTCTCGTCCCCGTCAGGACGCTCCGTCGAAACACCCGACGGATCACGCCGCACCACCCACATCATCGATCCACGCGTCGGCGCGCCCGCCGATCAGGGCGTCTTCGCCGCCGCCGTTGCGTCGGCGCTCACGGGCAACGCGGTCGATCCCTGGCCCGCGGCACGCTGCGAGGCGTGGTCCACCGCTCTCGTCGTCCTCGGCTCACGCCCCGAGAGCATGCCCGAAACCCTCACGAGCGCGATGGCACGCGGCTCCAATCCCCCTCGCCAATGGTCGATTGTCGGACCTCACCGTCCGTACATTACACACACAATTCCGCCGGGCCCCTCGGTCTCACAGGGCTCGCGCTGCTAGGAGCGTTCGATGTTGGGAACCGACTTTGCACATCTCTCCGGCGGCTCGCCCTCCAACGGCCGTCGCCAGTTCATCAAGACCGCCGGAGCAACCGGCGTCGCCATCCTCGCCCTCACCCCCGAGTGGTCGTTCGCTCGAGGGCTCGCGGCCGACCCGATCAACGTCGCCGTCATCGGCGCGGGCCGCCACGCCCGGGCGATCCTCGACGAGCTCTCCAAGTTCGAGAACGCAAAGGTCACCGCGATCTGCGACATCGTCCCCTCGCGCCTCTCCGCCGCGCTCCGCCGCGTGCAGGGCGCAACCGGCTACGCCGATCACAAAGACCTCCTCGCCAAGGCGACCGATGTCACCGTCGTCTTCGTCGTCACGCCGACACACACGCACAAAGAGATCTCGCTCGACGCCATCGCAGCAGGGAAGCACGTCTTCATCGAAGCACCCATGGCCCACACGATCGAGGACTGCGCCGAGATCGCGCGGGCCGCACGCTCCTCGAGCAAGGTCGTCCACGTCGGCCTCTACGCCAGGTCAAACCCCATCTACAAACTCGCCAGGACCTTCTTCCGCTCAGACTCGGTCCGCGACCTCGTGACCATGCGCGCCCAGAGCAACCGCAAGAACGAATGGCGCGTCCCCGTCAGCGATCCCAAAGACGATCGCGCCCTCAACTGGCGCCTCGACCCCGAGGTCTCCATCGGGCTCCCCGGCGAGTTCGGCTGCCATCAGGTCGATGTCTTCAACTGGTATCTCGGCAAGTATCCGGTCTCCGTCTCCGGCACCGGCTCCATCCGACTCCACAAGGATGGACGCAAGGTCCCCGACACCACACACGCGACATTCCTCTTCGAAGACGGTGCGCGGCTGGACTGGTCCGCAACCCTCGCAAACTCATACGAGGGCCAGTACGAGGTCCTCTACGGCACAAACGCCGCCATCAAACTCGCCTGGACCGCCGCGTGGATGTTCAAAGAAGCCGACGCCCCCACCCAGGGGTGGGAGGTCTACGCCAATCGCCAGCGCTTCCACAACGACGAGGGCATCACCCTCATCGCCGATGCCACCAAACTCGCCTCACAGGGCAAACTGAAAGAAGGCGTCGGACTCCCCAACCCGCCCGTCTACTACGCAATCGGCGACTTCATCGACGCCATCGCCAACGCAAAGCCCGCCGTCGTCTCCGCCGATGAAGGCCTCCGCGCAACCGCCATCTCAATCCTCGCAAACAAGGCGGTCCTCGACGGCTCTCGCATCGACATCTCGCCCGATTCTCTCAAAGTCTGATCCCGATCGCCGGCACGCCCACCACCTCCGCACCCGAGCGTCATTCCAGCCGCTCGCTCTGCAAGCAGGAAACACCGCTCCATGCAGTTCAGGCACCTTCCATTCATGGCGCGGCTCGGCCTCACGATGCTCATGCTCGTGCTGGTCGGCGGGCTCGCCGCTTCCGCCACGCATCTCATCTGGCACCACGAGAACCGCGACGATCAGAAGGGCGTCTCCTACGACGACATCGCCGGCGCATACCACGGCGTCACCGCCGACGCCCCGCTCATGAGGGCCATGAAGGCCAATCACCCCCCCGAACTCCCCCAACAGGCCCGCAAGGTCCTCACAGATTGGCTCATCTCCGGGCGCATCAGCGAAGACTTCGACAACATCGACCTCGGCGACAACGCCCCCGATGCCATCATCGCCACCAACTGCATCTCCTGCCACAACCGAAACTCGGCCGACCCAGATGCCAGAAAGATCCCCCTCGAGTTCTTCGACGACGTGCGCCGTCTCGCCTTCGCCAAAAACATCAAGCCCACAGACATCAAGATCCTCGCCGCATCGACCCACACCCACGCCCTTGCCCTCGGCACGCTCTCGCTCGTCCTCGGCGTCTTCATGCTCGGGTCACGCTTCAGCAAGGGGCTCGGCTCCCTCCTGATCGGCGTCTCCGGCCTCTCGCTCCTCGTCGATCTCGGCGCATGGTGGCTGGCGCGCGACAACGAGATCTGGGTCAAGGCCATCCTCGTCGCCGGGCCGGCCTACGCCATCTCGACAGGCCTCATGTGCCTGCTCTCAATCCTCGACCTCTGGCTCCCCGCGAAGAAGCAGTCCGAGTAAGCCGAGCGAAACCCGCTCACTTCTCTGTCGCGATCAGGTCCAGCAGCGCCTTGGTGAGACGGATCCCCTCCGGCTCCGAGTGCTTGTCACCCTCGTACTCGATCCCGACGTAACCCGTGTACCCCGAGTCGCGCACGATCTTCATCATCCGGCGGTAGTTCGTCCGGACCTCGTTCCCGTCCGCGTCGAACTCGTGGCTCTTGGCCGAGACACCCTTCGCGTAAGGCATCAACTCCGATACACCCTTGTACCGGTCGTACCACGCCTCAGGATCGCTCGCTCGCGACCAGTCCAGACAGAAATTGCCGAAGTCCGGCAGCGTCCCGCAGCGCGGATGATCCACCATCTTCATCACGCCCGCCAGCCACTCCCCGTTGCTGCTCAGCGAGCCGTGGTTCTCAACAATCACGTTGAGCCCATACGGCTCCGCCAGGTCAACCAGAGCCCGCAGCCCATCCGCCGCGTGCCTCATCCGCTCGTCCCAAGGCGCATCACCGGCCGCGTTCACGCGGATCGAGTGGCACCCCAGAGCCGCCGCCGCCTCCAGCCACTTGCGATGATTCTCAACAGACTGTTTCCGCTTCGCCTCGTCCGAGTGCGCCAGCTCCCCCTCCCTGTCGCACATGATGAGCAGCGACTTGACGCCCTCGCCATCCGCCCGCTTCCGCATCTCGCCGATGTACGATGCATCCCGCGCCTTGTCGAAGAAGAACGCGTTCACATACTCCACCGCCTCAATGCCGTAACTCTCACGCGCCGTTCGCGCAAAGTCGAGATTGTCCAGCTCCTTCGCGAACAACGCCCGATGCAGCGACCACTGCGCGAGCGAGATCGGCAACACGCCCCCTCCGCGGCCCACTCCCAACGCCCGCCCGAACGGAGCAACCATCGCGAGCCCCACCCCGCCGATCGCAACCAGCGCATCACGCCGAGAAACCGCCTGCCTGCTGTGTGCCATGCTCGCCATACTCCGTTCGCTCGACCTCGGTGACAATCCCGACACCCGTTTCCGTATCATGCTATCGAAGCCGCCTCAGGCACGCACCCCCTTCCCCACCGAGATCCACACCCGCAGACGCACACACCCGGTTAGACTGGAGCATTCGTGGATGAAGCCCCTCAGAATCCGGTCTCCGACCACGCCCCGCCCCTCGCGCCAAGCGCCCAATCCGCACCCCTCCGCCTCCACCCTCCGACCTCGCCCGGACCGGTCGAGCCGAACGAAGAGGGACGCATCTGGCCCAACATGATCGGCATCGGCGTCATCGTCCTCCAGGGGCTCGGACTCATCGCCTCAATCGGATCTGCCGCCGCATCGCTGATCGATCTGAACTCGCTGTTCGGTGTCGGTGGGATGGGCATGGGAGAGATGATCGACGTCGCGAAAAAATGGCAGCCATACCTCCTCGCGTGCTACGCGATCGCAGGGGTGCTCGCCGTCGTCGCCATCTTCGGCGGCGCGATGCTCCTCACCCGTCGTCGCCTGGGCGTCCATCTCCTGATCATCTGGTCGCTGCTCCGGATCCCCTACGCGATCTTCGTCTCCTGGGCGACCACCGGCATGCAGAGAGACAACCTCGCCGCCATGAGCAATGCGGGCGCAATCGGGCCTCAGGTTCCCGGCATGACCTCTGTGATGGTCTGGACATCGCTCCTCATGTCCTTCGTCGTAGCCATGGCGCTCCCCGCCTTCCTCCTCATCTGGTTCTCCGTGAAGCCGATCCGACGCCAGACTCGCCTGTGGCGATAAACACCCTCGAAGGTGAACGATGTTCTGCAAGGTCTGCAACTACGCACTCTGGAACCTCAAAGACCGCACCTGCCCCGAGTGCGGCACCGGTTTCGCACCCTCGCAGTTCCGCTTCACACCCAACTCCATTCGCTTCCTCTGCCCGCACTGCGCCCAGCAGTACTACGGCACCTCCCGCGTCGGCCACCTCGTCCCCGACGACTTCACCTGCGTCTCGTGCCAACACCAGATCCGCATGGACGAGATGATCCTCGTCCCCGCCGCAGGTATCGACGAACGAAAGACCCGCGCGCGGGGCAACCCATGGATCGAACGCGCCGGCAGACCCACCATCCGCGACTGGCTCCACACCACGGTGCTCTCGATGGGCACGCCCGCCGCGCTCATCCTCGCGACCAGCCCCTCGACGCGGCTCTCACGCACACTCGGCTACGCCGCACTCACCGCCGCCCTCGCCTCCGCGACAAGCGTGATCCTCCCATTCGTCACGCTCGCCCCATTTCTTCTGCCGTTCGGAATCAACGCCAAGGGCTGGTTCGCGCTCCTCGTATGGGTTGTCGGCGTCGCCTGCTCAGGGCTCCTGATGTATGTGGCCGTGCCGATCGCCGCCGCCGCATCCCATCTGGTCCTGCGCGGGGGCAAGCCCGCAGGCACCCTCCGCACCACCATCCACGCCGCCGCGATCTCCTCCGGATCCAACATCTTCTGGGGAGTCCCCGTCTTCGGCTTCATGACCGGACCCGTCGGCATGATCTGGTGGGGCGTCTCATTCTCCGTGATGCTCCGAGTCGCCCACAAAGTCACCAAGACGCGCGCCGCAATCGCCGGCATGCTCGTGCCCGTAGCCATCATGCTCGCGTTCGCCGCCGCAATGGCCGTCGCGATCTTCTTCTCCGTGCGAGCCGCCACCACCGCGATCGGCACGCTCTCCACCAGCGCCCAGGCCGATGTCGCCGCTGTCTCACTCGCTCTCCGAGATGCGGCCGCAGAAGACGGGCGCGAGAGGCACCTCGGATCACTCTTCCTCGAAGGCAAGGTCACGATCGCAGACCTCCTCGGCGACAATTTCTCGAGTACCTCCGCGGTCATCGCGGGTGGTGTTGATCTTGCACCCATCATCTCCGCTGCATCCGAGACCGAACGCCAGTCCCTCATCTCCACCCTCGACGCCTCACTCACGCCCGACATCATCGCCTATCGCGTCGGCGACATCATCGTCATCCGAGACATCCCTGAACCCCCGCCTGATCCACACCTCTGGCTCGCCGCCGTCTCGCTCGAACCGACCGCGAACACGAACTGGTACGCCCAGTCCAACACACCCGCCGCAGGCCAGCTCCGACTCATGGGGATGGGTGGCCCCTCAAACGCTTCCATCAACCCCGATGTCACCGATCAGAACCGCATCCGCGCCATCTACGGCCTCCCCGCGCTCCCTCCGCTCCACACCATCCTCCCGTCGATCCCGTTCAGAGTGGTCGATTCAGACGCGCCGCCCGAACAGCACAACCACGAACCCGGCGCCCAACCCTCCGAAGGTCCGCAAACGGGCGGCTGATCCAGCTCGCCCCCCGGCAACGCCGAACAGACACCCTGAACGCTCATCAGCAGCACATGAATCCATCAACCGCGCCTCCTCGAACCCTTGACAGCATGCCCCTCTCGCGCAACACTCTCCCCGTGACCAAAGCCCTTCACCAGCTTCAGCATTGCATGAAGCCGCTCGCCTCAGGCGAGTGCCGGTGATGGTGCGGTCGCTGTAACCAGCGGATAGACCCCACTCGACGCCGGCTCCCGAAAGCCGGCGTCGTTCGCTATCCAGAGCGAGCGAGTCGGCCGGGAGCCCCAAGCAGGACCCCGGACCATGACAACGCTCAGCCCCGCCCGCACCACAAGACAAGATCTCCCCGGCTCGATCCCCGCGATCACAGAAGCCGCGCCGAGCACACTCCACGTCGCCATACCCAAGGGACGCATGTACGACGGCATCGTCGCACTCCTCGCCGAAGCCGGCATCCGTCTCTCCGCCTCCGCCCGCGGCTATCGCCCCACCCTCTCCCTCCCCGCCGTCGAAGCCAAAATCTTGAAGCCCCAGAACATCATCGAGATGCTCGAGGTCGGCTCGCGCGATGTCGGCTTCGCCGGCGCCGACTGGGTCGCCGAACTCGACGCCAACATCGTCGAAGTCCTCGATACCGGGCTCGACCGTGTCCGCGTCGTCGCCGCCGCGCCGACCCAGATCCTCGAAGATGGCCGCCTCCCGCGCCGCCCCCTGGTGGTCGCCTCCGAGATGGAACGCCTCACCCGCGCCTGGATCGCCTCGCGCGAACTCGACGCAAAGTTCGTCCGCTCCTACGGCGCGACCGAGGTCTTCCCCCCCGAAGACGCCGACTGCATCGTCGACATCGCCGCCTCTGGCGCAACACTCGCCGCCAACGGCCTCGAAGTCGTCGACGAACTCCTCACCTCTTCCACACGCCTCTACGCAAGCCGCGCCGCCATGGCTGACGACGCCAAACGCGCCGCCATCAACGACCTCGCACTCCTCCTCTCCTCCGTCCTCGAAGCCCGCAAACGCGTCATGCTCGAGGTCAACGTCCCCGCCGATCGGCTCGACGCCGTCGTCGCCATCCTCCCCTGCATGCGACAACCCACCATCTCCCCACTCCACGCCGGCGCGTGTACCACACCACGCGCCTTCGCCGTCAAGGCCGCCGTTCCCCGTGAGAGACTCCCGAAGCTCATCCCAGCCATCAAACAAGCCGGCGGCACAGACCTCGTCATCTCACCCATCGCGCAAGTCGTTCCCTAGCTAAATCACCAGCACACACATCCGGGCTGGCACACCATCCCGCCGCCCGAAACACACACGAAAGGCCCGCACATGGCCTCCGCAACCGCAGACAGTTCATCCCGCGCCACCCCGCGCATCCCCGTCGAAACTACAGACCTCATCAACACCGACTCCGTCCGCGGCCCCCGCCCCGCGCCGATCCTCCGCGCGCTCAAGCCCTACACCCCCGGCGCACAGCCACGCCCCATCGACCTGAAGCTCGACGCCAACGAAGGCCCCGCGCCCTCCGGCGTCCTCCTCGAATGGCTCAGGCCAAACGCATCCGAATCGCTCCGCCGCTACCCATCAGCCGCCGCACTCGAAGCGCAGATCGCCGCCCGCAACAACGTCACCGCCGATCGCGTCATCGTCACCGCAGGCGCCGACGATGCCCTCGAACGCATCACCCGCGCCGTTCTCGCCCCCGGTCGCGAAGCGATCCTCACCACGCCCACCTTCGAGATGCTCTCGCGCTACGCCCGCCTCGCAGGTGCCGATGTCATCGAGGCCCCGTGGCTCGGCGAGCCCTTCGACGTCGAAGCGATCGAATCCAGGATCGGACCGCGCACCGCCGCGATCTTCATTGTCACACCCAACAACCCAACCGGCCAGGCGATCCCCGCCGAGTCCATCCGCCGCCTCTCTGCCGCCATCCCCGCCGGGCTACTCGTCGTCGATCTCGCCTACGCCGAGTACGCCGACGAAGACCTCACCGAACTCGTCCTCTCACTCCCGAACGCCGTCGCGGTCCGCACCTTCTCCAAGGCCTGGGGACTCGCGGGCCTGCGCGTCGGCTACGCCATCGGACCCGCCGAAGTGATCAACTGGCTCCGCGCCGTCGGGCACCCCTACGCCGTCAGCGGCCCCTCGCTCGCGATCGCTTCCGCGTGGTACGAAGCGGGGCGAACCCGCGTCGAAGCCGCCGCCCGGCGCGTCCGCCTCGAACGCCGCGAACTCATCGAGCACCTCCGCGACCTCGGCGCAGCGCCCATCGAGTCAAAGGCAAACTTCGTCCTCGCACGCTTCGACGAACCGCGTCAGAGCGCCCACCTCGTCGCCGACCTCCTGGCCTCCCAGGGAATCGCCGTCCGTCGCTTACCAGTCGGGAGCGCGTTGGAGTCCTACCTCCGAATCACACTCCCAGGCGAACCGGTCGCCTTCAACCGGCTCTGCACCGCCCTGACCTCCGCGCTCCGCCCCCGCGCCATCCTCTTCGACATGGACGGAGTCATCGCAGACGTCTCCGCGTCATACCGGCAGGCGATCGTGCGCACCGCCGCCACGTTCGGTGTCAACCTCTCCGCCACCGACATCGCGCGAGCGAAAGACGCCGGCAACGCCAACAACGATTGGGTCCTCACCCGCCGCCTGCTCCTCGCGCGAGGCGTCGATGTGCCGCTCGAAGACGTCATCCGCACCTTCGAGTCCTTCTACCAGGGCGATCCCGATGACCCGGATCGCAAGCCCGGCCTCTGGCGATCCGAGTCCCTCCTCATCGACCGCGCCCAGCTCGAAGCCCTCGCCCGCCGGTTCACCCTCGCGATCGTCACCGGACGCCCACGTCGCGACGCCCAACGCTTCCTCGAGCACTTCGGCATCACCGACCTCTTCCCCGTCGTCGTCACGATGGAAGACGCTCCGCCGAAGCCCGACCCGCGCCCCATCACCATCGCCCTCGAACGCCTCGGCGAACGAGCCGCGTGGATGATCGGCGACACCCCCGACGACCTCATCGCCGCACGCCGCGCCGGCGTCGCATCCATCGGCGTCATCGCGCCGGGAGACCGCGCCACGGAAGAACGCGCCTTCGAAGCCGGTCGAACCCTCGTCGCATCCGGCGCGGCACGCGTTCTCAACACAGTCTCAAAGATCACGGAGCTGCTCCCTTGACGACCACACCCACAAGCGTGCCCTCATCAGAACGCTCCAACGTGGCACTCCGCCGCGCCCGCATCGAGCGATCCACACGCGAGACCTCCATCACCGCCGACCTCATCATCGACGGCTCCGGCCGCGCCTCGGTCAAGACCGGCATCGGCTTCCTCGACCACATGCTCGCCACCCTCGCCCTCTTCGCTCGCTTCGATCTCGACCTCATCGCCCAGGGAGACCTCCACGTCGACGACCACCACACTTCCGAGGACTGCTTCATCGTCCTCGGCCAGGCGATCGATCGCGCCCTCGAAGACCGCGTCGGACTCGTCCGCTTCGGACACGCCTACGCACCCCTCGACGAGGCCCTCGCCCGCGCCGTCGTCGACCTCGCGACCCGCATCACCGCCTCGATCGACCTCGGTCTCACGCGTCCGACCGTCGGGCAATGGGCCTGCGAGAACATCACCCACGCCCTCAACACGCTCGCCGCGTCCGCCCGCCTCACCCTCCACGTCGACGTGCTCAAGGGCGCCAACGACCACCACCGCGCCGAGGCCGCCTTCAAGGCCCTCGGGCTCGCCCTCCGCGATGCGGTGCGCCGCGACCCCACGCTCTCACCCACCGATGTCTCCAACAGCACCAAGGGGGTGCTCTGATGGTCTCAAACCTCGACAACGACGCGATCTTCACGAATGACCCCGGTGCTGCACGCGACGTCTACATCGTCCGCACCGGCTCCGCCAACCTCGCATCGGTCGTCGCCGCAGTCGAACGCGTCGGCGCACGCCCGATTCCAACCTCAGATCCCGCCGATGTGCTCCTCGCAGAACGGCTCGTCCTCCCCGGCGTCGGCTCCTTCGGCGCTGCCATGTCCGAACTCACCCAGCGCGGCCTCGTCTCCGCGATCCGCGAGCGGCTCGCCGTCGGCCGCTCAACTCTCGGCATCTGCCTCGGCCTCCAACTCCTCGCGCGTGGCTCCGAAGAATCACCGGGCGTGACCGGTCTCTCCCTCATCGATGCCGTCGTCCGCCGTCTCCCCGCTGCCCCCGGACTCCGCGTCCCACAGATGGGCTGGAACCTCACCGAGCCCCGCCACTCCTGCCGCACGCTCAACGGCGGCTACGCATACTTCGCGAACTCCTACGCCCTCCCCGAGATCCCGCGCGGGTGGCGCGGCAGCACCTTCGCCCACGGCGAATCAAACCCCGTCGCCGCCATCGAACAGGGCGATGGCGACCGCCTCGTCGTCGCCACCCAGTTCCACCCCGAACTCAGCGGCCGATGGGGACTGGACCTCATCCGCCGCTGGGTCATCGGACGCCCGACGATCGAGCCGTCGGACGATCAGGGTGACCAAGCCGATGCGGTGCTGGCCCAATCCCGCGCCCGTGGCCAATTGAGTCCAGCTGCCGCAGTCGGCGCTGGCGATGCGTGCGAGGGCTCGCGATGCTGACCACACGCGTGATCCCCTGCCTTGATGTCCGCGACGGACGCATCGTCAAGGGCGTCCGCTTCCAATCGCTCCGCGACGCTGGCGATCCCGCCTCCCGCGCCGCCTTCTACGAACAGACCGGCGCAGACGAGATCGTCATGCTCGACGTCAGCGCCACCAACGAGGCAAGAGCAACCGCCGCGCGAACCGTCAGAGCCATCCGACGCGTCCTCTCCATCCCGCTGACGGTGGGGGGCGGCATCCGATCGATCGACGACGCCGCACGCCTCCTCGACGCCGGCGCCGACAAAGTGAGCGTCAACTCCGCCGCTGTCCGCGACCCCGACCTCATCACGCGCCTCGCCGACCGATTCGGACGACAATGCACCGTCCTCGCCATCGACGCCGCACGCCGCGACGAGTCGCAGGCGGGCTCGTCCGCCTACACCGTCCTCACCCGCTCCGGCACCACGCCCGAGCCGCTGGACGCTCTCGCGTGGTCCGTCGAAGGCCAATCACGCGGCGCGGGAGAGATCCTCCTCACCTCCTTCGATCGCGACGGCACCGGCGACGGGTACGACCTCGATCTGCTCGCACTCATCGCGTCCTCCGTCGAGATCCCCGTCATCGCCTCCGGCGGCGCACGCAACGCGCAGCACCTCGCCGATGCCGTCAGAGCCGGCGCCGACGCGGTGCTCGCCGCAAGCATCTTCCACGACGGCCTCACCACCCCGGACGCGATCAAGCGCGAACTCGCCGAACTGGGCCTCCGCGTCCGCCGCGAAGAACCGGCGAACACCACCGCCGAGGAGTACGTCGCATGATCATCCCCTCGATCGATCTCATGGGTGGTCAGACCGTGCAGCTCGTGCAGGGCAAACGCAAGGTCATCGACGCCGGTGACCCCGCGCCCATCGCGCGTGACTTCGGCCTCGTCGGCGAGATCGCCGTCGTCGACCTCGACGCCGCGCTCGGAAAGGGCACCAACGAATCGCTCATCGAGCCCCTCCTCAACATCGCCGACTGCCGCGTCGGGGGCGGCATCCGCGATGCCCGCACCGCCATCCGCTGGCTCGACGCCGGCGCAACTCGAGTAGTTCTCGGCACACGCGCCGTCCCCGATGTCCTCCGCGACCTGCCGCGCGACCGCGTCATCGCCGCCCTCGACGCCCGCGACGGCGACGTGGTCACCCACGGTTGGACCGCCTCGACCGGCACGAAGATCGCCGACCGCATGCGCGACCTCGCCGACTTCGCAGGAGAGTTCCTCGTCACCTTCGTCGAGGTCGAAGGCACCATGCAGGGCACCAACATCGAGCGGGCCGCCGAACTCGGCGAACTCGCCCGCTCCCTAGGCTGCCGCCTCACCATCGCCGGCGGCGTGAAGAGCGTCGAAGAGATCGCCGCCCTCGACGGGCTCGGCATCGACGCCCAGATCGGCATGGCCCTCTACACCGGCACCTTCACCATCGCCGACGCCCTCGTCGCCATGCTCAAGACCGACCGCCCCGACGGCCTCATCCCGACCGTCGTCGCCGACGAGCGAGGCGCCGCACTCGGACTTACCTACTCGTCACCCGAGTCCATCCGACTCGCCCTCTCCGAACGCCGCGGCGTCTACTTCTCCCGCTCCCGCGCCGGCATCTGGCGCAAGGGCGAGTCCTCCGGCGCAACCCAGCAACTCCTCGCCGTCTCACTCGACTGCGACCGCGACACCATCCGCTTCACCGTGAAGCAGGACGGCTCCGGCTTCTGCCACACCGGTGCCCGCACCTGCTTCGGCCCTTCCCGCGGCCTCGCCTCCCTCGAATCACGACTCACCACTATCAAGCGTGCCACTGACCCGCTTCGGGTCAGCGCGCTTCCCCCTCCCCATGCTCCTCCTTCCTCCGCTCCCTCTTCCCTGCCGACTTCTTCCCCCTCTGAGTCTCTGTGCCTCTGTGGTGAGTCCTCCTCCTCTTCTCCTCCGCTTCCCTCCGCGGCCCTCCGCGTTGAAACTCCCTCCTACACCTCCCGCCTCCTTCGCGACCCCTCTCTCCTCCGCTCCAAGCTGCTCGAAGAAGCCGGCGAACTCATGGACGCGACCGACCGCGACCACATCACGCGCGAAGCCGCCGATGTTCTCTACTTCACGCTCGCGCGCCTCGCCGGAGCCGGCGTCTCCCTCGCCGACGTCGAACGCGAGCTCGACCGCCGCGCCAGAAAAATCACGCGTCGCCCCGGCAACGCCAAGCCGCCCGTGACCGCACCGCCCGCCGAGGCCACACCATGACCGCCCCTCTCCTCAAACTCATCGCACCCGCCGACATCCGCCTCTCTCGCAAAGACCCCGTCGATGCCGACACGCTCGCCATCGCCTCCCGCATCCTCACCGACGTCCGCGACCGCGGCATGGCCGCCGTCGTCGAGCACGCCATCCGCCTCGGCGATGTGAAGCACGCCGACGAGATCATCGTCGATCGCCCGCGCCTCACCGCCGCACTCAACCGCATCGACAACGCCGACCGCCGCATCCTCGAACGCGCCGCCGAGCGCATCCGCGCCTTCGCCCTCGCCCAGCGCGCATCCATCATCAACATCAAACTCCCATCTCCCATCGGTGGCACCATGGGCCACCGCATCGCCCCCGTCGAACGCGCCGGCTGCTACGCCCCCGGCGGCCGCTTCCCGCTCCCCTCCAGCGTCCTCATGACCGCCGTCACCGCCCGTGCCGCGGGTGTCCGCGAGGTCTGGCTCGCCTCACCTCGTCCCTCCGAAGCCACCCTCGCCGCCGCCGCCATCGCCGGCGCCGACGGTGTCCTCGCCATCGGCGGAGCCCAGGCAATCGGCGCACTCGCCTACGGCGCAGAGCCCATCCCGCGCTGCGACGCCATCGTCGGTCCCGGCAATCGCTACGTGACAGCCGCGAAGCAGCTCGTCTCCGGCCGCGTCGCCATCGACATGCTCGCCGGCCCCAGCGAGCTGCTCATCATCGCGGACGACTCGGCCGACCCCGCGACCATCGCCGCCGATCTCCTCGCCCAGGCCGAGCACGACCCCGACGCCATCCCCATGCTCGTCACCACCGACGCAACGCTCCCCGCGCGCGTTGACCTTGAACTCTCTCGCCAGCTCGAAACCCTCCCGACCGCCGCGATCGCCCGCGCTTCCCTCGGCAACGGCTTCGCGTGCGTCGTCCCATCCCTTGACGACCTGATCCTCGCCTCCGACGACATCGCCCCCGAACACCTCGAGATCCTCACACGCGACGCCGCGGCCATCGCCAATCGCTTCAACAACTACGGCGCGATCTTCATCGGCTCCGGTGCTGCAGAGGTCTTCGGCGACTACGGCATCGGACCCAACCACACCCTCCCCACGGGCGGCACCGCACGCTCGTTCGCCGGTCTCTCCGTCTTCACCTTTCTCAAGGCCCGCACATTCCTCGCTTCCGGCCCCGCCTTGCCAGATCCCGCACTCGCCAGCGACATCGCCCGCTTCGCCCGCATCGAAGGCCTCGAAGGCCACGCGCGAGCCGCGGAGATCCGCCTCTGAACCCTGCTCACTGCGTCGTGAACACGCCCTTCGCAAACGCGACCAGCTCGCCCATCGACATGGCGTGATGAGCGTTCGGGCTCGCCGGAATGAGTGCGCGGCTCCGCCCACCGATCACGAACGCGATCCGCCGGGCCGCCAGTTCATCCGCCAGCCGCAGCGCATCCTTGCCGGTCTCCGCCGAGATGTCATCACAACTCACGCTCAACCAGACCAGCGACGGCGAGAGGTCCGCTGCCGCAGCCCGCAGAGCCGAGATCGGCAGGTCCGGCCCCATGTTGCTTGTCCTGAACCCCGCCGACTCCAACACAATCGACGCCACCAGCGACGGGATCACATAAGGGTCCCCCGATGGTGACGCGCCGATCGCAAGCGGCGCGTGCTCCGGCAGAACCGGCAGCAGCCCGCGCAGGTGATTCAGCGCGTTCACCATGATGTCGCTGGCCCGATGCTCGCGATAGATCCCCGACTCCTCGTGCTGCCACAACTCGCCGATGCGGTGCATCGCCTCCCGCACAGGACCGTCGCAGATCTCGATCACCGAACGTCCCGACAGATACAGCGAGATCAGCAGCCCGCGTGCGTGCCGCTCCTGCCCATCGCGCAGCAACTCAAACAGCCGCAGCCCCTCAAGCCCCGGCGAGGTCGGCGTGTCCCGGGCCGTGTCCACATCCTGCACACCCAAGAGATCCGGGTTCACCAGCGACAACTTCGAATCGCGGATCAACCGAATCGCCTCAGACCTCGGGATCCGTCGGTGCCCGCCCGGCGTCTTCGCCGCGGCAATCACGCCCGAGTCCACCCAACGCTTCAGCGTTGACTCGCTCAGCCCGACCGCCGCCGCCAACTCCTTCGGCGATAACGAAAGCTCCGGCTCCGGAAGGGCTGAACGATTCACAGAATGAGAATGTCCGCGCTCGACATGCGATGAAGTCATGACGACCCTCACGTGGCTCAACAATACCAGCAATTTCGCCTTCGGATCGCTCAGCCGGGCCGATTCAACACTGAACGTTCTTCACGTTTTTGTCGGCATCATCAGGCCGATTTAGCAGCAAAAATCGTTCATCTTGATCAAGTCTGGCCAAATGTGACCTGTGTAGGGGGTGTCACCCGAGGCCCGGATCCTGCCGGACCTGCGATCAGCTTCTCACGCGCGATCTTCTCCCAACCGCTCCCGAGTTCCCCGATCGGATCAGGCGGCACGATGTCCACCTTCTTCTCACCCAGCTGCGCCTCGCCCCGCAGCACCCGCCCCTGAAACGCCAGGCACTCCGCGAGCAACCTCTCCAGAATCTCCGGCTCCGGCACGTTCGCGACCTTCTCCCCCTGCACATAGATAATGCCGCGCCGATCGCCCGCGAAGACCGCGACGTCCGCGCCCTCCGCCTCCCCCGGCCCGTTCACAATGCACCCCATCACGGCGACCTTCATCGGCACCGTGACCTGTGCCGCGAGCTGCTTGCGGACATCCTGCACCAGCGTGAAGAGATCCACCTGGATCCTGCCGCACGTCGGACACGCAATCAGATCAACCCCCACGCGCTCGCGCAGCGACAACGACCACAGCAGCTCCAGCCCATCCTCAACCTCATAAATCGGGTCGTTGGCATAAGAGATACGAATCGTGTCGCCGATCCCGCGCGTCAGCAGCCCGGAAAGTGCAGCAATCGACCGGATGCACCCCGTCTCCTTCGGCCCCGCGTGCGTGACGCCCAGGTGCAGCGGATGATCGAACCGCTTGCTGATCTCGCTGTAGGCGTCGATCACGAGCGCGGCATCCATCGACTTCGCCGAGATCGAGATGTCGTAAAAATCCTGCTCGTAGAAGATATCGAGGTACTCCTCGAGCTTCGCGATCATGATCGCCAGCAGATACCCGTGCTTGTGCTCGCTGAAGACCGCGCCCAGCTCCTTCTGACGCTTCTGCTTGTCCTTGCGCTCGATGATCGACCCCTCGTTCACGCCCACGCGGATCGGGAGGTTCCTCGCCTTGCACGCCTGGATGACGTCGATCACCTGCTTGCGGTCGCTGATGTTGCCGGGATTCAGCCGGATCTTGTGGACACCCGCTTCCACCGCCTCCAGCGCACGCTGAAAGTGGAAGTGGACATCCGCGACGATCGGCACCTTCACCGCGGCGAGGATCTCCTTGAGCGCATCGGTGTCCTTCTTCTCCGGCACCGCCACGCGCACAATGTCCGCCCCCGCCGTCGTCAGCTTGTGGATCTCCGCGATGCACTTCTCCACATCGTGCGTGTACCCGGCCGTCATCGTCTGCACGGAGACCGGCGCGGGGGTCGTCGGGTTGCCGGCGCGGTCGGCGATGCCGCCGCCGATGCGGACAATGCCGACGCGGTCGTCACCGACGGAAATCTGTCTGGTTGGGCGGCGGGTAAACATGCGGGCAATGGTAGAGGGACGAAGGGAGCCCCGAGCGCGAGCTCGTGGTTGCCGCCTCCAGTACGAGGAAATGCCCCGGATGTTCACCGCGGATCGCAGACTCGCCTTGGCGAGGGGCGACAGGAGGGCACGGAGAAGGCGAACGTCCAGAGAGAACCTCGCGCGTGAGCGAGCGGATCGTCTTGAAGGTCCTCCCGGGCACCCCGAACCGTCCGCGAGGTCACTCGGGATATTCCGCCCCCTCTCACGCCGACCGACGCTTGCTCTGCTTCTGCATCTTCCGCAGCTTCGCCCCGCCCCGCTTCGCCTCCGGCATCGAGCCCGCCTCGCGCCCGATGTACCGCACCGCCGCACGCGCGAGTAAACCCGATCGGGTCTCCCCCGTCGCCTTCGCGTGCCGATCGATCGCGTCCAGCACCCGCTGCGGCATCGTGATCCCCACCCGCGCGATCTTCACACGCAAGGTCGACTCATCCACCGTCACGATCGCCCACGTTCCATCCGCATAGTCCGGATCATCACGCAGGTCCTCAATCGCCGATGGCAGAGGCACCACGCCACCCTCTTCGATCAAGCCCTCCAGATGAAGCTCGATGGCCTCGCGGATCATCGCGAGCGCATCATCAACGGTCTTGCCCGCAGAGACACATCCCGGCAGATCCGGCACGCTCACGCCGTAGTCGCTCTTCTTGTCCTTATGGATCACAACTGGGTAGTTCATGGCTTGCTCCATCCGGCTTGCTTGGCGATGCTCCGCAGCGTTCCGGTCGGCAGATCCCGCTTCGGATGCGGCACCGTCACCAGCCCCGGCTTCGTCGCGTGCCGGTACTGGTGGTGACTCCCCTTCGTGCGGGCAAGTACCCACCCGTCGGCAACCAACCTCCGGATAACCTCGCGGCTGTTCACCCCAGCACTATAGCATACCGTGTGCAGAACACAACGTCCTCGCGATTCCGCCCGACCTCTCTCCCGCCAAGAACGCGATGATCCAGCGCAACCAACGTACAACACGCAGGTTACAAGAAAGGTCACCGATACCAAACAAAACCCATTGACACGGGCCTCGTCATAACGTACATTACCCGTACCCATGGTCGCACACGCCGCGGCAACTCTTGATGATTCCTCTCTTGGTGGCTCCGCCGTGGGGGGCCAGAGCGGTGGCTCTGCACCTCCTCGTGCCACTCGCCCGATGGCGAGTGATCCACCTCCCTCTGCCCCTCCGTCCCTTTGCCCCTCTGCCCCTTCCCCATCCCCCTCCTCCCTCATCCCCGCCCACCTCCACAGCCCCATCCTCTCCGCGCTCTGCCACCCCGGCTCATCGCTCTGCTCGGTCGCGCGCGACTTCCGCATCGCCGTCGACATCCTTGCGATGT
The DNA here is from genome assembly GCA_019454185.1 of Phycisphaeraceae bacterium. Taxonomy (NCBI): domain Bacteria; kingdom Pseudomonadati; phylum Planctomycetota; class Phycisphaerae; order Phycisphaerales; family Phycisphaeraceae; species Phycisphaeraceae bacterium. Next base: position 373,174 of record CP075368.1, read on the forward strand.
GGCTCACCGAGCCCGACACGCGCGAAAAGATGCTCGCCATCGAGAAAGGCGGCTGCGCCCACACGCGCATGGCCGCCTCCGTCTCTCTCGCCTCCACCGTCGGCGTCCTGCAAACCATCATCGACGACTACACCGAGACCCGCGCCCACGCCCGCGAACTCCGCGCTCAGCACGAACACCTCGCGCCCGGCGCGTCCCGCCACGACCCGCTCCCACCCTCGCACCTCAACGCCCACCCCGCTCGCTCGTTCCTCCCCGGCGAAGCGATCCTCGCCGACACATCGCTGCAAGCCCAGCGCCTCGAACTCCGCAGAGCCGAGGGCGCACGCCGCGCCTGCCACCACCTCTACCGCCTCTCCCGCATCCTCCCCATCGACGACTCCATCCTCGCCGTCGCGCACGCAAACTCTGTTCGGGTGCCACACGATGCTCGGATGCCACAGGATGTCGGGGTGCCACAGATTGCTGGGGTGCCACTGGTTCCCGCCGAGCCCAACGAGGCGGAACCAGTGCTCCGGCCACAGGTTGTTCCGGTGCCACAGGTTGTTCCGGTGCCACTGGATGATGGGGTGCCACTGGTTCCCGCCGAGCCCAACGAGGCGGAACCAGTGCTCCGGCCACAGGTTGTTCCGGTGCCACAGGTTGTTCCGGTGCCACTGGATGATGGGGTGCCACTGGTTCCCGCCAAGCCCAGCGAAGCGGAACCAGTGCTCCAGCCACAGGTTGTTCCGGTGCCACATGATGTTCGGGTGCCACTGGTTCCCGCCGAGCCCAGCGAGACGGAACCAGTGCTCCAGGCCGAGGCATCCGACTCGAACCGAGCCGCAAACGTCAGCGAGCGGACCCCAGCCCCTCCATCCCTTTGCCCCCCAGCCCCTTCCGCATCCCCTTCATCTTCTCCTCCGTGGTCCTCCGTGGCCCCTCGCCGAGGCGAGTCTGCGATCAGTGGTGAACCTCTTCCTCCGCGCCACTCGGCGCTCTCTGAGACCTCTGCGTTCTCTTCGCGTTCGATATTGCCCACTTCTCCACGCCCCTCCCTAGTGAAGCACTGCCGGGCTTGCGCTCGGGGCTCCATTCAAGCCAACCCACTCGCTCACAGTCGCGGCTCTATCTGCGTGGCCGATGCGTCGACGCGGTGATCCCGCGCCACAATCCCGGCTTGCGGTCGTAGCCCGGCTGGCCGGGCTCGATGCCATCGACTTCGGGCGTGCGCCAGATGAGCATGACGAGAGCCGCGACGATGAGTGCTGCGGACACAATCGCGAGCCCGAGCTGCGTCGCGGATCCCGTGTGTATCCACTCGGGGCGCACGGATTTCAGCGCGTGCTCCGCGCTGTGGCCCGCCGCGGAAGCGACCCACGTGCCGACGGGCATGAGCCCGAGCGCGATGCTGTTGACGACGGCGGAGACGCGCCCGCGCATCTCCTCTGAAACCAGGTGCTGGATGGCCACATTGCAGGCGTTGAAGCCCCACATCCAGAAGATCCCGATGATGAACATGACGGGGTAGGCGTAGGTCTCGACGTTGATGAGCGAGAAGGTGAGGATCGAGAGCCCGGCACCGAGGATGCTGAGCGGGATGAAGTGGTGCATGGGGTACCACTTCGGGATGAGTTTCATCGCGAAGCCCCCGACGACCGCGCCGCACCCCATGAGCGCGAGCAGCAGGCCGAAGACATCTTCCTGCCTGGCGTACACCTCCGAGACCATCAGCGGCATGAGCTGCATGATGGGCGTCGCGAGAACAGCAAAGATCACGATCGCGACGAGCGCGGCCCGCGGCCCCTTGCGTCGCCACGTCCACGAAAGGGCCTCGGCGGTGCGTTTCCAGGCGATGCCGGGCTTCTTCCACGCGCCGCGGAGAGCGGCGGGGGCGGGCGCATCGGGCGTCGTCAGGACCGCGAGCAGCACGCCGATGAACGTGATGGCGTTGAAGAGAAGAAGCGCGGAGACGCCCCGACTGATGGATGCGGTGCTCTCGGTTGCGGCGGGGGCTGCTGGTCCCAGGGCGTCCGCCGCGACGATCGCGGTGCCGGCCAGCGCGACCGGGGCCGAGCCCTGGAAGGCCTTCATGATCAGGCCGCCGGTGGCGGGGCCGATGACGCGTGCGGCATTGAAGGAGATGCCGTTGAGGGTGATGGCCTTCGAGAGATCCTCGCGGGGGACCAGACGCGGCGTGAGCACCTGCCACGCCGGCATGTTGAAGGCAACAGCGATGCCGTGCGCGAGAGCATTTTGCGCCATGTGTTCCAAGTGTTTCCATTGTGGAGACTTGCGCGATCTGATGGCTCATGCCATGCTCGGTCCCACTGGTGGAGCTGCCAGACAGGAGACCGAGCATGGACAACGCGAGTTGGAGGGTGTTGGCGGCGAGCGTGCGGAAGCTGGATCGGAGCCCGCGTGGCGGTCGCTTCACCTTCACCGATGCGGACATCGTGCTGACCTTTCTCTGGGCCGTCTTGCACCGACGACCCACCTCCTGGGCGTGCCGACGCGATGCATGGCCGTTGTGGCGGCGTGGTCGATTGCCCTCGCCAAGCAGGATGAGCCGGCGGCTGAGAACCACCAGCGTCCAGGCGTTACTTGCCGCGGCGGAGGCGGAGAATCTGGTCTCTGCATCGGGAGCGTTGGTGCTGGCTCTTGACGGCAAGGCCCTGCGCGTCGCCTCGCACTCCGGAGACCGGACCGCGACCTTCGGCGCATGGGGACTGCGCGGCTACAAGCTCCATGCGATCTGCGATCTCGCGGGCTCGATCGTCTCCTGGCGTCTCACGCCCATGCACTGCCATGAAGCAGTGATGGCCAAGCGGATGATGCGAGACATGGAGTTGAACGGGTATGTGCTGGCCGACTCGAACTACGACAGCGTGAAGCTCTATGAACTCTGCGCGTGCAAGGGCGGACAACTGGTGGTTCCGCGGAAGGACTGCCGCGTGGGTCGCGGCGTGCGGCGGTCCGGAACGCATCCGGACCGCCGTCGAGCCATCGACATGCTGGAGCAGAGCATGACGGGCTTCGGCAGGGGCCTGCTGTCACTCCGGCGCGTGATCGAGCGTGTGTTTGCACGCCTGGAAATGACCCACCATGTGGGGCTTATCCCGCCGCACGTGCGCGGCATCGAGCGAGTCCGTCGATGGATCCAAGCCATCATCATCCTTGATCGACACACACAGGCAATGAAGCGATGACGCAAAAAGCTCGCGAGCATGAGGAGCAGCAGCACCCGGGGCGTCGCGAAGCCGAAGTACGCGGCAGCGGCCATCGCGAGGGCGATGAGCATCATGCAGACCTGCGTGACGACGATCAGGGTCTTGCGATTGACGCTGTCGGCGACAAGGCCGCCGAACATGCCGAGGATGAGCGTCGGGCCGAGCTGCGCGGCGGCGAGGTACCCCATCCACGCCTCGGACTTGGTCTGCTGCGAGACGATCCAGCGGATGGCGACGAACTCGAACCAGCTGCCGAGGTAGGAGCCGAAGGCCGCGATGAAGATGGTGCGGTAGTGGGCGTGGCGGAGTACGCCAAGACGAGAGGGACGGGACGGCGCGGGCGCGACGGGGGCGATCTGTTCGAGTTGTGTCGGATCGGGCAGGAGGGAGCCGGGCGGAGCGGGGGCTATAGCGCCGGCACCGTCTGGTGATGAATCGTGCGTGAGCGCGGGCTCTTCGGGTTGTTGGTGGTCGCGTCCGTGCATCGTCGTTGCACCGTCCGTTCTCGGAGCGGGCGAAGGGCGATGCTATGCGTGGGAAGCGGTGTGCAGCGGGAGATCAGCCGCCGAGGACGTCCTTGGCGCGGGCGCGGAGGCGGGATGCGCCGGGGCCGTCGAGGGTGTCGCGCATGTGCCGGAGCTGTGTGGCGATGGAGGCGTCGACGAGTTGGTCGCCGATGCGGAACTTGACGCCGCCGATCATGGCGCCGTCGGTGTAGGGATGGAGGACGATGTCCTTGCCGAGCGAGGAGGCGAGCTTGTTCTTGATGGCGGAGAGGCCTTCGGAGGTGAGGGGCTCTGCGGTGAAGACATCGACCTCGATGCGCCCGAATTTCTCTTGTGCGAGAGCGTCGAATGAGGCGACGATGGCGGGGAGGTGCGAGAGGCGGCCCTTGTCGTTGAGGACCCTGAGGAAGTTGACGACGAGCGGATCTGCACGGTTGCCGAAGATTCGCTGGAGAGACTCGGAACGCTGGCCGGCGGGGACGACGCGTGAGGCGAGGAACTCGTTGAAGCGGGCGTCCTGACGGGCGAGTTCGAGGATGTCTTCGAGTTGACCGAGGACGGTCTCGATGGCTCCGCGGCCGCCTGTTGCATCGACGAGATCGAAGAGCGAGCGTGCGTAAGTGCGTGCGAGTGCGTCGGGCTGTGACTCGATGAGGGGCATGGAGGGCTCCGTCGGACTTGAAACGACCAAGACTTGTCGGCATGGAGAGCCGACCCACCCGAGGCGATCAGTTGCGGCTCTTGCCGAGTTCGGCGAGCGATTCGTCGACGAGTCGCTGGTTGTCGGAGACGCCGAGTTCACGGCGGAGGATCTTGCCGGCGATGGTTGTCGCGAGGGCGGTGGACTCGGCGTAAATCTCGGAGAGTGCGGAGCGCTTGGCGGCGTCGATGTCGCGCATGGCCTTCTCGCGCATGGCTCCGAGTTCGGCGTCGGCCTTCGCCTTGAGTTCGTTGGCGAGTGTCTGCTGCTGCAGGCGTGCCTGCTCGATCATCTTGTTGGCCTCGGCGCGGGCCTCGGCGAGGTTCTGCTGGTACTGCTCGAGGGCTTCCTTGGCCTGCTTGCGGGCGTCTTCGGCGTTCTGGATCTCGGCGCGGATCTTGGCTTCGCGATCGGCGAGGCCCTTGGTGATCTTGGGCCAGACCTGGGTGGAGAGGATGAAGAGGACGATCGCGAAAACGATGACTGTGGCGAGGGCGGGCGCCATGGCCTGCTTGACGGTCGGTACGGGGCCGACGGTCTCGTGGCCGTGGTCGCCGGCGTGCGAGGTATCCGGCGCGGCGTGTGCAACGCTGCCGGAGAGGGCCATGGGGGTGAAGGCGAGGAGCGTGAGAGCGACGAGGATACGGAACAGGCGCGTCATCGGAGGGATCTCCGTGGGGTGATCGATCGATAGAGCTCCCCGGATGGGGAGAGGAAGCCGCGGCGGCGTCTTTCGAGGCCGCCACGGTGGTATGCGGACGGTGAGACGATCAGAGTGCGGCGAGGAGGCCGACGACGACGGCGAAGAGCGTGGCGCCTTCGACGAGTGCGGCGGTGAGGATCATGTTGGTGCCGATGGGTCCGGCGGCCTCGGGCTGGCGGGCGATGGACTCGACGGCTCCCTTGCCGATGAGGCCGATGCCGATGCCGCCGCCGACGACGGCGAGACCGGCACCGATGGCAGCGAGGCCCTTGCCGATGGTGTCTGCGGGGGCCGCCTGGGCGTGTGCGGCGGTGCCGAAGAGGGCGACGAGGCCGGAGGCGACGAGGACGTTCTTGATCATGGTCTTCATGGGTCGAGTGCCTTTCTGGAACGAGTGACTGAGTGTTTCCCCGGGGAAGAGCGCCGCGACAAGAGTGCGCGGGGCGGGAGATGGTTTCGACCTGTGCCCTTCCCCGTCGTGGGCAGGTCTGTTGATCGGGTCAGTGCGCGGGGTGTGGGTGTCCCCCGTGCGAGTGGTCGTGTGCGTGATCGTGGGCATGGTCGTGGTCGCCGTGGTGGGAGAGCTGGGAGATGAAGACGGTTGTGAGGAACATGAAGACGAATGCCTGGAGGAAAGCGACGAAGAGTTCGAGGAACATGATGGCGACGGCGCCGATGCATGAGATGAGCGTGACGGGCGCACCGACTGCGAGGCCGGTCTTGAGGGACATGCCGACGAACATGAAGAGTGTGGCGAGGAGGACGTGGCCTGCGGTCATGTTCGCGAAGAGTCGGATGGCGAGCGCGACGGGCTTGATGAAGGTGCCGAGGATCTCGACCGGGACAAGGATGGGCCAGATGAAGGCGGGCGCGCCGCCGGTGAGGTGCTTGAGGTAGCCGCCGACGCCGAGTTCCTTGATTCCCGCGGCGTTGATGACGAGGAAGGAGATGAAGGCGAGGACGGCGGTCACGGCGATGTTGCTGGTGGCGGTGCCGCCGATGGGGGCACGATGCTCGGCCTTCCAGTCGCTGTTGATGAGATGGATGACGTCGAGGATGGGGATGAGGCCGAGGAGGTTGTTGACGAGGATGAAGAAGAAGATGGTCCAGAGGAAGGGCATGAAGCGATCGGTGCGATCGTGGAGGAGCGGCCGGACGGCTTTTTCGCGGAGGTAGAGGCAGATGACTTCGACGGTCTGTGCGAGGCGGCCCTTGGTGATGTAGCGATCGTTGCCCTCGGATTCCGGACCGGTGCCGATCTGGCGAGCGATCATGGGCCCGAGGATGAGGAGGATGAGGCCTGCGAGGACGAGTGTTCCGACGTGGGCGGACCAGAGCCAGACACCGCTGTCGCTCTTCAGGAACGGGTGGTTGACCACGTGGTCGACGGGGCTGTCGGCAGCGAGCGTGAAGAGGGTTGCGAGGGGGATGTCGATCATCGGGCGGAGTCCTCGGTGCCTGCGGCGTGTGCGGCACGTTTGAGGGCGGAGTATGAGACGATGGTTTCGACGGCGAGGATGGTGAGCGAGCAGGCGAGGAAGGTTCCCCAGTAGGGTGCCTTCTGCATGGGGAGCGCGAGGAAGAGGCCGAGCGCGAATGCCAGAGAGCCGAGCATGCGAGCGGAGGAACTGAGGACGAGGACGAACGACCACTTGGCGGCGTTGCGGCGGGGGAGGAATGCCATGGCACCGACCCAAGCGAGTGCGGCGAGCAGGGCGATTCCCGCTCCGATGGTGGCGGCCTGCCCGGCTTCGGCGGAGCGCATCCACCAGAAGGCGGCGAGGCCTGAGCCGACAACGATGCCTGGCGCGAGCGCGCCGGCGGCGAGGGTCGGAACGGGGAGCCGGATTGCGGGTTGGGCAACCATCGACGTCATGCTGGGGAGTCCGAGTCCTGAACGCTGACCGGGCGACCTACGAGGGCCGTTCCGGGGGGCGAAACAATAGCGAAGGGACCCACGTCCGGCGAGTGTTCACATGCTCGGATTTGACGATCCTTGCCGGAATGTGTCAGGGGCGTCGGTTCTGGTCGCCTCTGGACAACTTCATCCCTTCGCGGATGAATCGGTACATGGCGACGACGATGCCGATGCCGGCACCGATGAGGAGCCAGCGCGGGGCGGTTTTGAACCACCAATCGATGGCCCATCCGAGGGCAGCGCATCCGACGACGCCGTAGACGAAGTCCATGCCGATGGCAAAGACACGCCCGAATTGCATCGCCGACGATCTGGGGATCGGGGTGCCGGGGCGTGAGGGCTGGGAGGGGCCGGGGCGTTTCAGGACATCGGGCAGGGGGGGCGGAGCGAGGGTGTCGGGGTCGATCGGGGGATCGCCATCCGCTTCGAAGTCCTTTGCGGGGCTTTGGTTGTGATCGGGATCGCGGGGCATGGGGGCTTTCAGCCGCCGTTCAGGACGCGGGCGGCGTAGGTCCGTGCGGCCTTGGAGGCGTCTTTGAGTTTCGAGAGGTCGGAGCCGCCACCTTGGGCGGTATCGGGCTTTCCGCCGCCCTTTCCGCCGCAGGCGGCGGCGGTCTCCCTGACCCAGTCACCGGCCTTCAGCCCTCTGTCGATCAGGGGTTTGGGAACAGCGGCGACGATCGAGACCTTGCCTTCCGCCTCGTCGGGAGAGAGGAGGAGGATGGCGACCCGGCCGGCCTTCTGCTGGATGACGTTGACGGCTGCCTGGAGGGCCGCACGGTCGGAGCCGGTCTCGATGGTGGCGATGATGAAATCGTCCATGGACGAGGCGGCTGCTTCGGCGACCTGACGGGCCATCTGCTCGGCTTTTTCGCGGCTTGCGCCTGCGGCGCGCTTCTGGGCGGCTTTCACGCGCTCCTGCAGGTCGGCCAGTCTGGCGCGCAGCGCGTGCTTGCGGGTGAGGGGGATGGTCAACTGGTCGATCTCGTTGCCGATCTCGGTGGCGAGTTTCGGGAGGTCATCGTCGGAGGCGCTTGATGCGCCGGCGATGCGGGATTCGAGATCGTCCGCCGTCTTGATCGCGGCTTCGGCGGGGACGCCGGTGAGGGCCTCGATGCGGCGGATGCCTTTGGCGACACCGGTTTCGGAGACGAGGGCGAAGGCGCCGATCTCGGAGGTGGAGCCGACGTGCGTGCCGCCACAGAACTCGACGGAGAGCTCGCGCCACGCGGGATTGGCGGGGCTTTCGAGGAGGTCGGTGACGGGCTGTCCGATGGAGACGACGCGGACGGGATCGGGGTAGGTCTCGCCGAAGACAGCGCGGAGGCCGTTGATCTGCTTGCTGACGAAGAGGGGAGCGATGTCTGCGTAGACGGTGAGGTTCTGGGCGATCTGGCGTCGGACGGTCTCTTCAACGGCGGCGATGTGCGCTGGCTCGACGGGGCCGTTGTTTGAGAAGTCGAATCGGAAGCGGTCGGGCTCGACCTGGGAGCCCTTCTGATCGACGTGCTCGCCGAGGGCAGCGCGGAGGCCGAAGTTGAGGAGGTGGGTTGCGGTGTGGTTGGATGCGACGGCCTTGCGTCGGTTGTGGTCGAGGTGGAGGATGACATCGTCTCCGACGCGGATCTCTCCCTTGAGGATCATGCCGACGTGGAGGACGTAGCCGCCGAAGGACCTGGCGTCTTCGACGCGGAACTCGCCTCCATCGTGGTTGTCGCGTGCGCTCTCGCGGCTTTCGCGAGAGACGACGATGCGTCCGTGGTCGGCGACCTGGCCTCCCATTTCGGCGTAGAAGGGTGTGCGATCGACGATGATGCCGACGCGTTTGTTGAGGGTGACGCCTGCGGAGACGTGCTGGTCGAAGTTGTGTCCGTTCCAGATGGCGAGAACGCGGGCGCGGACATCGCGTCCGTGGAACTTGTCTGAGTCGTCGGTGGGCACGATGTTCATCTTGCCGAGCCGCGCGACGGCATCGCCGTCGAGGGAGAGCCCGGTCGCGGCGGTCTCTTTCGAGCCGGCGCGGGAGCGTTCCTTCTGCTCGGCCATGAGCTTTTCGTAGCCGGCGATGTCGACCTTCAGGCCCCGTTCTTCGGCCATCTGGAGGGTGAGATCGATGGGGAAGCCGTAGGTGTCGTAGAGCTGGAAGGCGTCGGAGGCGGAGACCTGTTGGTCGGCGGTGCGTGATGCCGCTTCGTCAAAGAGCTTGATGCCTCGGTCGAGCGTGCGTCCGAAGGATTCTTCCTCTTCGAGGATGATGTTCTGGACGCGCTGCGGGTCTTTGCGCAGTTCGGGGAATGCATCGCCGAAATGCTGCACGACGATGGGGACGAGGTTGGCGAAGAAGCCGGGCTTGGCGTTGAGTTTCTGGCGTCCGAAGCGGACAGCGCGGCGGAGGATGCGGCGGAGGACGTACCCCCGGCCTTCGTTGGAGGGCGTTGCGCCGTCGGTGATGGCGAATGTCAGCGTGCGGATGTGGTCGGCGATGACGCGGTAGGCGGTGTCTACGAGGTCGGCATCTTGTGCGCCGAGCTTGCCTCGGTAGGGGCGAGCGTTGGTGGCGAGTTGGATGGCTTCGAAGATGGGGTGGAAGACATCGGTGTCGTAGTTGGAGCGTTTGTTCTGGAGGACTGAGACGAGGCGTTCGAGCCCCATGCCGGTATCGACGTGCTTGGCGGGGAGGGGGCGGAGCGAGCCGTCGGCTTGGCGATCGAACTGGATGAAGACGTTGTTCCAGATCTCGATGACATCGGGGTCGCTGGAGTTGACGAGGTGGGCGGCGTTGCGTTTCTCGAGACCCATGGCGGTGAGGCGATCGACGTGGATCTCTGTGCAGGGGCCGCACGGGCCGGTTTCGCCCATTTCCCAGAAGTTGTCCTTCATGTTGCCGGGGAGGACGTGGTCTGGCGGGAGGACTTTGAGCCAGAGGTTTTTTGTTTCGTCGTCGGGGGGGAGGCCGAGTTTCTCGTTGCCTTCGAAGTAGGTGGCGTAGAGGGCTTCCTTGGGGAGTTTGTAGACCTTGGTGAGGAGTTCCCATGACCATTCGACGGCTTCTTGTTTGAAGTAGTCGCCGAAGGACCAGTTGCCGAGCATCTCGAAGAAGGTGTGGTGGTAGGTGTCTTTGCCGACATCGTCGAGGTCATTGTGCTTGCCGCCTGCGCGGATGCATTTCTGGCTGTTGACGGCGCGCTTGAGTCCGGCGAGGGGGTGACCGGCGGGGACGTTGCCGAGGAAGATCGGCTTGAACTGGTTCATGCCGGCGTTGGTGAAGAGGAGGGTCGGGTCGTCCACGGGGACGCAGGGCGAGGAGGGGGCGAAGCGGTGTCCGGCGTCCGGGGTGCCTGAGAGGCCGCCCTTGGACTTGAAGAACTCGATGAAGGTTGAGCGGACTTCTGCGGCGCGCATGGGAGGTGGGTCCTGGCACTGGTCTTGGGGATTGTGAAGGTTACGGGCGCGAGCCCGTGAGTGGTGCGATGGTAGGTGATTGGGTGGGGATGTGGGTGCTTTGGTTCCGACCGGGGGCGCATCTGGCCGATAACCTGTGCGCGGGCGTGCATGAGCCGCGGGGCGGAGGTGTGCGTCCTGGTGTCCGCTGTGGTGCGGCGCACGGGTAAGAGTTCGGGCGGATGATCGAGAGACGAAGGGGCTTTGAGGTGATGCGTCACTATGACCTGTGCGTGATCGGGAGCGGGCCTGCCGGGCAGAAGGCGGCCATTCAGGCGGCGAAGCTCGGGAAGAAGGTGTGTGTCGTTGAGCGGCACGATATCGGCGGGGTAGCGATCAACACGGGGACGATTCCGTCGAAGGCGCTGCGTGAGGCGATTCTGTGCGCTGTGGGACGAGCGACGCCGGTTCCTGCGATGGGCGACTTCCGCGAGGCGCATGGGCACGTCACGCTGCCGAAGTTGATCGCGTCTTGCCAGCAGGTGATCCGCGCTGAGGTGGAGATTGTGAGGCGGCACTTTGAGCGGAACGGGATCGATTCGATCCAGGGCCAGGGGAGGTTCGTCGATCCGCACACGGTTGAGGTGACGAAGAAGCATTCGGTGGAGCTGATCCACTCGGATTTCGTGATTGTGGCGACGGGGACTCGGCCGGCGCGTGCGCCGGGTGTTGAGTTCGACACGACGGACATCATCACGTCGGACGAGTTGCTCGGGCTCGAGACGCTGCCTCACTCGATGATCGTGGTTGGAGGGGGCGTGATCGGGACGGAGTATGCGTCGATGCTGTGCGCCCTGGGCGTGAAGGTGACGCTGATCGAGGGGCGTGGGAGGTTGCTGGACTTTGTGGATGCGGAGATCACGGAGGCGCTTCAGTACCATCTGAGGCAGGCGGGGGTGACGCTGCGGATGGGCGAGAAGGTGGTGAAGATCCAGCGGATTGCGCCGCCTCCGGGGGCGAGAGCGAGCAATGAGTACATGGTGGAGGCGACGCTCGAGAGCGGGAAGACGCTGCGTGCTGATAGTCTGTTGTACTGCGTGGGGAGGCAGGGGTGTACGGAGGAGTTGGACCTTGAGAAGGCGGGACTGAAGGCGGATGATCGCGGGCGGATCAGGGTCAACGAGCACTTCCAGACGTCGGTCGGGCATATTTATGCTGCGGGGGATGTGATCGGATTCCCCGCGCTCGCTTCGACGAGCATGGAGCAGGGGCGGGTCGCGGCGTGCCACATGTTCGGCGAGCGGTACGAGCAGGTGCACGATCTGCTGCCTTACGGGATCTATGCGATACCTGAGATCTCAATGGTTGGCTGGACCGAGGAGCGGTTGACGAAGGATGAGATCCCGTATGAGAGCGGGGTCGCGCAGTATCGCGAGATCGCGAGGGGGCAGTTGCTGGGTGACGAGATCGGGATGCTGAAGCTCCTGATTCACCAAGAGAGCCACGTGATCCTGGGTGTGCACATCATCGGGACCGGTGCGACGGAGTTGGTGCACATCGGGCAGACGGCGATGGCGTTCAATGCCACGGTGGAGTATCTGGTGAACGCGGTGTTCAACTATCCGACGCTTGCGGAGTGTTACAAGGTCGCGGCGCTGAACGGGCTGAACAAGCTGCGGAGCGTGTGAGCGGGGCGGTGCCGGGAGCGGCTGTGCGCGGAATGGTGCTACGCTGAGCGCATGGCGAAGAAGGCCTCAGGATCTGGTGCGAGCGCGGGGGCTTCGAGGGCCGCTCCGAAGGCGGGCGCGAAGCGTGCGTCGAGAGGGCGTGGTGGGGATGCGGAGCAGGAGCTTGCGGCGATTGTGGTGCCACGTCCGAGGCCGCTGGATGAGTTGATCGGCCAGGAGCGTGCGATCTCGGTGCTTGGGGCGGCGTTCACAACCGGACGGCTGCATCACGCGTGGATTTTTGCAGGCCCGAAGGGTGTGGGGAAGTTCATGGCCGCGCTCGGGTTTGCGGCGGCGGCGTTGGACCCGACGACGCGGGTGGGGGAGGACGGGGTTCCGAGGCCGGATCCGGAGAGCCGCGTGCAGCGGTTGCTGCGGGCGGGGACGCACCCGGACTTTCATGTGATCGTGAAGGAGCTGGCGAAGTTCAGCGAGGACCGCGAGGTCCGCGAGCGGAAGCAGACGACGATCCCGACTGGTGTGACGAAGGAGTACCTGATCGATCCGATCGAGATCTCTGCGACGCTGCACGAGGGCGGGCTTGCGTCGAAGGTGTTCATTGTTGATGAGGCGGAGTTGATGGATCCTCGCGGGCAGAATCAGTTGTTGAAGACGCTGGAAGAGCCGCCCGAGGGCTCGCTGCTGATTCTTGTGACTTCGGTGGAGGAGCGGTTGTTGCCGACGGTTCGGAGCCGCTGCCAGCGGGTGGGCTTCGGGCCTCTTTCTGATGAGGCGTTGTCGGCGTGGATGCGTGGGAGCGAGGAGTTTGCTTCGGCGAGTGCTGGAGTTGATCAGCGGACGATGGAGTGGCTGCTGCGGGTGGCGGATGGATCTCCGGGTGTGCTGATGGGTGGTCTGGCTTGTGGGATGGGAGAGTGGGGGCCGCGGATTCTGCCGATGCTGGAGCGGGTGATGTCGGGTGAGTTTGTGGTCGAACTCGGGCCGGCGATGGCGTCGATTGCGGATGAGATCGCGGCGGCGCATGTGTCGGCGAACCCGAACGCGAGCAAGGAGCAGGCGAACAAGGATGCGGGCCGGTTGGTGCTGAGCGTGGCGGCGGAGGGGCTGCGTTGGCGGGTTCGATCGGTGGAGGGTGGTGCGCAGCGGCTGGAGCGTGTGTGCGATGCGGTGGATGTGATCCGCGAGGCCGACCGCCTGATGGATGCGAACGTGAGCCTCGCGTTCCTGATGGAATCGACGGTGGTGGGGATCACGCGTGCGATGTCGATGTCGCGGTGAGCGGTTGCGACTGGTTCAGCCCTGGGCTGCGAGGGCGGCGTGCTCGGAGGCGGGTGTGCGGCCTGCGGCCTCTCTTTCGGCGCGGACCTTCTGCATGGCCATCTGCCATGTCTCGCGCTCGAACTCGATGAGGCCGAGGACCTTACCGAGGCGCTTGACGTCGCGGGAGAATGAGGCGTCGACGAGTTCGGCGTAGAGGAACGAGTAGAGCGACTGGACACGCTCGACGAGTTCGGGGGCCTGCTCGGGTCGGACACCGGTGAGCAGTTCCATGATGATCGCGCGGCACTGCGAGATGCCGTTGAAGGATCGTTCGTAGTCCTTGGCTTCGAGGCCGTCGATTCCCTGGCGGAGGAAGCGTGCGGCTCCGTCGAGGAGCATCAGGCGGAGCTCCTCGGGGCTTGCGGTCATGACCCTGGTCTTGAGGTAGGCGTTGGCCTGAGTCGAGAGGGTTTGTGTGGCGGTCATGAGGTGCTTATCGGCGGTTGGGGGGGGCGGGTTGAGCGGGAGGGTCTGGTGGTGCGGCGCGTGTTCTGCGCGTTGATACATGAGGTGCGGGATTATCCGAGGAGGCCGATCTGTGAGATCGCGCTCTGCTGGGATTGGAGCTGCGCGATGGCCTGCTCCATGGCGACGAACTGGGCCTGGAGGACCTGCCTGCGTGAGGCGAGCCGAACGTCGATCTCGGCGATGCGTTTGTTCTGGAACTCGATCTGGGTGTCGATGGAGCGTTTGCGGCCGGTGAGGATGCCGCTGACGGAGTCGATGTAGGTGTTTGCGAGGCGTTCGATCTTTCCTGCGAGTCCGAGGACTGTGAACGGTCCCTCGGGGTTCTGGATCTTGACCTTGATGCCGTTGCCGAGGTCTTCGTACTGCTCGGCGTCGCCCTGTGTGTATCCGGCGAGGACCTGCTCGACGGAGGCGGGGTCGGTGGCGAGGGCGTTTCTGAGGCGTTCTTCGTCGAGTTCGAGGCGTGAGCCGGAGCCGACGCGGACGCCGAGATCGGCGAGATCGTCGTATGTGCCGGAGGCACCGATCGCTTTGCTCTGGATGGTGGTGAGGAGACTGCGGCGGAGCGACTGCGAGGTCTGGTCGCCGAGGAGCGCGCCCTTGGTCTTGGTCTCCTGGTTGTACTTGCTCTGATCGTCGATTCGCGTGAGGACGGTGTTGAACGCGTCGATGAAGGCGCGGATCTCCGTGACGATGGAGTCGGTGTTCTGCGAGACGGAGATGCGGACCGGGTTCTCGGAGACGCCGACGGCGTCGATCGTGAGCCCGGTGACGACGTTCGAGAAGGTGTTGCTGGAGCTGGTGAGGAGCAGGCCGCTGGCGGCGTTGGAGCCGCCGAAGATGATGCGGGCGTCGCTGCCTTTGTCGATGGTGCTGAGTCCGAGGTCGAGGGTTCCGCTGTCGAAGAGGACGCGGCCTGCGCTGCCGCTGGTCTTTGAGGTGAGCGAGAGTCGGAAGGGCTTTGAGCCGGTGCCGTCGTTGACGATCGACGCGGCGAGCTGGATGCCTGCGGAGTTGATCTTGTTGGCGACATCCTGGAGGGTGTCGTCGGCGTCGATCTCGACGGTGCGCTCGTATGAGCCGTCGATCTTGTTCTCCGGGCCGACGTCCTTGGCTTCGCCGGCGATGCGGAGTGCGGCGGCAACGCCGCCGGAGCGGTCGGTGATCTTGATCTTGGAGGATCCCGGTGTTTGTCCGTCGGGGATGTTCTCGTAGATCTCGATGCCGTCGCCGTTTGCGTTGATGCGTGCGCGGACGCGGAGGCCTGCGCCGGATGCGCTTGAGTTGATCTCGGCGATGAGTTGGCCGACGTTCTTGGTGTCGGTGCCGATGTCGATGTCTACGGTGCCGCCGGTGGAGTCGCGGATCTCGAAGACGCCGGTGCCGATGCCCTTGCCCTGGTTGAGCGTGGAGACGAGTGTGGAGGCGGTGACGTAGGCGTGCTGGAGGTTCTTGCCAGAGACGGTTGCGGCGCTTGTGCCTGTGGTGTCGATGCCGAGCGAGGTCGCGGCTGCGCCGGAGATGATGAGTTGGCTGCTGCCTGTGGTGTTGTCCTTGATCTGGAGCCCGGTGCCCGAGGCGTTCATGGTGACGGAGACCTTGGGTCCTCCGCCGGCGAGCGTGCCCGAGGCGTTCTGGATCGCGGAGATGATGTCGTCGATGGTGCTGTCGGCGGCGAGGGTGAGGTTGAATGTCGAGCCGTCGCGGAGGGTGAAATCGATTGCTCCGTCGGAGCCGAGTCCGGAGCCGCCGTTGATGTTGCGGGTGAGCGTGCTGTTCATGCCGGCGAGGACGCGCGAGCCGGTGAGCGTGCCTGTGGCGGGCGAGGGGGTGAGGATGCCGAGGTCTTTGGCGGTGGAGCCGGAGCCGGTCTCGGTGATTGCGATCGTGCGTGTGCCCTGGTCGTCGATGATCTGGAGGCGTGAGCCGTCCGGCGCGATCGAGGCCTGGATATCAGCGAATCCGGCGGCGGCGAGGGCCTCGTTGATTCGTGTGAGGACCTGGCCGACGGTGGAGGCGGCGCCTTCGGTCTGTGTGCCTCCGGAGTTGTACTTTGGTCCGATGTTCACCTGGACGTTTGTGGAGCCGTCGATGGTGATCCGGAAGTCTGAGCGTGCGGCACCGATCGCGTCCGAGATGAAGACGCCGTTGCCGTCGTTGAGCGAGCCGAGTGCGGTGTCTTCGCCGATCGAGTAGACGATTGCACCCGCGATGCTGCCGGTTCCTGTGCCCGCGATGCCGAGACTGGTTGCGGTTGTGGAGCCGACGGCGTCGGCGACGGTGATTGAGCCGCCGGCCTTGTCGGAGATGACGAATCTGCCGCCCTCGACGCGAGCGGTGACTGCGAGCCCGCTTGCGCCGTTGATCGCGTCGAGGACTTCGGAGACTGTGCCGGCGGTAGAGAGATCGATTGTCTGTGTGCCGCCGACGGAGTCGGTGACGACGATTTTGCCTCTTGTGACACCGTTGCCGCCGTTGAGATCGGCGAGCGCGGTGTCGCGCACAAGGCCGCCGGCGGCGGTCTCGAAGGTGAGGGTTGTGGCGCCGACGGACGTTGAGTCCTTGTTGGCGAATCCCTTTGAGAGCATCTGCTGCGTGCTCACGAGCCGATCGACGATGAACTGATAGGTTCCCTGTGCGGCCGAGTTGGAGGCGGTCGCCTTGAGCACGGAGCCATCGCTGGTGGTGGCCTGTTTGCTCTGGAGTGTCTTGGCGGTGCGGAACTTGTTGGCGATGGTCTTGAGTGCGCTCAGACGAGAGTTGAGGTCGAGGTAGGCGGTCTGCTGGAGCTGCAACCCGAAGACGCGCGACTGCGCGAACTGCTTGGGCTTGGCCTCGATGCTGAGCATCTGGTTGATGAGTGAGCCGGTGTTGATGCCGCTGATGAGTCCAACGCCGGTGGATATGCCTGACATGGCGATCCCTCCTGGTCAGGGAACTGGCAAGCGGAGCGCCAGGCCTTCACTGGGCCTTGAATCGGCGTTCCGATACCCTTATCTCCATGCCTCGCGGCGAGTTGGCTCGAAGTGCGTGAGGTGGGAAGCGGTGCGCTTCTCAAGGCACAATTTGCGCGTCGGGGCTTGGAGATTCGGGAGAGGGGCTGTCGCACACCGTGTGCCAGGGCGTGAGAAGTGCGAACACAACGCGAGCGCGCCCGTACTGAAGGCCGATAGCATCTGGGGGATGGAGCGTGTGACCAGATTATGAATGAGCCGATGTTGCCAGTTGATCCGCCTCCGATGCCGCGTGCCTTGCGGGGCGTTGTGCTTGTCGGGAGCGCCGGGGTTCTGTTGAGCGCGGCGGCTGGTGTCTATGTGACGCTGAGCGCGGATCCATCCCCACAGTGGGGGACATTTGGATACGAGGTCGTGATCGCGGCCTCTGCGGTGTTCGGCGTGTTGCTCGGCCTCGGTCGATATCGTGCCGGGAGCGGGCTTTGTGCTGGTCTTGTTGCGTTGGCTTGGTTTGTGGGTACGGGGATGGGGCGGTTGCCATTTCACTCTTCACCACGGGGTGTGGTGACTGATCCGTGGTTTGTGGGGCGTGCGGCGGCGGCGGCGATGGTTGCCGGCTCCGGGGCGTTGGCCGTCTTGGCGCGTGATGCGAGGGCTTGGAGGCGTTTGATCGTCGGCGGGATGCTGCTGGCACCGGTGGGTGCGTTTGTTGTGTACTGGTTCGGGATGGGGGGCGGGTGGCTTGGGAGCACTCAGACCGGTGCCGCCGAGGTGATCAAGAATTGTGTGCTGTTCGTGGTCGTGCTTGTGCTCGGGGGGCTGTTCTGTTTCGGGGCTGATGCGGTGATACGGGCGTTCGGTTACGGCGTTCCGGCCGGGCAGCCGGGCGCGCCGGAGTCGGCCACAGCGAAAGGCGCGGATCGCGTCTCCGAATGATCGGGCATCATGCTCGAGATCTGGATTTTCACGCTCGTTCTCGCGTTCGCCTTTGTTGTGATCGCGTTTCTTGCCGTTCGCGGCCACTTTCGACGTCAGAAGAAGTCGAGTGAGCTGACGACGACGCATATCCGGATGATCACGGAGCGGGTGCGCCCTGTGGGTCGTCTGGTGGGTCTTGAGGTGTGCGCGAAAGAGATCGTGACCGCGACTGCGGGGATCGGCTGGCTGCCGCCTTTGCTGGTGAGTCAGGCGAAGATCGCGATGATCTTCCACTTTGAGAAGCAGTACGGGGTGGATCTTTCGAGTCTGGGGCCGGATCGGGTTCGGGAGCGGCGTGATGGATCGGTTGAGGTTTGCCTGCCGCCGGTCGAGGGGATGTTGCGTCTGCTGGATGTGACGCCGTATGACATTCAGGACGGGCGTGTGTTCGGGCTTGTGGATGTTGTGCCGATGAATGCGGCCCGGCAGACCGCGCTGATGCAGCAGGCGCAGGAGCAGGCGGGGCTTTTGTTCAGGCAGTCGGACGCGAGGTATGTGGAGCAGGCGAGGCGGAGCATTGAGCGTCAGCTTGAGGCGATCCTTGCGCTCGGTGGGCGTCGGCTTGTGATTGTGTGGGACGAGCGCGAGGCGGAGGCGCGTCAGCCGTCGGTTCACGACGCGGACTCAGCGGCTGGCGATGTCGCGCGTGTTCCGGCGTGAGTGGGTGGTTGATCAGCGCTTGGGGCGGAGCATGAGGGTTTGGCCCCGGTAGCCGTCGGGCGTGGGGCGGAGTTCGGTGACGGTGTCGCCGATGTGCTCGGTGATGAGTTCGGGAGGCGGGAGGAGGCGAGCCCAGTCGCGCTGGGTAGAGCCGCGGGCTTCGCGGATCTGCTGCTTGAACTCTTCGTCGATGTCGAGTGCATCGAGTTGGGCATCGGCGATCTTGTCCTGGTTCTGCAAGGACCAAATCGTGTACCGGATTGCTCTCTCTGTGTCCTGGTACTGGTTGAGGACGGCGTCGCCACGGAGCATGGTGACGGCGGATTTGAACTCCGGCTGGGCGTTGAGTTGATCATCGCCGGGCGCGCTGAGGCGGCGGAGGGCGTCTTCGACATCTGAGGTCTGGCCGATGAAGAGCCACTCGGGCGAGATGCCTCCTGTGATGCCGAACATGTCCTGCTCGAAGATCTGGGTTCCCTGGAACTCTCTCACCTGGAGGCCGATCTGTGCGCCGAAGGCGGTGACGAGGTTGGTGAAGACGAGCGAGTCGGTGATGCGGATGGCGAAGAGGGCTTTCTGGCTATCCGGGCTGAGTGGCTGGGTGATTGTCTGTGCGATGTAGATGTCGGAACCGAGTGCCTCGATGATGGGGAGCGCGATGGGCTCGGCCTGTGCGAGTGCCATGCGGGCTTGTTCACGGGCATCTTCTGGGAGGGTCTCGATGACGCCTCGCGCGATGGCGGGGATGCGCGAGAAATCGACGACGATCTGCGAGATGGCGGAGACGTCAGCGGAGACGAATGAGGGGTTCTGGAATGCGGGTGTGCCGCGTGAGAGGAGGGAGAGGATTCCCTTTTTCTCGGGGACAAGGATGCCGCTGGTTGCCTCGGCCATTGCGGCGGGGGTGTCGAGGCGGATGCCGAAGCTCGTGGACTGGATCGAGAGGAGGCCGAGGGCGTCGAACATGATGGACATGTCGGGCGCGGTCTCGTCCCACTCGCGCTGCTGTGCGGTGGTGTTGGCGGCGAAGAGTTTCAAGGCATCTCCGGCGCGGAAGAAGACGGTGGCTCCGGCATCGGCGGGGTGCTGGGCGAGACTCTTGATGTAGATGGTGTCTTCCGCGATGGAGGGCCTGCCGGCGTCGGCGGCGCGATCGATCGCAGCTTGAACGGAATCGAGCGAGTCGCCTGCGAGATAGGTTGAGCCGAGGCGGACGATGTGGATGGAGTATGCGCCGGATTCGGACTCGAAGGGCATCATCATGCCGACGCCGGGGAAATCGAAGTCTTCGAATTCGTCGTCGTTCGCGTCGTCGGCTTCGGCCTCGCGGATGATGGAGGTGATGGTGTGCCCGCCGTGCGGGGTCTGGCGGATCTCTGCGCCGTGCTTGTCGGAGGCGAAATCGCAGACTTTCTCGATCAGGTCGGCGAACTTGTCGGCATCGTCGCCGAAATCGGCGAGGAAGATGGCGTCGATATCGAGGTCGCCTTCGAGCGTGTTGATCTGTGAGGCGACGGCGTCGAGGGATTGGGTGAAGAACATGGCCATGCCGATGCTGCCGCTGGGGTAGACCATGTCGTCTTTGGTGACGCCGAGTTCCTGGAGCATCTCGTCGAATCCGGATGCGGCGTCCTTTGCGAGATCCTTGACGAGGGCCTGGACCTCGTTGGTGGCCCAGAGCGTCTTCATTCCGGTGCGATCGAACTGGGCCTTGAGTGCTGACCAGTCTTTGACGGAGACGACGAGCATCGACTCGGAGGGCGCGACATCGGCGATGACGGGATCTGCGGCGTGGCAGAGGCCGGCGAGGAGCGTGAGAGAAGCGGCGGAGAGCAGGGCGGTCATGGAGGGGCGGCGCATCGGGTACTCCTGGTCTGCGCCTGGTTGCACGTGTCGGCGCGGATGGGGTCGGGTGTGTGGCGGGGGTTGCGGGCTGGGGTTGCGGCGGGCGTGATCAGCGGTTGCCGGCGGTGCTGTCGTCGAGTCCGGGCGTCGGCCCGAAGTTTGTGCGAGCCGGGGGCGGGGCGTAGGAGAAGCCGGAGTTCGGATTCTCTTTGTCGTACGCGAACGCGTCGCGGTTGCGGATGAAATCGATGACGTAGCGAGCGGGAATGGCGAAGTTGAGCCCTTCGCCGAAGGGGATGCCCATGTTGGTGACGCCGATGACCTCTCCGCGGTCGTTGAAGAGGGGTCCGCCGGAGTTGCCGGGGTTGATCTGTGTGTCGGTCTGGATGAAGGTGAGCCCCTCGAAGCTTCGCTGGGTCGTGGAGATGACGCCGCGGGAGAGGGTTCGCTCGAGGCCGAGCGGGTTGCCGATGGCGAAGACGGACTGCCCGGCGGCGAGTTCTTCACGCGACTGGATGTAGACGTGCTTGAAGGGCTTGCCGTCGGGGTGCTTCATTTTGATGAGGGCGAGGTCGGTGTGGTTGTTGACGGCGATGATCTCGACATCTTCGACGAGGATGCGGCGGAGTTCTTTCTCGCCTTTTTCCCAGACGGTGCACTTGAGGCGGGATTCTTTCTGGATGACGTGGGCGTTCGTGATCGCGTAGCCGTCGGGGCTGATGATGAAGCCGGAGCCGAGGCCGGAGGGGGTTGAGACCTTGATGACGGCGTCGCCGAAGCGTTCGGCCTGCTCGCGCGGGGCGCGTTCGGGGAGGTCGAGGGCGACGTGGTAGAGGTCTTTGGCGGATGCCTCGGTCGCGAGTTCGTCGCGGCGAGCGCGGACGATCGAATCGATGCGAGAGCGGGGGATCTCTACGACGGAGTGGCCGAGATCGAGCCAGATCGTCTCGGCGGTTTCCTTGAGGATCGGGGCGGTGATGGAGCGTCCGTCGGTGAGGACGAGCGTGTCGCCGACGAGCCCGTCTTTGCCGGGTTGGTCGGCGGCGAAGGCGGGAGGCGAGGCGAGTGCGGCGGCGAGGGTGAATGCCGCGAGAAGCGTGGGAAGAGAGGGCGTCCGTTGCATCAGTGCGTTCTCCCGATTGGTCGCGGCTCGTTGGCTGAGCCACTACAGTGTATCGTGCGTGCGGGCCCTTCGGTTCGCACTTTGGTCCCGCCCGCAAAAGGGAGGCAGCATGGGTTCGAGCGTACACCGTGCCAACGGATGGAGATCTGGTTCAGTGCAGGTGCGCGTGCTGGCTGCATCGGTAGCGGTGCTGCAGGCGGGCGTTGTGTGCAGCGGGCAACCGAGCGAGCCGATCGCGTCGTACTTCGGGTTCGATGCGCACCGGATCATCGTTGTCGGGAACGGGTGCGGGCCGGTGACGGTCGCGGACTTCAACGGCGATGGGCGGCCGGATATCGCGGTGGTGAACAACGGCAAGAGCCGGATCGAGATCCACTACCTTCGTGCGACCGAGCGGAGCGTGGACGAGGCATCGCGGGCGTATCGCGTGAACGAGTTGCCTCCGAATCCGTGGTATGACTCGGTCAACATCAGTGTGTCGAACCGTGTCGGCGCGATTCGCGCGTTCGATGTGGACCGCGACGGTCGGATCGACCTGGTGTGTGCCGGGTCTTCACCGGCGGAGTTGTTTGTGCTTCGGCAGAATGACAAGGGGGAGTTCGAGATCGGGAACAGGAGAAGGGTTCGGGACCTGACGTCGAGCCAGTCTGCGCTGGTGATTGCGGATGTGGTGGGCAACGCGGATCCTGAGGTGATCGCGGTCGCCGGGGGGCGTGTGCAGGTCTTCCCGCTTTCGGCGCAGGGTGTGCTGGGCAACCCGATTGAGATGGGATCTTCGGGGCAGATTGTCGCGGTCTTTGCGGAGGACTTTGACGGGGACGGACGGATGGATGTGCTTGCGGCCGCGCCGGACGATGCGTCGCCGCTGCGGCTGTGGCTGCAGACCGAGGATCCTCGGCCTGCGGCGGGCGCGAGGGGGAGCAAGCAGGGGTTGCTGCCTTCGGAGCTGCGGTTTGAGATGCCGCCGTTGACGGAGGTTCAGCCGGTGAGGATTCCCGGGCGTGCGGGCGCGTCGATCGCGGTGATCGAGCGTGCATCGCGGCGGGTGGTGCTGTACGACGTGACGGCTTCGGATATCGCAGAGCGTTCAAACGATGCGAGCGCGGAGCGGTCGTTGCAGGCGGCGGTCGGTGGCTTTGTGGATGGCGCGTCCAAGGGGCGGTCGGTGGCGATCGCGGATCTGAACGGGGATGGGCGGCTGGACATGCTGGCGACGGACTTTCGGGGGAATGCGATCGCGTTGCATGTGCAGGAGGGCGGTGTCGGCATGACTCCGGGGCGTCGCCAGCCGACGCTGAAGAATCCGAAGTCGATCGCGGTCGGATCGTGGGACGGCGCGGGCGCGCCGGAGGTGTTCGTTCTGTCTGAGGATGAGAAGACGGTGGGGGTCTCGCGATTCGATGCTGAGAGCGGAGGGATCGGCTTCCCTTCGCCGATCACGCTCGCGACGCCGGGATCGACGCCGCTGGCGATCGGGTATGCGGATCTCGGCTCGAGCGGTTCGCCCCGCCCGACGCTGGGTGTGATCGTGAAGGACAAGCGGGACCATGTGCTTGAGTTGCATCGTCCTTCGGGCGAGCCGATCTCGCTGGCGTTGAAGGGTGTGACTCGGCCGCCCCAGACGATCACGGCGGTTGATGCGGATCGTGACGGGCAGATGGATCTCCTGCTGCTGACGCCGGGCGAGCCCTTGATGATGGTTCGGAACGCGGGGGCGGAGCGTGCGGACGAGATGCAGCTGCTGACCAAGGACGAGATGAAGCAGTTCGGTCTGATCCAGGCGGCGGGGCCGGACAACACGGCCCTTCTGGACATGAACGGGGACGGCAGCATCGAGTTGATCATCGCGGATCAGAACTTCGTGCGGGGTTGCGTGTACGACGCTGCCAGCGGGTGGCGCGTGGTGAAGCAGGTGAACGTACCGGACTCGGGCGCGGCGGCGACGTCGCTCGTCGGGGCGTCGATTCTCGGAAGCGGTGCAGAGGCGTCGATCGTGGTCTCTGACCGAGCCGGAGGGCGTCTATTGCGTCTGGCCAGGTCTGGCGAGACGTGGGAGATCGCGGACAACATCCGTGTGCTGGGCTTCCCGGTTGGTCCGATCTGGGCGGGCGCGTTCGGAGGAGATGGGCGTCCGGGGATTCTGGCGGTTGCTGAGGATGGGTACGCGCTGGTTGCGTTGCAGGGATCGCGGCCCGCGCTCGAGCAGGTGTCGGTGTTCCGCGCCGATAGCGAGACACGGCTTGAGCATGACATTGAGGTTGGTGATGTGAACGGGGACGGGTTCACCGATCTTGTGGTGCTGGATGCGCGGGAGCAGATGTGCATGATCCTGTCGCTGACGGCGTCGAGGCGGATCGTGCCCGCGACCGAGTTCAAGGTCTTCGAGTCCAGGTTGTTCATGCGGGGTGATGGGCGTCAGTACGAGCCGTCGGCCTCATGGGTCGGCGACCTGACGGGTGATGGTGCCCACGACATCATGCTGACGGTGCATGATCGGCTGTTGATCTACCCGCAGATGCGGCGCAGGTGAGGTGAGGCGGGACCTGTCGGTCTGTTCAGGCACCGCTCGGGTGCCAGATGGTCTTCATTTCGACGAAGGGCTCGATCCACCACGGGGACTCGCAGGCGGCGGCGTCGAGCCATGCGTCGTTGCTGAGCGAGCGGATCTGGACTCGCTTGAGGTTCTCGGCGGTTCCGGCGCGGAGTGACTCGGCGGCAACTGCGGAGAGTCCTGCGGCGTGCACGGCGTCGATGTCGCGGTGAGAGGCGATGGGTGGGATGAGTTCGGATCTGAGACCGGTGAGGATGTTGATCACGCCGCCGGGCACATCGCTGGTGGCGCAGACCTCTCCGAGCGCGGAGGCGACTGGCATGTTGGATTCTGCGCCGATGGCGACGATGGTGTTGCCGGCGCAGAGGGCTGGCGCGGCGAGCGAGATGAGCGAGAGGAGCGGGGCATCGTCCGAGGCGATGACGGCGACAACGCCGACGGGCTCCGGCGAGGTGAAGTTGTAGTAGGGGCCGGAGACGGGGTTGTTGCAGCCGAGGACCTGGGCGTGCTTGTCGGCCCAGCCGGCGAAGGCGACGAGCCGGTCGATTGAGCAGGCAACTTCTGCGTCGGGGGAAATGGTTGGGTTGGATGTGCCCTTGAGGAGGTTCTTGAACTCGTCGCGGCGTGACTCGAGCATCTCGGCGAGACGGTAAAGGATCTGGCCTCGGTTGTACGCGGTTGCTGCGGTCCAGGAGGGGAGGGCGGCGCGTGCGGCTTCGACGGCGTCTCGCAGGTCCTTTCGAGAGGCGTGGCAAACGTGTGCGAGGGGTCTGCCATCGCCGTCGGTGACGGGGAGGGAGCGGCCGCTCTCGGTGCGGGGGAACTTGCCGCCGATGAAGAGTTTGTACGTTTTGAGGACACCGAGGCGGTCGGTCATGTGGTGGTTCCCGGGTCGGGGGGCGTTGAGATTGAGAAGGGTACGTCTGCCGCGGGTCTGGGGGGCTGGTTGTACGCGAGCGAGCCGGGAGTGAGAGCGCGTCGGGGGTGCGGGAACTGGTAATCGCACGCAAGTGTTAGAGCAGTTTCAGTCCATTCGTAGCGTCCAGAGCTGGCTGCGACTTCGCGTGGCATTGTCGGCCTGTATCGGCGTATCACTGGGGATACGCCTGCTTCGGCCTCCGCGCCACGCTTGTCTCGCCGACGCTCCGGACGCTACGCCTGAACTTCAACCGCTCTAATGCGAGCCGACGAGGGGATCGTGCTGGGGTGTGGGGTCGCCGTGCTTCTGGACGTGCTGCTCGGCACTGGAGAGCATGTCGCGTGACCAGGATTCTGCGTCGGCGGGGCCGACCATCTCGTGGGCGATGGCGTCGACGATGCGTTTCAGGAAGGTGTGCGGGATGGGGTGTCCGATGCCCGCGGGCTCGATCTGGAGCGATGCGATCATGCGTGCGAGCGCGTGAGCGCGTTCGGCGGGCTTGTATGGCTGGATGGCGACTGCGTCGACGATCGAGATCCGGGCGACGGGGGGGCCGGCGGCGACCACCACGAGATTCGAGGGCTTGTGGTCGCGGTTGAACCTGCCGGACTTGATGATCTGGGCGATGCCGCGGCCGGTCTCGTATGCGATCGCACGGGATGGGGGTGATTCGGGATCTTCTTTGACGAGCCCCCTGGCGATCTGCCAGAGGAGTGTGTGTCCTGGGACGTATTCGGTGACGAGCGTGCGTACAGGGGCTCCGTCGCGGGAACCGGCGACGATGGCGACGCAGTTCGGTGCGGAGAGGCCGATGGAGCGGAGCCACTCAGAGCCGGACCACTGTCGTTCTTCGCGCCCGGATTGGCTGAGCGACTGCGCGAGGGCCTTGAGCCCTGAGGCCTGACGCGTCTTGAGGACGAGGTCGCGGGAGAGGACCATGCTTCTGAGCACGGAGCTCTGCGGGGACTGTTTGAATACTTCGGCTCCGACGGCCCAGTCGCGGCCTGAGAAGACAGAGACCCAGCGGCTCTTTGCTTCGGCGGCATCTCCCTCGACGGCTTCGAGTCGCACGATGCGGATGGAGCGGTTCGGGGGGAGGAGCATGTGCATGACTGTACGAGCGTATCGGATCGCGTCGGGGTGTGGGTTCCGCGCTGGGCAGAGGGTGTGTCTCGCTGGTCAGGGGCGTCTTGCGGTGACGGCCCAGACGCGGTGGGGCACGTGGATGGGTGTGTCAGGGAAGCGGGCCTGCAGCATGGCGGCGAGGTCGGCATCGAACGAGGCGACACGGGCGGCGTCGAGACTCGCGCCGACGCCGTTGCAGGTGCGCATCCGGCCTCGCCATTCTTCGTGGTTGAAGGGTTGTGGGTGCTCGAACGAGAACTGCTCAACTGAGACAAATCCGGCGTTTGGAAGGTCGTTCAGGGGGTTGATATGGACGCCGTGTCCGCCGGACATCGGCCAGTTGGGGTTGTGCCTCAGGATGAGTTCTTCGGTGGCGCGAGCGAGCTCGGAGCGATGGGGGAGGTAATCGAAGGAGGCGCAGACGATGAGGCCGCCGGGCCTGAGGATGCGCATGGCTTCCTGTGCGGCGCGGGGTCGATCGAACCAGTGCCAGCATTGGAGGGCGAGGTAGAGGTCGATGGAGTGGTCGGGGAGGCCGGTTTCTTCGGCGCGAGCGGGGCGAGTCTGGATGGTGAGGGAGTGAGCGGTTGCGGCGCGTGCAAGCGCAACGAGTTGGTCTTGGGCAGGGTCGATGGCGGTGACGCGTGCTCCTCGGCGAGCGAAGGCGATGGCTCCCGCGCCGGTTCCCGCTCCGACGTCGATGGCTTGGGCATCCTGGAGTCGGTGGAGCGCGTCGATGCGGTCGTAGAGCGTGTCGGGGGGGCCGGGTCGGTAGCGTTCGTAGTCGAGCGTGACGCGTCCGAAGTCAACGCTTCGGGCGTATGCGGCGACGGCGGCGGTCTTGGTTTCGAGCGACATGCCGCATTGTTCGCAGGTGGGGAGGGTTGCGGGATTCAGCGCGGCCTTGCTCGGTCAGGACCTTGCGGGGGTGTCGTCCATACACTCGACACCTGTGTACCAGCTTCTCCTGACGCGCAAGTACCTCACGAGCAAGATCATGCCCCTTCTGGCGGCGATCGCGGTCGTGCTGTGCACGGCGATGGTGCTGATCACGTGGTCTGTCATGGGGGGGTTTCTGAAGAATCTGGTGAAGAGCGGGCGCACGATGATCGGCGACGTGGCGATCGTGTGGCCGAATGTGGGCTTTGCGCATTACGAGGATCTGATTGAGATGCTCGAGGCGGACCCGATGATCGAGGCGGCGTGCCCGATGATCGAGTCGTACGGGCTTGCGCATCTGCCGGGGGATCGGACGGAGTTGGTTGTCATCAAGGGTGTTGATGGCCCGTCGTTCGATCGTGTGACGGGGTACGCGGAGACGCTGTATTGGAAGCCGCTCGCGGCACCTCACCCGAAGGACAAGCAGCAGCGAGACTGGCGGAACCGGAGCCACGGGTTGTGGCAGCAGAAGTATCGGGATGGCCTGGGCCTGAAGGAGTATGACGCGAACACGGATCGCCAGGTCGGCGCGGCGGTTCTGGGGATTGAGGTCTCGGGGTACAACATCCGCGAGTTGTGGGGCGGGTACACGCCGGGCGTGGTGGTTGTGCCGCAGCCGGACGGGACGACTCGCGATGTGCAGGTGTTGATGTTTGATGAGACGATCACGCTGAACCTGCTGGCTCTGGACGGGAGCGGGCGGACGGTTGATACGAAGACGCGGAAGATTCCGGTTGCCAATGAGTTTCAGTCGGGGTTGTACGACATCGACAAGCAGACAGTGATTGTGAACCTGGATGTTGTGCAGGACATGCTCAACATGGATCAGGCGGAGCGGATCGATCCGGATGGGCAGGATGACCCGTTCAGGGTCGTCATCGATCCCGTGACGGGGCTCGAGTCGCTCGCGGCGGGGCCTGCGATGCTGATCGATCCGGCGCGGGTGACGACGGTGCTGGTGCGTGGTGTGGATTCAGAGGGGGATCCGAGACTGCTTGCGGAGCGGTGCAGGGAGATTTATGCGACGTTCGCGGCGAAGCACGCGAGGGTGCCGCCTGCGGAGAACATCAGGATCTCAACGTGGGAGGATCAGAACCGGACGCTGATCTCGGCGGTGAAGAAGGAGACGGGGCTGGTTCTGTTCATTTTCTCGTTCATCTCGCTGACGGCGGTGATTCTGGTGCTGGCGATTTTCTGGTCGATGGTGAGCGAGAAGACGAAGGACGTCGGGGTGCTGCGTTCGATCGGCGCGAGCCGCTCGGGCGTTGCGATGATCTGGATCTCGTACGGTCTGGCGATCGGGCTGATGGGTTCTCTGCTCGGGGGCGCGTTGGCGTATGCGATCGTGCTCAACATCAATCCGATCCACGATTGGATGGGGGAGGCGCTGGGGCTGACGATCTGGGATCCGCGGGTGTACTACTTCGTGGAGATTCCGAACGAGGTGGAGTCGGACAAGGCGGCGATCGTGATGCTGGGTGGTGTGCTTTCTTCGGTAGTGGGAGCGATGATCCCGGCGATTCGTGCGGCGTGTCTGTCTCCGGTCCGGGCACTGCGGTTTGAGTGATGGGGTTGTTTGATGCCGTTGCTGGAAGTGCAGAATCTGCGGAAGACGTATCGCCTGGGGCGTGTGAGCGTGCCGGTGCTGCGCGGGGCTTCGCTTTCTGTTGAAGAGGGTGAGTTTGTGGCGGTTCTCGGGGCGTCGGGGTCGGGGAAGAGCACGCTGCTGCATCTGATCGGGGGGCTTGACAGCCCGGATCGTGCGGAGTCGGTGATCCGCTTTCAGGGCGAGTCGATTTACGGGATGTCGGCGGGCGGGTTGGACAGGTACCGCGCGAGAACGGTCGGTTTCGTGTTTCAGTTCTACCACCTGCTGCCGGAGCTGAATGTTCTGCAGAACGTGATGATCGCTTCGATGGTGAGGCACGGGTTTGCGTTCTCGGCGCGACAGGCCGGGGTGCGTGCGCGGGCGACGGGTTTGCTCGAGGCGTTCGGGCTTGGTAGCCGCCTGCGGCATCGGCCGGCGGAACTCTCGGGTGGTGAGCGTCAGCGTGTGGCGATTGCGAGAGCGCTGATGAATGAGCCGCGGCTGTTGCTGGCGGACGAGCCGACCGGGAATCTGGATCGCAAGACTGGGGATGCGATTCTGGATGCGTTGGGGAGGATCCGTGCGGAGAGCCGCCAGACGGTGATCATGGTGACGCATGATGCGCATGTTGCGGCGCGTGCGGACCGGGTGGTGAAGCTTGAGGATGGGTGCGTGGTGGCCGAGCACTCGAGGCCGTTGGTGTAGATTACGGGTTCGTGAGGGTGGCGAGGGATCGGGTTTGGTTTGGACGACCTTTGTGGTTACTATCTTGGTCAGACTGGAGCCCTAGCGACCATTGTCAACCGGCAGCGATCAACTCGGTTTTGCGATCTCCGACTTCAAGGTCGGGAGCCGCGTTCTGTACGGGCCTGAGGGGACGCCGATTGAGGCGAAGGTCGAGCAGGCGGGCACCGGCAGGCGTGTGGTGTTTCTGCACGGACTGGTCGGTCTGAACGATCACTGGGAGGATGTGGTCCGATCGATCCGTCACCGTGCGGCGTGCGAGATGCTGGAGATTCCCCTGTTGAGTCTTCGCGGGGAGGATTGCACGATCCACGCTGTGACGGAGATGACGATCCGGTACCTGTCGTCGAATCCTGAGCCGTCGATTCTTGTGGGCAACTCGTTCGGCGGTCACGTGGCGTTGCGGGTTGCGATCGAGAGGCCTGATCTTGTGGCGGGGCTGGTGCTCGCCGGCGCGTCGGGCCTTCTGGAACGCACCATGGTGCGTGAGATTCAGATCCGGCCGTCTCGGGAGTGGCTGGGCGAGAAGATCGGCGAGCTGTTTCATGACCGATCGAAGATGCGTGAGGCGGATCTGGATCGGGCGCATCAGGAGTTGTCGGTTCGGGGCGGGGCGCGTGCGATGGTTCGGTTGTCGCGGACGGCACGTCGGAATCATCTCGGGCCGAAGATCTCTCAGATCTCGTGCCCGACGCTGCTGATCTGGGGCAGGCAGGACATTGTGACGCCGCCGGAGGCCGCGGAGGAGTTCCACGCGAAGATTCCGGACACGCGACTTGTCTGGCTGGAGCAGTGCGGGCATGCGCCGATGATCGAGTGCCCGGCCGAGTTTGCGACGGCGATGAACGGGTTTCTGGACGAGTTCGATCGGCGCGAGAACGGGACCTGACAGTTTCGCTGGTCTGAGCCATACGCTGACGCTGCCATGACGAGCACAGAGGCCTCAACAGCAGAACGTGCGACTTCGGGTCGGGCGGTGCCGCCCGCACGGCTGACGTCGTTGATCGGTGTCGGACTGCAGGCGTATCTCCGGAAGCGCCGGCGACTGCTGGGCGATCGGGAGTATTGGCGAGCGCATACGGCTCGTCTGCAGCGGTTGCAGCTTCGGCGGCTGCTGAACACGGCTTCAGCGTGCGAGTTCGGGGCGGCACGCGGTTTTGGCAGGATCGGGCGGGCACCGGGGGAGGAGATGCTGCGGGCGTATCGGGGCGAGGTGCCGATCGCGGATTGGTACGCGTTCAAGGAGACGATCACGCGGATGCGTGAGGGTGGCGAGCCGGATCTGCTCTGGCCGGGCAGGGTGATGGACTTTGCGCAGACGAGCGGCACAACCGCCGGCGACAAGTTCATACCGGTTTCAAAGGCGATGCTGCGTTCGAACTACCGAGCGTCGCTGGACATCTTCTCGCACCTGTATCGCTTCGGGGTGCCGACTTCGCGGCTCTTCGGTGGGAAGTGTCTGTTTCTCGGGGGTTCGAGCGATCTGGCTGTGAATGAGCACGGCATACGGACGGGTGATCTTTCCGGGATCGTGACGCCGTTGATTCGCTGGCCGCTCTCGGAGATCTATGCGCCTGGGAAGCAGATCGCGCTGATGTCGCACTGGCCGAGCAAGATCGAGGCGATGGCCAGGGCGTGTCTTGAGATGGACATGAGGATGATCAGCGGCATGCCCTCGTGGGCGATCGTGCTGTTCGAGCGAGTGGTGCAACTGGACGCGGAGCGACGGGGCGGGAATCGTCGCACGATCCGCGAGATCTGGCCGAACCTCGAGGTGTTTGTCCATGGTGGGGTGAAGTATGCGCCGTTCGGCGGGCGTGTGCGTCATGCGTTCAGCGGGGCTCCGGATGGGGATGACATCCCGACGCGTTTCGAGCTGTATCCGGCTTCGGAGGGGTTCATCGCGATGCAGGACACGCCGGGCGACCCCGGGTTGCGCCTGATGTGCGATACCGAGATTTTCTACGAGTTTGTGCCTCTTGAAGAGATTGATCGAGCGGACGCGAGGGCGTTTACGTGCGACCAGGTCGAGAAGGGGCAGCGGTACGTGGTGGTGATGTCAACGTGCGCGGGGTTGTGGCGGTACATCATCGGCGATGTTGTCGAGTTCGACACGATTCCGGGCGGTCCGGACGGCGAGGGCGGAGACGGCCCGTGCAGGTTGCGGATCGTGGGGAGGCATCGGCACTTCATCAATGCGTTCGGCGAGAACCTGATCGTGGAGCACATCGAGAACGCGGTCGCCGAGGCGTCGAGAGAGACCGGCGTTGTGGTGGGCGAGTTCACGGCTGCGCCGGTGTATCCGGAGGGCGGCCGGAGGGGCGGGTTGGAGCTGGTGGTCGAGGTGGATCGAGAGGCGTTCGCGCGTGATTCGGTGAGGTTCGCGGAGCGGTTTGACGCGGGGCTCAAGTCGCAGTGCGTGGACTATGCGACGAAGCGGACGGATGACCTCGGGATGGTGGCGCCGACGATCACGCCCGTTCCTGTGGGGACGTTCCACCGCTGGCTGGAAGCCAAGGGGAAGCTGGGTGGCCAGCACAAGTGCCCGCGCTGCGCGAATCATCGCGAGATCGTTGCGGGTGTGCTCGAAGCGGCGCGTGTCTGAACGATCCGGATGCGTGTTGTAAAGTTGATGGTATTTGCTGAGTTCTCGGCCATCTTTCGCAGCCGGATGCTGTGTGCTCTGTTCAGAGGTGTACATCTGGGAATGGAGCCGCGTGATGGAAGCTCGTGCGCTTGTTTCGGTTGTTCTGGGGATCGTGCTCGGGTTTGTCGTGCTCGGGCTTGTGTTTCAGAGGTTCGAGGTGGTGGTGTTTGGTTGTCTTGTTGCTCTGGGCGGCTCCCTTGCGGCGATTCTCGGGTGTGGGAGCGGCGTACAAGGACGGCGTTCGCACTGCGAAAGGCACGCGAAAAGGGGCTGATCTTCCCGGTCGGTGCAGCACCTAGGATTGTGTATGGAACAGTCGTCGGTTGGTTTGGTCGGGATTGCTGCGGTTGCGCTGCTCGATCAGTGTGCCGCGTTCATTCAGTCGATTCCGGAGCGTGTGTACACGGCGGACGCGACGACGATCCGCGGCGGGACAATCGGGAAGCACGTCCGTCACTCGCTCGATCACTTTGCGGCGGCGTTGCACGGTCATCTAGGCAGCGAGCCGATCGATTACGACCATCGGGCCCGGAACGTGCCCATGGAGACCGAGCGCGAGTCCGCGCTTGCGGCGATCCGGTCGATGCAGTCCATGATCGCGTCGCTGGGAGAGGCCGAGTTGGGGTCTCCCGTGCGTATCCGCGTGATGCTGTCATCGGATGGTGGGGATGCGGTGCTCGCATCGACGCTGGGGCGTGAGCTGGCGTTTGCGACGCACCACGCGATCCATCACAACACGATGATGAAGACGATCGCGGCGGAGTTCGGGCTGGAGGTCGGCGATGAGTTCGGCAAGGCCCCGTCGACGCTCAACTATGAGTCGTCGCGTCGTTGAGTGATTGATCGTGTGCACTGTCTCGATTGTTGCTCTTGCTGGTGTGGGGCCGTCGTATCGGCTGGTGACCAGCCGCGACGAGCAGAGATCTCGCGCGCCGGGTGAGCCGCCGGCGTGGCGGACTTTGGGCGGGGTGCGTGTGTTGTCGCCTCGCGATCCGGTTGGGGGTGGGACCTGGGTCGCGACGACCGAGAGGGGTGTGACGCTGTGTCTCTTGAACGGGAACCTCGGTCGGCCGGTTCCGCTTCCGAGGCGTGCGCGTTCTCGGGGAGAGCTGATCGAACGGCTGATCGGGCTTGACGCGATAGAGGCGATGATCGACGCCACGCGAGGGGAGAGTCTGGATCCGTATCCGCCGTTCCGATTGGTCGCGATCGTGCCGGATCGGGGGGAGAGTGCCGGGGTGCGCATCGCGGATCTTTTCTGGGATCGGGCGGCTCCGGTTTGGACGCTCGACCATGCGGCACCGATCTGCTTTGTCAGCTCGGGGCTCGGGGACGACCGGGTTGTGCCGCGGCTCGGGCTGTTTGACGCGATGGTCCGGGGCGAGCCGCGTCCACCGGCGCAGGACGCGTTTCATGACCATGTGTGGCCGGAACGTCCGGAAATAAGCGTGCGGATGGCGAGGGAGGACGCAAGGACGGTGAGCATCACCGCGGTGACGGTTTTGTGCGGTCCGGATGGGGTGGTTCGTGTGACGCACGACTACCGGCCGGTCGCGGATGGTGTGGGCGGGGCTCTGGCATCCGGGCCTCACAACGGCTAAGGTCCATTCCAGACGCGCCACGCGAGCCCCGATGCGAATCGCCCTGTTTCATTCCGACGACCCGAATGACGTTGCGGACGCTGTTGCGCTCGGGCGGTCGCTGCGACGGCACGGGCATGATGTGCTGGACCTTGTAAGGCCGGCGGTCTTGGGGGCGTTCAGGGCTGGGGGGTCTGAGCAGGTTCGTGTCTGTGATTCGCGTCCGTCCGATGAGCAGTACGAGGGGGTGGTCGCGGCGTTTGCTCCGGATGCTTTCGCGGTTCTCGGGTCGGGGGCTTGGTCTCACATTGGCGAGTTGTCGGATCTTCATGGTGCCAGATCGCTCCTTGAGGGTGACCGCAACTGGGCGAGCCACAAGGACCGGTGCGAGGGTGTGGAGAGGGCGTTGCTGGGTTCGGTCGGATATGGACGGAATCGCGAGGCGGATGAGCATCGCGAGATGCTGGAGGCGGAGGCGGCTGCGATCGATGCGGCGTGTTCGGAGGCGGTGACGAAGATCGCCATGGGGATCGAGAACGCCCGCTCGCTGCGCGAGGCGTCTCGGTTGATTCTCGCATTGCAGCATGCGATCGAGGCGCAGGCGATCGACGCGGCAGATCTGCAGACACAGTTGGATGCGAGAGCCGCGACGATCCGCGATCGAGACGCGCAGATCGCGCAGCTTCGTGCGCGGATTTCGGAGTTGGGGTCTGAGCTCGATCGGCTGCACAGAGTCGGGGCTGATCTGACCCTTGCGCACCAGGAGGTGGCGAGACTTCGTGATCGGATCAGGGCGCTTGAGGACGGCGGGGTCGCGGTGTCGCCCGAGGAGCACGCGGCTTTGATGTCGCGCCTGGCGGCGGCGGAGGCGGAGGGGGCCAGAGTCGCGGAGATCGGTGCGGAGTTGGAGCGGATGCATCGTGTGGCCGATCACGCGCAATCGCTGGCAACTGCGAGGGAGGCGGAACTGGCGGCGGCCCGCGCGCAGATCGAGGAGATGCGTGAGCAGGTGCGCGGGTTGCACACGCTCGGGGCGGAGCTTCATCGAGTTCATGGTGTTGCGGGCGAGTTGAGGGCGCAGCTGGAGATCCAGAGTGCCCGTGTCGGCGAGGCGATGGACGAGGTCCAGAGGGCTCGTCGGGAGTTGCGGGAGGCGGATGCGAATACCGCGGCAGCGAGGGCGGCAGCGCTCGTGGATTCGGCTCGTGCCGCGAGGATTGCTGAGGAATTGGCGCGGATGCAGCAGGCGGTGATCCAGTCGCAGGCGCGTGCGGAGACGCTGCGGAACGATGTGTCTCGCGCGAGGACGGACAGGGACGCGCTCGACGCGGTCGTGATCGCACGAGATGCGGAGATCGCGCGGCTCGTGAAGGAGGCGGCTGAGGCGAAGCGGGAAGCGGCGGCGGCGGTTGCCGCACGCGATCGGCAGAGGGCGAGGGCGGATGCGCTCGCGGCTGAGAACGTGACGTTGCGTCAGCGCCTCGGCGAGCTTCTTGCTTCGCGCTGGAGGAAGATCGGGCAGCGATTCGGGGTTGCGATGACGATGCCGTGGGAGCGTGAGATTCGCGAGGTCAAGCCGAGGGATTCGCGTGAGGAGATCGCTGGTGCGGGTTCTCGCGAGCCCGGCCGAAACGGGCAGGGAGGCGTATGACTGACGGCGTGTCTCCATCGGACGGCGGCTCGGGCGGGGCGTTTCGGGCGAATGGCTCGGGGATGCCCGGGCTTCGCTGGCCCAGGATCGAGCCCGACGCGGCGCGATTGCCCGCGACGCTCCCCGATGGTTCGCCGTGGCCTCGGATCTCGATCGTGACGCCGACGTTCAACCAGGGGCGGTTCATCGAGGAGACGCTGCTTTCGGTCATCAACCAGGGGTATCCCAGCGTTGAGCACATTGTTGTTGATGGGGCATCGACGGACGAGACCGGGGAGATACTGGCTCGCTACAGGGAGCGGCTGGCGCATGTCGTCTCGGAGAAGGACAGGGGGCAGTCCGACGCGATCAACAAGGGGATGCGTCTTGCGACGGGTGAGATACTCACGTGGCTGAATTCGGATGACATGCTCGCGCCGGGGGCGTTGCACGCGGCTGCGCTGGCGTTCTGGCGTCATCAGTCGGACATGGTTGCGGGTGTGTGCGAGTTGTATCGGGACGGGGAGATTGTTCATCGGCATCTGACGGCATGTCCGAACGGGCCGCTTTCTGTGGGCGAGCTGCTCGATCTTGAGGGCTCGTGGCTGAGGGGACGGTTTTTCTATCAGCCCGAGGTGATGTTCACGCGGGAGCTGTGGGAGCGGGCAGGCGCGCATGTGAGGGAGGACGCCTTCTACAGCATGGACTACGAGCTTTGGCTGCGCTTTGCGCACGCCGGGGCGAAGATGCGTGTGATCGCGAGCCCGATCGCGCATTTCCGGGTCCATGACGACCAGAAGACCGCGGTGGCGGAGAACTACCGGGCGGAGCTTCCGAGGGTTCGGGATGAGTTTGCGAGGGAGCGTTCGCTCACGGTCCCGAAGGCGCGTCCGGAGGGGAGGGTGCGGCTGAAGGTCGTGCTCTTCAATGACATCGGTTACACGTATGGGGCGGGGATTGCTCACAAGCGAGTGGCGGCGGCGTTTACCGAGATGGGGCATGACGTGGTGGTGCTGGCCGCGACGAGTGTCCATCCGACGCGGGAGCAGACCCGGCTGGGGGGCGAGTCTGTCTTGGAGCAGATTGAGCGTCACTCACCGGATCTTGTGGTGATCGGGAATCTGCATGGAGCGGGGGTGAGTGCGGAGACGATCGGGCTGATCGCGGGTCGTTTCCAGACTGTCTTCGTGATGCACGATCTATGGCTGGTGACCGGAAGGTGTGCGTACACGGGTGGATGCCGGGCGTATCTCTCCGGCTGTTCGGATCGATGCACGTGTCCGCCGGGCTATCCGGATGCGAAGCCCGAGGCGATCGCACCGATGTGGAACTCGAAGCGGCGCGTGCTGAGTTCATCGCCGAAGCTGGCTGTGGCCGGGGATAGCAGGCACGTGGCCGGGGTCGCTGAGGAGGCGGTGGCCCGCGATCCGTTGTGTGCGATGACGGGTGTTCGTCCGCCGGTTTCCTGGATCAAGTACGGGTTTGAGACGGACGTCTTTGTGCCTCGGGATCGGCGGTTGTGCCGCGAGTTGCTGGGGCTGCCGCAGGATGCGTTCATCGTGCTTTCGAGCGCGTCGTCTCTGGACGATGAGCGGAAGGGGCTTGCGCATCTTGCGGAGGCGATGAAGTCTCTGGATCTGTGCGATGCGTTGGTGGTGTGTGTGGGGCACCTGCCGCCCGATCGTCCGGCGCCGATACCCGGGATGCGTGCGATGGGGTACATGGATGACCCGATGCGTCTGGCGATGCTGTACAGCGCGTGCGACATCTTTGTCGGGCCATCGCTTGAGGAGGCGTTTGGGCAGGTGTTTGTGGAGGCGGCTGCGTGCGGCACGCCCTCGGTCGGGTATCCGGTGGATGGCGTGCCCGAGGCGATCACGCACGGCGTTACCGGGTTGGTTGCTGATGCGTGCGAGCCGGCATCGCTCGCGAGGGCGATCGAGACGCTGTATCGGGATCATGAGCTGCGGCGCACGCTTTCACTGCTCGGGCCGATTCATGTTCGCAATGAGTGGTCGATGACTGCGGCGGCGCATCGCTGGCGGGAGTTCTTTCGTGAGACGGGGCTTGAGAAGGCCCTGCGGCTCGGTGCGAGGATGGATCTTGGTGTCGGAACCCGGACGCCTCCATCGCCTCAGCGGCTTGCTTCCGTTGAGCCGGGGTGGCGCGCGGTCAGCGGGTTTGACCACTGGGAGGGGCCGTATCCGGAGCAGGAGCTGCCCAGGTGTCGTTGGATCCTCGGGCCGGTGGCGAGGTTCGAGGTGGACGTGGCGGATGCGGGGCCACATCGGGTGGTGATCAGGTATCGGAACTTTGAGCAGGGCCAGCGCGTGCGGCTCGTAGGGGAGCGGGGCGTGGTTGCCGAGCGTGAGGTTCCTCAGACACCGGCGGGGCATAAGCCGGCGATCGCGTTCATCACGCACTTGAAGAAGGGCGTGAATGCGTTGGAGTTGCACGTCTGGAAGTGGCGTCACGGGGAGCGACCGATGTCGCTGCTTGTGACGAATGTGCGAGCCATCCCGACGCGAGCGACGATCGGGGCTCCGCGGGTTGCGTCTACGGCAGAGGCAAAGCCGTCGCAGACGGCCGGCGCTTGAGACTTCGCGAGATTTCAGCCGGAACCGGATGAGCGAGGGGCGATCAGTGCGCGGGGAGTGATCCCTCGTACGGCCTGTCTTCGAGCGCCATGGGATCCGTCGGGGCGGTCTCGATGTCGTGCCCATCCGGGGCGTAGAAGCGAGAGCCAGCGAGGCGGATCTTGCGGTTGGGCTCGTTGCGGGGGAGGCGTGGGAGAATCCAGAGCACTGCACCGATCGCGACGGCGTTGGCGATGAGCATGGGGACGACGTCGGTGAGGCGGAAGTAGACCATCACGCTGGTCAGCACGACGACCACGAGCGCGAGCGGGATGACGCCCTGCCAGGCGACCTGCATGATCTGGTCGTAGCGAAGACGGGGCAGCGACCAGCGGATCACCATCATGAAGGCGATGAGGACGAGGACCTTCGAGTAGAAGATGCCGAACTTGGCGAGGACAACGAGGATGCTGGAGGTTTCGAGCGGGAGGAAGTTGTGGAAGGGTGCGACGTCCCAGCCGCCGAGGAAGATCAGTGCGAAGAGCCCGCAGGAGGTGATCATGTGGGCGTACTCGGCGAGGAAGTACATGGCGAATCGCATGGCCGAGTATTCGGTGTGGTACCCGCCGACGAGTTCGCTCTCTGCCTCAGCGATATCGAATGGGGCGCGGTTGGCCTCGGCGAGGATCGCGATGAAGAAGATCACGCAGGCGAGGGGCTGGCTGAAGACGAGCCAGCCGTGCTCGAGCTGGTAGCCGATGATGCGCTCGGGGGTGAGTGAGCCGACCATGAGCAGCACGGCGAGCAGGGCGAGGCCCAGCGGGATTTCGTAGGAGATCATCTGAGCGGTTGCGCGCATGCCGCCGAGGAAGGAGTACTTGTTGTTGCTTGCCCAGCCGCCGAGGGAGACGCCGTACACACCGACGGATGCGACCGCGAGCATGTAGATGATGCCGACGTTGACATTGGCGCCGGCGACGAGGACGGGGCCGCCCGCGATGGTGCCGATGAAGGGGAGTGTGAGTTCGGGCATGACCCAGACGCCGCCCCATGGGAGGATCACGAAGCCCATGAGCGCGGGGATGATCGAGAACATGGGCCCGAGCGTGAAGAGGATCTTGTCGACGCCTGACGGGGTGTAGTCCTCTTTGAGGAGGAACTTGAGCCCGTCGGCGAGCGGCTGTCCGAGCCCCCAGAATCCGAAGCCGAAGGTCAGCTTCTGGAGGATGGGTAGCCCGAAGTCAAAGCCGACTCGGTTCGGTCCGACGCGGTCCTGGATGTAGGCGGAGATTTTCCGCTCGAGGTAGATGAGGTACGCGACCGTCAACAGGATCACGTGGACGACCACGAGGATCACGGCGACGTTCACGAGAAGTTGTGCGGTCACAATCTTGCTCAGGTCCATAAGGGCGTGATGCTAGTGCGGCTCTTGGTCGGTGGAAAGTACGCCCCGCAAGATCGATGAAACGGGTGGTGGTGGGGGGGCGTCGGCTTTGACCCCTCAGGGGGCGGCTGCGGCTGAGGCGGCGGAGGCGTTCTGGTCCCGGATCCGGGCGACGCGGTCCGCGAGGGTCGTTCCGTATTCCTGGGCCTGACGCTCGAAGCGTGCGGCGACCCACTCGTAGAGCTCGGCATCCAGACTGTTTATCTCCCGGATTCTTTCGGTGACATCTCGGGAGAGGGGGTAGCGACCGCTTCTGCCCGAGACCCGCGCCGGGAGGTACGGGGGGATGGACTTCCAGCCGAGACTATCCGCCAGCATCACCATGCTCTCGTCGAACCGCTCGGTCAGCCCGACAGCGCAGAAGTGTGTTTCGAGATTCTGTTTCGCGCTTTCGAGCAGATCGCGTGATCCGGATCGCACCGGAGTTCTGGCGTTGAGCGAGTAATCGGCGAGCATGCGAGTCTGGCCGTTGTCGAGTTCTTTGGTGCCGATGGCGTTCTGGGCGTACTGAAGCAGGGTCATCTTGCGGCTTCTGACCATGCTGTGGAGGTAATGGGAGGTTTCGTTGAGGACGTGGTGGTAGTGCGAGACGACACGCGCGACCGGATCGCGGATGACGGTCACGTAGTCGCATCTACGGGGCACGTGCTCGTGGATGCCGAAGGGCTGGTGCCCGATGAAGAGTGCGGGTCGGAGCCGCTCGGTTTCGGGCTCCTGGGCGAATGCCTCGCGTCCGGGGTCGCCACCTGTCACGGCCTTGGTGTTCTCTTGTCCGTAGTGTCCGATGAGGATGATGGCGAGCGTCGTTCCCGCGGTCTTGGGGATGTGCAGGAGGATCAGTGCGGATTCGGGGTCTCTGGGTCTGAACATCGCGTCTCCATGCACAGGTCCGCTCGGACCCGGCGAACAGCCCATACTATGTTGAAACAACGGTTCCCGACAACCGCGAAAGCCCGCGTGTAGATGATGAATGCCAGACCCAGCATGGAGCAAGAGCCGGACGGGGCTGCGGAGTGGCTCTGTCTGAGAGCGGATGGTTCGCTGGGATCGTTTCGGAGACTGCTCGGCGCGTGTGCGAGCGTTCCGCGCGATGAGCGTCGGTTGGTGGTGATTGTGCCCGGGCCGCGATGGGTTCCGGAGCCGGGGATGGAGTCGGCTCTGGCGGAGGTGATGCGCGTTGATCCGGGGCTGGATGGCGCGGCTGCCTGGTGGGTGTGGAACGATCCGGTGGCGCGTGTCGCGCAGGGTGATGGAGGGCTGGTTGTTCGCGTGGGCGGGGTGTCTGGGGATGATCTCGGGCTTGTTGATCTGCTTGCGCGTCCGATGGCGGTCGGGCCGATCGTGGTGCGTGCGGCCTCTCTGGATGCCTTCTCGATGTATGGAGGTGGGCCGGCGGATGCTGTCTTGGATTGCGCGGCTTCGTGGTTGCTTGCTTCTGCGCTCGTGGGGCAGGGAAAGCGCGTGGCGACGCTGCCTCGTGTGTGCGCTACGCGGATGAGGAGTGTGGGCGAGGATCCGGAGCGGCTGCGCCCGATCGGCCTTGCGTGGCTTGTTCGGTATGTGCTTGATCGGCTCGGTGAGGGATCGCCGGCGATCCATGAGCGGCGTGAGTTGATCGCGAGGTGGGGGGCGTCTGCACCGATCGGGCAGGAGACGAGCGGATCTTCGTTGAATCGTGAGGGGATTCGCGAATGAACATCGCGTTGATCTCTCGCGAATTTCCTCCCTTCTTCGGCGGGGGCATCGGGACGTATACCGAGCAGGCAGCGGTCGCGCTTGCGGATGCCGGGCACCGCGTTGTTGTCGTCACGATGTCGCAAGATGGATGCGAGTCGAGGGTGGCGCATGCGGCGGATTCCAGGATTCTGGTTGTCCGGCTGCCACTCATCGTCGGCGATGACTGGTCTTGTCCCGCGCCATCGATCGACGGGCCGATCACGCGGGCGTGTTTCTCGCACCTCGGTCCGTGGAGCATCTTCAGCAGGCAGGTGGCGGACGCGCTGCCGGGGCTTGTCGGGGAGCATGCGATCGATGTGGTTGAGGGTCCTGAGTGCGGGGCGATCCTGTGGTGGACGCTCAACCAGCGTCGGCTCGGTGCGGAGGTGGCGCGGCGTGCGGATGGTGCGAGCCCGCTGTACGTGGTGCAGTTGCATTCTCCGAATGCGTGGATCGATGAGCAGAACCGGGAGTCTCCGCCGAACCGTGCGGCACTCGAGCTGCGACGGGCGGAGCGTGAGTCTGCGATGTGGGCCGACCTGGTGATCGCTCCGTCTGTTGATCTTGCCACGTGGGCTCGAGAGAGGTGGGGGATCGGATCTGTCGAGAACGTGCCGTATCCGCTTGGTTCGATCGGTGTGAAGAGCGAGCGGCGACTCGACGGGGGAGGGCGTGTCGATGGGGAGATGGGTGGGCTTCGGTGCCTGATGATCGGAAGAGCGGAGCCCCGAAAGGGGGTTGACGTTCTGGTACGAGCGATCGCGATTGCCTGCAGGCGCGGGATCGATGTCTCCGCAGAGATTGCGGGGCAGGATACGAGGGATTGGCGCACGGGTGCGTGGTTCGCGCAGCGGTGCATGAGCACGATGCTCCCTGCGGAGATGAGGGCGCGGGTGTCTCACCTCGGGAAGCTGGACCGAGCACGGCTTGATGATGCACGCCAGAGGGCGGATGTGTGCGTTGCGCCGGGTGCGGTTGACAACTTTCCGTATGCCGTTGTGGAGTCGATGGCGAAGGGGTTGCCGGTGATTGCGCCGGCGGTCGGGGGCATCGCGGAACTTGTGCGAGAGGGGATTGAGGGACACATCTTTGTTCCCCATGACCCGGGCTCGCTCGCAGAGGCGATGTCGAGGCATGCCGCACTCTCGTGCGAGCAGCGGGCACGGATGGGGGAGGCATCGTCGGCGCGTGTGGCGTGGTTCTGCGGCAATGGGAGGGCGGTGTCTGTCCGCGAGCGGGTCTTCGGCGAGGCGATCCGACGTGGAGTCCGCGAGGAAGCGCGGAGCGTGCGTGATGTGCGGCATATCGGGGGAGATGCCTCGCTGCTTGCGGGTGTCGTCCGCAGGGGTGTGGCTGACTTTGCGATCGGGTGGGAGCGGGCGCGAGACGGGATGGTCATGCCGTTCGGTACGCCCACGTTGGAGACCTTGGCAGCATCGCCACCGATCCGCGGCTCTCTTGCCGCGAGGGCGGATTTCTTTGACCGGTACAGGGAAGAGACCGGCAACGAGGATCCGACTTCTGATGAGATGGCGTGTTGGCTCGTTCAGCACGGAGCGACGGGCGCGGTCGATCCGAGTGTTGTGACGGAGGTTGGGTCGTGCGACGAGGTGGAGTGTGAGGAGCGCCCGATTCTGATCGATGAGCGTGCGTTTCGCTCGGTCGTTCCGCTGCGGATGGCACGACGGAATCTCCCGCTGCCGTGGGTGCTCGCGCCCGCGAGGCCGGGTGTTACGGGCTTGCCGATGCCGCCTGATCGTTCGGGATGAGGGCGTGGTGCGCGCTCATGGGGAGGCGTGCGATGCCGAAGAACGTCCGCTTCTGATCGGCGGGAGTTGAGACCTCGAGAGGCCCGAGGAGATCGAGGCAGTCGAGGTATGTTGGTTGGCTGGAACCGTCGGCCCCGGGCTCAGCCAGCGAGAGCCCGAAGGTGTACGCGCCCTCTTTCACGGAGAGTGAAAGGGTGAGAGAGACGACCATGCGCTGACCCGGGGAGAGGGGTGGGAGTTTGTGCCGAAGCTGGGCGGTGGCGGCGGCGAAGACGAGATTGTTCAGGCGGTCGTACAACTGAAGACCGACGCTCGGTCGTTCGACGGCGCGGTCGGCCTCGACGAGAATGTGGAACGTCAGTTTCTCGTCGATGGCGATCGTCGTCGTGTCGCGGTTCTGGCTGTCTGTGACGCGGCAGGCGATGATCCGGCCTTCTCCGGTGCCGTGGCGATGATCGTGGCGGGCACCGATGATGTCGGCTCCGACCAGTTGGCTCTCTTCACGGGAGAGGGATCTGGCTTCAGCCGGGCTTTGGGCGGCATTCTGGGACCGCTTTCTGGTCCACTTCACCGGCTGAGAGAGCGATGAGTGGTGGCGGCGCATGACCTCTTCGGGCGGTCCGTGGAAGACCATCCGGCCTTTCTGGAGGAGGATTGCCTCATCGCAGAGGTTGAGCACGGCCTGTGCATCGTGGCTGACGAACATCATCGTCATGCCTTCTTCGAGGAGCTGGCGCATGCGGGTCGCGCACTTCTGCCGGAAGAAGACGTCGCCGACCGAGAGCACCTCGTCCACGATGAAGATGTCGGGACGGAAGCACGCGTACATCGAGAAGCCGAGGCGTGCGCGCATGCCGGTCGAGTATTGGCGGACGGGGCGATCGAAGAACTCGCCGAGTTCTGAGAACGCCTGGATCTCGGGCGTGCGCTGGGCGGCGAACTCGCGCGGGAAGTTGAGGAGCGTCGCCATGCTCCGGATGTTCTCTCGCCCTGTCATCTCGCCGTCGAGACCTGCGCTGAGTTCGAGGAGCGAGAGCACGCGGCCGCGGATGCGATAGGAACCTGCGGACGGGCGGAGGACGCCTGTCAGCATCTTGAGGAGGGTGCTCTTGCCTGCGCCGTTCGCGCCGACGAGCCCGAG
This sequence comes from Phycisphaeraceae bacterium, assembly GCA_019454185.1. Lineage (NCBI taxonomy): Bacteria > Pseudomonadati > Planctomycetota > Phycisphaerae > Phycisphaerales > Phycisphaeraceae > Phycisphaeraceae bacterium. The sequence goes on from CP075368.1 coordinate 416,996, forward strand.
GCATCGGCCTTTTTTCAGTGAGAACGAGACGTCATCCACCGCGACGAATGGCTTGTGTCTCTGGGAGCGGCCGAGCGTCGCCCATTCCACGAGTCGGTCCGCGGGTTTCTTGTAGATCTTGAAACGCTTCGTAAGCCCGTGCGCTTCGAGGACGATGGGTTGGTCCGGTTCGTCGGCCGCGACCGGGGCGGAGGGATCGCCGGTGGCCCCGTTGACGATGGATGGACCAACGATCGATTGATCTGGGCTCGGGTGGGATGTCACTCGGAACGATCGTATCTCGGGATCGGCCCACAGGCGGACGTAGACTCCTGCGTGACGTTTCTTGCTCCGACCAGCGCGATTCTCGCGGCGGCGATCGGCCTTTCGCTGTTGATCGCGCTCTCGCTGCTGCGCCTGAGGCGACGCCCCGTGTGGGTTGCGTCGACGCTTTTCTGGGAGTCATCGGCGCGGGACCTTGAGGTCAATGTGCCGCTCCGCATGCTTCGGGCTTCTTGGCTGCTGCTGTTGCACGCTCTGGCGATCGGTCTGCTTGCGGCGGCGATCGGGCGCCCGATCTCTCAGGGCGGTGAGGAGTCGGCGACGCGTGTTGTGTTCTTGATCGACCGATCGGCCTCGATGGGTGCGATGGACCATGTCGAATCGTCGGGGGGGCGGACAACCCGGCTGAGGGGGGCGGTCGAGTTGGCGAGGCGTTCGATCCGTGACCTCGGACGGGGTGACCGATCAGCGGCGGCGATCGTGGTGTTTGGCGCGAGTCCGGTGATGCTCTCGGAGTTCACGTCGGACCGGCGGCTGCTTGAGCGTGCTCTTGACCAGATCACACCGACGCATGAGGATGATCGGGGCTTGGGCGCGGCGATGGAGCTGGTCCGTGCGATGATCGCGGACGACGGGGATGAGTCTGCGCCTCCGGCACGCGTTGTGGTCATCAGCGACGGCGCGCCAGCTCCGGTTGAGGGTGCTGCGATTCCGGGCGCGGTCATTGAGTTTCAGAGGGTCGGGCCAGATCCCGGGATCCTGGCTGACAACGTGGGGATCGTCGCGCTCGCGGCGCGTCGCTCGGCCGACATGCCTTCGCGGATCCGCGTCTTTGCGCGGGTGCTGAGTTCTGCGGATGTCCGGCGTGATGTGATCGTCACCTTTCGCGCCGGAGACGATGTTGTTGTGAGCCGGGCGGTGACGATCGAGCCCCGAGCGGGGGCTCAGCCGGAGGCCTCTGTGGTTGCGGATATCGACATCGCTTCGGATGCTCTGATCACTGTTCGGATCGAGAGGGCCGACGTGCTTGAGGCCGACAATGAGGCGTCCATCTGGGTTCGGGCGTCGCGACCGCTGCGGATCATGCTTGTGACGCCGTCGGGTGACCCTGATGCGGATGGTGCGTGGCCGCTCTTGGATGTGCTGACGGAGTTGCCGCGTGCGACGACACGTGTGGTTTCTGCGGTGGCGTGGAACGCGCTGGCCGGCACACGTGATGATGCGGAACTGTTCGCGGATCTTGTTGTGCTTTCGGCGGTCGAGCCGTGGTGGGCTCGTGCGAGAGCGATCGGCGTGCCGGTGCTCGCGTTTGGTGTGCTGCCGCCTGATCCGCTTGTGCAGCTCGAACGAGAAGGGCCTACCGGGAGCAGGATCATCGCTTGGGACCGCGAGCACTTGCTGACACGTCACGTCGCTTTTGACACGGTGCTGGCATCGCAGATGCCGCGGTACGAGTATTCGAGCGGGGCAAGGGTTGACCCGATCGTCTGGAGCGATGCGGGGATCGCGGTCAGTGCGTCGGAGGCGGGAGCCGGTCGTTGGGTGGCGGTTTCGTTTCCTGTGGCGTCTTCCAACTGGCCGCTTCAGCCGTCGTGGCCGCTGTTTGTGGAGAATGCGGTCGACTGGCTGACGCGCCGGACCGAGCGCGAGTCCGGCCGGGTGTGGTCTGCCGGTGAACCGATTTCTCTGTCGGTGCCTTCGCGGGGCGCGACATATGTGTTTCGGCCACCGGGAGCATCTGAGGGAAGGCGGGTTTCTTCGGATCGCTCAGGTGATGTTTCGATTCCGGCCCAGCCGCTTGCGGGCGTGTACCAGTTGGCATCGGAACAGGATGGGGAGTCTCACCCTGTTCCGGTTGCAGTGTTGAAGGGGGATGAGACGCTGTGCCGCACGAGCGATCGCCTCTCGATCGGCTCGCAGCCGGTAGAGGCATCGTCGGCGTCGGAGACACGTCGCGAGCTGTGGCCGTGGTTTGTCGGCGCGTTGTTGGTGGTTCTGACGCTTGAGTGGATGGTGTTCGCGTCGCGATCGCGGATCTCTTGAGGTTCTGAGGTGAGGGTCCCACGGCTGACGTGGGCGTGGGGTGATCCTGCTGATGCCGGGTTGTTCGCGGAATCTTGTTGCGATCACCGGTGCGTCCAGGATTCACCTGTGTTACGCTGTGTGCGATGAGACGCCGCAGCTTTCTCAAGTCGTTTCCAGCGATTGCCGGCGCGGCGGGGCTGGTCGGGTCGGCCAGGGGCACTGAGCGGGGTCGCGCGGCGTCCGGGAAGCGGGCCAGGTCGGTTATTTTCATGGTTTCAGATGGGATGTCGATGGGCACGCTGACGCTCGCGGACGCTGCGTGCCGCCTTCGGACGGGGATAGGTTCTCGTTGGGTGTCGTTGTGGAATGTGCCGGGCGTGGTGCGAAGCTCTGCGCGGACTGATGCGGCGGATTCGTATGTGACGGACTCAGCGGCGGCTGCATCGGCTTGGGGCATCGGACAGAAGGTCAACAACGGGGCTGTCAACATTACGCCGGACGGCGATCAGTTCGAGCCGGTGCTTGTCACGGCGAAGCGAGCGGGATTGGCGACGGGGCTGGTTACGACGACGCGTGTCACTCACGCGACGCCAGCGGGGTTTGTGGCGAACATGCCATCGAGGAATCAGGAGCGCGAGATCGCGTCGCAGATTCTTGAGCGGCGTGTGGATGTCGTTCTAGGGGGCGGCGAGCGATACTTCAATGAAGCGGCACTGGCTCCTCACGCGGACGTGACAGTTGCGAGGAGTGCCGGCGCGCTCTCGCTTGTGCCTGAGGATGTGGGCACGGGGCGTGAGGGCGCGGGGAGACTGCTCGGGCTGTTCGGGCGTGATCATGTGCCGTGGGTGCTCGATCGGACCCCGAGCGTGCCTTCTCTCGGCGTGATGACCCGTGCGGCACTCGATCGACTCTCGCGGTCGGATCGAGGGTTTCTGGTGCAGATCGAGGGGGGGCGCGTCGATCATGCGGCCCATGATAATGATGCGGGATCGCTGATTGCGGAGCAGCTGGATTTCGATGAAGCGATCGGGGTCGCGCTGGAGTTTGTGGCCAGAGATCCTTCGATTCTCCTGATCGTCACGACGGATCACGGCAACGGGAATCCCGGGTTGACGCTCTACGAGAAGGCGGGCAACGAGGGGTTCGGGCGGTTGCTTGGCGTGCGTCACAGTTTCGAGTGGATCGCTGCGCGTCTGGCAGCGGCTCGGACCGAGGAGCGTCCGGATATTCTCGTGCAGAGCGTTCGCGAGGCGACAGATGTGACGCTGAGGGATCACGAGGCGGAGATGGTGCTCCGTGCGGCGAACAAGGAGCGTGTGGATCCGTTCGCGCCGGCGAACTCGGGCATGCTTGTGCTGGGGTCGGTGCTGGCGAACCACTTCGGGGTGGCGTTTCTCTCACCGAATCACACCTCCGACATGGTGGAGGTCACGGCGATCGGTCCAGGATCGGAGCGAATCGGGCCCATCATCGACAACACCGGGTTGTATTCGGTGATTCGCGAGTCGCTCGGGATCTGACGGCGATTATCGGTTGACCATCAGCGAGATCGTGCGCCAGCAGTCGCGAAATGAGCCGCTCGCATCCTTCGGTCCGAGCTTCGGCACGACAGGAAACGGAGCGAGCGGGAGCTGGTTGTATCCGCCGAAATGAGTGTCGGTGAGCGGGGTGATCTTGTCGTCAACGCGGCTGAGCATGGAGTCGAGGTCGAGCCCTCGGGGCCAGGGGTGGGCGATCAACGGATTCGGGCTCGACTCGAGCAGGGGCCGGAGCGTGGCGTCGGCACGGGGGCCGATGATGAAATCATCGGGTTGCGTCACTTTGTTGGCGGCTCTCGTTCTGAGACGCTTGAGGTAGAGGTCGTGCGGCTCCGAGGGTGAGACCTCTGCCGAGACGATGAGCAGGCCGCGGGGGCGGAGCGCGGCGCACGCTTTGCGGAACAGTGCTTCGGCATCGGGATCATCGCCGAGCGCTCTGTGGAGGATCAGACGCGAGACGTTTGCGGGAGCGGGGGAGTTGAGCAGCGTGTCGGGAGTGATACGGGTTCCGCCGAACCTTGTGATGATTTGATCTGCTTCACTTGAGTGCGTCTCAGGGGAGACGAGTAGCGTGGATTGCGAGGGATGCGTACCGGTGTTCCATGCTGTCTGTATCGCTTCGAGCCAACCGGGAGGCGTCGTGCGCGGCGGGGGAGCAAGCGGCGCGGAGGGCACTGGGCCGAGGCCCTCGCGCGCGAAGGCGTGGTCGATCGATAGGGTGTAGCGTGCGGCAAGTTCGAGTTTGCGTTCGAGTGCTTCGATCTCGGCCCGGACGTGCGGGGCTTGCAACGGCCAGTGCTGCGCGCGTCGATCGAGCCAAGCGCGAGAACCCGTGACGATTGAGCGCGTCGCGAGCAGCCGATCGGCGGTCTTCTGCCCGGGATGTACGCCCTGGCACGCGACAAGGGTGCGGATCTGGCGGACGCGTGCGCCGCGCTCGACGAGTTTCAGCCAGAGGTGGTGGTCCATCGAGTAGTGGTTCTCTTCGTCCAACCCTCCGACTTCGCGGAAGAGATCAAGACGGAAGAAGACCTCCGGCTGCGCGATGGAGTGCCCGGCGAACCACGCTGATCGGAGCGAGAGGAGGGCCGGCTCGTCGATCCGCTCCGGTGGGATCGGCTCGTGAACGACCCGCCCATCATGTGAGACGAACCTGGCGCGGCAGACGAGCATGTCGGTCTCGGGATTCTCAAGCAGGAAGGCGGCGACCTCTCGGAGCACGCCGGGGAGGTACCAGTCGTCTGCGTTCAGCCATGCGCCAAAGCGTCCTTGCGCGAGGGTGAAGCCCTTGTTGATCGCGTGGGATTGGCCGCGATCCGGCTCGGAACGCAGGTGTGAGAGGCCGTGCGCTCGGTGCAGAATCTCGGCGGATCCGTCGCTGCTTGCGCCGTCCATCACGATGTGCTCGGCGATGCCGTGGGGTTGGTCGCGGACCGATGCCAGGCAGCGTGGGAGGAATTGTGCCTGATTACGGACCGGCGTCACGATCGAGAGGAGCGGGGGATGGGATGTGGTCCGTGCCTGATCCATTCGTAGCAAGTAAAGGTCGCCATCGGCGGCTGGGCATGAACACAGGCAGATGCGGGTGGCCTGCTTCACGGTGTCGGCGCACTACCATCGTCCCTCGATGCTTGCCGCACTTTATCGCCATCGCGTCTATATCGCCCGCACAGCGTGGCGTGATGTGCGTCATCGGCATGTGGGATCCGCGGCGGGCGCGGCGTGGAACATCCTGCGTCCGGTTGCGTTGATCGCGGTTTTCACGATCGTCTTCGGTCAGGTTATGACGGGGCGGGACGGGGGCGGTTTCACGGGCATTCACTTTACGTTGTACCTGTGCGCTGCCCTGCTTCCGTGGACGGCCTTCTCGGAGGCGGTGAGCCGGGGTACGCACGCCCTTGTCGGCGGCGCGGCGTACTTGCGGAAGCTTGCGATCGACGAGGAGGTGTATGTCGCGCAGTCGGTGCTGAGCGCGGGTATCTCGCTGGTGATCAGCATGGTGCTCCTGCTTGGTCTGGCACTGGTGCTGGGCCATGGACCGTTTGTGACGTGGCTGCTCCTCCCGTTGCCGCTGGCGTTGCTGCTGCTGTTCGGTATGGGGCTGGGGATGGCATTGGGGACCGTGTTCGTCTTTGTGAGGGATGTGCGTCAGATCGTTGAGATCGCGCTGCTGATCGGCTTCTGGACCGTTCCGATCGTTTATGATCCACGCATCGTGCCGGAGTGGTTCCGGGCGACGTTCCCCTTTAACCCGGTGTATCCGTTTCTTCACGCGGTGAGGGATCTGTTCCTCGCGGGGACCCTGCCGACTCTGGGCACCTGGGCTTTGATGCTCTTGTGGACGGTTGCGTCGATTGCCTTCGGGCAGATGGTGCTTGAGCGGCTGCGTCCGGAGATCCGTGACAACCTCTGATCCCGTTTCCTTCGTGGCACGGCTTGCCGATGCCGAAACCGTTGCCTGCCTCACCCTGTAGACTCCCGACCCATGCCAACCGCAGCCGCACCAGTCAGCACGAAGAACGTCGCAGAGCTCCGAGGCGTGCGCAAGGTCTATCGCAAGCCGGACGGAACCGTGATGGTTGAGGCCCTTCGGGGGATCGATCTTGATATCCCACGCGGCCAGTACATCGCGATCATGGGTGCGTCGGGCTCCGGCAAGTCCACGCTGATGAACATCTTGGGGTGCCTCGACCGGCCGTCGGAGGGGTCGTACACGGTCGATGGTGAGGACACCCGGACGATGCCCGATGAGCAACTCTCCGTCTTCCGGGGGCGGAAGATCGGGTTCGTGTTCCAGGCGTTCAACCTGATCCCGCAGTTGACGATTGAGGAGAACGTCGCGACGCCGCTCTTCTACCAGGGGGTTCCGAAGCACGACCGGATCAAGCGGGCGATCGAGTCACTTGCGCTCGTCGGGCTGGATGATCGAGTGGGGCATCGGCCGAGCGAGCTTTCGGGCGGGCAGCAGCAGCGTTCTGCGATCGCGAGGGCGCTCGTGACCAATCCGGTCATCCTGATGGCTGACGAGCCGACCGGAAACCTCGATTCGACCACCGGCCGGGCGATTCTCAGACTCTTCGAGAATCTTCACTCTCAGGGCATGACGCTCATCATGGTGACGCACGACGATTCGATCGCCAAGCGGTGCGAGCGTGTGGTGCGTCTGAAGGACGGGCTGATCGAGTACGACCGAATGGTCGAGAATCGCATCAGGGACTGAGGCGTATCGGGTCGGTTGAATGAGGGCCGCGAGCTTTAAGCGGCTCTTCGCATCGCCTGAGCGTCGGCGTCTCTAGCGGCGATCGCCATAGCGGTGACATCGTCGGCCTGGTGGAGCGAGCCGGCTTGTTCGAGGAGCACACCCCGGAGTTCGGCCATTGACTCTTCGAGCGATGCCGCGCTCTTTGGGTCGCAGAGTCGAGCGAAATGCTCGACGTATGTTGTCGTGGGCATGCGTATCTCGTGGGCGTCTGCGCCGGCCTTTGGGAAGCAGGTCTCGAACCCATCTGTGTACATGAGCAGCGTGCGGCCGGGAGCGAGCGTGAGTTCTGTCACGCCGAAGCTGGCGTCATCGAAGACGCCGAGAAGCGGGCCGTCGGTCTCGACGCGTTCGACGCCGCTCTTTGAGATCAGGAGCGGCGGTGGGTGTCCAGCGCCAGAGACTTTCACGACTCTCGATACTGTGTCGATTGTCGCGTAGATCGCGGTCACGAATCTGGTCGCGCCGGACTGAGCCGTCATGAGGTCCACGTTCAGTCGGTCGAGCATTGCGCCGGGATCGGCCATGACATGAGCGGGTGCTGATTGGATGGAACGAGCGATGATCATGGTGAGCAGTGCCGCGGGGACGCCGTGTCCGACGGCGTCTGCGACGAGAACGCCGATCGTTCGGTCGTCTATCTGTCGCACGCAGTGCATGTCACCGGAGACGTATCCGGTGGGCTGGTGGAGAACGGCGATGTCGAAGCCGCGGGCTTCAATGGTGCCGCGCGGCATGAAGTCGCGTTGGATCTTTGCCGCGAGCGACATCTCCTCGTGCATGCGTGAGATCTCGCCGTGCATGCCTCCCTGGCAGTGCTGGGCGATCGCGAGTTCATGGGCGAGTCGTTGGACGGTGTGCTGTCTGAGGGCGAGTGTGCAGAGCGCGGTGGCGATGCGTGCGGGCGACGCGTCGGCGTTCCAGACCATGATGCCGGGGGTCTCGGCCTGATCGGCGCCGCTCTCCTGGAGCACGAGGGCGGGGACGCATCTGCCGTCGAGCATGTCGAGGAGCTGCGTGAGCTTTGCGCCGCGCAGGGTCGGGTCTCCCACGACGAGGGTCGGATGCTGGGCGAGGGAACGCTCGAGCGCGAGCGAGCCGTGATCGACCATTCTCACGGTTGGTGCTGTGTACTCGGGAGGCCACTGCTCCAGGATCCGAGCCAGGAGCGCGTCGCACCGCGATGATTGCCCTTCGCCGTGCGCGACGATCAGCGTCCGATGCGTCATCCTGCTCCCCTTGGTGGCCCGATGTGCGCGGACCTTGTTTGGGGATCGGCTCAGCGTGCGAGCCGCTTCAGCCGCTCGGCATCCATGCCGATTGTTGCGCCCGGTTGAAGTCCGAGCGTGCGGATTGTGCCGCCCCGGAGTTCGATCGCGAACTGCATCGGTCCGTTGCTTGGATAGGGCTTCAGGCGATTCTCGTATGCATCCGGGGTTTCGCCGGGGGCGCGGGGTGGTTCGGGCTGCATCTCGTGGAAGGAGAGGATCCTGCCCGACGAGTCGAGGTAGATAATGTCGATGGGGATGGGGCAGTCGCGCATGACGAAGTGTCGCTCGGTCGCGTCCGGAAACACGAAGAGCATGCCGCTGTCTTCGGCGATCTCGACGCGTCCTGAGAGTCCCATCATCCTGACCGGATCACTCGCGGCAAGTTCGAGGTAGAAGTCTTTGGATCCGATTCTGACGCGTTCGAGTTCTGACGCCTTGGAGAGTCTGGCTGTGTCGATGGCGACTTTCTCGCCCTCTGTGATTCCGAGTTTCGAGGCCATGCCGCCCTCGATCTCGATCGCGAATTGGGCGGGGAAGCGGCTTGAGTACTTCTTGAGCCGTGCGTCGTAGGCGTAGTCGTCTTCGCCGGGGCGTCGCGGCTCCTCGGGTTGCATGGTGTGGATCGCCGTGATGCGGCCGGTGGCATCGATGAAGAGCACGTCGATGGGAATGGGGCAGTCGCGCATGAGGAAGCTCAGACGCTGAGCCCTCGGGAAGACGAAGAGCATGCCGGTGCCGGGGGGGATCTCGGTGCGACCTCCCATGCCCTTGATTCGCGCCTCGTTGGTAGCGGCGACCTCGAGCTTGAACGGCTTGTCCTTCAGTTTGACCGTCATTGTGGGGGCAAGCACGACTCGTTCGTTGCCCTTTGATCCGTCGCCCAGCCCGCCGCCTATAGAGATGGCGATCGCTCCGGCGACGGCGAGGAAAGCCAAGACACCGATCAGCTTGCCCATCATCGAACGCCCCTGCGAAGCCATGCGTCGTCCTCCGGCGTGAAAGTGATCGCTTCCTTGGGGATCTTATCGAGGGAGAATGCCTGGAGGAACGTGATTGCGGTGATGGGCTCGGGCCTGTTGATCATGGCGCACCAGTAGGCGATCAGGCCGATCACGCGTTCGGGCATCACGCCGAGCGATCGATAGGTGTCGAGGCGCGTGTCGCCGTGGCGTTTGGCCAGACGACGCCCGTCGGGACCCTTGACGAGCGGCAGGTGTGTGTAGGTCGGCTCGTTGGGGAGGCCGAGGGCACGGTAGAGCAGCAGTTGTCTTGCGGCAGAGTCCAGGAGATCATCGCCACGGACGACCTCGGTGATGCCCTGCCTTGAATCGTCGACGACGACGGCGAGCTGGTAGGCCGGAACCCGCTGCTTTGTCCAGACGATGAAGTCGCCAGCGATCTGCGAGATGTCGAATGAAGCGTGCCCGGCGAAGCGATCCTGGAGGTCGACCACGCCCGGCTCGACGACGAATCGCCATGTCGCGGCGTCGTTGTCGAACCCGCGGTTCATCGCGGCTCGGTCGATGGGGGGCCTGAGACTCGCGGGGAATCGGACCTCTCGCGAGCCATCTTGCGGTGCGGATGCGGCGTCGGTCTGCGCGGCGGTGTGTCGATCAACTTCTGAGCGGGAGAGCGCCGTGGGGTAGGCGAGCCCGGACTCTGCCAGGCGCTGCATCGCGTTTCTATAGACGTCGGGCGTACTCGACTGCCAGGTTGGGCCTTCGTCCCAGTCGATGCCGAGCCATGCGAGTGTGTCGATGGCATGTGTGTCGGCACCCGGCTTAATGCGGGGACCGTCGAGATCTTCGATGCGGAGCAGGACGCTCCATCCGGCCTGACGTGCCATCGCCCAGTTGATGAGGAATGTGCGGGCGTTTCCGAGGTGCAGCGCGCCGGTGGGGGACGGCGCGAGTCTGGTCTTCGAATGTGGGGGTGCTTCATCCACAGGTCGTCAAGGAGTCGTCTCTCCCGTGCGGCACGCCCGGGTGCGTTGCGCGCCGGCATCGGGTAGCATACCTCATACGCCCGCTGTCCGGGCCGACCACATCGCAGCCGGAGTTGCCATGCAAAAGCTCAACGAGGATCAGATCCAGGCAGAGCTGGCGAAGCTCCCCGAATGGTCTGAGACCGGCGAGGCGATCCATCGGACATACGGCTTTCAGGACTTTGTTCAGTCGATGGGGTTTGTGACGCGGGTTGCTGAGGAGGCGGAGCGGTCGCAGCACCACCCGGACATTCTGATTCGCTACAACAAGGTCACGCTGACGCTTTCGACGCACGATGCGGGCGGGATCACGATGAAGGACTTTGACCTCGCGTCCAAAGCGGATGGGTTTGCGAAGGCGCAGAGGTAGAGCAAGAACACCTGCTCGGCTCTTTGGGGCGTTGGATTTGTGTGTCGGGCACGGCTTGAGCGGGTGCGATCCACACACGATCAGCGAAGTTCGACGCTCCAGTACGCGTGGTCGAGGAATGCCTTCCACGACTGGTACTTCTCGCTGCCGAGGCGCAGGGTCACGAGCGGGTTGCGCTTGGGGCGGATGGGACGGCGGACGAGTTTCATGCTCGCCTGATCGGGCGTTCTGCCGCCCTTTCGAGCGTTGCATCTGATGCAGGCGCAGACGAGGTTTTCCCACGTGTCTTGTCCGCCCTGTGTGCGGGGCACGACGTGGTCTATCGACAGCTCGCTTGTGGAGAAGTGGCGGCCGCAGTACTGGCAGGTGTTGCGGTCGCGAGCGAAGAGATTGCGTCGGTTCAGCTTCACGACCTGGGCGGGGAGGCGGTCGTAGCCGAGGAGGCGCACGATGCGCGGCACGGCGATCTCTGTCCGGGTGGTGCGAACCCAGTCGTGGCGTTCGCGTTCGAATTGGCGCTGGAGCTCGGCGATCTCGCACCACGACTCAAAGTCGTAATTCAGGTACTTGCCGTCTTCGACGTGGACGACCTCGGCGATGTTGCGGACGAGGAGGCAGAACGCTCTGCGCGCGGAGACGACGCGGACGGCGGCGAACGCCCGGTTGAGCACGAGCACTTTTGCGTTCATGCCGTCAGCGCCGAGCATGCCGGGAACGATGGCGAGCCCGCCCGACGAAGAGACAGCGACATCCGTGTCGTCGAGGATGTGCCCCGGAAGGCCGATTCCATGCTCGGCTGTGTCGCCTTGCATATCTCCCTCTCAAGTCGTGGCTCCGCCACGCACCCGTAACCTTACAGATCGGCTCGCTGCCTATCAAGTCCGAAGGGAATGCCAAATCTCTTGCTCACAAAGACTTCGCACCCGGCATGTCGGTTGAGGCCCCCTTCGATCGGTACGGTGCGGCTTTGGGGCTGGGCGTCCGAGAAATGCTGTGGAGGGGCATTGGATGCCGGGATTCAGTGCCTGAAGTGTCTGTTTCCGGTGATGAGGCAGGTGACCCCCCGTTTTTCGCAGAGGTCGAAGGTCTCTTGATCGCGCTTCGAGCCCCCGGGATGGACGATGACGCGCACGCCAGCATCTATCAGAACGGTGGGGCCATCCGGGAAGGGGAAAAAGGCGTCAGAGAGGGCGATGGCACCCGAGGCGAGCGGGCCTGCCTTCTGGGTGGCGATGCGGCAGGAAGCGAGGCGGTCCATCTGTCCCGCGCCCGCGCCGAAGAGACGAAGGCAACCGCCATCGGCAGTCGTTGAGTCGATGCCGCCGATTGCGATGGCGTTGCTTGAGAGCGAGCGGCAGACGATTTCGAGCATCGCGGCGGCGGCGAGTGTCTGCTCGGTTGGGGTCGGTCCTGAGGTGTGTGTCCAGCCGGATGTGTCGCCGACGCGTGTGTCCTGGTCCTGTGCGAGCATCCCGCCGGAGATCGAGCGCAGTTCCACCCTGCCGGTGCGGCCGGATCGGAACGGACCTGTTTCGAGGATCCTCACGTTCGACCAGCGTTGTGCGATCATCGCGGCAGCGTTGGGCGTGTAGGCCGGCGCGATGACGACCTCGAAAAAGGTGCCTTCTCGGACGATTCTCTCTGCTGCTGTTTCGTCGATCTCGCCGTTGCACGCGAGTATGCCGCCGAACGCGGCGAGGGGATCACCCGCGATTGCCCCGTCGATGGCGGCGAGGGGCGAGCGGCCGATCGCGGCTCCGCATGGGTTCGTGTGCTTGACGACGCACGCGCCGATGTGAGCGGTTTCGCGGGGGAGGCCGCGCATCATGGCGACGAGATCGAGAGCAGCGGCGGCATCGAGGATGTTGTTGTAACCCAGTTGCTTGCCGTGGATCTGGCGTGCGTTTCCGATGCTTGTTTCCTGCGAGGTCGGATCGACATAGAGGGCGGCGCGTTGGTGCGGGTTCTCGCCGTAGCGAAGCTCTTCCTGCTTCACGAGGCGCGGCGAGAGCACGGGGGGAAAGGGGGAACCGTCGCGCTTGCCGAGATGTGTGGCGATCGCGGCGTCGTACTTGCTGGTCCGGCTGAAGGCGGCTGCCGCGAGTTCGGCCCGGAGGCGGTAGGTCGTGCAGCCGTCATGTGCGGCGAGTTCTGAGACCACGCGGTCGTACTGATCCGGGCTCGTGACGACGGTCACGGAGGCGAAGTTCTTCGCTCCTGAGCGGATCATGGAAGGGCCGCCGATGTCGATCTGTTCGATGGCTTCGGCATCGGTGACGCCTTCGCGAGCGATCGTCTGTTCGAAGGGATAGAGGTTCACGCAGACGAGATCGATCTCTCGGATGCCGTGGGCCTTGAGTGTGGAGACATGGTCGGGGTTTGACCTGAGCGCGAGCAGGCCGCCGTGGATCGCCGGGTGCAGCGTCTTAACCCTGCCGTCGAGCATCTCGGGGAAGCCGGTGAAGGCGTCGATCGGCGTGACCGGAAGCCCGGCGTCGGCAAGGGCCTTCGCGGTTCCACCTGTCGAGATGAGTTCGACCCCTCGCTCGGTGAGGGCGCGTGCGAATGGCACAAGGTCCGTTTTGTCACTGACGCTCAGGAGCGCACGGGCGATCCGCACATGGTCCGACATCTCGCCTCGCCTCCAGGGGCACCCCCTTCGCTTAACGAGGGAGATACTTTCCGATTTTGCCCTTTGCGTCGGTGACATAGATCACCGGGTCTGTGGATCCATCTGTGGAAAGGATCGAGACGCCCGGCAACTCGACCTTTGAGAGGATGTCACCGGTCGATGGCTCGATGAGCGATGCGGAGCGTCCATCCCACACGATGACGTTGACCCCTCTGGAGCAGACGACCGTTCCACGAAGGTCTTTGTTTTCCCACCTGACGTTGCCAGTCGAGGGCTCGATCGAGCAGAGGCCGCGTTCGGGAAGTTCACAGTAGAGCATGCCGCCGATGACGGAGGGCTGGACGGTGAGGGGGCGTGAGGTGCGGATGCGCCAGGCGATTCTGGCACCGTCGGGGTCGATGCCGTAGAGCGACTGGTCGCTGCCTGCGACAAACATCAGGTTTCCGTCGGATACCGGGTCGGTGGTGACGCCGCCGAAGAGGCGAACTCGCCCGAGGAGCGAGCCGCTCGATGCGTCGAGGATGACGGTGTCGCCCGTCTGCGCGACCACACCGACGGCCGAGCCGATACGGACCGGGGCGCGTTCGATTGCGCCGGACGTGCGGAAACCCCAGAGCTTGACGCCGAGGCCACGGACGTGGGCCATGACCTCGCCGACGGATGTGCCGTAGATCAGCAGGTCGCCGTCCTGGACTGGCCTGGTTGTGATCACTCGCTCGAAGCTTTCTCTGCCGACGAGCGTGCCGGTGTCGATGGCGAGGGTGAAGAGCTCGGTCTCTGCGGAGGCGTGGATGAAGCGTCCTTCGCGTGTAGGGGTTGTAAAGAGTGTCAGAGGTCCGGCGAGCTGGCTGGCCCAGCGGACGCCTCCGTTGCTCGCTTCGAGGATCGAGAGCGTGCTGCCGGATTCCTGGAAAGCCAGCACATCTCCCATGGGCTCCATGAACCTGGGTTTCTGGCCTTTGTCAACGAAGGCGAAGCCCCTCCAGTCGAGTTTGTAACCGAGTTGCCCGAAGGCGTCGGCTTGGGGGTCCTGAGGGACTGCGGACTTGGTTCGCGAGGAAGTGGTCTCGCAACCCGTTGCAAGGCAGCAGGTTGCGATGGTCGCGCAGGTGAGAAGAATGAGCGAGCGGCTCAGGGAGGACCGATTCTGCTGGTCGCGCATGGAACCCAACCTTACTTCTTCCCACGTCGATGCCCCAAGCCGCCGAACGCGGGCGGAATCCGGGGGCGTGGCAGTATGGACAGGGGTTCCCTGCCAGTCAAGCCCGGTGCTTGCCTTGATACCCCCTCTGATGCCCCTCTCAACCCTGCGAACTACCCTTGCAGCATGTTTACAGGCATCATCGAGTGCACCGGTTCCCTCCACGCACTCAACCCGACCCAGACCGGATCCGAGCTCCTGATCGATGCCGGGGGATGGGGCGTTGGGTTCGCACCGGGCGAGTCGATCTCTGTTTCCGGCTGCTGTTTGACGCTCGCCCCACGACCAGGGACGGCGTCGGGCCTGCTGCGCTTCGATGTGGTGCCCGAGACGCTCTCCAAGACGACGCTGGGCTTCATCGGCCCTGGAACGCGGGTGAACTTGGAGCGGGCGGCGACGGCGGCGACGCTGATGGGCGGGCACGTTGTGCAGGGGCACGTGGAAGGAGTAGGCATCGTACGAGGCGTGAAAGAGGTCGGGGAATGGCGAGTCACCATCGAGGCGCCTTCGGAACTGCTCCCCTGTATCACGCCAAAGGGCTCGGTCGCTGTCGAGGGGGTCTCCCTGACTATCGCTTCGGTGGATGTGGCGGCTTCATCGTTCGATGTCGCGTTGATCCCGACGACGCTCGACCTGACCACTTTGCGAGATCTGCGCGTCGGCAGCCGAGTCAATATCGAGACAGACATCCTCGCAAGGACGGTCGTTCACTTCATGCGGCATTTCACGGACCGGTGATCGGCATGCAATGGCCCGGTGCCCCCTCGGGGGAGGGGGCGCGGTAGACTCTGTGCGGGATATGCTGCGGATCATTTCCTGATCTGCTCCAGAACGGGCGTTCAAACGGCGGCAACTCGCCCTAGCATCCTCCGTGCGGCCGTAGCTCAGTTGGATAGAGCGGCGGTTTCCTAAACCGCAGGTCGTGGGTTCGAATCCCGCCGGCCGTGTTGACCGATTTTCAGTCGGCTTCACCCCAGCCGCCTTTGCTCGAGATGTCCCGATTACGCCCCACGTCATTCCTTCACGACAGGGGTTCGGAGAGACCCTCGCATGTCGATTTTCAAGCCCACCGCGCGAGCAGGCCGCTTGCTCCTCGCGGTCGTCGTTGCTTTCACCCCGTTCGGGTATTCAGCTGTGGCGCACGGACAAACAGCGGCCCAGCTCTGGAACAACAACTGCGTCTCGTGTCATGGGCAGAATGCACAGGGCGGCAACGCATCGAGCATGCTGGATGACGAGTGGCTGACCGGTCCGACCGATCGCCATCTGTTTGATGCGACGAAGAACGGGATTGTGGAGTCGGGGATGCCCGCGTATGGGGGGGCACTCACGGACGAGCAGATCTGGTCGCTGGTCGTACATATACGCGAGTTGCGGGCCGCGAACGAGCGGGCTCGAACCGGCTCGCCGAAGCCGGATCGCGACGGTGTGTATGCGACAGCGCACGAGCGGTTCAGGGTCGAGCGCGTGATTACGCGAGGCCTCGACATCCCGTGGTCGGTTGATTTTGTGCCCGCCGCCGGTCCTGAGGGCTCGCCCTCGGGCGTGATGCTTGTGACGAGCCGCTCCGGGGCTCTGCAGGTCTGGGCACGAGAATCCCTGAGTTCGCCGGTGGCTGGTGTGCCAGCGGTACGGAATCGAGGTCAAGGCGGCTTGATGGATGTGGCCGTGCATCCCGAGTACCGCTCGAACGGCTGGGTTTATCTCACGTTCTCTGATGCTCAGGGGAGCGGGCCTCGTGGACCGGGGTTCACGAAGGTCGTGCGAGGGAGGATCAAGGGCAAGGGATCTGAGTGGCGTTGGACGGATGAGGAGACGATTTTCGAGGCGAAGTCTGAGCACTACAGCAACGGGGATATCCACTTCGGGAGCCGCATCGTCTTTGAGCATGCTTCGATCAACGGGGCGGAGCCGGAATGGCTCGTGTACTTCTGCATGGGTGAGCGGGGTGTGATGGATCTTGCGCAGCGTCTGGATCGGCCGAACGGGAAGATCTTCCGCTTCCATGACGACGGGCGCATCCCCGCGGACAACCCGTTTGTCGGGCAGAGCGGCGTGTACGAGGCGATCTGGTCGTATGGGCATCGCAACCCGCAGGGACTGGCATTCGGCCTGGATGGTCGGCTGTGGGACACGGAGCACGGGCCGCGCGGGGGCGATGAGTTGAATCTCGTGCAACGTGGGAAGAACTACGGGTGGCCTTTGGTCTCCTTCGGAATCAATTACAGCGATGCGCCATTCCGCACGCCGTGGCCCACCGAGGGTCAGGACTTCGTGATGCCGGTGTATGTCTGGCTCCCCTCCATCGCTGCGTGCGGGCTTGACACTGTGCGTGCGGGTCCTGATGGCGAGGCGTTTCCGGCGTGGAGGGGCGACCTGGTCGCGGGTGGCCTGGCTGGGCAGACCGTTGAGCGGCTGCGCATCGAGGGCGAATCCGTTGTTGAGCGAGAGGAACTGATTCACGGGATGGGTCGGGTGAGGGATGTTGTCACGGGTCCTGATGGTTCGATCTATGTGGTGCTGAACCAGCCGGACCATGTGATCCGGCTTGTGCCTGCGAAGTGAGTGCCCGCGCGGCGAGGTTTAAGTGACACGGCCGTGACGGCGGATCGCACTGTTTCTCTTCGGTTCTGGTACAACTCCGGGACACACAGCTACCGGAGGTGCATGATGAATCGAGGGTTTGGTCGGCGATTTCCTGCAACGTTGGCCGTTGTGATTGGTCTTGCGGCGTCGAGCGCGGTGTTCTTGGGCTTTACGAGACAGCCGGGGCATGCGCGCGTGGCTCCGAGGGTCGAGCATGGTGTGCTGACCTTCGTAGGGACGGATGCGACGTTCTTGACTTCCGATGCACGAGCGCGACGCTGGCAGGAGATCGTCAAGGCGGCGGGTCAGCCCGTGGTCGAGGAGTACAACCGCATGTCGATTGTGGACACGATGGTCAACGGCGGGTGGGAGATCGTGGAGTACGAGTTCCTGCTCGACGCGGCGAATGGCGATGTTGAGAGGTATCTGCTCCGACGCACACGCTGACCATCGAGTGGGGACAGCGTCCGCGAATGGTCAGGGGAGTGCGTTTTCAATCTCGGACAGGTTCGCTTTCAGCACACGCCTTGCGATGGCGTCGAGTTGAGAGCGGTCTCCTGAGATGTGGATCGTTCGGTGCATGTGGGTTGCGCTCTGTCCGGGTGCGAGTGCCAGCGCGGGTGAAGAGGTTTCGAGTTCGTAGAAGGTGGGGCCGTGCTTGCCGGGGGCGTCGTTGTAGCTGTTGATGACGTCGCCGGCGTATGGATTCTGCTGGTGTTCCCACATGCTGTTGATGTACTCGCTCGACAGGTTGACACCCGGGGGCAGCGTGTATGTGACGAGGGTCAGGACGCCGCGTTCGGGATCCCAACTGCCGCATACCGGGAGCGCTCGCCCTGGGCCTACGCCGATCTTTGTTCTCATTCTGCTGTCGCCTCTGAAGAAGATCGCCTCGTCGGAGAGCGTCAGGCGGTCTTCGGGGACCTTTCCGAAGTAATCGTCCTTGACCACGGGTCCGTGTGATTCGTCTGGTCCGGGCTTGTAGGGGATCACTACGGTGCAGGTGTCCGAGGGCTTGAACATGCCCAAGATCCAGATGGAGAGAAGGCCGGTCTCGCGTCGCCACGGGGCCGTGCCGATGTTTGTGATCGTGTTCTCGGATTCAAACGCAACGAGATCGCATCCGGCGAGGTTGATGCCGAGGTCTCTTGCGACGCGATCCTGTTCGACGATTCGGATCGTCCGGTCGATACGCACGTCGAAGGTGGTGCCTGAGTAGTTAGTGAGTGTGCAGTCGTGTTTGAGTGTTACGGAGTCTGAGGTCTTGGAGACGACTTCATATGCGACCGAATCGATGGGCGCGGGCGTCTGCCAGTCCTTCAGCGTGAACTCGTCTCCCTGCTTGAAGAAGATGGCGAACTGACCACCCTCCGGCCCGAGCCAGAAGCGGTCTTCGCCGCCCCACACGCTGATTTTCGGCACCGGTTTGCCGGACTTGATCAGATCGTCGTTCAGGTACCCGTAGGAGAGGCCGTTCGGACCACCGAGTGTTGAGGTCATCACGCGGCCCTGATACTGCGGGGCGACCACGATGCGTGCCCGGCCATCGGCAGAGGTGATCTCGACAGTCTCTGAGTGTCGGGCAAGGAACGCGGCATCTTCGCCGAAGGTGCGCTCTCGCGGTGTGGCGCATCCTGTGAGCATGGTGATTCCTCCGGCGATCGCGGCTCCGAACGCTCTTGACACAGGACGATGCATGGCCGGCTCCCATACTACAGATGGCGACTGAGACGATACGCGGCTTGCGTGAGCCGCACGGAGCGATAGCGTACCGGGCTCGCACGAATCCTGCTCGCGCGTGGGCGGCTCGCATATCGAGCGGGTGTTCATTGGGCAGCGCGGACGGGTGCTGATTCTCGAGAAGGTTCTGGACAAGCATGCCGTTACAGGAACTCGGCCCGCTTCGCTGCCTCGGTCGAGTTGATGACCGGTATGACCTCGAACTCGACCAGGTCGCACCAGTTCGCGATCCAGGTGTCGATGAGGGAGCGGTCCTGACACTCCATGACCTGGTAGCAGGTCGTGAGCCCTTCATCGATCCAGCTTGCGATGTAGTGAAGGCCTTCGGGCGCGAGTCTCCCGCGTTCGTTGAATCTGCGGTAGACGTCTTGTATGCACCCGTCTCGGAAGCGCTCTATGACCATGTACTGCATGGATACTTCTCCTCGACGTACGGGTGTGAGTGCCGCGTGCTGAATCTGTATCGGACTCTCACTCGTCAAGGACATACGGTCGCAGCGAATCGCGAGTTCATGAAGCGAAGGGGGCGACCCTTCATAGACGGGATTCTTTTCGGGAGAACCTCGGGCGCCTTGCCCGAGCGTTATGCATGCTTCCGGAAGAGGTAGTGCGAGACCAGCCATTCGTTGCCCTGGTTGAGCCCCCAGAGTTCTGCGCACGCGAGAAAGAAAGCTCGCCAGCGTTGTGTCCAGGCCTGTGCATCCTTGCCGTATGTCTCACGCATCACGGTTTCGATCTCGTCGGCGTGGGCATCCATATTCGTGAGCCAAGCGTTCGCGGTTCTCTGGTAGTGGGTGCCGCAGACACGCCAGTGATCCTGCAGGACGAGGTCGTCCTGGAAGTGGTGGAGCAGGTGATCGGAGGGCATTGTGCCGCCCGTGAAGAAGTATCGCCCGATCCAGTCGTTGGTTCGCTCGAAGTGGTAGGCGATCTCTCGGTGCGTGAAGATGTGGACGAAGAGGCGTCCGTCGTCTTTGAGCATTCGGGAGAGGCCGGCGAGCAATGCCTGGTAGTTCTTCATGTGCTCGAACATCTCGATGGAGACGATCCGGTCGAAACGGCCGGCGAAGCGTGCTTCTTCGATGAACCGGTTGGCGTCTTGTGTGATGACATCCCAATCGGTGATGCCTCGCTCGTCTCTGCGGCGTTCGATGAACGCACGCTGGAGGGCTGAGTTCGAGACGCTGGAGACTCGGCAGTTGGGGAACTTCTCTTTGATGTATCCCGAGAGTGAGCCCCAGCCGCAGCCGAGATCGAGCACTTCCATGCCGTCTCTGATCTCGGCTCGCTCGCATGTGAGGGCGAGCATCGCTTCTTCGGCTTCCGCCAGTGTCCGGACGCCCTGAGTCCAGAGGCAGCCGCTGTACTTCAGGCGTGGTCCGAGCGCGAGTTCAAAGAATCGTGCGGGGACCTCGTAGTGCTGGATGTTTGCGGCATCTGTCTCGATCGCGACGGGGCTCGATCGCAGGTCGTTCACGAACGCTCTGAATCGCTGGTGGCGATCCTCGATGGTTCCGCGGCATTCGTGGCGGATACGCGCCCGGAGTCGTTGCCGGATCTGCCAGCGCAGGATCGGGTCGGGGATAAGGCCTCGGTTCAGGAGGGGTTCGTACCATGCCTGGGGAGCGTCGGGGAGCGAGCGGTCGGCAGTTACTCGCTGGACTGGTGGATTAATGCCGCCCGACCGGGGGTGCGGGCCACTGATGGTGCTCATGCCTGATCCTCGGAGTTTCGCTGTTGGGGGACCGATGTGTGAGAGAGGGCAGACGGCCTTGGGAACCAAGGGAAGAACGCGCTGGTCTCTTTCTGGTATGCGCGATAGTCATCGCCTCTGGAGCGAACGGACTGCGCCTCTGTGGGAGGGATGCCGGTGATGCGAGTCAGCAGAAGGTACATCGTGGCGACGGGCACGAGCGCGAGCCACCAGTGCGGCGACTCCGCTGCGACGAGTGCGTACGAGACCCACAGAAGCCACTCGAAGAAGTAGTTCGGGTGCCTTGAGTATTTCCAGAGCCCTGCGCGGCACGTCTTGCCCTTGTTTGCAGTGTGCTTCTTGAACTGCTTCAACTGCAGGTCGGCGAGTGATTCGCCCGCAACCGCGATGAGGTACAGCCCGAGCCCGGCAAGAGCAAGGGTGCCGAGTCCGTTGCGAGTGGTCGTCGCGGCTGCGATCGGGGCGAGGCAGAGCAGCGGCACACTGAGCGCCTGAAACTGGTAGAAGATGAGCATGAAGGGCTGGAAACGGTCGCCGAATCGCTCTCGGGCCATCTGGTACCGACCATCTTCGTGGCCGGTGAGGACCCGGTCGGTCAGGATGTGTGTGCCCAAGCGGAGGCCCCAGAGCCCGATCATCGTGGCGATGAGGAGACGGTGGTGAGTCGAGCCCTCTCCGGTCGCGGCGGCAAACACTGCTCCGAGCGCGACCGCGTATGACCAACCGACATCAACGATTCCGGCGTCGCCGGTCTTTCGTTGCGCCAGCCAAAGCAGCCCGAAGAGCAGGACCGATGCGACAAGCAGCCACACAACCTGTTCGAGAGGTGTCAGCGTCGGCATGGGGTCTCCTGATGTCGAATCGAGTGCCTCGGGGTGTGCGAAGACTCTTGAAGTCTGGACAGTAGAGGCGTTTCAGAGGAGCCGAACATGGGAGTGAAGGTGCTTGCGAGTGTCTGCTGTGTATTGATTGCCGCGATGATCGGGTTGATCGTTGTCTCATCGCTTGAGATGGGGTTGATCGCGGGCCTGCGTCTCGTCGCGGGTTCGTGGTGGGGAATCACGACACTCGCTGACCTCGGCGTGGGCCTGTTGTTCGTCATGGTGTGGTTGTGCCTGCTTGAGCGACGCGTCTGGGCACGGGTGATGTGGGTCGTGGCGGTCTGCATGCTCGGGAACCTGGCCACGCTTGTGTTTCTGCTGATTCGATGCCGCGATGCTCTGACTGTTCGCGAGGTGTTTCTGGGCAGGTGAGATGAATCAGGGGTGTTCGCAGGAGTTGATGCTCGGTCTGCCCAGTGGTTTGGCGAGCAGAAACTGGTAATCACCGCAGTGCCTGGCGCGGAACGCGCCCTCGCAGTATTCGAAGTAGTATCGCCACATTCTGATGAAGCGTTCGTCGAACCCGAGCGATCGGATCTCGTTCACGCGAGCATGGAACGCACGGTTCCATTCTCGGAGTGTCCGCACATAGTGCGGCGCCATGTCGTCCATGTGGATGAGTGAGAGGTCTGTGTTGTCTCGAACGGCTCGTGTGACAGCGGTGAGTCCGAGCAGGCATGAGCCGGGAAAGATTCGACGTTTGAGGAAGTCCACGGTGCGCCGCGCAGCGTCGTACCTCTGGTCTCTGATCCAGATGCCCTGGATCACGGCGAGCCCGTCGATTGTGAGCATACGCGAGATTGTCTGGAAGTAGCGGGGGAGGTATTCGTGGCCGACCGCTTCGATCATCTCAATCGACAGAATCTTGTTGAATGAGCCGCGTCCGTAGTCGCGTTCGAGGTCTCGGTAGTCGAGTCTGACCACGCTGACCCTGTTTTGAAGCCCGCGCTCTCGCACGCGGGCAGTCGCGAGCTGGAACTGCTGTTCCGAGATCGTCGTCGTGACAACACTGCATCCGAAGCGTTCGGCGGCGCGGATGGCGGCTCCTCCCCAACCGGTGCCGATTTCGAGCAGGCGATCGTTGGGCTTGAGGTCGAGCTTTGAGCAGCAACGATCGACCTTCGCGAGTTGGGCTTCTTCGAGCGACATCTCGGCGCGCTCGAAGTATGCCGCGGAGTAGAGCATGCTGGGATCGAGCCAGAGCGCGAAGAACTCGTTTGAGAGGTCGTAGTGGGCCCGGATGTTGCGGGTGCTTCCGGCCCGCGAGTTGCGTCGAACCGTGTTGAGCAGGCCGGCCAATCGCGCTGTCGTGCGAGAGAGCGCGGACTGAGTGGATTCCAGCGCGTCGCGGTTGATCAGAAGCAGCTCGAAGAGCCCGGCCAGATCATCGCACGTCCACTCTCCATCGATGTATGACTCCGCCGCACCGGCCGGCCCCTCGATCAGCACACGTTTGTAGAACACCGGATCCAGGATTCTGACTGAAACGTGAGGTCCCTTCTGGCGGTCACCTGCGACGGTCGAGTCTTCTCCGTCCTGCACCGTGAGTGAGCCATGTGTGATGCGTGAGAGCGTTGAGCGCACAATCCGCTGGCCTGCGCGTTCCAGTGGCGTTGGAGTCCGTCTCTTGATGTCACGCTCGCTCGCGGCGTGGAATGTTGTCATGAATTGGACTCCGAGGGCGTCTGAAGTGCTTTCGGGTGGATTCGAGTCGGGCATGCTGACCGGATTCACGAGCCACTGGGACGGTCGGTGGGTACATGTGTGTGGTTGCTGGCGATACGACGGCCGGGGTGTCGAAAGACCGGAACGCGACGTAACCAGAGACGGAGCGCGTGCAAGTGAATGGAGAGCGTCACGCGCGCGGTCATCAAAGGGAATCGCAGGAGCATGCCGTCGAGCGTCCAAGGACCGATCTCACGGCGATCGAGTCTCAGGGTCGCGTCAAAGACACGCCGATCGGGCGTTCCATGCGTGCCCATCCCTTGAACGCTCTCACCGTGTGTGGTCTCTCGCAGCGTCATGTGGATGCCGAGGCGAGAACCCTCGTGCGAGCATGGCATCGAGAATGCCCAGTCATAGGCGAGCCCCATGGGCATGAAGGGCGAAACGTGGAAGACCTTGTCGAACTTGAAGCGGAGAGGTCGCCGTCTCTCGCAGAGGGGCGGTGCGTTGGCAGCTCCGGCACGGGCGCGACAGTCGAGGACGTGTGCGTGACGCTGCTTCCAGGGTGTGTTGGTAATCTCGGCAACGATCGACGTGAGAGTCTCCGTTCCGGTCGTCTGGTTGTGTTCAAAGCAGTAGTAGAAGCTCACGGGATTGAAGGCGTAGCCGTACTGTCTCGCGTGTGTCAGCAGACGCACAGGGCCGTTCGGCCGGAAGCCGAGCGCGTCTTCGACCCGAGTCAGCACCTCTTGCTTGAGGTCCTTGGCGGCGTCGCCGAGGTAGTCGCTGCGCTTGAATCTGCCAAGGGCCAGGGCTCGTCTGCGTCGATCGGTTCCCCACAGCCGGCCTGTCGCCATGGTCTCCTCGATCTCGTCTAGATCGAGCCAGAGCATATAGAGGGGGAAAGTGAATGTGCGGACGAGCGGTGCAAACCGACGATGTCTCACGGTGCCGACGTAGATCGCACTCGATCGTCGGGACGGGGTAGGAAGTATGGGTGCTTGTGCGGCTTCTGGCAGCTTCTTCGCCGCAGCCGGTAGAACTGGAATGACGTTTGAACGCTGCATGGTGTTGTCATGATGCGATGCGGGACTAAAGCGAACTTGCGAGTTGAGGGGTCGCTTGGAAGGTGTTGCGAGAGGCCCGGATAGCGTCGGCGACGCGGGTGCCGCTCCGGACGCCGTCTTCGTGGAATCCGTTGAACCAGTATGCGCCGCAATAGTGCGTGTGAAGCACTCCCGAGATCTCGGCGTGGCGCTGCTGGGCTTTGATTGATGCGACGTCGAATGCCGGGTGCTCGAAGGTGTGGCGGTCGATGATCGTGGCGGGATCGACAGAGCCGTTGCTGTTCAATGTGACGCACGGGTGTCGGCGTGCTCCAAGACGCTGGAGGATCTCCATGTCGTAGGTCACCGCGACGCCCGGTGTGTTGCTATGGCGAGCGATGTAGTTCCACGCGCTCCACGCTCGGCGACACTTGGGCAGGAGTGATTGATCGGTGTGGAGGATCGCTTCATTCGGGCGGTACGGAAGAGAGCCGAGGATTTCGCGTTCGGCGGGTGTGGGATCCTCGAGCAAGCGGAGGGCCTGATCTGCGTGGCAGGCGAAGACGACCTCATCGAAGCTGTGTTCTTCGGTTGCGGTCCGGATACGGACGCCATCGCGAAGACGCACAACAGAATGGACGGGTGTGTGAAGTCGGATGCGGCTCTGGAATGGGGCTGTCAGGCGAGCGACGTAAGTGCGGCTGCCACCCACGATCGTTCGCCAAACAGGACGCTCTCGCACGGAGAGCATGCCGTGGTTTGAGAAGAATCGGACGAAGAAGCCAAGAGGGAGGCCGAGGATGTCGGCATCCGGCGTGGACCAGATCGCGGCGGCCATCGGGACGATGAGGTGGTCTCTGAACGGCGCGGGATAGCACTCGCGCTCAAGGAATGCGCCAAGCGTTGTCCATTCATCGCCTGATTCGATCGCGCGCGGGGCTTCGGTGGCGAAGCGACGGAAGCCGGCGATCATTCGCCAGAAGCGGGGGCGGAACAGGTTCGCGCGTTGGGCGATGATGGCGTTGAGAGAGCCGCCGCCGTATTCAAAGCGACGCGCATCGTCTCGAACACTGAATGACATGGTGGTCGGCTGCGACTCTACACCGAGCTCGTCGAGGAGCGCGGTAAAGAGCGGGTAGTTTCGTGTGTTGAAGACGATGAAGCCGGTATCGACGGGGATTCCCCGACCTTCGTGGTCGATGGTGAGTGTTCGGGTGTGCCCTCCGACGTGCCCTGCGGACTCGTAGATCGTGAGATCGTGCTCCTGATGGAGTCGATGGGCGACAACAAGGCCGGAGATGCCAGAGCCGATGATCGCGATCCTCACGACGCGGCCCCCTCACCCGTTCGGCGACGGGCGTTCATCGACTGACGGGCCTCGCGACGGAGTCGGCGCATGCGTATGGATTCTTCTCGTACTCGCGGGGCGTGAGAGTGGGCGTCTTCGTACACCTTTGCCGGAACGGGACGAAGATCCCAGACGAGGCCGCACGCCTGCATGGCGCGAAGGCCGTAGTACGTGGGGTCGATCTCCCACCAATAGAAGCCCTGACGGACGGTGCCGGGGTAGTGATGGTGGTTGTTGTGCCATCCTTCACCGAGCGTCAGGATGGAGAGGATGAAGCTGTTCCGGCTGTCGTCGGATGTAGCGAAGCGACGGCGTCCGATGGTGTGTGCGAGCGAGTTGATCGTGAACGTGCCGTGATAGAGGAGTGTTGTTGATACGCCGAAGCACCACACGAACATCTGCCATCCGGAGGTTCCGAGTGAAGGGGCCAATGATGCGAGGAGAGATCCTGCGGCGAAGGAGCCGAGAGCCAGGGTGACAGGTCCGAGCAGGTGCCATCGCTCGAGCCAGACGAGTTCGGGGACCTTTGCCCAGTCCGGGACCTGTTTCCAATCTGTCTTGATGCCGTCATCACTGAGGAACCAGCCCATGTGGGACCAGAGCAGGCCCCACAGGCCGGGCGAGTGGACGTCCGGGGGATGGTCGGAGTGGCGATGGTGATTGCGATGATGTGCCGCCCACCAGAGTGGGCCGCGCTGCGCTGTTGTTGTGCCGATGAAAGCGGCGATGAACTGGACGGCGCGGCTGGTCTTGAATGTGCGATGGGAGAAGTAGCGGTGGTAGAACGCCGTGATGATGAACATGCGACCGAAGAAGAGCGCAACGCAGGCGATCACAGCCGCCCAAGACCAGCCGACCCAGAGCAGCCCGATACAGACCAGGTGGATCGAGAGATAGGGGAAGACGTTTGCGGCACGGATTCGTCGGCCAGGGGCTTCGGCGTAGCGGGTGAGGTCCATGCTGTTGGTCTGCGAGACGGACCCCGGATCCATAGCGTCAGCCGCGGCATGAGCGTGATGGGGTAAGTCGGACACGCAAGGATCTCCGATACCTTTGGGCGGCTCCGGCCGCCGGCACGGGGCGTCACATTACACCAAGCTCGACGATGCCGCGTGGAGTTCGAGGTGTTTGATGAACTGGATTCGGATGTCACGCTGAAAACGTCCAGAATGGATGCGGGGCTGGGATCGCACTGTCTGTCGAGGTTATGGCAGGACAGAGGGATCGGGAAGACGGGAAGATCCAGCGTCGTGGACCGAGTTCGTCCCACGCACAAAGGTGTGTGGTGTCCACAATGTGTGTCGATTGTCCAATAAGATGATCGCCGACCCGCGACGGCGCACGCATTGGCCAGGGTTTCAGTGGGTCTGGGTAGCAATCGCGATCAGCTGCTTGCGGAGTTGCCTGGCCGAGAATCTTCGGGCGAGTTCAGGAGCGAACGGTTTCATGATCAGTGCGATCGGTCCGAATGATGCGAGCACCTCATCCACGGGTATGTCCATCGCGAGGACACCTCTGAGTAGCGTTCGATCTGCTGATGTGTCGATCGTGTATGTGAGGAGTATCGGTGACTCCGGCATCTTCTCGCTCCAGACGACATAGGCAACGGTTGTGTGTTCTTCTTGCCGGTCGAAGCGGGCGTGAAAGACCCCTCCACCAACGCCTTTGATTCTGAAGGTGTGCCCTTGGGCGGTGCCGGTGTTGTCTGAGTCGAGGGATCTTGCGTCTGTTGCTTCGCCACCGAGAAAGTGGGTCACGGCAGATGGATGGAGCAGCCGTTGCCAAAGCGGCAAGAGGTCGGCGCGAGACTCCACGGCATCGGCAAGATCGATCTCCATCGCTTCACGCAATAGTATGGGAATCAGTATTCAGTGGCGTGGACATCAAGCTCGAGGGGCATGGGGAACGTGGTGCTATCGTCAGACTCTCTCTCCCTGTGCGCGGAATGAGTTCACGCCGTATCGAGAGTCATCATGATGAAGGTCCGGTGCCGCGGGCGTTGCTACTGGGCTGGCAGCAGCAGTACCGCACCCTCGGCAACCCCCATGGCGTCGATGTGGCCGGTGACCAACCCGTCCGGCGTATCCGTGAGAGCGTGGGCGTGAACTGCGGTGCCGTGGTGCGTCAGCACCCCCTCGGCACCGCGGGCGAAGATACCGACGACGCGTGCATGCACCGGCATCGCGAAGTTGCTCTTCCAGGGCTGGAGGGCTGCGTCCGCTTCACCGCCGCCATGCGGGCAGAAGCCGTTGATGATGTGCATATCGAGCGCGGCGAAATCGCCTTTGATGCGAAAGGGGAAGGGCTTTGCGGTGTCGATGCCCCTCTGGCGTGCTGCTTGCTCGATGGCGGCATCGAGAGCCTCTCCGGCAAGGGGCTGGGTCAGGGGGACCGTGTACCAGCGTTCGACGCTGAATCCGGCGAGCAGCGTCGCGTGGTCGCCCGGCCCGGGAGCGGGGCCGGAAGTGACCGGCTGGCCGTTGACGACTTGGGAGACCCACACCTCGCCGTCGGCGATCGTGATCTCCCCGGCCAGCCCCGCCATCGCACCAACCGCGAACAGGTGGGGCTGAGCAATCGCATCGGCGAGACGGATGCGCGGTTCGGTCTTGCCCTCGCGCATGACAGGCCTCATCGCTCCGGATTTCACGGCCATCGGGATGTGCGAGGCATCCGCGGCGGTGCTGGCAGTAGTCCGGAAGGGTCCGGAATAGCTCAAGCCGCCAACGGCGATGAAGCCAACTACGGAGAGTCGGACAACGAGGGACGGCCTAATCATGCTCAGACAATAGGGTAGTGGGATCGAAGTCCGCGGTGGTACCACGATTCCTGCTGATGAGTGGCTCTTGATGGTCCCTCTCCAGGAAAACGAACAACCCCCGAGTCTTGCGACCCGGGGGTTATGCGAATAGCGGGGGTAGGATTTTGCTGCGCTCGCTTTGCTCGCTCCGCAGCACCTTCGGCGCGAACCTCCGACTTCGTCCGCTTCGCGTCCGAGTCGTAGGTCAGGTCCAATCCCCATTGAACAAAGAGCCGACCACAAGGGTCGGCTTCTTGTTCAAATAGCGGGGGTAGGATTTGAACCTACGACCTCCGGGTTATGAGCCCGACGAGCTACCAGGCTGCTCTACCCCGCAATCGTGGGGCGATGTTAGGGACCCATGGGCGGATGGTCAATGCACGGAAGCGAAGTGGGTCGGAAATTGGCGTTTCCTCAGCAGGAAAGTGGCGGTTGTGTGCCGCGGCGCGGAGGCGCTTGGGTGGGGCGTGGGCGTTGGGCGCGGGGCGTGGATTGGATCACGCGAAGAGCTCGTGGATGACGCGGCCGTGGACGTCGGTCAGGCGGAAGTCGCGTCCCTGGAATCGGTACGTGAGCTTCTCGTGGTTGAGGCCGAGCGCGTGCAGCATGGTGGCCTGAAGGTCGTGGATGTGGACGGGGTCGCGAGTGATGCGGTAGCCGAGTTCATCGGTCTCACCGTGGACATAACCGCGTTTGAGTCCGGCACCGGCCATCCAGATGGTGAAGCAGTGGGGGTGGTGGTCGCGTCCCAGGAACTTTGAGCCGGCGCGTTCTTCGTTCATGGCGGTGCGGCCGAACTCGCCGGACCATACGACCAGCGTGTCCTCGAGCATGCCGCGTTGCTTGAGGTCGAGCACGAGGGCGGCGGCTGCCTGATCGGTCTGTCGGCACTTGATCGGCAGTTGGGTGATGATGTCGTCGCCGGGGTGTGTGCCGTGGACATCCCAGCCGTGGTCGAAGAGTTGGACGTAGCGGACGCCCCGTTCGAGCATGCGTCGGGCGAGGACGCAGTTTCGAGCGAAGCTGGGAGCCGCGGGATCGGCTCCGTACATGCTGAGGATGTGGCTTGGTTCTGCTGAGATGTCCATCACTTCGGGGACGGAGACCTGCATGCGGAAGGCGAGTTCGTACTGCTCGACGCGGCTGAGTGTCTCTGGGTCGTTGTGCGATGCGTGGCGTGTTCGATTCAGGTGGCCGAGAAGGTCGAGTGCCTCGCGGCGGGTGGGGCGGTCAACGCCCTTCGGGTTGTTGACGTAGAGGATCGGCTCGCCTTCGGAGCGGCACTGGCATCCCTGATAGACGGACGGGAGGAAACCGCTCCCCCAGACAGACTTGCCTGAGGAGGGATTTGAGCCGCCCGAGAGGAGGACGACGAAGCCGGGGAGATTCTGATTCTCAGAGCCGAGTCCGTAGACGGCCCATGAGCCGATGGATGGCCTGCCGAGGCGTGGTGAGCCGGTGTAGAGAAAGAGTTCCGCTGGTGCATGGTTGAACTGATCGGTGTGCATCGATCGGATCAGCGTGACTTCGTCGGCGATGGATGCGAAACTGGGGAGGAGTTGGGAGCACCACATGCCGGACTGGCCGACTCTTGCGAAGCGATAGGGCGATCCGAGGATCTTCGGATGGCCCTTGATGAAGGCGAAGCGTTCTTTCTCGAGAAGCGAATCGGGGCAGAGCTGGCCGTCGAGTTCGTTGAGGCGCGGCTTGTAGTCGAAGAGATCCTGCTGGGGCGGGGAGCCGGACATGTGCATGTAGATGACGCGCTTTGCCTTCGGCGCGAAGTGGGGGATGCGTGAGGTGAAGAGGTCTGCCGGCAACGGCTCTGGCGAGACGGTCGAGGCGTTCGCGCGAGATGTGTTGCCGAGGAGCGATGCGAGCGCGATGAGGCCGACGCCGTTCTTGAGTTCGCCGAAGAAATGGCGGCGTGTGACGTCGCGTGCTTCGGAGAGTCGGGACGGAGTAAGGTGAGGGTCTCGGGGCGGGTTTGAGGGGTTGGATGGCACGCGGTGTCACTCTTTGGTGAGGGCTTCGTCGAGGTTGAGGATGACGGACGCGAGAACGCTCCACGAGGCGGCTTCGGATGGTGGAATAGCCGGGTCGAGCGGGCCAAGCGGTTCGGTCGCGGCGGCGAGTGCGTCATCGGGGCTGTCGGCGTAGCGAGTGCGGAGGAAGGCGAGAGAATGGAGCATGGCTGCGAGTTCATCGGCTGTGGGTGGGCGACAGAGGACTCGCTGCATGATGAAGGCGGCGCGTGAGGCATCGTCCACGTGGGCGCGGATGGCGAGGCGAGCGAGGCCCTGCGACGCTTCCACAAACTGTGGGTCGTTGAGGGTCACCATGGCCTGGAGCGGCGTGTTGGTGCGGATGCGTCTTGAGATGCAGACCTCACGGCTCGGGGCGTCGAACGTGGTCATGGCCGGGTGCGGGACGGTGCGTCGGATGAAGGTGTAGAGACTGCGTCTGTGGGCATCTTCGCCGGTGCTCTGGTTCCATCGATCGCCGCTGTAGATCATGATCCAGAGCCCATCGGGTTGATAAGGAAAGACTGAGGGGCCATACATCTTCGAGGAGAGCAGTCCAGAGGCGGCGAGCACCTGATCGCGGATGGTTTCCGCGTCGAGTCGCAGGCGAGGCCCGCGGGCGAGCCGCAGGTTCGCGGGATCGTCTGCGTATGAACCTTGTGATGAGGCAGAGGATTGTCGGTATGTAGACGACGTGACAAGCTCTCGGAGGAGGCGTTTGAAGTCCCACGGATGCGGTGAGGTGGCGTCGGAGTAGGTGCCGTCGCGGAAGGCGATCGCGAGTGAGTCGAGGAGTTCGGAGTGAGTGGGCCACGCGCCCTGTGTGCCGAAGTCTTCCAGTGTCGTGACGAGCCCCTCGCCCCAGAGCTGCTCCCAGACGCGGTTGACAATGACGCGAGCGGTAAGCGGATTGTCCGGGTCGAAGAGCCACGCGGCGAGTTCGTGGCGGTTTGTTGGATTCGACTCGCTCACACCCGCGAGCATCGCCGGAATGCCGGGTTGGACAGCTTCCTGCGGCGCGAGATGGCTTCCACCGGAAAGGCGGTGTGTCGTGCGGCGCTGATCTCCCTGGAGTTCTCGCATGATGGGGATCTTGATCACGGCATTCTGGAGGTCGCCGAGCTGCTTTCGCTGCTCCGCGAGCTGTGGCTCAAGGTCCTTTGCGAGTGCCGGCTCGGTTTCGGCCGCGGCTTGGAGGCGTGCGATCTCCGCGTTGAGCGCGTCGATCTTGCTGCGTTGCTCATCGCTGGGGAGGGGCAGGACGGGCGACTCGACGGGATACCGGTCCGCATCTTCGGTGTTGTTGAAGATGGCGGCGAAGGCAAAGTAGTCGGTGTGTGTGATCGGGTCGTACTTATGGGTATGGCACTGGGCGCAGCCCATGGTGAGCCCCTGCCAGATCTCCATCGTGGTGTTGACACGGTCAATGACGGCTGCGGTGCGGTACTCTTCGTCGTCGGTGCCACCCTCGTCGTTTGTCATGGTGTTGCGATGGAACGCTGTTGCAACGAGATCGTCGGTTGTCGGTTCGGCTTGGAGATCTCCGGCGAGTTGGAGGAGGGAGAAGCGGTCGAAGGGGATGCCGTCGTTCAGAGCGCGGATGACCCAGTCCCGATAGGGCCACATGGTGCGGCGGTCGTCTTTCTCGTAGCCCTTGGTGTCGGCGTAGCGTGCGAGATCGAGCCACCAGCGGGCCCATTTCTCGCCAAAGCGAGGGGAGGCGAGGAGTCGGTCAACAACGCGTTCGTAGGCGTCCGGCGACGCGTCGTTGACGAAAGCGTCCGTCTCTTCGGGCGTGGGTGGGAGCCCGATGAGGTCGAGTGAGACGCGACGGATCAGCGTGCGGCGATCTGCCTCGGGGGAGGGTTCGAGTCCTGCGTCCGTGAGCGAGGCGAGGACCCAGTTGTCGAGCGGACGGCGCGGCCACGCGGGGTTCGACGGGGGAGGCGGATCTGATCGGACTGGCGGCACAAAGGACCAGTGCTCGCTCCATGTGACGCCCTCAGAGATCCACCTGCGGAGGACTGCGATCTGCGGATCGGAGAGCCCGTGTGTGGAGACTTCGGGCGGCGGCATTCGCTCAGATTCGTCGGATGTCTCGATCCGTCGGATAAGGAGACTCGCGTCGGGGTTCCCTGCTCGTATGGCTTCGAGCGCGCCATCGCGTGTGTCGAGCCGGAGCCCCGCCTGGCGAGTCTGTTCGTCTGGTCCGTGGCACTTGAAGCAGTTGTTCGAGAGGATGGGACGGACATCGCGACTGAAGAGAAGCGGGCTTGATGGGACTTGAAGAGCCGGCTCTTCCGAGTGTGCGCCGTGAGTGATGGGGCATGTGATCAGGAGAGCGACGACAGGGAGAGCGAGTCGTCGTATGGCTCGGGCGAGGGTGCGGACGGTGTCGAGCATGCCAAGTAGTGTAACGAATGGGTGCTTTTCAACCAATCCCGGTGTGAGCCGGCGCCATGCGGCCTTTGGCGTTCACTGGTATTCTGAAAGGATGATCAAACGACGCGAGTTCATTCGGGCGACGGTCGGATTGGCGGCGGCGGGGGCAGGTTCAGCCCTGTTCGCTCCTTCGGTTCGGGCGTCGGACAAGGCAGGATTGCGACACCCGGTTCTTGGGAATCCGCTCGGCGACGGGGCACACTCCTACGAGTGTGTGCACGATTGGCTGATGCCGCCCAAGGAGTTGCTGTGGGGCGACACGCATGGTCTTGCGCAGGATGCTGCTGGGAGGATCTATGTAGCGCACACGGTGAATGCGGAGAGCCAGCGGGCGCAGGCAGTAGCGGTGTTCTCGCCTGAGGGCGAGTTCCTGGATGCGTGGGGGGATGAGTTCAGGGGCGGTGCGCACGGGCTGGATGTGCGTGAGGAGGGTGGAGCTGAGTACTTGTATCACTGCGACACAGCGCGGCGGCTGGTCGTGAAGACGGACCTGATGGGGGAGGTGGTATGGCAGGCGGATTGCCCGATGGAGTCGGGGAAGTATGAGTCGCGGGAGAAGTGGTGCCCGACGAACGTGGCGTTCCTCCCCGGCGGAGACTTGTTGGTCGGCGACGGGTACGGCGCGTCGTATGTGCACAGGTACTCAGCAGATGGAAAGTACATCTCGACGCCGATCGGGCCCGGAAAGGAGCCCGGGCAGGTGCTGTGCCCGCATGGGCTGTGGGTGGACGATCGGATTGTGACGCGTGGGCAGGGACCGACGCTGCTGGTGGCGGATCGCTCGAATCGCAGGATTCAGCGGTTCACGCTGGATGGTGAGCACCTTGAGTTTGTGACAGATGGGATCCGTATGCCGTGTCACTTCAAGACGCGGGGCGAGTTGCTGCTGGTGCCGGATCTTGAGAGCGTGGTGACGCTCGTTGGGATAGATGGGAAGCCGGTGGTGCACCTGGGCGATGGGCACCCGTCGGGGTTGCGTGGGAAGCCACGCGAGCAGTTTGTCGATGGGAAGTTCATCCATCCGCACACAGCGATTTTCCTGCAGAACGGGGACATCCTGGTTGCGGAATGGGTCCCGAACGGGCGTGTGACGTTGCTACGACGTGTGGGATAAAGGATCTCGACGAGGGAGCACGGAATGAAGGCACGGATGGATGCTCGTTTGCTCGGGATGGTGGGCGTGACGACGCTGATCATCGCTGGGATCGCCGCGGCACAGAGTGCCGCAACGGGAGCGGGTGCCGGTCCTCGCACGATTGATACGCTGCTTCGGATCGGCGGTCGTATGCATCCGATGCTGGTTCACTTCCCGATTGCGATGGTGCTGGTAGCTGCTGGAATCGAGACGGGGCGAGCGATCCTGAGGCGGCCGACACCGGCGCGAACATCGATCAACATGCTGGGGATTGGCGTGCTCACGGCTGCTGCGGCTATAGCGAGCGGATGGCTCAATGGTGATTTTGAGAACCATGCCAGCAACGCAGAGACGCTGGAGTTGCATCGATGGGTGGGTATCGGGGGCGGAGCGGGTGCGCTGCTCGCGTTTGTGGTTGGACTGGGTGCTTCCAAATCGAGGCGTGCGCTCGTGGTGTTTCGGGTCCTCCTCTTGGCGGCTGCTGGAGCGATCGGATTTACAGGGCATCTCGGCGGGAGCATGGTGTACGGAGAGGGGTACTTGCTCGCGCCGCTGAAGATGGGTGCTGAGCCCCTGAGGAGCGAGCCAATCAGAGATGAGGATCCGCGTGCGCCACGGGAAGGGAGTGCGGTCGGGGCAGGGATTGCGGGCCCGGTGTCGTTCGACCGAGACGTGCTTCCGATCTTTGAGGCGCGATGTGTTGAATGTCACGGTCCTTCGCGTGCTCGCGCTTCGCTTCGACTTGATTCACTTGAGAGGGCAATGGACGCGGAGCCGTGGGTGCTGAGCATCGCCGAGCCAGAGCGGAGCGACCTGATCGCCAGGGTGAAGATGAGCCAGAGCGAGGACGGCGCGATGCCCCCGAAGGGTGAGCGACTGGCTGCGCGTGAGATTGCGTTGATCGAGGCGTGGATCGTCTCTCTCGCTCGGGAAAGGAACAACGAAGGGGCGCGGGTCGATGATGTACTTCCAACACTGGGCTCGAGCGAACGTGGAGGGGGTTCGGAGCCCTTCGTGGACAGCCCTCTATCCCTAGATGATCCGGGCGCACAGGCGTGGTCAGCAGAGCAGATCACGGTGTTGCGATCTCTGCGGTCTCGCGGAGCAAGGATCGAACCCGTCTCGGCTGAGTCGGATCTTCTCGACGCGAATCTGTCGTTGATGTCGCCAGCGTGCGATGGCGACGCGCTCGCGATGCTCAGTCCGATCCTCCCTCGTATTCAGCGTTTGGATCTTTCGGGTTCGGCTCTGACAAGCGGAGATCTTGCCGCGATCGCTGGCGCCGAATCGCTGCGTTCGCTCACTCTCAACCGAACGGGGATAGACGACTCAGTGGCCGGGTTGCTCGCTTCATTGCCAATGCTCGAGACCTTGGTTGTGACAGGCACGCAATTTGGGGACTCAGGTCTGCGTGCGCTGTCGGTTTCGGCAACACTCCGCAGGGTGTATGCCGCGGACTCACGCGTGACAGCTGCGGGGGTGTCTTCGGTGTCAGAGGCGTTTGAGGTGACGCTTGGCGTACCGGATAGAGGCATCATGGTGTATCTCGTGCGTCACGCCGAGAAGGAGTCGGAGGGTGCGGACCCCGGATTGACGGAGGCGGGACTTGCGCGGGCGGGGGCATTGGCAGTGGCATTGCTCGGAGAGCCGATCGATGCGGTGTATGTCACGCAGTTTACTCGGACGCAGCTCACGGCAAAGCCGCTTGCGGATCGGGCGGGCGTGCGACAGACGGTCATCGAAGCAGGCCGCGACATCGCGGCGCACGCCTCCGAAGTTGCGGCGGCGGTGCGTCGCGGCACGCGAGGGCGCGCGGTCTTGATTGCCGGGCATAGCAACACGATCCCTGAGATCGTGCGGGCTCTGGGCGTGAACGATGCCATCGTGATCGACGACAGCCAGTACGGTGATCTGTTTGTCGTGGAACTCCGGCCGGATGGGGCGAGATTGGTCGATCGGCGCCGTTTCGGGGCCTGAGAGGGCGTGCTGGCGGCGTGTGGGCTTTGAATGTGCAGGGTGATGGGGCGGACCGACGATACCAAACGGATGCCCGAAACGACTCCTGTTGTCGATGTACCGAAGAGCCAGAACTCTGGTGCTGGCGCGAGCGTCCAGAGCGGCTCGGTGACGCGCGCTCAAATCGTCGCGATCGGACAATCCGATCGGCCGTGGGAGTTTGTCGGACTGGCGCACCGAGCGCTGGCGGCGCACCCATCGGATGCCGGAGTTCGTTTTCTCCTGGCGGCGAACTACGCGAAACTCGGGCTTCGGACCGCGGCGTCCGAGCAGATCGCACAACTGCCATCCGAAGTCGCCAGCGACCCGGTGGTGATGTCGGTACGGACGGCGATTGAGCGGCTGGCGGATGATCGTGTCGGCGTGGATGAGCGTGAAGCGATGCTGCGGGCGAACCTCTCCGCCTGCGAGTTGCGAGGATTGGACCTCTCTCACGCTCCGGTCGAACTCGTCCGGTTGTGGCGTGGGACGACCACCGGACGTGAGTGCTTTCGCACGCTAAGCGGCGCGGTGCTGGTGCGATGGTGCGATCCCGCGGAACGGGCGGCGGGGAGCGGCGGGTGGGTGCGATTTGTCAATGAGGTGCCTCCGGCGCGATCCCAGAGCACAAGGTCAGAGGGAGACCCCGTGGTTTCCGCGTGGCCTCGGCCCGTCACGATCGAGGGGTTCAATCCGTGGGTTCTGCGGCATGTGGCTGATGGGCTTGCGTGTCTGGACTCGGGGTATTGGGCGCGGATCAACGTGATTGAGCCGGACCTTGGCGCGCTGTTGCACGGGCTTTCGGTGTGTGATGTGCGAGAGGTTCTGGGCCAAGCACGCGTGCATCTGTTCGTTGGTGAGGATGCGGTGGTGCGGTTCCGAGCGGATCTGGAGGCACGGAACGCGACGCAGATTCAGGGGCCGGTGATCGTGTGCCGCGGGTGCGGCGCGGGAGGATCGCCGGTTGTTGAGAGTGTGGTCCGAGATGCCGTTGTCGCGCAGAAAGCGGAGGAGACGCGGCTCGTCGGCGAGTTTGACCGTGATGCCTCGGCGCGGACGCCGGCTGTGTGGCGAGAGCGTTATGCGTCGGCGCTTGGAGGAACTGGCACACCTCTCCGGCTTCTCGTGGCGACGTGCAGGTACACGACCTTTGTCAAGCATTCTGCCCTCGACATTGCTGAGGCGATGAGGGATGCGGGACACGAGGCGGAGATTCTGATCGAGCCGGATGAGTCATCGCTGCTCTCGACAGTTGGCTATCTGCGGAAGATCCGCGAGTATGCGCCCGACATGGTGCTGGTCATCAACCGCACGCGTGCGAACCTCAAGGGGATGATCCCCGCTGGGATCCCGATGGTGTGCTGGGTCCAGGACGCGATGGCGGAGATCTACGACGATCAGGTGGGCGGGGCACAGGGCGAGATGGACTTTCTTGTCGGGCACACGAACCACGACCTGTTTGCCAAGTTCGGGTATCCGCGAGAGCGGAGTCTGATGCTTCCGGTGGTGGCATCGGAGAGGAAGTTCCGCACTGAGCCGGCTGACACTTCGGCGAGAGAGGCGTTTGCTTGTGACGTGGCGTATGTGAGCCACCACAGCGAGACGCCGGAGCGGTTGCACGAGCGGGTATCGGCGATGGCAGGGGATATTGCGGTGGCGGCGACGCTTGAGGCGTTGCAGCCACGGGTGCGCGAGGCGGCGGCGAGGGCGGCTGAGATTCCACTGCAAGCGACGCTGCGGAAGATTACAGAAGATGCTGCTCGCCATGTGATCGGAAGGGACGCGGATCCGCGCGTGCTGACACGGATATGCAATCAGTACACGCTGCCGCTTGCGGACCGATTGCTCCGCCATGAGACCCTGCGGTGGGCCGCGGCGATCTGTGAGCGCAGGGGTTGGCAACTGAAGATACACGGGCGAGGGTGGGATGGGCACGGGGCGTTCGCGAGGTACGCGGGACGCCCGATCGAGCACGGAGATGAGTTACGGGCGTCGTATCAGTCGGCGGGCGCGCACCTGCACGTTTCGGTTCACTGGCCGTTCCATCAGCGGGTGATGGAGTGCGCGTTGTCAGGCGGTATGCCATTGTGCCGCGCGAAGTGGGACGACTTTGCGATGCTGCACGGGTTCACGGCGATGCGTCTGGCGGACGGGGGCGTGGCACACGCGTGCCGCGTGGGCGAGCCACGGATGCATCTGTACGCTGTGGCGGATCATCCTGAGGCGATGCGGATGGCGGGGCTGTGGCAGCGGATGGGTGATGAGCGGGGCAGCAGGCCGAATATCCCGACGACGGAGGCGTTGCTGGGGGCGGCGCGGCTGGCGTGGGAGCAGATGCCATTGGAGCCGGATGTCGCGTGGATGCTTGGTGATCCAAGCGAGACGATGTACAGGAACGAGATGGAGTTGGAGGGGGCTCTCGAACGGTCGATCACGCGGCCGCGTTGGCGCGAGAGCGCGTCGGCTGGGATCGCGGGGCGTGTGCGGAAGCAGTTCACGTATCGCGTGGCGATTGAGAGAATCGTGAATCTGGTGAGCGGATCTCTCGGTGTGTGTGCGCGTGAACCCTGAGTCGGTGGTGTCTTGCACTCACTTCTTCGGCGTGGCGACGGCGATGAGGTATTCGGGTGATTCGTCGGGTTCGACCGGGCGAATACCCGCAGCGGGCTCTGAGGCAGGCGGGGCCATTCGTGCCCACTGGCCGTGCCACTGGATGTCGGTGAAGCGAGTGGAGAGGAGTTCACCCAGTGACTGCTGGGTGAAGGTGTGGACGTGGTGCTTGGTGAGCCCCGCGTTGTTGGGTGTGCTGAGCACGAGTGTTGCGCCGGGCTTCAGGATGCGGGCGAACTCGTTCAAGAGTCCGGGAGCGTCTTGGATGTGCTCGATGGTCTCGAAGCTGACGCCGACGTCGTATGAGTTGGCTGGAAGGCCCGTTGCTGTGGCGCTGGCGCAGATGAACCTGGTGTTGGGTGAGCCGAAGCGGCGCGTGGCGTAGTCGGTTGCGCGAGGGTCGATGTCAATCCCGGTGACGCTGGCTGCGGCACCCTGAATCGTGAGCAGCGAGGAACCGTACCCGGTGCCGCACGCGGCGTCTACGACGTGGCGACCCGCGACGTAGCGTGCGGCAAACTCGTAGCGGCGGAGGTGGAGTTCTGTGCGCTCCGGCGGGAGCATCGGGAGTGTGGCGTCGTGGCGTTCGTCACGATTCTCGGCGAGCCAGCGGGCGTCGGATTCGGTGAGTCCCCAGCGGGTGATGAGGCGGGCGTAGATGTCGGCGGGGGATGGGCGCGCGGGGGCGGGCTCGCTGTAGATGCGGAGGATGGGGATGCCGCGGAGGGCGGGGTTACGGATGGCGCGCTCGTAGATCTCGGATTCGTAGGTTTCAGAACTGATCACGACGGCGTGGATGGAGCCCGGCGGGGTAAGGGTGAGGTCGTGGGGGCGCAGGACGGGTACGCCACGGAGCGATGGAACGCGGGGTGTGTCGTCGAGGATCGCGACAACCTGAACATCGTGCCATTGCCAGGGTTGGCGGATGATGGGGAGGGTGTGGCGGCCCGCGCCGTACAGAGCGATGCGCCGGTAGTTGCGGGCATCGCAGAGGGCGGCGGCCCTCTCGACGAGCACTCTGCGAAGCGTCTGGATCTCACTGGCTTGCGGGCGCGAATCCGTATGGGGAGTAGTCAGCGGCATGTCCTTTTCATCGGCTTGCCGGGCGGCGGCAACCCGCCATTATGCGAATCCCAATGGTTCGGCCGATAGGAAGGGACGCCAGCCATGGAGGTCCCGCATTGCCGACCGACTATCAGGACATCTATGACCACGTCATCTCGTCGGAGCCCCGGTACAACGCCGCCGAGAACTCTCCCGGATACGCCGCCTGCCTGATGTGGAGCGATCGCATTCGTGCGGCCGGAAGTCCAGCGTTGGACGTTGGGTGTGGCGTCGGCTTTGTCGTTCAGTTGTTGTCGGGGAACCTGTTCGGGCTTGAGTCCTATGGAACGGACATCAGCCGCGTGGCCGTCGAGCGGGCCGCGGCTCGGACATCAGGGGATCGCGTGCGTCTGATGGAAGGCGAGAGGATTCCCTTTGCTGACGGACAGTTCGGTCTGGTGACCTGCTTCGACGTGCTGGAGCACATCGATGAGTCTGATGTTGTGGGAATGCGTGATGAACTCCGGCGCGTGCTGAGGGCCGGCGGCTTGCTGTTCTGCACGGCGTCATGCCGCCCTGCGGGGATGGTGGATCAACACGGCGAGAACCTGCACCGCACCGTTCGCGGGCCCGAGTGGTGGGCGGAGCGATTCACACCGGATGAGTACCTTGTCCGGCGGGCGCATTCTGATGTCGTCATGTGGTGGCGGAAGCCGTGATGGATCGCTCGTAGCCGAGCGATTCGAGCAGCGAGCCGGCTCGTGCGTCGAATGCGGCTATCTGCTCATCGGAGAGCCATGTCTGCCAATCACCCGCGACACCCCTGCGGAAGAAGCTGGTCGGATCTTCCTGGCCGGAGTTCCGGCCGCCCGAGAGCGCACGAAATGATGCGGATTCGACGCATCGTTCGGCGTGAGCGGGGTCAGCCCCGATGAAGCGAAGCACTCTTACTGTGGTCTGGATCGGAGATGCGAGCATCTGTTCGTACTGGATGGTCAGCACGCTGTCGAAGAGCGAGTTTGCTCGCTGGCCGGCTGTTGCGGAGTCGATCCAGAGCTCGGTGAAGAACTCGAAGGGTTGAGCGAGAACACGCCGGTTGCTGAGAGCGTCACGAATCTCGGGCGCACTCTCGTGAGTGGCGGTTCGCAGTTGCAGATTCGACCAATGAGCCGCACCCGAGACAACCACGTCTCGCCCGTCGCGAACCAGGTTGATCAGTTTGAGCGCGGGGTTGTACCGATGGAGTTGCTCAATTGCGTGCTGGCCGGTCCCAAGGTAGGGCGTGAACTTCTCGCCGTAGAGGGGCTTGCCCGATGCATCGCGAGCGGTCTGTGCGACGGCGTCGATGACGTTATGAAGGAGCGACTGGTAGAAGGCGGGTGCGTCGGGGGTGGGGACGGGCGGGTGGTAGTGGCGGGCGAGGTTCTCGATGTAGGACTCGACCGTGAGATTCGGGCCGCTGGGATTGTCCTTGTCGAAGTAGCGGCCGAAGAGGCGTGATTCGGAGCAGTGTACTTGGGGGTGAGCGGAGAGCAGGCGCTGCATCCAGGTGGTGCCGGACTTGGCGGAGGCGAGGACGATGTAGTCGATGCCGCGTGAGCGCGGCGTGTGAGATGGGTGAGGATGCGGCGTCATGGCTCGGGGCTTCCGGTGCTGGCTTTTCTCAGGGCTTCTCGAAGCGAGCAAGAAAAGCCCAACCGATCTCGGGGCCAACCTGCTCGATTCTGAGACCGAGCGACTTGGCGCTGACGCGGAGCTGGTCCATGGAGTTGTAGAACATGATGCCGTACTTGCCGTCCATGTCAGGGCGGTGCTGCTCGCGCCAGATCTGCATGGCGCGGTCGTTCCACGTCACGAAATGGATGAGGGCCTTGCCGCCGGGCTTCAGGACGCGGGTGATGGATTCAAGAAACTGGTGGACGAGGTCGGCCTTGAAGTGGACGAAAACGTCCATGGAATACACAAGGTCTACGGACGCGTCGGGGATGCCGCCGAGCTTGGCCTTTTCGTCGTGGTGGAGCGAGAGCTTGCCGAGGTGCTTGCTGAAGCGGTGTTCGATCGCCTCGTACAAGAGGCGTGCGGCGTAGTCCACGGCGTGGTACTTGCCAGCCTTCTCGATGACGTGCTGGGTCCAGAGGCCTGTGCCGCTGCCGATCTCGCAGACGGTCATGCCGGGCTTCACATGCTGCATGAGTGGTTCGAGGAGCGAAGGCCATGCGACGGGATTGGCGGGCGGATACTCGCGGTCGTAGACAGGGTTGAGGCCGCGTGAGGTGGCGATGGAGTATTCGTATTGCTCGATGAGCGTGCCGTCCCACCCCTTGTCGACGAAGGGTTTGGGATAGGCGAGGAGATAGACGCCGGCTTCGCGGAGGCGGCCGCGATTGGCCCAGATTTTCTCGAAGCCAGGGCCTGCGGCGGTGATGATGACGCCCTTGACACCTTTGGCGAGGGCATCGCCGAGTTCGAGGACGGGGAGCCTGGCCCAGGTCTTGCCGATCTTTTTTGCGTCGTCGTCGATGATGCCGGCGAGGACGCCTTGGGGGGCGTGCATGAGGGGGCAGAGGTGCTGAACCAAGTCGCCCGCGCCGTAGAGGGCAATCGGGGTGCTGCCCATGGTGACCATGCGCTGGACGAGTTCTTCGAACTGGCCGTGGTCGATGGGGAGTTGCGGCTTCTGGCTCATGGGTGTCCTCCGGATGGCGGCGCAAGCATGGCTCGCGGACCTGATGGCACTTATCGGCCTGTCCGGAGGGGGTTATTGAGCCCGGGATGATCGGAAGGATCAGATTATCGGGAGTGGTGCGGCGATCTCCGCGACGCGGGAAGGGTGGGGGAGTTGCGTCGGTTGATTGTCGACGGGTGCAGCGGTGTAAACGCGGATGACCTCGATGCCCGCTTCGCGGAAGGGAGCGGCGTTCTTCCAGAGCTGCTCCTCGAAGACATCGCTGGAGAGGACGATGGCATCGGGTTCGAGTTCTTCGAGGGCGGCGGCGGGTGAGACGATGGGCAACCCGAAGAGGCGAGCGTGAGCAGGCGGCTTGTCGTCGATGAAGCCAACGAAGGGCCAGACGGGCCAGCGGCCCTCAATGAAGAGGGCGTGGCGATCGCGGGTGTGGCGGCCAGTGCCGTAGATGGCGATGCGGCGGCGGCCACGGTGGATGGCGTCCAGGACGGCGCGGTGCAGATGGGATTCATGAGGCGTGGGTACGAGCATGGGCGAGAGGGCGACACCGAGACCTGAGGCGCGCCAGGTAGCCACTTCCTCGGGCGTAGGGGAGGGATCGAAGGCGCGGACGAGAACAGCATCGCACGCGAGCCCGTCGACTGACGCGGGGCGGCCCCGCGCGATGCGCTTGTATCCGGCATCGCGGAGTGCCTGCAGGGCGTACGCGTCGGCGGCGGCGGGGTCATCGTTCCAGGGCTTCAGCCATTGCCACGGTTCCATGATGCGGAGTGCAGCGTCGGATGGTGTTCGATCGAGGGGCTCTGCGAGCGCTGCGTCAAAGACGGCGCAGTACTTGGATGCAACGTTGTCGAGGGAGAGAGTGTCGCGAACGCGTTCCCACGCGCGACGGCCCATATCGGAAAGGAGTGAGCCCCCGGCGTTCCGGTCGTGCCAGAGAGCCGCGAGCCGATCGGCCATCTCATCGACCGCGCCGATGGGAACGACGACTCCGGACTCACCGTCGGTGAGCCACTCGTCAACGCCGCTGCGGACGCGCGTGACCGCGGGGACAACGCTGGCGCCCATGGCTTCGAGCATGGTGACGCTTGTGCCCTCGAACTCGCTGAGGAGGACACTGATG
The DNA here is from genome assembly GCA_019454185.1 of Phycisphaeraceae bacterium. Taxonomy (NCBI): domain Bacteria; kingdom Pseudomonadati; phylum Planctomycetota; class Phycisphaerae; order Phycisphaerales; family Phycisphaeraceae; species Phycisphaeraceae bacterium. The sequence continues at coordinate 460,376 of CP075368.1, forward strand.
TCCATGGTGGGCAGAAAGCGCTCGACCCACGCGGGATCGCGGCGGCCGTGAATACGCACGAGGCCGTGCGTGAGCGTGCGCTGCGCGAGCTTCGCGGTCCACGCGGCCATGTCATGACCATCGCCGATCATGTGGAGTTCGTAAGTCACGCCGCGGGTTTCGAGAGCGTCGATGAGGAGGAGGAAATCGCTGATGCGCTTCTGGATCTCGACCATGCGCCCGATATACGCGAGTTTGAGCGGGCCGGGCGCGGACTGAGTCTGGAGTTCTGCGGCGACGGGTACGCCGTAGACGATGCGGTGGATGGGTCGGGCGTGCTGCTTTGCAAGTGGGGCGAGCCAGGATTCGCACGCCGCGCTCACGGCGACGGCGGCGGACCAACGCGAGTACGTTGAGGCGAGGTCGCGGTAGTAGGGCTCGTCGGAGTGGGCGATGGCGATGGTGCGGACGCCCTCGTGTGTGAGGCGGCTGGCGGCCATGTGGCAGATGTCGCCGTAGTTGGGCAGGATGATGTCTGGCTCCATGCGGCGGAGAGACTCGACGAGCATTTCGAGTCGTTCGGTCGGGTCTGACATGGGGTCGAGGGCGCAGACCTCGGTGAGGCCATCCGGGTTGACGTCGAAGTCGCCGCTCAGGTTGCCGGGATGCGTGACGACGACGAGCGTGCGAACGTCGTAGCCAAGATCGTTGGACGAAGCGAAGGAGCGTGCGAGGCGTAAGGCCCAGGTCATGACCCCGCCGACGGGCGAGCCGTCACACGCGACACAGTTCACGACACGCTTCTTGCCCGGAAGGCGAGGGAGGCGAGCCGGAAGGGAGGTGACGGCCGGTACATGAGGGGGTGATACGCGCGGGACACGCTTTCCGCTATTGAGGTCTGCGAGCAGATCGGCAAGCACATCAGCCGGGGACGTGTCGGGTGTGGCGACGGAGCCGTGCTGGAGCGCGAGGTCCCGGGCCTGAGCTCTGAGGAGTTCTTCTGTTGGAGCGAGGACGCTGTCGAGCAATGGAGCAAGGCCGTTGGTGGGGTCGAGTTGCGGCGCAGGCGTGGGTGTGGGAGGCACGGGCTTGGAGAATGAAGGTGGGGCGGACGTTGGAGGGGCTGGAGACGGTGACGCCGAGGCGGCGGCAGCTGCTGTGTCGTTGCGCCAGACCCAAGGGGTGCGCTGCCAGAGGGGCCCGGGGTGCGGGTGGATCAGCATCGTGGGGCGACCGGCGGTCATGGCCTCGATCGCGAGGGTGGATGGGGTCGTGAGGACGGCTGCTGCGTCGGCGAGACAGTCGCGGAGAGAGCGGGTGTCGTTCTGGACGCCGAGGTCGATCTCCAATCCACCGGTCAGACGCCAAATGGGGCAGAGGTGTCGGCGGTGCAGTTCCTGCTGGAGGAGGAGCATCGCGTCCAGTAGCCGCGAACGCTCTTCGGCGTTGAAGGCCGGCTTGTTGGCGGTGGCGATGAGGATGGTGGGGTGGGCCGACGCAGGTGGGGTGGGCAGGGGCGAGGGGAATGCGGCGTGGATGCGGGGGAGGCCGGTTGCGACGGCATCGTTCCCCCATGACTTCAACAGGGCCTCGTCCATCGGGCCGGAGCAGGCGACAATCTGGGCGAGGGCAGGGTGAAGGAAGTTGCTTTCTACAAAGGGGTTATGGAAGGTGTTGCGGTACTCAAGCACACCGTCCATCAGCAGGACGGAGGTTGCGCCAGAGAGGTGAGCTTCTCGCAGGGCCCATCGGGAGAGTGGGGACTGGGTCTCTTTCACGACAACGACACTGGGGGTATGGAGGCGGAGAAGTTCCGTGTTGGCTGGGGTGAGGAATGCAGCGACATGGCCGCGTGCTCGCAGGGCATCGGCGACACCTGGAAAGTGGTCGTTGGTGGTCGGATCCTGGACGATCACGATGGGGGGGTAGGCCATGTGCCATTCATCGACCGACCTAGATGTCGGGCGGCAAAGACTGTTTCTCCCCCCTTCCAAAGGCCGACGAACCTAGCCATCATGGCGACTTCCACTGCGACATCGGCGACGGCCAAGGTGCGTCTTCCAGCCGCGTCTTCTGCTGTGAAGGCACTGAGCCCGGCTTTGATCAGTCTGCCCCACGGTCTCGATCTCGGGGGCGTGACCACGTGGGCGGTTCAGTTGGCCAACGGGCTCGCGGAGCGTGGGCGCGAGGTCGCGCTTCTGGTCCATCCGAGAGGTGAGGGGCAGCCGGCGGCGGTGGTGGAGTTGCACCGGAAGGTAAGGCGGGTTGAACCCAAGGGCTGGCCGTCGATGCATCACATCGAGGGTGACCTCTCGCCGTTTCTTCCAGCGTACCGCGAGGCGGTCCGTCAGATGTCGGATGAGACGGGTGCGCCGGTTGTGCTGATGCCGAATATCCTCGGCGACTCGTATGGCTTGGCAGCGGCATTGTCTTTGACGGACTTTGACCGCGTGCGCGTCTTGGGCTGGCAGCATACCGACTCTGACTACGACACGGGACTCCTGCTCAGGTTCGAGCCGATCATCTCGAAGTATGTCGCGATCGACGAGCGTGCGATTGGCGTCCTGGGTGCCAAGCTGCCTCATCGGCGTGGCGATATCACGACGGTGCGCCACGGCGTCCGTGTTCCGTATCTCCCGCCCGCGCGGCGTGAGCCGCTCGAAGGGCGCCCGGTTCGGCTTATATATACGGGTCGGATCGAACACTTCCAGAAGCGAGTGCTCTCGTTCGCGTATCTCTCCGACGAGCTGACTCGGCGTGGCATTGATCACGAGATCGTGGTGGTTGGCGACGGGCCTGCAGCAGCTGAGTTCGACGCGATGATCGCCTCGCGGCCGAAGGTGGTGAGGAAGGGTCTGGCGGGGCCGATGGAAGTCGAGGAATGGCTGAAGTGGGGGGACGCGTTCGTGCTGGGTTCACGGTTTGAGGGGCTGTGCATCAGCCGCATCGAGGCGATGGCGCACGGATGCGTGCCCTTGGTGACGAATGTAAACTCGGGCGCGGCGACGGGGATCGAGCCGGGGGTGAGCGGGCTGATTGTCGATGCGCAGCCAAGAGATGATGAGCAGCGCGTGGGGATTGCGCTGGCGGATGCGGTGCAGCGGTTCCTCGGGTGCGATCGGCACGCGATGGCGGTCGCGGCGTGGAACGCGGCGTTGTCGAACTTCAGCATTGATGCGCACGTTGAGGGCGTTTCGAAGGTGCTGGATGAGATCGGGCAGAGCCCGGCGCGGCCGTGGCGAGCGTCGTGGCCGTGCGCGTTCAGTTTCTCGCCGAACTCGCCCGGGTGCTCAGGGACGGTGCCGTCGCACGGGCCGCGGCGGATGAAGGAAGTGTTGGAGTCGCTGGCGGGCCGCAAGGTGGCGATTCACGGGGCGGGGCGGCACACGATCGAACTCGCAGGGGTTCTGTCGGAATCGGCGGCAACGGTCGTGGCGATCACGGATGACAGCCGGGATCGCTGGGGTAAGCCGTTTCTGGGTTGGCAGGTCTGGGAGCCAGCACGCCTTGCAGCGTCAGGTGCGACAGATGTTGTGATTTCGTCTTGGCTGCACTCGGAGACCATCTGGGGTCGGCGAGGTGTGTACGAGTCGCAGGGACTTCGTGTGCACCGGCTGTATGAGTGAGTGCCGGATGATCAGATCGACGAACAAGTGCCGGAGACAGGAATCGAACCTGCACGGGGTGTGAGCCCCAACGGATTTTGAATCCGTCGCGTCTGCCAGTTCCGCCACTCCGGCTGATGGGTGGTGAACAGGGCAGATCATTGGCGCGTTCTTTCAGAGAGTCAGGGTGGTCGTGTGCGAGTTACTCGCACCCACGACCGAAGGCATCAAGGAAGTCGAGGAAGTCGAGGACGTCCACAAGGGTGTCGCCGTTGAAGTCGGCGTCGAATCCGTTTGGCGAGCACGGGGCGGGCTGCGACTCGCACTGGCCGAAGGCGTCGAGGAAGTCAAGGAAGTCGAGCACGTCGGATTCGCCGTCCTGATTGAAGTCGGCAGCACAGAGCGAATCGATGACCTCCCCGAGGAGCGTGACGATGAGGGTCGGCTGATCCGGGGCATCGGACGTGATGACGATCGTCCCAGACTTCAAGCCCGGGGTCGATGTGTCCATCGTGATCGTGTGGGAGTTTGAGCCCCCTCCGGCGTTCTCGCTGAATGAGCCCCCTGGTGCGTAGAAACCAGCGGAGGCCGCGAGCGTGTAATTCAGGGTGTTGATGCCCGAGGCGGACCACTTTGCAACGTCACCGCTATTGGTGACGGTCAGCGTTGCATCGGCCATGGTGTTGATGTCGACCGTTCCGAAGTCGATCGTGGTGCTTGCTTCAATCTCGGCGGGGAGGAGAAGATTGAGCACCACGGGCAGATGCCCCGCGCCATTGGCACAGTTGATCAGCGCCTGGGCGATGGCTGGACCGACCATGGTGTTCCCAACGACCTTGAGTGTCGTGTCGAAGCTTGTGCCGTCGTTGCCCCATGCTCGGTACGAGTGATTGGCGTCGTTCCAGGTTGTCGTGCTGTACGGGATCGACGGGTTACCCTGGTAGGTCAGGCCGACACCATCGATCAATGTTGCTGAGAGCAGGATCTGGTCGTGACGATCGTCCATGCCGCCTGCGCCGATGGGATCCTGGGTGTGGACGATTCGGAATGCGCCGTTGTTGTTCCACGATCCTGGGGTTGAAATGGGATCGAAGAAACGCCCGCTGTTGTTGAGTTGAGAGCCGACAAGCTCCTGATAGGCCGCCTGGCTGGAGGTCTGGATGTTGAAGTCTCCACCGACAAGGAAGCGGTACCCCGCCGGGAGTGCGCTGCCGGGTCCGTTTGTGTCGATGCCTTCGGCGTTATCGCGGATGCGCTGGGCCTCGACCAGGCGTCGGCTCTGATCGGTGGATGCGGAGCCGGCTTTCATGTGGACGCTGTAGGCACCGATCGTGGCCTGAGTGGAAGAGTATCCGACCGGCCGAAAGTCGTACCTGATCGTGTGGCGGGGCTGATTGCTGCTGGAGGTAGAGCCCAAGGCGATCACGGTCTGGCCGAGGAATGTCACGCGCGATGAGCGATAGAAGAAGGCCGAGTCTGTGTCGGGGCCGTCGATGAAGGTCGCTCCAACCCAATCGCCGGGCGATCCGGGGGCGGTATTCAGAGCGTTGGCAAACGATGCAACTCCCGTCGCAGAGAGAAACTCCTGGCAGATAAGGACATCGGGATCGAGGGAGCGGCCCTCGAAGACGCCATAAACGGACGTCTGAATATCGGCAACACGACCGCCAGAGTAGTTTGAGATGTTCCAAGCCGCAACACGGAGCTGTGCTTCGGAGCTGAATGCGGACAGGACGACAACGAGGCCTGCGACGGCCGCGGCGATTCTGTGGCTTGACATGGCGATCGATCTCTCTGCTGCTCGGTGTGCGGACGTTTAGACGCGACCCCCGACGTGCTGGAGATGATAGAGGGTTCGGGAGAGAAGGGACGCGGCAATTGCTTTCTTTGCAGGATCTTGTGACCCATGAGGTTTGGAGAGGGGGGGTTGGCTGGCCTGTTCCCGAACGGGAAACGATCGTGGACGGCGGATGGCCGATGTCTACACTTGCAGTCTACCCACAGCCCGGCCCAATGGGGGCCGCGCGATCGGTCCGAGAACCACGGTCGGCGCCTGGGCGTCGTCGTTGAGCGTGCGAGGGATCACATGTCGAGCGGAGTTGCCGAGCAAACCAACAAGGTCATGATTTCCGACGCCGGCCCGAGCCGCAAGAAGATCTCGATCGAGATCCCCGCGGAGGTGGTGACGGATCGGATCAAGCAGGCGATGTCGATGGCGGCCGCGAGCGCGGAGCTTCCTGGTTTCCGTCGCGGCCGCGTTCCGCAGCAGCTCATCGAGAAGAAGTTCGGTGCCGGGATTCGCCAGGATGCGAAGCAGCAGCTTGTTTCGGAGGCGTATGGCCAGGCGGTCGAGGCGCACAAGCTTCAGGTGATCGGCGATCCGACCAGCCAGACGCTCGGGGCGCTCGAGCTTGTTTCGGGTCAGGCGTTTGCGTTTGAGATCGAGGTTGAGATCCTCCCTGAGTTTGATCTGCCCTCTCTGGATGGGATCGCTGTAAAGAAGCCGGTTGTCAACGTTACCGACGAGATCATCGAGAAGCAGCTTGAGACCTACCGGATCAACGAGGGAACGCTTGAGTCGCGCGATATCCCTGAGGCGGGCGACTATGTGACCGGCCACGCGATCATGAAGTCCGAGGCCGACGGCACGACGTTCTACGACCTGAACGGCGCGGTGGTGCAGATTCCCGCCGACGACAAGAACGGACGCGGCATGATCCTCGGCGTCATGGTCGAGGACTTCGGCAAGCAGTTCGGCCTGCCGAAGGCCGGTGACACAGCGACGATCCGGGTTGTCGGTCCCGAGAACCACGAGGTCGAGGCACTTCGCGGCTTGAATGTGGTCATCACATTCACTGTCTCTCGTGTGGATCGGATCGTGCCTGCGACCACCGACTATCTGGTGCAGATGTACGGGCTTGAGAGCGAGCAGCAGCTTCGCGAGCAGACTCGTCTGTCGGCCGAGGGACAGTTGCGAGTACGGCAGCAGTCTGTGCTGCGGGCACAGATCTCGAAGTATCTCGATGAGAACACGAAGATCGATCTGCCCGAGCGTCTGACGGCGCAGCAGGCCGCCAGGACCCTCGAGCGTCGGCGGATGGAGCTGATGTACCGTGGGGTGAGCCCCCAGGACATCGAGATGCACATGGCCGAGTTGCGCGAGGACGCGAACAAGGCCGCGCGGCGAGAGCTGCGCTTGGCGTTCATCCTGAACAAGGCCGCCGAGCACCTGAAGGTCGGCGTGAACGAGGGCGAGGTCAACTCGTACATTGTTCAGATGGCTCAGGCGCAGGGCGCGAGGCCTGATCAGCTGCGCCAGCAGTTGATCCAGAACAATCAGATCGGCGGCATCGTTCAGACTGTCAGGGAGCACAAGACGCTCGACGCGATCCTGGCTAAGGCGAGCGTCACGGAGATGGACTCTGATGAGTACAACGCACTGGCGCGAAGCGGTCAGATCTGACTTGCTGCCCCGCGGCTTCTGATCGAGGCAACGAAGTATCAAGAGGCCCCGTCCGGCACGGGGCCTCTTTCATTCATCTGGCAGTGTGTTCAAAGAAAAGCGGCGACACTCAGCCGCGTCGGTGGTCATCCTGTGGGGATGCCTCTTCCGATGTGTCGAGCGGGTGCTCGCTGTCGTCTGGATATCCGGGCAGAGATGCGAGCTTGAAGCTGATCGAGCCGCACGAGGGGCAGGTTCGGCCATGCTCGCCCGCTTGGACGTCGTGCATGTCCTGGCCGCACGAGTAGCATGTCTCGGTGTTGAGGCGATTCGTCATGGTTGAAACTGTGGCGACGACGATCGCGACGGCGACGCCGACAACGGGCCAGGCAGGAAGGGCCATCCACGACACGGCAGCAAACCCGGCGAGGGTGATCCCGAGCAGCCATGCCAGCACGCGGAGCCGGAGTTTGTGGATGTAGGTCAAGCGTCTCTCTTCATCCATGATCGGCGTCTCCGGCACGTCCCTCGGGCGTCGCGATGGTATTCGTCCTTTGGTGCGTCCGGCTCTGGGCGCGCCGCCAGGTGCTTTGTGCCCTCTTGCGAACAGATTCGGCGGTCGGTTTTCGGCGGTCTGAGGGCAGAACGGGGTCAGAGCGGGCGGTAGAGGTCGATGATCTTACGGATCTCGTGGGGATTCGGGGCATCACGCATGACAATCTCGACGGCGTCTTGTCCGGCACTCGATATGCCAATGGTGCCGACTTTCAGGACCCGTTGGAGGAACGTCTGCGAAATCTGGAGATTGCGGATATCGTCGTGAACGACTTCGGTCGTGGCCTTGCTGAGGAGCCCACGGCGCAGGACAGATCGCTTGGTCGTGATCTCCATCGTCTCGCTGAGTGAGAGGACTTTCCAGACGCCGAGGGCGCCAAGAGCCCCGAGGCAGGCCACAAGCGACGCGATGAGCCATGTTGTCGAGCCCTTTACGAGACCGAGGTAGATGGTTCCAACCAGCCCGGCCAGAACGAGTGTCCAGAGACCGACGATCGCGACAGGATGGGCCCGGATGACGGCCGGTCGAACCAATCGCACACGCTGCTCGGGGCCGGAATCGGGTGGATAGCCGGCGGCAGCCGCTCGGTCAACGCCGGTGCGTGGAGCCGTTTCGCCCGAGTCGGGCGAGGACGGACGCTTGGGGATCACGTTGATGTCGCCGCAGTGGGGGCATGCGATCTTCGAACCGGCGAGCGAGTCCTCGACGGACAGAAGTCGCTCGCACTTGTCGCAGGTGACGGTGATCATGGGGCCTCCTTGCTCCGCGTCCGGCTCCACTGCACGAGAGCACCAACAGGTTATACTCGAAGACAATGCGTGTAGTCCTGGTCAACTGGGCAAGAATATGGGATGGAGCCGGGATCGGCGGTGGGGTGAATGGGTACGCGCAGGCGCTGGCGCTCGAATTGACCGACCTCGGGCATGAGGTATGGTGGATCTGTTCCGGTCAGACGTACATCGCTGCTGAGCCGCTGCACGTGCGTCGGCAGGAAGACTGGCTCGGGGTTCGAGTGCTCGAGATCATCAACTCTCCGGTGATGGCTCCGTCGATCGTCCAATTCAGGGATCCGGGTGCCGAGAGGTCGTCACCGGAACTGGAAGCCCTGTTCGCAAGGATGATCGGGTGGATCGAGCCGGATGTCGTTCACTTCCACAACATTGAGGGACTGAGTGCCGGATGTGTGAAGGCAGCTTCGCTGGCCGGGCGGCAGCAACCACGGACGGCAGTCGTTTACAGTCTGCACAACTACCACACGATCTGCCCGCAGGTGTACCTCTTGCAGGGGCATCGAGACGTCTGCCACAACGCGGAGGGTGGGGCTGCGTGTGCAAGGTGCGTGCAATCTCCCGACCCTGGGGAGACCCGTCGTCAACGTGAAGCGGAATGGCTGCCTGCCAAGGCCGAACGTCCGACGCTCCGAGCGATCGGAGAGGAGATCCGCTCATTCATTGTCCGAAACGAAGCGTCAGACCGTGCTCCGGGGCGTGTGGTTCATGGGCAGGACGATCTCACCACTCCGATGGGACTTGACCCGCACGCCGACAAGCGAGGCCGCACGGCCCGGGTGCTCGCCGAGCGGGAGCAGCAGAAGAGTCTTTCGCAGAGACTACGAGTGCTGAACAACGAGATCACTCCAGATCCATCGCTCGATTCACCCGTGAACGAGTTCGGGCATCGACGTCGAGCGATGATCGATGCGCTGAACTCGTGCGATGCTGTGCTGGCAGTCTCCGACTTCGTTTCGTCAAAGTTTCAGAGCATGGGTGTGCGCAGCGAGATCCTGCGGACTCAGCACATCGGGACGACCCTCAACCGCATTGTTGCTCGGCGGCGTTCGCTCGCCTTCGCACCTCCACCTTTCGACCCGGTTCATCCGCGCCCGATTCGGATGACGTTCATGGGCGTGAATCACTGGTACAAGGGCCTGCCCTTCTTTCTTGACACACTCGAATCGATTGAGCCCGAGACGCTCGCGGCTTTCCATCTGTCGATCTTCGCTCAGGGAGCGGACCAGACCGAATGGATGGTGCGGCGTTTGGAGCCGCGACTGGCGGGTGTCAGGATCCAATACGGCTACGACCAGGCAGATATTCCATGGATTCTCGGGGGCGAGGACCTAGGGCTGGTTCCGAGTGTCTGGTGGGACAATGCGCCGCAGACCGTCTTTGAGTTCTTCGCCTGCTCAGTGCCCGTGCTTGCTTCGGCGGTCGGCGGCATTCCCGACTTTGTGAAGCATGGCTTGAATGGCATGTTGTTCCGAGCGAACGACAGAGACGATCTCGCGGCGAAGCTTCGTCTGCTCGCTGCGGATCGCTCGATTTTTTCCTCCATGCGTGCGAATGTTCGGCCGCCGAAGGACATCGGTGAGCATGCGAGAGAGTTGGTCGGCGTCTACGCTGAGTGTGTCCGCGTTCGCGGACGTGATCCGGACGGTGCGATCCGCGAGCCGGACGTTCCGCCATTGGCAAGCCCCGGAGTCACGAGTTGACGACACTGAAGACAAGGCGAGGGCATCATCGCGAGCCTCTCCAGGTAGCTGCGACGACACGAGTTGCCGCGATTATCGTGACATGGAATCGAAAGGAGCTGGTCTCGGCGGTATTGGAGGCGTTGTCGCGTCAGTCGATCGGCGCTGGCGTGATCGCTCTTGTCGTCGTGGACAACAACTCTACCGATGGAACACTCGAGCGGCTTGTGGAGCGGTGGTCTCCGGATGAGATCATTGACAATCCAACGCCGCACGCGCACCAGCCGTGTTTCCGACCTCGTTCGTCGCGAACCGGTCCGAATCAAGGGGGTTTCCGGTCGCTTACGATCGTGCGGAACTCCGAGAATCTCGGCGGGTGTGGCGGGTTCAACACGGGATTCGAGTACATCGCTCACGCGCTCGACACAGAAGATGCGAGGCGACGAGGGAACGCGCCCGACTATGTCTGGCTGGTGGACGATGACATAGATGTTGCGCCCGACACGCTCGATCGGTTGGTGTCGACGATGAGTTCGGATCCTTCGATCGGGCTCGTCGGTTCACGGACAATGGACTACAACGCACGCGAGGAGACGATCGAGACGACGATTTACTTCGATCCGAACACCGGGTTCATGGGCGATCACCCCGCTCCAGGTCACAGGTTGTACGACTCCCATGCCAGGTGGGTCGAGCGTGTGGGAGGCCCGAAGGGAAGGCGCGAGTACAGCGGCGTTCGCGATGTGGACATCGTTTCCGCGTGCTCGATGCTCGCCCGTTGGGCCGCGGTGCGGGAGATTGGTTTCTGGGACTACAGGTACTTCATCTATTGCGATGATGCGGACTGGTGTCTGCGATTCGCCAGGGCCGGCTATCGCATCGTCTGCGATCTGGACGCGGTGATCTACCACACGCCATGGCACCACAAGCTCACGCCCGCTCGCCTCTACTACGCACAACGGAACATTCTGTGGGTCATTCAGAAGGTGATCGAGCCGGAGCGTTCGCGACGCGTCCTTGAGATGCGTGTCCGTGGACTCATGCGAGATGCTCTGAGAGCCGCGATGAACCGGCGACTCTTCCACGCGGAGATCATCCGCAGGAGCGTCGAAGACGCAGCCGTCGGCAGGGCCGGCAAGCTCGATGAGCAGGGGCCCAGATCCGAGCCGATCATTGAAGCGTTCGCTCGCCTCGGACTTTTGTCGGGTACGCCGCGGGTTGCCGTCATGTGCGGATCACCCGACGCATTGGAGTCGTCCGCCAAGCTCCGCGAGGCGGTAGATCCAGCCGCGAGCGGCATTCAATGGATCGAGATCGTGCGGAACGACATTCCAGGCCACGACCACCCTGCCCCACCGGGGGTCAAGCGGATCGTCTACTCCGGCCGACGTCGCTCGAAGCTGCGCCGACAACTGTCTCTGCTGATCCGACCGGTGCGAGCTGCGGTGGTATTTGATCAGACGAACGACTTCCCGCTGCTCGGCGGGGAGCACAATCTGCATATCGACAGGAAAAATCCCGGTGTCGTACAGGTTGAAGAGGATGGCACCGCAGCGCGATTCGAGTTCGTGTCGAAGTGGATCGGAACTCGCCTGAGAGCTATTCGATGGTGTCGTACCGGAACACCTCCGGCCCATGACTCGCGGCCGGTTCCCATCGAGAGTTGTGCATGAATTCGAGCACGCATCACGAGACTGTGGGTCAGCACCAAGAGCGGCCATTGAACTGGCCTGTTGCCGAACGTCCTCTGCGTGTTGCGATGCTCGGATGGGCACGCCTCTCGCAGCAGGCGCGAGAGGGTTCCGGGTACAACCTCTCTGCGTCAGAGCTTGCGGCCGGTCTCGCGCAGATGGGACACCATGTCTTTTATCTTCGATCGGGCATGGACTATTCGCTCCGCCCCGGGATCCACGTGAAGCGATTCGAGTCGTGGCGTGGTGTTGAGTGCTTTGACCTCTTCAACGCGCCGAATCTCTCGCCTGCTGCGGCAAACTTCGGGCGACTTGCGACTGAGCTGACATGCCCCGCGCAGTCGAGTGTGGTGCTCGCTTGGCTTGCACAGATCGACGCTGAGGTAGTCCATGTCCATTCGCTCGAGGGGTATCCGCTCGATCTGATCGGCGCGATGAGGCGAGCGGGATATGCCGTCGTTGTCACTCCCCACAATTACTGGTACGCATGCCCCCAGGTTGATCTCTTGCACAAGGAGCGCGAGGTCTGCATGGATTTCGAGGGAGGGCAGCGGTGCGTTGGATGTCTCACACCCGAGGCGGGTGATCGCGTGCTCGCACGCAGAAAGCGCGAACAGACGATGGTCCGCCTGTTCGGGCTTGCGCCGTATCAAAGCGTTCGGCAGGTCTGGCTGTTCTTCAAGAAGCACGCGACGCGATCCGGTCGAGCCAAGCGTCCGGTCAAGTCGGTCCCGCCGCCGCTCGATCCGGAGATCGGCATGGGGTTCGAAGTCGGTGATCACGCGGCGCACCCCGGAACCATCGAGCACAATCTGCGGCTTGATGAGAACGACAAGATCGTCTCGCTTGGGCGTTCACCCCTCGATCAGAATGAGCGTTTCCTCTCCGGGGAGCATCATCTCGTAGTGCTGAACGAGTTCGGCAAGCGGCGTTCTGCCGGCATCGAAGCGTTGAACCAGGCGAACCTTGTCATTCCACCGAGCCGCTTCGTCCTGAACACATTTCTTCGCATGGGCATGCGTCCTGAGATAGGTCGCCACGTCCGCCTCGGACAGGTCCATTTCGACCAGTTGCACCGGCTGGTCAAGCGGTCGCCGTTCTATCGCGTGCGGCCGTGGTCGCCGGAGTCAGAGCGCCCGCTGCGATTCGCGTTCCACGGGACCGTGAGGAACAACAAAGGCCTTGAGATCCTCGCGAGCGCGATCCCGCTCTTGCCGAAGGAGGTCAGGCAGCGATGCCACTTCCAGATTCGCGCTGCGGGGTGGGACTGGACGTTCCGCAAACGCCTGAGTGTTTATCCCGAGGTGCAGTTCTGCGGCGGGTACGACATGCTGCAACTGGTGGCCTCTGTCGGCGAGTACGACGCCGGCATCCTGCCTCATGTGTGGTTCGAGAATTCGCCACTCGTCCTGCTTGAGCATCTTCACGCGGGCAAGTTTGTGGTCGCCTCTCGGCTCGGCGGTCCACCGGAGTGGATCAACGAGGGGAAGAACGGGATGCTCTTCCCGGCTGGAGTTCCGGAGGCACTCGCGTCTTGTATCATGCGATTGGTCAGTGGTGAGGTTGCCGTCCCGAGTCCTGAGGAGATCCACAGAGCCAGCGTGCTGCGCTCATACCCGGACCACGTGCGGGAGGTCTCCGGGATCTACGCGGAAGCACTCGGGGTACGCGCAGGGCAACGCGCGAGCAACAACACTGAGAGAAACGCTGAGGCCGGGTTACAAAGCAGCGCGTTGGGGGCGGTCTGACTCGAACCAGCGGCTCTCAGTACGCCCCGAAGTCCTCAAAGAAATCGAGGAAATCGAGGATGTCGACCTCGCAGTCGGCGTTGTAGTCAGCGAACGGGTCGCCTGCTCCGAACGCCCCGAAGAAATCAAGGAAGTCGAGGATGTCAACGATCGTGTCGCCGTTGACGTCCGGTCGCACGCCGATGCGCACCTCGACATCGAGTGACACTCGCAGCAGAGGATTCGATGTCGTCTTCGGGTCTTCCTTGGTGTAGAAGCGGGGGTACAAGCCGCCGCTCCCGCCTCCGGGGCCGCCAGAGGCGGGTTCAAGTGATGTGATTGCAAGATGCAGTCGCCCCGCGCTGAGAGACCTCGCGAAATACGCGCGTGTGGCCGGATCACACAAGTCGACCTCGAAGGTAAGCGTGGTGTCGATCGGGACAAGACTGCCCGGCGTGACCTGATCTGTGGTTCCGATGGCCATGGCGGCGGGATTGAATCGCTCGCGAACCTGGTTGGAGACGTCGGTTGCGTTGCCCGCTAGATCGAATGTTGCGGCGAACGCATCTCGCCACTTCTCAGCGGGTCCCGGGTCGGGCGAGCCGGTCGAGAAGGAAGAGAACTCGTTCCACGTCAACGCGGATGCGCTGTTGCGGTAGCCAACGCCGAAGAGCTCGATAGGGCGTCCTGCATCGGTGTCGGCGATGTAGTCGGGGTCGGTTGTTGGGTAGTACGACGCGGTGGGGTCAGGGGTGCCGTCGTAGCGCCAGATGAGGTTGTTCGCGACGGTTGCGCGAACGGTGACTCTCTGGATGTGGTACTCGCTCTGCTCAAGTCCGGAGGGAATCGCCGCGTTGGTTTCCCACGTGACGAGCATTTGCGAGTCACGGTCATCAAAGCCGGGTTCGAGAATGGCTCCGAACGTAGGTGCCGAGATCTCGAAGCCGCTCGAGAAGTTGAACGGGTACATCCAGCGGTCGCCGGAGGCGGGTGCCGCGTAGTGGATGGGCTGGGCGGTCGCACAAGGTGTGAGGCCGACGAGTGCCGCGAGCGTCAGGATTGTCCTCATGTTTTCACCCTTTCAAAGTGCCGAGTTGACGAAGCCACCACTGGTCGGGTAATAATTGCGACTGAGTCTCAGTCGCGTCAAGTTTGACTTCGCCAAACAGCCGGAAAAAATCTCGCCGTACAAGAACACGACTTTGACTGGTGAAGACCGCACCGCAATGGATTAAAGGATACGATAGTCTTCAATGTGCCGCACAGAACACTGCATACCGCGAAGGATGACTCGGCATCGCAGGTGCCCGCTGCGCTCTGTTGCCGAGGCGTTTACGCTGGTTGAAGTGCTGGTTGTGATCGCGGTGCTGGCGTTGCTGATCGGCATTCTCTTGCCGGCTTTGGGGAAGGCGAGAGGCGCTGCACGTTCGACCCGCGAGCTGGCGGCTTCGCAGCAGCTCATGATCGCGTATTTCGCCTACGCGGATGACCATCGAGGGGCTCTGATCCCCGGTCTTGTGCCGCTGGATTGGGTCTCACTCTCTGGCGGGATGCAGGTCACGGATGCGTCGGGCGAGCGGATCACGGGACCCGAGGCGCGACGTTGGCCGTGGCGTCTTGCTCCGTACCTCGACTTCAATTTCCGCGGCATGTACATGTCAGACGATCTGCTGACTGCTTTGCGTGCGGACACCTCGGCACCATCGCACACCTATTTCGTTTCACTGTTCCCTTCTCTGGGGCTGAACGCGGAGTTTCTGGGCGGGAGCGAGTTCGGGTTCAACCCGGCGTTTCGTGCCATGTACGGCAAGTACCACATCGAGCGACTGGATCAGGTACAGCGGCCTGACATGCTGGTCACGTTTGCGACGGCCAAGACCCAGGACTTCTGGTACACCAACTGGGATGCCAAGGAGAAGCACGGGTGGTACGAGGTGCTCGCGCCACGCTTTCCCGCCCCTGGGTCGGACTCGTCGGGGCGTCTCTGGGCGAGCGTGTACGATCCGAACGCACCCGATCCTCGCCGTAACTCGGGCTTTGTCCACTTCCGCCACGACAAGAAGGCGATCGTGTCGCACCTGGACGGGCATGCCCAGACCCATTCGTGGGATTCGCTGCAGGACATGCGTCGCTGGGCTTCGCAGGCCAAGAGCGAGGACTGGACACTGCCGAGACGGTAACGCTCTCGCCGCCTTCTGCTTTGCTCACTTTGGTCGTTTGGTTGCTTGACAATTTGTCCTCCCGCCTACCCTCGCCCCATGCCCACAGACCTGATTGCCGAACTCAAGTGGCGGGGCCTCTTTCACCAGTGCACCGATGAAGCGGGGCTTCACGCGCACTTGGCTTCAGGGATGCGCCGCGGCTATGTCGGCTACGACCCCACCGCCGACTCGCTCACCATCGGCAACCTCGTCACCATCATGCTCCTGCGCCACCTCCAGAACGCGGGGCACCAACCCGTGGTCGTCTCCGGTGGAGGAACCGGCCTCATCGGCGACCCCTCCGGTAAGTCCGCAGAACGCACGCTGATGACCGAAGAGATCGTCCGCGCCAACGTCGACGGCCAACGCCGCATCTATGGCAAACTCCTCGACTTCTCCCCCTCCACAAAGAACCACGCCCTCATCAGCAACAACATGGACTGGCTCGGGAAGATCTCCTTCCTCGAGGCCCTCCGCGACATCGGCAAGCACTTCTCCGTCAACGAGATGATCAAGCGCGACTCCGTCCGCGACCGGCTCAACAACCGCGAGCAGGGGATCTCCTACACCGAGTTCAGCTACATCCTCCTCCAGGCCTACGACTTCGCTCACCTCTACAAGGACATGGGCGTCACCCTCCAGATGGGGGGCAGCGATCAGTGGGGCAACATCGTCGGGGGCGTGGATCTCATCCGACGGTACGCCCTCGCTGCGGGTGCCGAGTCGACGGAACATCTCTCCTTCGGCCTCACCGCCCCCCTCGTCACCAAGGCCGATGGAGGCAAGTTCGGCAAGACCGAGTCCGGCGCGATCTGGCTCACAGCCGATCGCACCTCGCCCTACGCCTACTACCAGTTCTGGCTCAACTGCGCCGATGCCGACGTCGCCCGTTTCCTCCGCATCTTCACGCTCCTTCCTCGTGAAGAGATCGAACGCATCGAAGCCGAGCACGCCAAGGATCCCGGCCAGCGCATCGCGCAGCGCACCCTCGCCCGCGAGGCCACCACACTCCTCCACGGCAAGTCGGAGATGGAGAACGCCGAGTCCGCCGCGAAGGCGCTCTTCTCCGGCGATGTCGCGTCCCTCCCCGAGAACCTCCTGGAAGAAGTCCTCGCCTCCGCGCCGTCGAGCGTGCACAACAAGTCCCTGCTCTCCGGAGATGGCGGTGGGGTCTTACTCGTGGACCTGCTTGTTGAGGTCGGACTGGCATCCAGCAAGCGAGAGTCTCGTGAGTTTCTGACGAATGGAGCGGTCTCGGTGAATGGTCGCAAGGCCTCGGCTGATGAGCGATTGACCACATCGCATCTCCTGCACGGCAGAATCGCCGTTCTTCAACGCGGAAAGAAGGCGCGCCACGTGACGCGTTGGGAGTGAAGTGAACGTTGGATGGGTCTCCGGTGTGCGGGGGCGTCGGTCAGCATGAAAGGCGGCGTGTGCAGAGCGGCAACCGGAGTTTGATCTGCGTCGGGATTGCCGGGCTTTTGGTCGGGCCGATGGTCTCGGTCATTGCGGGTGGGCTGCAACTGCCGGATGGCGCGACTGGCGCGACCGCGCTGACGAGCGGTGACAGGGTGCTCGGCAGCGGCTTGTTGCTGGTGGCGATCTCGATCATCGCTGCGAGTGGCACGCTTGCGGCCCGGCTTTCCGGGGCGAGGACAGGTGCACTGTGTGCGGGCATCGTGGCGATGTGGATCGCCATGAGGCAGGGAAGTCCAGAAGGCGTGATCCTCCACGCACGGAGTGGCGAACCGCTGATCTGGCTCGCAGTCGAATCGGCGATTGTCGGGACCTGCATGCCGCTGCTCCTCTGGATTCTGCATCGAGCGTCAGATCAGAATGAGGACGCGGGGGGATCAAGAGGGAGCGGGCGTTCGGTTACAACCATTGGAGCAGTCGGTGCGGCGGCCGCGGCTGGGCTACTCGGTGTACAGCTGTTCGGGGTCGAGTCCCTGAAGGGGCAGACCATCTTCGCAGCGTTTGTGGCGTCTATTCTGGCGGGTGCGGCATCGCGACTCGTTGTTTCTGCGCACGAGGATGTGGCTGTTCGACGGGCGACGGTCACTGCGATGGGCGGAGTCGCGATCCTGGCCCTCGCGGGTCCGCTCGCCGCGATTGCTGCCCATGGGCGAGAGGTTGTGGAGGCGGCCTTCGCGGGGCGGATGATCCGCGTGGCGAACCCCGCGCCCCTAGATTGGCTCGCGGGGGGGCTGCTGGGGGTGCCGATCGGCGTGTGGTGGGCATCGGCGATGATGCCTCCTGACCGGACCGAACGGTGATAGCGATTTCCAGGGGATTATGAAGTCTGCTGGAAGAGTCCTGCGGTTCGCTTGTGACACCTCAGGATGACATGCATCGAATCCAAATGGGACTCGGGTTCGATTCAACCCGTGATTCCGGCCTTGCAAGCGCTAACCTAGGACATACCTCGAATTGACTGGAACGACGGCCATGGCGAAGCGGAAAAGTGTGAAGCGGACAGCGGGTATTCCGGACGTGCAGTCGCTCGGGGACAGCCGCAAGGTCGCGATCGATCGTGTCGGTGTGAAGGACATCACATATCCGATCAAGTTGCGCACACCCGATGGCGGGGAGCAATCGACGGTCGCTTCGATCAATATGTACGTTTCGCTTCCCCACCACCAGAAGGGGACGCACATGTCCCGATTTTTGGAGGTGTTGAACGAACAAACGGGTGAGCCGCTGAGCCCAGATCGGATCCCGGAGGTTGCGAGGGCGATTTCTCGGCGGCTGCATGCCGCAGAGGCCCACTTCGAGGCCCGGTTCACGTACTTCATCAAGAAGAAGGCACCTGTGAGCGGCGCGACCGGGCTGATGGATTATCAGGTCACGTTCGAGTGTACGGCGAACGGGGAGACAGACTTTGTGATCGGTGTCGCGGCTCCGGCGACGAGTCTGTGTCCATGTTCCAAGGAGATCAGCGTCTACGGAGCGCACAATCAGCGGTGCCGCGTCGAGGCGAAGGTCCGGGTCAAGGGGATGCTGTGGATCGAGGAGCTGGTCGAGATTCTCGAGGGCGCAGCATCACATCCGGTGTACGCGGTGCTCAAGAGGCCTGATGAGAAGTTCGTGACGGAGCGTGCCTACGAGAATCCGAAGTTCGTTGAGGACATCGTGCGGGACCTTGCTCTTGCCCTTGAGCGCGAGAAGCGGATCGTGTGGTTCCAGATCAACTCCGAGAACTTCGAGTCAATCCATAACCACAACGCCTACGCCCAAGTGACGCGAGACAAGCGTCGCAAGCCGAAGGTGCGATCGAAGGGGTAACGCGTCAAGGCGTGCCTTGCCCACATATGGGGCTGAATTCGTCCCCTGCTCATGAATTCACCGGGGGGGTGTGGAGTCACTGGTGCTGGAAGTGTGGCGGGTCGGGGCCGATGCCCGATCTACCATGGCTGTGGGTCGACCCAAGGAAGGGCAGCCATGGCGAGATCGGAGCGTCACTCAAGGCGGTTCGTGATCAGGATGCTGGTGATCGCGGCAGCGGTCGGCACCGGTGGCGCCCTGTTGCTCGGCCAACTCTGGCGGTTGACCGCGCTCGAGGGCGAGGCCCTGCTTGCTGATGCCGACCGTCGTCTGACGCGAGTGGTCTGGCTGCCCACCACACGGGGACGCATCCTTGATCGCAAGGGACGGGTGCTTGCTGAGGACCGCCCGGCATTTGACCTGACGATAGATTACAGCGTGCTGGCGGGTGAATGGGCGGTCAAGCGTGCGGGTCGTTATGCCCGCCAGGTACACGCGGCGCAGTGGGGGCGGCTCTCGGGAGACGAGAGGGGGCAACTCATTGACCGCTATCTGCCGGCGTATGCAGCGCACGTGGAGAGCATGTGGTCCAGCATCGCGCTCACATCGGGCGTGTCGGGCGAGACCCTCATGCGTCGGCAAGATGAGATTCTCGATCGTGTCGCGAGGACTCACCGGGTGATTTCCTCGGCTCGGAAGCAGCAGTTGCTGGACGCGGCCCTCGCGAGGGGCGAGGAGATCACGACCGAGGTTGAACGCCGCGTCGGGCAGGTGGCCGGACAGGCGATCCGTGAGCAGCGGGATCAGCATGTGATTGTGCCTCGGATGTCTGAGGCCGCGGCGTTCGAGATGATGCGAGTGGTGGGGGAGCTCATCGAGTTGTATCCGGGCGGGACTGGAAGCCCTGCCGATGTGGTGGAGCGGCTTCCCGGCGTGTCGGTCGTCGACGCCGGCGCGCGGGAATACCCGCTTGAGCGGATGGAGGTCGAGGTCGATCTTTCGACTCTGCCGGGTCCGCTGAAGCGGTCGGAGGTTCGTCGCGTTCAGGTCGACGGCGTCGGTGTCCATGTCGTCGGCTCGATGCGTGACACTCTGTTCAGAGAATATGCTGAGCGGCGTGCCGTAGCGTTGCGGAGTAATGAGGCGCTTCGGACGGCGGCGATGGGGCACGGGGGTATCGACCGGGGCGAGTATCGAACTGGGGATGCGGTAGGGCGTGGAGGCGTCGAGGAGTCTCGCGAGCTGGTGCTGCGTGGTCTGCGCGGCGTGGTGACGAGCCGCATCGACACGGAGGAACGGGTCATCGCGCCGCCGAGCCAGGGGCGTGATGTGTCGCTGGCGATCGATATCCAACTACAGGCGCGGATCCAAGCGATCATGGATCCGTCGGTTGGGCTCGCGGTCGCGCAGCCGTGGCACGGTGATGAGAATCCGACGGTGCCTGTCGGGACGCATCTCCACGGGGCGGTGGTCGTGCTTGATGTCGATACCGGAGATGTGTTGTCGATGGTCTCGACACCGACGTATACGCGGGCGCGGATGCGTGAGGATCCAGGGTCGATCTTCCGTGATCCGATCGGTGTCGCATGGTTGAACCGGTGCATCGCGAGACCGTATCCGCCCGGGTCGATTGTCAAGGCGTTTGTGTATGTGGGCGCGGTCACGCGCGGGAATCTCGGCGTCTCCCAGCGGATCTCCTGCACCGGACATCTGCTCGCAGGAAAGCCGGACATGTACCGGTGCTGGATCTATAAGCGATTCGGTTCGACGCACGACGCCTCGCTCGGTCACTCACCCACTGGCCGCGAAGCGTTGGCGGTTTCGTGCAACATCTTTTTCTATACGCTCGGACAACGCCTCGGCGCAGACGGGATTCGCTGGGTGTACAAGGCATTCGGCCTTGGAACACCCTTTGGCCTTGGTGTCGGTCAGGAGTTCAACGGCTTCCTTGGCATCAACGGAGATGAGTCGAACATCCAGATCGGCGACGCCATCTTCATGGGCATGGGTCAGGGGCCGGTCGCGTGGACACCGATGCATGCCGCTCAGAGTTACGCGATTCTCGCTAGGTCCGGAGTGGTGATTCCGCCTCGCATGGTGCTCGGAGAGACGGCATCGCCCGTGGAGATCGACGTGGACCAACGAGCGATCGAGGAGGCGTTGCTCGGGCTGGACGGATCCGTGAACGCGTCGAATGGCACTGGACACTCAATCGCGTTCGAGAATGGTCGGGAGAAGATTTTCAATGTTCCCGGTGTGACCGTATGGGGAAAGACAGGCACCGCCGATGCCCCCGCGATCACGGTTGATCCCGATGGTGATGGCCCTGAGCGTGCGGTGACGCTTCGCAGCGGCGATCATTCGTGGTTTGTGGTGATGGCTGCCCCCAAGGGTGAGCAGCGTCCGAGGTATGTTGTCGCGGTCCTGATGGAGTATGCCGGTTCGGGGGGAAAGGTCTCCGGCCCCATTGCCAACCAGGTCTTGCACGCGTTGAGAGCCGAGGGGTACCTTTAAGTTGCTGCGAGGCCTGATCCTGCCACCGACGCACGCGTCAGGTCCCCGACGGGCGGGACTTCGGGTCGTCAATTTCGGATGGCTCTGCGTGCTCGCCGGTTTGGCACTGTCGCTGCTCGGACTCGACGCGATAGACATCGGAGAGCGCCTGGCACCCGGGCCGGGAGATCCGATCGGACCGATCGAGCAGAAGCAGACGATCTTCCTGTTTGTAGGACTGATCGCGGGCGGACTTGTGGCCTTGCCCTCGTACAGGTTCTTCGCGGTCTTGGCGTGGCCCGCCTACATTGTCGCGATTGCTCTGCTGATTTTCCTGCTGCTTCCCTTCGTTCCAGAGTCGATCGTGAAGCCCCGCAATGGCGCGAGGGGGTGGATCGATCTTGGCTTCGTCGATCTTCAGCCGGCCGAATTCGCAAAGATCGCGTATGTGCTTGCCGTAGCGGCTTATCTTCGGACGCGGCGTAGCCATCGGACGTTCGTCGGGCTGGTGGTGCCGGGAATCATCACGTTTGTGCCGGTCGCGCTGCTCACCCGGCAGCCGGATCTCGGCACCGCGGCCCTCTTCATTCCCTCACTGTTCGCGATGCTGGTCATCGCCGGGGCGAAGATCAGGCACCTCACGCTGATCGTGGCGATCGCGATGATGGCGGCTCCGACTGTCTATCCGTTGCTGGAGCCCCACCAGAAGCAGAGAATCGTCGGGTACATCGGGCAGTTGCGTGGGGATCGGTCCACGGCCAGCGACATCAACTTCCAGGCATTTACCGCGCAGGCGCTGGTCGGTGCAGGCGGATTGCACGGGCAGCCGGAACCACGCGCCCGCGCACTCGTCCATTACAACCGCTTGCCCGAACGCCACAACGACATGATCTACTCGGTGATTGTGTGCAGGCATGGCCAGCGAGGGGGCGTGCTCGCGTTGGGGCTGTACGCGGTTTGGCTGCTCGGCGCGGGGCTTACCGCCTGGATGAGCCGGGACGGCTTTGCCCGGGTCCTGATCTGCGGCGTTATGGGATTCCTCGCGGCCCAGGTCTTTGTGAACGTCGGGATGAACATCGGGCTTCTGCCCATTATCGGGATCACGCTGCCTTTCGTCTCGTATGGCGGATCGAGCATGCTCACGACGTGGCTGATGACCGGGTTGGTGCTGAACGTCGGGCTCCACAGGGCTCCGTCGGTTCGCGGCCGCGGATCCGGCTACCCTGATGGTGATGACGAATAGTCCCAAGCAGGAACAGGGAACAGGACCGCTCTCGCCGCCGACGGAGTTTCTCAGCGCGTGCGGCGAGCTGGGCATCGAGTTCGAAGCTGGCGATGTCGGCAGATTGGGTGAGTACCTGCGTCTGATGCTCGAAGCCAATCGGACGATGAACCTGACGGCGATTACAGAGCCGACGCAGGGATGGATCCGGCATATCCAGGATTCGTTGACACTGATGCCGCTGCTGGCGGATCTTCCGTCCGGGGCGAGGGTGATTGATGTAGGGTCGGGCGGCGGGTGTCCCGGTGTTCCGCTTGCGGTGGCGATGCCCCATCTCTCGTTTGCGCTGCTGGAGGCGACCGGAAAGAAGGCCGCGTTCCTTGAGTCGGTCGCTTCGACGATCGACCTTCAGAATGTGACTGTCTTGAATGGTCGAGCCGAGACCTTCGCGGCATTCAAGTCTCCCCACCGGGAGGCCTACGACGTTGCGGTTGCGAGGGCCGTGGGGCCGCTGGCCGTGGTTGCTGAATTGACGGTGCCGTTCGTCAAAATGGGCGGTCGAGCGTTGCTGATCAAGGGGCAGAAAGCGGACGCGGAGCTCGACGACGCGGTCGGTGCACTGCGGGCATTGAACGCGGTGCATGCCGGAACGGTGGACACACCGACGGGCCGCATCGTGGTGCTCGAGAAACGGGTCGCTACCCCTCGGACGTACCCGAGACGCGACGGGGAGCCGAAGCGGGTGCCCCTACGCTGAATCTCGATGCTCACTTCACGCGAGATCCTGAGTGACGACGGGCCGATCTCGGCCGCCCTTGGTGGCCGGTTCGAGGCGCGCGATGAGCAGATCCGCATGGCCGTTGCCGTTGAGCGCGCGATGGAGCAGGGAACGCACCTCGTCGTGGAAGCCGGAACGGGCGTCGGGAAGAGCTACGCATACCTTGTGCCGGCGATCCGGCGCGCGATCCAGAAGAAGCAGCGCGTGGTGATCGCGACCCACACGATCTCGCTCCAGGAACAGTTGATGGAGAAGGACATCCCGCTGCTTCTTGGCACGCTTGACGGGGATCAGCAGCGAGGATGGGGGCCCGAGTCTGATGTCAAGGCGGTGCTCGTCAAGGGCCGAGGGAACTACGTCAGCGTGCGTCGTCTTCGGCTGGCATCGGAGAGACAAGACAGATTGTTCTCGGATGCGGCTGCGAAGCGATCTCTGCACGTGATCGAAGATTGGGCGTATGAGACCGCGGACGGCTCGCTGTCTTCGTTGCCGCCGCTCGAGCGTCCAGGCGTATGGGATAAGGTCCAGTCCGACTCTGCGAACTGCATGGGAAGGCGTTGCCCGACATACGACCGCTGCTTCTATCAATCGGCACGACGCGAGATGGACGAGGCCAACATCCTCGTCTGCAATCACGCCCTGTTTTTCAGCGATCTGGCGCTGCGAGCAGAGGGCGTCGGCTTTCTGCCGGAATATCACCATGTGGTGCTCGACGAGGCGCACACGGCCGAGGAGGTTGCCAGCGAGCACTTCGGGCTGCATCTGACCGAGGGGCGTGTGATGCACCTGCTCACAACGCTCTACCAGCGGCGTTCCGGCAAGGGCTACCTGCCGCAGCTCGGGCTTCAGTCTGACGATGCCGGCGCTATCGACCGCGCGGTGCATCTGGTCCTTGAGGCGGAGACATCCTGTCGCGTTTTCTTTGCCGAGCTTCTTGCCCTTGTGCAGTCCGGAAAGCTGAAAAACGGGCGAATGCGGTCGCCGGATCTGATCGACAATCCGCTGACGCCGGCGATGAACGCACTGGCACTTCGTCTGAAGCAACTGCGAGAGACTATCAAGAATGAGCCCGATCGCTTCGAGTTGAACGCGTACATCGAGCGAGCGGATCGGATGGCGAAGGAGTGCCGCGCACTCGTCGCGCAGTCTCAACCGGGGTGCGCCTACTGGATCGATGCATCATCGGGCGATGGTGAGGAGAGCGAGTTCGCATCGATCCGTCGGGTTGGGCTCTCGTGCTCTCCGATCGATGTGGGACCGCTGCTGAAGGAGCGGCTGTTCGATGCGGGTCACTCGGTCATCCTGACAAGCGCGACACTCTCCACCCGCTCTGTCGCTCGGGACGCACCGTATGAGCATGTCGAGGCGGCATTTGCCCACACGCTCACGCGGCTCGGTTGCGAGGGCGCGGAACTCATGCAGCTCGGCAGCCCATTCGATTACGCCCGACAGGTCGAGCTCGTGATCGATCGGGCGACCCCGGCTCCGAAGGTGTGGACGCAGAAGAACGGCAGACACAGTGAACGCACCAAGGCCATGAAAGAGTACACGGACGCCCTCGCGGATCGCGTGCTGCTGCACGTGAAAGAGTCTCAGGGCGGGGCGTTCGTGCTCTTCACGTCGTTCTCGACGCTCTTTGCCGTCGGTGAGCGTCTGGCGGCTCCGCTTGCCGAGGAAGGGCTTCCGCTGCTTATCCAGGGCAAGGACGGATCGAGGTCAGAGATCCTGAGGCGGTTCCGTCAGGATGAGCGAAGCGTGCTGCTCGGAGCGGCCTCGTTCTGGCAGGGAGTCGATGTCCAGGGACGCGGTCTTCGGAACGTCATCATCACACGGCTTCCATTCGATCCTCCGGATCGTCCCCTGGTCGAAGCCCGGATGGAGCGGATCGCTGCCAAGGGTGGAGATCCCTTTAGGGAGGATTCAATCCCGAGGGCCCTGATCCGGTTCAAACAGGGCTTCGGTCGCCTGATACGGTCAAGAAAGGATCGCGGGCGCGTCGTGGTGCTCGATTCGAGGATCGCGTCGTCTGTGTACGGCCGCCTCTTTGTCGCGGCATTGCCCGAAGGCGTGCCGATCAGGGTCATAGAACCTGGCAGGCGACCCCCTCGGGAACAAATGTACGACGATTGATCGCAACCTATTGTGGGTATATTTGGGACTTTAGTTGTCGATCGCCCTACCCTTGTCGCCTGATGCGGGTCGCCACGTGCTCTCTGTGGGCGTATGGCGGCTCGGTCCTCTTGGAGCACTACATGCTGGGACGCATCTTCAAAGCGTACGACGTTCGAGGCACCTACCCCGACCTTCTGAACGATCAGATGGCTTGGCAGATCGGATTCGGGGTTGCGAAGTTCTTGCTGAGCGAGGCCAAGGCGGCCGGAGAGACAACGCCGATGATGCGCAACATCATCGTCGGCCGGGATATGCGTACATCCAGCCCGTCGCTTTCGAAAGAGCTGATATCGGGCATCAACACCTTCGGCGCGGATGTGATCGATGTCGGTCTCGTAGACACCCCGTTCGTCTATTTCGCGATCAATCATCTTGATTGCGCTGGTGGTGTGATGGTGACGGCGAGCCATAACCCACCCCAGTACAACGGATTCAAGGTCTCGAAGCGAAAGGCGAAGCCGGCAGGTGAATCTACCGGCTTGGGCGAGGTGCGCAAGCACGCGGCGATGGTCGAGCGTGCGGCCGCACTTAACGCGAGCGGCGGACAGGCAGGTCGGGTTGAGAAGCGGGACCTCTGGGCCGCGTACACACAGCATGTGCTCGGCTTTCTCGACCTGCATGGCAAAAAGATCAAGGTCGTCGTCGATGCCAGCAACGGCATGGCTGGCACGATGTGTCCCAAGATCTTTGGAAAGAACGGGTCGAGTGTTCCTGGCCTGACGATCGTCGAGCTCAACTTTGAGAACTCGAAGGGGCAGTTTGTTCACGAGCCGAATCCCTTGGTGGCGGCCAATCTGAAGCAGCTTCAAGAGTCCGTCGTCAAGGAGAAGGCGGACCTTGGCATCTGCTTCGACGGCGATGCCGATCGCTGTGTGGTGGTCGACGAGAAGGGGAGTATCGTCGGGTGCGATCATCTGATTGCGGTGCTTGCAAGGCAATTCCTGGCCGAGACACCGGGAGCGGCTGTCGTCTATGACCTGCGCTCCACCAAGGCGGTCGAAGAGGACATTCGGGCGGCCGGCGGCAAACCCTTGAGAGGCAGAGTGGGGCACGTGTTCATGAAGGCGCTTCTCGCGGAGAGCCGCGGCGTGTTCGGGGGGGAGCTCTCGGGTCACTTCTATTTCCGTGACAACTTCAACGCCGACTCCGGCGCGATCGCGATGGCAACCGTGCTGTCCGTGCTCGCAAAGAGCGGGAAGAAGATGAGTGAGCTGATCAAGCCGGTCGCGCGTTACGTGCAATCAGGGGAGATCAACTTCGAGATCGAGGATAAGGACGGTGCACTCGCGAAGCTGAAGCAGACGTATGGTCCCGGGACTGCCGCGAACGCTTCGATCGACGATCTCGACGGCGTGACCATCGACTGCTTCTCCACGAAGGGCTGGTGGTGCAACGTGAGAAAGAGCAACACCGAGCCGCTGCTCCGCCTCAACGCCGAAGCCAAGAGCCAATCCACCCTCGATAGGATTATCGCGGAGCTTGCCCCGGTACTCGGGAAGCGTGTCGATCATTAACGCCCGGCACATTGGTATGTTCGTTGTTGGTGGAACATCTCCTCTTGATCGGAGTACGCGCCCGCGATGAACACAAGCACCTTCTTCGAGCATTGGCGGATCGCCGAGAACCCGTTTCGAGGTGAGGAAGCCAGAAGCGACACCGTCTTTGCGAAGCTCGCAGTCGCGTCCTCGGGCACGAGTGGCTCCGGAGGTGCGGCGGGCGCAGCGCTCGCCGGTTCGCACGCCGTACATTCAGACTTTGAGAAGATCGTCGGAGAACTGACTCGCCCTTCGTCTTCCATCGTGTTCGGAGAGAAGGGGAGTGGCAAGACCGCGATCCGCATGCAGCTCGCAGAACGCGTGGCTCGCCACAACCAGAACTCGCCCTCGCAACGGGTGTTTCTTGTTCCTTACGACGAGTTGAACGCAACGCTCGATCGCCTGCACACGCGTGCCGGAGGGAAGGACTCTCTCAAGACTTTGCAGCAGATCCGTCTCGTGGATCACATCGACGCGATCATCTCGAGCGGAGTCACCCGTCTGGTTGACCGGCTGACCGGCCTTGGACCGTCGAGAGTTGACGGCGACTTGCTGAAAGCGTTTCGGCGCCTGCCCAAGCTGGTGCGGAATGACGCCCTGATTCTTCAGGCCGTGTACGACTCGTCCGACCTTGCGACGGACAGGACGCGCCGGATCGCGAAGTTGGCGCGGGTCTTTCCCCCTCGCGACGCGTTGGTCTGGGCTCTTGCTGTTGCGATCGGGTGGTTGCCGCTCGGCGCTGTGGTTGCCTGGTTTCTGATCGAGCCGCCGAAGACGCAGCTCTGGGAGACCGTGTTACCCGGACTGGGTATCGCATGCGCTGCGCTCTACGTCGGGATTCTGGTCGGACGCTTCGTCTGGCGACCGCTCTCGGTTGGGCGTTTAGCCCATCGGCTCGGTCGGCAGATCAGAACTCTGGGGCGGTCCGATGCCTCGCTGACGCGATCTTTGTCCCAGTTGAGGGCTCAGGATCGAGCTCAGTCACGGCTTCCGATCACCGATTCGGACGAGCAGCGATACGCGATGCTCGATCGGCTGCGAGGCGTGCTCGCAGGGCTCGGGTACCCTGGAGTCATCGTTGTGATCGATCGCGTGGATGAGCCCACGCTCATTGCCGGTGATGCCGAGAAGATGAGAGCGTTCGTCTGGCCGATGCTGAACAACAAGTTCCTTCAGCAGGAGGGGCTCGGCGTCAAGATGCTCTTACCGATCGAGCTGCGTCACGCGTTGTTCCGCGAGTCGAGCGCGTTCTTCCAGGAGGCTCGTCTCGACAAGCAGTCGCTTGTCGAGCGTCTGAGTTGGACCGGGCCGATGCTCTACGACCTCTGCGATGCGAGGTTGCGCGTCTGCCTTGCACCGGATGCTCCGGGCATTGCGCTGCTCGATTTGTTCGCAGAGGATGTCACTCGTCAGGACCTGATCGATGCACTCGACCAGATGCACCAGCCCAGAGACGCGTTCAAGTTTCTGTACCGCTGCATCAGCGAGCATTGCTCGAACGTCACGACCGAGCAGGGGCAATGGCGGATCCCGCGTCTGGTTCTTGAGACCGTCCGCAAGCAGGAGTCGGAGCGGGTTCAGGGGCTTTATCGGGGCATCCGGCCCGCCTGAACACGGGCTTAGACGCCTTCATTTATGATTACTCGCGCGGATTCGGGAACCGATCCACACCTTCCGGGCATGAGTATGTTGTGACGACCGCGCTCTCCAATACCCGTCTACCCAACGATTCGATCAGTCTCGATCCTAATCGACCCGGGGTAGGTCTCGATCTTCTCGCCAACACTTTCGAGGCAGACTTTCGATCAATTGCTACGTATCTCCAGCGGAGAACGGGCGATGGCGATCTCGCACGAGAGATCGCGTGCGAAACATATGTCCAAGCCGCATCCTCGATCGAGCGGTGGCGAGATCAAGGACTGCCCCTTCGATGCTGGCTGCTCAGAATCGCAACACGCCGACTGGCGCGCCATGCACGCAGAGAACGCCGTCGTGCGATCAAGCGATGGGTGTTTCACGACGAGCCAGCCGCTTCGGTGCGAGATTCCGGTGAAACCACCCATGTTCACGCAACGCTGCGAAGACTCTCCGAACGCGAGGCGGATGTGCTCGTGCTGCACCATGTCGAAGGCCTCTCGATTGAGCAGGTTGCTGCTGTGCTCGATGTGAGACCAGGAACCGTGAAGTCACGCTTGAGTCGCGCGCGTGCGGCATTCGCACGCGCGTATGCCGCGGAGTTCCACAGCCAAGGAGACACCAGATGAATGCCGACTCCACTGATCCCAGTCGTCACAACACCGAGCATCTTTTGCAGTTGCTCCGGACTGAATCCTGGGACGGGTCTCTGCCATGTCTGTCGACCCTCGCCTCGGGATCGCGGCGGAACCGCCGCATACATACCGTGAGGCGAACAGGCATCGCGATCGCACTCCTTGCCGTTCTAGGCGGCATGGCCTATGCCGGCATCCGCATCGCCTCGCGCTCGTGGCAGGCGACGATCCGCGTCCACGGTGATCAGGTTCGGGTGATGCTGAACGGTCAGGCGGTGGATCCGGACCACATCGAATGGCTACCGGACGGTCGGTGTCTTGTCACGGTCAACGGTGGGCGCGTGCTGATCGATCCAAAGCAGCCCGGTGGTGCGTCAGCCACCATCAGCGTTGATCATCACGACGACTAAGTCGTTCATAAGCGCATCGGATACTTCCACTCAACCCCGGGCTTGTACCCGATTGCGGCGTAGAGCTGCTCGCGTGTCTGCATCTCGCCAAGCAGCGGCTCAACGCTCCCTGTCTCCTGAAGTGTCGCGAGCGCGCGGCTCACAGCACCCATAGCGATACGCAGCATCGAAACAGGGTAGATGACAATCGAGTACCCGATTTCTCCAAACCGCTTCAGCGGAATCATGGGTGTTTTGCCGAACTCGGTCATGTTCGCGAGGAGAAAGTATCGCATGCCCGGCTCGACCTCGCTTCGAAGCAGCGAGGCAAAGCGGGCAAATTCATCTTCACTCGTGAGGCCTTCAGGGAAAATCATGTCCGCGCCGGCATGCAGATACGCCGCGGCACGCTCCACTGCGGCATCGAAACCATCGACGCCTCGCGCGTCGGTTCGGGCACAGACAATGAACGATGGATCCGGAGACTCTCCGGCGGTCTCAGCGGCTGCGCGGATCTTCTCGCAGGCGTGGTCGAGGGGCACGAGCTTCTTGCCATCGAGGTGTCCGCATCGCTTGGGAAAGACCTGGTCCTCGATATGCAGCCCGGCGGCACCGGCACGCTGATACTCGACGACGGTCCGACGAACCATCTCCGACTCGCCAAACCCGGTGTCGGCATCGGCGATGATGGGCAGACCACTGGCACGGTACGATTCGTGGATCACACGCACAAAGTGATCGAGTGTCAGGATTCCGACATCGGGCACGCCGGCTGCCACACTCGTAGCCGCGCCGGAGACGTATGCGGCCTGGAACCCGGCATCGCGGACGGCCAGAGCACACAGCGCGTTAAACGCTCCGGGTGCCGCGACAACGCCACGGGACATCAGTTCACGCAGTCTGGCCCCGGGAGACATGGTTGCTGTGTCCATGGATCATCATAGTGTCAGCCCTTTGAGCGGGCATCTCGCGGCGAATGATGGGTGCGGGTAGACTGCTGCAATGAGACGAACTCTGCAGGTTGCGATAGGCGTGTTGCTGGCTTTGCTGATGCGAGTGCCTTCTGCGGGAGCGGTCGTGCCGGTGCCACGGGCAGGCGATGTGATGGCTCGAATTACTCCTGATGGCGTCCGGCATGCCGTTGAGATGCTCGCGTCTTTCGGAACCCGGCACACGCTGAGCGATGCGGTCTCCGAGACACGCGGCATCGGGGCTGCTCGCAGGTGGATTCGAGGAGAACTGGAGGGGGTCGAGCCGCCCGGTCGTCTGTCGGTGTTTGATGAGTCCTTTATCGCGCCGAGGGGGCCGCGCATCGATGTGCCCACGGAGTTGGTCAATGTGATCGCGGTGCTACCAGGAAGCATGCCAGAGGCGACCAACCGACGGTATTACGTGGTCGGTCATTACGACAGCCGTGCGAGCGATCAGATGAACCGAGAGATCGACGCACCGGGCGCGAATGATGACGCTTCGGGTGTGGCGGTTGTGATCGAGTGTGCAAGGGCTCTCGCCTCAGAACGACTGGATGCCACGATTGTGTTCCTCGCGACGCCCGGTGAGGAGCAGGGGTTGCTCGGAGCACACTACCGGGCGTCGCGTGCGAAGTCAGATGATGAAGACATCCGCGCGGTTCTGAACAATGACATCGTCGGCGATCCGATGGGTGAACCGGGCCTGATCCGGGTCTTCAGCGAGGGCATACCTCGGAATGCGACTGCGGAAGAGCTCGCGCGGATTCGAGGGCTCTCAGCCGAGAGCGATGGCGGAAGCAGGCAGCTTGCTCGCTATGCGGAAGAAGTGGCTGCGATCGAGTCGTGTTCAGTCAGACCGATGATGGTCTTCAGGCCAGACCGCTTCCTCCGTGGCGGGGATCATTCAGCGTTCAATGAGCGGGGATTCGGCGCGGTGCGATTCACGGTCGTACACGAGGACTATGACCGGCAGCATCAAGACGTCCGAGAAGAGCGGGGGCGTCGGTACGGAGACACCGTGGAGCACGTGGATTGGGAGTATCTGGCGGGTGTGGCGAGATTGAACGCGGCTGTCCTTCTGCATCTTGCGAACGCTCCATCGACCCCTGCGAATGTCCGGATCGTGACCGCTCAGTTGGAACGATCGACGACGCTGCGCTGGCAGGCAAGTCCTGAGCCGGACGTTGCCGGGTACAGGGTCGTATGGCGCGACACGACCGAGCCGAGGTGGACAAGCTCCATGGATGTCGGAAATGTCACAGAGGTGACGCTGCCTCTCAACAAGGACAATGTCTTCATCGGTGTCAGGGCGTACGACAGTGACGGATACCAGAGTCCTGTCGGCTTTGCGGGCGCGGCTCGGGACTGACAGAGTGAAGTGGGGTCCCGAGACCGATTCTCTCAGAATCCTGCGTACTCGCTCACGCGATGGACTTTTTGAGGAGTTCGGCCTTGTCAGTGCGTTCCCAGGCAAAGAGGGCACCCTGGGGCTGGCGACCAAAGTGGCCGTGACGGGCAGTGGATCGGTAGATCGGTGCGCGAAGGCCGAGGGTGTCGATGATGCCGCGGGGCGTCAGCGGGAAGACCTCACGAACGGCTCTTGCGATCTTGTCCTCGTCGGCTTTCGCGGTCCCCTGGCAGTCGATGAACACGCTCGTTGGTTCGGCGACCCCGATCGCGTATGAGACCTGAACCTCGCATACGTCGGCCAGACCCGCCGCGACGACGTTCTTTGCGATGTAGCGGCACATGTACGCCGCGGAGCGATCCACCTTGGTCGGGTCTTTGCCGCTGAAGGCGCCGCCGCCGTGCCGTCCTCGACCGCCGTATGTATCGACGATGATTTTGCGCCCCGTGAGCCCGCAGTCTCCGTGCGGTCCGCCGATCTCGAAGCGGCCGGTAGGGTTCACGTGGCACGTGACGCCGGGATTCCACCATTCGCCGAGCACGGGTTTGAAGACATGCTCGATGATCTGCTTCTTGAGATCTGCCTGACGGTCATTCCAAGTTTTATCGTGTTGGGTGGAAAGAACAAGCGTATCGACACGCACGGGGCGTTGCCCGTTGTACTCGATAGTGACCTGGCTCTTCGCGTCGGGCCGCAGGCCGGGGATGAGGCGTTCGCGGCGGACATGGGCCTGCTGCTCGACCAGCCGGTGGGCGAGCTGGATCGGAAGCGGCATGAGTTCCGGCGTCTCGCGGCAGGCAAATCCGAACATCATTCCCTGGTCACCCGCGCCGTCTCTATCTACGCCCATGGCGATGTCGGGCGACTGCCTCTTGATGGATGAGAGCACTGCGCACGATTCGTAGTCGAATGCCATGTCACCAGAGGTGTACCCGATCTCGCGGATCGTCTCACGGACGACATCGGGTATCTCGACGTATGCCCGCGTGGTCACTTCACCTGCGACGACCACCATTCCTGTTGAGACCATCGTCTCGCACGCGACTCGGGAGTACGGATCCTCGCCGAGCATGGCGTCGAGAATCGCGTCGGAGATCTGGTCGGCGACCTTGTCGGGGTGGCCCATTGAGACGGACTCTGAGGTGAAGAGGTGGGACCTGCCCATGGGTGCTCCTTGAGGGGTCGAGTCGTGAGTGCCGGGGTTTGGTATCGTCCGACTTCCGATCCTAGAGAGGCGAGCGAAACCGGGCAAACGGGACGGTCTCTCAGGTCAGATTCCCTGGCGACACTCGGCAAGATCATGGTCAAGGATGACTGCCGCCTGTTCCCAGAGGGCGTGGTCAAACCGATTGACCTCACGGATCATCTGTGCAGCGTCTGAGCCCTCGGCGTCGTCGGAAGGGCTCGCTCGGATATCCGCAGCAACCCCTGTGATCTCGGTCGTGGTCCTATTGAGGTGCTTCACTGGATGTGCCTGCCAGCCCATCCGATCGCAGAGCATCGCGTGGAACTCGCCCAGCCGCTCGGTCGTTCCAATGAATTGGATGGATGACAGCCGCTCGCACGCCACCTCGAACATCTGTCGTGTGACAGCACCAAATGGTGTGCCCTCCCGCCCGACGGAGGCGAGCGTCCGAGTCATGTCGTTGTCGAGTTCGGGTGTCATGCGCCGGCTGACACAGTCGCCCAATGAGAGCCCGCCTTGGGCGACCACCCCGTGGAATCGGTGACGCGGGGTCTGGAGGACGTACCGGTGCCACGAACGAAGTCGTGCGACCGGCTCACGAAGCAGGGTGATGTATGAGTACGGCCCCGGGAGATGCTCGTGGACTCCGTACAGCATGTGCCCCTCGACGAGCCCGAGAGCGGCCCTTTCCTCCCGCTTCATAGCCAGCAGAGGGGTGTGGTCATGGTTCATGAGTTTGATCGAGGGGCGCGGGGATATTGAATCGATCAGCGTGGCACGGAGACTTGTGCCTCCGGTCTTGGGGAGGTGAAGGAAAATCAGCGTTCCGTGGCCAGAGGACATCTCCGGGAGCGTAGGGTGAGGTCGGGCGTCATACTCTTGGCCCATGGCCCGAAAGGCATCGACCAGACCATCCGTTCCCTCCAAGACGCGTCCGGACGTCGCTTCGGACGTTTCCCAACGATCCCTCACCTACGCGGACGCGGGGGTGGATCTCGACACATACGACCAGTTCATCGATACGGTCGATTCGGTGCTCAAGCGGACGCACGGGCCGAGGGTGATCCAGAACCCGGGGGGATTCGCCGGCCTCTTCCGGCTCGATTACAACGAGAAGCTCTTCAAGCGGAACTACAAGGATCCGGTGCTCGTCGCGTGCACTGATGGCGTTGGGACCAAGGTCTCGCTCGCTTCGAAGGCAAGGATCTTCGATGGGCTGGGGATTGATCTGGTGGCGATGAGTGTCAATGACCTCATCGTGCAGGGTGCTGAGCCCCTGATCTTTCTGGATTACATCGCGGTCGAGAAAGTGGATAAGAGGGTGCTGGGCACGCTTTTGAAGAGTGTTGCCGAGGGGTGCAGGATCGCTGGGTGCGCACTGATCGGCGGGGAGACCGCGGAGATGCCAGGCGTGTACCGCTCTGGGGAGCTCGACATGGCGGGCTTTGCCGTGGGCGTGGTGGAATTGAGACGGGCGATGAACCCACTCCGTGTCCTGCCCGGAGATGTTGTTCTTGGGCTTGCTTCCAGCGGCGTTCACTCCAACGGATACTCGCTCGTGCGCAAGGTCGTCGAGCACGCGGGCCTCGAGCTGGACCGTGTCTATCCGGAGCTTGAAGGACCAAAGGGCGAGGACAAGGGCAAAACGCTGGCTCAGGTGCTGCTGACGCCGACCCGGATCTACGCCGATTCAATCGTTCGGACGATGCGTCAATACAAAGTGAAACAGGTCGTCTCGGGCATGGCGCACATCACTGGAGGCGGACTGGCCGACAATCTCGTCAGGGCGCTGAGCGACAAGGTCGATGCCAGGATCGATGCCGGCTCATGGCCGACGCTGCCGGTCTTCCGGTTCCTCCAGAAACACGGCAATATCGCAGAAACTGAGATGCGCCGTGTCTTCAACATGGGGATCGGATACTGCGTGATCGTGAAGCCCACTTTCGCCGATGCGGTCGCTGAGCGCCTTGCGAAATGTGGCGAGAAGGTCTACCCGATTGGCAAGATCGTGAAGGGGACGGGCAAGGTTACGGGCGCGTGATCCGAGTTCGCTCGGAAGTCACTCCGCGATCAGGTCGTATTTCTCCGGCAGCCGCGGGACGATCACGATCACAATCCGCTTCCCGATCTTGCCATCAGGATCGGAGAGGGCAGATGTGAGCATCGCTTCGCCGACGGACGGAATGGTGCCGGCGAAGGGTCCGACGCGTGTGGCTTCGGCGATGTTCTGTTCTCGCTCGCGAGCCGCGGCTGAACGCTCTGCACGTTCGGAGACCTTCGTCCAGTCCGTAGCAGGCGACTCGGGCACGATGAGGTAGGCGACACGGCCGTCTGCCGACCAGCCGGCGCGGAGCCGAGTGAACACGAGTCCGTCGTCTTCGATCGACCACGGACGGGACTCGAGTGCAGCGAGCTCGCGGCGCTTGGTCGCATTCGGTTCGACGTGCTGCGGCACGAGTTCGACGCGGATTGTGGGTGTCCCGTCGCCGCTCGGTGCGGTCCAGCACCTGGCGAGCAGGCGCATGCGGCCACCGTCGAGAACAAGCCGCCCGCCCTCGCCGGAATCAAGCTGAATCGCCCGGCGTCCGTTGAAGTCGGGTCCTGAGACAACCTGCGTCCAGGTCGGGAGCAATCCGAGCCACTGGGTGTGGCCGACTGTACCGGCGTCGAGTCGTGACTTGACCGCGCCAAGGTCGTCGATCGGTACACGCAGAATGCGCAACCCGTTCGCCCACCACAGCGAGCGAGTCTGCTCGCTTAGATCGAGCGGAGCGACCGGCGATGCCAAGTCGGTACCCGCAGTTGGCGTGTCCATCTGGGAGATAGCGGGTTGACCCGTTTCGACTCCCCGTCTTTCGGCATACTTTGCCAGGGCCGCACCGATGAGGGACTCTGGATCATCGACGACCCACCACTGGATCTCTATGCCGGACTGGTTACCGACAACGCCGACGGAGAGCGTTCGATCGGGCTGGTCAGATGTGGCGCCTGAGGGCCGAGACGCGACGATCCTATCGCCCGCACTGTCGCCGGAGGTTGGAGCATGAGTGCTGCATGAGATCAGGATCCACATCGAAAGGACAAGAAATAGTGTGGCAACATTGCGTCTGCGACCGACCGCAGATCTCTCAAGGACGTGCACATCAGCGCGATGCGGTGGGCATCTATAGCGGTTGCCCGTCAGATGTCGGGGTAAAGGGTGCATGGATCCGAGATCATGGTATCCGCTTCGCGGCGCGGTTCTGCCGGCGGCTTTGTGCCTCGCCGAGTGTCAGTTATCGCTCTGTATGGCTTCGGCCCTGGAGAGCTCTTTGATCCTATCGCCCGCTCGCCGGATTCGATCCTGAGAGGAGTACGCGCGTTGGCGGATCCGCTGCATCTCCCGCGCCTGCTCTGATGCGGAGCCGTCGATCAACCGCTTGAGGAGGCCCCGTGCGCTCGCGAACTGTTCGAGCGACACGTCCGGGCTGGTGAGGGTGCCGCCGACTCTGACGCTGATGAGCTCGTTGCGAATCGCCTCAAAGACAGAGGACACGATCGGCAACTGGCGAGCGCCGCGCGAGACAATCCGCAGGTCCAATTCAGTCATGGGCCACGACATCGTGCCATATCCGAACAGCTCGACCGTTGGCGAGAAAACGGACATCTCTTCAAAGGTCAGGCGTCCCTGCGATAGATGGAATGAAGAGAGCGCGAGATCGAGTCGCTCTCTCGATGGGACCTGCAGGTTTGCGACTTGCAGAATCGGAAGCAGAAGGGGATAGGAAAGCACCTCACCACCGGAGATCGCCATCTCGCCGCGGCCGGTCTGCGACTGCATCTGGCCGAGAACGCCCTCGACCGTGAGCTCTCCGTCGAGCAGGCCGCGAGAGCCATCCGGAGCAACTGGCGGAGTGCCGTTCGATCCTGAGGTGAGATCGGCGAGGACACTTGCAAAGCGTGCACCGGCGATTCGCATCGACGCGAAGTACCTTCGCTGGTCTGGATGCCGTGGGTCCGGACCTATGGTGGCGCGGCCGGAGAAACGCCCGCCGTGAGTCGTACCAGTGATCAGTGGCGCGATGATCGTTGGGTCATCCGCATCGCTCGCGACCCTGAATCTTGCCTCGGTGACAAGGAGATTCGCCACACGCAGACGGCTGGCGATCATCCCCACGTCGAAACTCGCCGAATCCGGCTCGGATCGAGCGGTGAACTCGATGATGCCAGACAGGTCTGTGATCGGCGGCCCGACAAGCATCGATGCACGGTCGACTACGACCGTGCCATGGGCCGCGAAGCGCGATGCGTCGGGCTCGGGAGCAACCTCCGCACGTACTTTCAGCTCGTCGATGCGGATCCCACCCTCAACAGCGAGCTCGGAGTCTCTCGCCAGATCGTGCAGTTGGTTCGGGAGCATGGCGTACAGGTCGGACCCCTTTGCAGTGGTCCAGCCGCTGATGCTGAGGTCGAGAAGTGAATTCGTTTCGTCTCCCAGCGTCCACGAGCCGTTCAGCAGGAGCGAGGTGCCTTCTGCGTTGAGTGTGAGCTGTCTGACCTCGCCGCCGTCTGGTGAGAAGACGAGCGAACCGTCCACGCTGGGGAAGCTCATGCGGTGTCCGTTTCTCGTGATCGAGAAAAAACGCGGGCGGATCGTTCCCCACGCCCCGAGTCGTGCCGTGTCAGAGGGGTTCGGGCGCAGTGCCAGGTCGAGATCAAAGCGGCCGTCGGGCTCGTGCGTCTTGTAGAGGTCATCCACCACAGCACCGAATCTCATCTGAACGAGATCGCGGATCACCTGGTGTCCCAGTGGTGCGTCACTCCATGCGATGTTTAAACTCGTGTGGTGTGAAAGACGAGTGGTGTCTTCCATGTCGAAAGAGAAGGTTCCATCTGCCTCGATTCGCCCTATAGGTTCATCATCGTGATCGACAGCCGCAACGAATCGGTTGAATCGGATAGACATGTCTGCGCGATCGGTATCCGCCGCGGATTCGGCTTGTCGAGATTGCAGCGTCACGCTTCCTTCGGGCACAGAAAGGGTGTTGCGTCCGCCGAACGCATCCAGAGCCAGGTCAACCGGGTCGCTGAGGGTGAGTTCGATGTTCGAGATGCCGCTGTCGCTGCGAACCAGAAGCTTCGCATCGAGGAGCCCT
Source organism: Phycisphaeraceae bacterium (assembly GCA_019454185.1). Classification (NCBI taxonomy): domain Bacteria; kingdom Pseudomonadati; phylum Planctomycetota; class Phycisphaerae; order Phycisphaerales; family Phycisphaeraceae; species Phycisphaeraceae bacterium. Next base: position 498,870 of record CP075368.1, read on the forward strand.
GAGGGGTGATGCGAGTCGCGGAGAGAGGTGAGTCGGCTCGCGATATCGGGGGAGAATGCTCTGATCACATGCTCTATGCGAGCAGATGTGTCGAGATGAGAGATACGCACATCGAGCTCGTACGGACTCGACGGCAGGGTGGGAGTGGATGCAAAGCGAGCGGTTGCACTCCCCGCGGGCCGTTCAAGTTCAGGAGAAGACGTAGGCGAGGAGACGAGATCCGCAGCGAGTGAGGCAACGATAGACGCATCGGTCAGGTGAAGCTCGCCGTTCACTTCTGCCAGTGTGATCGACGAATCCGCTTCGGTGCCTCCCGACGGCGTCGCGTAGAGCGATGATGCGCTCGCTCGGACGTCGTATCCGAGTTCAACCTTACCCGCGGCGTCTGGTGCTGCTTTCGGGGTGATCCGAGCAACAACGTCGATAGTGCCTTCTACGTTGAGGGATCTCAAGGACGCTTCCAGCGTCGGACGGTATGGGCCCCCTCTGGTATCCGTTGTCTTGCGATCGGGAATCGAGTTGATCAGCAGATCATCAATCGGAATGCCCTGGGCCGCTATATCGACCTGCGGAATGAAGCTTTGGATTCCGTCTGGGGTGAAAAGGTCGATGGTGGCGTCAATACGTGCATTACCGCCTCTGAGTGATGTATAGGTGCCGCCCACAAGCGTGGCGGTCTTGTCGTTGATGCGCAGCGCGACATCAGAGCCGACGATTGGCAGCGGAAACGCCTCGGGGAGGACGTGCAGTGTCGCGAAGCGAACATCGACCTGAGTGTTCCAGGGTTTCAACGGTCCGACCGGCCTCGTCACATGAATGTCCACAACAGCACGACCGCCCGGTTCGAGCAGAGGACGTTCGTCAAGCATCTTCTGAAGTGCGGCAAGCCGCGCAGAGGTTGCTTCGGATCGGTCGGGTATCGACGAGAGGGTACGGAGCTCCTCCTGCACACGTGTGGCCTGCTGGGGATCAAGGACCAGACCGGCTTTGACGAGTTCCGCATATCGCTGCTGATTGAAGAGCGCTGTAACGATCTCGCGCCGATCAGGGCCGAGGGCGTTCTCAAGAGTTGTATCCACGGGCACGTTCTCAACATGCACGCGAATATCGACACCTGCTTCCTCGTTGATCGGCGAGATGTAGCCGGTTGCCACCAGCCGCGCGCCACTCGGAGCAACGCCCGCAATCTTCAGAAGCTCGATGTGTTCATCGTCAAATCGGACGGAGCCGCTCATCTGCTCGAACTGGTACGGAAAGTCCACATAGGCCGCGACACCGTCCCTGAAGTCGAGCGTTCCAGAGACACGAATCGGTGAAGCACCTGCAGGTGTCGGAGCATCTCTTGCGATGCGGACGCGCGAGCTGACCGTCGCTGTGGGATTTGAGAAAGAGGCGAGTCTCTCTTGAACGATCAACGGAGCAAACGGAAGCAGGTCCGGACGGTCGGTGACATGGAAGCCATCCGTGGCAAGATCGCAGGTGAACGCCGAGTCCGCGTTTGGTCCTGCGTAGTCGAGTCTGACTGTCCAGGGCAGATCGGCGAGCGTGCCGCGCAGGTCAGCCCGGATCTTCTCACCGCTGACCAGGATGATTCCCGCGACGCCGCTCATGCGAAGCGTGGCAGAGCTGTCCGGATCATCCACAAGGAGCTCTGTGAGGTTCATGGCAATGCCACTCAGCCGGATCTCTGCCTCGACCTTGCCGGTTGCGAATGTGTACTCGAATTTCCGAACCTGGAGTCTGCCCGCCAAGTTGAGGCGTTCGAGTTGAGCACGAACCGCCGAGGGGAGGGTCGACGGCCGCAGAGATGCGAGCGAGAGATTGCCCGGCTCGATCGTGACTGAGTCAGCGTCGATGCGCCCGGTGATGAACTGCCCGGGGATACCGACGATCGGTCCATCCGGAGCCAACTGAGCGACTCGGATCGTTGATGCGTTCGATGGTGATGCGGGATCCGGGATGACCGAGGCGTCGAAGTGGATGACGCTGAGCGGCGAGTAGTCGGCACCTGTATGCTCGCCGATTTCGAGTGCGGCATCATCTATGACGATGGTCGGCAGAGGGCCTGCGGATGTTCCTGCCGGGCGGAATAGCGTCAAGCCCGAAACGTTCAGCGTCTGAGTATCCGCCGACTGTGACAGGCGGATCCGCGGCTCGTGCAGCGTGATGTTTCGGACTCGGCGTGACGTGAGCAATTCCCGCCACTTGAACTCGATCTCGACCTTGGGGACTTCGACAAATGTCGCAGCCGGGCCGCTCACGCCGGGTGCCTTGGCGCGGACGTTCTGAACGGTGAGTGTTCCGCCGGCACGGATCGTCGCGTGCCCGATGTCGACATCGGCGCCTGTCAGATTTGACAGGACCGGCACAACTATCCACGCGGTCAGGGGAGACTGAGTCAGAAGCAGGAAACAGAGCACCGGGAGGGCCACAACCGCAGCGACCACGAGTGAACGTCGCACCCGGCGGCGTCGGCGGGGCTCTTTCGAGGGTGGTGTTGAAGTGCTGTTCGACCCGTGCATCGGCGTGCATGGTAGAGACCGGACGTCCGCCGGGAGTTTGGGGTGGCTAACCTGAGCGCATGGCCAAGTCGCGAGAGGTCTACGTCTGCACTTCATGTGGTGCCGCACATCCCCGCTGGATGGGGAAGTGTTCAGACTGCGGAGCATGGGACTCACTGGAGAAACGGGCGAGGGATGCTGCCAGCGAGAAGGACCCTCAGCGCGGTCTTGTAGAGGCATGGAGCACCGTCGGAGCCGAGCATGTCGCTGACAGCCCCGTTTCGGGCGATCGGGGTGCGGGGGCGGTTCCGATCGCTGAAGCCGGCCGCGGCGCGGAGACTGTGCGTATTTCCAGTGGGATTGGAGAGTTGGATCGGGTGCTCGGTGGAGGGTTGGTCGAGGGGAGCGTCGTGTTACTGGGCGGTGAGCCCGGCATCGGCAAGTCGACCCTGCTTCTGCAGGGCGCGGCCTCCTGGGCAAGCCATGGGGCTCGTGTCCTGTATGTGTCAAGCGAGGAATCCGCGGAGCAGGTTCGTTCAAGAGCCGAGCGTCTGGGTGCTGCGGATGAGAAGGAGCTGTTTGTTCTCGCGGATACCAATCTTGCCCGGATCGTCGAGCAGGCCAGGCGGATCGTGCCCGGCGTGATGGTGATCGATTCAGCCCAGATGATCTACAAGTCTGACATCCCCGCAGGCCCGGGGAGCGTGACCCAGCTGCGTCGGTGTGTCGCGGATCTCGTCTATCTGGCGAAGGCGTCGGGGATTGCGGTTGTGCTTGTCGGACACGTGACCAAGGAGGGGACACTCGCCGGTCCGCGGATCGTCGAGCATCTGGTGGATGTCGTCCTGAACTTCGAGGGAGACCGGTACCACGCGCACCGAATCGTTCGCGCCGTGAAGAACAGGTACGGAACCACGATGGAGCTCGGCATCTTTGAGATGACCGGCACAGGGCTCCGCGAGGCGCCCGAGGGTGCGGGCGTCGCGGCGGTCCAGGGGAACGAAGGGTCGGGTCCACGTCCTGGTAGCGTCGTGTGTCCGATCGTTCAGGGATCTCGTTGTGTCCTCGTTGAGGTGCAGGCGCTCACTGCGACGGGGTTCCTCGGCGCCGCGAAACGCAAGTCGAGCGGGCTCGATTCCAATCGACTCGCGATGCTGATCGCCGTGCTGGAGCAGCACGCCGGCATGCGGCTCGCAGACATGGACGTCTTCGCAAGCAGTGTCGGAGGGCTTCGGGTCGTCGAGCCCGCGAGTGACCTCGCGCTGTTGCTGGCGATCGCGGGCGCGCACCGCAGACGATCGACGCCGCCACGAACTGCGGCGGTCGGTGAGGTCGGTCTCGGGGGCGAAATCCGCCCTGTCACGCAGATCGAGCAACGCGTTCGAGAATCGGCCCGACTCGGGTACACGCGAATTCTTGTTCCTGAGCCGAATCGAGCGCAGGCCACAGCCGCGGGCATCGATGCGATCGGCGTCCGGAACATCGATCAGGCAATCGAGATCCTCGGCTCCTGAACTGGAGCCAGACGATGCCACCGGAGAATGAAAGGCCCCGAGGAACGTGCGTTCCTCGGGGCGTCTTGGAGCAGAGAAATCGTGAGGCGAGAGCTCAGAAGCGGGGCTTCGAGCCGTCACCCTCGTCCATGGGCTCGCCCATGTCGCCCTGCATCTGCTTCTGGATGTCTGCCACGGTGGTGATCACATCCATGGGAACGAACAGCCGCCCAGAGGCAGCGCCGCCGCTCGTAGACATCGACATCCCGACCGGCGGGAGGTTGTCCTTGACCGCGAGGTCCATGGACATGCCCATCATCGCAGCGAAACCCGCGGCGGTCTTGATGATCTCGCCGACACCGAGGTACATCTCGGCGGAACGATCTGAGGGGAGCTGAGAAGCCGTTGCGGCAAGCGTCTTGTCGGTGCCGAGGCCGTTGCCCTCGCTGGCGACCTGAAGAGACTTTTCCATCAGCATGGAGTTCTTGGAGAGTGTCTGCACAACGCCGTTCTTGCTTGGCGCGAGGTAGCCCGAGGGGCCGGCGGTCGGTCCCCAGATCATGAACATTGCCTGCATGCCCTGCTGGGCCATCATCGCGTTGGGATCGTTGGGATCGACGGACATACGCACGGCCCACGAATCCACTGAGGTGCCGCCGATCGTGGTGTCGGCCTGCTTATAGGTTGTCGCCAGCTTCATCCCGTTCGCGCTGGTATTGTTCATCTTGGACATGACGTCCTTCGTCGTGGCGAGGAGGCCCGGGGCGTCGTTGGTCTGGTGGAAAACGACGGAGTTTGCGAAGAGGCCGCCGCCCATTAATGCGGGCGATGTTCCGAGGACGAAGGACATCGCGTTCAGCTTGTCCATCATCTCCGCACCGGGCAGGAAGGACGAACCCTGCGCTTGCATGGCGTTCATCGCGGTGAGCATGCTTTTCATCGCGGGGCTTGAGATGTCAGCGCTCATCGCGAAGAGGTAGGGCACGTTGGGCAGACGCATGAGCGGCTTCATTGAGTCGCCCTTGACCTGGAGCGTCTTGTACGCTTCGGTCCCTTCCTTGAACTGCGCCCCGAAGTCCATGGCAACGCCCGCACCGGAGAGAGTTGTGCCCATGATCGCGAGATCGCCCTGAGACGTCAGGATGTTGGCGATGGTCTCGATCATGGCGGAGGTCTGCTTCATCTGGTCGCCTTGCGGCCCGGCCATCATGGCCACCATCTCCATCTGCTGCTTCATCTGCGCCATGCCCTGATCGATCATGGGCTTGAGCTTGGCGATGTCTGCGTACACCAGAAGGTCGGCGGTTTCTGCGAGGGATGAACCGCTTGAGCCGAGACGCTTCGAGTGTGCTGCTCCCTTTCCGGGCTTGCCGTCGAAGGATGCCAGAAGCTCAGCGGTGGGGGCCATCGCGACATAGCCGCCACCGATATCACGCAGATATGCTGGGTTTCCATCAAAGTCTGCGGTGTATGTGTCGCCGCTCGCGCTGGCACCGATGCCGGTGAAGAACTGCTTGGCGTCTTTGACGGGAATGACGGCCACCATCGGGGGCTGATCTGCGTCAAAGTCGAGTTCGCTGCCGACGAATGCCGCGGCGACTGACCCATCTGCGTTCATGCCGGGTATGGCGAGGATCATGCCGATGGGGCCGCTCGCGAGGGCTTCCTTCAGCGGCGGAAGCCTGTTTCCCATCTGGTCCAGATCGGCCTTGAGCTCGCTGACACTGCGGATTGAGATCACGGCGAGGGCGTCTGTCGGGAGACGATCGATCGCGCCGGGCAATCCGGCGAGTGCCGGGAGCACGACTGTCAGCGGAAGTGCAAAGGATACAAGCGAGCGAGCCAGACGTGAGGTATTGAGAGCCATGAACGTTGCCTCTTGGGTTAGGGGCCGTCACCCTCCGGTGGTGGCGACCCTGTCAATGAGTATGTTCGGAGTGTCCGATTCCCGATCGACCACGCGAACAGCGCACCCCCGGTGCGAGGGTGAGCGGAGTTTATATGGGAATCGGGCAGGGTCGATTTCAGGGGTAGGGTAAACCGTCGAAAAGAAGGCACCCGACGCAGGATGATGCGACGGGTGCGTGTAAAGTGTTGTTCAATCGTGATTTAAGTGGGTAGTCCGTCAGGAGCAGGAGCCGAAGTACTCGAAGAATTCAAGGAAATCGAGGATATCAGTCCACCCATCGTCATTGAAATCGCCGGAGACGCCACTCGATGAGGTGCATGGCGCGGGTGAGCCGGAGCAAGTGCCGAATGCGTCCATGTACTCGAGCAGATCGAGGATATCGATGATCAGGTCTGCGTTGATATCAGGCGAGAGCGGTCCACCTGGATATGAAGCGGGGTTTGCCTCGCTCGTGCAGACATCGATCTCGTTTCGATCAAGCCAGCCATCCATGTCTCGATCAATGCCCATGCGGATCTCGGTTCCCTTCGGAACGACCGTCCATGTGAGTTCGGAGCCGGGGGCTGCCAGCGAGCGGAGTTGCGTGTCTGTGTAGGTCTCGCCGATGCGATCGGAGAGGTAGCGTGCGGCGGCCGGGTCGTACGCGAAGCCGCGCTGCTCGCCGCTCAGCGTTCCCTTGACGATGAGTCCTGTTCGAGAACTGACCGCCTGTTCGAGAAAGACGTTGAGATCCGCGATCTCGGCTGACGTGGCGGTCGCCAGCGAGACCAGGGTCACCTGCTTCCCCACGGCTGCTCTGGCATCCTTCGAGGGAACTCCAGGGGGGATGAGCATGTTGTTCGCAGTCCCCGCCGGCAGGTCGCCACCTGAGAGTGAGAGAAGGAAAGCGACCAGATTCGCGACTTCGGTATCGTTCGCGACATTGAATGCCGGTTCGGAAACGAACCTTGCGAGCGTGTCCACGCTTCCATCGTGAAGCACGCCGAACCCCGAGAGCGAACGGGTGTTTGTCGAATCAAACCCGACCTTGTCGTAGAGGGCGCGGAGCTGCGGCGTCTTGATCGCTCGATTCGTCGAGCCGTCCACGGAAACGAGCTGCTGGTGGCGTTCGCCAAGCGGACCGACCGGGAAGGGCACCCACGAGCCGCCGGAGAATGTTGCATCTGGACCGCCGCCAGTTGGCAGGGCGTGGCATGTGACACATGCGAACGCGCCGCCGTCGAGACGCCGCGTCGTCGACCGATACAGCGTCAGACCGGCTGCGGCATTGCCGTTCGGCAGCGGGGTTCCCGCAGGTGAGAACCTGCCGCCTGAGACGTGCCCGGGGAGGGGTAGGTTTGTCGAGAGAGAGTTATTGAGGTTCCTGAATGGATTCGGCGGAAAGTGGATGCTGGCGAGGAAGTCTTCAAACCGCTGCATCTCGGCTGGTGTGAGCAGGGTGTCGTCACCCAGGAGCCCCACGAAAGCACCGTTGAACGCTTCAATGCCGCGGCGGTCTCCACGCCAGTGGTGCGGTTCGTGCCCGATGATGTCTTGCATCGTCTGGGTCGTCATCGGCCCCTTCATGGGATGGAACGGCGCGAACGGGATCGGCGTTGTGCCGGGCGTGAGCCCCGTGATGCCAGCACCCAGGTTGTTGCCGGTGAGCGGGTCGACCGCGCCAGCCGGATCGCCAAGATCCCAGGCCAAGCGGTCGGTGCGAGCATCCACATGGCAGGACGCGCAGGATGCCTGGCCGAGACCGCTCGTGAGATGGGTGTCGTAAAGGAATGGGCGTCCGAGTCTGATCGCCTCTGGCGTCGGGTCGTAGTAGGAGGCGGTTGCAACCACAGAGTTGCTGGCCAGATCAACCACGGAGACAGAGGCATCGAATCGGTTGAGCACATACAGCGTGTTGTTCGCGGCGGAGACCACAAGACCCGAAGGGCCCTGTCCGACGTTGATCGTGTCCGGGGCACCGATGCGATCGCCCGCCGTGTTGATGATGGTCAGGTTGTTCGAGCCCATCCCCGCGACAAATGCGCGGTCGCCCGCAGGTGTGAAGACAACCGCTCGCGGATCTCCAATCGAGCGATTCCTCTGTGACTGCGGGATGGATGTCACGGCGTATGTCAGGTGCGGATTGAGATCCTTCGCCCAGCCGCCCGTTCCAGCCGAGGGATCGACGGAAGCGACGATCGATCGGATGAACGTTGACTTCACGTTTGGTTCGAAGCGGATCTCGTTTGTCGCATCGGTTCCGACAACGGCGATATGTCCGGTCGCCGGATTCGTCGCGATCGCCATGTTGATGTTCATGAAGTCCGTGATGTAGGAGACCGAGAGCGTGGCTGTATCGATTACGGCGACATCATGGTCGTAGAGACCCCAGCCCACGGGCCTCCCGGACTTGGCGGCGTCTGGTCCTGAAACGAGACTGGTCCAATCGCCCCCGTTGTCGTCCATCCACTGGCCTGTGCTGTTCTGCCGAACGATCATGCCGACACGCGGCGGCGTCGGAAGCCCGGGAGCAAGAGCGGGAGTGAAGGCAATGCCGTCATTCGGGGGAGGATTCACGCCGCCCCATGGACCCGCTGAATCGTTCACGACATTTGGCGGGAATGCGAGAGTCCCGGCGGCTGCGGGATCAATCCCTCCGCCGAGAATGGTCGTACGATTGCCAGACTCGTACGCGGCGACGTACACCTTCGTGCCGTCCGGGCTGGTTGCCATGGCGCGAGGATCCTCCGCGAGCAGCGGGATTCGGATCGGCGCGGCGGCAAGATTGGCAGGATCGAAGACCAGCACGGTATTCGCCTGTGAACATGAGACGAACGCCCGTTCAGGTGTTCCTGCGAATACGACATCGCACGGCTCGTCGTCGGTACGAAGCGTTCTGATGACGCGCATCGCGTTCAGGTCGATCACGCTGACGGTGTCTGAGATGTGATTGACGACCCACGCCTCTGAATTCGATCTGGCTCGGACCGAGACAGGGTCATACCCGACAGGGATCGACCCGATGGGGATCGGAAGCCCCGCAACGATCGAGAATACCTCGAGACGCGCATCGGCAAGGTTCACCGCGAGAAGCCGTGACTGGTCGGGTGTCAGGGTGATTGGGTGTACGGGTGGGGTCTCAAAGTTGACGAAGGTCGGCTGAGCTGATGCTTCGGTAATCGACAGGGTTGCCGCGAGGGCGGCGGCGGTGACAAGATATCGCATGCGCTGAATCTCCAGGTTCTGACTGAACGGCGAAGGACGCCGGCTATTTCAACATAAACCGATCCGAAAAGCGAGACCGATTCGTTTGGGATTTGGTGAGGAGCAGTTTCAGAAAGTCGCAAACGCCGGAGCGATGGGGCCACGCGGGCATAAATCCGACTCGCGGGTACGGAATGGCCGGCCGGGATACCGGACCTGTCGGGCTGGCCTCGCGTAGCACTGTTTGGTCATGTATGCTTATCTGCGCGAACGGCGTTCGCCGCGTCAATGTGGTCGCGTCTTGGGCGACCAAGCTGGCGATCGGCGAGTCGTGTGTCGCGGATGGGCCGACCCCTGACTCGCCCGAGATGGCGGAGCGGTTCATGATCCAGAATGCTCGGGCGAGGGACTGTGTCGTGGTGAATATCTATGTCGGCAATGTTTCGTTCTCGATGACCGAGTCAGAGTTGAGGAGTCTCTTCGAGCCGTACGGACAGGTGATGAGGGCATCGATCGTGATGGACCGCGAGACCGGTCGCTCCCGCGGGTTCGGCTTCGTCGAGATGGCGAACGACGACGAGGCACGGAAGGCGATCGAGGAAGTGAACGGCAAAGACGTGGGAGGCCGCGCATTGAAAGTCAACGAGGCCCGGCCTCGCGAGCAGGGCGGCGGTGGCGGCGGATTCGGTGGGGGTGGCGGACGTCGCGGTGGCGGGGGTGGTGGGTATGGCGGAGGCGGTGGTGGCGGCCGCCGGGGAGGCGGATATGGCGGAGACCGTGGCGGTGATCGTGGAGGAGACCGCTGGTGATCTTGAATTGACAGATCGCTCACGTGCATGACACGGGCCGGCTCCGATAATGGGGTCGGCCCTCTGTGATTATGAGGAGGGCGGTTGGCTCTCTGCGCGATGTGTCACGCTCTCGCACCAAGCTCTCCATGCGGCCCGGATGGCGGACTCAAACCGAGTTGCATATGCCGTCGCATCGCAAAGCGGCGAGGAGAGCATTCGCTCACGGAGCGTGTCGCGCAGTGCTCGAACCCTGGGCCGGTCGGATACGAGTTGCGCTGCGATGTGGTTGTACTCGTCGTTGGTCTCTGCAATCAGTTCTTGCAGCCCGATTGCGGACAAGATCGAAGCGGAAACCCTCTGAACATGTGTCTCACCGCGAAGCGTCACCACGGGAACGCCCATCCAGAGCGACTCGCATGTGGTGGTCGTTCCGTTGTATGGATATGTGTCAAGTGCGACGTCGATATGGCCGTACAGCGCGCGTGCCTCGCTCGGCGTAGCGGTGTTCTGCATGAACTGGAGGCGGTCGGGCTCGATGCCCTCGCGTTTGAATGCTCCCGTGATCGCCGACACAACCGCGGTCAGTCGCATATCCGCCTTGAGCAGCAGTCGGGAGTGGGGAACAGAGCGTAAGAGTGCTGCCCAGCGTGACAGTTGGAGCGGGTTGATCTTGGTGATCGAATTGAATGATCCGAATGTGGGAGGACGAGATGGATCATCGATATCTGGGAGCGGATCTGCGGGGGGCTGGTAGCAAAGAAAGCACGGATCGAGTCGAAGCACTCGATCATGTCGATCGGCCTCGGGCGTATCAGTGATCGAATCGCCGATGCGGGCGTCGATGGCTTTCAGGCGAGTTGATGCCGGATAGCCGATGGCACTCAACTGAACCGGTGCGGGCTTCAGCGCGAATAGGTGGAGCCCGTGGTCCATCGTGTAACCAGAGAGGTCGATTAGCACGTCGACACCCAGTGAGCGAATCTCTCTGGCTACGTCGCTCGGAGGACGCCCTCGACAGGTGTGGAGCCGTGCGAGGGACATGAATCGCTCGGTGGTGGCATCGCGAGACTTCCCCGTCCAGAAGAGCTCGGGTTTCACTCGCGATCGATCGATCCGCTCGAGCAGAGGGAGCAAGAAGTACGAGATGGAATGGCTGTGGAAGTCACCGGAAACAAACCCGACCGTCAGGGGCCGGTCCTGATCTGGCGTATTGAGAAACGAAGCGACTGGAGCAAGTCCTGGTGGTGCAAAGAGTCGTGCCGCTCGATCGTGGAGCTGGCGAATTCTGTCTGGCGACAAACCGGGCACGTAATTCGAGATCGATGCCGCTGCGATCGCGATGTCGGATGCTTGCGGGTGTCTGATCCCCGCCCTCTCGAGAATGGCCAAAGCCTCAGCCGCCCGCCCCGTGCAGAGAAAGAGCACCGCGTACTCGTGCCATAACTCACGCAGATCACTCCGCGAGCTGACCGCGGTTTCCATGATCTTCTCGGCGTCAGAGAGCCGGTCAGCGCGAAGGAAGATGCCTGAGAGCGCGAGCATTGCCGAGGAGTTCAAGGGATCCCGCCGCAATGCCTCTCTGTACGCCTCGATCGCTTCATCGAAGCGTTGCATAGAAACCAGCGAATGAGTAAGCGACTTCAGAATCTGGGCATCACCGGGCGAGGCATCGAGCGCGATGCGCGCATGATGGACGGCTTGGGCGTGGTCTTCCCTCTGCGCCGCGAGCTGAGCCGCGAGAAGATTCGGAGCGTGTGCCTTTGGCTCACGCTGGAGGATGGCTTGCAGGGCGCGTCGAGCTTCGTCGGTCTTGCCGGACGCGAGCAACGCATGAACATCTGTAAGCGTTATGGGTTCCCTTGCCACGGGCCGTTTATCCTCTCGACGCTGTTTCCTGATCCAGATCCCACAGTGTCTGGTAGGCCTGCTCCATCATGCGGGCATGTCCGGCCTCATCGCGAAGGGAAGATCTCTCGACCGTTTCGCGGAGCGTACGGCGAAGGGTCGCTCGTTTCTGCTGGTCTTGCGCGAGATCCCGAGCGATGCGAACGTACTCCGCTGCGTCCTTTGCTATCCAGTCTTCGCGGCCGATAGCGGTGAGAATCGACGCCGAGACACGGGAGGCATGCACGCTGCCACGTAGCGTAACGACGGGTACGCCCATCCATAACGCTTCGCAGGTTGTTGTTGTACCGGAATATGGCGTGGTGTCGAGTGCGATGTGGACGCGACGATACTGATCGAGATGCTCAAAGCTGGAGGCGTTTGGTCCGTAGAGCTCAAGGCGTGATGGATCGGTTCCGCGTTTCTCGAATCGCCTGACAAGCAGGTCACGGGCTGCGGCCTCCTGCAATCCAACACCTTTGATCATGAGCGAAGACTGTGGCGCGGCATTCAGCACGGCGGCCCAGAGGTCGATGGTCTGTTCGCTGATCTTTGCGGGGGAGTTGAATGACGCGAACCGGACATGGTTGGAATCGTTCAGTGATTCATCCGTAGTCGCAGGGGGACACTCTTGAGGCGGGCGGTAGCACAGGAAGCAACGGGAAAGCCGCACAAGGGGTTCCACAGAGAGAGCGTCTGCGCCGGCCCCCGGCGGGTCTGTGATTGAATCGACGATTCTGGCATTGACCGTCGGCAGTCCGGTCGTGTTGCAGTATCCGCAGTATGTCACCTGCACAGGTGCCGCTTGAATCGCAAGGACCGCTGCTCGGTGGTGAGCGGTCAATCCGTTCAGATCGATCAGGATGTCAACGCGATTTTCACGGATGCGTCTCGCAAGTGCCGCATCATCGAGCGCGTGCACATGGTGAAACTCATCGCACTTCGAACGAAACCGCTGTGTCAGGTCGTCGACCTGATGGTGAGTGTGGTACAGATTGACACGGAACCGCGACCGATCGTGCCGTTCAATCAAATGCTCCACGAATGATGAGACAGAGTGGGATCGGAAGTCTGAAGACATATACCCGAGAACGAGCGGTCGATGATCTTGTGGGATCTTCGGCGGGAGAGGTCCAAGCGAGCGCGAGGCGGACGCCGCAGCGGCCATCATGGCCGAACCAAACTGCACATGGCTCTGCAGGACCTCGGTGGGGTCGAGCCCCGACGGGTAGTTCATGATGAACGCCCTGGCGGAGGCGAGCGCAAAGTCCTGAGAGCTTGAGGGATCGGTGATGAATGGCAGCCGCACGGCTTCGTCAACTCGTCCCAGTTGCACGAGTAAGAAGGCATAATTCGCGACGCATTCGCGGCGCGAGGGGTGCAACGCAATCGCCTTCGCGAAGGCATCCGCCGCCTCATGCTGCCGCCCGGTCTGCGAAAGGACGATGCCAAGCGTGTTCAATGCGCCGAAACTCGACTCGTCGATCGCGAGGGCTTTCCGTGCCGCTCCCTCAGCGTCGCGGAGTCGTCCGGTTGCCGCTCGAATGGACGCGAGCAACTGCAAAGCCGTTGCGGAACGCGGAGCACCGGCCGTCGCTCGCTCAGCGAAAAAGAGTGCGCGTTCCAATTGTCCGGTTGTTGCGAGCATCGATGCGAGAGTCTGATCGAGCGATGGGTCTTGCTGGCCACGCTTCGAGGCACGCTCGAGCAGAGAGATCGCTTCTGTCGGCCTGCCCGACGCAAAGAGTGCCCCTGCCTGTCCGAGGATGGCGCGCGAGTCAGTCATTCTGTTCCCATGGTCGGACGCGAAAGGCCAGTGTGTGACGGTAGTACGCCTCTTCGTCCTGCTTCGATTCTCTTCTGGACATACCGACGTGCCTCATGATCTGCATCCAGCACATCGGCCAACTCGTGCAACTGCCTGACCGGGATGTTGTGCATGGCATCGGCAACGAGTTGTGGGATATCTCCGAATCGGATTCTTCGCTCAAGAAATGCCGCGACAGCGACCTCATTGGCAGCGTTCATGACTGCGCCGGTGGAGCCGCCCCGATCGATCGCCTCGAAAGCCAGAGCGAGTGCGGGAAACCTCTCGTGGTCCGGCTGCTCGAACTCAAGCGGGCGCATTGTTGCCAGGTCCAGACGCTTCGCTGCTGCCTCCACGCGGTGCGGAAACGAGATCGCCTGCTGGATCGGCAGGCGCATGTCCGGCGCAGCGAGCTGCGCGACAACCGAACCGTCTTGCAACTCCGCGATGGCATGAACGATCGACTGGGGGTGGATGATCGCCCCGAGTCTGCTCGAGGGGATACCGAAAAGCCAATGGGCCTCGATCAGTTCGAGTGCTTTGTTCATGAGCGAGGCACAATCGATCGTGACCTTTGTACCCATGCTCCACGTTGGGTGCCTTAGCGCCATTTCCGGTGTCGCGTTCTGCATGTCGGACAACGGCATGGCGCGGAAGGGGCCACCGGATGCGGTGAGGAGCACCTTGGTCACTGTCTCGGGCAAAGCGGTGGGAGGGCATGCCCCTGTTCTAAGAAAGGGAGACAGGCAGAGCCAGAGCGCTGCGTGCTCGCTATCGACAGGAAGCAGACGAGAGCCGCTTCTCGCGGCTTCTGGTATCACGATCCCACCGGCCGCAACAAGCGTCTCCTTGTTGGCAAGAGCGATATCCCGTCCCAAACGCACGGCCTTGAGTGTTGCCGGAAGGCCGGCCACGCCGACAACAGCAGCCACCACGAGATCGCATTCAACCTCATCCACAAGCGACTCTGCGGCATGGTTGCCAACACGTGCGCGAAAGCCCGACGTCAGAGACGGCACGTCCTCAACCCGCCGCGGATCTGCCAGCGCGACGTCTCGTACACCGAATCGCACGGCCTGTTCCCCCAGCAGCTTCGCATTGCTGCCTGAGGCAAGCCCGACGACACGATACCTCGGGATGTCCACACCATCGTCATGCAGTCGGTTCAGATGCTCGATGACTTCGAGCGTCTGAGTGCCGATCGAGCCAGTGGAACCGAGAATCAGAACGCGGCGATCGCCCTTCTGGCTGGATGTCGTCAAGTGGCGGGGTGATGGTTGAGACATCGGCTGCGCTCACTCAGGACCCATCGCTCGCTTCTCGCTCGGTGAAAGCTTGCGACGCGTTGCATAGAGCGTGCGCGGCAGACCTTCTTTTTTCGCGGCCGGAGCTGGTGGCTTGGGTTGGTCGGTGTTGCTGCTCGGCCTCGGGGCAGATTGCGAGACGCGCGAGGGCTCTGGCGACGCACCCTGAGGACCAGCTGTTACGCCGTCGCGCTCGCCGTTCTCGCGACCTCGACCGCGACCGCCGCGGCGGCGTTTGCGCCTCCGCTGTCCACCGCCACCCGCCTGCGTGGGTGAGCCATTCTCGCCAGAGGGCGATTCAGCAGAGTGGGATGCCTCATCAGGACTGCGGGATTGGGCATCGTCGGAACGCGAATGGCGCGGTGTTTCCGACCGACTCTCCGCGTTCTCATCGGTTCCAGCTATTGGGTGGTCAGATTGCGTCTCTGGTCCGTGCTGCGAGCCGTCCGTGTTCCGACCCCGTCCACCACGCCGGCGTCTGCGACGACGCTTCCGAGTGGCTCCTTCCGTCCCGGGCTGCCGATCTTCTCCCAGTTCATTCGTACGGGCATGCGGCTCTTCGCCATCCTCTGAAGGCGCGTGTTCGGGACTGTCGGCTTGTTCAGAAGCGACCGGGGGATCGCTTCGAGAAGAATCGTGCGAGGGTTGAGCCGCCTGCTGCGGTCTTGCGGATTCGTCCGATTGGCGTCCTCGACCGCGCCCGCCTCTCCTTCGCCGTCTCTTGCCGCGCTTCCCGGCTTCTCCTTGGTCGCCTGCGGGTTCACTTTCTGCTTCATCGGATTGAGCCAGGGCGGAACCGGGGCCTTCGAGTTCCAACGCAGTGGGCTCGTAGTCGGGCTCTGATGGCTCGTTGGGCGATTCATCCTCTTCGTCCCAGATGTCGACTTCGCCGACCAAGGGAGACTCGTCGAGCCAGTCCTGGATGTCTGGGTTCTTCTTCGCGTGCTGGAGCTTGGCGACCTCGACGTCGGCTCCATTCACGTCGTATGCGTAGAAGGTGACGCGATCGAGCGGAACGGCCTCGCTTACACGCACTTCGACAAGCTTCCCGCTTGTGCGTTCAACCCGTGAGAGTGCCCGCCTCCGAGCAGAGAGGAGTTCTCCTGCGACGCGGGGACTCACGACCATCTCGATCTTCGCGATGCTCTCGTGATCGAGCATTGCCGCCAACTCTCGAAGAGCATCTGCAGCGACCGAGCCCGGACGCTGGATCAGCCCTCTTCCGTGGCACGTCGGGCAATCTGCGAAATGCTGGCTCTCATGGCTCGCTCGGTTCCGCTGCCTGGTCATCTCCAGAATGCCGAACGCGCTGATCTGGAGCACCGTGGTTCGAGCGCGATCACGCTTGAGTCGATCCTTGAATCGCTGCTCGATATCGCGTCGTCTTTTCAGATCGCGCATGTCGATCAGATCGTTGATGATGAGGCCGCCGACGTCCCGCAGACGAATCTGCCGGCATATCTCCTCGATTGCCTCGAGATTCGCCCGGTAGGCATTGGTCTCTGCGTCGCGTGCGTCACGCATCCGGCCGGAGTTCACGTCGATCGCGACGAGGGCCTCTGTCTCATCGATGACAAGGCGACCGCCCGAAGGCAGTGGCACCTCGCGTGAGTGCATCATTGCGATCTGCTGCTCGATCCCGAAGGCGTGATAGATGGGGGTCTGTCCCGCGTATCGCTTGAGCTTTGCGCCGCCGCGCGGCGCGACGATCTTGAGGAACTGGCTGGCACGCTTGAGCGCGAGTTCGTTGTCGATGATCACCTCTGACATCTCGGTGGAGTGCAGATCGCGAAGGCATCGGACGAGAAGATCGCTCTCAGAGTAGAGCAAGCGCGGGCGATTGCCCGAGCCGCGTCGGCGTTCCATGTCTTTCCAGAGGCGAGCCAGGTACGCGAGATCTCGCTTCAGTTCCGCCTTTGTTCGCTCCATGCCCGCCGTGCGAACGATGAAGCCGAAGCCCTCCGGCAGCTCGAGTTGATCGAGGATCTCGCGCATCTTCACGCGTTTCTCCTCGTCCTCGACTTTCCGGGAGACTCCCACCTTGTCCATCTGCGGCATCATCACGAGGAATCGGCCCGGGATTGAGAGATACGAGGTCAGGGTCGGACCCTTCGTGCCGACACCCTCTTTGATCACCTGGACCGCGATCTCCATGCCCTTCTTCAGGGCTGCCTGGATGGGTGGGCGTTCGCGCCGCGGGGTCTTCTTTCCGACACGCTCGGTCGTGTCGCCATCCTCGCCCGGGAAGTACCTCGGATGAAGATCCGAGACATGCAGGAAGCCGTTCTCCCCAACGCCGAAGTCCACGAACGCGGCCTGGATCGCCGGTTCGACGTTGGTCACACGACCGACGTAGATATTCCCGACGCGGCTGACCGCGCTCATCCGCTCCGCATAAAACTCTTCCAGCTTGCCGTCCTCAACGATCGCGACGCGGCATTCTTCGCCCGGCACGTAGTTGATCAGCATTCTCGATTCTGGCATCCGTTCACCATTCCTTTGGCGAGCGGCGCGCCGTCCACTTCATGACGGACCAACGCGAGCGTCCCCGGCGGCATCGTGCCGCGCAGGAGGGAGTTGCTCGTCGATCTGACTTGTTCGGGACATTGCGCCTTCGCTCGCACCTTGTGCGGCGGGCGCCATCTCGCGGAGGATCCATCAAGCAGCGCGGCCGCACGAGTGTGCGAGTGCGTTCCGGAGGAGCGTGGCGTGCGACAGGAGAAGGCCTCACGATCGCGCCAGCACCAACCGGGTTGACCAGCCGCTCGGAGCGTTCCAACTCGATGAGAGTCGGTCGCGAGCGACGGGTGTCTGCTCGACAGGTCCGACGCGCTTGGCGCCGAGACCGTGTGTTCTTTCCTTCGGCGACGGTCAGACCGGGTCTCTACCCGAACCTGGATCCGCGTCATCGACGGAACGCCCGTCGAAGGCCTCTGGGACAATCTTTCGAGCCCTGTCGCGGAGATAAGCCGCGACTTGGACATCGGAATCGAACGAGAAGGCCTTTCTGGCCAGGCGTTCGCATTGGGTCATTGACACGCCGCGGATCAGTCTCTTCAAAGGGGCGATCGCGGGTGCTGAGACCGAGAGGGTACGCAATCCCATGCCGATGAGCAAAAGGGCGATCTCGGGGTCCCCTCCCGCCTCTCCACAGAGCGAGACGTCGATCTCGTGACGGCGTGCGGCACGGATAGTGTCCCGGATGAGCCGGAGCACTGCCGGATTGAGGGGGTTGTACATCCCCGCGACCCGCTCATTGGTCCGATCGACAGCAAGCGTGTACTGGATGAGGTCATTCGTTCCGATTGAGAAGAAATCAACCTCACGGGCGAAGGTGTCGGCCATCAGGGCTGCGGCGGGGACCTCGACCATCATGCCCAGCTTCAGGTTGCGGTCAAAGGGAATGCCCTCTTCCTCAAGATCCTCCATGACATCATGAACGATGAGCTTGGCATGTCGCAGCTCGTTTGTCGTTGTGATGAGGGGGAACATGACCTTGATCGGTCCGAGGGCTGATGCTCGTAGGATCGCTCGGAGCTGCGTCTTGAACATCGGGATCGAGCGCAGGCAGTAGCGGATGGAGCGCAAGCCGAGAAACGGGTTTCGCTCAGGAACTTCTGTGCGTTCCTGTGTGTACTTGTCAGCTCCGAGGTCCACTGTTCTGATGACAAGCGGCTTTCCGTTCAGCAGTTTCACGCAGCGTTCGTACGCCGCGAAGTGGTCCTCCTCGGTTGGCTCGGTCGCACTGGCGAGATAGAGAAATTCGGTTCGATAGAGGCCCACACCCTCGCCGCCCTCATCAAGAAGTGAGGGTATTTCCTGCGGAAACTCGATGTTCCCGAGGACTTGGACCGGCGCTTTGTCGAGCGTGTAGGCGGGGAGTCGGGCGTCCTCACCGACAGTGACGCGTGCGCGCTGACGCTTCTTGATGGCTGCCTTGTAATCGTCGAGCGTCTCTTCGTTTGGCTCCAGGATCACGACGCCTCGGTCGCCGTCGATGATGATCGATGAAGCATCCATGGCGAGTCGTGTCAGTGTTTGGCACCCGACAACAGCAGGTATGCCCAGGGCTCGCGCGACGATCGCCGTGTGGCTGGTCTTGCCGCCGAGGTCGGTCGCGAAAGCGAGCACGCGCGAACGATCGAATGAAATGGCCTGTGTCGGCGTGAGATCGCGAGCGATGACAACCGTCCCCGGCGGCACCTGAGCCAATTGACACCGCCGCTCGCCGGTGAGATGGGTCAGTATGCGTTCCTGAAGGTCCTCAAGATCGTTGACCTTTGATCTGAAAGCCGTGTCGGGCATCCGCGCGAACCGTTCAGACCACTCACCGAGAACGTGGCTGACGGCGTGCTCCGCAGAGACACACTCTGACGAGATCATCGCGCGGATAGGTCCGATAAGCGATTTATCCCCAAGCATTCCTTGGTGGAAGAGGAAGACCTTGGCCGCGTCCTCACCCATGACCGTCTCGGCGTCTTTGAAGACCGAGGCGAGCTCCTCCCGAGACTTTCGCAGCGCGAGATCGAGCCGAGAGAGTTCTGTGTCAACGGCATCTCGCTGGATGTGATGCCGTCCGATGTGTCTGGCGTCAGCATCGAGGACGAAGATGCGTCCGATGACGATGCCCTGCGATACCGCGATGCCCTTGAGAACTTCCATCCGTGGTGTGTGCTCCGGGCCGGCCCGCAGGGCAGGTTTGCCCTCGACCTGCGAATCTGAATGGTAGCTGAGGGTCTTCGGGTCCATGGTTACCTGCTCAGGGGCATGATACTGGGTTCAGAGGGCCATCGCAGACTTGACAACACCCTACCGGGTTGCGGATACTCCTTACGCTTGTTGGGAGTGCGTCTGTTCGGACGTTTTCCCTCGGGCAGGCAATGCCGCCCGCCTCCCATGTTCGATCACCTCGGTCTGGGCCACGCAGGTCCAGCGGATCGTTCCACGCATGGAAACTGTGACCGGTATCCTCGATGTGCCAAAGAGTGGCGATGGCAGGTTGCGCCAGCAGTCTGACTTCGGACCGGTCGAGACACCGGGAGACCCGATAGTCCCACTTTCGATCATCGAGCGGCTCAAGCTGCGCCCGGGGCTTCGCGTGACCGCAGATGTTGAGTTGACACGCTCGAAGCGTCGCCGGGGCAGGCCTGGCCCTCGCCCGGTACGCGCGATGGTGCAGAGTGTCGTCTCGGTCGAGGGTGGAGCGCCCGACTCACTCGTATCGTCAAAACCTTTTGAGGAACTCACATCGATCGATCCGCAGCCGCGATTGACACTCGAGTATCCGGGGTGTCCGGCTTCGTGCCGCCTGATCGATCTCTTCTGCCCTATCGGCAGGGGGCAGCGGGGGCTGATTGTCTCGCCTCCTAAAGCGGGCAAGACAACACTGTTGAAGGACATCTCCATAGCGGTGCTCAGGAATCACCCGGATGTGGATCTCATCGTTCTCTTGGTGGATGAGCGACCCGAAGAAGTCACCGACTTTCGACGCACCTTTGCCTCGATCTCCGGCGTAGATCCCATGCGAGCTTCGGTGCTCGCATCGAGCAACGACCACGATATCTCCAGGCACATCAGCATCAGTCTGTTTTGCATGGAGCGTTGCCGCAGGATGGTGGAAGTCGGCAGACACGTCGTCGTCGTCATGGACTCGCTGACCCGGCTGGCCAGGTCATTCAACAGGTCGAGCAGGTACGCATCCAGTGGCAGAACAATGTCGGGCGGCATCGACTCAAAGGCACTCGAACTTCCTAAGCAAATCTTCGGTTCCGCTCGGAACACCGAGGAGGCAGGGTCATTGACGATCCTCGCCTCATGTCTGATCGACACCGGTTCCCAGGGTGATCAGGTGATCTTCGAGGAGTTCAAGGGCACCGGGAACATGGAGCTCATTCTCGATCGAAAGATCGCCGAGAGACGCCTCTTTCCGGCGATCAATCTGGCTGCAAGCGGGACGAGAAAGGAGCAGCTTCTCACACCTGAGAACGAGCTCAAGACGATGACTGCTTTGCGTCGTCGCATGCTCTCGATGCCACCCCATGTTCAGGTCGAGCAGCTTCTGAACGCACTCAAGCGCTTCCCGACAAACGAGTCGCTCGCGAGCGGTGCGGGAGGCGGAACCGGGACAACCACTGATTGACACGCGGTGCCGATCTCGTGAGCGATGGACAATTCGCGGCGTTGCGCATCGAGGAAGCGAATCTCTTTCCAATCCCGGATCAGACCGGTACTGGCCCCGGACGTGGTTGTCTGGACTCTGTCGAAAGAGCTGTGGTGACCTTGATCTACATCCAAACGAGCAGAGTCTCGATTCCGCAGACACGGAGCCACGGAGCGTACCTACGGATGAGCTCGCCTGATTTATGCGATTGATTGAGATTGATTCTCAGCTGACTTACGCTTGGCGTTCCACGCCGCGGCGTGCCAGCCGGAGAACGCGAGTGAGCGAACAAGCTCCGAAAGTTCAGGATTCATCCATCGCATCCGTGGGACCCTGCTCGTGCACGGCGGGCTCATGCGCGTGCGATGGGCCGGGACGTCCCTTACGCGGCGAAGTACCACTGACGAGCATGGAGCAGGGCCAGATCGGGGTGATTACGAGGACGCTCCTTCAAGAGCAAGATGCCGCCCTGCTGCGGGCGATGGGGCTCAGACCGAACACCAGGATCCGAGTCTGCCAGACGGGTGGTCCTTGGATCATCGAAGTGAGGCGGAGCGGGGGGGCGTGCAGCCGAATCGGGCTTGCGGATGCGATCGCGGAACATATCCACGTGGGACCGCTCTGATCCATGTCCACCGAGGTCGGCCAGAACGAAGTGCGCCCGCGAACCGCTGAGTCGTCGCGAGTTGCCCTTTTGGGCAATCCCAACACCGGCAAGACCACGCTCTTCAACCGCCTCTGCGGGGCTCGACAGAAGACGAGCAACTTCCCCGGTACGACTCAAGAGGCCCGTGTCGGATTGGTCCGAGCCGATGATCACGGTGCGATGGAGTTGATCGATCTGCCGGGTGTGTACTCCATTGAGCTGGAAATGACCGAGGCCTCGCTGTGCCGCGGCATGATCTCAGGCGATATCGCGCTTCGGGGCGAGCGATTGGCACCTCCCGACGTGATCTGTGTCGTGATCGACGCCACCGATCTTGGACGCGGGCTCGTGCTCGTCGGTGAGGCGCTTCGCAGGCGTCTGCCAACCGTTGTTGCGATCAACATGGTCGATCTTGCGCGCCGCCGCGGGGTGCACGCGGACGAGGGCAAGCTGGCCGATATTCTGGGATGCGCCGTGGTGGTGTGCAGCGCGCGCACCGGGGAGGGGCTCGAACGCCTGCTCAGTGAGATGGCCCAGGCCGCGATCCCGAATAGAACGCCCCCGGGCGATGCTCAGGGGCTCGAGCGGTGGGCCGATGAGGTCTTTGCGGAAGTCGCTCTCGGTGATGAACGCGACGAAGCGAGCACCATCACGGATCGATTGGACAAGGCGTTTACTCATCCCGTGGCAGGTGTGGCGACTTTCGCGATCGTGATGGCGTTGATGTTCTATGTCATCTTCAAGTTAGCCACATACCCGATGGATCTCGTTGACGGCCTGTTCGCATCTCTCGCCGACGGAGTCCGGCGCGTGCTTCCAGACGGCATTCTTGCCGATCTCCTAGCTGGCGGCGTTATCGGCGGGGTGGGGGCCACCGTCATCTTTGTGCCACAGATCTGCCTGCTGTTCTTCATGATTTCGCTGCTTGAGGACACCGGCTATCTCGCGCGAGCCGCGTTTGTGATGGACCGTGTGCTAAGGCCATTTGGTCTCTCCGGGCACTCCTTTGTGCCCCTGCTTTCGAGCCACGCGTGCGCGCTCCCCGGGATCATGTCTGCACGCGCGGTGCCCGACCGGAAAGATCGTCTGGCGACGATACTCGTCGCGCCCTTCATGACGTGCTCCGCTCGCATCCCGGTTTATGTGCTGTTGACGACGATTCTCTTCCGGGATCGACCAGCGATGGGAGCGATCGCGTTTGTCGGGTGTTACGCGTTGGGCATCCTCGCGGCTCTGGGCAGCGCAATGCTCGTGCGTCGCACCATCCTTCGTGGCAAGAGCCGTCCGATGGCACTTGAGCTGCCGAGTTACAAGGTGCCGTCTCTCTCGACTGCGTTGCTGACGACGCTGGATCGTGGGCTGGTCTTCCTGAAGAAGGCGGGGAGCACGATCCTCGCCATCTCGATCGTGCTCTGGTGGCTCTCGACGTATCCCATCGTCGAGCCCCCGTCGGTCGCGACAGACCTTCGCGATCGCTCTGCCGCCATGGTTGCGACTGCCGGCGATGACTCGCCGGACGCGCTTCACGAATCTGAGATGCTCCTGGCAGAGGCCGCTCGGCTGGAGGCAATCCACGCGACCCGTATGTCGTTTGCTGGGCGGCTTGGCAGAGGGATCGAGCCCCTCTTTCGCCCGCTCGGCTTCGATTGGCAGTTGTCTGTCGGCGTGTTGAGCAGTTTCGCGGCTCGTGAGGTGTTCGTCTCAACGATGGCGGTGATGCTCACCGGCGAAGAAGATGCCGAGACCGACGGAATTCTCGATCGCCTCGCCCGAGCGACTCGTGAAGATGGAGTGACGCCGGTCTTCACGGTCGCCGTGAGTTGGGCCCTCCTTGTCTACTACGTGCTGGCGATGCAGTGTCTGCCGACGCTCGCAGTGACGGCGAAGGAGTCCGGCTCGGTCAAATGGGCGGGCTTGCAACTCGTGTGGATGTGCGCGGTGGCCTACTTGGCGGCAATGATCGTGTACCAATCTCTCTTGATGGTCGGTGTCAGGTGACCAGAGTGTGTCGGGTTCGCGCGGATCAGTAGCCATGAAGTTCCCTACGCATGACTGGCAGTTCTACATCGCGACGGGCATCGCCATTGCTGCTTTGGCATTCCTCTTCCGCAGGTTCATCCCGTTCGGACGGCGCTCTGCGGGCCGGCGACGCCAGACAACGCTCACGATCGAGGGTCGGCTGGTCTCGCAGCGCTCCACCAAGACCAAGCATTAAGGGGTTCTCGGACGCCCGGGCACGTGGTGTCGAGCAACGGGCTTCTCCCGGCCTGCGGAGCCCGATAGACTGCTGATGTGATCTACCTCGACAATAACGCGACCACCGCGCCGAGCCCTGCCGTCATCGAGGAGATGAGCCGCGCGCTCGGCGAACTCTGGCACAACCCATCGAGCATTCATCGCCCGGGCCAGGCCGCACGCCAAGCTGTTGATCTGGCCCGGAAGTCTGTTGCTGCGCTGATCGGGGCGAGGCCCCGAGAGATCACGTTCACCGGCAGCGGCACCGAGTCGATTGTTGCAGCCATCGTTGGTTCGCTGCGTCAGACAAGCCGCAGGGTTGTGGCGACAACGGCCGTTGAGCACAACGCGGTTCGCGAGCTGATGGACGACCTCGTTGAGCGGGATCGGGCCGAGCGAGTCCTGCTGCCCTTGGACTCGGACGGCAGGGTGGACCTTGATGCTGCCGCGTCGCTGCTCAACGACAGAACCGCGGTCGTGAGTGTGCAATGGTGCAACAACGAGACAGGCGTGATCCAGCCGGTAGAGGAGCTTTCCAGACTGGCCCGCTCTGTCGGAGCGGTGTTCCACTGTGATGCCACGCAATGGGTCGGCAAGATGCCAACCAACGTCGGCACTGCGCCGATGCAGCAGGGAGACGAGCGGCTGGCAACCGCTGCATGGACCGATGTCGATGTGCTGACCTTTTCGCCGCACAAGTTCCATGGGCCGAAAGGGATCGGGGTGATCTGGACGCGCCCGGGCACAAGACTCCGGCCGATCATCTTCGGCTCGCAGGAGTTGGGGCGGCGAGGTGGAACCGAGAACGTGCCGGGGATTCTCGGGGCGGGCGTCGCGGCGAAGGAAGCGGCGTCATTTCTCGCTGATCCATCCACCCGGGCCGCGCTGGCCTCTTTGCGTGACCGATTCGAGCGGATGGTGCTTGATAGAGTGCCTGATGCCGTGCTGAACAAGCCGCAGGAACCTTCTCACAGGATGTGGAACACTGCGTCGATCGGCTTCCCGGCTCTCGAAGCCGAAGCACTCCTCCTATTACTCTCAGAGCGCGGAGTTTGCGCCTCGGCCGGCTCGGCCTGTTCGTCCGGCTCACTCGAAGCGTCGCCGGTGCTCATTGCAATGGGGGTGCCACCTCTGGTCGCGCATGGCACGGTGAGATTTTCTATCTGCCGCGAGACAACCGAGCGAGATTTGGCAGAAGCGGCATCCATCGTCGGGGAGTCCGTTGCGGTGCTGAAACGGTCGATGGCATCGGCCCGGGCCTGATCCCCTATTTCGTGTTGAAACTCGCTTCCGTGCTCTCCGAGAGATAGTCTCTTGGCATGAGCCAGAACCCTTTCTCGAACCCCTATGACCTTCCCGAAGCCGTGGTGCCCGAACGCACCAGTGTGCTGGCGGTCATGTCGCTCGTTTTCGGCATTGTGTGTGTGCCGTTCTTTGGCATCATCGCCGCGTTTCTCGGTGTGATGGCGCTGTTTGGGATCAAGGCGTCGAGGGGGCGGGTAAGCGGCACCGGGCTCGCCGTCACCGGAATCGTCCTCGGGGCTGTGTTTTCGCTCGTGTGGGGCGGCTGCGTCGGCACGCTTGGTTTCGCACTCCAGATTGTGACCAAGCAGGTCGCGCCGGATGTTGGAGCAGCGATCACCAGCGCGCAGCAGAGCGATGTTGAGGGCGTTCGGTCGAAGCTCGCGACTCCAGGTCAGCAGCGGCTGACCCAAGAGGCAGTTGACCAGTTCGGTGCTGCATTGACCTCGGAACTTGGAGAGTTTCGCGGCGTTCCCGGCACGATCGGTGGGCTGATGGGCGCGTACATGGACGTCTTCCAGGCGATCGGCCAAGGTGGGAACGTCAATCCTGCGGGTAACTACCAGAATGCTGTGCCGATCCCCGTTCAGTTCGAGAACGGATGGGCCATGGCGTTCATCGTTCAGAGCCCGCCCGGGCAGGGCTCCTCGACAAAGCCGATGCCGTTCGACAACATCATCATCCTGACACCCGGCGGGGCTGAGATTGTTCTGATCCCCTTCGGGACAACGCTCCCTGCTCCATCTCCGGCTCCCGCGTTGCCCGATCCGGCACCCGAGTCCGGCTCCGATACTGGGCAGGACAGCGATCCTGAATCCGGAGACAACTGACGGCTATATCGCCGCGGTGGCCTGCGAACTCAGGTGGGAATCCGTATAGTCTCTCCCGTGCCAAGCTCGGAGCCCATCATCTCGTGCCGCAACGTGACCAAACGCTTCGGCGATCAGGTCGTGCTGCATAATTTCAACCTGGACATCTATCCGGGCGAGACGATGGTGATCATGGGCGGCTCCGGCTCGGGCAAGTCCACGACGCTCCGTCTGATGATCGGCTCGCTGGTGCCCGACGAGGGCGAGATATGGATGTTCGGACAGAACCTGTGTGAACTCGACGAAGTGGGAATGAACGAGGTACGCAAGAAATTCGGTATCCTCTTCCAGTCCGGCGCCCTCTTCAACTCGATGACCGTTGCCGAGAACGTCGCGCTGCCCTTGGAGGAACATACCGATCTCGATCCCGAGATCATCGACATTCAGGTGAAGATCAAGCTCGAGCTGGTCGGGCTTCGTGAGCATGCAGAGAAGCTGCCGGGGATGCTCTCCGGCGGGATGAAGAAACGAGCGGGGCTGGCCAGGGCCCTTGCGCTCGATCCGAGGATTCTTTTCTACGACGAACCCTCGGCAGGGCTCGACCCCGTGACCAGTGCCCAGATCGACCAATTGATCGCCTCGATGTCGAAGCATCTGGGTGTGACGTCGATCGTCGTCACCCACGAGATGGACTCGGCGTTTACGATCGCGGATCGGATGGCGATGCTCGACAAAGGCAGGATCCTGAAAGTCGAGACACGCCGCTGGTATGAAGAGCTTCGTGATGCTCCTGCCGCGTCCGTCGATACCCTTCCTGTAGATGAGCGGCTGATCCGGCAGTTTCTTCGCGGCGAGGCCGAGGGGCCGTTCACGAATAGACAGTCCGGCCAGGGGCTCGCGACCGCGCTCTTTGGTTCAGATAGCGCGAAAATGCGTGTTCAATAAGTCCCGACACCGGCCCGTACCTTCGAGGCAAGCATGGCGAGAAAGAAAACTATTAACAGCGTGCTGGCGGGCTCGTTTCTCGTGGGAGCGGTCGTCCTCGCGGTCTTCATCAGCTTCATGCTCTCCGACGCCGAGTTCACACGTACCTCCGAGTATGAGTTCAGATTCCCGCTCAAACAGGGAGCGCCCGGCATTGAGCCGGGCTCCTTCGTCATGGTCGGTGGTCAGAAAGTCGGCAGAGTGACGGATGTCGAGTTTCTCGAGGATCAGCCAGGATCAGGCGTGCCGACTGGAGTCAGGGTCTTCGCGCGGATCCGCGCCAGCATCGTGATCTACGAGAACGCGCTGGTCTATATCGAGCGTCCGATCCTTGGTGCACTCTCCAGCATCAATATCGCCAGCGTCGGCAGTCCCGATGTTGTGCCGATCCAAGGGGGTACGCCCAGATTGGAGCCCGGAGAGTGGATCACCGGCAAGACTGCCTCAGCGCTGATGGCCCAGGCAGGGCTTCCACCCGAGGGCTTCGCAGGCCTCTTCGCAAAGTTCGAGGAGTTGACCGACAAGACAACGGCGATCGTGGACGACATCCGCCCCAGCATCAAGCCCAATGTCGAGAAGCTCAACGAGACCATCGAGAACGTGCGTGAGATGACGGCGAGCACGCGAGAGCGACTGCCGGTCTGGCGGGGGCAGATGGACACCATCTTTGCGAACAGCGAAGCCGCCAGCGAGAGGTTCCCCGAGCTCATGGACAAGGCGGATCTCGTCATCGGAGATGTCCAGGCATCCGCGAAGACCGTCAATGACCTCATCGAAGCAAACGCACCGAAGATCAGCGGCATCATCGACGATGTCGCGGAGACAACCAGGCACGTTCGAGAACAATCGCTGGCGGATCTTGATGCCACGTTCTCAAAGGCGAAGGCCTCCATCGATTCTTTCGGAGAGGCAGTGCGGCATCTCGACACGCTCGCACGCCAGGAGACGCCGAACATTCGTCGTATGTTCGCGAACGGTCGCCTCGCGTCGGATCAGCTCAAGCTCTTGACGACTGAGTTGCGTGCACAGCCCTGGCGCGCTCTCATTCGTCCCTCTACGAAGGAGCTTGAGCAGCAGCTGGTGTACGACGCCGCTCGGGCATATGCGGACGCAGTAAGCGATCTGCGTGCCGCGAGCGAGACGCTGGAGATCATGAGCGTGTCTCCCTCCGGGCAACCGCAGGATCCCGCCAGAAAGGAGCTGCTTGAGACTCTTCTCAGCGAGCTGAAATCGGCGTTCGAGGAATACAAGCGGGCAGAATCCCAATTGCTTGAGCAGATGATCACGAATCGTCCGTGATCGCTGGGAGCATCATCTTTCCGCGAGATCTGTCGTGATGCATTCTGCGTACAGCGTGGCTATCGGCACGGTCGTTTTATGTGCAGGAGCCGCATCCGCGCTGCAGAGGACCGATGGACCGGATCCCGATACGTTCTCTGAGTGGAAGACCCGCTTGCTCAGGGCGGCAGAGGATGCGGAGCGGCGTGTTGCCGGCTTACTCGACAGAGTAATTGGTGAGGCCGATGGCAAGCCCGCACGTCCGAATGGCTTGCATCTTGTGCCGCCTGGGGGCGCAGAGGTCTCGATCACTGGTGCACCTTCGCAATCTGGCTTGATCGTGTCCCGGCGCGCCGTGCTGCTTATCCACGGCCTCGATGAGCCCGGATCGATCTGGGATCAATTGATCCCGGAGCTGCATGCTGCTGGTCACACGGTGGTTCGATTCGATTACCCGAACGACCAGGCAGCAGCCGATTCCGCATCACTTCTCGCCCGGGCGATGTCAGATCTCCGCGACGCGGGGTGCGATCGCGTAGACCTTGTCTGCCACTCCATGGGTGGGTTGCTTGCGTATGACCTCCTGACGCGAGACGAGTTCGAGCCGTCCCGGAAGACGTGGCCTCGTGTCGATCGTTTCATCGCGCTCGGCACACCGTTCGGGGGAAGCCCGTTTGCTCGTCTCCGCGCTATCGCAGAGGTGCGCGACAGGATCGAGAGGTGGCTGGATTCAGATAGAAAGGACCGCAACGCGCTGCTCGACTGGAAGAGCGACGGGAATGGCGAGGCCGGCGCGGATCTCATGCCCGGCTCTGCGTATCTCAACGGCCTCGCCGAACGAGCCCCGCCGGATGACATTCAGACCACGGTGATCATCGCTCGTATCGCAGACGTTTCCCCGCCGGATCTCACGGGACTCACGGATTCCTGGCTCTTCAGGAGCTCTATCGGGGATGCAGAGATCGAGTCAATCACTCGCGCGATACGCGGCGTTGCCCTTGAGGTCGGGGACGGGGTGGTCTCTGAGTCCTCAGCGAGAGCCATCCCCTTCGAGGACACTGTGGTCGTTTCATCAAATCATCGCGAAATGCTCGCGACTGTCCGGTCCGCGGAGGCGGTCCGCAGGGCCGTGAAGTCTCCCGCCATAGGGCGGACTCCGCCGGCGCTGCCTGTTGTGCTCGATCGTCTCTCGAAGCCGATCGACTCCGAATCACGACCCTCAGAAGGTCGCTAGCTCGATTCATCTCGATCGTGTCGTCAGACGCAGTGTGAGCTCGACGAAGCGAGGTTCATGTCGCAGTGACGACAGGTCTGGATCCGCGCACAGCCAAGCGACATCATTCCAGCCGGAGACCACAGCCGACTCGAGGGAGGCCAAGCCGCGATCGGTCCTGCCGGCGAGCGTCTCATAGCACGCGATGTTGTACCACCTTACCGCTTCGGACATTCTCCTGGGCTTGCTCGCTCGAAGCAGTTCAGATGCGAACTCGAAGGAGTGCGTGGCCTCGTCTTGCAGCCCGAGAGCCCGCTCATACCAGCCGCGGTGGTACCACGCCTCGTGGTCAACCGGCTTCTTGATGGTGTCATTCACGACAAGTTCAAAGCGTCGGCTCGCGACTCTTTGGGCACGCTCATGGTCGCCGGCCGCGATCAAGAGGGCGATACACCAGTAGCCTGCCACCGGGTCGTCCTGCACGCCTCTCGCCCATTCGCGGGCGAGGCGCAGGGCCTCATCCCCTGAACCGGACGAGAGCAGCCCCCTGATCCGAACCTCCATGTTCTCAAAGCCGCCGACTCTCTCAGCGATAGCACGAGAGAGCTCTTGCTGCCCCTCTCTCTCCTTGCGGGCGTCGATCTCTGAAGCGGGCGGTCGGTAGGCGACAAGCGTCCAAATGGCGACAGACAACCCTGCCGTGATGGCGAGCATCAGCATGCCATGTGTGCCTGGTCTTGTGGGTTCCAGAGCCGGTACTCCTGACGCGTATGCTGCTCGCGAGTGTCAGCGTATACGCAGAAATGTCGCCGGTGGACGCGATTCTCGCGTGAGAAGGCGTTTCGCACCAATGTACATGGCTCCGATCACCCCGGCATACGCTTGATCGCATGTCCGGAAACCCCCAGAACGCACACTCAAAGACCTCTGCCTCGTTCGCGGCACCTAAAGGCACGCGCGATTTGTACCCGTTGGACGCCGCCAAACGGCGGTTCATCATGGAGGCGTGGCGGTCGGCCTCGATCCGATTCGGGTTCGATGAGATCGACGGCCCGACCTTTGAGCATCTCGATCTATACACAGTCAAATCGGGCGAGGGGATCGTTTCCGAGCTCTTCTCCTTCAGGAGAGCGGGTGGCGACGACGACTACGCGCTGCGGCCTGAGTTCACGCCGACGCTAGCAAGGATGTATGCAGCGCAAGCGCGTCAGCTCCCGCGCCCGACCAAGTGGTTTATGGCAGGGCCGTTTTTCCGAGCTGAACGCCCGCAGCGGGGGCGTCTCCGCGAGTTCCTCCAATGGAACGCGGATTACCTCGGGCTCGATGTTCCGGATGATGCGACAGAGCAGGCCAAGGACGAAGCTCGGGCGCGGGCGGACGCCGAGGTCATCTCGTGCTGCGTCGGATTCCTGCGCGAGCTCGGCTTGGGGCCGTCACAGATACGGGTCAAAGTGAACCACAGGAGTGCGCTGTCGCAGTGGCTTGTCAGCCGCGACGTCGTCGAGTCGCGTCACGCCGAGCTGTTCGGCCTGCTCGACGCGAAGGGGAAGATGCGCCCCGAGGAGTTCGCCCAGAAGCTGGCGGCATTCGGGTTCTCCCCGCAGCAGTCGGAGGTCTTTCAGAAGGGGCTGATCCGAGTCACGATCGATAATCGTGCCGCGACGGGAGAGGACGAGGTGCTCGATCTGACGTTTTTCTCCGAGGCGGTCGCGCCGCTCGTCAGAGCACTCACCGCTGCGGGTGTGCTGGACTGGATCGATTTCGATCTTTCGATTGTCAGAGGACTTGCGTACTACACCGGCATGGTCTTCGAGGTCCACGAGGCCGGAGGCAAGGAGCGTGCGATCGCCGGCGGAGGGCGCTACGACGGCCTTGTCTCGCTCTTTGGAGGCCCGTCCACGCCTGCGGTGGGCTTTGGCATGGGTGACGTGGTCCTCTCGCTTGTCCTGGAAGATTGCGGGCTTATGCCAGCCGGCACCGCCCTCTTGCAGAGGTCGGGTCTCTGTCCGGATGCGTTCGTCATTTCGAACGGGGCCCCTGAGACTCTCGGTCTTGTGACGTCGGTTGTCGCTCGTCTCCGAGAGCAGGGGCTGCACGCGCGCCACTCCTATCGCTCAACCACCAACATCGGGAAACTCATGAAGGACGCGGTCGCATGCGGCAGCCGATTCGTTGTCATACTGGAGTCCGCGGCTGTCGCGACCGTCAAGAACCTCGCGGATGGAAGTCAGTTGCAAGACGTGCCAGTAGACACGCTTGCACACGTTCTTGATGATGCGAGCGCGTAAATATCTGTAAATAATGGTCTTACAGACTGGTGCTCAGTTTTTGCCTTGATGGCCAAACATGGCCACGCCTGACATTGTGTAGCGAAATCCATCGGCAGGCACTACACTGAGTGTGTCCCTCGGCGATCCTGTTAGTGTTTCGTCAGGAATGATCTGCGAAGAGGTGTGGGCCGTGATATGAGCGATGCAGACGACCGACCTCCAAGTGCCCGCGCGGGCTCGGTGAGCGTCGATCTCTTGGCATCGGGTGCCGAGGATCTGCGGATCGCTGAGGATTTTCGTCCAGTTCTTGCGCGGGCCATTGAAGTCCTGAGCAGAGAGTATTTTGTGCGGGGCGAGATACGGATCCGGCTCGTACGCGATGAAGAGATGTCGATGCTGCACGAGCGGCACACAGGCATCGCCGGGACGACCGATGTCTTGACGTTCGACCTGCGAGACACCCCGCTTGACCAAACGTCTCCACTCGACGCGGACCTGGTTCTGTGCATCGATGAGGCGGCCAGACAGGCACAACTCCGATCGATCCATATCGTCCACGAACTCGTGCTGTACGCGGTGCACGGGATTCTCCACATGCTTGGCCATGACGATCATGACAATGATGCGTACGTGGCGATGCACGAGGTTGAGGATCGCGTGCTTGCCGCCGCGGGCATCGGGCCGGTCTTCTCTGCTCCGCTGGCCAAGGAGCAGGAGCCATGACTTCTGTCGCTTGGTTATGGATCGCTCTGCTCGCCACCGCGGTCGGCGGCGTGCTATCGACCATGTACCTCTGTCTCAGGGATACCTCTCGTGTCAGACTTGAAGAGCTTGCCGAAGCGCAGCGGTCTCGCGCGATCCTGCTTCGGATTAAGCACATCCTGAGCGATCTCGGTGGGCACGCGAACTCGATTCTCTTCCCGCGGATCCTCTCGAACCTGGTCGTAGCGGTCGCAACAGTGCTCTGGCTTCTTACCCGAGGCACGGGAGAGTCGGCTTTGACCGGCTCCGCAAGTGCCGTACTGATTCCTGCGGCTGGTGTGCTTCTCTCTACGTTGGCCATCCTTATTTTCGGTGCAGTCATCCCCCAGAGCATCGCGAATCACGTGCCCGAACAGACCGTGCTCGGGCTCTCACGCCCCATCCGCGTGATCTACACGGTGATGTGGCCGGTTCGGCGTGTAGCGTCCTTTATCGACGAGGTCGTCCGCCGCCTGAGCGGGCGCACGACCGAGGACATTGCAGAGGCGGCTCAGGATGAGTTGCTCTCTGTCGTCGATGAAGTTCGCCGTGAGGGTCAGATTGATGAGTCCGCCCGTGACATGATCGAGGCGGTCGTCGAGTTCCGATCAACGACTGTTGAACAGATCATGACGCCTCGCACAGAGATTGAAGCCATCTCGCTGTCTACCAATCTCGGCGACCTGATCCGAACTGTGAGAGAGATCGGGCACAGCCGTATACCGGTCTTCGAGGACGACCTCGACCACATCATCGGCATCTTTTACGTGAAGGACCTGATGCGATGGCTTGCGGGAGACCATCCGCCTCACCACGCCTTCTCTTTCAGGGAGATTCTGCGTCCGGCGATCTTCGTGCCCGAGACGAAGACGGTGCATGAGCTTCTGAGAGAACTGCTTGCGAAGAAGGTCCATATCGCGATCGTCGCCGACGAGTTCGGAGGCACTGCGGGGCTTGTGACGATCGAAGACATCGTCGAAGAGGTCTTCGGAGAGATCCAGGACGAGTATGAGGTCGGTGCAGAAGGACCCGAGCTGCCAGCGATTGATCCGGATACCAGGACGGCCGACATCGACGCCCGTACCTACATCGACGACGCCAACGATTCGCTCGCGCCCATCGGCGTCGAGTTCCCGGAATCCGAGGACTATGACACGGTCGGGGGCTTCGTAACGGTGGGGCTCGGACGGATTCCCGAGAAGGGTGAGCGTTTCTCGCTGGCGGGCATCGAGATCGAGATCGCAGACGCGGAGCCGACTCGTGTCGCTCGCATTCGCGTGCGATCTGAGAGGCATGAGACCGCTGACGGGGATGATCAAGAGCCGGTTTCTGAGCCCTCCGAAACCGCAGAGTCCACGAAAGAATGAGTGGCGATGGTCCGTTCGCGTGAGGCAGGTATCACGCGGGGCGAGTTCCTAGACTCTGCTCCTCCTTGACCCGGCAGCGAGGCGGGCAGCACCAGCCGGTACGGGCACGGTGAGCATCGGGCACATCCGCGAGGTCTTGATATGCGTGTGATCGTGACTGGACAGATCGGCGTCGACAAGAAGCCATACCTCGAGCAGGTCCGTGCCTTCGCCGGCCAGCAGGGCGAGCCGATCGCCAACTTCCACGTTGGCGACATGATGTACCGCGAGGCTCCGGATGTCCCGGCCGGCAAGATCCTCGATCTGCCCTGGTCCCGTTTGAACTCGCTCAGGCGCGCCGCGTTCAAGGACATCATCGCGGCGAGCCGCGATCTGCCGAATCTGGTAGTCAATACGCACGCGACCTTCAGGTGGAGGCACGGGCTCTTCAGTGCGTTCGACTTCGATCAGATCCGACTCATGAACCCCGACGTGTTCATCTGCCTGGTGGACAACATCGAGGTCGTCCACCATCGCCTGCACGCCGACCACGTGATCGACGCAACGCTGAAGGACTGCATGGTGTGGCGTGAGGAAGAGATCCTCGCGACCGAACTCATGAGCCAGGCGATCCCAGGGTCTCGCTTCTACATCCTGAGCCGAGGCAGGCACGAACCGACCACAAGAACCGCCTTTCGGCTGGTCTGCCGCCCTTCCATGAAGAAGGTCTACCCCTCATTCCCCATGAGCCATGTCGTTGACATGCCCGAAGTGCTCGCAGAGATCGACGCATTCCGCGCTGAACTGGCCAAGCACTTCATCACGTTTGATCCCGGCGATGTGGACGAGAAGCTCCTCCTTGATCGGGCGATCGCCGCCGCTCGCAGCGGCCAGGAATTCCTCGACGTCGAACCCCACTCCTTCGGCGGCAGCAAGGGGTCGCGCGAACCGATCCGTGTCAGCGTGAGGGAGGTTCTGGACATCGCCGGCGACATCGATGGCCAGATCTACATGCGAGACTTCAAGCTGATCGACCAGTCAGACATGATCGTGAGCTACGTGCCGGAACTGCCCGGAGCCGGAGGCAAGGACATCCCCGGACTTTCTTCTGGCGTTGAGCGTGAGCTTCAGCACGCGTTCGAGCACGGCAAAGAGGTCTATGTGGTGTGGAAGCCGAAAAAGAACCCATCGCCCTTCATCACAGAGACCTCCACCAAGATCTTTCCGTCAGTTCCTGAAGCCCTAGCGTACTTCGAGTCTCAAGGTCTCTTCGGCGAGAAGAACCTTTTTGGGCACTAAGCAATCGCGGTGAGCGGCGCCGCTGGAGATTCCTCTCCGGTGAATGCAGTATTCTGTTAGGTATCGATGGCCAACTCAAGCCCAAGTTGGCCTCTTTTATCCACCAGTTTGCTGGTCTTTTCCAAACGATGCGGCACCTTGTGCATTACCGGCTCTGTGCCATAACCACAGGCGGGTACAAGGTGTTTGTTTGGATCCGATTGAAATGTGCATCTGCCTGCTTGGGGGCATCCATGATTCAGCGTCTGTGGCTCATCATCCTCGCGGTCGCTTTCGCATCTGCCGGTGTGGCTTCGGTTGCCTCTGCACAGGACAGCGAAGAGGTTTCGGTTCGATCCGTTCCCGTTGATGCCTCCCGAGTGATGTCCGCCCTCAAGGCGTCAGAGACCATCTTGGGATCCGGCTCTGGCATGCTCGATACAGCTGGCGACGGTCGCGAAGCCAGCATGGGCTCAATGCTTCGCTCCGAAGACCCGTTCAATGCCCGCGCTGGCGTACAGGTCACCGGTGGGCTCGATCAGGCCGTTTCTGCCTCACTCAATCGATCCACGCTCTCACGTTTGGACAGCGTCCAAACCTCAGGTGGATTCCGGGTCTCTGCGAAGAGCGTCATCATCCGAATCGTGCTGGGCACGGTTCTCGTCTTTGGCATCGGAGGTCTCGCGCTTGTTCTTCTGACGCGGGTGTCGGGCGGCCAATCTCCCGAACTGGCGTGACCTGTCCTCAATTCCCGGTCGCTGGCCCACCACGGCTTACGCATCGGGCAATGTAACAGTCCACTTTCGCGTGGCCGGGCGAGATTCGCCACTCACACCTTGTCTGGCCACACCACCTTGCGTCGCCGGATTCACGTCCGGCGACGTTTTTTCTCGACAGAGCGTCATCTCGCCGAAACTCGATGGAGCGGCCGCCAAACAAGAACCATCGCCGACCCAAGTGATCCGGCGATCGGAGGTCTCTAGCATGGAGGGAGTGGCTCGCAATCCCTTTCGAACCGCAGATCACGCCGGCTGGAGAGCAGCACCGCGTCCATCGGCGGATCGCTACACCGATTCCGAGGCCTCCGAGAGCGAGCGTGTCTATGCAATGTTCACGCACCTCACGTCGGTGCTTGGGCTCTTCATAGGGCTTCCAGTGCTCGCCGCCTTGGTGATGTGGATGATCCGGCGGAAAGACTCGCCTTTTCTCGACGATCACGGCAAAGAGGCCGTCCACTTCCAACTCTCACTGGTCATCTACGGCATCGCCCTTGTGCCTATCGCATTCGTGACGCTGGGGCTCGGTGCGGTTGTCGGAGGGATGTGCGTGCTGGCGTTGGGTGTCGTCGGCACGGTTCTCGCCGCACAAGCGGCACACCGCGGCGAGTATTACAGGTATCCCATGACTCTTCGTCTCTTCTGATCCCGATCGAGATCGCCCCGGCCTCTTGGCCCTCGAACAATGCACGCCATGACGCAACGAAGATGCCGCAGGATGAACTCGCTTGTGTCGATCACCGCAAGCTACCTGTCGAGGCGATTCCATCGCATCGCCTTCGGGCTCGCGGCGGCTCTGGTCGTGGGCGGGTGCGGCGGAAACCCATTCGCCACGAATGAGCCAGACTACGGACGCATGGTCGCGGTTGATCGTCTGCGGTCGATTCAGCCCTCC
This sequence comes from Phycisphaeraceae bacterium, assembly GCA_019454185.1. NCBI lineage: Bacteria > Pseudomonadati > Planctomycetota > Phycisphaerae > Phycisphaerales > Phycisphaeraceae > Phycisphaeraceae bacterium. The sequence goes on from CP075368.1 coordinate 535,675, forward strand.
GGGATAGAGAGCATGGGCATGCCCGCCGAAGCACCGACCACCGGCCCGGAAATGCTGGCCAACGCCGAGACGCTTCGCCGTCGTTTCGAGGGGTTGGACACGGTCTCGCTCACGCTCGAAGAGTGCCGCGCCGCCGCATTGGAAAGAAACCTCGATCTTCGTGTGGTGCTCGTCAATCCGGAGATCGCGGCGACAGTCGTGAGCGAGGAGGAGGCCGCGTGGGAATCGCGTCTGGGGGTGACATACCGCCGCAGCGAGTTCGATTCTCCGACGTCAAGCGAGCTCGCCAGCGCTCAATCCCGCTTTGACACCCTTCAGCCCGAAGTCGTCATCCCGTCTCGAACAGGTGGCAATGTCACGGTCTCCATGCCTGTCACCCGGAATGAGAACGACAATCCGTTTACGACCTTGAATCCTGCCTACACCACAGACTTTCAGATTGGTCTCTCACAGCAACTGCTCAGGGGAGCCGGTCGGCGGGCGAACACTCATCTGCTCCGAGTCGCGTCGTACAACCGGCAGATCTCCGAGGCCCAGACGAAGCTCGAAGTCATCCGACAACTCGCCGCAGTGGACCGGGCGTACTGGCGTCTGTTCGCGGCCCGTGAGGCCCTTGAGGTTTCGCAGCGTCAGTTCGAGCTGGCTCAGTCCCAGCTCGAAACAGCTCGGCGAGCCGTGAACGCTGGCCGCCTCGCGGAGATCGAGGTCATTCGAGCGCAATCCGGACTTGCATCGCGTCTGGAAGCGATCATTAACGCTCAGAACGCCGTACTCTCAAGCCAGAGAAACCTCAAGCGTGTGATCAATCTCGAGGGGCTCGGCCAAGATACACCCGTGATGGTGGTCACCGCCTCGCCGCCAGATCCGGTGAGGTATGAGATCGAAGGAAAGGCACTCGTCGAGTCCGCGCTCGCCGCGCGGATGGAGATGTTGGAGCTCGAGCTGCGCCTTGCGGCCGATCTGTCACAGATCGACTACGCAAAGAACCAGGCGCTCCCGCTGCTGGCCTTCGACTACGTTTATCGAGTCAACGGGCTTGGAGACTCGTTCAACTCAAGCACGACTGTGATGCGGGAGAACAACTTTGAGGACTGGGAGCTCGGCCTGAGAGCGGAGATCCCTATCGGCAACGAGGCCGCGAAGAGCCGCGTGCGTCGAGCGCTCCTGACCCGTCTGCAACGTCTCGCCACGCGGGAAGCCCAGAAGTCCTCCATCTCGCAGGAGGTTCTCGACGCGGTAGACTCGATCAACGCTGGGTGGCAGCGGATCATGGCGGCCCGGCAATCGGTGATCCTCAACCAACGCACGCTGGACGCCGAGCAGCGTGCCTTTGGTGTAGGCAACTCCACCAGCACTGATGTGCTCGACGCCGCGGCACGACTCGCCGACGCCCAGCTCGCAGAGATCAGGGCGGTTGTTGATTACCAGATCGGGCAGATCGATCTCGCCTTCGCAACCGGAACACTCCTCGGCGCATCGCGGGTTGATTGGGCACCGGGCGAGCCGAGCGAGTCCGTTGTTCCCCGGGACAGCGAGACCCCGCGTGCATCGCGTCGTATCGTCACGACAAACTCCCCTGACGAGGGATAATCAGCGATCTGGCGGCAACATCGCTAGAGCCGATTCGGCTACGCATCCCCGAAGATGTGCATCTGGTCGGTCTCGATGACACGCTCGGTCACCGGGTGAGCCACATCAATCCGATAGTCGCCGTCGTAGCATGCGGTGCAATACTTCTCGGCCGGTTCACGCATCGCTGACAGCATTCCTTCCTGCGTGAGATAGTGAAGCGTGTCAACGCCGAGATACTGGCGGATCTGCTCCACGGTCCTGCCGTTGGCGATCAACTGGCTTCGTTCGGCGAAGTCAACGCCAAAGAAGCACGGGTGGCGGATCGGCGGACACGAGATCCGCAGGTGCACCTCGCTCGCACCCGCCTGACGGATCTGTTCCATCTTCACGCGAGTCGTTGTGCCACGGACGATCGAATCGTCAACCACGATCACGCGCTTGCCGCGAACAATCTCAGCAATCACGTTGAGTTTGAGGCGGACCGCGGCGTTCCGCTCCGTCTGCGTCGGCTTGATGAACGTCCGGCCAACGTACCGATTCGGGACGATCCCTTCCCGGTATGGAAGGCCGCACGCACGGGCATAGCCAGCGGCGGCGGATCTGCCGGAATCGGGCATCGGCATGACGAAGTCGGCCGGCACGTGGGCCTCGGTCGCGAGGATCTCGCCGAGACGTTCGCGGACGGTCTGGACATTCTGGCCGAAGATCACACTCGCCGGGCTGGCGAAGTAGACGTGCTCAAAGACACAATGGGCTGACCGAGGGCTCGGCTCGGCGAAGCGACGAGACGAGAGCCCCTGATCTGAGAGCGTCACGATCTCGCCCGGCTCAATCTCCCTCACGAACTCAGCCCCAGCAACGTCCAACGCCACGGTCTCGCTGGCGATGACAAACTGCCCATCCGGAAGTTGCCCCAGAACCAAGGGACGCCATCCCCAAGGATCGCGTGCCGCCTCTATCCGGTCGGCGAACAGCATAACGAGACTGAACGCACCCTGGAGACGCCTCAGCGTTGCGGCGACAGGATCGGGCGTGCGCTGCTGCTCAGGAGAAGCCAGCAGGTGGATGATGACCTCGGTGTCGCTTGTGGTGTGGAAGAGGTGACCACGCTCCTCGAACATCCGGCGAAGCGCATCGCTGTTGACTAAGTTGCCGTTGTGAGCGATTGCGACCTGACCGCCGATATACGACTCGATCAGCGGCTGGCTGTTGCACGCCAGCGATCCACCCGCTGTTGAGTACCGATTGTGCCCGATCGACCCCTTCTCGCCGACGCGGCACAGGTGGGTGAGATCATGCGGCGAGATCACGTCGGCAACCAAGCCCATACCGACCACGCCATCGATCCGGCGTCCATCGGTGACCGCGATGCCCGCTGCTTCCTGACCCCTGTGCTGCTGGGCGTACAGCCCGAGGTATGCCAGTCTCGGGCCCTCGGGCACGCCCCAGACGCCAAAGACGCCGCACCGCTCCTTCTTCTCCATATCGCGGACAGCATCGGCTTCGAAGAGCCGGTTCGGCTCCCGTGTCGACGGTGAAGCGAGAACCGGGAGTGAGAAGCGCCGGGCATTGACATCGTCCATGCGTGTGCTCTGAGCGGTACGTTGCTGTCGTGTGGAGGGCGATCGCCGCGATCATCGCGTCGCTGCGAGCAGTGTAGGGATCACGTTCCGTTGCTTCTGCCCCGAAGGCCAAAAGGCACAAGGCACCTCTCCGGAGAGCGGTGCCTTGCGTAGACGTGCGGAAATGACTTGAACGGGTCTTAGGAGACCATTCCCTTGAGGCCCTTGAGGGGGCGGATCTTGATAGCCGTGCTGGCGGGCTTCGCCTTGAACATCTTCTCCTGCTTGGTGAAGGGATCGATGCCCTTCCGAGCCGGGGTCGCGGGCTTGAAGCGGCTCGTGACCTTCATCAGACCGGGAACGACGAAGACCTTCGGCTTGTCCTTGCTCGGCTTCGCCAGATCGGCAGCCATCACCGATGAGAGCGTGTCGAAGACACCCGAGACCTGCTTGCGGCTCAGGCCGTTGTGCTCCCCGAGAAGCGCGAAAAGCTCACCCTTGGTCCGCTTGGAGGCGGCGGTGATCTTCGCGGGCTTGGCGGCCTTGGGGGCTGCTTTCGCAGGGGACTTTGAGGACTTCGACGACTTGCCAGACTTCTTTGCCATTGCTGTTTCACTCCATGAAAGGCTTTGATTCTCTCCGAGAACTGCGGGTTTCTATCGCGCCGCTTGCCATTTGGCAAGGTCGTCACATCGGTCGGAACACTGTTTTTTCGTGGTTTTTTCCACATTTCTATTGCAGGGGACCTGTGTTCTCGAGTTCGACGGACAGTTCGACCAACACCGCCGAGTGGTCCGAAACCCCTGAAATCCGAGGTTCATGCAGGTATTCCGCCCGTCGGATCGCGGACGAAACACCGCCAGAAACGAGCGCGTGATCGAGTCGCAACTCGTGTCCCCAGTGGGATTTCCATGTTGTGTGGCGGGCGGATTTCTCGCGTGGTCCGGTCTCGTTTGCTGCAAACACGTCGACGTAGCCCGCCGTGGCGAGCCTGCCCATGCCGAAGGCGACATGGCGCGGAGGCCCTCCGGGCTGCCCGGGATCTCGTGAACCATTGAGATCTCCGAGTATGACATGACGGTCGCCACGAAATCGCACCGCGTGATCGACAAGCCAAGCCCAACCGTGCAGGGCACTGCTGGGAATCCAATCATCGGGCAGGTGGGCACCCGTCACGATCAGTCCACCCGCCTCTCGGGCCAGACGACGCACGACGACCCTCCGACGGAGGCACTCTGGAGGTTCATCCCTGATGAGCTCCATCTCGGGTTCGAAGCCGAACCGTGAGACCATGATCAGGCGGTTCCGAGTCTGCGGGAGGCCGTCGGAGGCCTCGGCGACATGCACCAGTCCCCGGTCAGCAAGTATCGCAAGCAGTTGTCCACCTAACGTGGGACGGAACTCGGAGATCACGACCAGATCGGGTTCATGGGACACGATTTCGAGCGCGATATGAGGCAAACGCCTTCCGCTCCCACCGTGCAGGATGTTCCACGCCAGCATTCGGAGCGTCCGTGGCGTGTCGTTCGGATCTGGCATGCAGGAGCGTAATCGGCGATCCGACCGCGTGCTACCGTTGCGCATGAGCGATCCATCGTTGTCGGGACAGAGGCCGATTGTCGTTGTGACCCATGAGATTCCGGGGCGATTGAACGTGCCCGGGGCAGAGATACGCCAGAGCGATGTGTCGAAGCAGACGAGGGCGGATGTCCTCCGCATGATCCACGGCGCGTCATTCGTGGTCACCATGTACTTTGACAAGGTCGATTCGGAGTTCCTCGACGCCGCCGGGCCTGGCCTCAAGGGGGTGTGCAACTTCGCGGTCGGATATGACAACATCGACGTTGCCCTCTGCAAGCAGCGTGGAGTGAAGGTCGCCAACACACCTGGAGCCGTGACGGAGGGCACCGCGGATCTCGCGTGGGCGCTCATCCTCGCGTGCGCCAGGCGCCTCATCGAAGCCGATCGATTCGCACGCACGGATGAGTACGCCCGTCGAGGGCCGCTCGGGATTACAGAGTTTCTCGGGATGGATCTGACCGGTCGAACGCTTCTCATTGTCGGTGCTGGTCGGATCGGTTACGCGACCGCACTGCGATCGATCGGCTGGGGGATGCCGGTGCTCTACGTCGCCAGATCACGCCATCTCGACTTTGAACTCGCGCCGCTCGCGGCCCGACGCGTGAATCTTGAAGAGGGGCTGCGCGAGGCGGATGTGGTCAGTGTTCACACCCCACTCACATCTGAGACCAGGCACATCATCGATGCGAAGGCGATATCGCAGATGAAGCCCACGTCGATCCTCATCAACACATCCCGCGGCCCGACGGTCGACGAGGGCGCACTGGTCTCAGCCCTGAAAGAGCGTCGGATCTGGGGGGCTGGTCTCGACGTCTTCGAGCACGAGCCAAGACTGCATCCCGGTCTCGCAGAGCTCACGAACGTCGTGCTCGCGCCGCACATCGGGAGCGCGGAGACGAAGTATCGTCTGCTCATGACAGAGATGGTCTCCGAGAACGCGAGAGCGGTGCTCAGCGGAAGAGAGCCGATCAATCCGGTCTACTGAAGGACCCACCGCTCGGAGTACGCAGGCATCGGCTTACTCGTTGAACGCCTGCAGGAAGTCGAGAAGATCGAGGATGTCCACGATGAGATCGCGGTTGAAGTCGGCATTCACATTCCCGACGAAGCACGGCCCGGCCTGACCCTCGCACGCAGAGAACGCTCCGAAGAAATCCAGGAGATCGAGAATATCCACCATGCCGTCACCGTTGACGTCCGCGGGGTGTCCGCTCGGGTTCAGATCAGCTGAGCTCACTGTGCCATCGTAATTCGTATCGTAGATCGAGAAATTGAGCCCGAATCCGTCCAGCACGACCACGCCGTTGACGGTTGAGTCTGCATCGTCTGGGCCGCCGTCCTTCGCTGCGATGTAGTCGAGCAGTTCAGTCTCATCGTTCTGATCCACGGAACCGTTGCCGTTGAAGTCGCCCGGGATGACGTCGAACCCGGCATCGGTCCAGACGAAGAGGGCGTCATCAGGGCTCTCGTAAGCGGTGCCGACAATCGCCATGGCTCGCCAAGATTCCGGGTCCAATCCGTCGCTCACGCTCTTGCCTCGCCAGCCGACCGAAAGCGTTCGCACCGCGCCGGTGATCGATGTGGACTGGTTGACCAGCTCATGAATCGCCTCCGCGACGCTTGTCTGGTTCCCGACGTTGAAGTCGAATGGCTGAGGCGCGGCACCCGCCATAAGTCCCGCACCCTGCTGAGTCAGCGGGAAGACAAGCGTGATCGTGGTCGTATCGCTCGCGATGTCATGCGAGAACCTGAGCTTGATGAGCGGGTTCCAAGCGCCGAATCCGCTGCCTCCGAACATGCTGCTCGCGGAATTGAACGCGCCGAACCGCTCAAAGAATCGCCCTTGGACGACCCATGTCTCGCCAGCGTCGAAAGTACCGTCCTGATTGCCATCTTCTGAGATCACCGTCACAGGCGTGCATCCGCAGAAGGCGAGCGAAAAATCAGCGCCACTCCGCTCGTAGAAGGGAGGTGTTGCGAAGTCGAAATCCAGGCCGCTTCCCTGTTTGAGCGTTCTCTCGCCGATCTCGCCCTGCGGAACGCCGCCGTACCGAGCGATGTTTGCCAGCACACGCATCGAAGCAACCGAAGGGAGTTCGCCTCCTGTGTTGATGTCGTCGTCCACATCGAGCTCGACATACCCGTAGATCGGGCTCGGGCCGAATTGAAAGGGGTCGTAGACGTCAAGAATCCCGAGTTCGCCCGGAGGATTGATCACCCCTGCAAGCACAAGATCGAGTTTGAAGAACTCACCGTCGTCGTCGTACTCGCCGACATAGAGGTTCGTCGCTGGCCAGACCGGATCCCACGCTCCGACTGTCAGAGAGAGGATGTCAGGAAGATTGGCATGGGGGCCGATCGATCCGTTTGCACCGAAGTCCATGCGACGCAACGCGGCATCACCACGCGGATCGAGCCATTGCTTGCCGTCATCCGCAAGAGCGGTTCCGGCGATCAATGCGATCAGCGAGTGGCAGAGTATTCCGCGTTGGTTGGTCACTGACTTGCCTCCCGAACGAATGACTCCAGGCCGTACCGCTCGATCCGGTAGCGGAAACTGCTCCGCTGCATCCCGATCAGCTTGGCGGCCCGGGAGACATTCCCTCGGGTCTTGGCAAGAGATTGTTTCATCAGCTCGCGTTCGACATCCGTGAACGTGCACGAGCCGGCGTCAAAGTCGAAATGAAGCCCCCCGGTTGAGGTCCGATCACTGTTGTGAGCAACCCGATCTCCATCTTCGGACGAGGGGTGAGCCGGTGCGGGGTCAAGACCAAGATCGATGGCCGTGATCTCCTGCTGGTCACAGAGCATGGCGACGCGCTGCATCGTGTTGAGAAGTTCTCTCACGTTGCCCGGCCAGCCGTAAGACCGTATCGCATCGATCGCATCTGGCGAGAGTTGTGCCGGAGGGCGGCCGTATTCGCGGAGCATCCGGTCAAGCGACGCGCACCCGATCAGCACGCCATCCTCCCCTCGCTCACGAAGGGGTGGGATTCGGATCGTGAGTGCGTTCAGCCGGTAGAGCAGGTCCTTACGGAACAACCCCGCCGCGGCTCGCTGCTCAAGATCCTGGTTCGTCGCCGCCACAACGCGAACCCGCACCGGTGTCTCGCGTGAGCCGCCGATTCGCCGGATCATGCCGCGCTCGAGCACGGAGAGGAGCTTTGCCTGCAATTCAAGCGGCATGTCGCCGATCTCATCGAGGAAGATCGTCCCGCCATCCGCCATCTCAAACAGGCCTTCTCTTGCCGACCTCGCGTCGGTGAAGGCGCCCCGCTCATGCCCGAAGAGTTCAGACTCGATCAGTGCCGCAGGCAGAGCAGAGCAGTTCACGTGGACATACGGCGCATCCGCAGATCCTGAGGCCTTTCGCGAGGCGTCGTGGATATGCCGGGCGAGCACGCCCTTGCCTACCCCAGTCTCACCGAGCAGCAGGATCGTCGGCAGTGATGCACCGGCCCGGGGATCGTGGCTTGACGGTACTGGGCTTTGCGCCATTCGCTCTGCGAGCGAGAGCGTCTGGAGCCAGCCAGAACTCTGCCCGATGACAGCCGACACTGCGCCGCCGACTCCCTCCAGTCTCTTGTAGAGACGCAGTTTGCGCCTGTCGGCGCGGGCCGCCAGAAGTCGATTCAACAGGATCCCGAGCTCATCGAGACGAACCGGTTTTTCCAGATAGTCATCGGCACCGACTCTCATCGCTCTCACGGCCGATTCAACGGAGCCGAACCCCGTCATTACGACGATCACGCCGTCGTACCCGTCTTCGCGGAGCCGGGCAACCAGATCGATCCCGTTACCCGAACCAAGGTTCACATCGGTGAGGATCGCATCGAAACGCGATCGAGCCATCGCCTCGTCGGCATCCGGCAATGTCTCGCATTCCACAATCTCGTGCCCGCTCGCACGAAGGGAGCGGGCGATCGTGAATCGAATGTTCGACTCATCCTCGATGATCAGAATTCTGGCCACTTGCGTCCCCGGGATGGCCAATGCTGGCCACTCAATGTTCGGGTGCTGATGGGATACGGATGCGGATGCAGGCACCAATTTTCGCGCTTTCACGCCCGAGTAGGGGGTATTCTGCTGATTCGGAGGCGATGGTGCCGCGGTGTTGTTGGATGACATACTTGGCCATTGCAAGGCCAATGCCAGTCCCTCCTGGCTTTGTCGTAAAGTGCTGCTCGAAAATGCGGTGTCGGTGTTCCGGAGGGATCCCCGGTCCGTCGTCGATCACGTCGATCCGCACCCAGTCCGGGCCATCGGGGATGACGCTCACCATGGTGCGGCCCCCGGTGCCGACGGCTTCGATCGCGTTCGTGACCACAGCGATCAGAGCATGCTCCAGATGCACGGGGTCTGCCATGACAAACACTTCAGATGGAGAGGTTTGGATATCGATCAGAACGCTCTTGCTGTCAGCGAGCGGCAGCAGCGTGGGAAGGATGTCGTTGATCCAGCGGTTGACGCTGAGTCGCACCGGCGCAAGCTCCAACGGTTGTGTCGTTCGGAGCAGGTCTCGGAGCCAGATCTCGAATCGATCCACCGTGGCCATGATCCTGGATTGCACTTCGCGCAAATCGGAATCAGGGGGCAGTTCTGAGCGTGTCACCTCGGCCAGCGATCGGATACCGGAGAGGGGGTTCCGAAGATTGTGCGTCACTCGTCGCACCATCTCCCCGACCGCTGCGAGTCGTTCACGCTCGACGCGTTCCTCGATCATGGTCCCGATGGTCTGGGCCATCTGGTTGACCTCGCCGCTCAATTGTCCGATCTCGTCCCTTGCTCGCACCGGCACACGATGCTCGTAATCGCCCGCAGCGATGCGGGTGGTGGCGGTGCGGAGCATCGCGACTGGCTGCACGATCCAGCGAGTGAAGAGGAGCGAACCGAGAAGCACGGTCAGGGCGAGCGCGACGAGGCATGCCGCAGAAACACCCAGCACATACGCACGGATTGTCCTTGCATGACGGACCTGAAGCGACGTGTTGTTCAGCACGTGCTGCTCCAGTCTCCCGAGCAGATTGTTGATTGTCGAGAGCTCGGCGATCGCAACGCCGATACGACTCGGTGTTGTCGCGGCATCAATCGCCGCCGCCGCCGCGGCTTCGCCCTGCCGCATCAGGGTGCGTGTCGATGAGATCCCTGTTCGCACGATCTCGCTCTCAGGGCTCTGGAGATGCTCAAGTTGCTGGAGCATCGATTCGGTTAGTGTTGAAACCGCAGCGGAATCAATCTCGCGCTCGTGTGCCGGTGTCGTTGACATCAGCCAACTATCGTGACCGAGTGCCTGAGCGAGTTTCTCGACAGTCCGACGACTGTCTGAGATTGATCGCAGGGTCGCTTCGGCACCGCGCATAGGCCACGCGATCTCACGCTCCAGAATGACGATCGACCATATCGCAGTCGCTTGGAGCAGGAGAACCGCCGCAACGAGGCCGGCCAGGAGCAAGCCGAACTTTTGTCGGAGCGTCAACACAGAAGCGCGACCTCAGCGCAGCCGCATCGGCTTCCAGTTCCAGCCGGGTTCTTCGAGTGGTGTGCGGGATGCCGCGACGTGCCCATCGATGAACGCGACATTTGCCGCCCCATTATGCCTCAGAGCAGGAAACCAGTATGTATTCGCCCCAAACGCATCTGTGTCAGCGAGCGAAGGAGCGGAGAACACAGGGTTCAGACCTCTTGCAGACGCAACGCGTCCATCCACGTCCCAAAAGAGCGGCGTGGATCCGGATTCGAGAACCGCACCAGAGAGTTGCACCGGCTCCAGGCGAGGCACGCCATCTGACACAACGGGTCGACGATGCAGACGGAGATTGAAGCCAAATGAGATGCTTGCCGCAGGCGTTACTCCGCCGTCGGCGCATGAGAGCGAACGTGTCACCTTGATCGGCGACTTCACCTCCGCGCATCGCATCGGATCGTTGTCGGCGTTGTCCGGCAGGGTGTGCGTGGTGCCCGATCCCCAACGCCAGAACTCAGAAAGTCCGTACTGACTGTTCTGGAATGTCTCGATGGTGAACCGACCGTTGAGCGAAGTGTCGTTACCCCGATCGGGACCGAGATCGTCATTCGCGAACACAGCGAAGTCGAAGGCGACAGTCCTCTGCGCAACCTGGCAACGGAAGCCCTTCGCGGCACCCATCGTTCGAGCAAGCATGGGGAGCGCAATCGCCAGAAGACTACCGATGATGGCCATCGACACCAAGACCTCGACGAGCGTGAAGGCGCGTTGGTGCCTAGCTATGAATGAATATGGCCTATTGATCCCCAATGGCTTCTCCGAGACTCCGAACAGAGTGTAACCAGATCGCGAAGGCCGCACAAGTGGGCCAATCGGGCGAAACGTTCACGATGACCTATTGGTGAGCCGCCTCGCCGCTTCCCTGATATCAGGCGCGTCCCGGGCCGAGGAGCTTCTGGGGCTGATCGTCCTCGTCCTTTGCGAGGAGATCGCTGTACCCGCAACCGATCGGTTCGCCGAGGACCGGCGCGAGAGCGGCACGGAGGTCGGTGAGCTGCTTCTGGCAGTGCTCGACAGTGACCGCGTTAGTGACCATCGCCTCAAACTCGAGGAAGGTGCCGAGCTTCGAAACCTGGTCGAGGTGGATGCGGACGTTTCCGAGCAGAAAGAGCTCCCGCACCTTGCGGACGACGACCCACGTAGGGAGGGGCGTTGCCCCGAATCGTTCGACGGCCTGCGGCTCGGAGAAGATGGTGAACTGGCTGATCTTGGGGTTCAGCCGGTCGGGGCGGTGGTAGAAGATGTACTCGGTCGGCTCGCCGACGGTCTCGCGTTTCTTCAGCCGACCGCTTGGGACGCGGTAGTAGGTGTCGGTCTGCTCAAGCGTGCCCGCATGAACCGCACCCAGCCGCAGAATGATCGACCGTGCGAGGGACAGGTCGCGGAGTTCGCATTTGAACTCGAGGTTCTGCATGAGGTGACCGGGGGCAGAGGGTGCTTGTTGCTGGGTGCGAACGCGGAGGCATTCGGCATTCGTGATTCGACATTCGCAGAACGGAAGCGCGTGCTGGGTGGTGGAAGGCGTGAGACCGATAACGGCGCGGTATCGACGCGTGATTGGGAGTAGATCGTCAGGATTGACCGAGTGCTTGAAGGAGGCGGGACTCATCCCACACCTCTATGTTGAGTTCGCGGGCCTTCTCGAGCTTCGAGCCAGCTTCCCGCCCTGCGATGACCAGGTCCGTCTTCGACGAGACCGAACCGCTGACCTTCGCCCCGTGGGACTCAAGTAGCTCGGAGAGCGAGGTGCGATCGAAGGCGTCGAGCGTGCCGGTGAGGACGATCTTCTTCCCGGCGAACGGGCCCGAGGTTGTCACGGGGGCGGCGAAGGGCGCGCGATAGTCCTTTGAGGTGAGATCCACGCCCGCGTCGCGGAGCGCGGCGAAGGTGTGCTTCGCGGAAGGGCTGTGGAGATAGGCATAGACAATCGGCGCGGTCTCGCGTCCGAGGCCAGTCTCGGGGCGGTCGGCAGGCGACTCGGGATAACCGCGGGCGGCTGCGTCGCTCTTTGAGAGTGCCTTCGGCATTAGCATCTCGACGGAAGCCGCCATGAGGGCTTCGTAGTCCTTGAACTGGCGAGCGAGCAGTTTCGCAGTCGAGTCCCCGACATGACGGATCCCCATGCCGGCCAGCACACGGGCGAGCCCCTGCGATTTCGCGGCCTCAATGCCTGCGAGGAGGTTGTCGACCTTCTTCTCGCCCATCCGCTCGATCTCGAGGAGCGTGTCGCGATGGTCCTTGAGGTGGAAGATGTCTGCGAAGCTGTTGAGGGGGATGCGGCCGTCGGTGCGGATCTGGAAGATCGTCTTCTCGCCGAGACCCTCGATGTCCATCTGCTTGCGGCCGCAGAACCAGACGAGTTTCTCGTATACCTGGGCCGGGCATTCGGGGTTGATGCAGCGGCGACCTGTCTCGAGTTCGGGATGGTCGATGGATTCGGGCGGCTCCGGCTCGACCGTGCCCTCGCACTCGGGGCAGGTGTCTGGGGCGGCGATGGGCTTGGTGTTCTTCGGTCGCTTGTCGAGGACGACGCCGACGACGTACGGGATGATCTCGCCGGCCTTCTCGATCTCGACGGTGTCGCCGATGCGGATGTCCTTCTGGCGGACCTGTCCGTAGTTGTGGAGCGTGGCGTGCTGCACGACCGAGCCGGCGACAAGGACGGGCTCCATGACGGCGCGGGGCGTGATCTTTCCGGTCTTGCCGACCTGGTGGAGGACGTCGAGCAGCTTCGTCATCACGCGATCGGGCGGGTACTTGAAGGCGACGATCCAGCGCGGGGACTTTGAGGTGGTGCCGAGCCTGGTCTGCTGCTCGAAGGAGTCGACGCGGACGACCATGCCGTCGGTGGCATATTGGAGCGTGCGGCGCCTGGCGTCGAAGTCGGCGATCGCGGCGAGGATCTCTTCGACGCCCGAGCACGTGTAAAGGTGTGGCGTGACGGGGATGCCGAGGGACCTGATGCGAGCGAGAAACTCGGAGTGGGACGCTGCGAAGCCGGGATCGGAGATCTCGCCTCGGCCGTGGGCGCAGAAGGAGAGGTTTCGCGCGGCGACGAGCTTGGGATCGAGGTTCTTGAGGGTTCCGGCCGTGGTGTTTCGCGGGTTCAGGAAGAGATCCTCGCCCTCTTCCTCGCGCTGCTTGTTGAGCTTCTCGAACTCCTTCAGGGTCATGTAGACCTCGCCACGGACTTCGAGAACGTCGGGGATGGGCGGGGCCTTCTTCTGGGTTGCGGAGAGGACGACGGGGATCGCGCGGATGGCGCGGGCGGCGTGGGTCACGTCGTCGCCCTTCTCGCCGTCGCCCCGCGTCACGGCGCGGACGAGGCGGCCGCGCTCGTAGCGGAGGGAGAGGGCGACGCCGTCGGTTTTCGGATCACAGATAAAGCGGATCTCACCATGTGTTGTCGGAGCGGTGGTATCTGGCTCGGGGAGAGGCAACGAGCCGAACAACCCTTCAACTTGGCGCTTTGACCTGAACCCGTACGACTTCGGGTTTTGTGCAACATCAGCCTTGAGTGCTTCCTTGACTTTCTTGTCGTCTAGTTCGTCAAGACGACGCCGTACTCGGTCGGCCCAGTCGCGGACGCCCTGCTCGTCATAGGTGTTGTCGATGCTGAGCATCGGGAGGGCGTGCCTGACGGTGGTGAAGCCCTTGATGGGCTCGCCTCCGACGCGGGCGGTGGGGCTGTCGGGGTCGGCGAGGTCGGGGTGCTTAGCTTCGAGTGAGGCAAGCTCGGCGAGGAGCTTGTCGAACTCGGGATCAGACATGATGGGGTGGGCGTCGGCGTAGTACGCGCGATTGGCGCGTGTGAGGAGTTCGCGGAGCTCGTGGATGCGGTTGGTCTCAGCAGTCACGGCAGCATGGTACTTGCGATCGGTCTTGTGAGCGAACTGTCGGGGATCGAGCCAGCCGCTTACCATGCCGGTATGGCGGCTCGGATCATTGACGGCGTCGCACTTGCAAAGTCACACCGGGAGCGTGTGGCGGAGCGGGTGCGTGCGCTGTCGGAACGGGCTGGGCCGGGCGTTGGAGTTGGGGGGGGGGCTGTCCGGTTGGATGCGGTGCTGGTGGATTCGGGGGACTCGTCAGCCCGGCTGTACTCGGAGAACCAGGCGAAGGCGTGCCAGGCCCTCGGGATCGATTACCGGCTGCATCTCCTGCCGGGGACGGCGACGTTCGATGACATCGCGGGGCGGGTGCTGCTCTTGAGCGCGGACGAGACGGTGAGCGCGATCATGCTGCACGTGCCGTTGCCGCCGACGGTGGACCCGTATCGGGTGCAGCGTCTGATCGCGCCGGACAAGGACGTTGAGGGTGTGAACCCGGCGAACATCGGAAACGTGGTGTACGGGAGGTCGTCGCTGGCGCCGTGTACGGGACTGGCGACGGTGAAGATGATCGAGTCGACGGGTGTTGACCTGCGGGGGAAGCGCTGTGTAGTCGTCGGGGCTTCGGATGTGGTGGGGAAGCCGATCGCCGTTCTGCTGATGAGGCAGGACGCCACGGTGATCTCGTGCAACAAAGCAACGTGGGGGTTGGAGGAGCTGTGCCGCTCGGCGGATGTGCTGGTAGCGGCGGCGGGCGTTCCGGGGCTTGTGACGGCGTCGATGGTGAAGCCGGGAGCGATCGTCGTGGATGTGGGCGTGAACCGGATCCCGGGACCGGATGGGAAGATGAAGACGGTGGGGGATGTGGCGTTCGAAGAGGTCAGCCGCGTAGCCGGCTGGGTATCACCCGTACCGGGAGGCGTCGGTCCTATGACGGTTGCGATGCTGCTTGTGAACGTGGTCGAGGCATGCGAGCGTCGGTATGCGACGCGTCTGGGATCGCTTCGAGGATCGAATCCCTGAGCCGTTTGGGATATACAATGGGTGAGACCGGTGCGGGGCATCGGCAGCTGCGGCAGCACCCATCGGAGACGCGATGAACACGCTGGCATTCGGCATTGGGCCTATCGGCACCACGGAACTGATCGTGATCCTCGCGATCGGACTTTTGCTCTTCGGCAAGCGGTTGCCTGAGGTGGGCAAGAGTCTGGGGAAGGGTATCGTCGAGTTCAAGAAGGGGCTGAAGGGCGTTGAGGACGAGATCGAACGCGAGTCCAGCAAGCCGTCTTCGGTCGCTAGGCCTCCGCTGACTTCTGGTGGTATCGATGCCCGCGTGAGCACTGCGGAGCAGGTTGAGCAGTCTGTTCAGAGCGAGGCGAAGCCGAACTGATCGATGTATTGGATCGTCTCTGGGGCGTGAGATGGCTTCACTGAGAGGTGGGCGATTCGCCCTTGAGGGATCGAGAATCATGTTGATGAGCATCGCGGCGACTCTCGCGTTCACGCTTGGGGCCGGTGGATTGGCCGATCTTCCGATCATAGAGATCGTGTCAGACGACACGGTCATTGATCGTTCGTGTCTGGTACGTATCGCTCCCGGGACTGTCATTGCTGACGCCAACGGGAACGGCGTGATCAGGATTCAGGGCTCCGATCTGACCATTCGATTCGAGCCGGGGTCTGTTCTGCGAGGAGCGCCGGAGGGCACGCCGGGTGATGCCATGGCGGGCATCGGGCTCGTCATCGAGGGGCACCGCAACGTGCGAATCGAAGGGGCGGCCATCGAGGGCTTTCGCATCGGTTTGCTCGCGAGAGAAGCCGATGGGTTGGTTATCGATGGTGCAACTTTCCGCGACCATTTCAGGCAGCGTCTGAGATCCACTCCGGCTGCGGAGGAGTCCGGCGACTGGCTCTGGCCACACTCGAACGATAACCACGAGTGGGTGACAAGCTACGGGGCCTCAATGGCGATCGAGCGCTCTCGTGGCGTCGAAGTGAGAAACGTCGTGGTTCGCGAGGGCCAGAACGGGATCGTTCTTGATCGCGTGAACGATTCCAGGCTCTACGACAACGATTGCTCATTCCTTTCCGGGTGGGGCGTCGCGATGTGGCGTTCGAGCGGGAACGCGATCACACGCAACGCACTGGATTTCTGTGTTCGCGGATACTCCCACGGGGTCTACAACAGAGGGCAGGATTCCGCGGGGCTGCTCATGTTCGAGCAGTGCAACAACAACCTGATCGCCGAGAACTCCATCACCCACGGCGGCGATGGGATCTTCGGCTTCGGAGGCAAGGAAGCGCTCGGCGAGGTGCCGGGTCCTGAGGGCTTCGATCACGCGAGAAAGGGCTGCAACGACAATCTCTTCATCGCGAACGATCTCTCTTACTCGCCGGCCCATGGACTGGAGATGACCTTCTCATTCGGAAACCGCATCATCGGCAATCGATTTGTTGAGAACGCCATCTGCGGGATCTGGGGTGGTTACTCGCAGGAAACCCTCGTTGCCTTCAACGTCTTCAAAGGGAACGGTTCGAGCGGCTACGGGCTTGAGCGTGGTGGCGTCAATATCGAGCACGGGAGCGGCAATGCGATCCGCGAGAACGAATTCGAAGCGAACGCCGCGGGAGTTCACCTGTGGACAGACGATGACGGAGCACTGCTGAGAACACCATGGGCCAAGAAGAATCATCGCGGCTCAACGGACAACGTCGTCGCGATGAACGGATTCAATGGAGATCGCGTCGGTGTGCACCTGAGGGCGACCGGCAGAACCGTCTCATACGGCAACACGTTCGAGGGTGTCACCGAACCTGTGAGAGTCGAGGGCGGAGAAGGACTCACCGATAGCGATCCTCAGCCGTCTGCTGCTATCCCGGCGTACATCGCATTCGGTGCGACGCGTCCCGTCGGAGCACGCGCCCACCTCTCAGGACGCCAGAACATCGTCATGGGTGAATGGGGACCATGGGATCATGCATCGCCGATGCTCCGCCAATTAGATCGCTCCGGGGGTGTTCATCGCTACGAGGTGTGGGGATCGCCCGGGAAGCTCCTTGTTGAGAGCAGATCCGAAGGTGTTTCGACATCTCTCGAAACTGCCGACTCAGGACCTACACAGGTGCGTGTGAGCGCGGGTCCCGGAGTACATCCCTACCAAGTGGCCCTCAAGGGTGAGGGAATCGAGAAGGTGCTTCGCGGAACGCTCGTAGGGGCGGAATGGACCGTTCGCTTCTTCCCGTGGACAGTCGATCCGCGAGAGAGCATCGAGGGGTGGCGAGCCGAGTCGTATGGACCTCACTCTCGCAGCGTGACCGTCGATGGTGTGCGATTGGCGTACCGACACGGCGGGCCTCGCGACCTGGGTCTCGCCGCTGAGTTCGGCGACGCGGATATCGGCAAGGATCGTTTCGGAACGATCGCGACGACAAGCATGCCGCTCAAGTCGGGAGTCTGGCGCGTCAGGACACTGTCTGATGATGGTGTGCGTGTTCTCGTCGATGGCGAGCCAGTGATCGAGAACTGGACCTGGCACGCCCCTACACGCGACGCGGGCGAGTTCCGCCTCGACCGTGACCGCACAGTCCAGATCACGGTCGAGCACTTCGAACTCGACGGGTTTGCCGTCCTTGAGTTCGAGATCGAGCCGGTCCAGTGACGCGGCACACACATGAGCCCGGACCGCGCTGGTCGGGAAGTCCGTTCTGGGGTTGGATATACTCAGCGGTCCTGACGCCGAGGTAGCTCAGCTGGTTTAGAGCGCTGGATTCATAACCCGGAGGTCGGCGGTTCGAGTCCGCCCCTCGGCACTTTCGTCCCCCCTCGCAACCGATCGCAACGGCTCGCCCAAGTCCGCAAGTGACAAGGGCTTGTGCCGATGCGCGCCGGCGCGATCATCCGATCCGCTCTCGCAACCGCTCGCACGAACACGCCCCGAATCGTGCTGTGTTTGCTGTGGTTTGTGCTGGTGCTGGTGCTGTGGGTGATTCGGGCGGGCTATTGCGTCCGCGCCCACGATCGGCCCATGCGTCCCGGTCGCCCGTGCGGACTCGCGAGAGGGGGCGGGCTTGGATGAACCCGGGATCGCGTCGAGGGCTCGCGTGAGGTCATTGAGCCGGGCGTGCGAGTAACGCCCGATCACCTGTGCGGCCAAGTTGCTTGCCCAATGTGGTTCGGCGAGGCAGTCAGGAACATCCTGTCCCGAACGCGTCGATGAAGTCCAAGAAGTCCAGAATGTCGACGAAGAGGTCGTTGTTGAAGTCGGCGTTTATACCCCCGGTGCCGCACGGTCCGGGCGAGCCGTTGCAGATCCCAAACGCGTCCAGGAACATGAGCAGGTCGAGAATATCCGACGTGCAGTCATAGTTGAGATCTGCGGCACATGCCACAGGATTCCGGTAGATGATTGTCACGATCGCCTGGTTTGATGTGCCCGATGGTGTCGAGACTTGAAATGCCATTTGGTCGTAGCCGCACGCGCCGGGCAACGGCGTAAGGACGCGCGAGGCACCAGACCCACCCGTGATCGTCGCGAGCGCCGGTGGTGTGGTGATGGTGTACGCGGCCGTGGAGAGAGCGTTGGTGTAGGTTGCCGGAAGTTCGAGCACAAATGGTGCGCTCGGGTCCACAAAGCGCGTGTACGAGTACGCGGCCGGGGTCTCGTGCGTCACGTCAGGCGCAGTCGTTGACACCTGGATTTCAAGTGGCTCGCTGCTCGCGGTGGTACCGTCGTCAAACGTGGCAACAGCCCAGAGAGTCACGGGTCCCGAGCCGAGCACGCGGCCTGCGACCTCGATCGGGCCTTCGCCGACACGTGTGCCCACGATTCTTCCCTGCTGATAAAGATCGATCGAGACGGCGTCTGCGCCAATGGCATCGGTGTCGAATCGAAATGCCGTGGTCAACGAACCAGAATCCGGTGTGCTACTCAGGGAAACAGATCGCCCCGCGTTGTTGACAATCATCGATCCGACCCACCGGCCGATAGACCGGATGAGTGTTGAGTCGTAGGCCAGCACACGGACATCGTGCCAGCCGTCGGCCAGAGTGGTTGTATCAATCGTGAACGGTGTCGAAGGGGCAGATGTTGCCGCCTTGACACCGTTGATGTAGATCTCATGCATCGAGATCGATGCGCCAGGCGCGGTCGTGCTTGAAACCGGCGTGAGGATCAGTGTTCCGCTGACGGGGCCAGCCGGCGCATCGGGGATGTCAACCACGGGGATGTGTGTGAACGCGCGTGTGAGCGGATCGCCGACAAAGAGCGTCTGGAACGGCGTGCCCGCATGCGAGCGAAGGAACGCCTCACCGAGTGAGAGCCCCTGCGCGTAGACGGCATGGAAACGC
Source organism: Phycisphaeraceae bacterium (assembly GCA_019454185.1). Taxonomy (NCBI): domain Bacteria; kingdom Pseudomonadati; phylum Planctomycetota; class Phycisphaerae; order Phycisphaerales; family Phycisphaeraceae; species Phycisphaeraceae bacterium. The sequence continues at coordinate 555,091 of CP075368.1, forward strand.
GGGTGCGGGAATTTGCCTGTGTAGTTGCACGGCTCTTCGATTGCTCCGCTGGTTCCACTCGCGCCCTTCCTGATCCACTCGGACATCTTGGTCTGGCTCGCGTTATCGAAAGTCGCTGCGTAGGAAGTGAGGTGGTCTGCGAACGAGCCGGGAACGAGAGTGAGGTCCGCGCCGCCGATGTCCGCCGAGGCAAATCCGGTCATGATGCCGAGGCAATCGTGCCGACCCGATGGGAGCAGCCCATTGATCTGTGTGGCGCCATACCCATAGCCCGGCATGGCGCTGATGACCGGTGAGTAGCTCGATGCGCGTACGTTCCGTGCGGAGTCACCTGTGTTGTTCATGAAGTAGAACGTTCCGGTCGGCCTGGTGCCATCGGCCGCGACCGACCGGTCGATCATCGCAAGGATCTCTTCAACCGTGTTGCCTCGTGCGCCAGTGTATCCGAGCATGCAGCCGATGAAGTATGAGCGTGCCGCGGCGTTGGTGCTGGGGTTTCCGAACACGTACTTCGTCTGCGAGTCAAAGTACCGCCCAGCAATCGTCGTGCCGAAGTAGTGATTGGTTGCCGTGGACGCGAGAGTGCCCGTGAGGACCTCGGCAGAGTTCTGGGCGATGGTGAAGAGTCCCGACATTGAGAAGCGATTGACCGGCGCGCACATGTCGCTGAGCAGCCCCGGCGCGTTGACGAAGAAATTGTTGCCCGGCGTCACGATCACAAACTGGGTGTGCGGGCGGATCGCTCGCTGCGTAAGCTCGCCGAGAAAGCCCGGCTGGACGGTCTGGACCCAAGTCGGGTAGTTGGTCGCGTCTGGATCGAGGTAGAGAATCGAGTTCGGGGCGAATCCGCGTGCGTGCCAGTAGTAGTTGCCGACATGCAGCGAATCCGGGCTCAGCGGATCGATGACGAGCAGGGCGTTCTCGGGCGTGCCGCCCGCGTGAGAGGTTCCAGCGAGGAGCATCAGTGCAACGGCGAGTCCTGTAACGCGACGAGTCATCGGTATCGCGGGTCCTTTCACGCTTTGCCCCTGCCTCGGAGATCAGCGTCTCACCAAGATATAGCGCGGCGAGTACAAATCAAGCCGACCGAAACCCAAAGAGCGTCTGTTCAAGCAAAGCGGCCCCGGTGGGATGCCGGGGCCGCGTCGTTGAACTTGACAGACTCAGGAGTGGATCACTTGTCTTCTTCCGCGATTCCCATCCCTGCACGGTTCGGGCTCTTGGGTCGCGCGGGTGGTGCGTAGGGCTTGGTTTGGAGTTCGCTCAACATGAGGTCGATCGCACGGTCGAGTTGTGGGTCGCCGCCGTTGACCATGAGCGCGGGATCGTCGATCACTTCGATGTCGGGATCAACGCCGTGTCCCTCGATGCCCCAGGTCCCGTCGGTCTCGTAGAAGCCGAAGGTGGGCACCGAAATCGCACCGCCGTCGATCAGGCCCGGATTACCGGAAATCCCGACAAGGCCGCCCCAGGTTCTGGTGCCGATCAGCTTGCCGAGACCGACCTGCTTGAACAGGTGGGGGAACATGTCGCCGCCGGAACCGGCAAGTCCGTTGATGAGCATGCACTTGGGACCGTTGTGCGCATCGGGCGGCCAGACCCAGTCCTTTCCGTCGCGGCGTGCCCAGTAGTTCAGCGCGGGTCGGTTGAGGAGTTCAATGAATCGTGTGGGGATCTGTCCGCCTCCATTCCAGCGCTCGTCGATGATGAGTGCCTCGCGGCCGCGCTCGCCGGCGAACTGGCGGAACAACTCGTTCTGTCCATCGATACCCGTGTTGGGAACGTAGATGTAACCGATCCTTCCGCCTGATTTCTCGTGGACATACCGGCGGTTGGCATCGATCCAGGTGCGGAAACGCAGGTTCGTCTCGTCACCGATAGGCGTGACAAGGACCACCCGCTCAGTGCCATCGATGACCGGCTTGTCGCTGAGTGTGATCTGTGTGGGCCTGCCTGCCGTGCCGATGAAAGCAGCGAACGGATCACGCGTTGTGTCGATCGGCTGGCCATTGACCGCAAGCAGGAAGTCGCCGACCTTCGCATTTACGCCGAGCTGCGACAGCGGCCCACGCGCGTCGGTGTCTGCGATGCCGCCCGCATGGATCTTGGTGATCCGGTATGCCGCGGGCGAGTCGCCCGACGCAGGGACGAGCTCATAGTCAGCACCTAGCATGCCGACCGGACGCGAAGGTCCGGAAGACGAGACGTCGCCGGGGCCTGTGACGTACGCGTGGCCGACGTTCAGCTCCGAGATGAACTCGGCGATGACCCAGTTGACGTCTTCGCGTGTGACGCAATCGGCGAGCATCGATGCGTAGCGGTTACGCATCGCGTCCCAGTCCACGCCGTGGAGCGTCGGCTCGTAGAAGAAGTCACGCTGGAGTCGGTACACATCCGTGAAGATCTGGCTCCACTCCTTGCGAGGATCGATCTGCATCCAGAGGTTGTTCACGGGCGGATTCGAGGACTTGCCGCCTCCTGCCGCGGGATCCATGATGGTGATGTTCCCGCCACCCCTCCAAACGATGAGCTTCTTGCGATCCGCCGAGAGCGCGAACGACGCGGCACCGCTCGTGACAGTCTTCTCTTCCTTCGACTCGTCGGCGAGGTCGTAGATCTTGATGGACCAGGGGTCCTGTCCTCCACGACCCGGTCCGCGGGCGTAGATCAGCTTGTTGTCCTCGGTGACGGCCATCGCACCGAAGTTGCCCGAGCCGACAGGTAGCTGGATAGCGCGCTGTTCAAGACCGTCGAGCTCGATCTTGAGAGCTTCCTTCTTCTCGTCTTTCTTCTCAGCGTCCTTCGTGTCGTCGTCCTTGTCCGCCTCCTTGGAGTCTGCGGACTTTGGCGCGGCCTTCGACTCGCGGGTCATCGTGACCGGCCCGGATTGGTCGCCACCCGTCCATGTGCCGGAGAACGACTCGCCCTTCACGGTTCCTGAAATGGTGCCGGCCTCGCCGTCGGGCGTCCGGATCGAGATCGTGAGCATGCCGGAGGTCTTGTCGAATGAGCCGCCGGTGACAGGCATCGTGCCCATGGCGCTCACGATGCTGCCGCTGAGTGAACCGTCTGGATTCAGCGTCAAATTGAGCGCGAACGGGAGGTTGATCTTCTGTCCGTTCTCTCCCGGGATCTCTGCGAAACCCTGCCAAGACCCGGAGAGCCCGTCATCGGCAGCGGACTCGCCGTTGCCGGCCGACTTTCCATCCTTCTTCTCCGAATCCTTGGCGTCCTTCGCCTCGGACTTCTTGTCGAGCTTGATTGTCTCCTCGTCGCTCTTCACGGCCCACGGGTTCTTCACGTCGGTCCGGAGCGGCACGGCGAGAAGCACCTGTGTACCGGAGTAGATGAACGTCGTGTCCAGATCGCTGTAGATCGGAGCCGAGAATGTCCGAGTGGAACGCATGAAGAGCCAGTCACCCTTGGCGTCGAAGGTAGGAGCCGAGCATGAGGTCATCTCGCTCGTCACCTTGTGCTTCTCGCCCGTGACCACATTGAAGAGCCACACGCAGTTATTGCGGTTGTTCTCGTCGGAACGCTCATACGCAAGCCAGGTAGAGTCATGGGAGAAGGACTTCCAGACGGATGCCGCCCATGGATCCCGATCAATCTCGGCGGTCTCGCCCGTTGCGATGTTCGTCAGGAAGAGAGCACCTCCCTTGTCTGTGAACGCGATGTGCTTGGAATCGGGTGACCACAGTGGGCTATAGCGGAACCCGGCCCCAAGCGACGTGAGTTTGCGGGGCTCGGCAGCACCTGTCGAGTTCCCGCTCTCTGCGGCTTCGCCGTCTTTGGAGGCCTTGTCGTTCTTCGTGTCTGGAGGAGTCGCGTCAGACTGACGCAGCCAGAGCTCGTACTCGCCGGATTCGTCGGAGAAGTAGGCGATCCAACGCCCGTCGGGTGACCAGGACGGATCACGCTCGAAGATTCCGTCCGTGCGGGTGAGGTTGCGCGTCACGCCCTCCTTTGCCGGGATCGACCAGATGTCGCCTCTGGACTCGACAGCGACGCGCTTGCCGGAGTGTGAGATCGACGCACCGCGCGTCAGCCCCGAGGCGTCAACCGTGCGGTTGCGCAGCGTCGGGCGATCTCCCGGAATCGTGACCTTCACGACGGCATCCTTGCCCGTGTCCAGATCAAGCAGGCGTAACTCCGAGCCATGCTGGAAGACGATCTCGCCCTTCCCGTTCGGGCCGGGACCGATCGACGGCCATCGCACGTCGAACTCTGTGAACTTTGTCACCTGCGTGGATGCGCCCGTGCCGAGGTTGTACGACCAGATGTTGAGTCGATGCTCTGGACCTCGATCGGAGAGGAAGTAAACGACCTTTCCATCGCCGCCCGGAACCCACATCGGGATCGTGTCGGTGCCCTCCCAGTCGGTGATGCGCTTCGAGGAGTTGTCCTTGAGATTGAAGAGCCAGACATCGGTCGCCATGCCGCCCCGGTAGCGCTTCCACGTCCGCGTATCTGTGCTATGGGGCGTGTACGCCAGCCACGTGCCGTCCGGACTGATGGAGCCGAATCCTGCATACGGCACCGGAAGGTGCGTCGGAAGCCCACCCTCAGCGGGAACCTTCAGGAGCTGGGTCTGACGCGGCAGCCCCGCAAATCCATTCCCCATGAACAGCAGCGAGCCATCGGGATTCCAATCCGCGAGGTTCTCAGCACCGGGGTGATGCGTCACGCGCCGCGCCGGAGTCCCCGCAAGCGATGAGTCGAGATCGACGATGTAGAGATCCCTCCCCCCGTCGTAGTTGCCGACAAAGGCGATCGACTTGCCATCCGCGGAGAACTTCGGGAACGCCTCTTGTCCGGGTGGGTTGGCGACGGGGCTGGCAAGGCCGCCTGTGCGGGGAACGATCCAGATGTCGTTCGCATAGACAAAGCAGATATGCGACTTGCTCACATCAGGCCAACGCAGCATCGAACCAGACGGCGTGATATCCGCGGCGGCGCCCGAAGCGGCGATCGCACCGATGGCGGTGCCGGCGAGGAAGGCGATGACAGAGACTGCTCCACGAGAGTTTCGGACGATCGACACGATGGATGCTCCTTGGCTATGGACGTCCGACCTCTGGACGTCCAGCACTGAGGCGCGGCAAGCGCCCATGAGGTGACCCGATCCCGGATCCCGAGGACTCGGGGGAGAGAGTGTACCGGGTGGCAGGTACACGGATTCCGAATCCGGACTTTGTCCGGTCAATCACTGTCCTTGGTCGGCGATGTCGGGCTCGCGAGTTCCTGCTTCACCATCTCCACGACCCGGTCAAGGATGGCGTTCGGAACCGGAACCGTCAGGTTGTAGTGGGCGACTTTCCAAGTTCCGTTTCGGAGGACAGCGACACCGGAGCCCCGGCAAGGGCCCATGTTGGGCGTGTCCAGCACCTCGTCAAACCAGGCGATGGTCTCGTCGGGGGAGAGGTAGGTGTGGCGCTCGGTGACTTTGAAGGCCCAGGCTCGCCCGCGGTCGAAGTACGGCTTGGCCCAGGCGCGGAACTCGGTCGCGGTCCAGCGTTCCGTGGCGTCGGTACCCATGAAGATCGAATCGGCGTCGGCGAAGTGAGCGAAGTAGGCATCCTCATCGGCCCGCGCCGCTGCGTCGTGCCATGCGTCGAGCATCGACCCGACCTCGTTCTCGGGGGTGATCCCCGCAGCGAGGCGATCAAGACGGCGGATCGCATCGGCGATCCGATCAGGTGTGAACGACGGCAGCGCGTGGCCATCGCCTTCCACGACCTTGAGTGTGCACGCGATTCCGGCCGCTGCAAAGTCCGCAGCGAGCGGCTCCATGTCGGTTCTCCATCTCGTGTCCGTGCTTCCGACGTACATTGAGACAGGGATACTCTTCAGAGAGCCGAGCATGCGCGTGTGGGCCTCGCCCGACATCCACTCGCGAGGTGGCAGGCCCGGCATGATGAGAAGTCCTGCCACTCGCTCGGGATACTTGACAGCGAACTCGAACGCGGCCTTTGCGCCATTCTGAATGCCGACCACGACCGCTTGCTCAGTTGCAATCCCCGACACCGAAGACACGTGGTGCAAGACCTCTGCCATGGCCTCTACGCCGATCTTGGCACGCGGATCGGTCACATACGGCATGGCGATGACATACCCGTGAGCGGCCAGCGCATCGCCGAACACGCGATCCATTGTGATCCGCGCGATCGACTCGGACTGGGTTCCCGGAGGCATCACAAGAACAACGCGTGCCTGTCTGTCAGGCGGGTTGTCCGCCGGTAACGAAACAAGGTATGGGATTGTGGTCTCCGCAGGCGTCTGCGCGAATGCGGGTGCGGAGTCGCACGCAAGCAGCGCACACAGAGCAGCGGGAATGAACGGGAATCTCATCGGAGTCTCCCAATGGAGTTCAGATCAGTGGTATCCCCATGGACGATCTCGATAGGCATCGGCTGGCTCGCAGCCGGCTCCGACGAGGCCGCATCCGGCGCACCCGCCGGTCCAGAGTGTGGTGCGATCTGGTGAACCGGCTGTCTCGAAGAAGAACGGAAGACGCTTCCTCTGGATGTTCCCGATCTCGTCAAGCGTGTTCGCGTCATACAAGCGGCCGTTCACCATCGTGTACTTGACAGTCTGCGTGTTGCGGATGTCGACGAGGGGGTCCTTCTCCATCACGATGATGTCGGCGAGCTTGCCCGGCTCAATGGTGCCGAGGTGGGCATCCATGCCGATGTAGCGTGCGCCGTGGATGGTGCCGGAGCGGAGGGCCTCAAGCGGGGTCATTCCGCCTTGGACGAACATCCAGAGTTCCCACTGAGAGCAGATGCCGACGAGCTGGCCGTGGCCGCCGATCTGGACTGTGCCGCCGTTGTCGATCTGCTGCTTGGTGATGCGTGCGATGAGGAACTGGTTGTACTCCTCGGGTGGGGTCTTCTGACGCCGGCGCGAGCGCGGGTCGATGATGGATCGTGGCGTGAACGCGGCGACCTTGGGCTGTGCCCAGACATCATCGTGCTCGTACCAGTAGTACTCGCCGGAGAGGCCGCCGTAGCCGACGCCGAGCGTGGGCGTGTAACCGACCTCAGTATCCTTCCAGAATTGGAGGACATCGTTGTAGACGATCTCGACGGGGAAGGTGTGCTCTACACCTGTGTGGCCGTCGGCGACCATCGTGAGATTGTGCATGAAGGTTGAGCCGCCCTCGGGGACGACTTGCATCCCGAGTTCGTGCGCGGCCTGAATGACCTGCTGACGCTGGTCGCGCCTCGGCTGGTTGTAGCTCTTGACGCTGAAGGCGCCGACGGCCTGCATCCGCTTCAGGTGGAACAGGGCATCGTCGAGGGAGTTGATCTCGGCCTTGAAGGAGCCGGTCGCGCCATAGAGGATGGTGCCGGTGGAGAAGAGGCGGGGAGCGACGATGAGCCCGGCTTTCTGCATCTCCGACGCAGCGAAGAAGGTGCTGGTGTCGTTGGAGGGGTCATGGATGGTGGTGACACCGAAGGCGAGATTGCTGTACTGGCCCCAGTTCTGCTGCGGGATGATCTCGTTCGTGCCGAGGGGGCCATGCGCGTGGGCGTCGATAAAGCCGGGCGTGATCGTCATCCCTGTGCAATCAACCTTGAACGCCTCGCTCGGCACCGGTGTAGATGCTCGCGGACCCACGGCCTTGATGCGGCTGCCCTCCACGACGATAACGCCATCCTCGATGATCTCTTCGCCGTCATTCCGCATGGTCAGAACACGAGCGCCCACAAACGCGATCGTGCCGGTCGGCGCGTCGTGCGCAACCGTAAAGCCGATATTCGTTCCTGTCGCTGGTGGCTCGGGGAGCTTCTCAGGCGCGCCCGAAAGGAACGCGAAGCAGTCGGTCAAGGCACGAGAGAAGAGCTCCGGCCCGAGTGACCAGTGGAGCGACGCCGAGTCGGACGAGAAGTGGATGTAGGTTCCCGCCTCCTTTGTTGCCTTGGCGATCGGGAGCGCCTTGGTATCAGGGCCGATGTCGATCGTCCGTCCTGTGTCAACGAACGGCGCGATATAGACGTTGAACCTCTCGACGAAGGCGATCCACTTTCCGTCGGGTGAGACCTCGTACTCGGTGGCCCACGTGCTCTTGTAGTGCGTGCGCTCCTCCGTGCCGTCCAGCTTCATCGAGATGAGCTTGGCGTTGTCGGCTTCCTTGTCAAAGGCGTAGTCGGTGAGGAAGACACGCTCGCTGGAAGCACCGAACCGGGGGCGGGTGCCCTTCTTGGTGACCAGCACCGGGTCGCCGCCCGCAAGATCGACGCGATACACACCCGTGTCACGCGACCACAGCGGACTGGTCAGATACCCGCCCGAAACCTTGCCGAAGACGACCTGCTTGCCGTCGGGCGTGAAGACCGGATCGACGTAGTGGCCGGGCTGCTTCGATATCGTGCGGCTGGGCCCGCCTGTGATCGGTGCAATCCGGATGCTCGCCAAGTTCGAGTCATCCCAAGCGATATAGACGACGGAGCGCCCATCGCGAGAGAGCGACGGGTAATACTCGAATTCTTTGTCGCTGGTCAGACGCCTCGGCTTTCCTGTTGCCTCTCCGGACTCACCAAGATCACGCACATAGATGTGCCCGAGGGCTTGGAACACAACACACTTGCCATCGGGCGTGACCTGGGGCCAGCGGATCATCTTCGTCTCGACCTCCGCCGGCGCGGGGTCGATCGGTGAACGCACGGCCTTCGAAACGGTCCGAGTGTCCTTTACACGAAAGGGAACCACGGAGGCCTGCTTGGACGCGAGGTCGAGCTTGCGGATCTTGCCGCGTGACCAGAAGACGATCGACTTGCCGTCCGGTGTCCAGTCAAAGGCGGGATACACACCGTGGATCGCCCACGCCTCCTGCATGTCGCGTTCGAGATCGTCGTAGATCGGCGTCACCGCACCGGACTCGATGTCGTAGAGGTGCAGCACCGACTTCGCACGGACACGCTTCACAAAGGCGATGGTCTTTCCATCAGGGCTCGGCGTCGGGCGGCACGCTCCGCCCGGGCCGCCGATCAGCGTGGTCGTCTCGCCCTTCTCAAGATCGAGCCGCTGCACGGCGTAAATCTGGGCGTTCGAGTCCTTGTTGTACTCGAACGAGCCGCCGGGCGTGAGATCCTCCGAGTAATAGAGGTACTTGCCGTCGGGCGAGAAAATCGGCTCGTTGACGTCCTTCTGGTCGGTCCGCTTGGTGGTGAGCTGGAGACCGGCAGATGAGCCGCCCGAGACATGAAACATCCACATCTCGCCGGAGCCGAGCGAGCGGCGGCTTGTGAAATGCTTCCGAGCCACAATGAACTGGCCATCCGGTGACCACGCGGGGCCGTTGAAGAGCCGGTACGACTCCTTGGTGATCTGCCGCGGCGACGAGCCGTCGGCGCTCATCACCCAGATGTTGTCGCCGCCCTTGTCACCCTCGCCGGTGCGGTCAGACGTGAAGGCGATCAACTTGCCATCGGGGGAATAGCGGGGCTGCATGTCCCAGGCGAGTCCGCCTGTGAGCTTGGTCGCCTCGCCGCCCGACATGGGGATGCTGTAGATGTCGCCGAGGAGGTCGAACACGATGGTCGAGCCGTCGGGGGAGACATCGAGGGAGATCCACGTCCCCTCATCAACATCGATGGTCTGCTCGAACGTGGGGTAGGGAGGACTGTCGACGTTCCACTTTGGCTTTTCGGCGGGCTTGTCTTCCGCCTTCTCGGGCGCGGGAGCAGCGGGCTCGGCCGGTGGAGTTGTGGCCGGCGGCTGCGCGGGCTGCTGGGCAGTGGACGAGAGAGCGATCGAGACGAGAAGGACGGCGGGGGCGAGGCGGTCGAGCGACATGGAGGGCTCCGCGAAGGAATCCGAGGCGAGCCCCTGCCGGTTGAAGTCCGGCAGGGTGAGACAGGAGTTTAGGGAAGTTGGGGCGGGGAGGTTGCGGGGTGATGAATTGTCGATAGGCGAAGAGGATTCTCTGCCTCAGCCAAGTTGAGGCTAAGCGGTGATCCAGAATCGGCGCAGTCGTCGCTGGCTATCGCTAGCCAGCGGCTTGCGCCCGTGCAGATATCGACCGTTGTTGATGATGAGCACTTCGCCTTCGGACAATCGGACCTCTTCAACGTGACTCTGCGTCCGGCGTCCAATCTCCGCCTTCAACGCATCGAATGCCATGCCCGAGTGCGGATCGGCTTCGATGGGCTTGATCCAATCGGCGTAGAACAAACGATCCCCGTGGGGTGATGCGCGAACGATGGGCCAGCGCGACGCCGGAGAATCGCCCCGCACCTTCACTTCCGCGTGAACGTGGGTGAGTGCATCTCGCACGCCGCGTCCGCACGCTTCAAGTGCCGCCCAGCCGTCTATAAGTTGCTGCGAACCATCTGTGTGGTCCTGTTGCTCGCATCGCCACGCGATGAAGTCGGCTTCGGGATGATCCGTGTGGAATGGCACCGGCTCCGGGCGACAAAGGTAACTCCGCACGTCGGGTCGCAACTCCACCGCAGTCTCGCACCACGCACGCCCAAGCGAACCTACCAGCGCGCGATACTCCGCGTCCGTGGTCGGGCCGAGCCGACACAATCCGGTGCTGCGCACCGATTCGAGGATTGCGGCGTTGTTGGGGATCATGGCTGGGGTTCAGATCGCGACGGCTTCGGATTCGGCAGTCTTCTTCTTGGAACTGCAAGCGTGCCAGCAACGGCTTTGGCAGTCATGCCAACAGTTCGTCATGTTCGGATCGAACTCGCGTTCAACGTACTTCTCTCCGAACTTGCTTTCCCACAACTCCGCTGTGCGATTGAACGTCGCCTGCAACTCGGGCAACTCCGCTTCGTCGGCTCCGAACCCGCCGTCGTGGTCGAGGATGTCACCGAACAGACGCTGGCAGTCCTCGTAGTACGCACGCGGGTGCGTCATGTGAAGGTGCCACATTTCGTCGATGTCCTTCGTGGGCGCGAGCGGCTGGCCCGGATTGGCCTGGGCGAGCAACAGGAAGCGTTCGTAGCGCGCCAGTTCGCGGTGAATCTTGGCGTCGTCCCAATCCTTTGGGAAGGAAGGAGACTTCTTAGCGGCTTTGACCAGATCAACTGAAATTGCGACTTGCATCGGCAGTCCTCCACGAGGATGGTGTACACAGTGATACTCTCGATTGGAGGCGAGGTTCCATCCGCACCGGCGTGCGATCACGGGCCTCGTGGTTTCGCGCACGTGGAGAGACGACGGCTACGCATCTGTCCGTAAGTCTGGCAGACGCATTGAGTTGTGAATCGCGGCTACTACAGCATCGGCTTCAAATACCGCCCCGTATGACTCTTCGCGTTCTTCGCAACATCCTCGGGTGTGCCGGTGGCGAGGAGTGTGCCGCCGAGGTCGCCGCCTTCGGGGCCGAGGTCGATGATCCAGTCGGCGCACTTGATGACGTCGAGGTTGTGCTCGATGATGACGAGCGTGTTGCCCGCGCTCGCGAGCCGCTGGAGGACTTCGATCAGTTTCCGGATGTCCTCGAAGTGAAGGCCGGTGGTCGGCTCGTCGAGGATGTAGAGGGTGTTGCCGTAGGCGACGCCGTCGGGGTTGTTGCGGGTCGCGCCCGCCTTGCCGAGCTCGGTCGCGAGTTTCACGCGCTGCGCCTCGCCGCCGGAGAGCGTGGTCGAGGGCTGGCCGAGTTCGACGTAATCAAGTCCGACATCGTGCAGGCACTTGACACTGCGCAGCACTTTCGGGTGGTTCTCGAAGAACGCGCAGGCGTTCTCGATGGTCATGGAGAGGATGTCGGCGATGCTCTTGCCCCGGTAGAGGACCTCGAGCGTCTCGCGGTTATAGCGCTTGCCCTCGCAGACCTCGCACTGGACGTAGACATCCGGGAGGAAGTGCATCTCGATCTTTTTGAGTCCCTGGCCCTGACACGCCTCGCACCGGCCGCCCCCGGACTGGGCGGATACGTTGAAGCTGAATCGGCCGGGCTTGTAGCCGCGGATCTTGGACTCTTTCGACTGGGCGAAGATGTTGCGGATGTCGTCGAAGATGCCGGTGTAGGTGGCGGGATTCGAGCGGGGCGTGCGCCCGATGGGTGATTGATCGACCTCGACGACGCGGTCAATGTTCTGAAGGCCGGTCACCTTCGTGTGCTCACCCGGCTTGTCCTTGGAGCCGAGCAGGTGTTTCTTTGTGGCGTTCAGAAGGATGTCGTTGACGAGCGTGCTCTTGCCTGAGCCAGACACACCGGTGACGCAGATGAAACCCCCGATCGGAAACGAGACATCAATCCCCTTGAGGTTGTTGTGCCTCGCGCCCTTGATGGTGATGGACTTCTTCTCGCTGAGCTTGCGCCGGGTCGCGGGGACCTCGATGCGCCGTTTGCCGGAGAGGTACTCGCCGGTGATGGAGCCGGGGGAGCTCGCGACCTTGTCGACGGTGCCCTCGGCGACGACGCGCCCGCCGTGGACCCCGGGGCCGGGACCGATGTCGAGGACGTGATCCGCGGCACGAATCATGTCCTCATCGTGCTCGACAACGATGACCGTGTTGCCGATGTCGGCGAGGCGGCGGAGCGTGGCGATAAGCCGGTCGTTGTCGCGCTGGTGGAGGCCGATGGTCGGCTCGTCGAGGACGTAGCACGCGCCGACGAGGCCGCTGCCGACCTGGGTTGCCAGGCGGATGCGCTGTGCCTCGCCACCTGAGAGGGTGGCAGTCCGCCGGTCGAGGGAGAGGTACTCGAGACCGACGCTGGTGAGGAATCGGAGTCGGTTGTTGACTTCCTTGAGGATCGGCTCCGCGATGGTGCGCTGCTCGCTGGTGAGCTTCAGGCCGTTGATGAACTCGATGGCGTCGAGGATGTTGAGGCGCGAAAGCTCGGCGATGTTCAGCATCGTGCCGTCGTGGCGCGGGCGGCCGATCACAGACTGGCTGAAAGCGCGGGCCTTCTCCGCTTTGTGCTCAGATTCGAGCAGTACGTGCAGTGCCTCGATGCGGAGGCGGTCGCCCCAGCATGTGGGGCAGGGCTTCTGCGACATGAACGTGCCGAGGAACTCCTTAACGCCTGGGTTCTCCGTGGTGGTCCACCACTCGGCAATGTTGGGGATCACGCCGTCCCACTTGATGGGTGTCTTGCAGCCGTAGAGCAGCGCGTGCATGACCTTCGGATCGAGCGTGGACACGGGCTGCGAAAACGAGACGCCGAAGGCCTTGCAGAACTTCCTGAGCCGACGGTTGAACCAGGCGCGGACGGGGCCGTTCTTGTTCCACGCGGCGACCGCGGCATCGGCCATCGACAGTTCGCGATTGGGAATCACCAGATCGGGATCGAACTCAAGCAGGTTCCCGAGCCCGTGGCACTGGGGGCATGCGCCTTGAGGCGAGTTGAAGGAGAAGAGGCGCGGGGCGAGTTCCTCGAGCGCAATCTCAGGATGGTCCGGGTCCGCAAACTGGTTGCTGAAGGCCTGGTCGATCCACTTTGGCTTGCCGTCGGAATCGACCTCCTCGCGCGAGACGGCGACGCTGCCCTTGCTGAGCTTGAGGGCGGACTCGATGCTCTCGGCAAGACGCTGACGCCCTCCCTCCGCATCACCGAGTACGAGGCGGTCGACGACGGCCTCGATGGTGTGCTTCTCGTAGCGTCCGAGGTTGAGCGGGTTCTCGCCGCCTTCCTTGAGCGCATCGCGCAGATCGACAACGGTTCCGTTCACGCGCGCGCGGGTCCACCCCTGGCGGACGAGCGATTCGAAGACATCCTTGTGGAAGCCCTTCAGCCCTCGGACGATGGGGCTCATTATCAACAGGCGTGAGCTCGTCTTCCATCCCATGATCGCGTCGACGATCTGCGTGCTGCTGGTGGCGGAGATGCGGACACCGGAGCGTTCGGTGATATCGCCGTCCTTCTTGGTCTTCGTCGGAGCCCATGAGCGGGGTGTGCCGCACCGCGCGTAGAGCAGCCGCAGGTAATCGAAGATCTCGGTGGTTGTGGCGACGGTGGAGCGGGGGTTGCCGCTGGCGGAGCGCTGCTCGATGGCGATGGTGGGGGGGATGCCCTCGACCTCGTCAACGTCGGGCTTCTTGAGCTGTTCGAGGAACTGTCGCGCGTACGCGGAGAGCGACTCCATGTACTTGCGCTGTCCCTCGGCGAAGATGGTGTCGAAGGCGAGCGAACTTTTGCCGGAGCCGGAAAGCCCGGTGATGACGACGAGCTTGTCGCGCGGGATCTCGACCGTGATGTCCTTGAGGTTGTGCTCGCGGGCGCCGCGGACACGGATCACGCGGCTGAGTTCGCCCCGTTCCACGGTCGGGCGTAACGGAACCGGCTTGGCCTCAACAACCGCGGCCTTCGACTTCGCACCCGCTCGCTTCGCCATCGCTCCCGTGCCTCTCTCGCTTGCCACGACCGCTCTCCCTCTCTTTGATCTCGCCAGTCACCCGATCGTACTCCGCACAGGCCCGGATTCGCGGCTACCGTGATCGCCATGCCGATTCGACCCCGCAAAGTCTCTTCGCCCCACCAGATCCAGTGCATGCTCGATGAACTGGCGTACTCAGACGACGACTTCTATCGCTGCCCAAGGCGGACACTCGCAGATGCCAAGGGGCACTGTGTGGACGGCGCATTGCTCGCGTGCGCATGCCTCAGGCGGCTCGGACACGTGCCGCGTGTCGTCTGGATCTCGGCTGAGAACGACGACGGCCACCTGCTCGCCGTTTATCAGCAGAGCGGGCTCTGGGGCGCGGTCGCCAAAAGCAACTTCGTCGGCTTACGTGGCCGCGAGCCCGTCTATCGCACGCTCAGAGAGTTGGTGATGTCCTACTTCAACGATTACTTCAACACAAAGCGGTTCCGGTCGATGCGGCGCTATAGCACGCCGATCGACCTTCGCCGGTTTGATCATCTCGATTGGGAGACCTCAGACGAGCACCTCGACGAGATCATCGACAACCGGCTGGATCGCATACGGACATACCCCGTCGCCCCGGCCTCGGTTCTTCGCGGGCTGCACCTCGCCGACGAGCGGCTCTTCAAGGCGAACATGATGAACGCGAACCCCAAAGGCCTCTTTCGCCCGAAGTGAGCGTGCGCCTTTCCACTGCGTGCCGCTTCACCTGCGTGTCAGGCGTTCATGCAGTTGCCGAACCTCGTTCTCCAGCCGCGCGAGTCCTGCGTCTGCACCCGCCGCGAGCAGATCGCTCGCAGCGATCGGCTCGCCGATGAGGACACGCAGCGGCCCGCGGAACAGGCGTGGAAGGGATCGAGAGCGAGGCCAGATGTCGAATGCTCCGTCGATCGCAACCGGAAGCACGGTGCAGCCGGAGCGCTTGGCGATAAGCGTTGCGCCGCGCTTGAAGGCGTGGATGGCTCCGTCGTGTGTGCGTGAACCCTCGGGATAGATGATGACGGCGTCGCCGAGCTTCAGGCGTTCGATCACCAGCCGCATCGCGCCGAGATCGCCCTCTTCCTCTCGGAGCGGCACGGCATGAAACTTCGTGATCAGATACGCGAATCCTCGCCTCTTGAAGAGCCCCGCGCGGGCGAGGTGCGTCGCGACGCGAGGGTAGAGCGCGGTTCCGACCGCGACCGAGTCGAGGTATGACTGATGGTTGGAAACTACAAGGAGCGGCCCCGTCCGTGGCACGCGTGTGATCCCGTATCGCCGATACCCGAAAAACACCGCGAGCAGCACGTGGAGCAGAACGACCGCAATGCGGTAGTGGATCGATCGCGAGTCGTCGTGCGGCGAGTGACCCACGGCGTCAAGTTCCAAGGACGCGAGAGCGAACCTCTTGTTCGAGTCGCTGCACGACCTCTTCAAATCCAAGGCCTGTCGTGTCCACTTGTCTGGCATCCTCCGGGCATACCAGCGGACCGACAGCACGCGTGGAGTCGCTCCTGTCGCGGGCCTCGATCTCTTCTCTGAGCCGTTCGACGTCAACATCCGCGACGCCCGCCGCACGCAACTGCTCGGCACGTCGCACCGCGCGGACCTCAGGAGTCGCCCACAGAAAGAACTTCACCTCGGCGTTGGGGAAGACGACGCTTCCTTGATCGCGTCCCTCGGTCACGAGACGCGGGTGCTGGTGACCGATGATCCTCTGCTTGATCACCATGTGCTCACGGAGCTCGCGGATCGCCGAGACCGGGGAGACATGCTCCGTCACATCGGCATCGCGGATCCGGTGATCGATCGGCTTGTCCCACGCCAGAATCATCGGCGGGTCTTCGTTCCAGTCAAAGTGGAGATCGGCCGTCATCACCAACGCGACGAGCTGCTCGGCCTGACCGATCGTGAGCCCGCGGTCGAGCATGATCGCGGTCGCCGCCCTGTACATCGCGCCGGTGTCGAGAAAGTCCAGACCAAGCCGGTGAGCCAACTCGCGGGAGACCGAGGACTTCCCGGTACCCGCAGGTCCATCCACCGTCACGATGATGGGTCGTTCCTGTGGAATCACGCAGACTCGCCTGGGTCTCAGGAGCCCAACGCCGATCGTGCTCGACGATGCCCCGTTTGTCACTCTTCCTCCCGTTGGACGGAAGCCGCACAACGCTCGATCAGCACACGGCTGCGGAGCACTCCCAGTGTAGCGTCCCCCTCGCCCCTGTAGTCAATCGCGAGGGAACCGTCGTACCCGACTGCCATCATCGATTTCAGCAGCGGCTCTATCTGGTAGGGCGAGTGCTCGACTCCCGCATCCGGGTCGATCTCGTGTCCCGCGGGTTCGGTGGACTTCTCTTGGTTGGTCACAAAGGTCTGCGTGACCGCGATCGCCGCAGAGGCGTACGGCGTCAGCCGTTTCATGAACAAGGCCGGATCCGCTGCCGCCGCAGCGCTCGCAAAGTCCGGGCATGCACCGACCCGGAATCCACCAACCCGCTTGATAAGTGCCGTCAGACCCTCTGGTGCCTGAGTCAGCCCTGTATGGCTGTGAAGCATGATCGACACTTCCAGCCGCTCCGCAAGGTCCGAGGCCGATTTGAGCCGGTCCACCGCCCGGTTCATGCTGTCATCGCCGGCTTTCGATGCCACCTTGATCACAACCGAAGAGCAGCCGAGGGCGGCACCCGCCTTGAGCACTCTCGCCAGGCGTTCAAGGCCAGCCAGCGCCTCCGCCTCGGAGACCGCTCCGAGCGGAAGCGCACCGTCCTCAACAATGGAGAGCAGCGCACACCCCGCCCGATCAGACTGCTCCCGGAGCCGCCCCAGTTCTTCACGGCTAAGGCCCCGAAGCATGGTGGTGGGGATCATCAGCCCGTTCAGCCCCAGTGTCTGGCGCGTGAAACTGGGCAACTCCGTGAGCGCGAGATGCTGCGGACCTTTCGGGCCTGCGAGCATCGATCGCAACGAATTCGCGTGAAGCGTGAGGAGCATGCACGGGCAATGTATCGCCCCAAACGGATCCCCGCTACCTCGCTCGATCGAAGTTTCGACGCCATCTGCCTACAAAGACGGCCGGGCCCGAGGGCACCGGCCGTCCGGAGGGGAGAAAGCTGGTCGAGAATAGTCCGCTTCGAACGAACTAGATTCTCAGTCTACCGAAGATATCGCGCCAGCGTCAAGCGAAGCCCCTGGGATTGAGCAGATTGCCCATCGGCTGCGAGATGTGGTGAACCGATCGTTCGCGATTGCTGCCATGCCGGTCCCTTGCCACCATCGAGCCGCTGCTTAGCATCTGCCACCCCCAGGAAGCGGGCCGCGCCCACGCGGTCGCTGATCTTGGCACACGGAGCGCTATCCATGTCCACCCCGTCAGATCGCGTGTATTCCGAGAGCCACGAGTGGTTCAAGACAGAGGGTGACGTGGTGACCGTCGGAATCACCCGTTTCGCTGTTGATGCGTTGACCGATGTCACGTACGCACAGATGAAAGCCCAAGGCACTCAGGTAAAGCCCGGGGACTCGCTCGGTGAGATCGAATCGGTCAAGACAACCAGTGACGTCTATTCGCTTGTGGGTGGCACCATCGAAGCGGTAAACGGAGCCGTCGCTGACGATCCCTCCATTCTCAACAGCGACCCTTACGAAAGGGGATGGCTCCTGAAGATCCGTGCCTCGGACACGTCTGGGCTTGCCAAGGCGATGGACGCCGCGACATACGACGCGAAGCACGGCCACTGAATTCGGCACCGTTGCCGAAACCGTCGCGATCGATATTCCGAAGGAGTTACCGCCGTCGGGTGGGCCTTCCCTGCCGAGGCAGGACGGGTCCAGCATGATCGAGTGTGTCGATGTTCACAAGAGTTATCGGCTTGCGCATGGCGAAGTCGCGGCCCTGCGGGGCATCGATCTCAGCATCAACGAGCCGGGCTTCTACGCGATCATGGGGCATTCCGGGTCCGGCAAGTCCACCCTCCTTCATCTGCTGGCCGCACTCGACCGCCCGGATCGTGGGACAATCACCGTCGGAAACTGCCGGACACACGAACTCCGCCACAAAGAAGCGACCGAGTTTCGTCGTCGTGGCGTCGGGATCATCTTCCAGCAGTTCAACCTGATCCCAACACTCACTGCAACGGAAAACGTCGAACTCCCCGGCATGCTCGCGGGCGAGGAGCCCGCGTGGCTTCGCTCCCGCGCAGCGGAGCTCCTCGGTGATCTCGGCCTTGCGGATCGTGCGGATCACAGGCCGGAGGCGCTCTCCGGCGGCGAGCAGCAGCGAGTGGCGATCGCCAGATCCCTGCTCTTCTCACCCCCGGTCGTTCTGGCTGATGAGCCGACCGGAGCGCTCGACAGCGCGAACGCCGAGAAGTTGTGGCGGCTCCTCGGCCGGATCGCGTCAGAGAAGCAGGTCATTGTGGTCATGGTGACGCACGAACCGACCGCAGCAGCCCATTGCAGACGGACCTGGGTACTGCGAGATGGACGCGTCGTGGGACACATCGAATCGGAGGGGCTTGATGCGACCGGCGTTGCGGCTCGCTATCAACAACTTGTGGGGGCGTAAGCCCCACGCGTTGCTGCTTATCGCGGCCGTGTCGCTCTCCTGCGCCCTGGTCGTGACGGTCGCATCCCTTATCAGCTCTGTGAACGCATCGGTCCGCCTTCGCATGGAGAGCACGATCGGTTCCGCCGATCTCCGGCTCGAATCGTCATCGTCAAACGGACTCATCGACGCAGCATGGCTCCGGCAGGCCGTCGAATGGCCCGAGACGCTCCGCGCGACACCCGCGCTCGAACGCACCCTCGTACTGCGTGCCGTGCTGCAGGAACTCGTACCGGATGCAGATGGCATACATCGTAAGAAGGACCGCCTGATACTGGTTACCGCGGCAACCACGGGCCTCACCCCTGAGCGAGCAGCAGGCATGAAACTGCTCGCGGGCCGCATGCCGGAAGCTCCGGACGAGGTCGTGCTCGACGCGTTGCTCGCCGAGCGATTCTCAATCCGCGGTGAGTCGCTCAGGACCAGCACCGCGAATCGGGGAATCGCGCGGCTTGGCCCTCCGAAGCCGGGCGAGGCCAGGCCGACTCTGCCGGAAACGATCGCTGATGCTGAACTCGCGGCACGTCTGAACGCCGGCCAGCGAGTCCTGCTCGGTGACACGGTCGTCGTGACGCGACTGCTCAGGCCCTCGATGCCGCTCCGTGTCGTAGGGATCGCGCCACAGCCACCGCTCGGCGGGCGTCCACAGGCGTATCTGCTGCTCTCATCACTCGCGTCGCTTTCTGATGCCGAGGGGAAGCTCTCAAGGGTGGATATCGAACTGAGGCCCGGGCTTGATCCCGAGTCCACCGTCGATGCTCGGAGGCAGTCTCTGCCGGAATCGATTCTGCTCCAGACAACCGCAAAGGTGACCTCAGGTCTCGATGAGAACCTGCGTTCGAGCGAACTCGGACTCGTGCTCGCGATCGTCCTCTCAACGCTCGCCGCGTCGTTCATCATTCTGACAGGCCTGACAACCGATGTCGCCAGACGCCAACGTGAGCTTGCGGTGCTGCGATGCATTGGTGCCTCGCGCGGACAATTAGCAGGTGCTCAGGTGTGGGCCGGTGCGATTGTCGGTTCGATCGGGGCCGTCGTCGGGCTTGGCCTGGGTCTCCTCATCGCGTGGGCCGTCGCGACAATTCGTGCCGACGCGCTCGGCGCGGGGCTTCATGTGCCTCCGCTTGGTGTGACGCTCGGGGTCGCAGGAGCGTTCTCTTCCGGCCTGATCGGCGCGGCATGGCCCGCTTGGAGGACCTCCAGGGTCTCGCCACTCGAGGGAATGACGCTGCGTGCTCGCCCAGTGAGCCGCGGCGCGGGACGCGGTGTTGCGATCGCCGCCACGGTGATGATTGTCTTCGGGTTCCTCGTCGTGAGCGTGCCCACTGACGGACAGGTGATCTTCTGGGCTTACGCCACGTGCGGCCTGCCGCTCGTCTTCATCGGATACTTCCTGCTCGGCACGCCGGTTGTCCTGCTCGTGTCGCGGGCAACGTCGGGGCTGTTCTCTCGAGCCGCGGGGTTGCCGCGGGGTCTGCTCGCAAAGTCGATCGCCGCGACTCCCTTTCGCAACGGCTTCACGGCGGGCGCGCTGATGACCGGTGTGAGCATCATGACGGTGATCTGGACCAATGGCGGCGCGGTCATGCGCGACTGGCTGGACAAGCTCGAGTTCCCCGACGCGTTCGTTTCGGGTGTGGCTCTGCCGGAAGAGGCAGAGGAGCGTTTACGCCAGTTGCCATGCGTCGCGGAGACCTGTGCCATCGGCCTGCAGTTCGTAGACACCGACGCGTTCGGCGTGCGAGCGCTCCAGTCGTACAAGACATCGTTCATCGCGTTCGAGCCGGAGCCGTTCTTCCGAATGGCGAAACTGACCTGGATCGAAGGGTCCCTCGAGACCGCGCTCCCCAGACTCCAGCAGGGCGGTGCGGTGATTGTGGCTCGTGAGTTTCTGGTCGCGCAGGGAATGGGTGTCGGAGACACCTTCACCTGCGCCGTCGGCGACGAGTCTCATGTCTTCGAGATCGTCGGCGTGGTGACCTCCCCGGGGCTCGAGGTCGTCAGCAAGTTCTTCAACATCTCCGAAGACTACACGAATCAGGCGCTCCACGCGGTCTTCGGCACACGAGCCGACATGAAGCGGCTGTTCAACAACGACAGTGTCCAACTCATCCAGATCGACCTGCGGCCCGAATGGGACGACGAGTCCGCGATGGACATGATCCGCGAGGCGCTCGCCGACATCCCCATCCTCGACGCCGGCTCGGGACGTCGCATCCGTGAGGAGATTCGAACATACGTGCTCAGCGGCATCACGATCATGACCGCCGTTGCCCTTTTCGCCATGATCATTTGTTCACTCGGTGTTGCCAACCTGGTGATCGCGTCGATCGAGATCCGGAAGTTTGAGTTCGGGATTCTCAGGGCAGTCGGGGCGCAACGCGGGCTCTTGGTACGCCTCGTGCTGGCCGAGGTCATCACCATCGCCGTGGCAGGCGCAATCATCGGCACGGTGCTCGGACTTCAGGCCGCATGGTCCGAACAGAAGCTCATGCGCCTGCTGCTGGGCCTGGGCGTTGAGTTCCGGCCCTCGCTGCCGGCGATCGCGGGTGCCTGGGGGATGCTGATCGTAACATGCGTCATCGCATCGGCGCCGGCTGTCAGGCGTCTCGGCAAGCGAGAGCCGCGCGAACTGCTGGCCGCGGCGCGTGGGTAGGAAGACCCGCTGCGGCACATACGATCACCCATGCCCCAGTCGCCCGGTCGATTCATCCTGAAGGCACCCTTCGAGCCGACCGGCGATCAGCCGACGGCGATCGCGTCTCTTGTGTCACAACTGCGCGATGGCAAGCCCGCAGTCACGCTGCTCGGCGCAACCGGCACGGGCAAGACGTTCACGATGGCGAACGTTATCCAGCATCTCGGACGACCGACGCTCATCATCAGCCACAACAAGACGCTCGCGGCCCAGCTCTACGAGGAGCTTCGCGACTTCTTCCCCGAGAATTCGGTCAACTACTTCGTGTCGTACTACGACTACTACCAGCCCGAGGCGTACATCCCCCAGCGCGACATCTACATCGAGAAGGATGCCAGCCGCAACGACGACCTCGACCAGCTGCGTCTCGCAGCGACGAGCAACATCCTCTCGCGGCGAGACACCGTTGTCGTTGCGTCGGTCTCGTGCATCTTCGGACTCGGTTCGCCCCAGGCGTACGCCCAGCGTGTGATGACGCTGACGAAGGGATCGGAGATGCCGCGCCGCGAGCTCTTCCTCGCGCTGAACGCGATGCAGTACCAGCGCGTGGAGGTGGAGTTCAAGCGAGGCACCTACCGAGCGCGGGGCGACAGCATGGAGGTCTGGCCCGCGTACGAGAAGTTTGCCGTTCGCGTGGACTTCTTCGGATCGGAGATCGACCGCATCGAGCTGATCAACCCGACGAGCGGGGAGATCATCGCCGAGGAACGTCAGTTCTTCCTCTTCCCGGCGGTGCACTATGTCATGCCGCAGGAGGAGCTCTCGGAGATCACGGCGGTGATCCGCAAAGATCTCGACGCCCGAGTGATGGAGCTTCGCTCCGAAGGGAAACTGCTCGAAGCCCAGCGCCTGATCGCAAGGACCAAGTACGACCTGGAGATGATCGACGAGGTCGGGTATTGCAACGGGATCGAGAACTACTCGAGGTATTTCGATGGCCGGACGCCCGGCGAACGGCCTTACACGCTGATGGACTATTTCGACTTCGCGCCCCCGGCCGACCAGCCATCGGGTCCGTTCATCGCCGGCTCAGGTCCTTCAGACGTTCCGACGCCGACGGCCGCGTCCACGAGGCCGAACTATCGCGACTGGCTCCTCATCATCGATGAGAGCCACGTCACGATCCCCCAGGTCCGCGCCATGTACAACGGGGATCGCAATCGCAAGACGATCCTCGTGGAGCACGGATTCCGCCTCCCCGCGGCACTCGACAACCGCCCGCTGCGATTCGAGGAGTTCGAGGCGATTGTGCCGCAGATGATGTTCGTCAGCGCAACGCCCGCAGCATACGAACTCGAGAGGAGTGGGGGGGAAGTCGCCGAGCAGGTGATCCGCCCGACCGGTCTGCTCGATCCGGAGATCACGGTGCTGCCCGCCGACGGCCAGGTGCCGGACCTCGTCAAGCGGTGCAAGGAGATCGCATCGCGCGGGGAGCGTGTGCTGGTCACGGCGCTCACGAAGCGGCTGTGCGAGGACCTGACGGTCTACCTCGACCAGCAGGGACTGCGGGTGCGGTACCTGCACAGCGAGATCGAGACGCTGGAGCGTATGACAATCCTGACGGATCTTCGCACGGGCGAGTTCGATGTGCTGGTCGGTGTGAATCTCCTCCGAGAGGGGCTGGACCTGCCCGAGGTCGCGTTTGTCGCGATTCTCGACGCGGACAAGGAGGGGTTCCTGCGGAGCGGAACATCACTGATCCAGCAAATGGGGCGTGCGGCGCGAAACGCCAACTCGCGCGTCGTGCTCTACGCGGACAAGATGACGCCCGCCATGCAGGCCGCGATCGAGGAGACCGAGCGGAGGCGTCGGAAGCAGATCGCCTACAACGAGGCGAACGGGATCGTCCCGACCACTGTTCGCAAGGCAATCAAGTCCGGGCTTCAGCAGGAACTCGCGGCACGCCGAGCCGCACGCGAAGCTGTCGCCACCTCTGAACCAGACTACGCCATCGATGAACTCCTCAAAACGGTCGAAGAGGAGATGCTCGAGGCCGCACGCGAGATGGCCTTCGAGCGTGCGGCGGTACTCCGCGACCAGTCGCGAGCACTCAAGAGACTTCTCGAATCCGGGGGTCTGAGCCGGGTAAAGCGGTCCGAGCTGGAACAGGCCATGTCGGGCAAGCTCAATCCGAAGAAGGCCGGCATGCCCGGTGCCCGTTCCGGCAAAAAGCCAACGAAACGACGCTGACAGTCGGGGACTCTCAGGCGGGCCGCCAGGGCTAACGCGATTCTCAGCACACCGAACCTCGGCCTCGGAAGTTGCTAAGATCAAAGATGGATGGGCAACCAACATCTCGCGCGGGGTTTATGAGGCGGCTGGCGCACTATTGCATCGGCCTTGCGATCGGCTTGGTTCTCCTCGGCTTCTTTCAGCAGCGTCGCGCAGCCGAATGGAGCGCGAAGCAGCATGCCCGCGAGGCCGCTGGGAATCAGACTTCCGTGTACGACACGCGCACCGGGACACCGCAGATCCAAACCCAAAACGCGGCGAAGTCAGCTCTGGATGCTGCTGCGGGTGTACCGACGAGCCCCGCGACTGCCGATGACGCGGATACGGAATGAACTTGGGCTCATCGCGATTCCGACGGGTGATCTTGGTTCTTTGCGGCGGTTCGTGCAACAAAGGTGTCCGATCCTCGTTTGAGCAACGAGCAGGGCGGATGCCACAGACGACCAGATTGATGAGCAAGCGGTGTGGGTGAGCGGCAAGGCCAACCCATAGCCCGGCAGAGCAAGGATGCGGAGCAACAACACACATGAATCGCAGCATCTCCACAAACGCAGAAGGCCTGCGGCCCTCTCTCCTGCCACCCGAGGAAGCCGATGGACCCGTGCGAATCCTCTTCTTGAGCAGTCAGTCGCTCGGCTTCGCGACCCATTCGCGTTCCTTTGAGGTCTACGCGGAGACGAATCCCGCCGTTGATGCAGTCCATGTGCGATTGCGTCCGCCGGTCGTCATGCGCTCTCTCGCAAGGCAGGTGCCGGGTGCTGCCCGCTCCGGGCTGGACTTCCACCGCTACCGATACACGCGACTCTGGGCGCGTGAGATGAGGCGTTGGTTCAACACTCGGCTCCCCCTCAATCGCTTCGATCTCGTGCACGTCATGACCCAGCACCAGGCGCTGGCTCTTGCTTCGATCCCGTATCCGACTCGTCCCGCTCTCGTGACGCAGATCGACGCCACGACCGAGCAGGAGTGCCGAGAGTTTGGTACCACCCGACTCTGGAGGCGACCCGTCATCGCATCCGAACGCCGTGTGTTTGCGGCATCATCGCTGATCTCGTGCTGGAGCACCTGGGCCGCAGACTCCGTCATCGAAGACTACGGCGTCCCCGCCGGGCGTGTGATGGTCTCCAGGCCCGCACCCATCATCGCCCCAAGCAGCAGCCGCCAGCCCGTGTCAAGCGGTGGCATGGTCCGCATCTGCTTCGTGGGCAACGCGTGGGAGCGAAAGGGCGGAGACCGCCTCCTGCGTTGGCATCAGGCACGATGGAAGGATCGTGCCGAATTGCACATGTTCGGCGAGGTGCCGGACGCTCCCGCGAACGCTCGAAACGTGATCCGTTACGGCCCCGTCCCCCACGCCGAGCTCATGGACCTGCATCTTCCACAGATGGACCTGCTCGTGATCCCAACCGTGCAGGACACACTCTTGCTCGCCGGGATCGAGGCCGCATCGCGAGGCGTCCCCGTCGTGACTTCGCGACTCGCCGGCGTCACCGAGACCGTGCAGCACGGCGTCACCGGCCTCTTGTGCAAGCCGGGCGATGAGCGTGAATTCACGGATGCCGTGGAGTCCCTGCTCTCGAATCCGGATCGACGGGCGGAGTTGGGTCGCAACGCCGTTGAGTTCGTGCGGACCAACTGGAATGCTGACGTCTGGCACCGCATGTACATCGACACGCTCGTTGAGATCGCCAAGAGGCACCGAGCGATGGTGCGCCCCGCCGCAACGGGCAGAAAGCCGGGGTCGCATCTGCCCGCTCCTGCGAGCGGGAGATAGCGACCCACGGGCTGCGTTCAGACAAGCTTCGATTTGCTCAATCCGCGGCTGATCAACCCCAGAACAAGCAAAACCAGAAAGATCACGAATAGGATCTTCGCGATCGACGCCGCAGCCCCGGCAAGCGTGCCGAACCCGAGGATCCCACACACGATCGCGATGATGAAAAAGACCGCACACCAGTAGAGCATGATGGACTCCTGTGTTGTGCTGAGGCCGTTGGCTCGAACCGCAAGCAGTCTCGCGATCCCTGGGGGCGCCGAGTTCAATCAGCAGCGTCCTGGATCGCCTCCCCGGCTGATTCCATGTCCTTGCCTACACCCTTCATGGTGTTGCAGCCGGTCAGCCCCAGTGCGAACGCCGCCGCAAACGCCAACAGAACGCCTTTCATATTGGGACGACGCATACTCTGGCCTCCATTCATTTGGCTTATGTGCGATATGTGAAAGTGCCACTTCATTCCAAGAGGCCTTTCTTGCTCCATCCGGCGCGCCCCACCGACGGGTTGGCGGCAGTTTGGGGGATTTCCCCAGCCATAGGACCTGCCTAGCATTTCTCGATTCTCGAGACTCGCTCCACCCGAGGTCGGGTGGCGTCCAAGATCACCGACGCTTTCTCTTGCCCGAGTTCAAGCAGCCGGTTTCAACGTCAGGGGCAGGTAGATGGCATATGAAGCTTTATGTCGGCAATCTCTCGTTCAACACGTCTGAGCAGCGCCTCCGCGAGATCTTCGAAGCGCACGGCGAAGTCCTCTCTGCGTCGCTCGTGATGGACCGCGAGACCGGTCGTCCCCGTGGCTTCGGCTTCGTCGAGATGAAGGACGATGGCGAGGCACGCAATGCGATCGAGGCCCTCAACGGTCAGAACATCGATGGCCGTGATCTCACCGTCAACGAAGCCCGTCCCCGTGAGGACCGCGGCGGCGGCGGCGGCCGTGGCTTCGGCGGCGGCGGTGGTGGCCGTGGCTTCGGCGGCGGTGGCGGCGGCGGCCGTGGCGGCTACGGCGGTGGCGGCGGCGGCGGTGGTGGTCGCGGCGGCTGGTAAGCCGAACGCACACCCTCGACCACACTGATCGAAACAAAGGATGCGCAGCGGGCCGGGATCTTCCCGGCCCGCTGTCTTTGCGACAACTGTGGTGCCAAGACGAGCGGCTCAGTGCTCATTCAAGCCGGCTCGCAACCTTTCGCGGCACCTTCGCCCCAAACGGCCCGGATCACGTCGAACGTACGCAGCCCCTGACGTCCACCGCAGAAGAACGGTCACCACGGAAGCGTCGTGCCGTCGTAGTTGAAAAATCTCCCGCTGTCAGCAGCCGTCAGCCGGTCGATGAGCCGGATCAGATGTCCCACGCTCTCATCCGGCTTCAACGGCGCATTCGGTCCGCCCATATCGGTCTGCACCCATCCCGGATGCACAACCACGCAGGTGAATCCCTCACCCTTCAACTCATGGTGCATCGACACCGTCAACATGTTGACGGCCGCCTTGCTCGCCCGATACCCGTACGAACTGCCGCCTGAGTTGTTGGTGATACTGCCGAGCTGGCTCGACACCGTGACCACAAGTTTCCGAGATCCCTTCCGAAGGTTCGGCAGCAGGGCCCTCGTCACCAGCACTGGTGCGATCGAGTTGATCGAGAACACTCGATGAAGCTCGGCCGCGTCGCAACGAGCCAGCGTCGAGCTGTCGCTCGATACGCCCGCGTTGTTGATGAGCACATCAATCGACCGGTCGCCCACACGCTCCGGCAACGAGTCAATGC
The DNA here is from genome assembly GCA_019454185.1 of Phycisphaeraceae bacterium. Classification (NCBI taxonomy): domain Bacteria; kingdom Pseudomonadati; phylum Planctomycetota; class Phycisphaerae; order Phycisphaerales; family Phycisphaeraceae; species Phycisphaeraceae bacterium. The sequence goes on from CP075368.1 coordinate 582,469, forward strand.
TCTTCTGGTCCGTGAGCTCAAGAGGCACCAACGACGCCGCATGCTCGTCCCCGGCATCCACTTGTGCCACCTCGCGCACCGAGCCCACCACGACATCGCCACGTCTCGACAACTGGCGGACGAACTCGAGCCCGAGCCCTCGGTTGCTCCCGGTGACGAAGTACGTGTGGGGCACGCTCGCTCCTTGCTGGATCACGCCTGACACCCCGTCCTGTGATCCGAACATGATCCTATCCGAACCCACTCCACCTCGTCCGGCCGGATAATCCGCAAACTCAAGCAAATACACGCCCACATCGGGGCCTTTCTCGTGCGGATCTGTCGTCCCCGCGACGCGAATTGGTCAGCACGCCTGCCTGCCCGTTCCGTCTTGGCGGCTCTCTGGCGTAGCAATCGGTTGCTTGGACTGAATACGAACCGCGATGCACGAACCGCCCGCCCGGGCACGTGCTGTCGCCTCGCACTCGCAGAGAAGGGAGCTCGACTGCTCATGGAACTCAATGGCACACCACGGAAGCTCATCTCCGTCATGATTGTTGACGACCAGTTGCTCATCAGGGACGCTATCGCAGCGATGCTCGAGAGCTCGGGACGATTCAAGGTCACCGATCTTCTCGAACGAGGCGATGATGCCCACGATGCCGCACGCCGGAGCACGCCCCAGATCGCCATCATCGATATCGAGATGCCGGGCCGATCGGCCTTCGACACCGCGCGAGCAATCCGGGCATCGTCTCCTGAGACCAGGGTCGTCTTCCTCACGGGTCATGGGCATCGTCGCTTCATGCAGGAGGCGGCAGACATCGGTGCCGCAGCATTCCTTGAGAAGACCACTTCACCAGCCGACGTTCTCTATACCCTGGAGCGAGTCGGCAAGGGCGAGCAGATCGGTATCCAGCAGGAGTCAGATCCCGATGCAGGCCGTTTCGATCGGCTCTCACCCCGAGAACTCGAAGTGCTCAAGTACATCGCGCAAGGATTGTCAACGCGAGAGATGGCGGAAGTGATGTTCCTCAGCCCGCGAACCGTTGAGCGCCATGTTGAGCGTCTGATGTCCCGCCTCGGAATCCGTGACAGACTCCGCCTCGCTCTCTACGCATTCGCGGAGGGCATCGCGACCGCTCCGAAAGTCGTCAACTTTCCTGTCGGCCAGGAGTCGGCTCAGTGCTGATCCCCTCGAGGTCGATGCTCCTATCAAGCATGTAGACTCGATCACCAGCCCGACACCTTGTCGGGCTGTGTTCTTTGTTGCTCACGCGAGCACCGACGGCGTCACTCGATCGGCTGCATCCCGCAGAAGCAGGATACCTGCGGAGATCAAGAGGCGAGCCGCGCCAACCCACGATCGCTTCGCGGATACCTCAGTCGCATCGTTTCGATCGCGCTGACGGACTAAGTATGCGAGTCGTGAGTCCGGCCGATCGTAAATCCTCATACCATATGGATTTATGTATTCATTCGAGTGACTGCGCGTGAATTGCGCGAGTAAGTCTCGCTCGGCGATACCATGCCGCCAGACATCCACTCCCCGTGATGCTCTCGTCGCCAAAGAGAGTGCTGAACGGGTTACTTTGGCACTCTGGCGTGATATCATGGGTGGCACAATCTTCAGCGCGTGCGGCTCATCCGAGAGCATCGCCGGCACTTCGAGGGGATTGACATGAAAGGAACTGTTATGCGACTGAGCGGAGGTCTCAAGATTCTCGCCCTCTCACTGGGCATGTGTGGCATGCTGATGGGCTGTCAGTCCAGCGGCTCTTCGTCCGGCTCGACCGGCAGTCTCTGGTACGAGCGCGATGACTCCGGACGCACCCCGGCTCCCAAGCCCGTCTCCGAGCCCGCCAAGCCAGCCGCTCCGGCCAAGCCATCCTCAGCAAACGCCGTGTACTACCCCACGGGCCATGAGCACAACGCGGCTCTCCTCGTCGAGCGTATGTACCCGAGCGAGGTCGTCGCGGGTCAGCCCTTCGAGTACTCGATCAAAGTCACGAACGTCAGCCCCACCACGCTCGACAACGTCGTTGTCGACGAGGTCCTCCCCACGGGCTTCACCTTCACCAGCTCCACCCCCGACGGCGCACGCCGCGACGGTGGCGTGATGTCGTACAACCTCGGCTCGTTCTCGCCTGGCCAGAGCAAGACGATCACCATCAAGGGCAACGCGGGCGGCGCGGGCACGATCGAGTCCTGCGCTCGCGTGTACTACACCCTCCCGGTCTGCCAGACGATCAACGTGGTCGCTCCGGCGCTCCAGGTCACGAAGACCGCACCGAGCGAAGTCCTTTACTGTGACACCATCCCCGTCAAGATCGTCGTCACCAACACCGGCACAGGCGTTGCTCGCTCGGTCGTTGTGAAGGACGAGCTCCCCGCAGGCCTCAAGACCACCGACGGCAAGTCGGTCGTCGAGCTCGCCGCTGGCGATCTCGGTGCTGGCCAGAGCAAGGAGTTCGCCATGACCCTCAAGGCGGACAAGACCGGCTCCTACCGCAACACGGCCTCTGCCGCCTCGTCGAACGGCCTCAGCGCCAAGTCGAACGAGACCACCACCGTGGTCCGTCAGCCCGTGCTCGAGATCGCGAAGAAGGGCCCCGCCAAGCTCTTCGCCGGCCGTCCGGTCACCTTCGAGATCACAGTCTCCAACAAGGGTGATGCCGCTGCCGCAAGCACCGTCATCGAGGACCCGGTCCCCGCCGGAGCGACCTTCGTCAGCGCGACCGACGGCGGCACGCTCGTCGGCAACACCGTTCAGTGGAACGTCGGATCCCTGGCCGCGGGCGCGTCCAAGACTGTCAGCGTCACCATGAACGTCCCGAGCATCGGCACCATCCGCAACGTTGCGACGGCCAAGGCGACCTGCGCCAACCCCGTCTCCGCCGAGGCAGGCACCGAGTTCGCCGGTATCCCGGCCATCCTCCTCGAAGTCGTCGACAACCCCGACCCCGTCGAGGTTGGCGGCTCCACCACCTACACCATCATCGCGACCAACCAGGGCTCGCTGGCCGGCACCAACATCCGGATCGTCTGCACCCTCGAGGACGAGATGGCCTTCGTCTCGGCTGGTGGTCAGACCTCCGCCACCTCCAGCGGCAAGACCGTGACCTTTGCCCCGCTCGCCTCGCTCGCCCCGGGTGCCAGCGCGACATGGACGGTCGTCGTGCGTGCCACGGCTGATGGCGACGTCCGCTTCACGACGCAGATGACCAGCGATCAGCTGACTCGTCCCGTCATGGAGACAGAGGCCACGAACTTCTACCGCTGATCTCGCATGAGAGCACGGTAGTCCTTCAGGAACTGCCTCTTACACAGCCGCCCCGCTCACGCGGGGCGGTTGCTTTTTACACTCGCATCAAACCCATCCAGCTACGCCGCACGCTCATCGCACTGCAAGCCGTGAGCCCCGTCTATGCCGTGCATCTTCATCTTCTTGTAGAGCGTCGTGCGGTTGATCCCGAGTTGCTCGGAAGTCTTCTGTCTGTTCCAGCCGTTGGCATGCAGCGCACGCTTGAGAATCTCCCGCTCCGGCTCACGCAGCGCGTCTTCCAGCTTCATCGGGACCCAAGCTACAGGATGATCACTCGAGCCCGTCGCAAGCGTCGATGCGACGTTGTGTGCCGCCTCCTGCTCAACAACATGGCTGGGCAGGTCCTCGATCCCAACTGTCTGACTCCGCGTGAGAACCGAAGCACGTTCAACGATGTTCTGAAGCTCCCGCACGTTTCCCGGGTACGAGTACCGAAGCAAGGCCTCGACAGCCGCAGGCGTGAACCCCGTCAACTGCTTGCCGAGCTCCGAGCCGAACCTCGCCAGAAAGTGCTCCGCAAGCATCTGAATATCGCCCGGACGCTCGCGCAGGGGAGGCAACTCGATCTTGACCACGTTGATCCTGTAGTACAGATCCTGCCGGAACCTGCCGTCGGCGACCAGCGCCTCCAGCGGCTGGTTTGTCGCAAGGATCACCCTCGTGTCCACCTCGATCGTCTTCTCGCTGCCGACCGGCTCGAACTTCCGCTCTTGCAGCACCCTGAGGAGCTTCAACTGCATCCCGGGCGATGCCGAGTTGATCTCGTCCAGAAAGATTGTCCCGCCGTTCGCCGCAAGGAAGCGTCCCGGCTTGTCAGCGTGCGCTCCCGTGAACGCGCCCTTCACATGGCCGAACAACTCCGACTCCAGCAGAGTCTCCGGGATCGAGCCGCACGAGAGCTCAACGAACGGCTTGTCCTTACGTGGGCTGAGCCGGTGGATCGCGTGCGCGACCATGCTCTTGCCCGTGCCGCTCTCGCCCGACATAAGCACGGTGGTCTTCGTGGGAGCGACCGCGCCCACAAGGTCAAAGATTTTCTGCATCCTGTGATCGGTGCCGAGAATGCTCGCCAGAGCGGTTCTGCCGTGCAGACGCCGCTTCAGCGTCTTGTTCTCCGCCATGATCGCCCGATGCCGGAGTGCCCGCTCAAGCGAGAGCCGCAGTTCCTGCTCAAGCGCTGGCTTTGTCAGAAAGTCGATCGCACCCAGTCGCAAAGACTCCACGGCCGACTCGATCGTGCCGTATCCGGTGAGCATGATCACCGAAATGCCCAGATGCTCCCTCAGAATGGTCCTCGCGAGTTCATGCCCGGACCCGCCGGAACCAATCCCGCCCGAACCCATCCCACCGGGACCAGTTCCGCCGGGCAGAGAGAGATCGCAGATCACGATATCGAAGGGAAGCCGCTCCCCCTCAGGGTCTGTCGCCTGTGCGATGCGCTCCAAGGCCTCGCGGCCGCTGAGCGCGGTCGTCGGCTCGTAGCCCTCGCGTCTCAGAAACTCGGAGAGCGATTCGGCGATGATCGGGTCATCGTCGATGACGAGGACACGGGCGCGATCCTTCCTCGCCTGATCACTCATGACGAAGCCCCCTCACGATCTCTCACGAGCGAAGCGAGCGGGCACGTCAGCTCGAAGACCGCGCCGCCGTCGGCTCCATCGAACAGCCGCACATCCCCGCCGAGCGAACGCACGATCGTTGTGGACAACGCGAGCCCGATGCCCGTCCCACCCGGTGATGGCTCGGCCGAGAGGGTGCAGAAGCCCTGCGACACTCCAGCCCCGGTGTCGCTGACCCTGATCCGGATCACGGTCACACGATCCGAAGCATCAACCGTACCGCTCACCAGGACACGCCCGGGACCACCGCTCCGCTCGATCGCCTCGATGCCGTTGCGGATCGCGTTAAGAATCGGCGTGTAGAGCGGCCCGGTCGGCACCGACTCGATCGATCGATCGATCTCCGCATCGATGGTAATCCGAGTCGGCGCGCCGATCGGTCGCGACACGTCGACTGCATGGCTGATGCTCTCGGCCAGAGCGACCCGCGAGATCGGACCACCGAACTGGGTCACGCCGCGATTCGCATCACGCATCGCGCCATCCACGAGCGAGGCCATCCGCTCCAGCGCGACAGCAACGGTCTCCAGACGCCGACCAACGGCTTCGAGCGATCCTGCTTCGATGATCCCGCCTCGCAGGTCCTGACGTGCGATCGAAAGGCACCTCGAAGAGCCGTCGAGCAGGTTCGCAAGCTCATGCGAAAGCGTCGCCAGTCTCACCACCTCATCCGATGGCTCGCGTGCGTCAGCAGGGTGATTCGAATGGTCCGGTCTCTGGAATGGCGCAGTCATACACAGACCATCGGCCAAGCCCATCCTCAGGGCGACCCCTCTGTTGTCTGCACGCAACATTCGACTCCGCCTGGGAGTTCAATGAGGCGTGCCCGCGACATGAGCGTCCGAGAACCATCCGACGCAAGGCGGATATCAGGACACGCCGATCGCGCCGGCGTCCCTGTCGCTCAGAAGCCCATCGTCAGAACGCTTCCTCACGGTGCCATCACGCTTCCACGACCGCTCGCAACGCTCGTGTGTTCCCCGAAGATCGGTCACGCGGGGAGCAGTTGCCGCGCCCTCGAGCGTCACGATGCTGACGCCGAGTAGATCCGAGAGATCCACGGCATCAAACGCGCGGAGGTCCCCCTGCTTGTCCGGCAGCGCGACTCCCATGTCGAGAGGGTTCTCAACACCCTGCTCCGCTCGCACACGCTCCATCGCGCCCAGGGCAACCGTCCGCATCTCCATCACATCGCCCCATCGCGGATCCGCCTCGACGCCGAAGCCCCATGCCCCGGCCTTTCCGAACATCTCCTCAACGTGCACGCAAACCGATGCGTCATTCGCAGCCACGCCCCTCAGCGACCTGAACGCCTCGTCTGCTGTGTGACAGAGAATCGGCGCGAGCAGGCGGCACAGACCCTCCGCGATCGCATGCATCGCCATCTGGGACCGCTGGCGTCGCTCCGAGTCCGGTCGGTCGCAGTACATCCGGTCCTTGACCGCAGCAAGGTAGACCGCGCTCAGCGTCTCATTGCAGAAATCGAAGAGCCGCTGGTGAGCAACCCTGAACTGGTAGGTCTCGTACGCGTGCATCACGTCCTTCGCAAGACGATCAAACTCTGCCAGCACCCAGGCATCAATCGACGTGGGCGGCATCTGGCGAAGCGCGTTCAGATCCGGCGACCGCTTGGCCGGCTCGTAGTCCGACAGGTTGCTCAGCAGGAACCGCAACGTGTTGCGCACCTTCCGGTACGACTCGCCCGCGAGCGCGAACAACTCAAGATCCGCCTTCACGTCGTTGTCGTACGCGAGCGACGCAACCCACCAGCGCATCACATCCACGCCGAACTCGCTGAAGAGGTTGTCTACTTCGTACCTGTTCGCATCGGGCCTGCTCTTTGAGAGCTTCTTCCCGTCACGATCAACGATGAACCCGTGAGTCAGAAGCCCCTTGAACGGCGCGGCACCGGTCGCGCCGAGCGAGACCAGGAGCGATGCCTGGAACCAGCCGCGATGCTGGTCCGAACCCTCAAGATACAGCTCCGCGGGGAAGCCGCCCTTGCGCTCACGCAGCACTTCATTCCAAGATGATCCAGACTCGAACCACACGTCGAGGATGTCCTGTCCCTTCGTATACCTCGCGAGCGCCTCACGGGTCAGTCCCTGGGGCGCATCCGGATCATTCGCTGGGTCATACCCCGCGAGCAGGTCCGAGGCGTTGCCGCTGAACCATGCGTCAGATCCCTTCTCGCGCACCAGCCGCGCGACCGCCCTCACCGATGCGGGTGTGAACAGCACGTCTCCGGTCGGCGAGAAGAACGCCGGAATCGGCAGGCCCCACGCGCGCTGACGCGAGATGCACCAGTCGGGGCGCGAGTCCAGCATGCCCCGAAGCCGGTTGCGTCCCCACTCCGGCACGAACGAGATCGATTCTTCCGCTGCCCGAATCGCCATCTCGCGCAGTGTCTTGCCGTCGCGCTTCGTCGGTCGATCCACGCCGATGAACCACTGCTCGGTGCACCGAAAGACCACCGGGGTCTTGCTCCGCCAATCGTGCGGGTAGCTGTGCGTGAACGTGTGCCTGAAGAACATGTGGCCGGATTGATCGAGATACGACGCGATCTTCGCGTTCGCATCCCATATCGACATCCCTTGGAGCCACTCGGGAACAGACGTGTCGTAGGTGCCGTCCTTCTGCACCGGGCAGTAGATCGGCAGCACCTCGCGAAGTCCCGTCTGGTAGTCCTCTTGTCCATGCCCCGGCGCGGTGTGCACGAGGCCTGTGCCGTCTTCCAGCGTGACATACTCCGCGCCGACCACCGACCACACCTTGTTCGGGTCGCAAGGGTGCCCGAGCCCGCACGGAGGGACGTTCGTCACAAACGGGTGTCTGTACCTCAGGCCCAGCAGACGCTTCCCGTCCGTCGTCGCGAGCACGCTCACGCGGTCCGCGCCCGCGGCCTTCGTCACCTTCTCTACCAGCGCCTCGGCCATCACGGTGATGTTCCCGTCCACATACACAAGCGCGTAGACGAACTTCGGGTTCACCGCTACCGCCACGTTGGCGGGAAGCGTCCACGGCGTCGTCGTCCAGATCATGAAGCATGGACGCTGCGAGGGTCTCACGCCCGCTTTCGGCTCGCGTGCGGACTCGCTCGCCTCGGGTCCGTCGCCATCTTCGCCCTCCTCGTCCTCGCCTTCGTCGCTGGTCGGCGGCAGTCCGAACGCGTCGTACACCGCCTCCGCATCAAACGCCTCGAAATCCACGTAGACAGAAAGGTCCTCGCGGTCCTCGTACTCAAGTTCCGCTTCCGCCAACGCGGTCTCGTTCGCGATCGACCAGTGCACCGGCTTCGTCGCGCGATACACAAGCCCCTGGGCCGCCAGCTCCGCCAGCAGCTCCAGCGTCGCACCCTCGAACGACGGCTGCATCGTCAGGTACGGATGCTCATAGTCGGCCAGCGTCAGCAGACGCGACATCTGCGTCGTGTGCAGCTTATGGAACTTCTCGGCATACGCCTGACACTCGCGCCGGACCGCCATCCGACGCTGATCCTCACTCAGCGTCTTCAGCTTCTCGTACTTCCCCTTCTCGAGCAACTCCTGCACAACCTTGTGCTCGATCGGAAGACCGTGGCAGTCCCACCCCGGCACATAGGCGCAGTCGTACCCCATCAGCGTGCGCGTCCGCACCACCAAGTCCTTCAGCGTCTTGTTCATCAAGTGCCCGAGGTGGATCGAGCCGTTCGCATACGGGGGGCCATCGTGAAAGTTGTACCGCTCACGCCCCTTCCGCGCCTCCCGCACCTTCCCGTACAACCCCATCGCCTGCCACCTCTTGAGTGAGGCCGGCTCGTTCTGCACCAGATTCGCCTTCATCGGGAAGGGCGTCTTCGGCAGGTTCAGAGTCCCCCGGTACCGGTTCTTCTGCTCCGCACCACCCGAGCCCGCCTCCGCCTGTGCCTGCGTCATTTCTCGGTCACCTCGAGGGCCTGATTGTCGCGTCCGCCGCGCCGTATCAGCCGTTGCTCACTGCCATGAATGTCATTGCCTTGAATGTCAAGGTCAGATGGTAGTTCATCAACCGCCGACACAAGGCAGACCCCAAGCCCAAGTCTTCTCAGACCCGGAGTGAGCACTCCCCGCTCCCGTCCGCTGAGGTCACGGGGGCAGCACTTTGCATGCCGCTCAGTTGCGGGCAAAGCACACGCCCTCTCACCCCAGACGGGGGTTGGGAGGAGCCGCGACGTCACAAATCGAAATCAGGCGTGCTCGAAGATCGTCTGAGTACGAACAACCACCCCGCCGTTTGCCTGCAGGTGGTACGCCTGAGCGTGCAGCTCGTTGGGGTATCTCTGGATGTCGATCAGCGAGAGGCACCGCCCAACGCCGTCCTCCCAGACGGTGCACATCCCCGTGACCTCGACCGCGAACGACAGCATCTCCTCAAACGTCGCGGCGTAGAGATTCTCCGAAAGTGTCTCGGTCTGCACTGTCGTCAGATACGCCACCCCGTCACGAGGGAACTTGTGCTCGTAGTCCCGCTCACCGGCGCACAACGCCGCAGCCAGCACGCCCGAGTCAGGCAGCGAACCCTCCTGATCCGTCACCAGCTCGCTGGCGCACATCGTTCGGTGCTCAAATCTGAGCATGTGCCCGCCATTCATGATCCAGGCCTCAAACTCGTAGTCCTTGGTCTTGAGTACCTTGCGATCCTTGAGCGTGAACAACTCCGGATGAAGAGCCCGGCCGTAGAGCACTGATTGGTAGGTATGCAGACTCGTCGCCTTCGTGTGCTGGCTCATCGCGTCCCCTTGCGTCTTCAATTCGGTCGGGTTCCCTCCCGCTCCGATGATGCGACTCCCGCCAAGTAAGCGTCCACTCTAGTCGGAAAGAAGATCCCGACCCAGAGAAAAACGATTCGGACACGGCCATTCGCTCGAATTGCAGGCCGAACCCCCACAAGATAATCTACCTGACACGTGCACGTCTACTAGGGAAAGCACCCTGCCCCGCTGTCAATTGTCGCAGTTCCCCCTGCACCGCGAACAGGGTGAGGCAAGGAAAGCCCGATTGCGAGCCCTGAGAGTCCAACGCTCTGCCCAACTCAGAATGCTGCCCGAGCACCAACGGGCTCTGGTGCTCTCGGCAGTCGCTGCGGACCCCAGAGCCAGAGAGCCATGGGTGTGGGCTGAACTGCTCGAACTGGCCTGTTTCGTGCCGCCCCCTGCCCCCACGCGAATCCAGGGCTTTCTCTGGCGGGTTCTGAACGCCACCCATGATGCCCAGCAGATCCGTTCCACAGCACTCCACGGCATAGCACGCGGCTGGTCATCACTCAACGACCTCGAGCGAGCGACAGCCCTCGCGGTCGGTGCGAAACAGTGGGGGAGTATCGCCCGTGACATACTCGAATCCGGGGACCTGCCTCCTACCTCGTCCTTCGTCGCGCTCCTCACAGATGCAGCAGATCCCGGGTGCACCGCCGCTCTCATCAGGTACGCAACCCTCGATGTTCCGGGCTCTGAAGATGCCGATCGCGCCGCTCTCAAGCTTGTCCAGGCAGCCATCGCAAGGCGTGATACCGGCGAACTCATCTCGCTCCTTCGCACAGTCTCGGAAGCGATCCAGCAGCCGGATGCAAAGGTCCGGCGCGGCATTGCCTGGAGCGCATGGGCACTCGTCGAGGCCGATCATGAGGCCACTCCCGATTCCGACGAGGCCCGACGCGGGGTGCTCTCGGTCGCATCTGCCTCGAACGAAGGGCCTGGAAGGGCTCTCTCCGCCGTCCTCCGATGGGACCGCGATCCACTCATTCGGCTCGCCGCGCTCCGATGGTGCGTCATCCCCGGGCTTGAGCGGTCCTGCACGGATCGGCTTGCTCGCGCTACATCCCAGCGCGAACACGAGGTTGTTCTTGCATCCGCCCATCTCGTGGTCCGCCCGTGTCGCCGCCGCTTGCTCCAGTTGATCCGAGAGCACCCCAGAGGGCGAACCGGTGTGCTGCCTGATCAAGCCACGGTCTCCGAACTCTCCATCAAAGCCCGGCGGAACCTCGCCCGCTTCGTGTACGCGACCGGTATCGAGAGCAGCCAACGCTCCGGGGCGATTGAGCCCCTCTTGACCGATCAGGACGAACTGACTCGTCTCACGGTTGTGGGCCGGGCCGACCCAAGCGACGTGCGAGACCTCTGCTTCGATCCCTCGCCTGTCATCGCAAGGACCGCGGCAATCCGCTGGTCGCGCGCCGGCATCACGCCAGCCCGCCGAAGAGCACCCTCCGCCGACGTTCGGCGGATCCTCGAGGCATTAGCCGCTTCCCCTCACCCCTCAGTCCGGCGAATTACACGCCGGGACCTTGAGCAAGCCGATCCATTCCGTCCCGAGCGGCCCGCGGCGCGGCTCGAGGCCCGTCGGATGCTCGCCGCCGATCCCGAGGGCTTCCGTGACGAGGTCCGTCGCAGACTCCTCTCCGGTGATCCGAAGAGACAGCTCAACGCCCTCAGGGTCGCCCAGTGGCTTCGCATCGTCGAAGACTTCGAGTCCGATCTCCTCTCGCTGCTTGAAGTGTGCCGCGGTTCCGATGAGCGGGACACATGGCTGCGTGCCGGCATCGTCAGTGCGCTCGGAGCGACAACGCGAACGACCACCCTCGACACGATCGAGTCCCTCGTGGAAGACTCGGATCCACGCGTCGCTGCGAACGCGATCGATGCCCTTGTGCTCGGACCAGCCGCCGCCTCGCGCCCCACCCAAGTCGAGTCCCGACTGATCGAATACAAGCGGTCTGATGCCCACCGGCCGCGCGGTGCAGCCGTCAGAGGACTCGCTGTTCTCGCCGCCAGACGCCAAACCGATTCCGCCGCCGCAGCAGCAGAGATCGAACTCCTCCGCCACGACCCGAGACCGGCACACGTCGCGGCGGGGAACTGGGTGGCATCTCGAGCCGAGGCCTACCGAGGCCTCTCCGAGTGGATCGCCGAGGGGCCCGCGAGATGACGCTCCAGCCACCCAGACTGCTGACCGGTGAACTCGGCCCTTCAGGCCCCGAAGCCGCCGCGACTCAACCACACCCGTGGCTCCTCGTGGTCGCGTCACTGGTGGCGCTCGCGACCCTGGCATGGTGGGTATGGTGGTTCTTTCGATTCAGGAAGGCGAAACTCGACGAGTCCGAGGCCGCATTTCGCAGACTCTCACGCATCGTTGGACTCGGCCATTCTGACCGTGAACGACTCCGCGCGCTCTGCATGAAGGCGGGGGTCGATCCGCTCGCAACCCTCGGCAGCCCAACCCTCGCCGCAACAGTCCTTCAGACCTCGCCCGAAACGTCCGCGCGGCAACGGCGGCTCTGGAAGTCCCTCTGTGGCACCTTTCCCGGCGATGGCGGTATCCCTTCAGTCTGATTTCACGCAAGGTCGCGATCACAACCGAAAGCACCGCTGCCAAACCGCCAATACTTGCCCGTCCGTGCCCCCCTGAAGCCGCACACCGAGAGAGCCGCACAATGCACAATCGACCCGTTCCAGCACAGTTGCAGGCGCACACCAGATTCGCCGCGTTCGCGATGATCGTCTCCGCCTCGGTGGTGCCGGCGGCACACTCGATCGAGCCCGAGAGAGCGTCTTCGGCTCCCTACATCAGAGTCGTCGACGACGAAACGGCTCAAACAGTTCGTCTCGAAGTGGCGGCCCGTCGCTTCGAGCACCCCGCCGACGAGCGACCCGTGATCCGCATGGCCGGAGCCGTGCACATCGGTGACGCCGTCTTCTATGAGTCGCTCCAGTCACTGATGGACGCCCAGGATGTCGTCCTGTTTGAGAGCGTCAAGCCCAGCGGCTCTGGCGAACTCCCGCCGAACGCGACCGACGAGGACAAGGCAAGGTACACCAAACGCCGCCTCAAGCTCCTCTCCATGCTTATCGAGCGCGAAGCCCAGCGATCCGGCACGCTCCCCGCATCGATCGAAGGCGCGGAGAGATCGGCAGATGATCGCTTCGCTCGCATCATGTCCGCCGCCAGGCAGGACGCATGGGGCGGAGCGATCCGATACGAAGTCTCGGATGATGGCGAGCGGTTCACACTCACGAGCGATGGTGCCGACGGTGTGCCCGGCGGGGAGGGGCTCGACGCCGACCTCTTTCACGAGGCCCGACGCCCGAGCCCCGGCGAACACGCCGAGTCGTCCGGCGGCATCCAGAAACAACTCGCATCATCCCTCGGGCTTGTTTTCCAGCCCGAGGCCATGAACGAGGGCGGACCCAACTGGCGGAACAGCGACATGTCCGTCGACCAGGTGCAGGAACGCATGGAAGCACATGGAACGGACGCGTCGCCGCTGTTCAACATGCTCAGCGGCGAGTCCTTCACCGCCCGGTTCGCCGGCGTTATGCTCAGGTTGATCACCGCTTCTGAACAGTCACGCTCAATGACCAAACTCGCGATGGTCGAGATGCTCGGCTCCGCCGACCAATTGCTCGCAGCGGGCGGCGGAGTTGGCATGCCCGGCGGCGAGGGGTTCCTCAAGGTCATCATCGAAGAGCGGAATGAGGTCGTCATCGCAGACCTGGTTCGCATCATCGAGAACGAGCCGGACGTCCGGACCATCGGAATCCTGTACGGGGCAGGCCACCTGGCGCACCTCGAATCACGCCTGGCAGACCTGGGCTACCTCCCGGTCGAAGACCAGTGGTTCCCTGCCATCACGATCGATCTCGCCGCTTCCGGCATGTCCGCGCAGCAGGCCGCAGCGATGCGTCAGATGATGCGCACCTCGATCGAGCGCCAACTCAAGGCAGCGCAGCGTCGCCGCTGACATCATCACGAATCACGCGCTGCGAGTGCCGCGCCCACCGCGATCGCCGCCCCGGATACAAAGTCTCTCGAACCGACACACCCACACTCACCCGCCGCCCGGCGTTGCCGGTGTCGGCGGCGCGGCTTCCTTCGGGCCAGCGTCCTCCGGCCGCAGATCGTCGGTGGGAGCATCTGCTTTGCCGTTCGATTCCTCCGAGGGCAGGAACTCATCGAAGTACCAGCGTTTCCATGCCTCGTAGTCGTACCCGAGCCCATCAGTCGGCTTTCCCCATGCTCTCGAACTGAGCCCGACCAGCGAGCGGTGTATCTCGGTCCTGTAGATGGTGACGCTCGCGTCACGAATCGCCATGACCGTTCCCTCGTTCGCCACGCTGATGGTCGGATCGAAACCGACCGCACTGTCGCTCACAACCGGAGTCAGATCCGACACAAAGGCGACCTGACGCCCGATCGCGATGAAGGCCAGATCCCCCCTCCGATCCGACTCTCGCCCCCCCCCGCTCGGGTTCCCCGAGAACTGGGCGACGATCAGACGCGGGATGAGACCGACGATCTCGAACTGATTGGCGATCTCCGCCGCTGCAGACGCACGTGTGTCGCTCTCGCTCTGCAGAGCGATGTCGAGCACGTTCAGCATCGGCTGCGTGACTCCGGCCTGCCCGATCCTCTCTCGGAGGCCGTCGCGTGCATGCATCCGGAACGACGCGTTGTTGAGCATGACCGCCGCCCACGCCAACGTCGCGTCGGCATCGGGCGAGCCCTGTTCGATCAGCATCTCCACGATCGCCCGCTGGACATCCTCACCTTCGCGCTCAAACACCTTCAAGAGCGAGGGGTACGCCTCCGACGACGTATACGCCCGCAGCTTGCTGATGCCGACTTGGCGCAGCTCGACGTTCCGCACCGACCTGAAATGCGTCGCTCGCAGCTTCGAGAGTTCTCTCTCGATCTCAACCCTGCGCTTGTTCTGCAACGCCTTCGCACGAGATGCGCCCGATTCCGGGTCTTCAACCCGCACTGGCTGCGGGCTCGCAGCTGTCGCTCCCGGCAACGAAGCCATCACGCCGGAGCACGCGATCACTGAAGCAACGACGAAGCGGGCGTGGCTGGATCGTTGGCGCATAAGTCGTCTCCACGAGATCAGATCCCTCCACCAATGACTCTACGGCCACACGGTCCGCCCTGTTTCCCACACATCCCATACTCGATCCGAAACGGGTAAACGCCCCACGCCCGATCCATCCAGCCAAAAACAAACCGGGCCGGGGTCTATCCCGGCCCGGCGAACACACATCCTGTCACCTGCTCAGTCCGCGTTCGCGGCTACAAAGCCGCCCTTTCCAAACCGATCGCGAGCCGCTGCCGCCTCGTTCCTGGTCCCAAATCCGCCCACACGAACCGCGAACAGCGTCTGCCCGTTCTTGTTCGTCGGAACGATCCTGGGCTGCCCCATCCCCATGGTCGCCGCAGAGCCCGCAACCTGCGACGCCAGCCGCTCCGCGTTCGCACGCGACGAGAAGGCCCCCAACTGGATCGAGAACGGACCGGATGCCGACCCGCCGAAGTTGCCGGCGGTCTCGCCTCCGGCCGCAGGCGCGTTCATCCGTTCGCGGATCGTCGACGAGAGACCGATGTCGCCCGTCGCCATCGAGAGCCCACGCTTGTACATCGAATCCGCCAGTGTCTTGTTCCCAGCCGCGGCATAGGCATCCCCGGCATGCAGATACGCCCGCGCCGCCTCATCCCCGGTCAGTTTCGATCCTGCCAGCTCGAACGCCCGCGCCGCAGCCGCGTTATCGCCCTGGGCCTCGGCCATCAGGCCGAGCGTCGCATTTGCCTTGCCGGCCACCTCGGGATTCGAGGAGTACGCAAGGGGCTGGAGGTGACGCTTCGCGTCCGAATCACGCCCGAGCGAGTGCGCCGACAGACCCGCGACCAGGGCCGCCTGCTCACGCTGTGCCTGTGGGCCGGAAACCGAGGCCTCCGAAGCCCTCTTGTACGCTTCAGCGTGGTTCCCGCTGTTGTATGCGTCCATGTAGCTGGTGCTCTTGGCTGACTTGCAGCCCCCGAGGACCAGTCCCGCACCCATGACGGCCAGCGCCATGACCTGAACGAATCGAGAGAAACGGTTGCTCTTCATGCTCGGTTCCATCCTCTGTTGCCCGACTCGGTCCGAGTTCGGGGCGGTGTCGCCGGGCTCCAGATCCCGACTGCTTCGCTATCGTATCGGCTCATCAGCCCGATCCGGCTTCACACTCTTGCATCCCCTTCGCCCCCGGGGCCGCGATCACCCGACAGAGGACACCCCGAACCGTGCCACTCGCCCATGAGATCCTCCGAACGCTGCTCCGACGCCCCTTCCGGGTCGCCACGATCGATGACAGGGGCCCGCGAAAGGGCATCGAACTCATCGTCGGAGCCCTCCACCTCGCGGAACTGATCGAACGACGCAGCCGCTCACAGACCGTCGGCATCATGCTCCCGACCGGGGCAGGCATGCCCGTCGCCTCGCTCGCGGCGTGGATGCTCGGCAGGACCGTCGTCCCACTCAACTATGTCCTCAAGCCGGAGGAACTCCAGTACGTCATCGACGACTGCGGCACCGACATCGTCATCACCGCACAGGCCTTCCTCGATGCCGTCAACCAGTCACCCTCCGTACCCAATCTCGTCAAGCTCGACAAGATCGCCTTCTCTGGCGCGCCCGAGCCGCGTTGGCCGGCACGCGTCTCCGAAGACGATCTGGCAGTCCTGCTCTATACATCCGGCACCAGCGGCAAGCCCAAAGGGGTCATGCTCACACATCGCAACATCCTCTCGAACATCAACCAGTGTCTGGAGTGGGTCCATTTCACCGATCGTGACGTCCTTTTGGGTGTCATCCCGCAGTTCCATTCGTTCGGGCTCACAGTCCTGACGCTCCTCCCGCTCGTCACGGGATGCCGCGCGATCTACACGGCCAAGTTCGTCCCCAACAAGATCATCAAACTCATGCGCGAGCACCGCCCGACGGCCTTCGTCGGCATCCCCTCCATGTACAACGCGCTCCTCCATCTCAAGGACGCGACCCCCGACGACTTCCGTTCCCTCCGGCTCCCGATCTCCGGGGGTGAGCCGCTTCCCGCTGCCGTTCTCGAGGCCTTCGAGGCGCGATTCGGCATCCGCCTCTGCGAGGGATACGGGCTGACGGAGACCTCCCCCGTCACAAACGTCTGCCGACCCGAAGAGTGGCGTCAGGGCTCCGTCGGTCGTCCGGTGCCGGGCGTCAACGAGCGCATCGTCGATCTCGACACGGGCCGCGATCTCCCACCCGGGCACGACGGCGAGATCCGCATCGCAGGACCGAACATCATGCGGGGATACTTCAACCTCCCCAAGGAAACCGCAGCGGCATTCGACAGCGACGGGTACTTCCGCACCGGCGACATCGGCCAGCTCGACTCCGACGGCTTCCTCAAGATCACCGGCCGCCTGAAAGAGATGCTCATTGTCGCGGGTGAGAACGTCTTCCCCCGCGAAATCGAGGACGTGCTGAACCGCCACCCGGCCGTGCGCGACTCAGGCGTCGTTGGCGCGTCCGATCCCATGCGTGGCGAGATACCGATCGCGTTCGTTGAAATGAACGAGGGCGCATCCTTCGACGAGCGAGAAATCCTCGGCTGGTGCAGGGAACGCCTCGCCGGCTACAAAGTGCCACGCGAAGTGAGAACGCTCGACGCCCTCCCCCGCAATCCAACGGGGAAGATCATGCGCCGCGAACTCAAGAAGATGATCTGAGCAACGCCGCCGCCGGCTCAGCCGAACGCCTTCTTGTAGTCCTCGATGAACTTCTTGAGCCCCGAGTCCGTCAGCGGGTGCTTCATGAACTGCTGGATCACGTTGTAAGGCACCGTCGCCACATCCGCGCCGACCATCGCGCAGTCCACCATGTGCTTGTTGTGGCGGATCGACGCAGCCAGAATCTTCGTCTTGAACCCGTAGTTGTCGTAGATCTGCCGGATCTGCTGGATCAGCACCATCCCATCCTCGGCAACGTCGTCGAGCCGACCGATGAACGGGCTGACCAAGTACGCGCCCGCCTTGGCGACCATCCACGCCTGGAGCGGCTGGAAGCACAGCGTCATGTTGGTCTTGATCCCCTCATCGCTGAACGCCTTGCACGCCTTCAGCCCATCCACCGTGCTCGGCAGCTTCACGACGATGTTCGGAGCGATCTTCGCGCGCTCCCGCCCCTCTTTCATCATCCCGTCGTAGTCTGTGGCGATCACCTCGGCGGAAACCGGACCGCTCACGACCGCGCAGATCTCCGCCAGCCGCTTCCCGTAGTCGATCCCCTCTTTCGCGATCAACGATGGATTCGTCGTTACGCCGTCGAGAACGCCGAGCGCGTTGGCTTCCTTGATCTCAGCAAGGTTCGCCGTGTCGATGTAAAGCTCCATGGGAGTCTCCGTGTCGGTGCGGGTACGAGACGCGACATCGTAGACGGAGCATCAGGATGTGTATCAACGATCGCCCGGCTACCTCCCGGGGGAGCCGCCGATATGGCCAGACGCCAGCATCGACGAATCCTGCACCCCGAGCGTTGTGTAGATCTCTCGGGTCGCCGTCGAACGGTTCAGCGTGTAGAAATGGATCCCAGCCACATGATGATCGAGCAGGTCGCGGCACTGCTCCGTCGCCCAGTGAATCCCCACGCGTCTGGCCCCCTCGGCCGCTCCACCGGTCCGGTTCAGCGCACGGATGAGGGGCGCGGGGAATCGCGCACCCAGCGCGAGTTCCGACATCCGCTTCATGCCCTCCATCGAGGTGATCGGCATGATCCCCGCCAGCACAGGCACACGGATCCCCGCCAACTCGCAACGATCCCGGAAGTCATAAAAGTCCCGGTTATCGAAGAACAACTGCGTCACGATGAAGTCCGCCCCCGCATCCACCTTCGCCTTCAGCCGCTCCATCTCGAGCAACCGGTTCGGTGTCTCCGGATGCCCCTCGGGATAACCCGCAACCCCGACCCCGAAACCCCGCGGGTCGCCGGTGCCCGCGTGCGTCCCCGAGGTGTTCAGACTTCGGATCAGCGACACCAGAGCCCCCGCGTGCTCGAAGTCCCCCCCGGCAGGCCCATCCTTCGGCCGGTCACCCCGTAGCGCCATGATGTTCCCGACGCCCGCCTCGGCGTACCGGCTCAGAATCTCCCTGATCTCTCCCTCCGTATGCCCGACGCACGTCAGGTGCGGGATCGGATCCAGCGTCGTCTCACGCTTGATCCTGATCACGAGGTCACGCGTCAACTCCCGCGTCGAACCGCCCGCTCCATACGTCACAGAAACAAACGACGGCTTCAGGGGAGTCAACTCACGGATCGCATCAAACAGCGACGCCGCGGCTTCCGGAGTCCTCGGAGGAAAGAACTCGAAAGAGAACGTCGTGCCCCTCGCCTTGATGTGCTCCAGAATGTGCATGAACGCCCCGGGTGATCCCGAACGCAACCAGGCAAACCGCCTCAACGCTTACTATATCCATTCATCCGGATCAAAGGATGAATGCCCCGCGATCCCCCGCTCAGTCGATCCGCGACAGCCGCGCATACTGAAGAACAAGCGTCTTCGTGCCGACGCTGCTGAATCGCACCGTCGCTCTCGCCCCCATCCCTCCGGTGACAGTCACGACGACACCCTCGCCGAATTGCGGGTGTCTCACGCGACAGCCGATCGGCAGCCCGCTCCCGCCCGCCGTCGGAGCCGACGCGCCGCGCTGTGACAGACCCGTGCCGGAGGTGCCGCCGCTGGCGTTTCGTCTCACCGGAGGGGCATCAAAGTCGTCGCCAAAGGGATCCGCGTCCGCAAACGGATCTGCCTGCTCTGAGAACGAGACATGCTCCCTCGGCAGCTCTTCGAGAAATCTGCTCATAATCGTCCGCTCGGGCACGCCTCGGATCGTTCTGTACCTCGAACTCGACACCTGCAGGTGCCTCATCGCACGCGTGATCCCGACGAAGAACAGACGCCGCTCCTCCTCGAGTTGCGAGTCGGATGTCTGCGCGCGGGAGTGGGGGAGCAGACCCTCCTCCAGGCCGATGATCGCCACGACCTTGAACTCCAGGCCCTTTGCCGCGTGCAGCGTCATCAGCGTGACCGACCCCTGCTCAGGATCCACCGCGTCCGCGTCAGCAACAAGCGCAACCGACTCCAGATAAGCCCGAAGCAGGGCAAGCAGCGGAGGCACCTGCGCCAGCCGACCCTCGCGAGCCGCGTCAGCACCGGGGAAACTCGCCGGGTCGGCATCGGGGTCAAACTCGATCTCGAACTGCCTTGCCGAGGAGACAAGCTCCGCGAGGTTCTCCGGCCGCTCAAGGTCCGCCTCGGACTTGCCCGCCTTTGAGAGCGCAAGGTAGTGCGCCTCAAGACCCGACTCGCGGATCACACGCTCGACGAGATCCGCGAGAGACGAAGAGACCCTCGCCCCCATGAAGGTGCCGGAGCCCGTCCAGTGGTCGATCATCTCAAGGAACGTCCCGATCGACGACCTCGCCCGCGACGACACATCCGCGATGTCCGGCGCGCACCGCATCGCCTCCAGCAGGGGAAGTCCGCGTTCACTCGCCCACTGCTGAACGTGGTCGATCGAAGTCTCGCCGATCCCGCGGCTCGGCGTGTTCACGATCCTCCTCAGCGAGACATCGTCCGCTGGATTCGCCACCACTCGCAGATAACTCAGCGCGTTCCGCACCTCTTCACGCTCAAAGAACGACGTGCCGCGTGCGATCGTGTAAGGGATCCCCGCGCCTCGAAACGCGTCCTCGATGACGCGTGAGAGCGAGTTCGTGCGATAGAAGACCGCCATGTCACGCCAACCCAGCGGCTCCTCAGACTCATGCCTGACCCGCCTCAGATAATCCGCGACGATCGCCGCCTCATGCTGCTCGTCGCGCGTCATCACAACAACCGGCTTCTCTCCGCCCGCCCTCGTGGTGAACAGGTCCTTGTGGCGACGCCTCTTGTTGTTCCGGATCAGGGCATCAGCCGCGCCCAGGATCGGAGCCGTCGAACGAAAGTTCTCGCCGAGCGTCACGACCCGCGCGCTCGGGTAGTTCTCTTCAAAGTCCAGGATGTTCGAGATGTCCGCGCCGCGCCACCCGTAGATCGCCTGATCCGGATCCCCGACAACACACACGTTCGGACCGCGCCCCTCGCCACCCTCACCCGGGATCGTCGCGTCAGAGCCGATCAAGAGCGACGCGATCTTGAACTGCGCCTTGTTCGTGTCCTGATACTCATCGATCAGCATGTACTGCCAGCGCCGGTGGCAGTCCTCACGCACCTCGGCCGAACGCTCCAGCATCATGGCCGTCAGCACGAGCAGATCATCGAAATCGACAGCCCCCGCCGTGCGCAGCGCTCGCTCGTAAGCGGTGTAGATCCTGGCGATGGACCGCGAGTAGAAGTCACCCGCACGAGCCGCGAAGGCCTCTGCGGTCAGCAACTCGTTCTTCGCGTTGCTGATCGCCGAGAGCACGGACCGAGGCGGCCAGTTGCTCGTCGACAGCGACAGGTCCGCAATCACCCGCTTGAGCAGGGCCGTCTGATCCGACGTGTCGTAGATCGCAAAGTCCGGCTTCAGACCCGGCAACGCCGCCACCTCGGCGTACTTCCTCAGCAACCGCGCGCACAACGCGTGGAACGTCGAGACCGTCAGCCCGCGCGAGTGCCGCCCCTCGCCGAGCAGCACCGACACACGCTCCCGCATCTCCCCCGCCGCCTTGTTCGTGAACGTCAACGCCAGGATCGACCACGCCGGAACACCCATTCGAATCAGGTGCGCGATCCGTCGTGTGATGACCCGCGTCTTCCCCGAACCCGCGGCAGCGAGCACAAGCAGAGGACCCTCCGTATGGAGAACCGCCTCACGCTGAGGAGGAGTCAGGTCCGCCAGCAGCGGATCGCGATCGGGCGGCACTTCGGCAAACTGACCCATCAACTCCGGCCTCCATGCGAACACATCGACATCCATGTAGTGAGCCGCGATCGTACACGAAGCCGAACACCTGGTGCCAACGGCTCGTCCAGAGACACTCTAGGTTGGACCCGGAGCATCACGATCGTCCGATGAATCGTCGTCACTCTCAGAAGAGCGTGAGACCCCTCGTGCGGCTTCCGCCGGGTCGCCCGAACGGAGGATCAGATCGATCTCCTTCGGCAAGGACGCAGCAATCCTCCCCACCACATCCCCCTCGATCGTCCTGGCGAACAGCGATCGACGCGACTTGCCCATGATCAGAGTGTCGCACCCGAATGTCGCCGTGTAGTCCAGAATCTCCTCCACGATCTCCGTCGATGTCACGTAGATCGGAACGAACGGAACGCCCGCCTGGCTCGCCAGCACAGCAGCCGAGCCGAGTGCCTCCTGCGCCTCGCGATCGTCCTCGATACGCGGCACCTGACCCGGTTGCAGGTCCAGCACTCGCACGGCCCTCACGAAGATCGCAAACAGAACCGCGCCCCGCTTGCGGGCCAGTTCCACCGCGTAGGCCTGCTGAGAGTGTCCCCTCGCCGCGAGCATGATCCTCGGGCGTCCGGAATCCAGACGCGCCGGCTGACGCTTGACCTGTGCCAGCCACCCATCGGTCGGCTCGGCAGGCGGCTCCATCGCGCGAGCCCTTCGCCTGAGGGTCGCGCGCGTCACGAGAACACCGGCGATCACAACGCCCGCAAAGGCCGTTGCGTTCAACTTTGTTCCAACGATGGTGAGCGTCACCGCGAGAAGGAACAGCCCGAGCGACCACATGCCGCCGCGTTCCCACGGCTTGATCGAGATCTTGCGCCCGATCGCGCAGCTCAGGATCGTCACGGTGATCGCGCCGCACACGCCGATGATGTACAGCTCGGCCAGCCGCTCGGGTCTTCGCTCGATCAGCACGACCCCGATGCACGCGAGCAGCGACACAACGAGGCCCACCGAGGGCACGCCGGAGTAGTTCAGTCTCCGGAGCGAGCGAGGCAGCTCTCCGTCCTGTGCCATCGAGAAGAGCACCGACACCATCGCCATGATCGCGGTGTTCGTGGCCGAAAGCAGCAGCAGCGCGAACACCACCGCCGCGACCTTGCCGAAGATCAGGCCGCCCGACGGACCGATCGCGTTCGTCGCGACAGTCTCCGCGATCAGCTTCATGCTCGTGTTCTTGATCTCCTCGATCTTCTGGACCGAGGCCGGCGCGGTCTGCTCGAGTTGATGGAGCGTCTGGCTGTCGATCGAGGCGATCGGCGAGGGAAGCCCCTGCAACTCGGGCAGTCGCGTGAAGATCGAGGTTGCCACGATGGCAAACAGGACATTCAGCAGCACGACCTCCAGAAGCACAGGGATGATCGTCCGCTTGGCTGTCCGCTCGACCGGGCGTCGCATCAGGCCCGTCATGTTCGCGACGGCCTCAACACCCGCGAGAGCGAGCACGATCTGCGTGAACGCCGTCCAGTGGGACCACGTGCTCCGGGAAAGGTCGATGCTCACCCTCGATAGCCCGTCCGGCAGATACGGCACGGACATGACCGCCATCAGTCCGGACACGCCGAGCGCAGCGAAGGCGATCACCAGGGCGAAGGTGCCCGCGCTCCGCGCGCCGAGCCAGTTGACGAGCCCAACAAAGACAAGCGTGACGATGGCGATGGTGGCCAGCCACGGACCGTCCGGGATCCCGAAGTAGTGCAGGGCCTCAACCACCGAGATCACGGCCGTGATGATGTAGCCGCACAGCAGGAGCGTCGCCCCGACGACCGAGGCGATCGGGCTGATCTGACGGGCCGCGGTGTAGACGCCGCCCCCATCCGGGAATGAGCGGCAGACGATGGCGTAGGCCCAGGCCACCGCCGCCATGAGGACGCCTATCGCCACCATGTAAACCACCGATTCAGGGCCGGTGAAGGCGAACGCCAGCCCAAGCACATAGAGCCGGCTGGTACCCCAGTCGCCATAGAGCAGTGGCCCCGCGTGGAACCACTTCAAGTTGCGGGGCCGGGATTCGGTGACGAGCATGGGCAGGTCCGACATGGCTGTTCCACGTGAAACAGCCAGCGAGATAGATATAGGGATATCGCCCTATGGAAGTGTTGTATCAACTGCGATTTGCGAGCGCGACGACCGCATCGACCATTTTGCCTATTCCTGTGTAGACCTCGTGAACCGAGGCGTCGCACATGTACGCGGGGGTCGTGACGATGTGGTTCGCCTCGTCGATGACGGCCTCGGTTGCCGGTTTCGGGACATTCGTTGCCCCCATCGCCCTGATCGCATTGCTTGTCTGTTCATCGGATCCGATGGTGACGCTGCATCCCGTGCCGCCCGCGTTTGTTCCGAGTACCTTGGCGGCAAGGACGGGGGCGATGCAGCAGAGCCCGATGGGTTTGCTCTGTGATCTGAAGCCCTTGATGGTGCGTTGAACATCGGGATCGACCGAGCAGTTCTGTCCATCGCGTGCGAAGGTGGAGAGGTTCTTGGCTGCGCCGAATCCTCCGGGGAAGATCACGGCGGAGAACTTCGAGGGATCGAGGGACTGGAGCGGCGAGATCTCTCCGCGGCTGATTCGGGCCGATTCGACCATGACATTCCGCGATTCCGGCGCGGGCTGACCCGTTGCGTGGTTGATGACATCGGCCTGCGGCTTGTCCGGCGCGAAGCAGCGGTAAGGGGCTCCGTGGCGCGAGAGATGGATGAGGCAACTGACGGACTCGTGGATCTCGCTTCCATCACCTCGACCACATCCGGACAGGACCACCGCGATTGGCAGCATGGGGTATCTCCGAAGCACGTGCGCTTGCAGAAGGGCGCGATAACACTGTAGGGACCGGCGGGGAGTACGAAACGGACCTGTTCGGGTGGCAACCGGATCCGTTGAAGGGGCGTATTGGTCTGGGATCAGGCGCCATCGTATTGACAGGGCGAGCAGGGGGACTTAGCGTGGAGAACCCGAATGCTGAGAAGAGTGGTGGCGTCACGGTGGCGTCCGGCGTTTCGGGTTCGTCGATTGGCATGAGCGGCTCTTCACAAGACGATCCCGGCAAGACACCGATACTCGCGGGCGAAACACCTTCGCCCGCGCCACGTCGTGCTGCGCCCGCGCCGGCGGCCTCGCTATCTGAGACGCACGCCGCCATCAAGGCGGAGGCCGACAAGGCGGGCACAAACCTTGACACGCTGGTCGGGCGGCTGGTGGTCGAGCAGGGCTTTGCGACGACCGATGAGGTCTCGCACTGCCTGGAGCAGGCGCGGGAGGATCGCAACGAGCGTTCGCTCGCTCAGATGCTCATCGACAACAACTACGTGACCGAGCGCCAGATCGCACGTCTGAAGCAGATCGTCGAGGCCCAGCGGTCCGGGCAGAAGATCCCGGGGTACAAGGTCTTGAGCAAGCTTGGCGAGGGCGCCATGGCGACGGTGTTCAAGGCCAAGCAGTTGTCGCTCGACCGGACGGTCGCGATCAAGATCCTTCCGCGGAAGTTCAGCAGCAACCCGCAGTTCATCGAGCGTTTCTACGCCGAGGGCAGGGCCGCGGCTGCGCTGAATCATCCGAACATCGTGCAGGCGTTCGATGTCGGCAAGGCGGGGGAGTACCACTACTTCGTGATGGAGTTCGTCGACGGTCGGACGGTGTACGACGACATCGTGAAGCACAAGCGATTCAGCGAGCAGGAAGCGATCGACATCGTGATCCAGGTTGCCGAGGCGCTCCAGCACGCGCACGAGAAGGGGCTCGTGCACCGCGACGTGAAGCCGAAGAACATCATGATCTCTTCGGACGGCGTCGTGAAGCTGGCCGACATGGGCCTCGCCCGGGCGATTTCGGATAAAGAAGCGGCTGAGGCGGAGGCGGGCAAGGCGTTCGGCACGCCTTACTACATCTCGCCGGAGCAGATCCGCGGCGAGATCAACATCGGTCCACCTGCGGACATCTACTCGCTCGGCGCAACGATGTACCACATGCTGACCGGGAGCGTTCCCTTCGACGGGAAGAACCCTTCGGCGGTGATGCACAAGCATCTCAAGGCCGAGCTGGTGCCACCGGACCATGTGAACGCCAAGTTGAGCGCGGGCTCGGCCGAGATCATCGAGATGATGATGGCCAAGAGCCCGAAGGCGCGGTACCAGAACTGCCGCGACCTTCTGATCGATCTGCGGGCGGTGCGCAAGGGGGACAAACCGGTGCTGGCGCATCGCGACTTCGGCGCGGTGGACCTGCAGTCGATCGTGGCGGCGGAGGCGGTCTCGCAGGGTGAGATCGCGGTCGATCAGAGCAAGAAGAGCGGTGGGGGTTCGTCGATCCTGACGCAACCCCTGTTTGTTTCGCTGCTTGCGGTTGCCGCGATCAGCATTCTCTTCAATATCGTGCTTCTGGCGACCCGGATGTGACCCGCGCAAAGACGGCGGATAGGGCTTGCCCGGGGGGTCGGGTTCGGTTAACCTTTGGGTGTGAGGACGTGGTTCGGGAATGGTTCCCGCTGTCCTTGATCGGAGCGCGACGATGGCACACGCTGAATCTGCCGATATGTGTCGTGTGGACGCATGAGCCGGCGCTCGCTCCGCCAATGCCTGTCTGTTTGCATCATCGGGACGTGACGCGCCCGCGTGGGGCTTCGTTCCGTCCGCTGTTTACAAGGAGTTGACTCATCGCTCTTCGTCGCTTTTCCCGAGACTCTGGGCCGCCGATCCAGCGGACCCGCGTGAATCACATGATCCGTATTTCGCCGATCCGTCTGATCGGCGCCGAGAACGAGCAGATCGGCGTCGTCGAGACGTATGAGGCCATGCGCATGGCGCAGGAGCAGGGGCTCGATCTCGTCGAGATTGTGCCGGACTCTCGCCCTCCTGTGTGCAAGATCATGGACTACGGGAAGCACAAGTATGAGCTCTCCCAGAAGGAACGGAAGAGCCGTGCGGCTTCCAAGTCGACCGAGATGAAGGAGATCCGTCTCGGGCGTTCGGTCAAGATCGATCCGCACGATGTGAAGATCCGCGTCGATCAGTCGAGGCGGTTCCTGATGGCGGGCCACAAGGTGACGATCACGCAGCGTTTCCGCGGGCGTGAGATGATGCACCGCGGGCTCGGGCTAGATCGTCTCGAGCAGATCTGCCGGGACCTCTCGGACATCGCGAAGATCGAGATGGATCCGCGTTGGCTTGGCAAGCAGGCGAGCATCATCCTCGCGCCGGACCGCGTAAAGATCGAGGCGTTGAAGCGTCAGTTGGCGAAGCAGAAGCAGGATGCGGGCATCGCGGACGCCGAGGAGGCGGTCGAGGCCGAGCTCCACGCGCAGGCGCAGGCGGCACAGGACGCGATCGATCAGGATGCGCCCGACGATGACGACGATGATGCCGATGGGGTCGAGACGGGTGCTCAGGCATCCGGATCCGACGCTCAGAAGCATCACAAGAGCGCGAAGAAGAACAAGTACGAGAAGCAGGAGAAGAAGAAGGACTTCATGCAGGGCTTCGACCCGAACCAGATCGGGTGAGTGAGCCGCATGATGTGAAGGATCGTGAGAGGGCCGCCCGCGTTGGCGGCCCTCTTTCATTCGCGTATGAACGGCTTTGGTGTATTTTTCTTTGCTGAGGCTGGCTGCTACTTCGTGAGGCGTATCGGCCCGTTTCGGCGTATCACTGCGGATACATCTGGTTCTGCCTCTGCGACACACTGTCTCGCCGATGCTCCCCCCGCGCAAACGCTACGCCCGTACTTCAACCGCTCTAGTCATGGCGCAGGGCGACGATCGGGTCCTGAGCCGCGGCTTTCTGGGCGGGGTAGAGCCCGAAGACGAGTCCTGTGAGCATCGCGACGATGAAGGAGAGGAGCACGGACCATGTCGTCACGTGTGTGGGCATGGCTGCATCCATGGCGACGAAGCGGCCCAGGAGCGGGAGTTTGTGGAGGACCGGGACGGTGACGGCGAGCCCGATGCTGAGGGAGAGGCCGACGGCCACGCCGACCGCACCGCCAAGCGTCGAGAGCACGCTGGTCTCGACCAGGAACTGCCAGATGATGTGTTTGCGGGTTGCGCCAAGGGCACGGCGGATGCCGATCTCGCGGGTTCGCTCCGTGACGGTTGCGAGCATGATGTTCATGATGCCGATGCCGCCGACGAGCAGAGAGATCCCGGCGATCATGCCTGCGATCCATTTGCCGGCCTGGGCGCGTTTGCGGGCTTCGGCGAGGAGCTCGAAGGGGACGATCATGCCGATGTCGGTGAGGCGTGGGTGTCGGACATCGACGATGCGTCGGATACGTGCGGCGTCGATGATCACGTCCTCACGCGAGGGGGACATGATGTAGACCTCGGCGATCTGGACTTCGCTGGCCTGGAAACTGCCGCTGGAGCGGCGCATGACGATGTCGCCGAAGACGGTGCGTGCGGTAGTGATGGGGATGTGGACGTCGAGGTTGAGGTCTCTGCCGACGAGGGCGGCGCCCGCGCCGCCGGAGAGGCCGACGGGTGCGAGGACGCCGACGACTGTCACGGTCTTGGTGTCGATGCGGAGCGTGTTTCCGAGCGGATCATCGAAGGGGAAGAGTTCTTTGGCGACTTCCTGGCCGATGACGGCGACGAGTGATTGGTTCTCGATGTCCTCGCGGGTGAGGTAGCGGCCACGCTGCACGACGATGTTCGAGACGATGGGGAACTCGGGCGTGGTGCCGAAGACCTGGCTCGCCTTGCGTCGGGATTCGCGGGAGATCTCGCCTCCGACTTGCTTGAGCGGGACGATGACGCTGGCATCCGGCATGGAGCGTTTGATCACATCGAGGTCTTGGTAGGTGAGGCCGTATCGGCTGACCCATGAGCGTTGGGAGGACTGGTTTCCCTGGCCGCTCTCGGGGGGCTGCTGCGAGCGGACGATGATGTTTCTGGCACCGAGGCGTTCGATCTGCTTGAGGGCCTCTCTGGTTGACCCTTCGCCGATGGCGACCATGGTGATGACGGCACCGACACCGAAAATGATGCCGAGCGTGGTGAGCACCGACCGGAGCAGGTGGAGCCGGAGGTTCGTCAGGCCGAGTCGGATGATCTCGAGAATGAAAGACAAGGAGCGGATCTCCATCACCCCACGGGCCGGATCGGACGATACAGAGCCGGATCAGCGAGGGTGACGCATGGTACCTGTCGGGACGAACAAAGTGGCGGTGGATGTGGTATCCGAGGAAGAGGTTGTCGGTGGGTGGCAGCATACCGCCCGGATTGTCAGGGCGGGTGGTGCGGAATCGACGCACACGGTTCGGCTTGCATGGGTTGACCATGATTACTGGTGCGATGGGGCGAAGCCGCCGTCGGTTGTCACGCGGGTACTGCTTGAGTATCTGGCGCAGTGGGAGCCGATTCTGGAGCTTCCGGCACGGTTCGACGCATCGACGGCGAGGCGGTGGGTGCCAGGGATTGACGATGAGCTTGCCCGGTTGATTTGAGTCAGAACGTGGGCGAGAGTGGCGATGCGTCGGGGGACGCCTAGACTCTGGCCCGCCGCACGGAGAGGTGCCTGAGCGGTTGATAGGGCTGGTCTCGAAAACCAGTAACGGGCTTGTCCCGTTCGGGGGTTCGAATCCCCCCCTCTCCGCTTGTCCGCATTGTGATGTTGTCGGCCCCCGACCTGATCGAGGCGGGGCACGAATCGACGACAGAGTGTGGAGCTGGTTTCCGCGGATGGTGAGCGGCTTTCCTCTCTCCGCCGAACCTTGACACGAGTCTCTATCGAGAACGAACACCCTGTTTCTGAGGTGGTGTGCGTCATCCTGTGGGTTCTTGTGGCGTGCGGGATGAACGCCGCTAGGTCGTGTTCACTCAGCTCTGTGATGGAGGATGTGGGCTGAGAATGAAGCGACCTCCGGCGGATGCCAGAGGTCGTTGCGAGAATGCCCCCCGTAGGACTCGAACCTACGACCCGCTGATTAAGAGTCAGCTGCTCTACCAACTGAGCTAGGAGGGCCACAGAGCGGCAATGTGCCGGCTGTTCGAGCAAGTCTAGGCGTCGGTGCCGGAACGTCCAGTCTCTGGGCAGTGGTGCGGGGGCGGGAATTCGGCGTTTGATGGGCCTCTGTGGTCGGGGGTGCCTGGGGGAGTGGGGAGCTGGTGATGGGAAAGGGCGTTGACACCGCATGGGCGAACACCTACCGTTCCTCCCTGTGAGATCGCCTGATGGCGGCTTGCACGAACGATTTGAGGTAATTGCCATGAATCCAGCGATGCGTCAGAGTTATGGTCGGACCCGGCGCCGGCGTTCCCACCACGCTCTGAAGGCGACTTCTCCTACGACGTGCCCTCTCTCGGGCATGCCGAAGCAGCACCACCGTGCGTGCGCAGAGTCCGGCTATGTTCGCCCGGGCCTGCGTATCTCCGTTCCGAAGCTCGGCATCGGCGTCCAGAAGAACTGAGTAACCGAAGGGTCCGCCCATGCGCTTGGCGGTCGATGTCATGGGGGGCGACCACGCTCCCGACGCCATTCTGCGCGGCTGCGTCGATGCCTTGCCCGACTTGGGCGATGGCGATCGGCTCGTTCTTGTCGGACCAAGCGACATCATTGTTGATTATCTGAATGAGCGGCGCGTCAAGGACGACCGCGTTTCGATCGAGCACGCTTCGGAAGTCATCGCGATGGATGACACGCCGGCGATGGCTGTGCGGACGAAGCGTGATTCGTCGATCGTCAAAATGTCGATCCTCGGTTCGCACAAGGCGGATCAGCCGTGCGACGCGGTGCTGTCTGCGGGGAATACGGGTGCGTGCGTCGCGGCCGCGATCATGCATATGAAGCGGCTGCCCCACGTGCACCGGCCGGGGATCGCGGTGACGATACCGGCGTTCCACGGCCCGCTGGTGCTGTGTGATGCGGGGGCGAACCCTGAGCCGAAGGGCGTGCATCTCTGGCAGTACGGGGTGATGTGCCAGGCACTCGCTCAGCACATGCTGAAGATCGCGTCGCCTCGCGTGGCTCTCATGAACATCGGATCCGAGGAGGCGAAGGGCTCCGAGCTCGTGAAAGAGGCGAGGAATCTGCTTCGGAAAACTCCTGGCCTGAACTACATCGGATACGTCGAGGGGCGGGACTTCTTCGACGGTGTCGCGGACGTGATCGTGACCGACGGCTTCGTGGGCAACTCGATGCTCAAGATGGCCGAGGGCATGGGCAGCGCGATGATGAAGGCCATCGTCTCCGAGGTGTTCTCGATCGATCCCGATCTGGGCATGCAGCTCGAGCCCGTGCTGAAGCAGATCTATAAGAAGAACGATTATCACGAGTACGGCGGCGCACCGCTGATGGGCGTCAACGGGGTGTGCATGATCGCGCACGGATCGAGCCAGCCCCGGACCATCCGGGCGGCGATCCGGAACACGTTCCAGTATGTCGCGGCGGGCGTGAATGAAGTCATCGTCAAGCGGTTGGGCGAGGTCGCGGATGTGGCTCACGGGGCCGTGGCGCCCGTCGCAGGGCAGGAGCACGCATGAGCGGGCGAGGTCGATCTCCGGTCTGTGTCGGAGTTGAGATCGCTGGGAGCGGATCGTCCTTGCCGGCGCGTCGCGTGACGAACAGCGACCTCGTTGCGATGATGGACACGTCCGATGAGTGGATCGTGCAGCGCACGGGAATTCGAGAGCGGCGGATCTACGACCGCGAGAAGGAAGGGACGGCGGACTTTGCTGCTGACGCGGCACGCAAGGCCATCGCGGATGCGGGTCTTTTGCCGACGGACATCGACCTTGTCGTCGTCGCCACGATGACTCCTGACTCGCCGACGCCGGGTGTGGCTTGTGTCGTCGCAGACAGGATCGGCGCAGGGAAGGTCGGCGCGTTTGACATAAACGGCGCGTGCTGCGGATTCGTCTTTGCTATCAACACCGCGCACGACCTCATCAACGGCGGCGCGTATCGGAATGTCGTGGTCGTCGGAGCTGACACGATCACTCGCTTCTGCGATTTCAGCACTGCGGGCAGGAACGTCGCGGTGTTGTTCGGCGATGCCGCGGCTGCGGTGGTGCTGCGTGCCGGCAGCGACACGAGCCGGGGGCTCCTTGCCCAGGCGATGCACTCTGACGGCGGTGGAGCGAAGAACCTCTTTGTTCCCGGGCGTAAGCAGGACTTTCCGCCGAACGTTGAGTATGACCCCAAGCGCATCAACCAGATCTACATGGACGGGCAGGCGGTCTTCAAGTTTGCGGTGGGCACGTTCTCGAAGCTCATTGAGCAGACGCTGGAGCGAGCGGGTCTGAAGGCCGACGAGATTGACCACTACGTGTGCCACCAGTCGAACTATCGGATTCTCGATTCGGCGCGCGAGCGGTTCGGATTGTCGCCGGAGCGGTTGCACGTCAACATCGATCGGTATGGGAACACGGTGGGTGCTTCGGTGCCGCTGGTCTTTGACGAGCTGCGGAAGTCAGGGCGCGTGCAACCGGGCCAGAAGGTGATGTTCCTCGCGTTCGGCGCGGGCCTCACGTGGGGCTCGTCGCTCTGGCAGCTCTGAACCGGCTGTTTGTTCGCTGCTGTCATCGCCCCGAGAGTGGGGTTTCGCGTGTCGGTCATCGACTATCCTGAATCGGGGGTTGCTATTCGGCATCGGGTGGACGTGTGGGCTGGGCGGGTTGATGATCCTGTTATCCGGTCCTTGGGGCGGGATTCCATGCCTCGATACACGGGCCTGCGCCGATAGCACACTGATCGCGCGAAGCAACGTGCGAGGCGTTCACGTGGGTTGTTTCCTGGAACCTCATCATGCTCCTCTGTGCGATCCAGGATGTCAGGCCGGGCATGATTCTGGGCTCGCAGGTTCGGGATCCGCGCGCGCCGGATCTTCAGCTGCTGAGGCCGGGCGTTGTGCTCGATGCCGCGCTGCTCGCGAGCATCCGTAAGCGTGGTGTATCTCAGGTCTGGGTCGAGGATGACCTCACACGCGACCTCGACGCGGCATTGGCCCCGGAGCTGTCTGCGGCGCGTCTCGAGGTGTATGCGCGGCTGCGCGATGACCTCTCATCGATGTCGCGTCGCACGCTCTCGGTCGCCTCGGTGCAGTCGTATCGGCAGGCGGTGATGGGGCTTGTGGTGCAGGCGATCTCATCGAAGAAGTACGCCGCGATGACCGACTCACTCTTCGACTCGGATGGCCTCGCGACGCATTCGAGCAACGTCGCGTACCTCTCGTTGATCTGCGGGCTCCACCTTGAGGGCTACGTTGTATCGGAGCAGCGGCGTCTCTCGCATGAGCAGGCGAGAGACATGGCGGTTCTCGGGATGGCGGGCCTGATGCACGATCTCGGGAAGGCTCGGTTCCGGGGCTCTGCGAGCGATACGCACGAGATCCATATCGACGGTGGTGTCGGACCGGATGGGTATCGTGATCACGGCTGGCTCGGGCATCGCATGCTGAGCGAGACGCGCGTGCCGGCGCGTGTCGCGCACGCCGCGCTGAACCACCATCAGCGGTTTGATGGTCATGGGTGGCCGGACCTTACACGGTCGAGCGGGGGCAGGGTGAATGGCCCGCTGGCGGGGCGCAGGATCCACATCTTCGCGAGGATCGTGTCCGCTGCGAATGTGCTGGACAATCTCATGCGTGACGCTTCAGGATCGCGCCGACCACCGGTGGCTGCGTTGCATGCTTTCGCATCCTCACGGTTTGACGGCTGGTTCGATCCGCTTGTCCGTAGGGCGATGCTGCTGCGGATCCCGCCGTATGCCATCGGTACAGAGGTCACGCTGATCGATGGGCGAAGGTGCGTGGTGATGTCCCCGAATCCCGAGCGTCCGTGCAGGCCGGTGGTGCGGGTGTTGGCAGGGGCAAGCGGGGAACGACCACGCGAGACGATGAATGTGGATCTGGCGGATGAGACCGTCGAGAAGCGAGGCGTGTCCATCACACACTCGCTGGGCGAGGATGTCTCGGCTTACGTGTACGACGTGCCTGCTGCGCCGCATCCTGCACTGATGCAGGACAACGGGGGCGATGAGTTGGGACAGAATCGGAGCGTCGCGGCATGAACTGGCAGCGGGTGTAACGTCTGACGTGGAGTGTCACTCCAGCCAGTCCTTTGCTTTCAGGCGCTGCGGGACGTACTCCTCGGTGACGTACGAAATGCCCTTGTTGATCATGGCTTCGACTTCCATCTTGAAGCCATTGTTCAGAAGTCCCTGAATCTCACGCTGCCAGCCCTTGTGATCCGCGAACCACGGATACGCCGCGATCTCCTTAGCGCGTTTGATGTCGTTCTCGGTCAGCTCAATCTTCACAGCTTCACCAAGATCGCACTCCTTGTAGTCCTTTGCTCGCAGCCCGAGAAACTTCGCTTCCGGGATCGCGAGGCGAGAGGACTCGAACGCAAGCGAGATGGAGCCCTGCTTGATGACGCTGTAGATGTAGTGACCCCAAGGGTCGTTGTCGAGGAGGCAGATGATTGGCAGCCCGAGTTCCTTGTTCAGACGTTGAAGCAGACGCCTGCACCCTCGCGGCGGCTGGCCTCCGCCGTGCGTGAGGATGCAGTTGTTCTTTTCCCAGAAGCGGTCTTCGTTGAAGCGATTCCAGACTGTGCCCTTCTCGACATGCAGGACGAACTTGGCCTCGCACTTGCCGAACGCGAACACATCGGGCTCAACAATCGATGGAATGCCGTGCCCGCCCCGGCCGGATGCTCGACAGTCAATCGTGTCACCTCCATCAATGACCGTGATGTTGCCCGCCAGCACGCCGCGGTTCTCGGCGAAGATGTGGAGCTCTTCGCGCAGCGTCCCAAGCGACACTTCGAGGTCCTCGAGAATGGGATCGGACTCGTCCTGCGTGTCGAAGGTGTTCTCTTTCGTGCCCGCGACGGTGTGCTTGGCCTTGTAGAAGACGCCTCGGAGGGAGCTTGTCTTGCCCTCTTCAATCAGATCCTTGATCGTGCTGGCGTGGAGCATGGTCTGCATGAACTGCTTGGCTGTTTTGAGGTCGAAGAGGGGGCGATCGGCCTTGGCATCGCCCATCTCGAGGATGCCCTTCTTCCGGTTCCAACTGGTGTTGCTCTTGGTGCGAAGGGGGATGTGGATGACCGGGTCTTTGCCGCTCATGCCGCGCTTCACGACCATTTCGGAGAGTCCGACGAGCTTCCCGATGGTCTTGACGTCGCGCTCGGGGAGCGTGCCGATCGGCTTCTTTGCTGTTGTCGAAGCGGTCTTTGGTGCGGGTTTACGGGCCATCGAAGGGTCCTGTGTCGAGCGGAGAGCGGGGCGTCGGGGCGGAGCAGGGCCGTGGGGGGGGTAGCGGCTTACTTGGCGCGCGCGAACTTCATGAGCTCACCAGCGGCGTTCGAGAGTGAGAGGGTGTCGCCCTTGACCGAGAGCCCAGTCGCCTCGCCGAGTGCTTTCAGAAAGGAGTCCTCGAAGTTCATCGCCTCGGGCGATCCCGCCATCTTCGTGCTCGCGGTCGGTGCGAGCTTGAACTCGCCCTTCGCCAGTGCCTCCAGATCGATGGAGGAAGCGAGACGGTTGATGCCGCCCGTGCCGGAGACCTTGCCGTCTTCCGTGAAGGAGAGCGATGGAACGCGAAGCCCCTGAGGCATGATCGTCGAGAGATCGGCCCCGCGCAGCGCGGTCAGGTTCCAATCGCCGGTGAGTTTCTGGATCATGGAAGCGGAGTCGGTCATGCTCTGGCCGGATTGGCAGCCAGTCAGCGATGTGATCGCGAGAGGGAGCGACAGTGCGGACCCGATGATGACGATGCGTGCCAGGTGCATGTGGTTCTCCTTCGATGAGCGATGTCTGCGGCGTACTGACTCAGAACAGGCCGGGGTCTTGCTTTGGGACGAGCTTTATCTGGATTCGCGGCTTGGCGGGTCGAGCCGTTGATGGTGGTGTTGGTTCAGATGTTTGGCGCGCCTCGGCCTTCATCGCGGCGGGCTTTGAGCCGGCGTTCGCGGCCGAAACGGCGGCGCGAGGTGATTTAGCGGGTGCTTTCGAGCGTTGTGAGCCCGGCGAGTCGCTGCGTGTCTCTTTGCTTCTCTCTCGCGGCTTTGGCCGCTTGCCCTTCTGGTTGAGGCGGTTGGGGCGGCTGACATCGATCAGCGTCGGCTCTTCGGCTGTGGCACGCAACGCGTGGACCTTGAGTGCCGCGGCTTCGGCGCGGGAGGGTTTGCCCATCGGCGGCGCATCGCTTAGGTCGCCGACATCGGATGGGGCGACGGGCTCGACGATGATGACGCCCTCTTCGTCGGAGTCGTTGGCGTTGTCCTTGACGGCCTTTCCATCCTGATCGAGCTCGAGGTCTGCGACCGCGGTCTTGCGCTTTGCTTGTTCGAGCAGGGCGGCATAGAGCTCCTCGGCATCGACGCCGCTGATGGCGTTGCATGCTTTGGCGATCTCTCCGATGTATTTCTGAAAGACGTCTCGGCGCTCGCCTTCGCGGCGCATCTTGGCACGTTTTTTCAGGTATGTTCCGAGTTTGCGGCCGCACTCCTGGAGTGCGAGTTTCATCTCTTTGCGGATCTCGTCGTAATCGGCGATGGCCTCTTTCGACTCGCTGGTGAAGGGGACCCAGACGCTCGCCATGTGGATCATGATGACCATGGGTCCGATCGGCACGCCTCCGCGGGGGTGCTGGAGGTCGTAGTTCCGCCAGTTCGTTTCGGTGACGGCTTTGAAGGAGGAGCAAGCCGACTGTTGATAGAGGAGCGGCACGCGGTTGGCGAAACGGATGACGCGGGCGGGCTCGTCGGCTTTCAGTTCGCCTCCGAACGCGAGGGCGGCCTCGATCTGGAACGGGCGACCTCGATAGACATCGGGCTCGCGGCTCGACGCGGCGTAGAACTCTGCACGCACACCCTTGAGCAAGCCCGCAAGCAGCTGACGCACACCGATCGGGGCGAGGCAATCGGTGGGCGGAGGCGGGAGCTTTGAATCCTGGAGAACCTTGAAGAGCCGCTCGGCCTGGTCGTGGTCGATGTCCGAGATGCGTGTTCGGGCTGTCGCCTTTATGGTCTGGCAGAACGAGCTGGCGGATGCCGCGGAAACGCGCGAGAACTTATCCTGGAGGAAGCTGTAGAGCGTGTAGTTGTCGCGCTCGGCCTGTGCCTCTTTGAGCATCTGAAGAAGGATGCCGAGTTCGATGCCTCTTGGGTGGGGCTGGATCTCTTTGGTTTCGGGCGGGAGCTCGGTGACGGCCCTCGGAAAGACGGTGACGCCACCGGTCTCGAGCGTGACCACAGGTGACGGCGATTGTGCGTTGTCGTCGGACTGTGTCTCGGTGTGTGACGGGGGCGCAGAAGGTGTCGCTCCCGTTGGTCCGCCCGTTGGGAGGAGGGGTGCGTCGTCAGCGTCTTCCGGCGAGCTCTCCTTGGATGGGGGGACGAAGACGAATCGCGCGTGTGGGTTGGCGATCGCGGTGAGTTCGAGGAACTCATCGACACTGCCGCGCCCCTTCTGGTAGCGGCCTTCGAGTTCGATCGAGACGCTGGTGCCGGTTGGGTAGTCCTTCGCGGCAAGGAACAGGTCTCGTTCGGCGAGGTCGCGCGTGCCGGAGGTCAGGGTGCTGAAGCGTCGCGGGGGAAAGTCGTCGGTCTCGACGTCAACGGTGACCTCGGCGCGATTGGTCTTGGTGTTCATGGCCAGCTCGATGTGGTGAGCCGGCTGTGTGGCCTTGGGCTTGGTGTGGATGACCATCGGCTTGCCGGTGGTGATCAGCCCGTACATCCCCGCGGCGGAGATTCCGATGCCCTGCTGTCCTCGGGACATCTTGAGCCGATGGAACTTTGAGCCGAAGAGCAGCCGCCCGAAGACGTTCTCGACCTGCTTGCGCACGATGCCGGGCCCGTTGTCGGCGACGGTCACGCGGTATCGAGAGGCCTTGGTGTTCGCGGGTCGGTTGGGCTGGAGATCCTCGATGATGACGGTGATGTCGGGGAGAATGCCGGCTTCTTCGCAGGCGTCGAGCGAGTTGTCGACGGCTTCCTTGACGGTCGTCAGGAGGGCCTTGCGGGGGTTGTCGAACCCCAGAAGGTGCCTGTTCTTGGCGAAGAACTCGGAGACGGAAATGTCTCGCTGCTTCGACGCCATGCTATCGGCGGTGGCGCGCGGCAAGGACTTGGGCTTTCTCATCGGCATCCGTGTTGTTTCCGACGCGTCCGGCGCGTCGGGGAGGAGTGTGGTCGGCATCGCGGCCCTCCGTGGCTGCGGCTTATTTTAGTGCTTTGCGGGGGTGCGTGGCGAGCGTGGGGCGAGATTCGCACAAGGCGATCACGGGCGATGCGCGGGTGATGGTGGTGGGGTTATGGCCCGACGGCGGTCGGCGAGTAATGCAGCGGGGCGCCCGGCCCGAGGGGGAGTCCGGTCTGCATCCAGATCACGATGAAGATCCCCCATGTGAGGGCGAATGCGATCGAGTAGGGGAGCATGGTGGAGACAAGCGTGCCGATTCCGGCGCGGGGGGCAAACTTCTGCATGACCGCGAGGATGATGATCATGTACGCGTTCATGGGCGTGATGATGTTTGTCGCGCTGTCGGCGACGCGATAACCCGCCTGCGTGAGCTCGGGGCTGATGCCGAGCATCATGAACATGGGCACGAAGATCGGAGCAACGAGCACGTACTTTGCGGACATCGAGCTGATGAGGAGGTTCAGGAACATGACGAGAAGGATGAAGCCGAGGATGACCACGCTCGCGGGGAGGTTCGCTTCTGCCAGTCGTGTGCCGCCGATGATGGCGAGCATCTGTCCGAGGTTCGACTGGGTGAAGAAGGCGATGAACTGAGAGGCGAAGAAAGCCATCGTGATGACCGGTGCCATGGATCGCATGGCATGGATCATGCAGGAGATGACGTCTTTCTGCGACCGGATCTGTCCGGTGGCGGCGCCGTAGGCCGCGCCGGGAACAAGGAACGCGAAGAGGACGATGGGGACGACGGCGTTGACCCAGCGAGTCGAGGATCGGCCGGTTGTGGTATCGAGGAATGGTCCGTGTAGGGGCGCGCCTGGCACGAGGATGAGTACTCCGAGAACGGCCATGAACAGCGCGAGCGCAATGCCCGCCCAGACGAGGCCCTTCGACTCTGTCTGGGTGAGGCGCATCGTGGCGAGGTCGATCTTTGCATTCGGGGATGGCCCACCCTCATCTGCGGGGCGATTCTTCAGGCGGGGTTCCACGATGAGGGCTGCGACCGCCCAGCCGACGGCGACAAGCAGAACGGTGGAGGCCGCGAGGAAGTACCAGTTTGCGGTTGCGTCTACATCGTAATTCGGGTCGAGGATGTGCGCGTTCGACGTGGTGATGCCGGCGATGAGGGCATCGGTGCCGCCGATCAGGAGATTGGCGCTGAAGCCAGCTGAGACGCCGGCGAACGCCGCGGCGATGCCGGCGAGAGGTGAGCGGCCGGAGGCGAGGTAGAGTGCTGCGGCCAGCGGCGGCAACACGATGTATCCCGCATCGCTCGCGATGTTTGCCATGATTCCGATGAAGATCATCGCGGGTGTGAGCAGTTTCTGCGGGACGAGGAGGGCCATGCCCTTAATGAGCGTGTCGAAGAGGCCGGTCTTCTCGGCGACGCCGACGCCGAACATCGCGACCAGAACGATGCCGAGCGGTGGGAATCGAACGAAATTATTGACCATGTTCGCGAGGCACCAGTAGATGCCGTCCGCGCTGAGCAGACTGCGGGCGGTGATCGGATCGCCGGACTCGATGAGTTCGGTCTTGGGGCGACCAGTCCGGGTGTCGATCACGGGTTCGGTCTTCGGCAGGCCTGTCTCGGCATCGATGACCGGTACACCGGAGGTGTCGACGATCTGTGTCGTGACCTCTTGCATGCGGATGGGGGTGACCGACCATCCGGCGACGACCCCGAGGTGTGAGACGACCATGATCAGGATGCAGCCGTAGAAGAACAGGAGCGCGGGATCGGGAAGAGCGTTGCCGATTCGCTCGATGAGCCCCAGAAAGCCGCGTGGGGTGGATCCGGGGACCGGTGTCGATTCTGCCATGCCGTGCCTCCAAGGGATACAGAGCGGCTAAGGTAGCGAGAAATGTCGGGCGTGGCACGCGTACGGGGCAAAAAAGGGTGCGGCCCCGGCGGAAGCTCCGGGGCCGCTGTCTCTCCCTCAACTCCTCGGCGGATCGCGTGGAGGCGGGTCGTCGTGTCGATCTGCCTTGAGCCGCAATGGCGATGTGGCCGAGCGTGTATCAGCATGCCATGGGTTTCCGACGATGGCCACGCTTCGGTAGATTCAGCGGTGATTCCCGGAGGGACTGTGCGGTGCGGGCAAACTGGGCAAGTCGCTGCTTTCGGGTGGGGTCCGAAAATGAAGGCGGTGCCGTGCGCCTTACACTTATGCATTGGGTGCTGTTCGTGTCTGCTTCGATGGTGCCGACGTGTGGAGGCGAGTGAGCTATGCCGCTGATTGAGCCGGGACAGAAGGCGCCGGCGTTTTCTCTTCGCGATCAGCATGGGGTGGTGCGAAGACTCTCGGAGTTTCGCGGGACCGTGCTCGTGATCTATTTCTATCCTGAGGATGACACGCCGCTCTGCACGACGGAGGCGTGCCAGTTCAGAGATCGGCATGCTGAGATCAGATCACTCGGCGCAGAGGTCGTCGGCATCAGCCCGGATTCTCCGGGTTCGCATCTGGCGTTTGCCTCGAAGCATGGTCTGCCGTTCGTGCTGCTCGCGGATCGCATCGGATCCGACGGCGTTCCGCAGACCTGCGGGAAGTACGGTGTCTGGCGCGAGAAGAACATGTATGGCAAGCGAGTGCTCGGCATGGTGCGGACGACGTATCTGCTCGATGAGGAGGGTGTCGTTGTCAGGCGTTGGGATTCTGTGAAGACGCCGACGCATGGCGATCAGGTTCTCGATGAACTACGTGCCCTGCGCAGTGAGTCACCGAGTCCGGCGGCACGCAAGAGGAAGAAGCAGCGATCCGATACATGAGATCACGGGCCGGCGCGATTGATCGCGACTGAGGATCTAGGCCTCTCGCACGATGGCGCCGATCGCCTCTCGATTGAATCCTCTGTAGCCGTCGTTGCGTTCGACTCGTTCGAGCTGGTTCGACGTGGGTGCAGAAGAGCCGCATCGCGCCGGATCCGGCACGCGAGGTGGTGCCAGTGCAGACTTGAAGAACGGGAGATCGGCGAGAAGGCGGTCTGCACGGTGTGCGGGGAACCCGCTATCTGGCGAGGGACCGTGCAGCGAAGAGCGGCACGCGAGACGCTGCATGCCCCCGCTGAGCGGTGATTCTCCGTGTGCAGCGCACCAGGAAGCGATCGGGCCGGATGTCTGCGTTGATGCGAGGGGAGAATCAGAGTCGGAGTCCGTGTGGATGAGTGCAACGATGTCGGCGACGGGCTGCTCCATCACCAGCACACCGCTGCCACCATCGTTTGGCGCGGAGATCCATTCTCGACGGTGCAGGCCGAGGCGTTCCAGGATTGCGACAAGCGGGGTGAAGGTCCGCTCTGAGCAAAAATATGCGTGGCTGTCACGATCGGACCATCCGATACCGACCTCTTCGCGAGCGGCGTGCTCAGCGGTCGCGTCGCTGCATCGCCGGCGCCAGTAGTCTCGCTCAGCAGAGAAGAAGATGTCACACGCCCAGTCCTGTCCGATGTCGGAGATCGTGGTTTCGATGAGTGCGGCGAGGGTAGTGAGTTGATCGGTCTCGGTGGGTGCTGTTCGAGGGCGGCGCTGGAACGACTCGGCGTGGATGCGTGCGCAGAGAATCTTTGCGGGATCAACGGGAGGGGGTACAAGCCCGCGATAGCCGTGACGCTCGACGGCCGCGAACTCAGAGTGTCCGCTTTCGGCGATTTGCGCGATGCGGAATGGGGATCCCGGGGCTCCGCTGATCGTGTGGTCAGGGCCGATGTGCCATGCCGCGAGAAAGTCAGCGATCGAGTCGACTCTGATTGCCAGGCGAGTCTGGCTGCCCGGTGAGAGAATGACCGTTGGCAGGAGCGCGGCGTCGTGCGTGTACGCGTTCGGGGCACCGGGTTGCGGTCTGTGGCAGAATCCGAGCGTGAACAATTCGTTACGCGCGGCATCTGATTGTGGCACGACCATATGGTCTGTCAGATCTGCCAGACGCACGCCGAGCGCGGATGTGAGTCGAGCGGCTACTTGCGAGGCGAGCGGAACGGCGTCAAGGACTCTGTGCAGCAGTTGTTGAATGTGATGTGCCGCGTTCGGGTGCGGCTGCCAGCCAGGGTGTGTGTGCGCGCCTGAGGTCTGCATGGTCTCGTTCTGTCTGGATGCTACGGCTCAGCGGGAGCCAGAGCGGATGGAAACGCCAGCTGCTGGCCATGTGCATCCGAACGATAGCATGCGGTAAGCCGCGCAGCGATCAGGCGGCTTTCGCCTCTGGGCCGAGCAGATTCAGCACCCAGCGGCCGATGTCGCTGCACATCTCGATTTTGCTGACCAGACTGTCGGCACCTGCGTGGCGTGCGGCGGACTCGATGTCGGGCGATATGCTCGCGCTCATCACGACGATCTTGCGGATGTCCGGCGTCTGGGCGCGAATCTCGCTGATCAGATCGATGCCTCGTCCGTCGGGGAGATTCTGATCGAGGATTGAGACGCCCGGACGGAAGGAGTGGTCCGCGAGCACGGCGTGTGCGCCAGCGATGGAGGTTGCCACTCTGGCGTCTGTGTTCGGGAGCCGCTGGAGCAGCATGGACAGGAGTTTGCCCGCGAGGGGATCGTCCTCAACAACCAGCACACGAAGGACGCCGTCTGCGTGCCGGAGTGACCGGGCGACGCCGCCACCGTTGTTGTCTGAGGCGCGGCGGGCGTGAGTCTGGTCGGGCATCAGGGTCGCGGAACGGACGCAGTTGCGTCCTGCGGATTTCGCTGCGTACAGGGCCTGGTCTGCGAGCGCGAGCAGCTTCTCCTGTGTTGCTGCTTCGCCGCTCGATGCTTCCATGCAGCCGATACCGAGACTGATCGTCACAGCGAGTGAGGGCGGCGTTCCTTCAACACCGGCAAGGTCCAGCGGCTTCGATGCGATGGATGTGCGGATCTCTTCGGCGATTTCTTTGGCGCGAACACCGTCCGTGCCGCGGAGGATGACCGCGAACTCCTCTCCACCGAATCGGCACACGAGCCCACGGTCTGCGGTCGTTGACGCGACACGTGATGCGAGCTGCTTGAGGACGGCGTCGCCTGCTGGATGGCCAAATCGATCGTTCACCGATTTGAACTTGTCGGCATCGATCATCAATACACAGAGTGAGCCGCGGTTCTTCCGTGCCTGTGCGAAGGCGTCGGCAAGTTCCTCGTCGAAGCGGCGTCGGTTGCCGATGCCGGTCAGCGTGTCGGTTTGCGTCTCGACTCTGAGCCGGTCCGTCTCGCGCTGCATCTGGATCTGACCGGTCAGGAGCGCGTCCTGCGCTTCTGCGATGATCAGCGAGGCGTTCGGGATCGCCACATCCTGCTCGAAGAGCTTGGCAAGTTCGTTCGCGGATGTGGCGGTTGATTTCAGTATTGCGGCAACCCGATCGGCCGGGATCGAGAACCATGCCTCCGCCTTCGTCGCGAGGCGTGCAAGGAGTGATGACGCTCCGGGCGTGCTCATGACCTCCGAGAGGTACATCGAGAGAGCCGCGATGCGCACGACGGGGCCGTACGTCAGGCCCCCGGCATCCGGGGCGTGGTGCTTTCGGATGACCTCCGTGAATAGATCCGGCAGTTTCCACTTGCGGGCCAGTTCGGCACCGATGGTGGTGTGATCGAACGGGAAGACTTCACGCTCGTGGCGGCAGAGCAGGTCGTGGTCTTCTGGCGCTGTCGCGAGTGTGGAGACGTACTCGTCGCTCAGGGCCGCGACGCAGGCGAGGATACCGATGTCCTGGAAGAGTGCGGCGGTGAACGCTTCGTCGGGGTCTGCGGCACGGGTCAGCTGCGCGATATGGCGTGCCCCTGCGGCGGCGAAGATCGTGCGGCGCCAGTGTTGCTTGAGATCGACGCCGGGTTTGTTTCCGACACCTCTGGTGGCATCGACAAGACTGAATCCGAGGACGAGCGACTTCACGGCCTGAAGACCAAGATAGGACATGGCGCGATCGAGGCGCGAGCACGGCTGTTGGAGCCCGTAGAACGATG
Source organism: Phycisphaeraceae bacterium (assembly GCA_019454185.1). NCBI lineage: Bacteria > Pseudomonadati > Planctomycetota > Phycisphaerae > Phycisphaerales > Phycisphaeraceae > Phycisphaeraceae bacterium. The sequence continues at coordinate 626,227 of CP075368.1, forward strand.
AGTTGACAGTCTTGAGGATCTTGGCCGCCAGCCCCGGGTCGTTCTGAACCACTCGAGAGATATCGGCGAGCGAGACGTCAGGGGAGCGGGTCAGCGCGAGCACTTCGACCGCGACGGCCGGCAGCGAGGGGAGTGTGGGGCACGAAAGAACTCGGTCTATGGTCGCCATGCATACCCCGGAACGATGAGTGGACTGCACGCTGAGAGAACGAACTCAGCGGGCTGTTGGGATCGGCTACCCAAGTCCCACGGTCAAGGGGAAGCCCCGGGGGAAGCATGGGGTCTTCACGCGTCAAAGGTCGGAAGCGTGATAGGCGCGTCACAATCGATTCGTTCGCATGCTCGGGTGGCCATGTTTGGCCAGATCGCGTGGGCAAGTGCGGTTATCAACCAATGCACAGTGAGCGGTGATCGCAGCTGGGAACACAATGGTGGGGGGGTGTTGTCCGGGAGCGTGTGGAACTGCGCTCGACCGACTCCTGCTGCCAGCGAGCGAGATCGCGCTATCTGAGTCGGCACAAGGCATTCGATGAGTGGAGCGGAGGAGACTCGAACTCCCAACTTCCAGCTTGCAAAGCTGGCACTCTACCAATTGAGTTACCGCCCCGAAGGGTTCTGAGTGTAGGTCACAGTCGGAATCACGGGAAGCACGGCACGGTGCTCGCCATAGATGGCATGTCGAGAGGTGTTGGTGCTTGTCAGGGCTGGCAGGTCCTATATCGGGTCGCTCTGGACGGCCAGGACTGTTCGGTTGGGACGGCGGGTGCTGGTTGGAGCGAGGTGTCGGAGGTGCAGGGATGTCGTGACGGACTTTGGCCGAATGTGAACACATGGGTCAGGCGTCTGCGACGCATGTGTTCATGATGAGGTTGTGGCGTCTCTTGCGATGCGGGACGCTCTCTGCCACGTTCGTGGCTGGGGAGGTGTGGGCGCAGCCGCAAGAGGCGACAACGCCGCCGATGCGCATGCCCAGGGTGATTGAGCATCGTGGGCTGAGTGCTAAAGGTGCGGTGCCGGTGGGGGATGATGACCCACAGCGAGCGGACGTCGTGCCGGCTGGGCGGGAGGAGCTGTCAGCGTTGCGAGAAGGAGCGGCTCTACTTCAGAGTGGTGACGTTGCGCGTGCGGAAGTGCTCCTGCGGAACGCGCGGTGGGTTGCGAGCGAGAGGAGGGATGCAACGTCGTTGCTCTGGCAGATCAGCGATGCAAGAGGCGTCATTCACGTGGACGAGGAGCGTGTTGCTTTGCTCGCGAGAGTGCTTGGGCGCGGTTTCGCGAGATACGAGGGGCAGAGCGTGGTGCTGCTCTCCGATGCCTCTGCGACAGTGGCAAGGGCGAGACTCGGGACGCTGGAGCGGACACGGGCCGAGTTCATCAAATGGGCTCGGCGAGCGGGTTTGCACCCCGCGCCGGAAGGGAGCAAGCATGTGTGCGTGCTGTTCGCGAAGCGAGAGGCGTACATCGCGTTTGCAGCGTCTGAGGATGGGCTCGATGGCCGCGTGCTGGGAGGGCACTATGTTCCCAGCAAAGAGCGGATGGCGATGTTCGTGGGGGAGCCGGACGGCGAGGGTGCTGAGAGTGCCGTCTCCAGAGCCAGCCATGAGGCGGCCCACATGGTGGCGTTTCGAACCGGTGTGCAGACGCGCAGACGGACACAGCCGTTCTGGCTCAGCGAGGGGATCGCGTCTGCGTTCGAGCCGAACGGTGAGATGATCGGCACGCCCGACCGATCACGGAACGGGTTCCGGGATGCGTATCTGGCGATAGCAGAACAGGAGCGGATATCGATCAGGATGCTTGTTTCACGGGATGCCCCCATGCGAGAAGAGATGGAGCGGATCGGCACGCTGTATGTCACGAGTGAGGCACTGGTGAGATACCTGTCACGCTACAGGCGGGAGGCGTTCGCGGCGTACGTCGAGGGGGCGGCAACGAGCAAGCCCGGGCGGAGATCGCCCCCCGAACTGCTCGCGGAGTTTGAGGCCGCGTTTGGGGACCCGGACCGGGTGGAACGCGAGATGCGGCTGCGGCCGTGGTGAGAATCGTTGCGTGGCGGCGTCGGCATTGACCCGCGGATCACCGGGCTCGGCTACAGTGCGCTCCATTTCGATATGGCCAGAACGGAGCCGCTGCATGCGTCATAATCAGTCTGAGGGTGGGGTCTGTGTCGGTTTGAAGCGAGTGATATTGTCGGGCGTTGCCGCGCTGCTCCCGGGGCTTGCCCATGGGCAGGCAGAAACCGGTGAGCCAGTCGTAGCGGAGAAGGGGCCTCCGAAGCTTTCCTTCAGTCTCACAGGTCGAACGGAGTTCGGCATGAAAGCGGACATCGACGGGGGCGGCGACGTCTCGACGACGCGCGTCGGTGCGGATCTCGGGCTCAGGTATCGAGCGAACGATCGTGTGACGCTGTCGATGGGTTTCGGGGCGGAGTACTCGTTCTACGACTTCGATGGTTACGAGACGGTCGTCGGCGGGGGCGAACCCATCGACGACGCGTTCCTTTATAGTCTGACTCCCACGGTCAGCGTGAAGGCGAATGACAGGTGGACGCTGATCGGCGGCGGGATCTTCCGGTGGGCGGGCGAGTCCGGGGCTGATCTCGGCGATGCGTTCACGGTGGGGGGGCTCGCGGCGGCGAACTACAGAGTCAACGATCGGCTCTCGCTCGGGTTCGGGTTCATCATCGCCACGCGTCTGGAGGACGACGAGATTTTCATCCCCGCCCTGACAATCGATTGGAAGATCAATGACAAGTGGACGCTCACCAACGATGGCAAGCCGGGGCTTGCGCTGAAGTACCAGGCAACTGAGCGGCTGGAACTCTCGGTCGAGGGTTCGTACACCACGCGCGACTACCGACTCGACGATAACAACGCGATTCCGGGTGGTGCGATGGAGGACACCCGCGTACCGATCTTCTTCGCTGCGGAATGGCGAGCGATGGATCGCCTGACGCTGACGGGCAGAATCGGCACGTATGCGTATCACCGGTTCGAGTTTCGCAACGATGACGGGAACGAGGTTGACGATATCGACGTTGATCCGTCGCTGTTCGTCGGTTTCGAGGCGCGAATCAGTTTCTGAGTATCGGCGAGCGATCTGGTTTGCTGCTCATGGACGCCCGGGTGGACTGTTAGCGCATTGACTCGTGGTGCGATGCTCGGTGCTCTATCGCACACCCTCGGGCGTATCTCGCCACGAGAGGGGCTTGGGGCCGGTGCCGTAGGGGGGCGCATCCTCGAGCGTGATGGAGATGACACGGGGTGGATCTGCGGGTCTTCCCTCGGCGTTGACCGGAACAGCTGCGATCGCCCGGATGACCTCTGCGCCGGATACGGCCTCTGCGAACGAGGCGTACCTGCCATCGAGGTGCTTCGTGCCATCGCGGCTGAGGCAGATGAAGACCTGTGACCCCGCTGTGTTCGGCTCGGTAGCACGGGCCATCGACAGCACCCCGAGGTCGTGCGGGAGGATGCTTCGTTCAAGATCGATGGAGTATCCTGGGCCTCCGTTGCCCGACGCGGTGGGATCTCCAAACTGGATAACGAACGGAGTGCCATCCGCCCGAACGGGCACGATGCGGTGGATCTGTATGTCCGTGTAGAAGCCACCCCGGACGAGGTCGAGAAAGTTCTGAACAGTGTTCGGGGCTGCATCGGGTCGCATGGCGAACCTGATCTCGCCGAGTGTTGTCCGCACGATGGCGATCTGCTCGGCTTCGATGCGTAATCCTGTGAACGCGGATTCTTCGGCCGGGCCGAAGGTCACGACCCCGTTTCGCGCGTCGAATGAGGGCTTGCTGGTCCTTGGATCCATGAACCACGGCGCGTTGTTCGCCGGGTTGAGGAGCATCGCGGGTTTCGGCTCGACCAGTGGACGAAGGACCAAAGCGGGTCCGACCTTCTCAAGTCCGATGGTGAGCTGTGCGTAGAGAAGTCGGGGCGTCGGCGAGCGCCAGAGAATGGGAAAGTGTGCCGCGAGGTCGACCCGTCCAGGTTCGACCATTGAAGAGGCGACGACGGTCGCGCTGACGGGCTCAAGCAGAGTGATGGTCGGGGTGCCTTCCAGCCCGTCTGGTACGCGGACTTCGATCGGGATTGAACGATCGACGCCGTAGTACGCGCGCACGGGCGTGAGCTGGGCGTATGCGACCGACGACCCAAACAGAGACGCTCCTGCGATGATGCTGGCAGCGAGCGTGGCAACGTGCTTCAGGGGGTGGTCCATCGGACCAGAGGATACCGAGGTAGCCGCAGGAAGTTGTGGGTGATCAGTCCGGTCCGCCCGCAGGAGTACCCGCGGTCTGGAGATCGATCTGGACCCAGACATTGCGCAGCGCGGCAGAGCTGCCGTGCGTGTCCTCTTCCATGGGAAGCATGTTATAGATCTGTCGGCTCACATCGTTGAACCACACGATCGCGAGGTCGGCACGAAGGATGTTCATCCCGAGCTCGTGGTTGTAGTCCATCTGCGTGCGAAGGCCATCCGCGGCGATTGCGGATCGAGCCGGCTCAATCTGGAAGAGACGCGTGGCTCCATTGGGGCCGAGCCCGCGGTACTGGTAGTTCGAGACTATCTCGCCGTTCTCACCCTTCCAGAGCTTGGAGTACGCGGCGAACGGATGCTTGCCGGAGTGCGAAGGGCAGTAGAACGCGGGCGGGGCAGCCAAGTACTCGCCGACGTAGAGCAACCCGAGGCCGTCCCACTCGAAGTCTGCTTCAGTATCCTCGTTGAAACGTGAAGAACTGAACCGGACAATCACCGTGTCGGCGAGTTCGAGCTCTTCGTTGCGTGCGCCCGGCGGCGCGAAGACCGTGTATGGGATGTGGTTCTTCGAATCATCAGCGTACATCGCGACCGCAAGGCCGATCTGACGCACATTTGACGCGCAGACGACGCGGCGAGCGGTCTCGCGTGCCTTGTTCATGCTTGGGAGCAAGATCCCGAGGAGCAACGCGATGACCATCAGCGTGACGAGTACGTCGATCAATGAAAAGCCGCGCGAGACGGAGTCTCTCGCGTTTCGTCTTTCACCGGTATACGGGGCACCACGAGAAGGCATGCCATCGCTCCGCACGCACGGATCCCATCCGTGTTCAAATCAGGATAACGATCCATGAACGATGCCGCAAGCACGAAATGGGCATAGAAGGCACATTATGTCCCATGATCATCGGTAAGTGCGGCATGTGTTTGGTATCAAGAGTCTTCGAGACAATCGGATCCGGGGAGGCATCCTTCTGTCCTGTGCTGCGTAAATGATTGCGGCTTCAGGATGAAGCAAGGATGGAGTACCTTGCAGGAGCGTGGGGAATGGCCGACAAGCACCTCCAGGACGATGTTGATCTGGAACTGATGCGCCGTGTCGCGGCGAACGAAGAGGCCGCTATCGGCGAGTTGTACGATCGATTCGGCTCTCTTGTGTTTCGGATGGCGTTCCAAGCGATGCCGACAAGGGCCGAGGCGGAAGATGCGGTCCAGGAGGTTTTTGTTCGGTTATGGAGAACCGCGGGCAGGTATGATCCGAAGCGTGCGGCTCTGGTGACCTGGGTGATGCTGATCTCAAGGCGCCATTTGGTAGACAAGCTTCGGCGGACGCGGGCCAGGGTCAAGGCGGGTTCGTTGGACGAGACGCAGGCCGGTTTCGCGGGCGAGTTCGGGCTCGGAGATTCGAGCCCGGAGCGTCAGGAGCAGTTTGCAGCGTTGATGAAGAAGATAGAAACTCTGCCAGAGTTGCAACGCACTGTGGTCGTGCGTGCGTATCTAGGGGGGCAGACCCTCAGGCAGATCGGTGAAGAGCTCGGTACCCCGCTGGGGACTGTCAAATCGGCGCTCAGCCGCGCACTTGTGCGGCTCAGGGAGCGTGTGAACGAGGAGCCGGTGGTATGAAGGTCCAGGATCTGATCGAACTCGCACTGCTCGACGTTCACGGCCTCCTCGATGAGGACGAGCGTCAGGCATTCGAGCGTGCGTTTGCATCGTCGCCTGCCGCCCTCCAGGCGCAGGTCCGGCGTGAGCAGGTCCGCTTCGCGGATCTCAGTTCACTTCTGCCGGATGTGGAAGCGCCGAGCGATCTGCGTGCCCGTGTGATCGAGCGTGTTCGTCTTGCGATCGCGGAGCAGGCCGTGACCCGCACCGATCGAGCCGGTCGAGTGGTGCCTCCGATCATCAGCAGCAAGCGGGTCTCGCCGGTGTGGCGTGCGGGTGCTCTCGGGTGCGCCGCGGCTGCGGTGGTGTTCGCGGTCACGACCATGCAGATGCGTGTTCGTTATGACGAGCTGGCTTCCACCATCCAGAGCGACGTGCTTCTCTCTCGGATGCTCGAGTCGTATGGCCCGAACCACATTCGCGACATGCTCTTTGATGACCAGACGCAGCGCGTCATGTTTACGTCCGCCGATTCCTCGGTATCGAGCGAGGCGTCGCTGTGGATGAACCCGGATTGGCAGGCGGCGCGTCTGTTCTATCTGAACCTGCCCCGCCAAGTCGGCAATGTGTACAAGCTCGCGGTCCTCGACCAGAACGGCAATGTCATCGACGTGCTTGCGGAGTTCGATTCCAGCGGCGGTCTGATGACTCGCGATGTTCGAGCTGCCGCGACTTCCGCTGCTTCTGAGAAGCTGGCGATTCTCGGACCCGGCGCGAGCGGTGAGATGACGCCGCTCATGATCGCTTCTTCACGAAACAGGTCTTGAGGTTTCGATCCAGACGAATGAGATGTGAATCCGCATGTATGACTCGCCGCCCGAGTATTGCTCGGGCGGTTGCCTTTACGTCGTGCGTTTGGGCAGAGTCCAGCGTGTTTCGTCGATGAGACCTTCGAACTCATCGGTGCGTTCGAGAGAGGCCTTTGCCTCGTAGAGCTTACGCCAGAGGCCGTACGCCGCGATGATCGAGAGCAGCGTGAGCCCCGCAGCGATGGCGGCGGCGTAGTAGACCCGCTCGTCGTACAACGGCGCGTCCGACACCGTGGATTCTGAGACGATGATGGTGTTCGAGCCGTCAACACGGCGTTCGCGTGCGGAATTCGCGGTGCGGACGAACGTAGTGGTGATGGTGTCGAGTTCTCGTTTGGTTTTCTCTGCCCCCAGCCCACGGAGCTCGATCGTCAGGGAGCCGGATCGATCGGAGATGAGCGTCAAGTCCGCGTCGAGACGGTCCTTCAGGGCGGTGGGCGTTGAGAGGGATGCCACGCCGCGCTGCTTGAGTCTGTCTGATGCGACATCAAGGAACCGAGGATCTGTGATGAGGTCCTCGTGGTACCTCTGCCACTCGTCGAGTTCGGCTTGGGAGAGGGGTCTGCCGGAGGCATCGGCCTGCACCTGCGCCGTGACGGCGTACACGGCAGGCGCGATGTTCTGGGCGACGATCCAGCCAATGCCGGAGTAGATCAGCAACGCCATGGAGAAGTAGAAGATCGCGGAGAGTGCCCCGTTGCGTGCCTGCCGGCCCCTGAGCTTGCGCTTGGATTCGTCGATCGATTTCTTTGCAGCGAGGAGTTCGGCTCGCTGGGACAGGATCTGCTCGACCTGTTCAAAGCGGTCGCGGACCGCATCGCTGGCGCGTCTGACCTTCTCGGACTGTTCTCGGAGCAGTTTCCGCTGGCGACGCAGGCGATCGCGACGAGCGGCCGTCGATTCGTCGGAAGGGTTCGCGAGTGTGCCGGGCTGGTGAGCGCGAGCGGCGGCGAGTTCTTGGCCGAGTGTGCGGGCAAAGTCGCGCAGCTTCTCGGCTTCCTCGAGAGCGAGATCGCGTTCGGCTGTTGCTTCCTGGAGTCTGGCCTGAAGCTCCGAGTCGTTAGTCGCGGCCGAGGCGTTGCTTGAGGCAGTGACGAGGGCGCGTTGGGACTCGACGAGCTGACCCTCGATCTCTGCGATATGCCTGAGATACTCGTCTGACTTGGCCTGTGCCTCGTTCAGCCGTGAGCGAAGTTGCTCCAGTTCTTCGAGGGAGCGTGTCTGGGTCTGCTGGAGTTCTGCGAGCTGTGTCTTGAGCGCGCCGTCCGCGCCGGACTTGTCGCGGAGGGTGGCCACCTGGCTTCGGAGCGATTTGAGTTCCTCGTTGCGCGAGGCGATGACTTGGGATTTCTCCTGCAGGTCGGTGGTCAGTCGGGCGACATCCGAACGGGTGGAGGCAAGCTCGGACTCGAGCGATGCGATCTTTGACGCGTGTCTCTCCGCTGTCGCTTGCGCCTCAGAGATCATCGAGCTCGTGTCCGAGGCACGCTGTTCCATACGCTCCTCGGCGGCGCGGAACGCGGCGGTGCGCTCGGCGAGCGTGCGCTCCATCTGGGAGCGGCGTTGATCGGCCTCTTTCGCGGCGGTCTGTGCTTGGGCCATCGCCAACTCGGCCTCAGCGGCAAGACGTTCTGCCTCGGCTTGGAGTTCCGCAGCGGTGTGTCTGGCGTTCTGGGTTTCCTGTTCGAGCGCTGCAATCCGATCGAGTTCGCGTTCGAGTTCGGCCCGCTGAGACTCGAGATCCTTCTTCGCTGAAGCGATCTCTGCGCCGGCAGTGGCAAGCGATTCCCGCTCAGCGTCGAGGGTCTCGCGCTGGAGGCGCAGGCGCTCGGCTTCGGCCTCGTTCGACTGCGCTGCTTCGAGCGCACGCTGCTCCATCGCCAGTGCCGCGGATTCGCGAGCGGCCAAGGCCTCGTCAGCGATTCTGCGTTGCTCGTCTGCTTCGCGGAGACTGGCCAACTGCTTCTCAACGTCGGCGATGAGAGCCATGATCCCCGCCGAAGACGAGGGTGTCTGCGTGCCTTCGCCTGCAACGGATTGGATCGGCTTGTTGCCAGTGGGCATCGGAGAACCCCAAACAAATACCAACATTTGCGACGTCTCTGCGCTCATCCCGCTTATCGGCTCAGAAAATGCGTGACTGGACCCCGGGAGGCGGAACAGTTCGATACAGTTGTCGATAGAACTATGTAACGGCGGCCTACCCGCTCCGGGCGGCTGCTTCACAAGGAGATTCGGACATGCGGAGAGGTTCCACACTGAAGATCGCGGCAATCGGGCTGGTTGGCGTCGCCGCGGCGTCGGTTTTCGGGTATCGGGCCGTGACCGGTGATTGCATCTTCGGCACTTGTGAGAGCAAGGTCGAGAAGCAGGCGATCGTCACCCCTGTCGCTGCGACCAGCGGCACCGAGGAAGCGTGCCCGATGGGCTGCTCCGAGGGCGCGGATGCGAAGGTCCAGAACGTTGCGCATACGACAGAGTCTGAGTGTCAGGGCAAGGCCGCCGAGTGCGCCGACAAAGCTGCTGAATGCGCGGAGAAAGCGTCCGAGTGTGCTGACAAGGCCGCTGACTGCTCCGAGAAGGCCGCTGCATGCACTGAGAAGGTCGCCTCATCCTGCGCAGACAAGAGCGCGGAGGCGTGTGCGACGGCCGGCGCCGACTGCGCTGATGATTGCAACGCAGAGAGCTGCGAGAAGCCCGACTGCTGCAAGAAGGTTGCTCAGAAGGACACGGGCGAGAAGATCGGCGGCTGATCTGACGCTGATACTTCGCATTGACACGTACGAGGGGCCGGGCTCACAAGAGTCCGGCCCTTGTCTTTGCGACCCTGGTCGCACGTCGGGTACGCTTGGGGATGGCGACATATCTCCTGAAGACGGAGCCGGGCACATACTCGTTCGATGATCTCGTCCGTGACGGGCAGACAACGTGGGATGGCGTGTCGAACGCGGCGGCGTTGATCGCGCTGCGAGCGATGAAGAAGGGTGACGAGGCCTTCATCTATCACACGGGTGACGAGCGAGCGATCGTCGGGCTGGCTGTCGTGACGAAGGGCGCGTACGAAGACCCGAAGAACCCCGGCGTCAACGCCAAAGGAGAGCCCAAGAACGCGGTGGTGGACCTCAGGGCTGCCAAAGCCGCGAAGACCCCGGTCACGCTGGATGTGATCAAGGCCGACAAGCGATTCGCCTCGTTCCCGCTGGTGAAGATCGGGCGTCTGAGTGTGATGGAGGTCGAGCCGACACTTGATCGCGTGTTGCGGTCAATGGCCGGACTCTGACGCGCCGTGGTGGGTGGTGGCTTGGGGGCGATGAACGGGCGTGAGCAGGATTTGACGCCAGCGGACTTCCAGCGGTTCGACGCGCGGACCGACGCCGTGAACCTGCAGCGCGATGAAGCCAGCGGGGCTCATGGAGTCCCGAAGATCCGACGCGGGGACGCCGTTGATCCAGGTACGGATGCGGCTGTCGATTGCCTCGATACGCAGCGTGTTCCACTCATTCTGCCTGAAGGCGGCTCTGGCCTCTGGATTGTTCGAGAGGTCTGCGATCCAGCCGCGCCGAGACTCGTCGTAGATGCCGCCCGTCCATGAACGCGGGGATGGGTCGATCTCGACCTGATACCCGTGGACCCTTCCGCCCAGGTGGTCCGGGTTGCTCGCGCTACGGATCTGGATGCCAGAGTTGAGGCGGGGGTCTACGAGGAACTCCAGAGTCAGAATGAAATCGGCGTAGTCCGCATCGGTGCAGAGGAACGTGTTCGGCTGGTTCGGCGCGGTACGCCCGACGATGCACCCTTCTTCGACCGTGAAAGAAGCAGTACCGCCTCGGACGATCCAGCCGTTGAGCGTGTGTCCATCGAAGATCGCGAGTGTGGCCTCGTCGCTCGCAGGGGCTTGAGAGCGAGGTCGTGTGGAGGAGCATCCCACGGGAATCGAGGCCAGAGCGCAGGCGAAGCATGCGATCAGCGTCGACGCAACGGTACCGGAACGAGCAAGTCGGGCGCGTGCGCCGGGTCTCACGGCTTGGGCTCCAGTTCTTCAATGCGCCACGGCCGGTTGCGCGTGCTTGTCGCGGCGCGGGCCTGTGCGATCTCCTCGGGTGAGACGGGCTCGGCGTTGTTGCCCCAGGCGCGGCGAATATAGGTCAATACTGCCGCGAACTCCTCGTCGTTCTTGAATGGGGCGGCGGGCATGCTGCTGTTGAAACGCTGTCCGTCGGATTCGAGCGGGCCTTCAAGCCCGTGCAATAGGATGCGGATCGTTGTGTCGGTCGTGCCTCGTACGCGCGATGAGCCCGCCAGAGCGGGCGCGTGTCCGGGTGCGCCGGAGCCCGCCTTTCCGTGGCATCCCGAGCAGGTGGTATCGAAGAGCGAACGCCCGACATCGAACCGTGCGATCTCCTGGGGCGTGAGCACACGCCCGCTGGCGGTGACGGTCGAGCCGTGGCCGGGCCAGAGCAGCCACTGGTCGGTATCTCGTGCGGCGTAGGAGAGGGGCGAGCCGGATGCGACGAGTCTGATCCATGGTTCCGGCGGCGCGGCGAGTTCTATCGGCCTGGGTTGGTCGGTGTTGAGCCGCAGCGCGAGCTGGAGCCGCCCGAGGAGGTACGCCGCGAGTTCCGGGCGTTTGCTCGCGAGATCGGGAATGAGGTTGATGGCACTTCCGCGCGCGCCGTAGTCGGGCCCTGTGAGATCGGCATCGAAGAGATCTCTGATGAACCAGAGGCGACCGCCGCGGATCTGGTGCGCATCGGCGGCGAGTGAGGAGATGGCATCGGTTGTGCGTCCATAGAGCCCGCTGATGGCGATGGCGCGGAGCGGCTCATCATCGGGGCGAGCGCGGATCGCATCGACAAGGCGTTGGAGCGCACGAGGATCGGCGGATGCACCAAGCGTGAGCAGGGCCTGATTGCGGAGGCGTGGATTCTGGTTGGACGCGTGAGCAAGGGCGGCGTCGAGGAGAGGAGCAGATTCGTGTGTTGAGATGGTGCCGCGTGATGCGATGCTCGCGGGTGATTGTGAGAGCCAGCGTTCGGAGATGCGAAGGCCCGCGATCGCGACGTCGATATCCTGATCGTTGAGGGCCGCGAGGGCGTCGTCGATGGTGGCGATGCCGAGTCCGTCGAGGGTCCAGTGGGCGTGGAGGCGTGCGATGGGGTCTGCGCCTTCATGCGCGAGGCGTCGGAGCCGATCCGCCTGATCTGTCGCAGCGCGTTCGATAAGCAATCGCTGAGCGGTGGTGCGTCGCCACATGTCCTGGTGCGAGAGCTGTTCGACGAGGCGTCCGCTCGTGAGCGACCCGAGCCGGACTCGAGTCGGGATCGTCGTGTTGTCGGGAACGATGCGGAGGATGCGCCCCATGTCGAGCGGGCGTTCGAGGCCACGCTCGACGACTTGTTTGCGCAGGTAATCGGTGAGGTAGGTCTTGTGCTGGATCACGCCCCGGTGCATGTCGACGACGTACAGCGCGCCCTCGGGGCCGACGGTGCACTGCACAGGGCGGAATCTCTCATCGGCAGAGGCGAGGAACTCGCGCCCGGTATAGGCGGGGACGGCGCGCACTCGATCGGTCGTCGGTTCGACGATAAGCCGCCGAACGAGATTGCCCGCGGGCTCGGCGACGAATGCGTTGCCCCGGTAATCCGGTCCGAGCAGTGAGGCCTCGTAGATCGTGGTGCCGCACGCGGCAGTATGGACCGCCAGGCGTTTGTCGGCCCTGAGGATTCCATCCATGTACCCCCGATTGACGCCGGGGTTTGGACGGATGGGCCAGACTGTCTGGTCGTTGCAGACGAGCACGCCCATCATGGGGAAGCCGCGCTGTGCTGGGTTGCGCGAGGCGTAGTGCTTCGGGACGAGGTCCATTCTGAGGGCCTCGGAGTTCGGCGTGTAGAAAAGACGCCCGACACGGTCCATCGTGAGCCCCCATTGTCCGTGGGCGGGCGTGGGGCGTGTGATGGCGTCGTAGGTGGGGGGGCCTGAGAATCGGAACTCGAGCGAGTGCTGGGAGAGGTGGATCCAGTTGTCGAGCCCCCAAGTGAGTGCATTCGGGGCGTGCTCCGGGTTCTCGCCCTCGAAGCCGGTGAGGATGACGCGCCGGAGATCGGCACGCCCGTCGTTGTTGGTGTCTTTCAGGTAGATGAGATTCGGCGGCTCGATGACGAGCGCGCCGGGGCCTCGGGCATCCTGGAAGCAGGGCAGAACGGCACGGGGCATGACAAGGCCGTCGGCGAAGGTGGTCCGCGAGTCCATCGCGCCGTCGCCGTCGGTGTCTTCGAGGATCGCGATTCGTCCCGAGGGCTCGTTCTCGCCTGCGCCGTCGGCATCGCGCATGTAGCCGACCATCTCGACGACCCACATCCGCGCGTGCTCGTCAAACTGGATCCAGACGGGCGCCTCGATCAGCGGCTCCGCAGCGATGAGTTCGGCCCGGAAGCCCGGTTCGAGCGCGAGCGGCAAGAGTGCGTCGGCAAGGGTCGCGCCCGTTCTCCACGAAAGATCGAGGTGGGCGAGGCCGGTCGGCGCGGGATCTGTGCGCGGGGCGCTCGAGTGGGCGACCAGTGCACCGGAGGCCGCGAGCATCGCGAGCCCGGTGAGGAGAATCGACGGAAGCAGGATCGAGGGTGTCGCTGGCTTGGCGGGTGCGGTCGTCACATGTGGAGGGTGACAGGATCAGCGAGCCGCGTCAAGTCGCACCGTGGAACATCCGCGCAAGAGAAAGCCAGGAACGCGAGGGTGCCTGGTGGCACCTTCGCGTTCCTGGGTGATCGGCTGCATCATGCTCCCGGGGCACTGATCGCTGTCATCGTGTGCGGCCGGGGGTGTGAGGGTTCAGCGACCGCTTGGCGTGAGGCCGGGGATGTCATCTCCGCCCGCCTTGATCTGGGCGGTGGACTTGCTGAGGTCCTCGCCTACCGGCTGTGCCCGGCCGCCGAGGTTCTTGGCGAGGAAGTTCTCTGTCACGGCGTTGAAGGCCATGTTGTTGTCGGGTCTTGCGAAGCCGTGTCCCTCGTCGGGGAAAAGGACGTAGGTGACGGGGATGTTCTTCTTCTGCATGACCTCGACGATCTGGTCGGACTCTGACTGCTTGACGCGCGGGTCGTTCGCGCCCTGGCCGATGAGCAGGGGCTTCTTGATGTTGTCCACGAAGTTGATCGGCGAACGCGACTCAAGCAGCTTGCGCCCCTCCTCCGTGCGATGATCGCCGACGCGCTCTGTAAACATGGTGATCATCGGGGCCCAGTAGGGCGGGATGGTGTTGAGAAGGGTGACGATGTTGGAAGGTCCGACGATATCGACGCCGCACGCGAAGACATCGGGCGTGAAGGTGAGACCGACGAGTGTGGCGTATCCGCCGTATGAGCCGCCCATGATGGCGACCTTGCTCTTGTCGGCGATCTTCTCATTGACGGCCCAGTTGACGGCGTCGATGAGGTCGTCGTGCATCTTTCCGGCCCATTCGAGATTGCCGGCGTTGACGAAGTCCTTTCCGAAGCCGGTGGAGCCCCTGAAGTTGACGCTCAGGACGGCATACCCACGGTTGCTCAGCCACTGGTGGTACGGGTTGAAGCCCCAGCTGTCACGCGCCCACGGGCCGCCGTGGACGAGCAGCACCATCGGCACTGGCTTGTCCGGACGCCCATCACGATCGGCATCGGCCGCAAGCGGAACGGTGAGGTACGAGACGAGATTCAGCCCGTCGCGGCTCTTGATGACCAGATCCTGCATCGGCGCGAGGGGGAGGCCTTCGAGTTTGCTCCGATTCGTGAAGAGGAACGTGGCGCGGCCGGGCTTGCCGGAGTTGGGCGTGCGCTCGTAGAGATAGTAACGAACCGGGCCGGCATCCTGGAGATACGTGACCACCCACTTTGTGTCGTCGAGCGTGCGGCTGCCGATGCTGAACTGTCCCGGCGCGACACCCGCGAGGAACTCAAAGTCCGGGCGGATGGCGTTGTCGAGGATCTTCCACTCCGTCCGCCCGTAGGTGAAGGAGACGGCCTGGATGTTCTTCTCGGTCGGGTGGGCGATCGCGCCGCCTGCGTCGGCGCGAGAGTCCTCGGCCAAGAGTTTGCGTTCTCCGGACGCGAGATCCACCATGTACAGCGCGCCCGTGTTGCGATTGCGGCTGTCCTGCATGTAGACCGAGGTGCCGGCCTTGTTGAAGCCGCCCAGTCCTGTCGTCAGCGAGTCTTCCTGCCCGTACTTCTCGAAGAGCACGGTGGTGCCGTCGGGGAGAAGGGTGTGGATCTCGGTGCCGCCGTCGGCGGTCATTCTCTGCGCGAAACGGAGGTTGAAGTCGTCATCGGGGATGTACGCGGCCCACTGGTTGTTCTCGGCGATGAGCGTCGATTCACCAGTCTCGATGTTGATGCGGTGGACATCGTGGAACTGTGGATTGCGGTTGTTGAGCCCAACGAGGATCTCGGATGGGAAACGCTCGCTGGTCCCGATCAGGCGTGCCGCGGGCCGCAGCGGCTGACCGGATGGAAGGATGATCGGCTTGCCATCCGGTCCTGCGATTGTCTCGTATGGCGTGAGGTCGCGGACCGCGCCGGAGGCGATCTCGACGGCGTAGACCTTCCAGTTCTCATCTCCGCCGACATCCTGGATGTAGAGCAGGTGGGTGTCGTTGTAGGCCCAGAAGTACTGACGGATGTTCCGGTTTGTGTCGCTCGTGACCGCGCGGGCCTTTGAGAGATCACCCACAGGCGCGACGAAGACATTCATCACGCCGTTCACGTCGGCCAGCCAAGAGAGGTACTTTCCTCCCGGGCTGATCTGCGGCCCGGCCTTGTCCGGGTTCCCGAAGATGACATCGCGCGGGATGAGGGGCACGTCCGCGTGTGCGGAGAGGTAACCGGCCTCCCCGCCGGTTGCCGAAGCGAATGGCGCGGGGAGCGCAACAAGGGTGAGCGTGGCGAGTGCGACAAGGGCTCGGATGGTCATATGCGGGATCTCACGAGATTGCGGGGCGGATCGGCGACAATCGCTCCTCCGTGGTCGCCCCGACGATGGATGGGTCAGAATGGTACCAGCCAGGGCTGGACCGGTTGAGCATCAACGGTTCGGAGACCGATGCCGGCGATTTCGGGATTGAGTCTGGAATGTCAGGTCCGCGCCGGCAGCACCGTTCCGCGGCACTCGCCGAAGCCGATCCGGCGAAATCCCTCGCGCTCGCAATACGCCTTCATGATGACGGTGTCGCCATCGGCAAGGAACGTGCGTTTCTCGCCCGTGGGCAACTCGATCGGCGTGCGCTGCGTGCCCGGAACCAGCTTCGGCGGATTCGCGAAGGGATCGCCATCCCAGGTCAGCTCGATCATGCTGCCGCGGCTGTCGCGTGTGGGGCCAGAGATTGTGCCGCTGGCGAGCAGATCGCCGGGCTGGAGGTTGCAGCCGTTAACGGTGTGATGGGCGACCATCTGGGCGAAGGTCCAGTACATGTGCTTGAAGTTGCCCTTGGAGAGACGGATGGGCGGCATGGAGCGCTTGGCCATCTCCGCGGATTGCAGGTGGACTTCGAGCGTGATGTCGAAACCACCGAAGGCCGTGTTGGCATCGCTCGTGAGATAGGGGAGCGGGCGCGGGTCGGAGGCGGGGCGCTCGTACGCCGGGATACGGAACGGCGCGAGCGCCTCCATCGTCACGATGTAGGGCGAGATGGTGGTGGCGAAATTCTTGGCGAGGAACGGGCCGAGGGGAACGTACTCCCACTTCTGAAGGTCGCGCGCCGACCAGTCGTTGACGATGCAGAGCCCGAAGATGTGCGACTCAGCATCGGCGATGGAGACGGGTGAACCCAGCGCGTTGCCGCGCCCGATGATGCACCCCATCTCCAGTTCGTAGTCCATGAGTTTGCACGGGCCGAAGCCGGGACCTGCGCTGGGGTCGGAGTCGGGCGGCGAGGTCTGGCCGACGGGGCGATGGAACGACGTGCCCGAAGGAACGATCGACGACCCCCGCCCGTGGTACCCAATCGGAATGTGCTTGTAGTTCGGAAGGAGTGCGTTGTCGGGGCGGAACATCGAGCCGACGTTGGTGGCGTGGTGGATCGAAGCGTAGAAGTCGGTGTAGTTTGGCACACGATCCATCGGAAGCATGAGCTGTGCTTTGGACGCATCGATGAGGAGCCCAGCTTGCGCATTCATAGCGGCGGACGCAAGCTTGCCTGAATGCCCGAGCAACGACTGCGCAAGCGAGCGAATCTCCTTCGGCAGGCCAATATCATTCAGCATGGCGTGCGCGAAATGCGACCCGTTCCACGACTTCAGAGCTTTCGTGAGCCCTCGCCGATGCACCTCTTCCAGATCCAGGATCGACTCGCCTATTCGAAGGCCAAAGGACCAAGTGCCTTCGAGATCATCGGAGGTGAACGCGCAAAACGGCAGATTCTGAATCGGAAAGTCCGTTTTCGGATCGTTTGCCGACTCAACCCACGACCTCAGGTTCGGATCGTGCGTCTCGTCGATTCCCGTGTGGGGGGCGTGGGAGCCGGAGCCGGATGAGGTGCCGCGTGGCGAGTGGGGTGAGGTCATGCACGCAGGATAGGAAGGCGACTCGCGCAACAGCAGAGCGCTGGGTCGGATCGCCACAGACTAGAGCAGTTTCAGTCCATTCGTAGCGTCCGGAGCTGGCTGCGACTTCGCGTGGCATTGTCGGCCTGTATCGGCGTATCACTGGGGATACGCCTGCTTCGGCCTCCGCGCCACGCTTGTCTCGCCGACGCTCCAGCCGCTACGCCTGAACTTCAACCGCTCTCACCGTGAGAAGCCCGCCAGGGACGCGATACTCAACAACGGGGTTTGGAGGAAGCGTCTGGGCTGCTTGAACGCGGCAGGCGTACTGCCGCTCATCCCCCGGTTCGGCCCGTGCTGGTGGTGGCGGGAGCGTTGGCCTCGCTGGCGGCGCGTCGTGCCTCACGCTCGGCGCGTCGGCGTTCTTCCATCGCCTTGCTGTACGCAACACCGATGAATGCCACGGGGATGAACGCTCGCTCTCCCGCGGCACGGGAGACCTCTTCGATGTCGCGCATCTTGCCCGCGGCAACATCCTTTCGCATGTCGATCAGCACGTTCCGGAAGGCGTCGATCAGCTGCATCCAGATCGCGTACTCGTCGGCAGTTTTCGGCAGCAACTGGTTCATGGGCGGCAGGTGGATCGGCGGCGCAAGGTACCACTTGTCGTCGTATGCCGAACGCTGGATCACGATCCCCACGGGCGGGAAGATCGGCTTGTTGTCCCAGAGCATCGCGGCCATCTCGTCGTTGATCGGCGTCACCGAGAGACGCTCCGAGTTCTCGCCCAGCCACGCGAAAGGATCGGCGAGGATCTGACGCATCGCGTCGTTGATCGCGCTGCGAGGGTCACGCGAGGGGTCCATCGAAGGGTCGGTCTGGGTAGGCCGCCCGCGTCCGGGCGGTCCACGGCGTGCGCCAGCGCGCTGTCCGCCCGTGATCTGAGAGAGCAGTGCGCCTCCGGAAGAGGGCATCTCTCCGGATGCCGCCTTTCGCTTGATCTCGGCGATCTCCTCCGGGAACGAGGCGTTCAGTTGCACGCCCAGATCGGCAAGATCTCCGCAGAGGTAGCCGATCCGGTCCCAGAGCGCACGCATCTCCTTCGTGTCTGCCTGAATCAGTTCGGTCAGTCGGCGAGTGTCCCCGTTTGCCACCATGGCCTTCGCGGAGGCGAGAACCGCCTCGGGTGTGGACTGGTCATAGGTGTTGGGCTTCTTGCGGCACGCCCCCAGCCCGATCACGCACAGGGCCAGAAGGACCAGCGGGAGTGTGTGCCGGTGGGTTCTGGCCTTTCGCCGAGGGAGCCCACGGTGGGAGGCAGAGGGCGCGGTGGCCATGTGGCTGGCTGACAGAGGAGAGGGGGGCAAGCGTGTGGGGGTCATGCGGGGCTCCCGATCGGCCGTTCACTCAAGAATGTACCACCCAAAGCGGCATCGGCCCAACGGAGGTCGGGCTTCGTGGGTCTGGTTGGGATTCGTGAGCCCTACAATTCACGGATTCGGCCAGATTCGGGATGATTTCGGGGAATCGGGTTCTGTTTCATGCCATCCAAGAGGCCTCGCATGCGAGTCAGAGTGAACAACGAGGAGAGAGACCTGCCCGAGGGGACGACCCTTGAGCGTCTGCTGCGAGAGATCGGGCTGGCCGATCGGCCGTGTGCCGCAGAAGTCAATAGGAAGCACATCCCCAAGCGCGACCATGCGGGGCACACGCTCCGGGATGGAGACACGATCGAACTCGTGACGCTGGTCGGCGGCGGTTGAGCGAGGAAGGACCGGAGCCCCATGGCGAATGTGACCACAGCCAACCATGTGTCGGAGCCGGGCCTCGAGCCGCTGAGCATCGCGGGGCGTTCGTTCTCATCACGTCTGTTCGTGGGGACCGGCAAGTACGACTCGTTCGAGCGGATGACCGCAGCGCTCGATGCGTCAGGGTGCGAGGTTGTGACGGTGGCGGTTCGTCGCGAGCGGTTGTACAACGACAAGGGCCAGAGTCTGCTCGACCATCTGGATCTTTCGCGGTACACGATCCTGCCGAACACGGCGGGGTGCTTCACCGCTGAGGATGCGGTGCGCGTCTCGCGGCTCGGGCGTGACCTTCTTGAACAGGTCGGCAATCCCGGTGCATCGTGGGTGAAGCTTGAGGTCTTGGGCGACAAGAAGACGCTTCTGCCCGATCCGATCGGCACGATCGAGGCGTGCAAGGAACTCGTCGCCGACGGCTTCCAGGTGCTCGTCTACTCATCGGACGACCCGATTGTCGCCGAGCGTCTGAAGGCGTGCGGCGCGGCCAGCGTCATGCCCGCGGGTTCGCCGATCGGCTCCGGACAGGGCATCCTCAACGCCAACAACATCGTGATCTGCCTGGAGAAGCTCAAACAGGGAGACCCTGCGTACCCCGTGATCGTCGATGCGGGAGTGGGGGGGGCGAGCGATGTCGCGCGGGCGATGGAACTCGGCGCGGATGGCGTTCTCCTCAACACCGCCGTCGCCCACGCCAAAGACCCTGTCATGATGGCCCATGCGATGCGCAAGGCGTGCGAGTGCGGGAGGCAGTCGTACCTCGCCGGTCGGATTCCCAAGCGGCTCTACGCGAGCGCGAGCAGCCCGTGGGACGGCGCGATCTCGTACATCCCCGGCGAGTGATGGGCAGGCGGACTCGCCTCACAGCACATCGTGACGCTCGTTCCACAGCTTCTCGATCCGCTCCATGGTGCTCGGGGCCTGGGGCAATCGCTCGCCGCACGCGATCAAGAGATCAACCAGACCGTGATAGTCGCTGACCGAGACGAACTCACGATCCACTCTCGGCGGCGTCGTGTTCGTCCCGGCCTGAACCGCGTCGAGATCGGCCATGTTGTGGTAGTTGCCCAAGGGCAGGCAGACGCACGTCGCCTCATGCCCGTACGCGCAGTACACCGTCGCCTCGCACGCGCCGCCCGCCATGAGTTTCCGTTGCCAGCGCCACTTTGGTGCCGTCTGGAGTGATGAGTCCGCCTTCTGCTGCGCCGTGGGCATCGCCGGCGCGCCTGCGATCTGTTCCGCACGCTGCGCGACCGATGCGGAGAGCGTCGGCGAGAAGACGCTCAGACGGTCTCCGACCCGGACGATCGGCCCCCCGCCGATCGGCGAGTCGGCAAACGATCGAGAGTTCTCGAGCGCGATGAGGCGTGCGCCCGGGGGGATCGTGCCGAGGCGGCACGCCGCGATCGCCCCGATGAAACCGACCTCTTCGGCACGTGTGAACAGCAGGCGCACGTCCTCGATGGTCTCTCCCGACAGATGCTTTCGGAGCAGCACGTCGAAAGCGCAGAGCGAAGCGGCCAACGCGACCAGATCGTCGCACACGATCGTCTTGATCAACCCATCCTCGATCGCTCCCGGGCCGACATCCCACGTCGCCACATCGCCGAGCGAGATGTCATCGTGGGCGGATTCCAGCTCGCAGAGGTAGTGTTTGTTGTAAGCGCCGGGGGTCGGCGATGCCCCGATCAGCACGCCGCGGATCGGCGTGGCGATTCCCTGCCCGGTGCCGTCATCGGTCTTTGGCCAGAGCATGATGCGGGCGTCGTTGAAATAGTCATCCATGACGCCGCCACGGAACGAGAGTTCCAGTGTCGTCGGGGCGATCATGCGTTCGACCACGAAGGCCGGATGGTCGAGGTGCGAAGTGAAGTAGACCGGCTGTACGCCACCCCCCACCCCGCCCCCCACCCCGCCCCCGGCGTTCCCCCCCGCGCCACGCGACTCGGCGATCCCGCGTATTGAGACCGTCATGTTCCCCGCGCCATCTTCCTGAAGCAGCAAATCGGGGCGTACCGAGATCCACCGCCTGAGCCACTGGATGACGCGCTGTTCGCGCCCTGCTGCGGTCGGCAACTGCGTCACCTGCAGGGCCAGATCCAGATGCCCCTGACGCTCGGACTCGCTCAGCGTGTGCACATTCATGGGGCGAGGGTACGCCTTACACTTCCCCATGCCCCGCACCGCCGCTGCACCCACTCCCGCCCCGACCCCCGTCCTCCCCCCGCGCATGACCGTTGATCGCGTCATGGCCGATCAGCGTGCGGCTTCCTTCACGAAGCGTTCCATCAAGACGACGGCCAAGATCTCTGGCCTGAAACTCGCCCTCTCGATGCTCGATCTGACGACGCTGGAGGGCAAGGACTCGCAAGAGAAGGTGCGTTCGCTCTGCCGCAAGGCCGTTCGACCCTATGAGCGAGACGAAGAGCTCTTCGGCGAGCGCCTCCCCCATGTCGCTGCGGTGTGCGTCTATCCCGCGCTGGTGCCGACGGCCAAGGAGCTGCTCGCGGGCACTGGCGTGAACGTTGCGTCGGTCGCGACGGGCTTCCCTTCGGGTCAGTATCCGCTGAAGGTGCGCCTCGCGGATGTGCGTGCCGCGGTCGCGGATGGTGCGGATGAGATCGACATGGTGATCTCGCGCGGGCAGTTCCTTGCCGGGAAGTACAAAGAAGTCTGGCGCGAGATCTACGAGACCGCCCACGCCTGCATCTGGAAGCACCACACCGCCCACCTCAAGGTGATCCTGGAGACCGGAGAGCTCGAGACCTACGACAACGTGCGATGGGCGAGCGATATCGCGATCTCGGCTCTTTCAGCCGCGAACGCCCCGCACGCCTTCATCAAGACATCGACCGGCAAGGTCCAGCCCGCGGCGACGATGCCAGTGACGCTGGTCATGCTCGAAGCGATCCGCGATCATCACCTGGCGACAGACGAGATGATCGGGATGAAGCCCGCGGGCGGCATCCGCACCGCGAAGCAAGCTCTGCACTATCTCGTGATGGTGAAAGAGACGCTCGGCGATGCGTGGCTCACGCCCGACCTCTTCCGCTTCGGGGCTTCCACACTCCTCAACGACATCCTCCGCCAGCTTGTGAAGCAGCAGCGCGGCCTTTACACGGCAGGGCACGACTTCTCGGAGGCGTGACTCGCGGCATTCCTGGCTGAAGATGCCGCGTGATGTCCCGCCCGCCGGCAATCGCTGTCGGATGTACGATGACCGCATGCGCATCGGACGCGTGATCCTCCCGACCGGCATCTCCCTGGCGATCCACGCCGCGCTGCTCGGTCTGGTTGCGCTCGCGACCTGGACGGTCGTGCGACCTCCATCCCGATCCATGCCGACCGTTGAACTCTCGCTGAGCGGCTCTCCGGTCGAACCGGTAGCCCAGCCAAGCCCCGCGCCACCTGACCGCGTCGAGCCCGGCTCGGCAGAAGCACCCTCGCTCGCGGATGTTGTCTCGCTGCTCACGCTCCCTGCTCGTGCCACGCCCCCGCCGTCGAGCCCGATGCTCATGCCACGTGCGTCGGGCCGGCCAGAGCGAGCGATCCGACTTGCGCCCGGCGGGGCGGCTTCGGGGCCCGCCTCGTTCGCAGGCGTCACCTCGCGCCGTGCGGCATCGGTCGTCTTTGTCGTCGATTGCTCCGGCTCGATGGTCTCGGCGATGTCGATCGTGCTCGAAGAACTCGGCCGCTCGATCGAGCGACTCGCTCCCGACCAGCGATTCGCCATCATCCCCTTCCGTGGCTCGAACTCCGCAGCCGCGCCCGCGACATTCCCACCCCGGCTGACGCTTGTTCCCGCGACCGATGCGAACCTGCGAGACGCACGTGCGTTCCTTCGCACCATCGTCACCGAGGGAAGGTCCGATCCGCTCGCCGGTCTCATCCCCGCCCTGACGCTGAAGCCCGAGGCCGTCTTCTTTCTTGCACGCAGTATCCCACGCACCGAAGGGACTTGGGGAGGGGGAGAGGCGGCCATCCTCGCCGAGCTCGATCGTCTCAACCCCGAGCAGACACGACGCGGGGTCCGCGCACGGCCCACACAGATCAACGCCGTGCAGTTCCTCCAGCACGATCCCACTGGGATCATGCAGGCGATCGGTTCGGTACACGGGCGCGGCACATCCGGCTACACACTCGTCACGCTCGAACAACTCGGGCGAGCTGGTCTTGCGAACGCCCCGAGTGCCCGCGCGATCGCAACCGATCTCGATCGGGCCGAGGCGGTCCTTACCGACCTTGCTTCGGACGCCTCCGACATCACCCTCTTGCTCGGGTTCCCCACCTCTGACCAGACCGATCGCGTGCGTCGTGCCGCGCGGCTGGCGCTCGATCTCGTTGATCAGGCATCGGCCGCTCTCGGAATCTCCGAAGACGGCGTGACGGGCGGGGACGACCCGCGAATCGTCCTTCTCGGTGCAAGAGCCGCTCTGCTTCTCGCGGCATCGGAGCCGAGCCATGAGTTCCGGGCCGCGCTCCTCGAACGGGCCGCGCGTGCCGTGACGCTCCTCGAAGCGGATGCTTCAGCACCCGACGAAGCCGCTCCGATCGTGCAGAGCGATCTCGCTCGCGCACTCGTTCTCTCAACCTGGGCACTGGCGTACGGCCTGCGGGATGAGCCGCCCGATGCCGAGGTGAGATTCCGCCTTCAAGCCCTCATGCGTGCGGAGCCATCACTCGCATCGGCGTCGCTGGAACTGGTGCTCGCGCCTCTCTTCGTCGAGCGAGGCCAGAGCGCACAACCGGCAACCATCGATTGGAATGCCCCGCCCTTCAGAGACGAAGCGGGCCACATTGAGATCGGTGCGGTGTTGCTCTCCTGCGATGCGGCCACACGATCCGCGCGGATGCCCGGCGCGATCGAGCGCGCGGACCTGCCGCCCCCCGTGGACGCGCCATATGCCTCGTTCCTCAAACTTCCCGATCCATCCGGCGCGCACGAGGCGATCGTCCGCAAGCGTCTGATACATCTTCGCACGCTCCCGCCGAGACAAACGGCTGGCGAGCCGCTGGAGCAACTCGACACGCTTCTCGCCTCGTTGCCGGGTGCCACTGGCACATCCGCTCTCGATCTCTCCACCCTCGATGGGATGCTCCGCGACCTTGTGTCTCTCTCTCAGCCTCTTGGCGCAGAGCTGGTGCTCGACCGTGCTCACGAATTGATCGCAAAGCCAGAAGCTGATAGCCATGCACTGAACCTCGGGTCGCTTCTCGCCTCGGTCGCCGGCGACGCCACGCTCCGCGACGCGACACGCGAACGAGCATGGGAAGCGCGTCTGATCGCTGCCTCGCGGCTGTTGGAACGATCGCCATCGGAGCCCGCGATCGAGGAACTGATCCGGCTCCTCGGCTCCTCAGAGTCAAGTGCGCTCGCGCCCTCGACGCGTGAGGCGGCCTCGCTCATGGCCGTGTCAGCACTGACTGTCGAGTCGCGTGAGCCGCGTTGGAGTGATGCCCGCGCCTACGACCTGCTCGCGACAATCAGCGCGAGTTCCACAGCCCGGCATGCGGCCTACGAGCTTGCAACGCGTCTCGAAGCCCGCTTTGCGCTGCTCGCAAGCACGGATCGCGACCTTGATCGCCATCTCGTCACCATGCGCCGGTCGATCGAACTCTCGCGCGGGCTGGGCTTCCTGCCGAACGTGCGGACGCTTGAGGCCGTCGCGCGGGCCCTGGTCGAACTCGGGAGCGACGAGGCGATCCACGCCTGTGCCGATCTGCTCGCGCACCCGAATGTCGCGACCACGGAACAGGGACGCGAGGGCGCGGCGATCCTCGCGGCCCGGGCACAGATCAATGCCGACGATCACGCAGCGGCCCTTGGTATTCTTGTGCCTCTCGCCCGGGCAATGCCGGAGCCCGGTCCTATGCCGGCTCGCATCTTCTGGGAGGCATGGACACTCACCCTCGAGACCATGATCCGTGCCGAGCCGCAGCGACAGCAAGAGGCCCATGCACATACCGTGCGTCTGGGATTGATCGATGAGCAACTCGGTGGAGAGCCCTGGGCGAGTCGCATCCGGGCCGTTGCGTCACGCTGACGCCGCCGCGCCGGAGTGTTGCAAGAATGAAGCGCATGCACAGACACGCTGATCCGCACCATCCCGCCCGACGCTCCGAGGTCGCTCGCGCCGCTTCGGATGCCCTTGCGCGGGCGGATCTTCGCTCGACGCGAGCGCTCGTCGGCTTCGACGGCTTCGTCGACTTCATTCTGGATCTCGTTGATGTGCGAGCGAACATGTCACCCGATGGGTATCGGCGCATCCAGTCGCTCGATGCCCTTGCCGGACGCATCGGCGCCGCATCGGGCAAGAGCACAAACATCGAGGGTGTAGTCCGCGAGAAGCGGTGGGGCGGAAACGGACCGCTGCTGGCCGGGGGCGTGGCTCGGCTCGGCATGCGTACAACCTACATCGGTGCTGTTGCAACGGAAGACGACCGCTCGCCTCCCACGCGGCACCCGATCTTCGCGCCGCTGGGTGCATTGTGTGAAGGCGTTATCCCCATCGCGCCGCCCGGGCGCACCGACGCGATGGAGTTCGACGATGGCAAGCTGATGATCAACCACTGCACAGCCGTGCAGGGTGCCACGTGGGAGCGGATCGTAGAGATCGTCGGTCTCGAACGCCTCCGAAAGGCGGTCGGGAGTTCGGCTCTGGTCGGCATCGTCAACTGGTCGTTGATGGGAGGTGTCAACGGCATCTGGCGCGGGCTGATCGATCACGTCCTGTCCGAGATCCCCTCGCGCCCGCGTGTCTTCATCGATCTCTCTGATCCTGCCAAACGCACGGACGGAGATCTTGCAGCAGGACTCGCGCTGCTCACAGAGATGAACACCCTTACGCCGGTCACGCTCGGGCTCAACCTCGCCGAGGCGGAGCGGCTGTGCATCGTGTGCGGAGTCCCCGCTGTCGGGCTTTGTCTCTCAGAGCGCATCGTCGCCATGGCCAAGGGTCTCCGCCAGGCACTCCGGCTCGAATGTGTCGTGATCCATCCTCGTGAGGGGGCGGGAGCCGCGACGAGCGACGGCGACGTGGCGTGGTTCGACGGACCGATGACACGCACGCCCCGCATCTCGACCGGCGCGGGAGACCATTTCAACGCGGGGTTCGCCGCGGCCCGTGTCGCGGGACTGAATCTGGAGCAGTCTCTCGCATCCGGCACGGCCGCGAGCGGCGCGTACGTGCGTGATGGGGAAGCGCCGACGATCGGGCGTCTTTGCGAATTCCTCCGCGATCTGCCCCCCCCAGAGGCCGATTGACGCCACGAATGACGCGAGGCGAGCCGTGTGGCGCTCCGGTCGGCATAGCATCTCGCCACCATGTCCAGCGCGATGCACACGGAAGTCCTTCGCTCGCTCGGTCTCGACTCGCACCCGCGAGTCGTTCCGGGCACGGGCCCGTCGGATGGCGTCATCGTCAGCAACAATCCAGCGACCGGCCAGCCGATCGCAGGTGTGAAACTCGACGATGCTACGTCATACGAACGAACGGTGGCTCAGTCCGCCGAGGCCTTCACCCGCTGGCGGTCTGTTCCTGCCCCAGCGCGAGGCCAGATCGTGCGTGCGATCGGAGACGAGATCCGGAAGCACAAAGACGCCCTCGGGGCGCTCGTATCGCTCGAAGTCGGCAAGATCCGATCCGAGGGACTCGGCGAGGTACAGGAGACGATCGACATCGCCGATTTCGCGGTGGGTCTGTCCCGCCAGTTGCACGGGCTGACCATGCCATCGGAGCGGCCCCAACACCGGCTGATGGAGCAGTGGCTCCCGCTCGGGCCGATCGGCGTTATTACCGCGTTCAACTTCCCCAACGCCGTCTGGGGGTGGAACGCGATGCTCGCCGCGGTATGCGGCGATACCACGGTGTGGAAGCCATCGCTGCTCGCCCCACTTACGGCGATCGCAACAAATACCATCGCCGACCGTGTCGCGACGTCGATGGGGCATCCGGGCGTGTTTACGCTCGTCATCGGGACCGACGACGTGGTGGGGGAACGCTTGGCCGCCGATCCGCGGTTCCCGTTGATCTCCGCGACCGGGTCTTGTCGCATGGGCAGGCGGGTGGGGCAGGTTGTTGCATCGAGGTTCGGCCGCTGCCTCCTCGAACTCGGCGGCAACAACGCCCTGATCGTGACACCCTCGGCCGATCTCGATCTCGCGGCAAAGGCCGTCGTCTTCGGCGCAGTAGGCACCGCTGGCCAGCGTTGCACCACGACACGGCGATTGATAGTTCATCGCTCGATCGCGGACCGATTCACACAGACGCTCGTCAATGCGTATAAAACGGTCCGTATCGGTGATCCGCTCGCCGAAGGAACGCTCGTCGGTCCGCTCATCAACGCACGGGCGATCGAGCAGTTCGAGCATGCCATCGTGCAAGCAAGAGCGCAGGGGGGCGAGGTGCTCGTGGGTGGCGGGCGGGCGAGCGTCTCGGGCGCACCGGGCGGGCACTTCGTACAGCCGACGATCATCCGTGCCCCGGACTCGGGTGAACTCCCCATCGCGAAGGAAGAAACGTTCGCCCCTCTTCTCTACGTCTTCGCGTATGACACGCTCGACCAAGCGATCTCGATGCAGAACAGCGTCGAGCAGGGGCTCTCGTCGGCAATCTTCACAAACGACATGCGCGAGTCGGGTAGATTCCTCAACCCAGACGGTTCCGGCTCTGACTGCGGCATCTCCAACGTCAACGCGGGGACGTCAGGGGCAGAGATCGGCGGGGCTTTCGGTGGCGAGAAAGCCACAGGCGGCGGGCGCGAATCCGGCTCCGACTCGTGGAAGGCGTACATGCGCAGGCAGACAATCACCGTGAACTTCGGTTCCACCTTCGCCCTTGCACAGGGGATCCGCTTTGAGTAACGAGCAGCAGACAACGATCGACGCCCTCGCGGAAGCAGCCGTTGCTCCAGTGCAATCCGGCATGTATGTCGGGCTCGGCACCGGTCGCACCGCAACACGTGGCATCCACGCACTCGCGCGGCGTGTCAAGGATGAGAAACTCGACATCAAGTGCGTCCCCACTTCCGAGGCCTCCGAGCGGCTGGGGAAGGAACTCGGACTCAAGATCGTCGATTTCTCGCTTCTCGAACGCATCGATTACCTCTTCGACGGCGCGGACGAGGTCGACCGCGAGCTCCGCATGCTCAAGGGCGCGGGCGGCGCGATGACACGCGAGCGGATCGTCGCTTGGGGATCCGACCGGTGCGTGTACATGGTCGATCAGTCCAAGATCGTTCCTCGCCTCGGGACACGCAACACACTCGGCGTCGCCATCATGATGTTCGGCATGGCCGCGGCTCGCGCCGAGATCCGGTCCCTCGGGCTCAACGGCGTCTGGCGTCGCACCATCCAGGGTGAGCTGTTTGTGACCGACAACGGCAATCTGATCCTGGATGTCACGCTCGATGATCGGAACCTCGAAGAACTTGCCGCCGCGCTCAACGACATTCCAGGTGTGATCGATCACGGGCTCTTTCTCGGCGAGGCCGATGAGATCCTGGTGGACACCGGCTCGTCCATCGATCGCTACCGGCGTGAAGAGTCACAGATTTGATATGCCGGATGTGAACCCCCAGGTCTGAGCGAGCCGTCCCCGCACAAAGCCCCACGCAAGGCCCGGCTTGCCGGGGCCATCACAACCGACACGAAGGCGATTGCCACAAGCGACCCCTGAAACCAGCGAGCGGCCAGATGAGCAAGCAGAAGGATGAACGCGAACCGAAGCCGAAGAAGACGTTCTTCCAGCAGCTGATGGAGTGGGTCAAGGCCTTCGTGTTCGCGCTGGTTGTGATGGTTCCACTCCGCTCATCAATCGTCGACTGGTTCGACGTCCCATCAGGGTCGATGGAACCCACGATCGTCCCCGGCGATCGCATCTTCGTGAACAAACTGGCGTACGGCCTCCGTGTTCCGCTTACCGACGAGCCGTGCCGCTGGATCACTAAGTGGAACTCGCCCGCACGCGGAGAGATCGTGATCTGCTATTCGCCGGAGGACGGCACCCGCCTGGTCAAACGCATCATCGGGATCGCCGGCGACACGATCGAGCTTCGTGCCGGCAAGCTCTTCATCAACGGGACCGAGTCCGAGTATGGCCCGCTCGAAGACGAGATCCAACGCCAGATCGACGGTGGGCGTTTCGGCGTCATGCGCTTCGCACGCGAATCCTTCGAGGGCGCATCCCACCCCGTGGTTACAACGCCCAACTGGCCCCAGGCACGCGAGCTCGAACGGGGCGGCGTCTTTGCAAGGCCTCCATGGAATCAGCCATCCTGGACACCCTCGAACTTCGGCCCGATCGAGATCCCCGCAGGCAAGGTCTTCGTCGTGGGTGACAGCCGCGATCAGAGCAAGGACTCTCGATATTTCGGCTACATCGACGAGGGACAGGTCGTGGGTCGGAGCCCGGCGGTTGTCTTCTCGTGGCAATTCAGCAAGGGCCGCGGGCTGAAGATCAAATGGGACCGGTTCTTCCGCGGCTTTGAATGACCGAGAGCATCAGCGCCGATGACGGGGAACCTGGAAGTCTGGCGGGTCACCCCTCGAACGCCTCGTCGGGGATCAGGCCGTTGTGATACACCTTCTGAACGTCGTCGTTGTCATCGAGCGCGTCGATGAGTCTGATGATCGACCGCGCCTGCTCGACGCCAATCTCCACGCTCGTCGATGGCACGAGCGCAAGTTCTGCCTCCACAATCTTGAAGCCCGCTCGCTCAAGGCCGTCTTTCACGACCTGGAATTCTGTTGGCTTTGAGAGCACCGTCCAGATCCGATCGGCATCCTCATCGCTGTCATCGTCGGAAGTGAGAGGGGGTTGGATATCTTCGGCGCCGGCCTCTATCGCGCCCTCGAACATGGCGTCGTCGGCCCGACCCGATTGCTCGATCAGGATCCGTCCCCGGTTCTCGAACATATAACCGACCGAGCCCGCGTTCCCCAGGTTGCCGCCGTGCTTCTCGAAGATCAGACGGAGATCCGTCACGGTTCTCGCTCGGTTGTTGGTCAGCGCATCCGCCACGATCGCGACGCCGCCCGGTCCGTATCCCTCATACCGCACCGGCTCCCAGTCGGCGGCACCGACCTCGCCGATCCCCTTCTGGATCGCCCGCTCGATCGTGTCCTTCGGCATGTTGGCGTAGCGTGCTTCGTCGATCGCGTACCTGAGCGTCACGTTGGCAGAAGGATCGGGGCCCCCCTGGCGAGCCGCGGACATAATCGCCCGCGCGCACTTCGTCCACACCTTGCCCCGTCGCTTGTCAACGACGGCCTTCCGATGCTTGATCTTGCTCCACTTGTTGTGGCCTGCCATCGCTCACTCCATCCGCACCCCGGGGGGGGCGGGAGTGCAACCTTAGCGCGATGCGTCACGAGAGTGCAACGCGGGCGAGCCGGGAACTCCCGCCGTGCCCAAGAGACGCATCGGAGCGATCTCCGGTTCGGATCCTGCCCGAGCCGCTGCGAGCTTCGCTTCCAGCGATGCCAGCAGCTTCGGATGGTCCGGGTCTGAGCGTCCCTGCGCCGAGAGCGCGGCCATCCGCCGCTCCAGCGTCGCGAGCGCGTGCGCCCACTGCTCGACCGCGTCCTCGCGCTCGCCCGCTGCCCAGAGCGCGTCGGCATAATGATCGAGCGAGACCGGGGAGCCGCCGTCCGAGTCGAGAATCAGCGCATTCGCGAGGAGCGTGACCGCACCCTCGACGACCGCGCCGTCTGGCGTCTGCCGGTCAAGAATGATGCCCTGCTGATATCGCAGCCAACCGATCGAGTCCACTACGTTCGCATCGTCCGGGGCAAGCCGATAGGCAAGCTCAAGAAGGGACGCCGCCTCATCAAGGTCTCGTCCTTCCTCCAGCAGCGTGTATCCGAGGTTGTTCGCTGCCATCGCGTGCGTTGGGTTGTACGCGAGCGCGAGCCGGTACACATCGTACGAGCGATCCGGTGTTTCATCCGAGAGCGTGACCGCGTTCGCAGCGATGAAAGCGATCTCGGCACGGACCGCGTCGAGTGAGGCCCCCGGCGGGAGTGCTAGCTCCCCGTCCGGGTGGATCTCCCGCAACACCATTGATGCATCCTCCGCGGTTCGCATGGTCTCCAGCACACGCCCGAGATCTCGGGCATCTCCCGTGATGACCGAGAGGCGCACCGTCGCGAGCGCGAGCTCCGGATCAAACGCCTCGACACGCTCGAGCTCGTTCACAGCAACCGCGAGCGCGGTCTCATTCCGATCGTCAGCAAGCAGCGCGGAGAGCGCGAGCCGGGCCGGACGCTGACCCAGCGAGGGTGCATCCTTGCGAGCGTGCTCGATCGCCTCGATCAACGACGCGGGATCGGTTTCGGGGTCGGAGGCGAGTGTAGAGATACGAAGCTCGTGCACACCCGGAGCCAGCGATGTGGTCCGTGAGGCAACGATCCCGAGTAACGCGATTCCGTCTCTGGCGCGGGCTGTTCCCCGGGATCTAGTAATCTCAGGACCAAGCTCGGCCACCATGATTTGCAACGCCGCGCCTTGTCCGGGCGTCAGCGTCGAAGACGTGGGAAGATCGTTCGCGAGACACGCCGCAGCCAGACCGATCTCACCAGCGCTCGCGTACCTCCGAGCGAGTTCGATCGTCGCGTCGATCGGACGCGGCAATGGCGAAAGCCGATCGACCGCGAGCTGATACGCCACGGCCGGATTGGCGAGTGCATCAGCGATCAGCGATTCGAGAGCGGACGCTAGATCCGGTGTCGGTCGAGTCTGGAGCTTCGACTCCAGCAGATCCCTCGCTTCAGATGTCCTTCCTGCGGCGGCAAGGAGCCGCGCGAGCGCCAGAATCGGCGCAGTCGCGTCGGGCCGTTCGACCCTTAGTGACTCGACCACCGAGATGCCTCGCTCAAGAGCCCTCGGATCAGTACGAGCCATGTGCTCCCAGACCAGCAGCAGTATCTGCATCGAGCGGGTGTCATCCGGTGATGTCTGCACGAGCGAGACAAGCTCTCGCTCGGCCTGTGCAAACTGATTGCGTTGGGCTGCTTCCTGCGCGTTCAGTGCTCGCAGCAACCGGCTCGATGGCACGGACTCACGAAGCTCCCGGTACACGGCGAAGAGGCGATCCTGGTCCGCACGCGGAGCGCCGGGGCGATAGAGAGCGGCCAGCCGCTCATAGAGCCGCTCGTCGAACGGATCCGCCTCGATCGCTCGCCTGAGAAGCGACTCAGTTGTGACTGCGTCTCTCCTCAGCGACGCTATCTCTGCCCCGAGTTCCAGTTGCGAAGGGGGTGCTTCATCATGGAGCGACGCGACGAATGCCTGTTGCGCATCGCCCGCGTGCTGGAGCGCGAGATAGGCTCGAGCCCGAAGCGATGCGTCCGAGACACGAGAGAGAAGACGCTCGGTGAGCGCGATGTCGCCGCACGACGCCGCGAGCACCGCCGCACACCCCTCGAACTGCTCGGAAGGAAATGATGGCAGCGCACGCAGCGAGACCGACGCCTGCGCCCACTCTCCGCGTGCGTGATGCATCGCTGCTCGAAGCAGATCCGACTCGGCCGCAAGCCCCGCAGGGGGTGCCGAGACGAGTGATCCGAGGATCGACGTGCCTGATGCCGTCTGCGAGAGCGTGCTGCCGATCGTCATCGAGACGAGCGGCTGCTTCGAGACCAGTGCCGCGAGCGTTGTCGCCGCTTTGCGAGGGTTGTCGCTCAGCAGCGAGATCCAATCGGCACAGACATCATGATCGAGCGGATAACGACGGAGGTGCGACTCAAGTACCGGCGCGGCACTCTCGGGATGGATCGCCAACGCCGCCCGGGCTAGTCTCCCGCTGATCGTGGGCGTGATCCGCGGCTCAGGCGCACCCTGCGCTCGCATCGTGTGGGCCGCCAGCATCGGGAGCTCGCCGATCGCGCTCGAAAGCAGCGGACCGAGCGTCGTACTCTGCGCAAGTGATCGCAGCAGGACAAGATGCCGATCATCGATCCGCAGATCCGATACCGCGATGTCTTCGAGAAGCACCAGAGCTGCCTCAGCCGTCCTCCCTGAACGGGCAAGCACGTAAACACGCCGCTCCGTGATGGCGGACTCGTCGATCGACGGGAGC
Organism: Phycisphaeraceae bacterium; assembly: GCA_019454185.1. Taxonomy (NCBI): domain Bacteria; kingdom Pseudomonadati; phylum Planctomycetota; class Phycisphaerae; order Phycisphaerales; family Phycisphaeraceae; species Phycisphaeraceae bacterium. The sequence goes on from CP075368.1 coordinate 659,359, forward strand.
GACGCGGCACGCGCGTATGACTCCAATGCATTCTCAAGATTGCCAAGCCGCACCCAGGCATCGCCGGTGTCACGGGCGATGTCGCTCCGCCTGCGTGTCAGAGACTGCAACTCGCCGCGGAGATTCGTGGTCGAGGTAAATTGCAGCGGGGTGCCGGTCGCGAACGCGAGGGACTCGTTGCCCGCCGTCAGATACCCCAGCGCATGGAGCGACTGCCCGAGCGATGCGTACGCCACGATCGGCAAAGCCGGGTCCTGCCCGCCGACATGGTGGCTGATCGCCGCAGCCAGATACCGCGCCGCCGACAGATGATCCGATCGATCCGCTGCATTCAGACCGAGCATCAGGCACGCTCTCGGTTCGATCAGCCCGAGATCAAGGGTCCGCTGATAGGCCGCTGCCGCGCCGAAACGCTGGCTCGTCCCCGACAAGATGTCGCCTCTCAATCGCCAGAGCTCCGGGCGCGTCGGATCGGCCTTCACAGCCTCATCGAGAAAGCCGATCGCGTTAGCCGGCTTGTTCATCCCGAGCGCGGCTTGTGCCCGCGCATAGAGGTACAAGGCAGTGCGAGTGGCATCTGCATCGGGTGGTGTCGGCAGTGGCTCCAGGGGCTTGACCGGCACCTCGCCGGCCAGTCGTGGGAGCACCGCGGACAGTGGCTCCGTGGCCTCAGGAGGGACCGGATCCAGCGGCATCACACGTGTCGGGTCCAGTCCCGGCGGCACCGCGAGATCGACCGGAACGCGCCGTCCGGCCTGCTGTCGAGCGAGAGATCGGAGAGAAGCGAGCGATGGGGCAATCGAGGGATCGATCGCGCCGGACACGGCTGACGGCTTCTCGGTACGGCCCCTGTTGGTTTCACACGAGGCGAGCCCGAGAGGCAGGCCGACCGCTGCGAGCAGCATGATCAAACGCTTGGACCGACGGCTTCCCATGCCATGAGCGTATGTGGGCGAAGCGACGGCGGTTGCACGTCACGTCTTTGAACGTTTGCGGCTCTTGGGTGCCGGTGCTTCACGCTTGGCCGAGACCTTGGGTTTCGGTGCGTTTGCCTTGCGTTTCGCTGGGGCCGGCTTGCCCCCGACCGACTGAGGCGACGCGTCGAGAGAGGCCTCGAGCGACACATAAAACGCGTGAGAATCCTCCGCCCGGATGTGATGCTCAAGCCACGAAGCGCACTCCGAATGGGGGGAAGCGTCGAGCTCTGCCGGGATGCAACCCTCGCCTCGAAGGGCCTGCACGATCCTCGAATCAACCGGGACCGCGTGCGCTCCGAGGGTGAGCAGACAGACTCGCGAGCTGACGTATGGGGGCATGCCGTCGAGTGAGTCCATGTACGCCCGGGCATCACGCTTGGGCAGCTGGAGCAGATGCGAAAGTGAAAGCTCGTGCTCGCGCCGGTAGATGTCATTGAGAACCGATCGCAGACGGAGCGACCGCTCCTCGAAGCGATCGTCGTGCACCGTGACCATCCGAGCCAACTCGTGCGGGAGACAGACACGCAGCTCGTTGTAGTCGGCTGTCGCGTCGTCGATCTGACTCAGCGACCTCTTCGCCGCGGTCAGACCAACTTCCCAAGCGAGAAACGAGAGCACGAGTTCCTGGAGCACCGGGTCCGCTCGATCGGACCGCGAGCGCACGACAGAGCGATCCTCCGTCGACGGCGGCAACTTCTTCAGGAATGCATGGAGCTTTCTGACCGGGTCCGCGCTCACGGAGCGGGGTCCTCCTGCGTTCCGAGGTTCGAGAGTCCAAGTTGCTGAGCCCCAAGCGTAGGGTCTGAGTCATCCTGATTCGACGCATCCGGTGGAGGCGGTTCACCCCGCGCCTCGCGTTCTCTTGCGATCTGCGCCAAGGCGTCGTACACGCCGGCCTGTTTCTTCAGAGAGGTGTCCAGCTTGAAGTGAAGGTCGGGCGTCCGACGCAACTCGAGCTTCTCGGAGACCTCGTGGCGGATGTGCCGCGCCGCGGCACGCAGCCCGTGGATTGTCAATTCCTGACGGTCCTCAGGCAGCACCGAGACTTTGATCGTGGCCGCCTTGAGATCGGGTGATACGGTGACGTCGGTGATCGTGATGAGCCCGCGGATACGAGGGTCCTGGAAGCCCTTGGTGAGCACGTCCTGCACCGCTCCCCGAACGAGCGAGGCCACTTGGTCGGCGCGTCGGGTCATGCTTGGCTGCTTCCTTGGTCTTCAGAGACACGGCGGAGCATCTCTGCCGCCAGTTCGCCATCAGGATCCGGGTCAAGATCGTCCTGGCCTGCTTCTTCTGAGAGCTGTGTGCCATGGATCAATTGCCGATGGCTCGCGCCGACCTCGGCATCGCGGAGCGAGCGAAGTTTCTCGCTGACGTGGTCGAGAACTTCGCCGACTCGCTGGCCGTCTCGAGCCACGCACGCGACAGCCAGACGAGCGTGGTTGAGAAGCTCCGGATCTCCGATCTCAGCGATGGAGACGAGGTGCTCCCTGTGGAGGCGGTCCTTCAAGGACGAGACCACCCTGCGCTTGTCCTTCAAGGACTGAGCGTCATGGATGATCAGATCGAACTGGAGAACGCCGATGACCATTGGAATGGATGCCGCCTATGGCCGGGATCAGAGCGTGCGCTTGACCTCGACGTTCTTGTAGCACTCGAGGACGTCGCCTTCCTTGATGTCGTCGTAGCCGTCGATCTTCATGCCGCACTCCATGCCGGCACGAACTTCTTTGGCATCGTCCTTGACACGCTTGAGCTGCGAGAGTCTGCGATCGTTCTCGACGACAACCCCGTTGCGTGTGACGCGGATGAGCGCGTCGCGCTGCACGACGCCGTCCGTGACATAGCAACCGGCGACCGAGCCGACCTTCGTGATCTTGAAGACCTGGCGGACCTCCGCGTGGCCAAGGACCTCCTGGCGGAGTTCCGGGGTGAGAAGACCCTCTGCGGCCTTCTTGAGGTCGTCGGTGATGTGGTAGATGACCTGATAGTTTCGGATCTCGACGCCCTTCGATTCCGCGACGCTTCGCGCCTTGCCGGAGGCGATGACGTTGAATCCGATGACAATCGCCTTGGAGGCCTCGGCCAGAATGACGTCCGACTCTGTGATCCCGCCGATCGCGGCGTGCAGCACCCGAGTCTTGACTTCCGCGTGCGAGATCTTCTCGATCTCGTTCTTGAGCACGTCCAGCGTGCCCTGCTCGGCCGCCTTGACAACGACGAGGATCTCCTTGATGTCCTTGTCTGACATCTGGGTGAAGAGCGAGTCAAGCGTGACCTTCGGCTGAGCGAGCTGCGCCTCGCGCTCGGCATGGCGGCGTTGCTCAGCGGCCTCCTGTGCCTTGCGGAGCGAGTCGACCACAAAGAACCTGTCGCCCGCGTCGGGGACCTCGTCGAGACCCGAGATCTGCACAGGCGTCGGTGGAAGGGCCTCGCGGAGCTTGTTGCCGCGGTCATCGGTGATGTCGCGGACACGCCCGTACCCGCGCCCGGCCACGATGAAGTCGCCGACCTTCAACTTGCCGTCGCGAACGAGAATATTGGCGACGGGGCCGCGTCCCTCTTCCATACGCGCCTCGATGACGTTGCCCGATGCAGACCCGTCAAAGTCGGCTTGCAGTTCGAGGAGCTGGGACTGAAGGTCCAGGATCTCAAGAAGCTGCTCAATGCCCTGGCCGGTGACGGCCGAGGTGCGAACAACCTCGGTCTCGCCGCCCCATTCGATCGGATTGAGCCCGTGCTCGGCGAGCTGTCCGAGTGTCTTCTGAATCGCAGAGTCAGTTGCCTCGGGCCGGTCGATCTTGTTCAACGCGACCACGATCGGCACCTTCGCGGCCTTCGCGTGGTTGATCGACTCGATCGTCTGAGGCATCACGCCGCCGTCCGCTGGCGAGCAGACGAGCACCACGATGTCCGTGACGTTCGCGCCGCGAGCACGCATCTCGGTGAACGCCTGGTGACCCGGCGTATCGAAGAAGACGATCTCCTTCTTGTCCGAGCCGACAGAGATCGGCACGCGGAACGCGCTGGTCCGCTGTGTGATCCCGCCCGCTTCACCGGCGGCGACGTTCGCGTTGCGGATCTTGTCCAAGAGCGATGTCTTGCCGTGATCGACGTGGCCGAGAATCGTGACAACAGGCCCGCGCACACGCTGATCAACAACGGTCCGCTTCTCAAACTCTGCGGAGATCGCCTCCTCGCCGGTCTTGGCTTCGGTGACTTCGAGCTCAATGTCGAAGTCCATCATGATCTCCTGGGCCTTGGCGACATCGATCCCGGAATTGATCGTCGCCATCACGCCCTGGAGGAAGAGTCTCTTCACGATGTCCGCGGCCTTCACGCCCGTTGCGGCTGAGAGGTCCTTGATCGTGAACGGAGCGGCGATCTTGACCGTGCCGCCCGTCTCCGCAGCGGACGATGCACGATCGCCCACACCCTGCTTCTTGAGCTGCTGGCGTCGCTGCTTCATGAAGCCAGCCGCGCGAGCAAGCCGCGCTTCCCGCTCCGCGAGGTCCTGCTCGGTCCAAGCGTCGGGGTTTGCCGTCCACTCTTCGCCCGCAGTCGCCCTTCTTCGAGACGGGACACCCGCAGCCGAGCGACCCTTCGCCGCGCTCGGCGGGCCCCCTCGCTTCGGTCCACGTGCGCGATCATCGTCACCGCCAACAGCGGGACCGCCGACATCGGGCCTGCCCGGACCACGGCTCTGTCTCGGTGCTCCGGTTCCAGAGCCCCCGCCCGGACCGCCGGGGCCCGCATATCCCCCGCCTCCTGGACGCGGCCCGCGGGCACGCGGTGCCTCAACAAACTCGGGAGCTTCCACGCGAACGACCTTCGGGCCAGCCAGTTTGACAGGCGCCTTCGTCTCCAGTCTTTGCCCGGCCGGCGACACGACCGTCGGCCTGTTCGGCACATTCATCGGGGCCGGCTGCACACGCGTAGCAGGGGGGCGAGGAGGATGATGCGGCTTCGTGGGATGCGAATGCGGAGCCGCCGGCGCGTGCGTGCCATGGTCACGATCTGAAGCCGCGGCGCGTGCGGGCGCATCGCTCACCGTTGATGGCTGCGAAGGTGCGCTTTCGCTCTGGATCGGTTCGCTCGTGACGCTGCCTGGATGGCTCGTCGTCGGGATTGATGCGGGGATATCTGCGACAACCGGTGCCGGCGTCTCTTGAACGCGGGGTTCTTCGGCGTGCGAGTGCTCAGGCGGCTCGGTTTCGTGGTGGGTTTGTTCCTGGGTCTCGAGCTGAGTTGAAGTCGCTTCGACGGTCAGCGTTGAGGAAGCGGACGAGTCCTCGGCAGAACCGTCGGTCGAAGCTGCCGTGGCGCGAACTCTTGCCCGTGCCTTCGGCTTCGTCCGTACCGCTTCGAGCGCGACAGGCGCCGCCGTCTCGATTGCCGTCGCGTTCGCGCCCTCCGTGAACCACTCACGGATGGTCTGCTCAAGGCCCACAGAGACTGTGCTCATGTGGTTCTTGATGACGGATTCGGGAATCCCCTCTGCCTGGCACTTCTTGACCACGGCCTTCGAGTCGATTCCCAGTTCCTTGGCGATTTCAAAGACGCGCTTGGCCAATCTTGACTCCAGTCAGTTGCGCTCAGAGAGCAGGAATTCTCTCACACACGATGCTCGAAACCAGTCAGTTCAAACAAGCCCCGCGATCGGGGCTGGACGTGCAATCGAGTCTTAAACCGATCCGCTTCCCAGAATGTCTGCCGCCCGGGACTCCGCGTCGGACGATGAGGCGTCGTCAGCCGGGATGTCCTCTCCACCGAGCAGGCGGCGCGCCGCAAGCTCATCCTCACGCTTGCGCCGCTCGCTCTCTTCCTTGTCCTTCTGCTGCTGCTCTGCGACCTCTTTGGCACGGACCGCGCAGGTCTGGACAATCTGAGCCGCGAGATCGTCAGCGATGCCGAGCTCGGCGACCAGCACATCGGCACCGACCTCCTCGATATCGAAGACTGAGACCATGCCGAGCGCCGCGAGACGATCGACCATCGACTGCTCCGTGCCCGAGACAGAGAGCAGCGTCGTGGACATGATGTCCAGGCCCTTCTCGAACTCCTCCGGGGTGAGGATGTCGATGTCCCATCCCGTCAGCCGCGCCGCCAGCCGCACGTTCTGGCCCCGCTTACCGATGGCCAGAGACAGCTGATCAACACGGACCACGACGGTCGCCCGGCCGAGCTCGAAGCAAAGAGAGATCTCGGCCACTTCCGCCGGCTTGAGGGCGTTCCCGATGAGGATCTGCGAAGACTCGTTCCAGCGGACGATGTCGATCTTCTCGCCGTTGAGCTCGTCAACGATGTTCTTGATGCGAGAGCCGCGAACGCCGACGCAGGCACCGACCGCATCGACCTTCGAATCGACCGAAGTGACAGCGATCTTCGTGCGATGTCCCGGCTCGCGGGCCATCGCCTTGATCTCGATGATGTGCTCGGCGACTTCGGGGACCTCAACCTCGAACAGCTTCTTGATCAGATCCGGATTGGCCCGTGAGACCACGATCTTGACCTGGCTTCCGACGTCCTTGACGTCCAGGATCAGGCATCGAACGCGATCGCCCGGGGCGAACTGCTCACCGGGGATCTGCTCGGATCGGGGCATGAACGCCTCAGCACGATCGATCGTCACGACCAGCGCGCCGCCCTCGTACCTCTGCGCCGTGCCGACGACGATCTCGCCGACACGCTTCGAGAACTCATCCATGATGCTCGCCCGCTCGTCATCGCGGAAGCGTTGGATCATGACCTGCTTGAATGTCTGGGCCGCGATCCGCCCGAACGCCTCGGGAGGCATCTCCAGGGGCGCGCCATGGCGACGGAGCTCCATCGTGCCGCCGATCGGATCAAAGACGCACGAGAACTCCTCCGCGTCGAGCGTGTTGAAGTACTTCTTGGCTGCGGAGATCATCGCCTGCTCAAGGTCGCGAACGAGCACGGCGCGCTCGATGTTCCTGTCGCGTGCGATGGAGTCAAGGATCCGCATCATTTCCTGGGTGTTCATTCCGACTGCTCCGAGTTGTCCTGGTTGTCGCTGCTTGAGTTGTCCAACACCAATCAACGCACGGGCGTCAGCGGTCACGCTGCGCACCGGGCATAAGAACAAAGCCCCGACCCCATGGCCGGCGCTGTCTGAGTCGAACTCGTGGCCTATGGAACTGAGCACCGAGTGCCGCGACTGCCTTCGGCGTCGCGGCGCTCTCGCTATGCGAGGAGACCGACAACCCGAACCGGCAAGTCGCGAAGCCCGGTGGCTCGCGCCCGCATCGGCTGCGAGAGATTACAGGACATGGCGAGAATTCAACGACATGCCATATGCTCCCGAGGAGACCGTTCCTCGAACGACCAAACAGACCCCATAGTTTAGATGGGGGAGGACGTAGGGGTCAATGGGGGAATCTGGGAAGGCGGCACCGTGGGCCCGTCTCAGCTGACGCGGTCCGCCTGTGTGATCGGCCTGAGCACCCGGAGCGCGAGTTTCTCCTTGTGCTTCCCCATGTGAGCAAGGAACTTGGCTTCCCCCTCAACCGTCACCACTACCGGGTCCTGGCTCGGCTTTTCCGTCACAATCACGTCGCCAACCGACATCGACAGCAGGTCCGCAAGCGAGATCGTGGTCGTCGCCAGGCACCCTGCGACCTGGAGCGACGCGGCATGCAGAGTCGAACTGATCCGACGCTCGTTGTCGTTGGACTTGGCGTGACGTGCCGTGCTGAACCACGATTGAGCCGAGAGGTGGTCCATCACTGGCTCGATCACGTTGTACGGGATGCACAGGTTCATCGTGCCCGCACGGTTCGCAAGCTTCAGCTCGAAACCGATGACGACGACCACCTCGTTCGGGGGGACGATCTGAACAAGCTGTGGATTGGATTCCGTGGCCGATACCGTGAATTTCAGCGATTTAACGGTAGACCACGCCTCAGAGAGCGCGATCAGGCCGCGTTCGGTCACGTTCGAAATCAGCCGCGATTCGATCAACGTCATCGGGCGTTGAGGGATGAACAGGTCCTGGGACGAACCCCCAAGAAGTCGGTCGATGATCGGGTAGATGATCAAAGGGGAGATCTCTAGGCAGATGGTCCCCTCAAGCGTGTCCGCAGTGATCAGATTGAAAGAGGTCGGGTTGGCCAACCCCGCGATGAACTCGGCATACGTCATCTGCTCGCACGTCGCGACTTTGACCTCGACGATCGTTCGCAGAAACCCCGAAAGCGACGCCCCGAAGTTGCGGGCGAATGCCTCGTGGAGCGTCTGAAGGGCCAGCATCTGGTCCTTCGACACCCGTTCAGGACGCTTGAAGTCATAGCTCCGGATCTCAACAGGGTCATCCGCCCGGCGCGAGCGGCTGAAAATCAGCTCATTCCCTGCTTCCTCGGCGACATCTCCGGTGTCCACAGCCGCGAGCAGGGCATCTACCTGTGATTGATCAAGCACGTCAGCCATATCGCGTACCGACCCCGTGCGCCTCGGTTGGTTGAACCGGCGTGCGGTGAGGATCGGCCCGAATCAATGGCGGGCTTGAAGGAGACGCCCCGCGTTCTGGACTTGTGTGACCACTTCGCGTCGGAACAATCCAAGCGGATGGGTGGTACAAGAGGCGAACCGCTGCCTCTGGAGCGGACTACGTTCGTCTCTCGATAGGTCACCTGGAGCAACGCATGCGTCGATGGACACTGGTCGCACTTTTCTTCTTGCTCTGCTCCATTCCCGTTGGCAAGGCCGCTGCACAGTTCCCATTCGAGACCGCCGCGCCGAATCCGGGGTCAGATCCCGTCTCGATGAGAGTGGTCGTGTCGAAGCCGAGCGTTCGCCCCGGCGACCAGATCGCGATTGGGGTGATCTTCGAGCTCGCTCCGGGGTGGCACCTCCACACGCGCGAGCCGAAGCTGACTCCCTCGATGGCGCGAGAGCGGTTTGTTCCCATCCCCACGGTCGTGGGCGTGACCAGTGTCACTGGTGCGACAGTCGGTCCGATCCAGTGGCCCGAGGAGCATGTGGTTCAGGTCGATCTCGTCGGCACCGGGCGTCCTGAGCCATACGCGGTCTACAAGGGCTTTGCCCCCTTCTACATCCCGGTCATGGTCTCACGCGATACCTCCAGCGATGTAGAAGTCCAGTTGGAACTCGGATGGCAGGCCTGCGACGACCGATTCTGCCAGATGCCGCAGGAACGCACGGTCAGAGTGCTGATTCCCCTTGCGGCATCAGATGGCTCTGTCGCGGGCGAAGGATCAGATCTCGTGACTCCGGCGGAGCCCGCCGCCTTCGCGCAATTCGACGTCGCGGTCTTCGGGCGGGCATCGGAGTTCACTACAGAGATCGCGACCACTCGGACTTCCGGAGGCGCGAGATTCAATGTCTTCGGTCGTGAGTTCACTGTCGATACCTCCGGTGGCCTCGGCGTCGTGATGCTGCTCTTCCTCGCGATGCTGGGGGGATTCGTCCTCAATCTCACGCCATGCGTGCTCCCGGTTATTCCGATCAAGATCATGGGGCTGAGTCAGGCCGCTGCGAACCCCTCGCGCTGCCTCATGCTCGGCATCGTCATGTCGCTCGGTGTCATCGCGTTCTGGCTCGCGATCGGCGCGGCGATCTCGTTCATCGCCGGCTTCACGGCCGTGAACACGCTCTTCCAGCAGCCTTGGTTCTCGATCGTCGTCTCGATCGTGATCGCCATCATGGCACTGGGAATGCTCGGGCTCTTCGCGGCCCGTCTCCCGCAGTGGGTCTACCGCGTCAACCCCAGCCACGACTCGGTTCATGGAAGCTTTCTCTTCGGCATCATGACCGCCGTTCTCTCGACCCCCTGCACCGCCCCCTTCATGGGCTCCGCCGCGGCGTGGGCGACCCAGCAGCAGCCCATCATGACGCTCTCGACCTTTGGTGCGATCGGCCTGGGAATGGCTCTGCCCTACCTGCTTCTTGCTGCCAACCCGAAGTGGGTCAACAAAGTTCCTCGCACGGGCCCCGCAAGCGAGCTCGTGAAGCAGGTCATGGGCCTGCTCATGCTCGCGGTTGCCGCGTTCTTCCTCGGCACCGGCATCGGCCCGTTCACCATGAAAGAGGTCGGCGACCCACCTCTCCGGGCCCACTGGTGGCTTGTCGCGGCGTTCGCCATCGCGGCGTCTGCCTGGACGATTTTCAAGACCTTCCGCATCACCCGACGCCCCGCCCGTCGCGCCCTGATAACAGTCGGTTCGCTCGTTGTCGCTGGGGCATCGGTCCTCTTCGCGATAGAGCAGAACGACCGGGGGCCTATCGCGTGGCAAGCGTGGACACCCGAGCGATTTGAAGCCGCCAAAGGCACAGGAAAGGTAATAGTGGTCGATTTCACGGCAGAGTGGTGCCTCAACTGCAAGGCATTGGAAGCGGGCGTCCTTCACAGGAAGGAAGTCGCGTCCGTGCTGAACGGCGAAGGGGTGATCGCCATGAAGGTCGACATCACGGCCGGCTACCCCGAAGGTGTGGCATTCATGAAGGAACTGGAGTGGGCCAACATCCCGCTTCTGGCAATCTTCGGGCCCGGGCTTGCCGGGCCGATCAAGTACGATTCGTACACCCCAGCGACCGTTCTGGAAGCGATCCGGAGGGCTTCGGGGGGGCAATAACGTCTCACCCAAGCCCTGCAGTTGCCTGAGATCTGGGGCCGGGCAGGCCGGTCTTGCGCGACCGGATCGATCTTGAGGGGGAGCGACCGGCGTTGACTCTTGATCGCGTCGCGTCTAACTTCATACTCGCTCCGCACAAGCCGATACATCGGCCGACGGGAGCGAGACAACCCGCGGGTGTAGCTCAGTGGTAGAGCGTCACGTTGCCAACGTGAAAGTCGCGCGTTCGAATCGCGTCACCCGCTTTCTTCTCCGTGAGACGCCCGGCCGAATGCCGGGCGTCACTGTTTTTGACGCTGCTGGCAACTCGCCGCGCGTTTGACGCCACGAAACTTCTCTTTAGACTCGTCTGATCCACCGGCCGACCGCCGTAAGCGGTCTCTGTTCTCTTTGACCCGGCGTCGCCACAGTCGATGCCGGGAGGATGGTGCTTCGGATGAGGGCTCCACTCGGATTTCGAGCGGTTCGACTGGGCGGCATGCTCGGTGCTTCCCCATTCGGGATCGCCCTGATTGTGCGCGATGAGCCGGACGCGCTCGGTGGACGCTTTGTTCGCCTCCGCGAGACCTACGACGCGAGCGTCACGCTCGGCGCGCTCGTTGATGAGCGAGAGCAGATCATCGAATGGATCGAGTTCTGGTCGCAGCGTGACGGGTTCTCAGGCGTCGATCCGGCCTCGGCATCGGGCATCTCGAACCAAGCGATGGACCAGCGGTGGCAGTCAAGTGCCGAAGTGCTGGCGGGGGCCGAACCCGGCTCTGTGATCTTCACAGGATTCGAGAAGGTGCCCGCGCCCGTGCTCGTCATCGATCCGGGTTCGGGACGCATAGAGGAAGCGAAGAGTCCGGGCGGTTCGATGTGGTCTCTGTGCGTTGACGATGCCTCCCTCGCAGCCGCTGGGCTTCCCGCTTACGGAACAGGGTCAGAGCGATTCTGGATCGCGACCGATACAGGCAACACGCACGCGTTCGCCTCAACGAACGAGTCTGCGCCGAAGCGGGACGGCGTTCTCTCCATGCGGGAGGCGATCGGTCCGAACGCGGTCGTGGCCCACGCGGGCGGGCGACTGATGGTCCGAAGGTACAGGGCCGCGTCCTACGCCGAGATCGTCGATGCCATGACATCCGGCGACTGGGCGGCCGACGAAGCAGGTTCGGCAAAGTCTCGTGTCCCTGTCAGTTTCGATGGACGTACCGTCGATTCGTCAACCCCGGCTCGAGCACACGCCAAGGGCCGTGTGAGCGATGAGTCCCTCATCCTCTCCCATCGAGGAGAGTGGGGGGCGCTGATCGAGACGTTGCACCTCAAACTGCGTCTGTGGGCCGAGGCGATTCGCTGCGTCTCACGCGCTGTCGAGCGTTCAGAGCGTCCGCTGCTCAATGTCCGCGAAGAATCCTTCCGAGTCGCGTTGTCCGATCCCGGGCCAGGGCTGCCACGCTGGTGGACCGCGAGAGTCTCTCTCGCAGAGCCGGGCGAGGCAATCGAACTCGGTATCGCGGGCGGTGAATCGCGGTACTTCATGGCGGGCCGTCCCGGGCTCGGCGGCGTCTTCCGCCCCGCTCAGGTCAACGCCGGCAGTTCCGTTCGAGGCACGCTTCGTCTCAGACGCGTCGAGATCGACGCCGACAAATCGGTCAACGCCGAGGCCACGCTCGCGCTCCCCTCGCTCGCATCGATCGGCATCAACGACCTCGTCTGGATCCGACTGATGCTCGCGGGAAGGCGGATCGATGTCCACGGGCACGCCGAGCGCTCCAGCGCGATGGCCGCCGGGGAGTGGCGGTTCCGATCTTCCAAACTTGTGATGGACGCCCAGAACGCCGCCGCGTTGAAGGGGCTCGAAGGCGTCCCGGTTCCCGATGTGGAGATCGAGGTCGTTCCGCTGCTGAGTTCGCCCTGCGATCTCCACGGGCTCGGGGTGCTGGGTGCTCGAACGCTCCTGCACAACGGGGATCTCTCGCTCGCCGTTCTCGTTGACGAACTCCAGAGTCTGGCTCGCGCCGCCGGCGAACTCGAGGATGGCAACACGACGCTCGCATCGAGAATCCAACGCCTCGCAAACAACGACCGAAGGTGGGCTGAGTCGCTCGGACCCCAGCATCTGAACAACGCGGGATTGACCGCTGAGTCCGCGCTCGCGATGATCCCCGCAGAACTCTGGTGGGACGTGATCGGCGTTCTCGCGCGTATGTTCCCAGGTGCAGGCAGCGACTCGATCTGCAGGGACCTCGGGGATGCGCCGAGCACCTCGCCACACATGGTCTTCCACACCCCGCTCGAAGAGATCGATCGATTGCTCGTCAGAACCAGAAGTCTTGTGGTGATCGATTGGGGACAGAATCGAGAGGTCAGCTCGGTCATCCGAAGCTACCTGCTCGTCCACGGCAACAGCGGGACCGCGTGAGGCGGGCGCGGACGAGTTTAACTGGTTACGATGGACACACTGATGCCGGGTGGCTCAGTCAGGAAAGGACGTGCGGCGATGAGAATTGGCATGCTTGGGTTCGCTTCGGTCTTGGCGATGGTCTCGATGCTTGTCGGGTGCGGCTCCAGCACACCGGTCATGGGGCAGTATGACATCGAGGTCAGTCTGGCCCCTGAACTGGCCGCGAATCCCCCGGCCCTCACAGTCGACGTCGTCGGCGCATCATCCGCGAACTACGCGGAACTCTCCGCAAAAGATCCGAAGGCGTGGTTCGCAGGCGGCGATGTCAACCGCGCCAACACCACCAAGTTGACCACCGTCTTCGGACCCGGCGACACGGGGAGCAAGCAGCTCAAGAGGCGTGACAAGGCGCAGGTCGATGCCGCGTGGAAGACATGGCGTGATATGAAGGCGACGAAAGTCTTCGTCTTCGTCAACCTCCCGCGCGACGGGTCGATCCGCAAGATCGAACTGCCTCTTGATCGCAAAAGGTGGAAGACCGAGACGATCAAGCTCGAGATCAACGCGGGCGGCGTGCGTTCGACCAACGGACCCGAGCCCGAGGCGGTCAAGTAATCACGAATGATCCCGTCACGGCGGGCGAAACGCCGTGACGGACGATCGGCGAAATGGAGCCGTGATGAGGACGTTCGGCTCATACGAGGCGACGCGTGAGATCGCTCGCACAGCGTTCGGGCAGGTCTGGCTCGCCCGCATGATCGGCGAGACCGAAGAGCGTTATGCCGTCAAAGTGATCGACTGCGGCGATCTCTCCTACGTCGCAGACGATGAGATAGTCTCTGCTCGCCTCGCTGCATTCCTCGAAGCAGCGAAGGTCCAGGGCGCGGCCGGAGAGGGCTGGGCAGGCGTCCATCAGTCCGGGCGTCTCTCGGACTCGGCCTACGTCGTCATGGACGCCCTGCCCCTGAGTCTCACACGACTCGTCGAGGGGCGCTCCGCGGTGAGCGGCCACACGCTCGTCGCGGTGACAACGGGCATCGCCCGGGCGCTCCTCTCCGTCTGGCGCACGTCCCATCGTGGGCACGGAAACCTCAAGCCGAGCAACGTCTTCTTCCTGAAGCCGGATGACCTGCGAGTCTCGCCCGTCGCGATCACGGATCCTGCCGCGCCAGGTGAACTAAGCAGCGACAAGGGCGAGGTGGCCGATCTGCACGCGATCGGCGAGCAGATCTACCAGCTCGTAGTGCATCGCCCGTTCAAGGCCCTGGGCGGGTGGCCGGTCCCGCCTGGCAAGGAATGGGATCGTCTCGGCAAAGTCGGAGCGGGCTGGCGCGAACTCTGCTCAGAACTTCTCAATCCCGACCTGAAGCCGGGGCAGATCACGCTCGAGAGTGTTGCCGAGCGAGCGGCCGTACTCACGCCTCCGCCGAAGCCGGTCCTCCGCTACGTGCTCGCCGCCGTCGCGGTGATCTCTCTCGTCGTCGGCGGCTTTGTGGCCTGGCAACGGTCGCCCCTGAGTCCCTTGGATTGGAACTCTTCACTCTGGACAGAGGTTTGCGACGACAGCGAGTGGTACGCGCTCGTGGTCCGTGCCGCGCTCACCGGCGAGGAAGACGAGGCACTCCGCAAGTACGTGCGTTACCTGCCCGTGATCGGCAGCGAGCGGAGCACGTTCGCGACCGACACTCCCGACCTCAAGGATCTCAACCCCGATTTCGCGAGGGTCATCCGGAACTTTCTGCTGTCTTCGTCCGATTCGGTCTCCGAAGCGCAATGGGAACGCTTCGGCGAGATGTACCCGGATGTCTACACCAAGAAGGGCAGCTTCAATCGCGTCGACATCAAGCGAGCGGTCGATGAACTCGCGGATGACAAGGTGCGCCCGCCGTGGATGCTCGGCGATGCCAGGGCGATCAGCGCCGCGATCGGCGAGCGCGTCATGTACCCGACCGCGAACTTCGAGAGCTTCCGCACGCAATCGATCTCCGGAAGCCAGGGTGAGATCTCAAGGGCGTCTTACGGCACATATTTCGCCCGCTTCATGCAGAAGGAACTCCAGCGAGAGATCGAGTCGCAGATCGAGCTGTTGAGAGGCCAGATCGGAGAAAGCGCGGGCGATGCCGTCCCCACGCCCCGAGCCACTGAAGAGATCCGCATCTCGCTCGACCAGGGCATGCTCTGGCAGAGATCCGATACGCCGATGGCAGGTCGGATCCGCGCACTCGCAAGCGTCGGACGCGATGCATCCAGACTCCAGACGGGTTGGAAGGCATTACAGGAGATCGTCGGCAAGATCGAGGCGTCCCCTGCATCGGCCGACGCTGTCGCCGCTTCGACTCGCCGTGCTCTGAGTGAGGCGATTGCATCTGCCGATCAGGCAGCAGGTCTTCAAGGCGTACTGGTCGCGATAGAGCATTGGGAGAAGACCCTGCAACAAGCAGCGTCGATCATCGCCGAGCGAGGCCAGACCGAGATCGACTGGGTCTCACTTCGGACTCGCCCGGATGCCGAACTCGCTTACGCTCAGGCGGCCGAAGGAAACCTGAGTGAAGAGGGCGTCAGGGTCTGGGTCTCTGCCCTCGCGGATGAGCGGTACTGGAAAATCACCGAGCCGCGCCCACCGTTCACGGCCGAACGCGAGATCGAAGCCACGAGCCGCGCGCTCGCATCCATCGACCCCGATGATCGCGAGTGGCGCGGTGTTGAGATCGCCGCCATCGAGGCCGAGTTGCGGTCCGTGCAGGAACGCATCCGCGTCGCCACCGAACTCCCGTGGATACGCATGAATCGCCAGACGGTCATCGCCGAGGCGGGCGCAACCCGGGGTGAAGCCGAGCGGCTAGCGAGCGAAACCGAGAAACTCATCGAGATCATGCGCACCAGCGCGACCGAGCAGATCCAGCGATGGATGTCCGAGGACGTCTCCACGCTGACGGACATCGTCGCGATCCGCGACGGCTGGGCGATCGTCCGGCAGGCAATCTCGCTGCGTCTGGGCGAGGATGCAGGCGGAAAGCCCGCCAAGTTGCGCAGCGCCCTCTGGAATGCCCGTCGCGCGATCCTCTGGGATGAGAGCCCCGCCACCGGCGAGATCCGCGAGGCAGGTTGGGCAAAGCGTCTTTCCGATTGGAACGCCGCATCGCCCGCCACTCGCCCAACATCATGGGATGAAGGTGCCTGGGCGTCCGCTGTACAGGCGAAGCGTGAGGCCATGGCCAGAACGCTCCTCCGAGCGATCGATGGCTGGGACTTCACGATGCGTCTCGATCGCTGGTCCAACTTCGACGAGGTGAGGTCGGTCGAAGAGCGAGCGTGGGAGTCCTCGGAATCATGGGCCTCGTCCTGCCGCAGCATGGCAGCGGACTTCCAACGCATCGAATCGCTCATCGGGCTCTGGTACGCCCCCGATGAACGCCCGGGTGACGGGCAAGAAACGATCGCGCAACTCATCGGGAAATGGAGCGGCAACGACACCGTCGCAGACGCCAGACGAGCAGTCGCCATTGTTGCCGCAAACGCAGAGCGGCTCGGTGCAGTGAGCACATCAGACCGTGCCCGTCGAGTCACGCTGATGAGCGGGCGAGAAGATGACGCGTGGCTGCGTTTCGCCGCTTGGCGATCTCTCGCGCAGAGCGGAGCCGACTCCATTTGGCCCTCCGGCCTCGACGAACTCCGCGAGGAGATCAGGAGCCGGTCCGAACTCCTCACGCAAACGGTCAACATCTCTCAAGAAACCCGCCGAGCACAAGTCCGCCAGGAAATCGAATCATCCGGCACGCGCCGCTGGTCGAACGCGATTCTCGCCGGCGGACTCAACGATGTTGAAGGCATCATGGGTCTGCGAGAGCAGATGGGTGTCATCGCGGGTGCGAGCGGGCTCGATCCACGAGCAGAGATCAACATCGCGCTCTACGAGTTCGTGGCCTCGGTCCGAGATCGGGAAGAGGAAGAAGCCAAGTCCATGGCCGGCGCGCTCGTGTCGCGCGTTCGCTCGCTCTCCCCCGCCACGGCAGCACCCGCGTCACTCGACCGCTCCCTGAGCGCACTGGAACGGACACTGGGTGGCGGCGTGACCCGCAAGACCCTCGATCAGGTGCTGGCAGAGAACGGCCCAGGGCGACACCGTGACTTCACCGTGCGCTCGAAGCGAGGCGGCGATGATGGGTTCAGCGCGCCCGATGCCATCACCTACGCGAATCGCCAGTCCGTGACCTTCGAGTTCATACGTGTCAACGAATCCGAGTCCGAGCCCACATACCTCAGCGCAGATGAACTCAGCATCGCCCAGGTCTCGGCGTTGCTCACCATCCCAGGCGTAGCAGCAAAGATCGGCGAGACCTGGTCCACGTTCAGAGAGCCGCTCGGTCCCGGTGATGTCACGGTCTGGGAGCCGCGAGGCCGAACGATCGTGCCCTTCGCAGTGCGGGATTCCGGGTGGTGGACCTCTGACAACGTCGGTGCTGCCGAGGCCTTCCCGCCCGGTATGGATCCGCCCTCTCCACCCGCCGCTGAGAGTCCTGTCCAGTGGATCGAGCCCGAGACAGTCGAGGCGATCGCTCGCACGATCGGGTGCCGACTGCCCACAAGCGCAGAGTGGCGTCTCGCACTCGATAGAGAGCGCCGCGAGCGTGCCGGAGCATCTCGTTCCGCGGGCGCGAATCTCAGAGACCCGACGTTCGCCGCTTTCACAGCGCACGTCGCGCAACTCCGGTCCAGGTCGTCAGTCAGGAGTCTTGAGTACCCCCATCGTGGCGGGTACGACCCCGGCGATCTCAAGGGGGATGATGCCTTCGCGAGCGCAACTCTTGAGAACGACGGTTCGATCTGGTTCGAGCCCCAGACTCATCCTTCTCGCGGCGTCCTCTTCAGGCATCTGATCGGCAATGTCGCCGAGTTCGTAAACGACAGCCCCGGAGCCAAGGGCGGGTACGGTGTGATCGGGGGCTCAGCACTGTCGATCTCGCCGGATCCGGAGCGTCTGGTCCGCGCCAGAACGGACAGCGCGTTCGCCGACGTCGGCGCTCGTTTGGCTTTCTCGCTTCGCGACCTGAAACCGCCAATGTGGGCAGCGTTGCTCCAGGATCTCGGGAGCCCGGTTCCCTATCTCTTTCTTGACCGCGTGGCAGAACGCCCTTAGCGAGATTCTGCCCGTGCCATCCGGGCCTGCTGGTTCTCTCCGGCGAACATCGCGTGGCCGAGCGTGTCGCCATATCGGGTCGTCTGAGTCTGCCCAGAAGTTGTGATCCGCGACGAGACGCATCCCGAGAGGATGCAGGCGGTCAGGGCGAGCACGGCGGTACGAAGAGTGCGGCGCATGGACAGGCCTCCAGACCGGAGCTTGATTCCGGCCTTAGGCACATCGGCGTTCGGTGTCGCGAGGAAGGCCGCAGAGGGTCCGGCGGCATGTCGGCACGCATATCGGGACGTGGCGACCCGCGCAGTCTGACTTACACGATCTCCACATCATCCCGCCCCCGACCTTTCGGACCCGGAGGATTGGGTTTATGATGACGGACCCCGGAGGCCCTATCGCCCGGGACATCATTCCGGACCTGACAGAGACAGGCCGCAGTTTGAAGGGAGCAGACGTGTCGGAAAGAGATGGACAAGATCTGAGGGGGGTTGACTCGCTCGCAGCGCGGCTCCGGATGATCCAGGCCGACCTCGGGCACGAATCCGCCGAGATCCGTCGTGGGCACCTCTGCGACGAGATCGAACGGGCCCTCGCTTCCGTCCTCCCCGACGAGCGTGCGTCGTTCCTACGGTCTCTCTCAGACCACTTCCCATCGTGGGATGCCGCCCTCACCGTCAGCCACGAGCGAGAGGCCGCCGGTCTTGGGCAGGCGGCGGTCTCCGAGTCCGAACTTCGTGACCCCGCCTTTCTCGTCGAGAGACTCGAAGACATCGCCGACGCGCTCACGCCCGAGCAGCGGGCCGCAGTCGCCGCCCGGCTCGAAGCGGTCGGCCTCTCAAGCGGCGGCTCGTTCTCAGACGGGCACTGGCCGCAGGAGCCGCGCAAGAAGCTCGACGCCGCCCTGAGGGCAACCGGCTCCGACTCGATCGATGCCGCACGCCTTCTTGAGTTGTGCGCGATGCTGATCGATCTCGTCGTCCGTCTCGACCAGATCGCATGGAGCACGTGGAAGGCCATGTCTCCCCGCTCAGAGTTCAAGCGGAAGGGCACGACCCAGGAAACGATGCGCAGGTTTATTGGCGGAGACCAGGACGTGGCGCGAGGCCAGGTCGCAGAGGAGCTGGAACGCCTCAGAAGTCTCGCGGGCGCACTCATCTCGACGATAGGAAAGGTCGGCTTCATCTCGTATCGACAGGTCGCCAAGCTCGCACCGGGCGAGATCGAGGTGCTCGCCAAGCCCGAGAAGAAGGCGCTCGAGAGTCTGGAGGTCGCGTGCTGGAGAAAGTATCGCCAACTCGCCGGCAATCTTGATCAGGCGCTGGTAGAGGCGGAAGTGCTCGGTTCCATGTCCGACACCGTCGAGGCACTCATCCGAGGCCTGAGTCGATAGAGCAAGCCGGTCGTCATGCCACCCACATCCGACGGAGCAAGGAAGAGCCGAGAATGAGCATGCAGGTGCATTGGCATGAGGGTCTGTTCCTGCAGCCGCATCACCTGCAGCTGACGCAGCGTTTCTACGCCGAGTCAATGTGGGCCGAGCGCCGGCTGGCATGGTCCTATCCCTACGGAGTTGTCGAGCAGCGTCTCTCGACCGACGACCTCGCGAATATGCGAGTCCGTTTCGATCGGCTGAGGGTCGTCATGCCCGGAGGCGTGCATGTAGAAAGCCCCGAATCGGCCGATCTCCCCGCGCTCGACATCAAGAAATCGTTTGAGTCAACCCCCTCGGGGCTGACCATCGGCCTCGGCGTCCCCCTCTACTACGCCCAGAGGGCCAACGCCATGGAGCCCGGCCAGGACACCGACTGGCGTGTCAAGCGCCTCTACCGCGTCGCCGAGGTCGAGCGTCACGACGAGAACACCGGCGAGAACCCGCAGCCGGTCCGGCTCCGCAGGGTCAACGCGCGACTCCTGATCATCGGACAGGACGATGCCAGCGACCTCGAGGTTGTGCCGCTCGTGCGCGTTGTTCGCGCAACAGGTGAAGAGAGCGGCTTGCCGCGCGTCGACACCGGCTTCATACCTCCATGCCTCGTCATCACCGGGTCGCCGCTCCTGCGCGACATGCTCCGCGATCTGGCCAACCAGATCGAGGCGAATAGACGCGAACTCATCGTTCAGATGACCCGTGGCGGCGGCTTCAACATGGAGACCCTCCGCGGCCTCCAGTGGGAGAACATCTGGCGCCTCCGAACCCTCGGTCGATTCGCCGCACGCATCGGGCCTCTGGCCATGGCGCCCGGCGGTGTCAGCCCCTTCCAGATGTACCTCGAACTCCGAGAAATGCTCGGAGAGCTTGCTGCACTCAGGCCCGACGCCGACCAGTTCTCAAGCATCAAATACGATCACGACAACCCCGCTCTCGCCTTTGTCGAGCTCGTCACCCGGATTCGAGGAACGCTCAAGTCCGACGGCGGAACCGGCACGTGGGGCAAGGTGCAATTCAAGAAGGAAGAGGGCGTGCTGGTCGCAGCACTCGGGCCAGAGGTCCTCGGCAAGGCCAACGAGTTCTTCCTGGGCGTGAAGAGCGGGGAAGATCCGCGTGCCCTTGCCCGTTCAGTGGAAGACGGCGACGAGTTCAAGATGATGGCCCGGAGCATGGTGCACCACAGAATCCGAGGCGTCAAACTCGCCGAAGAACGCCACCCGCCCCTCCAACTCCCGTCGCAGGTCGGGCTCCATTATTTCCGACTCGAACGGGCGGAAAGCGCCCGCATGTGGGACAGAATCGTGGCGGAGAAGGCGATCGCGATCAAGTATCCGGGGATGGAGTCGCGTACATTCGACGAGGTCTCGCTCTTCTACACGATCCCATCGGGAGGACAGGAATGACATCTGATTCCCTGCGGAGAAACGCATGACGCTTCTCGAGCTGTGTGAACCGTTCTTCCAATATGTCTGCCGCCTCAACCGTTCCGCTCGCAAGGGCGTGCGTTTCGAGCCCGCGGCCGTGCGCACCGATCTCAAGTCGATGCTCTCCGAGATGCGTCAACGCGCATCCGGAACTCCCGGCCTGGCCGATCAGTTCGATCGGATCGAGCTCGTGCTCATCTACTTCGCCGACTTCATGATCAAGGAGAGCCGCCTCGACTTCGCCCGGAAGTGGGAGGAACTCGCCCACGAGCGAAACGAACTCGCCGGCGATGAGGCGTTCTTCGACGTCCTGGACGAGACCCTCGCGGACAACAGCGAGCGAGCGACGGAGCGACTGGCCGTGTTCTACACGTGCCTCGGGCTCGGCTTCACCGGCTTTTACACCGGCCAGCCAGAGTACCTCAGAAAGAAGATGATGGAAATCTCCGCGAGAATCCGCACGCTCGTCGACAAGGACGACGGCTCCAAGATCTGTCCCGAGGCGTACGAGCACACGAGCACCGCAGATCTGATCGAGCCCCCCGGTCGAAGCCTCGTCGGGATCGGCATCGCCCTCGGAGGACTGATCGTTGTCCTGATCGCACTCAACGTCTTCATGTACCAGTCCGCGTCGAAGGAACTGCTCGACGCGATGGGCAGGATCATCCGCGCCGGGGGTGGAGCATGAGCGCGATCTCCCAGTTCGTCATGCTTCCGAGTTGGGCGAAGGGCGTCATGGGACTCTCGGCTGTAGGCGGCCTCCTGCTCCTCGCCAACACATTTGGCGGCCCCAAAGCCGCCGGCCTCCTCATGGCCGGGCTGGTGATCATCGCCCTCCTGCTGGTGGCATATCGCAAGCTGCTCAAGCTCCTCGACAAACGCAAGGCCGATCCCTTCACGGCCCGCCTGAGAGAGAACAGCGCCGCCGTCCCCCAGGGCATCAGCGACCCCTCACACCGTGCCCAGCTCGACGACATCCGCAAGAAGTTCGAGCGAGGCCTCGACGTCTTCAAAGAGCACGGCAAAGACCTCTACAGCATGCCGTGGTACATCCTCGTGGGTGAGCCGGGCTCCGGCAAGACTGAGATGATCCGTCGGTGCAACGTCGGTTTCCCCCCGGGGCTTCAGGACACGCTCCAAGGCACGGGCGGAACAGTCAACATGAACTGGTGGTTCACGAACCACGCGGTCATCCTCGACACCGCCGGAAAGCTGATGTTCGATGAAGCGCCTCCCGGCCAGACCACGGTCTGGAAGGAGCTCCTCTCGTTGCTCCGCAAGGGAAGACCCAACTGCCCGGTCAACGGCATGTTGCTCGTGATCCCCGCCGACACGCTGATCGTCGACAGCGAGGAGCAGATCCAGGCCAAGGCCGGCAGAATCGCCGAACAGCTCGACGGGATCCAACGCGTTCTCGGGGTTCGCTTCCCCGTTTTCGTCGTCATCTCCAAGTGCGACAAAATCAACGGATTCCGCGAGTTCTTCGATAGCATCAGAGACCCCCAGCTCCAGCATCAGATGCTGGGCTGGTCAAACCCCGCCGAACTCGACACGCCCTTCGCACCGGACGCCGTCGATCAGCATCTCCAGACCGTACAGATGCGTCTGCGCCGGCGTCGGCTCGGTCTGTTGATCGACCCCGTTCACACCGAAGACGCCGTCAACGGCAGACGCATCGACCAGGTCGACGCGATGTACGCGTTCCCCGATGGCATCATGCAGATCGCGCCACGGCTCCGGAGATACCTCGAAACCATCTTCGTCGCCGGCACATGGTCCACAAAGCCGCTCTTCCTCCGAGGCATCTACTTCAACAGTGCGCTCCGCGAAGGCGACGCGCTCGACGCAGATCTCGCGGCAATGTTCAACGTGCCGATCGATGCTCTCCCCGAGGGCAAGGTCTGGGAGAAGGAGAAGTCGTACTTCATCCGCGATCTTCTCATGAGCAAGGTTTTCCGTGAGAAGGGGCTCGTCACCAGAGCCAACAACGCCAAGAAGCTCCAGCGCCAACGCGTCGGCATCCTGCTCGCCGCCTCCGCTGCCGCAGTCGCC
The DNA here is from genome assembly GCA_019454185.1 of Phycisphaeraceae bacterium. NCBI lineage: Bacteria > Pseudomonadati > Planctomycetota > Phycisphaerae > Phycisphaerales > Phycisphaeraceae > Phycisphaeraceae bacterium. The sequence continues at coordinate 682,372 of CP075368.1, forward strand.
CTCTCCATCGGGCTCGTGACCTACAGCGGCGTGCGATTCCGAGCCAAGATCGGCGTCCATAGCCAGTACTGGAAAAGCGCGTCCGAAGTCATACTGCCGTCAGGCCAATCGGGCTCCTCAGAGATCTGGCCCTCGTTCGCCGCCGTTGACAAGGAGTACGTCGCCTCGAATCCCCCGTGGTGGGATCAGGAGACCGCCAAGCACCTCCGCCGCATCGTCAAAGAATCTGAAGGCGACTCGATCCGATACGCCGACGTGCTCGTCTCGATCGGAGAGCGTCCGAACACTTCGATCGAGATGCCGGCAGAGTTCCGGTGGCTGAGGATCTTCGGCGCGTCGAGCCCGAACGCAAGGCAGGCAGAGGCCGCAAGGACAGCCATCGACCAGGCCATCATCAGGCCCGCACTCGAAGCGGCACGCCGAAAGGTCGAATCAACCGGAACGCTCTCCGCTCCTGCCATCGCCGAGATGGTGCGACTGGAGCGTCTCGCAACTGGTGCCGCGCCCCGCAGCGAATCCGCCCCGTCCGCATGGAACATGGGTGCCATCGTTCGCGATCTCCCGCTTCAGGTTGAAGTGAGCGGCACACGCAGCGACGATCCCGACGAGATATCGAAACTCGTCACGAAACTCGATCAGGCGACCTCCGCCGCATATACCGGCACAACCGGAATCACCTGGCCCCCCAAGGACGCCGCGTGGCTGACGCGCCTCACGATGCTCGACACGATCGAGCGTGCCGCGAACGGGCTCGCAGATCAGGTCTCCGGCGGCGTCTCCGGTGCGTCATCTGTCGCCTCACGCGTTCGCGCTGTAGGCGAAGCAGCAACCAGACTCTCAGCCGCAGAAAGCGGCGAGGCGGGCCTGCTCCCCATGACGGAGTTCCACGACGCCCGAACCAGAGTCCAGCACGACCGAGCCAGAAACGCCTGGTCCGCTCGCCTGACGGAGTACGTCGCAGCAAAGTCCCAGCTCGACCGCGCGCTCGACGCGATCGCCGATCTTGAAGACAAGCCCGTCTCAGAGTGGATCGCGACCGCCACCAGAGAAGTCGTCGAGCACGCAAAGTCGCAGCTCAACACCGTCATCTTCCAGACGCCGACCTCCGCCGAAGCCGCTCCCGAGACCGCCTCAGCAAGAGCTATGGATCCAAACGCCGCCAAGCTCGCCTCAATCGGCGATCGGCTCGCAGGACGCCTCGCCGGGATCGACGAGACCACCCGTCAGACATTCGCGCAGACAGCCAGCCGACTCGAGTCGATGAGCGAGTCGTCGCTGAAGAAAGTCTCATTCGACGGAGTCATGCGACGGAGGTACGACCTCCGCAGCCAGATCTACAGCCGTGCGGACACCGAGCTGGTTGCAACCGCCAGCGCACGCGGATTCTCCTCATCCGCTTCCGCCATGACATCGCTCGATGATTCCCTCCGGAACGCTCTTCAGGACATCGAGAGAATCGCCCGCCCCTCGGTCGAGCAGCCGGAGTTCAAGCGGGCCGTCGAGGTCAGTGGGCGTGCGATCTCCTCAGGCATCGCCCGTCGTCGCACGGATCTGATCGACGCCATGATCGTCGCCATCGAGTCAGAGCCCCTCACCCAGATCGTCGCGTCCACGGCCATCGATCGCTTCGCCGACGCCCCCGCGCTCCGCATCGCCTCGGTGCCGATGAGCAGGATGCCGGGTGATTCGGTCAAGCCGGAGTACGACCCCAGAGCCGCGAAGATCCTGTTCGATGCCCTCTCAGGTGTCGGTGCCCTGATCGAATCCAAAGAAGCGATCGTCGTTCTCGATGCCGAGAGCATGCGCGAACGCTGGCGCAGCATGGGCGCGGGCGTTGCCGATTACACCCAGCGATACTTCGCCGAGTGGCGTCGTGTATACACGACCGTCAGTGAGATCGACGAGTCGCTCTCGTCGTGGCCGACACTCCTCCAACGCATCCGCGAAACGCCCGTCTCTGAGGTGAACAGACCGCTCGCGGACGCCCTGAAGCGAGTGCAGGAGGCGATCCAGGCCCTCCCGGCCGACCGTCGCGCCACCGGCGAGCCCTCCCAGCTCCTCGCACGCGTCACCCAGGAGATCGAGCAGGTTACCGATGCCTCCCCCGTACCGTTCACACCACGCGCCGAACTCTCTCGCAAGTCACTCATCGAACTCTCCGCCGTCGCAAGAGACGCACGCCGCGAGATCCTCGCGATGCGGCCCGTACGCTTCGAAGACGGCATCCTCGCGGCATACGCCAGGTCAGAGAACGATGCGCGGCGCGTGCTCTACTGGGACAATCTCATCAGCCACGCGTTGGACGTGATCGCGCGTGAGAGCCAGTCCGGCATCGCGGATGCCGTCGCACGAGTCCTCCAGCAGGGCAATCGCCTGCCCATCTCGCGCGGCGCGGCCGAATTCCTCTCCCATGCGGAGTTTGAATCGCTCGCGGCCTCCGTTGCGCTGATCGGTCTCGCGCCCGGCACCCCGACCGGTGCCAGAGACGAAGGCACCATCGGCGGGGGCGCTCGAGTGGATCACCCCGGCATGAGCTCTCGCCTCGAACGTCTCCGCGGGGAAGGGTCCCTCGGCGCAAACCGGACGCTCGTCGAAAGAGTGCAGGAGGTCATCGCCGCGATCGGCGCGGGAGAGCCCGCCCTCGAATACGAGATCTTCGTGCCCCCGCAGCCCGCCGAGTACGGCGGCAAGTGGCGCTACTACCGGTTCCACACCGACAGGGGCTCCTCCGAGTGGTACGCCATCGACACCGAGCGAGCAAGAACCGGCCAGGTCGTCAGGATCGCCCAAGGTGCATCGCTCGCCATCGAGTTCTCACCGGTGGAGGCCGCCCGCCCGCGGGGCTCTGACACCATCGAGACCCCCAGCGGATGGACGCTCCTCGCCCTCGCCGTGCAGCGAGGCAGGCAGGACGCCGCCGACTCGCGCATCTGGTACGTCCCGCTCTCATACGGTGGCGACAACACCGAGATCGGTGTGCGTTTCAATCGCCAACTGCCCCCTCAGGAGAGGTGGCCGCGCTCCGTCGATTGGGGCCGTTGAGAAGTCCGAGAGTCCGTCGTCGCTCGTCCCCGTTCAGACCCGCACACACTGCAAGGAATCACGCGTGCGAAAAGGCCTGCTCGGTCGAATCTTTGGAATGGCGGACGCCCGAGGGGGCGAGTCAGCCAGCGTCGGCGCGTTCGGTAAACACCCCGCCTGGAACGATCACATCGAGGACATTGGGCTTGAGTCCGAGCGCCTCGTGTTCGCGAAGCGATCGATCTACATCGAAGGAATCGGTGGCAACATCGATTCCGGCGCATGGGACGGGCTCGAAGAGTCGGCCCGAGTCGATGGCTTCGACCACACCCTCCTCTGGTCCTTCGAGAACGAGTGGCTCCTCGGGCGTATGTGGTCATCAAGCGATGGAAAGGGGCGAACGAAATACCCCATGTCGATCGTCGCCCATGCCCGTCATGTGCCCGTCGAAGTCGCGACCGATGCCATCTCCATCATCGAGAACGCCGAGGCAAAGTGCAAGACAACGAGCGACCGCCAGGCAGTGATCGACGCCTTGGCCGCCGCACGCGCCGCCTTTCGCGAGCTGGCAGCCAAAGACCACGCCGACGCATCGCATCAGGCAGATCTCTCCCCGCTCATCACCTCCAGCGACCTCGGCCCTGATCTTGTCGGTCTCGAACGAGTCTTCTACCAGATCCATCGCGACATGAGCGCGTATCTGAAGGGCACCGATGCCGAGGGCACGACCTCGCGCATCAAATCCGTCGATCTCAGGCCACAGCACATCAGGGTGCCGGCTTGCATCGAAGGGACGCTGCCGTCCCTCCTGGCGTGGCGAGATCTCCTCGGCGAGCTTCTCGATGTCGCATGCCCCATCCTCGTGATCCGACGGGGCGGTTCTCCCTGGATTGACATCATCATCGGCGCGCCGGGAGTGGCCCAGTTCTTCTGTCTCCGCGCAGGGCCGACCGCGGTGCCGCCCGCAACCGTCGTCCCCTACACGATCGACCCCGAGCTCTCCGAGCGTGTGCGTCGCTGGGCAGCCGGTCGTCAAGGCCCCTGATTTGTTACCGCGGCGTTCGGTGTTGAGGACTTGTTTGAGTGTTGGGTACATATTCGCTATCTTTACGCGGACTTTCTCGGACCTTGGGCACACCTGAGTGCACGGGAGCGATCAGTTATGGATGCAAATGGTTCTGGCGCACGCAGTTCTGATCGACGCGCCGTTCGATCGCTTGTGCTGAGGTCCGGCCTTGCCGTCGCGATCTGGACCGCAGCTCTGTTGCCGGCGTCACACGCCCTCGGCCAGCAAGTCGCGCCGCCCGTTGAGCCCCCTGATGCCGCCGCGCCCGAGAAGCCCGAGGGCGATGCGCAGATTGAACTCGCCAAGCCCGACGAGACGCCGGCAGAACCGGATATCGCCGAGCCGCGATGGGTGATCGCCTCGCCTCTGACGCTCAGATACATGGGCTCAGGTGTCGGGCTTCCCCCTGTGACAGAACTGCTCGAAGTGACCTTTGAACTCGCCGAAACGCCGGAGGGGCTCGCTCTCCCCGCGCCGGATCAACCGAGCACCACATACACCCTTGCACAACTCTGCGATGGCTCGAAAAGGGTTCTCAGCGTCCAGGCCGTTGAGCGGATCTGTGCCGCGGTCTATTCGGTTCTGAACGACCGTGGCTTTGTCGGCGTCCTCGTTGCGCCCGATCCCGATCGAATCGACTGGCAAACCCGCGACGTCTTCGATACAGATGAGTCCACGCTCTACCTGAACATCTACGTCGCGGTCGTTGGCCAGATCAGAACGGTTGCGTCCGGAGACCGCATCAGAGAGGCGGACCGCGTCAACTCCGCGAAGCACGCCGCGATCCTGCGCCGCTCGCCCATCAAGACCGACGCCGAGGATCCCGAGCGTGCATATATCCAGCGCCGCGAGATCGACGACTTCGTCCTGCGCCTGAATCGCCATCCGGGCCGGCGCGTCGATGTGGCGATCGCTCCGACCGAATCACGCGACAAGGCCGTACTCGACTATCTCGTCTCCGAGAACAAGCCCCTCACCCTCTACGCCCAGCTCTCCAATACCGGCACAGAAGACACCGACGTCTGGAGGGAGCGTTTCGGTTTCACGCACACCCAGCTCACCGGCCGCGACGACATCCTCTCCGTGGACTACATCACCGCCGGCTTCTCCGAAGCACACGCCGTCATCGCTTCATACGACACGCCCATCTTCGACGCCGAGAAACTCCGCCTCCGCATCTACGGCAACTTCTCCTCCTTCGAGGCCTCCGACGTCGGTCTGGCCAACGAGCAGTTCAGCGGCGACAGCTGGACGCTCGGTGCCGAGCTCGTCTGGAACCTGCTCCAGACCAGCATGCCCGGCCGTGCCCAGGACCGCGCCCTCTTCGTCGATGCCTTCGGCGGCGCGCGCTGGCAGAACATCAAGGTCAACAACGAGTTCGCCGACGTCAAGGGCGAGGACGATGTCTTCCTCCCACGCGTCGGTCTCCGCGCGGAAAGCCGCAACGATGTCGAGTCACTCGGTGCGTCAGTCGCCGTCGAGTGGTCCATGCCCGGCGTCTCAGGCAGCGATCCGGAAGAACTCGAAAAACTCGGCCGACTCAACGTCGATGAAGAGTGGGTCACGCTCCAGTTCGATGTCGGCTACTCGTTCTTCCTCGAACCGCTTCTCAACGCCGAAGAGTGGCGCAAGCCGCGCGTGCCGACTCCCAGGGGAGACGCCACACGCTTCGATCCCGGACTCTCCACCCTCGCGCACGAGCTTGTCTTCGGCGTCCGCGGCCAGTGGGCCTTCGACAATCGTCTCATCCCCAACGCCGAGCAGGTCGTTGGCGGCCTCTACACCGTTCGCGGCTATCCCGAATCCGTCGTGGCGGGCGACTCGGTCATCATCGGAACCGTCGAGTATCGATTCCACCTCCCCCGCGCCCTCTCAATCCAGCCCGAACCTTCCCGCCTCTTCGGGCGAGAGTTCCGCATGCGTCCGCAGCAACAGTTCGGTCGCCCCGATTGGGATCTCGTGCTCCGCGCATTCGTCGACGCCGCCCACGTCGTCAACAGCGATCGCGAAGACTACGAGAAAGACGAATCGCTCATCGGTGCAGGCCTCGGCGCAGAACTGCTCCTCTACCAGAACCTCAGCGCAAGGATGGACTGGGGCATGGCGCTCGACGAGGTTGACAACCAGAACGTGAAACGCGGGAGCAACCGTTTCCACTTTGTCTTCACGATCCTCTTCTGAACCATCTACGCATCGCACGGGTCAGGGCGGGAAGTATCGGTTTCAGAGTTTGTTTGTCGAAGGGAGATTCAGATGTCGGAGCGATCCAGAGCGGCCAGTCGCGATGTCTTCCGAGTCATGATGGTCGGCCCGGTGATCACCGTCTTCGCGCTCCCCGCCTGGGCAGGGCCGGAAGGGCAACAGGTCGTTGCCGGATCCGCGTCATTCGCGCGGAACGGAGCGGTGACAACGATCACCGCCGCGAACAAGACCATCATCAACTACACCGGGTTCAATATCGCCCGGCACGAGACGGTTCGCTTCATCCAGCCCGACGCCTCGTCTCGCGTTCTCAACCGCATCAACGGCTCATCGCCCACACAGATCGACGGCTCCCTCCTCGCCAACGGCATTGTCTACATCGTCAATCCCGCTGGCGTCGTCTTCGGGCAGGGCTCGATGGTCAACGTCGGAGGGCTCCACGCCGCCGCCGCGAGCATGACCAACAACGACTTCCTGCGCGGCGTCGATCGCTTCACCGACGCACAGGGCGCCGTCATCAACCGCGGCACCATCGTCTCGCCAGAGGTCACGCTCTTCGGCCGCGCCGTGGAGAACTCCGGATCCGTCATCTCCCCGAATGGCGTCGTCGCGTTCGTTGCCGGCGAAGACCTCTACCTCGGAGAGCGTGGCGGACACCTCTACGTCAAGATCGAGGGCGCCGGCAGCGAAGCACAGAGCGGCGGCGTGCAGAATCTCGGCACCATCGCCGCGCCAGGCGGCAAGGTCATGGTCGGGTCGGGCGACATGTTCGGCGTCATGCTCGCCTCGTCCTCACGCATCAAAGCCAAAGACATCGAGATCAAGGGCGGACAAGGCGCGGTCACGAGCATCTCCGGCTCCATCGACGCCTCGAATGTCTCACCCGGTGCGAGCGGCGGCACCGTCGACATCCGGGGCGATCTCGTCGGCTTGTTCGACGCATCAATCGACGCCTCAGGTCCCGCCGGCGGCGGCAAGGTCCGCATCGGCGGAGATTTCCACGGTGGCGATGGTCTCCGCGCCTCACGCACATATGTCAGCGAGTCGTCCACTATTCGTGCCGACGCGACCCGCTCCGGCGACGGCGGCACCGTCGTCGTCTGGTCAGATGAGGTCACGCGATTCGCAGGCAACATCTCCGCTCGGGGCGCCGGCACCGGCAACGGCGGGCTCGCCGAGGTCTCAGGCAAAGAGCACCTGCTCTACACCGGCTTCACCGATCTTCGCGCGACCAACGGAGCGAAGGGCACGCTCCTCCTCGACCCGAAGAACATCCGCGTGCAGGCCGGCGGACCGGACGCGCTGCCCGGCAGCACGGCATTCGGCGACGCCTCAGCCGCCGATCGCACGTTCAGCCCCGCGACCATCGTCACCGCGCTCGACGGTGCCGATCTCGTGCTCCAGGCCAACAACGACATCACGATCGCGAACGCGATCGACGCATCGGCCAACGCCGGAAACGGAAGTCTCACACTCCAGGCAGGACGCTCGGTCCTGATCGAAGCCGACGTCACCCTCAAGGGCTCCTTCTCGGCAACGGCAAACGACACCGATGGTGCGCTCGTCGCCGCTCAGCGCGACGCCGGTGCCGCAACCATCACGATGTCGCCCGGAACGACCATCGACACCTCGGCCACAGGAGGCAACATCACCCTCCGCGTGCTCGAAGGCGGCGCAGCCGATACCAGCGCAGCGACCATGACCGTCGCCTCGCTCGACGCAGGTGCCGGGCACGTCCTCGTTCGCTACGCCGGACCGACAGCCGATCAGGGCATCCAGAGGGCCGACGGCTCCGCGACCATCACCGCCTCAAGCGCTGCCTTCGCGACAAACGGAGCAGGTGGCGGCGGATTCATCGGAACTTCCGCCCAGCCGATCCAGCTCAGCGTCGACAACCTCGAAGCCGTCGCCCAGAGAAACGGCGCGTTCTTCACCAACGATCAAGCACTCACCGTCGGCGGCGCGACCCTCGGCGGCCTCACCGGCATCACCGTGACCAGCACAGCCGTCACAGGCAGTCTCGGCCTCACTGCGAGCGGCGCGATCGATGTCACAGAGCCGATCAGCGTCGCGGGCAACGCCTCGATCGCCGCGACAGACGGCATCACCCTGAACGCGAACGTCACGACCAACACAACGATCGCCGGCACATCCCTCGTCAATGCCGACAGCGACAGCAACAACAACACAAACGCCGATCCCGACATCCTCACCGTCTCGAACGGCGTCACGCTGAGTTCAACAAATAGCAACCTGACGCTCACACTCGGCGACCTTGCGATCGGCGCAACCGGCGCGATCACAGCGGGAAGCGGCGATCTCGCGATCTCCGGTGCCGCGCCCAACCACACCATCGGCGTCGGTGGGGGAGTTGCTGGCAACGACATCACGATCTCCGCAACAGAACTGCAGCAGATCACCGCCGCAAGCCTGACCATCGGCGGATCGAGCAGCGGGGCCATGCAGGTTGGCACCGTCGCCGCCGCAAACGTTGGCGGCATCAGCGATCTTCTCACACTGCAAACCGGCGGCTCGATCACCTTGCAATCGAACGCCGAGTTCCGCGCCGTCGCCGCACGCGCCGCAGACTCCGTCATCGTCCAGGGAGACCTCAGCACAACCGTCGGCGACCTCATCCTTCAGGGCGATTCCGATGCCGGTGGTGGCGGCACAAACAACGTCCAGATCAACGCGAACCGCTCGTTCAACTCCGCCGGCGACCTGGAGATCACTGCCACCAGCGGCCTCTCGCTCTCAGGCGGCGCGGGCACCGAGGTCGCGTTCACCGGCGATTCGGTCATGCTGGGGAACATCTCCTCAGGCGCGTCCGGGGTACGCATCCAGTCTGGTGGCGATATCACCACCGGCTCCATCTCGATCGGTGCCGGTGCGCTCACGGTCGAACTCGACACAGGAAACGCCGGTGCGTTCGCGGCCCAACTCGGGCAGATCAACGCCGGCTCGGTCAACGTCGCCGGAGGAAGCAACGACAACGTCACCTTCACGGGTTCGATCACAACCTCCCTTGCGGCGGGTGTTGATATCGATGGCGGCGCAATCACCTTCCAGGACGATGTCAACGCAAACGGCTCCGGTATCGTCCGCGTCACCAACGTCGGCGTCCTCGCCATCGAAGATGGCGCGCCAGTCTTCGCCGGTGGTGGCTTCACCCAGGACGGCACAGGTGCTGTCTCACTCGGGGCGAACATCACCACCTCGGGCGACGCGGTCTCATTCCTCCGGGCCGTCACCCTTGCCGATACCGCCTCAGACCTCGTCACGATCGATACCACCAATGCCGGCGCCAATGCCGCCGGTGCCAACATCACCTTCTCCAGCACGACGAACGGCACCGTTGCCGGTGCCCAGTCGCTTACGCTCAACGCCGGCACGGGTGGCGACATCCTCTTCACGGGCGGCGTCGGCGCAACGACACGGCTCGGCACGCTCGCAGTCACCAACGCCCGCAACGTCACAGCCACGCTCGCGGTCCAGGCCAACTCGGTGCAGCAGGTCGCAGGCACCGGCACCACGCTCTTCAGCTCAACACTCACCGCAATCGGCGGCGGCATCGATCTGAACGGAACCGAATTCACCTTCAACGGTGCGGTGAACTCGGCGAGCAGCGGCGCATTCTCCGTCACAAACTCCGGCCTCCTCACCGTCGGAGCCGGCGCGGCGATCACCGCCACCGGCGGCTTCACACAGGACGGCGCCGGCGCAGTCTCCCTCGGTGCGAACATCACGACCACCGGTGACGCGGTCTCCTTTGCCGGGCCGGTCACGCTCGCGGACACCGCCTCCGACCTCGTCACGATCGACACCACCAGCGGCCCCTCACTCGCGGGCGCGAACGTCTCCTTCGGATCAACCCTCGACGCCGCAACCGTCGGTGGCCAGTCACTCACGATCAACGCCGGCACAGGTGGCGATGCCACCTTCACCGGAGCCGTCGGCACCACACGCCTCGGAACGCTCACCGTCACCAACGCACGAGACTTCATCGCATCCAGCACGGTCTCTGCAAACACAGTTCGCCAGGTCGCAGGCCAGCGGCTCACACGCTTCGACGGAACGCTGAACACCACCGCAGCCGGTGGCGTTGACCTCGACGGCGCGGCATTCACATTCAACGACGATGTCACCGCTTCCGGCACCGGCATCGTCAGCATCACCAACTCCGGGCTCCTCACCATCGCCGACGGCGCGCCAATCGTCGCCGGTGGCGGCTTCACCCAGGATGGCGCGGGCGCGGTCTCGCTCGGCGCGAACATCACAACGACGGGCGATGCGGTCTCCTTCGCAGGCGCTGTCACACTCGCCGATACCGCATCCGACCTCGTCACCATCGACACCACCTCGGGCGGCAATCCCGCCGGAGCAAACGTCTCCTTCGCGAGCACGCTCACAGGAACCGGTGCAGGGACCCAATCGCTCACGATCGATGCGGGCACCGGCGGCGACGCCACCTTCACCGGCGCAGTCGGCGCAACCCGCCTCGGCACGCTCACCATCACCAACGCCCGCGACTTCATCGCCTCCTCAACGCTCACCGCCGCCGCCGTCAGGCAGGTTGCCGGCCAGCGTCTCACGAGGTTCGACGGAATCGTCAACACCAACACCGCCGCGGGCGTCGACCTCGACGGTGCCGCATTCACGATCAACGACGATGTCTCTTCCACATCGCTCGGCATCTTCCGCGTCACGAACGCGGGGCTGCTCACGATCGCCGATGGAGCCCCGATCCTCGCCGCTGGCGGGTTCACGCAGGACGGCGCAGGAGCCGTCTCGCTCGGCGCAAACATCACGACCAACGGCCAACCCGTCTCCTTCCTCCGTGCCGTCACGCTCGCAGACACCGCCTCCGACTTTGTCAGCATCAACACAACCAACGGCGGCGCAACCGGCGGTGCGAACGTCACCTTCTCCTCAACCATCGACGCAACCACTGCCGCAGGCCAGTCGCTCTCGATCAACGCCGGTACCGGTGGCGATGTCCTCTTCTCAGGCGCTGTCGGAGCCGGAACCCGCCTCGCCACGCTCCAGATCGCAAACGCCGAAGACGTCACCGCAACGCAATCAGTCTCCGCCGCTGTCGTCCGCCAGCTCGCGGGCCAGCAACTGACCCGCTTCGACGGTGTCGTGAACACCAGCGGCGCGGGAGGCGTCGATCTCGCCGGCGCGGCATTCACATTCAACGACGATGTCACAGCCACTGGCACCGGAATCGTCCGAGTCACAAACTCCGGACTGCTCACCATCGCCGGCGGAGCCCCGATCAGCGCCGCGGGCGCGTTCACACAGGACGGCACAGGTGCCGCTTCAATCGGATCAGACATCACCGGCGCCGGCGTTTCGTTCGCCGGTGCGTCCACGCTCACCGCTCCCGTCACGCTGACGGGCGGCACCGGCGACGTCGCCTTCGGCTCGACACTCGCAACGGGTGGCAACAACCTTGAAATCATCAGCAACGGAATCGTCTCATTCGCTTCCAACGTGACGGGCGCTGGCGCAACCCTCCTCATCCAGCCCACAGCCACCTCCACGCCGATCGACATAGGCACCATCACAGGCGGCTCAAGCGCCGGCACAATGACGTTGAGCGCGGCCTCCGCATCGCGCCTCGACGGGTTCAGCTCCATCACGATCGGCCGCGATCCCGCGACCTCGTCCCACGCCGTCCGCGTCGGCACCTCTACTTTCAACGACCCGCTCACGATCCGCACCGGCTCCACCGGCTCGATCCTTGTGCGTGACGGCGGGCTGACCGGTGCCGGCGATGCAACGCTCACACTCACCGGCCCGACAACTCTCAACGCGGGCATCTCGAACCCCGGACGCGCCATCACGATCAACGGCCCCGCCACGATCGGGCAAGGTGCTGCAGTAACGCTCTCCACCGGCGCAGGGGCGGGCAATATCACGGTCACTGGCGATATCACAGGTACCACCGGCGGCTCAGCCGAGTCGCTGACGCTTACCGCCGGCACCGGCCTGATCGACCTCCAGGGCAACCTCTCCGGACTCGGTGGAGCCGCCGATCCGACCGGACTCACCACGCTCACCTTCGGCAGTGGCGCGGGTGTGAATGTCGAAGGCATCGCGATCGCCGGAGCACTCACAACCGTCGCCGCTCTGACCGGCCCGTTCGTCGCTGACGGACCCGTCTCAGTCGGCTCGCTCGACATGGACGGCACCGTCTTCACCTTCAACGCCGGACTCACCTCCTCCGGCGGCGTCAGCATCACGAACTCTGGGCTCCTCACGCTCCTCTCAGGCCTCACGACCAATGGCGCGATCGAGTTCACCGGACCAGCTCTCCTTGGTGGAACGTTCTCTTCAACCAACAATCCGATCTCGCTCGGCGGCGCGACAACACTCGCCTCCGATTCCGAATTCAACGCGGGCACATCCACCTTCACGCTCGGTGCCTCCGGTTCCATCGACACCGATGGAAACGCTCTCACACTCACCGCCGACGACATGAACCTCGCATCAGTCGCCGGCTCAATCACTTCCGGCGGCGATGGCGGTGCCTTGGTGATCCAACCCTCGAGCCCGACCCGCGCCATCGCGCTCGCCAGCCCCGCAATCAACCCCTCCGGCGGATTCCTCGGGCTCTCAACCGCCGAAGTCGCCACCCTCGCGGGCGGATTCGACTCCGTCGCCTTCGGCAGAACAGACGGGCAGCACGAGATCCGCGTCGGCACCCTCGCCTTCAGCGATCCCGTCTCGATCCGCACACCCCTCGGCGGGTCGGTCTTCATTGGCAACGGCGGAATCACCGGCTCCGACAACGCCTCCGTCACGATCGACGGTTCCGGAGCGACAACAACCCTCGCCGCCAACATCGTCACAGACGGCGACGACATCACGATCAGCGATTCCGTCCTCATCGGTGCGAACGTCCTCCTGAGCACCGGCCCCGCCAGCGCAGGCAACATCACCGTCGAGGGAACAATCGATCAGGTCGCGACATCAGCAGCGGGCACCTTCGGGCTCACCACCCAGGCAGGCCTCGGCGATGTCGATCTTCAGGGCACAGTCGGCGCGACCAGAGCAATCGCATCCCTGACATCAACCGGCACCGATATCTCGCTGGCGAACATCGGCTCATCGGCAAACGGCGTCACAGGCGCGACCTCGTTCGTGGCGACAAACGCCCTGACCCTCTCCGGAGCGACCTATCGCGCCGGCTCCCTCGCCCTGCAGGGAGCGTCGATCGCCGTGCAGAGCCCCGCAACCGCCGTCATCTCCTCGACCGGCGCGGTCGATTTCACTGGTCCCGTCACGCTCCGCAACGCCGCGGGTCTCAACGTCAACGCCGCGACCGACTCGACGTTCAGTGCTGCCGTCAACGGCACGCCCGGCGGCGCATCGGAGTCTCTCTCCGTTCTCGCGTCGAACCTCGCCTCCCTTGCCGGTCCGGTCGGCTCGACCACGCCGCTCGGCTCCGTCAACGTCGCCGCCGGCACCGCGCAGGTCGGCTCTGTCACCACCACCGGCGCACAGTCCATCCAGGGATCCACAAGCGTCGCGCTCGCGGGCGATCTGACCAGCACAGGCAGCGGCTCCATCTCCGTCACCGGACCCACCACGCTCGCCTCTGACGTGTCGATCCAGACCGCAGGCGCTGTCGGCGATGACATCTCGATCGCCGGTTCCATCAACGGGTCCAACGCCCTCGTCGTCAACGCCGGCTCCGCCGACGCCTCACTCGGTGCCGTAGGGGCCGACACCGCCCTCGACGCACTCACCGTCTCCGCCGCCAACATCGCGCTCGAAGCGATCGGTGCCGCGGGCGAGGGCGTCAGCGGCATCACCTCCATCGTCGGGTCAACGTCGATTACCTTCAACGGTCTGGTCTACCGCGCGAACCAGCAGACCTACACCGCGCCCCTCAAGACGCTCGCATCAGGATCAACAACCTTCTTCTCGAGCAACGACGCGCTGACCCTCAGCGGAGGCCAGACAGATCTGACCGCCTCCTCCGGACTCTCCATCCAGTCTGCGGGCGGGGCGATCACCACCGATGCCCTCATCGGCACCGCCTCTGGACAGTCCATCGCGTTCGATTCCGGAACCGGCACCACAACCCTCGGCGGCGTCGCCATCCGCAGCGGCGGCGGCTCGGGCGCCGCGCTCGTCCTGACGGGCGACGAGATCGACATCACCGGCTCGGTCGCTGGCAACACGATCGTCCTCCAGCCCAGCACGCCCAATCTCGGCATCACCATCGCCGCAGGCGTCACCGGAGCACCGCTGAATCTCACCATCGCCGAACTCGGATTCCTCACCAACGGATTCTCACAGATCACCATCGGGCGCGAGGACAACGGTGCCCACGCGATCGTCACCGGTCCCATCACCTTCCGCGACCCCGTCCGGATCCTGACGCCCTTCGGCGGCTCCGTGACCGTCAACGCCGCGATGCTCGGCAACGACAACGCCTCGATCTTCATCGATGGACCGGACGCCACAACAACACTCAACGCCGGCATCACGACCAATGGAAACGACATCACCATCAACGACGCCGTCGTCGTCGGAGCCGATGTCGCTCTCTCGACCCAGGGAGGCGCCGGCCTCCCGAAGGGCGGAAACATCCTGATCACCGGCCCGATCAACGGCGCGAACGCACTCACGCTCGACGCCGGACTCGGCTCCATCCAACTCAACGCCCTCGTCGGAGCCGTCACGCCCCTCACCACCTTCACCTCCACCGGTTCAAGCATCACTCTCCCCGGCGCGACAACCACCGGCGCGCAGACCTACAACGGCTCGACCCTCGCCACAGGTGCCACACCCGTCTTCGCAACCGGCGGCACCGCAGGCGACGACATCGCCTTCAACGGCACGCTCGACGGGGCCGGCTCGATCACCGCCAATGCTGGCGCAGGCACACTCACATTCGCGGGCGATGTCGGCGGCACGACCCGTCCCGCATCGCTCACCGCAACCGGCTCACTCCTCCGGTTCGGCGGCTCCCAGGTTCGCACCGTCGGCTCGCAGGATTTCAACGGCCCGGCCATCACCTTCAACCCCGGCTCAGGGCTCCCCGGCACCATCACCTTCGCCACCAACGGCGGCGCCGGAGCTTCAATCGACTTCTCAAGCACGCTCGACGGCGCGAACAACATCGTTCACAACGCCGGTTCACAGGCAGTGGTACTCAGCGGGCTCGTCGGCGGCACCACGCCCTTCGCTTCCTTCGACGCAACCGGTTCATCCATCTCGACCACAGGCGTCAGCACCGTCGGAAACCAGACCTACCGCGGCCCCGTCACCCTCCCGGCCTCCAGCACGCAGTTCGCCACCGCCAACGGCGGCGTGATCCAGTTCCAGCAGACCCTCAACGGCGCATCCGACGTCACGCTCCAGGCACCGCTCGGCCAGATTTCCTTCGGCGGCGCGGTCGGCGGCACAACGCCACTCCAGAGCATCGATGCCGAAGCAAACTCCATCGCCCTCGCTTCAACCACCACCTCCGGCTCACAGCGCTTCGCCGGCGCATCAACTCTGGCTGGACCGACCACACTCACAACGGGCGGCACCGCCGGAGCCAACATCTCGCTCGCTTCCGTCAACGGAGCGCAGAACCTCACCCTGAACAGCGGCTCTCAGGGCGACATCACACTCAGCGGGCCCGTCGGCGGCTCGACCCGCCTCGCGAACTTCACGATCGCGAACGCCAGAAACGTCACCGCCGGCGCAGTCTCCGCCCAGACCATCTCCCAGACCGCCGGAGCCGGTCTCTCAATCTTCTCCGGCCTCCTCTCAACCACTGCCCCGGGCGGCATCGATCTCAACGGCAACGCCATCCGCATCCAAGGCGGCATGAACGCCGCAGGAACAGGCCCGATCACGATCACCAACGCCGGCGAACTTCGTATCGCGCCCGGCACCTCCATCCAGTACGGCGGCGCGTTCACGCAGGACGGCGCGGGCGAAGTCCTCCTCGGCTCGAACCTCAGAAACGAAGCCACCCCGATCGCCTTCGCAGGTCCCGTCTCCCTCACCGACAACGTCATCCTCGAAGGCTCACAGATCACGCTCAATCAGGATGTCAGCTCCTCCGGATCCGCCCGCTCGCTTGAGGTCATCTCGAGCGGCCAGATCGCGCTCGCAGACGCAGGAACCCGCCTCGCACTCGCCTCGCTCCAGGTCACCGACTCAGGCGGCACAGCAGGACTCACGCTCTCGGGCGATATCGTCGCCGATGGCCTCATCGAGATCCAGCCCCCCGTCCTCCTCGCTGCCGATTCCAGCGTGACCGGTCTCGGCGGTGTGATCTTCGGCTCCACCATCGACTCCGCGCCCAGCCAGAACGCAGCACTCACGATCCAGACCGAAACCCTCGCCGCCAATCTGCCCGTGAACCCCGAGCTGATCCCCGTCATCGAATTCGGCGGCGACATCGGCTCCACACGCCCGCTCCGCTCGCTCCGCTTCAACCCTGCCGAACGCGACTCTGTTCCTCAGATCGCAACCATCGCCGCACGCGACAGCATCTCGGTCAACTCCGGCGATCTCTTCCAGATGGGCCGAAACGACAAGTTCACATCAGTCGGCAACATCAGCATCACAGCAGACAACGTCATCCTCGGCGATCTCTCGGCACTCGGCAACATCAACGTCGCCGGTTCCGCAATCACCATCCTCGCCCGTGAAGGCGGCACCGTGCTCGGACCTGTCACACCCGGCACCGACCAGGGCGTTGACTTCGTCGCCCGTGACCAGATCAACTTCTCGGTGGTGCCGGCGGTCAATGGCGACGGGCCGGTCTTCTTCGCGACCGAGACCGGCTCAGGCCTCTCCTCTACCCTCAGCTCTTTCTCTCAGCGGGCCTTCGGCAGCTTCAGCAACGACATCTTCTTCCGTGGCAACACCGTCCTTGATCTCAGAGCGCAAGGTCCCACCAACACCAACGTCAGCGAAGCCATCGCCGGCGCCGCACCTCGTGAGTCACAAAGCGGAAACGTCCGCCGCGGCACCTCGATCGGTTCCGCTCAGGAAGAGCAGCTCCGCGAGATCGGCATCGACCCCCGTGGCCTCGATGTCCAGACCCTCATCGAGGCACTCGTCGGTCGCGCCGTCTACGACGACCTGCCCAACATGCCCCAGTACCTCCCCGGCGATGCTCGCATCACCGAGGGCCGCCTCACACAGTCCGTCGTCGCTTCCGCCCTCCAGACCGTCGCGGAAGTCCTGGGCGAGAACGAGTCCGAGCGGCGCCTTCAGATCCGTGACAACCTTCTCAACGCCGCCCAGGCGTACCTCGACACGGTCGATCGCTCCCGCGTCGCCGATGGAGCCGCCTTCCGGCAGTTCGTGGAATCCTCTCCCGAGCACGCCGCCGCGCTGGCCGATCTCGAAGGCCTCTCGCGACTCCTCGACCAACTCAAACTCCTCGCGCTCACCGACTTCGAACTCAACAAGGCATGGCAGCAGATCGCAAGCAGCATCACCGATCGCCGACTCCCCGCCAGCGCACTCCGTCGCGCCATCGAGGCCGGTGATTCGTCCGCTGATCCATCAACCGACACACTCCCGAGCGATGTCACCGACGACCTCGGAGCCGATCCCGACGAAGACGCGCCGGCCGACATGAAAGAAGAAGCCGAAGTCGAGGCCGACGCGGGGCAGCGGTGAGCAGTTGAATACGCAGAAAGGTGCGATGTGAGCGCGTTCGAAGTAGCCAAACTGATGGAACCCATCTCCGCCGAGAGCCCGTGCGGCGAAGATCTCTCCTATGACGCCGCCTACGTCACGCTCCTCAAGGACGCGGAGGGAACCCCCGAACGCCAGACCGGCGAATCGATCATCCCCGCAAAGGATCCGCACTGGCCGACGATCCGCGACACAACGCTCGAGCTCCTCGCCCGCTCAAAGGACCTGCGCCTCGCCATGCTCCTCGCGCTCTCAAGCATGCAGCTCGAGGGCATCGACGGGCTTGGCCGCGGGCTCCGGCTCACGGCCGACATCCTCGACACATTCTGGACCGATGCCTATCCACGCCTCGATCCCGACGACAACAACGACCCGGCCGAACGGGCAAACATCGTCTCTGCTCTGGCTGTCACTCCCGCCACCTTCGGCGACACCCTGAAATTCCAGGACCGCCTCCTCCAGGTCCCGCTCTGCCAATCCCCCCAGCTCGGAAGGTTCTCGCTCGGCGACATGCGCATCGCCACTGGCGACGCCTCTCCCCCTCCCGACAAGGCCGCGCCTGAACCCAGCGTCATCGAAGCAGCCCTCACGGACACTCCTGTCGAGACGCTCCAGGCAAACCGCGCCGCTGCTCAAGCATGCCTGGACGCCTGCAAAGCTATCGAAAACGCCTTCCAGACCCACGCCGGCCCCGGCGCGGGCCCCTCGCTCGGCGGCTTTCGTGCTTTGTTCGTTGACATGCTCAAGCGGCTCGACACCCACCTCGCCGCTCGGCTCGGAACCACCGGCTCTTCAGAATCCGACCAGTCAGCCCCCTCCGGCGAGCAGAACGCCAAGGGGGTTTCAGGCCAGATTCGCAACGCCGAGGATGTTCGCCGCGCGTTGGACCTCATCTGCCAGTATTATGACCGGCATGAGCCGTCCAGCCCCATACCAATTCTTCTGCGTCGCGCGCAGCGGCTCGTCTCGAAGAACTTTCTCGACATCATTCGGGATATGTCCCCCGAAGCGTTGGACAAACTTTCCACCATCAGCGGCGAGAACCTGACCTCGGAGGGCTAAGCCCGAAGTCCGCCCCGCCCGACAGTCCCAAGGAGTTGCCATGGCCAAGCAGAGCAGCCAGAAGTTTATTGCCCGCAACCGGGCGCCCCGTGTCCAGATCGAGTACGACCTGGAGCTCTACGGCGCGGAGAAGAAGATCAATCTCCCCTTCGTCATGGGCGTCATGGCCGATCTCTCGGGCAATCCCGCCGATGGGCTCGCGCCCGTCGAGCAGCGCAAGTTCCTTGAGATCGACGTCGACAACTTCGACGAGCGCCTGAAGGCCTCAAAGCCCAGAGTCGCTTTCCAGGTTCCAAACTCGCTCACCGGCGAGGGCAACCTCAGCGTCGATCTCACCTTCGAGAGCATGGACGACTTCTCACCCGCGGCCGTCGCCCGCAAGGTCGATTCCCTCAACAAGCTCCTCACCGCGCGCACGCAGCTCTCGAACCTCCTGTCGTACATGGATGGCAAGGCAGACGCCGAGAAGGTCCTCTCCAAGGCCCTCAGCGATCCCACGCTCCTCCAGACGCTCGCGTCCGCGCCCAAGTCTTCAGGCAACGAAGGATCGGAGAGCTGAACATGGCAGAAAGCAACCCACAGGCACAATCACAGGCATCCGCCGGAACCGTCGAGGTCGGCGAGTTCGAGTCCCTTCTCAAGTCGAGCTTCAAGCCAAAGTCCGATCGCGCCCAGGAGGCGATCAAGGACGGCGTGCAGACACTCGCCGAATGGGCCTTGAAGGACACCAACCTCCTCTCCGACGATGTCGTCAAGTCCGTCTCCGCGATCATCGCTGAGATCGACCGCAAACTCAGCGAGCAGCTGAACCTCATCCTCCACCACAGCGACTTCCAGAAGCTCGAAGGCACCTGGCGCGGGCTCCACTATCTCGTCAGCAACACCGAGACCGACGAGACCCTCAAGATCCGCGTCATGAACATCTCGAAGAAAGACGCCGGCAAGGTCGTCAAGAAGTTCAAGGGAGCCGCCTGGGACCAGAGCCCCCTCTTCAAGAAACTCTACGAGGACGAGTTCGGAACGCCCGGCGGCGAGCCCTTCGGCGCGCTCGTCGGCGACTACGAGTTCGACCACAGCCCCCCCGATGTCGAAATGCTCTCCGGTATGGCCCAGATCGCCTCCGCCGCACACGCCCCCTTCCTCGCCGCAGCCGCACCGAGTCTGCTCAACATGGAGTCGTGGCAGGAGCTCTCCAATCCTCGCGACCTCACCAAGATCTTCCAGACCGCCGAGTACGCCCCTTGGCGATCCCTCCGCGAGTCCGAAGACTCTCGCTACATCGGCCTGGCGATGCCACGCTTCCTCTCCCGCATCCCCTACGGCTCAAAGACCAATCCCGTCGAAGAGTTCGCCTTCGAGGAAGAAACCGAGAGCGCCAAGCACGACAAGTACGTCTGGTCAAACGCCGCCTACGCCATGGCCGCCAACATCACCAAGTCCTTCAAGCAGTACGGCTGGTGCTCCCGCATTAGAGGCGTCGAGTCCGGCGGCATGGTCGAAGGCCTTCCATGCCACACCTTCCCGACCGACGACGGCGGCGTCGACATGAAGTGTCCCACCGAGATCGCCATCACCGATCGACGCGAGGCCGAACTCGCCAAGAACGGCATGATGCCGCTCTCCCACTGGAAGAACACCGACTACGCAGTCTTCATCGGTGCCCAGTCGCTCCACAAGCCCGCACAGTACGACGACCCCGACGCCTCCGCGAACGCGCAGCTCGGCGCCCGGCTCCCGTACCTCTTCTCAACCTGCCGCTTCGCCCACTACCTCAAGTGCATCGTCCGCGACAAGATCGGTTCCTTCAAGGAACGCGGCGACATGGAACGCTGGCTCAACAACTGGATCATGCAGTACGTCACCGCAGATCCGAACGCCTCCGAAGAGACCAAGGCACGCTACCCGCTCGCCGCCGCCGAAGTCAAGGTCGAAGAGGTCCCCGGGAACCCCGGCTACTACACCTCCAAGTTCTTCCTCAGGCCGCACTACCAGCTCGAAGGCCTCACAGTCTCGCTCCGCCTCGTCTCGAAATTGCCCTCCGTCAAGAGCGGCGGATAACAACCGGCGCGCCGAGAACGCACGCCAATGTCTCTCTTCTCTAGCGGTCGCACGTTCACCACTGAAACCACGACAGTTCCAACAAGGGGATTCACATGCCTTTCGACGCATTCCTGAAGATCTCGACCATTCCCGGAGAGTCCACAGACGACAAGCACAAGGACTGGATCGAAATCCTCTCCTTCAGCCACGGGCTCTCTCAGCTCTCCGGCGGGTCGCACTCCAGCGGCGGCGCACGCACCGCGCAGCGCACCGACCACGCCGACTTCTCCATCGTCAAGACCCTCGACAAGGCCTCGCCCAAGCTCAACCTCGCCTGCTGCAACGGCGAGCACATCCCCGAGGTCTCCGTCGAACTCTGCCGCGCCACCGGCGATAAGCAGAAGTACATGGTCTACAAGATGTTCGACGTCATCGTCTCCTCCGTCCGCCCCGGAGGCAGCGCAAAGAGCGGGGATGCTCTCCCGCTCGAAGAGGTCAGCTTCAACTACGGCAAGATCGAGTGGACCTACACCACCACCGATCACAAGACCGGCAAGGCGGCCGGCGATGTCAAGGCACACTGGGATCTCGTCGGCAACAAGGGCGGCTGATCTCACGACTCGATACAATCACGCCGGCGTCCTCGAAAGTGGGCGCCGGCGATTTGCTTGCGCCCCCGATCCAAAGCAACACGTTCCAACCCTCGCCGTGCCAGGAGCCCTGAAGTATGGACGCAACAGCCGCCTCGCTCGTCAAAGAGGGAAGACTGGCTGACGCCCTGTCAAGACTCCAGGACCAGGTCCGCAAGGAACCGGCCAAGCCCGAGCACCGCGTCTTTCTCTTCCAGTTGCTCTCCGTACTCGGTTCGTGGGACCGAGCCCTCACGCAGTTGAACGTCGCAGCCGACATGGATCCTTCCACGCTCCTCATGGCCGAGGTCTGCCGCCCAGCCCTCGCATGCGAGGTCCTCCGGAAACAGATCTTCGAGGGCAAGCGAAGCCCGCTCCTCCTCGGCGAGCCGCAGGAATGGGTCGGCTGGCTCGTGCAGGCCCTCCAGTTGCAGGCCCAGGGCAAGGCCGCCGCCGCCGCCGAACTCCGCGCCAAAGCGTTCGAAGCCGCCCCTGCCACCCCTGGCCGTATCAACGACGAGCCCTTCGAATGGATCTCCGATGCCGACCAGCGTCTCGGGCCGGTCTTTGAGGCGATCATCGAGGGCAAGTACTACTGGGTCCCGATGAACCACATCAGCGAGATCGCGATCGAGCCCCCGGCCGACCTCCGCGACGTCGTCTGGATGCCCGCACTCTTCACGTGGACAAACGGTGGCAAGAAGGTCGGCCTGATCCCCTCCCGGTATCCCGGTTCCGAGAGCGTGAACGACGACGCGATCCGCCTCGGACGCAAGACTGATTGGGTCGATGCCGGCTCGGATCTCCAGATCGGCCTCGGCCAGCGGATGCTCGCCACCGACGCCTCCGAGCATCCCATCCTCGAAGTCCGCTCGATCGTCATGGGCGACCCCGCATCGGAGGCCTGATCACCGATGCCGGAGCTGACCCCAAGCGAACGACTCCAGCCATGCCTCCTCGATCGGCTCACCGACGATGAGCCCGGCTCCGCGGTCGAAGGCAGAGACCGCCGGATCATGTCCATGAGGCAGTACCGCCGCGCCGTACTCCGCGATCTCGTCTGGCTCCTCAACTCGCCCAACAAGACGCTCACCGGAGAACTCAACGACTATCCCACCGTCGCCACATCCGTCCTGAACTACGGCATGCCCGACCTCTCCGGCCGCTCCTCAACCAGTCTCCCGCCCGACCAGCTCGAACGCCTCGTCACAGCCGCGATCGAGAGATTCGAGCCCAGGATCGCAAGCGCCGGCCTCTCCATCCGTGTCGTCACAACACCCGGCTCCGGACCCTCGATCGGAATCGAGATCGAGGGAGAACTCTGGGCATATCCCCTCCCCGAACGCCTCTACCTCCGCACGGAAGTCGATCTCGAAACCGGAGAGTGCCGCGTGAAGGAGGGTCTCGATGGATAATCGGGGCCGCCGCCAGTTCCTCGACTACTACGAGCGCGAACTCGCACATATCCGCGAGTCCGCACACGAGTTCGCAAAGGAGTTTCCCAAGATCGCCCAGCGACTCTCGCTGGAACAGTTCGACTGCAACGATCCATACGTCGAACGCCTCATCGAGTCATTCGCCTATCTCGCGGCACGGGTCCAACTCAAACTCGATGCCGAGTTCCCCCGCTTCACCAACTCCCTGCTCGAAAGCGTCTGCCCGCACTACCTCGCGCCCACGCCCTCGATGGCCGTCGTGCAGATCATGCCCGATCTAGAGGACGCAGGGCTCGCCCCCGGCTTCCCGATCCCGCGCGGCGCATCCATGCGAAGCCAGATCGCACGCAACGAGCAGACCGCGTGCGAATACCGCACCTCACAGGAAGTCACGCTCCTCCCGATCGCAATCTCCGAGGTGTCGTACCACACCCGAGACGTCGAAACGCTCTCCCTGCCCCGAACCGGCATACGAAGAGCCGCCATCCGCATCAAACTCCGCGCCACCGCCGGACTCTCCTTCAAAGAGATCTCGCTCGATCGCCTCACCATCTTCCTCCGCGGCTCCGGCGACGTCCCCGCCCGCATCTACGAGGCCCTCCTCGCCCACGCCGAGGGCGTCATCACACGCCCCGCCGCACGCCCCGTGCAATGGCAGGAACGCGCCGGCAAAGAGCACGTCCGACGCGTCGGGTTCGATCCGAAAGACGCCATGCTCCGCTTCGGCCCGAGGTCCTTCCACGGCTACCGCATGCTGCACGAATACTTCAGCTTCCCGCAGCGATTCCTCTTCGTCGAACTCTCAGGCCTCCAGGCCGGAGTCCGCCGCAACGGAACCAACGAGATGGAGATCATCGTGCCGCTCAAGGCCGAGGATCCCAAACTCGAGAAAATCGACCTCAACAACATCGCCCTCTTCGCAACCCCCGTCATCAACCTCTTCCCCAAGAAGCTCGACCGCATCCACGTCTCGGACCGCTTCCACGAGTTCCACGTCGTTCCCGATCGAACCAGACCGCTCGACTTCGAGGTCTACCAGATCGAACGCGTCACCGGCTACGGAGCCGGCTTCGAAGACCTTACAGAGTTCAAGCCCTTCTACTCCGCCACAGATCTCGACGCCGACAACGACGCACCCGCATACTTCGCCATCCACAGGCAGCCCCGCAAACTCTCAGAACGCGAGCGACAAGGCGGCCGCCGCTCCAGCTACGGCGGGTCCGAGGCCTACGTCTCGCTCGTCGACGCCAAGGCCGCGCCCTACAGAGGCGATCTCCGACAACTCGGCGTCGAAGCACTCTGCACCAACCGAGACCTGCCGCTCCGCATGCCGATCGGTGTCGGGCAGACCGACTTCCAACTCGACGTCGGCGTCGCCATCGAATCCACCCGCGTCCTCGCAGGTCCCACGCCCCCCAGGCCCTCCTTCGCACAAGGCGAAACCGCGTGGCGTCTCGTCAGCCACCTCGGACTCAATTACCTCTCGCTCGCCGACAGCGACGAAAGCCAGGGTGCCGCCGCTCTCCGCGACCTCCTCACGCTCTACGTCGATCCCACCGACGCCGCCATGATGAAACAGATCGCAGGCGTCCGATCCATCGCCGCCCAGCCGATCACACGCCGCGTACACGCCTCCGGTCCCGTCTCCTTCGCACGCGGCTCCGAAGTCACGCTCCGCATGGAAGAGCAACCCTTCGAAGGGCTCGGCATCTTCGTCCTCGGTTCAGTCCTCGACGCGTTCTTCACACAATACGTTTCCATCAACTCGTTCACTGAGACGGTCATCGTCTCCAACGAACGAGGAGAGGTGATGCGATGGCCGGCGACGATCGGGAAACGACACACGATCTGATCGAGCGGCTCTGCCAGACGCCGCACGCCTTCGATTTCCTCCAGGCGGTGCGCCGTCTCGAAGCCGCGCACGCCGAACGCCCCCGCGTCGGCAGATCCGATCGGATCTCCGAAGACCCCGTCCGCTTCGGCCAGGAAGCCAGTCTCGCCTTCCCCCCCTCAACGATCTCCCGCGTGGTAAAGCCCGATGGAGACCACACCGTCTCATCCCCGCGCATGCTCGTCCACTTCATGGGTCTCCTCGGACCGAACGGCCCTCTCCCGCTCCATGTCACCGAATACGCACACGATCGCGAACTGAACTCCAGAGACCAGACGCTCTCTCGCTTCCTCGACATCTTCAATCATCGCATGATCTCTCTGATGTACCGCGCCTGGAGCGTCGGTCATCAGGCCGTCAGTTTCGACAGGCCCGACGAAGACCCGTTCGGCAACTACGTCCTCTCGCTCGCGGGATACGGCACGCCCTCGCTCCAGGATCGAGACCGGGTCTCAGACCTCGCAAAGCAGCACTTCGCCGGTCGCCTCGCCATCCAGACCAGAAACCCCGAGGGCCTGGCCGCCATCATCTCAAGCTACTTCGGCGTCCGATGCTCCATCGAGGAATACGTCGGACGGTGGATGGATCTCCCCACAGACGCCGTCTGCGTCCTCGGCGCAGATCCCGCGAGCGGCACGCTGGGCAAGACCTGCATCGTCGGCTCACGCACATGGGACGTGCTCCAATCCTTCCGCATCCGTCTCGGACCCATGGGGCTCGCCGACTACGAGCGGTTCCTCCCCTTTGGAAAGAGCTTCGGACGCCTCTACGACTGGGTACTCAACTACAGCGGCCGCGAGTTCTGCTGGGACTGCCGCCTCATCCTCAAGCGGGAAGAGGTCCCCGCAGTCCGACTCGGCTCGTCCGGCCGTCTCGGGTGGACCACATGGCTCAACACCAATCCGCCGGAGAGAGACGCCGACGACCTCGTCCTCAAGGGAATGGCGTAGTGTAGAATCACTCAATCGCCCATCGAACGGGCCATCGGAGCATGAAATGGCAGAGATCTCTCGTGCGGCTCTTTTCGGCAAACTCAACAGTCTCTGCTACCGCGCAGCCGAAGCAGCAACCGTCTTCTGCAAGATGCGGGGCAACCCCTACGTCGAACTCGAGCACTGGATCCACCAGATCCTCCAGCTCCAGGACTCCGATCTCCTCCGCATCATCAAGCACTACAAACTCGAACCCAGCCGCCTCGCCGCCGACATCACCAACGCGCTCGACCGGCTCCCCCGCGGCGCATCCTCGATCTCCGATCTCTCCGTCCAGTTCGAATCCACAGTCGAACGCGCATGGGTCTACGGCTCCCTGATGTTCAACGAATCCGCCATCCGAAGCGGGCACCTCCTCATCGGCATCCTCGAAACCCGCGACCTCCGAAACGTCCTCAAACGCATCTCCGGCGAGTTCGACAAGATCAAGGCCGAAGACCTCTCCGAAAACTTCGCAAAGATCGTCGAGGGCTCCGTCGAAGACACCCTCGCCGCCCGCGAGGCAGGGGGCGCGCAGGCCGGCACCCCCGGCGAAGCCAGCGGCTCCATGGCCCCGGCTCAGATGGGCAAGGGAGAGGCCCTCAAGCGATTCTGCGTCGATCTCACCGAGCAGGCCCGCACCGGCAAAATCGACCCCATCGTCGGACGTGACGAAGAAATCCGGCAGGTCGTTGACATACTGATGCGCCGCCGCCAGAACAACCCCATCCTCACAGGTGAGGCAGGCGTCGGAAAGACCGCCGTCGTCGAGGGCTTCGCCCACCGTCTCGTTCAGGGCGATGTGCCCCCTCCGCTCAAAAACGTCTCGCTCCTCGCGCTCGACATGGGGCTCCTCCAGGCGGGCGCAAGCATGAAGGGCGAGTTCGAGAACCGCCTGCGACAGGTCATCGACGAGGTCCAGGCATCCCCGAAGCCGATCATCCTCTTCATCGACGAGGCCCACACGCTCATCGGCGCCGGCGGCGCGGCGGGCACCGGCGACGCCGCCAACCTGCTCAAACCCGCCCTCGCCCGAGGCAACC
The DNA here is from genome assembly GCA_019454185.1 of Phycisphaeraceae bacterium. Lineage (NCBI taxonomy): Bacteria > Pseudomonadati > Planctomycetota > Phycisphaerae > Phycisphaerales > Phycisphaeraceae > Phycisphaeraceae bacterium. The sequence continues at coordinate 709,403 of CP075368.1, forward strand.
TCCGCACCATCGCCGCCACCACATGGGCAGAGTACAAGAAGTACTTCGAGAAGGACCCCGCGCTCACAAGGCGTTTCCAGGTCGTCCAGGTCGATGAACCGACCGAGGACAAAGCCATCATCATGATGCGCAAAATGGCCGGAATGCTCGAACGCCACCACAAGGTCCAACTGCTCGACGAGGGCATCGAGGCCGCCGTGCGCCTCAGCCATCGCTACATCCCCGCCCGACAACTCCCCGACAAGTCCGTCAGTCTCCTCGACACCGCCTGCGCACGCGTGGCGATCGGTCAGCACGCCGTCCCCCCTGAGGTCGAAGACACCCGCCGCAGAATCCAGGCACTCGAAACCGAGATCGAGATCATCGGTCGCGAAGAGGCCGTCGGCGTCGAGCACACCGCCCGCCGCGCAGACATCGAAGCACGCATCGCATCACAGAAAGAACACCTCGCAAAGCTCGAAAAACACTGGGAGAGCGAGCGTGCACTCGTCGAGAAGATCCTCGACCTGCGAACCCGCCTCCGAGGCCCCCAGCAGGACAAGCCCGCCGATCCCTCCCCCGTGGCCCCGCCCCCCAGCGAAGACCGCGCCAAACTTCTCGAACAACTCAAAACGCTCCAGGCCGATCTCGCCGCCCTCCAGGGCGATTCACCCCTGATCATGGCAAGCGTCGACGCTCAGGCCGTCGCCTCCGTCGTCGCCGACTGGACGGGAATCCCCGTCGGACGCATGGTCAAGAACGAGATCGAATCGGTCCTCAACCTCGCCGACACGCTCGGCAAACGCGTCATCGGCCAGAGCCACGGCCTCGAAGCAATCGCCAAACGCATCCAGACCTCCCGCGCCAAACTCGACAACCCCAACAAGCCCATCGGCGTCTTCATGCTCGCCGGGCCGAGCGGCGTCGGAAAGACCGAAACCGCGCTCACACTCGCCGAAACCCTCTACGGAGGCGAGCACAACCTCATCACCATCAACATGTCCGAGTTCCAGGAGGCCCACACCGTCTCCACCCTCAAGGGCGCGCCCCCCGGCTACGTCGGATACGGCGAGGGCGGCGTACTCACCGAAGCCGTCCGCCGCAAGCCCTACTCCGTCGTCCTCCTCGACGAAGTCGAGAAGGCCCACTCCGACGTCCACGAGATCTTCTTCCAGGTCTTCGACAAGGGCTTCATGGAAGACGGCGAAGGACGCCTCATCGACTTCAAAAACACCGTCATCATCCTCACCACCAACGCCGGCACCGACCTCATCATGAACATGTGCAAGGACCCGGAACTCATGCCCGACGTCGATTCGCTCGCCAAGGCGCTGCGCGAGCCCTTGCTCAAGGTCTTCCCACCAGCGCTCCTCGGCCGCATCACCGTGATCCCCTACGTCCCGCTCAGCGACGAAATGATCCGAAGCATCATCCGTCTGCAACTCGGACGCATCGTCAAACGCGTCGCCGCAAACCACAAGGTCAGCATGGAGATCGACGACGCCGCGATCGAACTCATCCGCAGCCGCTGCACCGAGCACGAGTCCGGTGGACGCATGATCGACGCCATCCTCACCGGGACCCTCCTCCCCGCCCTCAGCCGCCGATTCCTCTCCACCATGCTCGAAGGAGCCGCCCTGACAGGCGTCCGCGTCTCCGCCAAGGACGCCGACTTCGTCTATGACTTCACCTGAACACGCCCAGGAAAGTGCCCCACACGCTCCAGATACCGCTTTGTTCGCGCCGGAAGCCGCTCCACGGTCCTTTCTTGAGCATCACGATCGCGCGGGAATCGGGCCGAGCCCCCGCCGTTTGGTATAGTGCAGGGCCAGCAGCCAGTCCCACAGATTCCCCGAGGTAGCGTCGCATGCCACTCCTCCCAACCCAGTCGCAGCGACTCATGGCGCTCGGAACGCCCCTCGGGGAGGACGTGCTCGTCATCGACTCCTTCCGCGGCACCGAGCAGCTCAGCCGCCCCTTCCGCTTCGACCTCCGGGTCTCCAGCACCGACAAGCAGATCAAGTTCGACAAGATCCTCGGCGAGCGCGTCGTGCTCCGCCTCGAACGTGCCGACGGCTCTCGCACGCCCGAGTTCTTCAACGGCTTCGTCTCTCGATTCTCGCAGATCGATGCCGAGGGCGAACTCGCCCGCTACGAAATGTCCATCGTACCCTGGCTCTGGTTCCTCACCAGAACATCCGACTGCCGCATCTTCCAGGAGATGACAGTCCCCGACATCATCCGCAAGGTCTGCAACGACTTCGGCTTCTCCGATCTCGACACCAGCGGCCTCACCGGCACCTACCGCACCTGGGAGTACTGCGTCCAGTATCGCGAGACCGCCTTCAACTTCCTCAGCCGCCTCATGGAACAGGAAGGCATCTACTACTACTTCAAGCACGAGGAAAAGAAGCACACCCTCATGCTCGCCGACGCGCCGAGCGCGCACGGCCCCGTCGAGGGGCTCGAGTCCATGATCTACCGGCCCGAGCAGCGCGGCGCGGGCATGCGCGAACGCGTCGATTCATGGACCATCGAGCACCACGTCCAGCCCGGCGCATATGTCCTGAAAGACTTCGACTTCAAAGTCCCTAAGAAACTCCTCCTCAGCAAGGCCGCCGAACCCAAGCAGCACGCCGCCGCCGAGTTCGAGATGTACGACTGGCCGGGCGAATATGTCGAGTCCTCCGATGGCGACAAGTACGCCAAGATCCGACTTCAGGAACTCCAGGCAGAGCACGCCATCGTCCGCGCCGAAACAGACTCGCGGCCCGTCCGTCCCGGCTACACGTTCGACCTGAAAGAGCACCCCCGCGAAGACCAGAACAAGAAGCACCTCATCGTCGCCGTCGTCCGCGAGGCCACCGTTGCCGAGTACCGCAGCGGGGCCTCACCAGGTTCCGGTCAAGACTCCTACTCATGCTCGATGGTCGTCATGGACGCCAAGCAGCAGTTCCGTCCCGCCCGCTCTACGCCCAAGCCCCTGATCAGCGGCTGCCAGACCGCGACCGTCGTCGGAAAGTCCGGCGAGGAGATCGACGTCGATGAACACGGCCGCGTCAAGGTTCTCTTTCACTGGGATCGCGACGCCAAGGGCGACCAGACCAGTTCCTGCTGGATCCGCGTCTCGCAGACCGTCGCCGGCAAACGCTGGGGCGCGATCCACACCCCGCGCGTCGGGCAGGAGGTCATCGTCGAGTTCATCGAAGGCGACCCCGACCACCCCATCATCACAGGAAGAGTCTACAACGGCATCAACAGGCCGCCCTACGAACTCCCCGGTATGAAGACCATCAGCGGCATCAAGTCCAACTCGAGCAAGAGCGGACAGGGCTTCAACGAGATCCGCTTCGAAGACAAGAAAGGCGACGAGCAGGTCTTTATCCACGCCGAAAAGAACATCGACATCCGCGTCAAGAACGACCGCTTCGAGTCCGTGCTCCACAACCGCCACCTCACCGTCGACAACGACCAGTACGACCACATCAAGCACGACCGCCACGAGACCGTCGACAACGACCACGTCGAAGAAGTCGGCAACGACCGGAGTCTCACCGTCAAGGGCAAGCAGGCCACGAAGGTCGCAAAGACCCTCTCCCTCGCCGTCGCCGGTGATGTCGCCGAAGAGTTCGAATCGAACCACTCCGAGAAGGTCAAGTCCGACTACTACCTCAAGGCCAAGAACATCTGCCTCGAAGCCGACACCAACATCACCATCAAGGTCGGTGGCACCGCCATCGCCATCGACCAGACCAGCATCCTGATCAAGGCCGACAGCGAGATCGAGATCACCTCCGCAGCCAGCATCAAGACCAAGACCGCCCAGCTCGAAATGAAATCCGACGCATCAGCAAAGATCGAGTCATCGGGCATGGCAGAACTCAAGAGCCCCAAGACCGACGTCGTGGGCAGCGGCATGCTCGCCCTCAAGGGCGGCCTCGTCATGATCAACTGAGACACCCGCCATGGCATCCCCAAAGTCCGGCAAACTCTGCACACTCGTACCGCCCGCAGGCCCGAAGAAGCCGCACGAGGCCGACAACGCCAACCCCGGAGAGGTCGAAGAGATCAAGGCCGAGCAACGCAAGACCCAGAGCGGCAAGTACGGAGAAGCCGCGGTCAAGCCGTTCGGTGCATCTCCCGACGAAGAGGAAAAGAAGAACTGGATCGCCATCGAACTCAAGGACGAAGAAGACAACCCGGTGCCCGGTGAGTACTACGAGGTAAAGCTCCCCGACGGCAGCATCGTCAGCGGAACACTCGACGACAAAGGAACCGCAAGAGTCGACGGCATAGATCCCGGTGAAGCCGAGGTCACATTCCCGAACCTCGACAAGGAAGCATGGCAGAACAAATGAGCCCCGCCGACATCCCATCCAATCCGAACGCCACAGGAGCGAGCGATGCCCAAGGTCGTTGAAGCCCGGAGCGGCGACACGCTCTGCACGCTCGCTATCGCCAACGGCTTTCTCAACTGCGACCCCTTGCGCGGCGACGGAGCCAACGCCGCGCTCCTCAAAGAACTCGAGAAACGCCCGCTCCAGAAGGGCGACAAGGTCACAATCCCCGACATCAAGAAGAACAAGCACGACAAGGGCACCGATAAGAAGCATCCGTTCAAGCGAAAGGGTGTACCCCCGCCGAGTCTCCGCTTCGTCGATGACCAGAAAAAACCCAAGTATCAGGACGATCGCACAATCGACGACTTCCTGAACGTCAGCAACTACGTCTGCAACAAAACAGGCGCCGACGGGCTGAAGGCCTTCCCGACCGCCTACGGACACAACGCCGACGCCGCCCACGACCCCGACTCCTTCAAAATCGAAGCCGTCGATCCGGGAGCAAGTGCCGACGAGATCGAAGTCGAACTGATGGCTCTCAAGCCCGTCTACAAGGCCGACGGGTCCATCGAGAAGCACGAGCCCTTCACCGACGCCGATGCCGCCAAACGCAAGCTCAAGGTCAAGTGCAAGAAACTCGATGCCAAGCTCAAGGGCTATCGCTCACGCTACCTCCGCCTCGTCACAGACGAGGCCGACCTCAAAGAACTCTCCGGCGATCCGATCAAGGCCGACGGTACAGCCCAGGGCCTCTTCACCTCCGACATGGCCGACGGCACCGAAGCCAAAGACGCCTGCGAGATCCTCGACCAGGCCGTGCAGGCCAAGTACGTCATACAAGGATGCAAGGCCTCCGACAAGTGCACCCTCTACGCGACGCTCCCCGTCGGCAATCCCGCCAACGAGAAACGCATCCGCCTCTGCTTCCATGTGTTCCGCTCCACGGTCGGCGGCGCTCCCGTCGGCGGCATGACCGACAAGATCCTCCGCCGCCGCACGTTCAAGTGGTACCGTCGCTCCTTCGCCCAGGCCGAAATGGCTCCCAAACTCGTCGATCCCAAGATCGAGTACATCGATCCGCCCGCCGCTGACATGATCGTCATCTCCGACGTACACGGCTCGCCCGCCGCGGGCGGCTCAACAATGTCATTCATCCTCGGTGACCCACCCTCCGCAGGCGCAATCGCCGGCGCTGCGGCCCTCGGTGCTCTCGGTGGCGGCGCGGTCGGCGCAGCAGCAGGAGCCGGCATCGGTCACGCAGCCGGAGGCGACGCCGCAAAGGGTGCAGCCATCGGCGCAGCCGTCGGTGCCGTCGCGGGTGGCGTTGCCGCCGCCATCATCGCCGCGTCCATGAAGGACGAGGTCAAAGTCACCCTCTCGTCCGGACAAACGCCCCTCGAGATCGCTCGTGCCATCATCGCCGCGCTACCTAAAGAGTACAAAGGACACGCCTACCCGAATCCCACTGCGTTCGACAAGGCCGTCAACAACCCCGGCTCAGGAGACTCGCACGGGTCCGTCGATCTCATCATTTCCCGCAACGATGGCAAACGCATCATCATCCGCAAAGAAACCACGGACGATGCCAACGCAACGATCTCAGTTGTCCGGCTCGACCTCGCGAGCGTCGAGGACGACACGCCCGATCCCGCCTTCGCCCTTGGTTCTCCCGACATGCGACGGGTCATCCGCGCCGCGCCAGGAACCGACGATCGCATGGACTGCTACATCATCGACGAGTTCAAAGGCCACTCGCTCCGCGGCATCGCCTTCATGCTCATGCTCGACCTCCCCGACGACTACAGGCCCAGAGCGCCGCTCAGGTGGGCATGCATCATGGCATGCAACACAACCTCAGGCCCTGTCATGGACGCATCGGACAATCTCCCGTTCACCTATCCGCACGAATCCGGGCACGTCATGTTCGAGACCTTCCACACCGCCAAAGACAACCCGGTAGGTGTCAATCCGCTCGGCGCGACCGAACTCATGACCGGAGTCGGTACCTCCGAGTCAAACGCCGTAGACGCGTCGAAGCGCATCTGCGACACGCCACTTAAAATCTGGTACGCCTGCTTCGAGCCCCACACCCCTCCAGCCGCACCGCCTCCCGTGGGCAAGACAGGGTGGTACCACGACTCCGCCGTCGCCCGTCTCCGAACCATCAGCGGCCCCGTCACCGAAAACTGGAGCTGACAATGTCGGGCTTCCAACCTCCAAAGCCGCCCAACATACCTCCCGCCGGCGCGGGCTTTACACCACCCGCCGGAGTGCCGGGTGTCCCTTCCGTTCCCGGTGCGCCCGGAATCCCCGGCGGAATGTCCCCCATCCAGCCGCCGAAGTTCCCGCCCAAGGGCGGCTTCGCCGGCTTCAAAGATCCATCCGGTAAGCCCCGTATCACTCTCGTGCGCTACAACCAGAGCGAGGCAAACGAGCTTCTCGACGCCTTCGTCTTCGGTGGCGATTACGGCGGCTTCCGCGTACCCCGGGGTATCGAACCCGCTCACGTGTCGGAGTTCATCCGCGAACGTGTCAAGCCGACCTCAGGACCGTCAACCTACTCAAGAGTGCTCGACCTCATCCGCTTCTACGAGCGCCCCGATGTCGTCCCCGAACTCACAACACAGAACCTTCTCCGTCCTCCCACAGACGGCAAAGAGTTCCAGCGCCAGGCCTACGCATGCCAGATGGTCGGCGACTTCCTCGACGACGCCGCCGCAGCGAAGGCCGCCGACCACTTCGATCGCTTCCTCGTGAAGTCTACCTGGGCCGTCGACTACGCAAACCTCATGCTCTCTACGCTTCTCGTGCTCTGCCCGCACGGCAGCGTTGACGCCTTCGCCGGCCGTGTCCGAACCGAAGTCGCGCGTCTCGAACCTCGCCAAGCCGACAGCGAGAAAAGCATGATGGCCTTCGACAAAGTCGAAGCCATCGAACGCAACGACATCCCGCGAACCAAACGCCTCATCGCCGCCAAGCAGAAAATCGCAGGAAAGCCCGTGCCCGAAGTCCTCCCCGACCTCATCAAGACCTATCTCCCCAAAGACACCGTCAGCGATGCCTACCTCCAGGTCTGGGCGGCACGTCGCATCCGCGCCGACGCCATCGCCGCAACTCCAAAGCCCGCCCACGCCGCGTTCGCCAAGCACATCGACGAAGTCCCGCTCGAAGAAGCCGGCAATCCTCCCCACATCGCCCGCATCTGTGCCTCCGCACGCGCCACCGTCTATCTCGCAGGTGAACTCACCGATCCGCGAATCGAAAAATACAAAGTCGCACGTGAGAAACAGCCACCGATCGAGTTCCTCTGGGACGATCTCCCCGAGCAATACTGAGCGAGAGCCCCCATGGGAACGCCCGCCGCACGAATCTCCGACATGCACGTCTGCCCGATGGTCACGGGCGTGGTGCCCCACGTCGGCGGCCCCATCCTCCCCCCCGGCTGTCCCACCGTCCTCATCGGAGGCCTCCCCGCCGCACGAGCCACAGACATGGCCGTCTGTGTCGGACCGCCCGACGTTATCGTCAAGGGCTCCGGGACCGTCCTTATCGGTGGACTCCCCGCGGCACGCATGGGCGACACGACCGCCCACGGCGGCACCATCATCCTCGGCTGCTTCACCGTTCTCATCGGCTGAATCACTGGCCCTTCAATGCGTGCGCCGGCAACAGTGGGGGACCACTCACCACACACCACGCTCGAAGATGCCGCCAAACTCGCCCTACCCTTCCCCATGACCGCACCCGCCCGGCGCACGATTCTCCTCAATCTCTCCATCGCCGCGGCTCTCGCCCTCATCGCCCTCGCCTCTCGCCTCCTCTTCCTCTTCTCTTCCGTCGATCGAAAATGGCCCCACTCCGTCCTCTTCGAAGGCGACGCCCCGCTCTGGACAGACTGGATCAAAGCCATCCACGCCGGCACCCCCTTCGAGTACGGCCTCCCCATCCACTCGCCCGCCGTCTCCCACATCCTCTCCATCCTCGGCGCATCGCCCGCAACAACCGACTGGACCTCATACAAGATCCTCTGGTGCGTCTGCTCCGCACTCACCTGCCCGATCCTCTACATCGCCGCGCTCCGCACACTCAGCGGCCCACTCTCCGCCCCCCGCGCCCGCTGCATCGCCATCGTCGCGTCCCTCTGGTTCGCCCTCTCCTTCCATGCCTCCGCCCTCGCCACGTCGCTCAACGGCGAAACGCTCTACACGCTCCTTCTCGTCTCGATCATCGCGCTCGGCGCAAGACCGCACACCGCCCTGCCCGCCTCGATCGCGAGCGCGCTCGCCCTAGGCATCCTCCACGGTCTCGCCACCCTCGTCCGCGCCGAGCACACACTCCTCATGCTCCTGCTCATCGCGTGGGAGGTCGCAAAGCCCATCACCCGTGCCTCTGGCGTCCCGCGCCTTCGGCGCTCGCTCCTCGGCGTGCTCACCATCATCTGCTCAGTTCTCGTCTGCCTCCCCTGGAGCATCGCCGGCACCCGCGCCACCGAGCGCATGAACACAAACGCCGAGCGTCTCCCCGACTACGCAACCCTCCGCCCCGCGTGGACGCCCGACGCCCGCTCCTTCATGGACACCATCCCCCCCTTCGCTCGCCTCGACAACGCCGCGTACCTCAGCTCCATCGCCCTCGCCGCCCGAGAGCCGCAGATCAATGAAGCCCGCGTCCGCCGCTACTTCGAGCAGGAATTCGGCTACATCCCCGCGCCCCTCAAGACGCCCATCTTCGTCTCCAGCCAGGGGCCGCTCTGCTTCGCACTCGCCAACCACCCCGACTCCGGAGGCGGGTTCTCTCGCGCCGCGTTCGATGCTCGCTTCGGCTCGGACCCGAACCTCACCTTCGCCCTCCCCAGCCACCTCAAACTCTACAACGAGGGCTACCGTGTCGGACTCGGATACATCCGCGAAGACCCAGCCGCATGGCTCTCGCTCGTCGGCCGGAAACTCCTCCATTTCGAGGGCGGCATCACCGGCGGCATCGGCATCACCAACGCGCCGCTCGGCCGCACCCTCATCCGCCAACCCGTCGATGTCGCTGCGGTTCCCTGGCCAGAAGCGCTCTGGTGGCGAATCCCGATCCTCCTCCTCATCACCGCAGGCGCAATCCGGTTCCTCCTCGCCCGCCATGGAGTAGAGTGGACCCTCATCGTGCTCGCAAAGCTGGTCGTCACCATCGCTTTCTACGGCTACGCCCGCCAGAGCGCATCAATCCTCCCCGCCCTCTACGTCCTCGCTGCCGCAGGGCTTCTCTGGCCCATCGATCACGCACGCTCCGCAAGAATCGCGATCTGCGCCGCCGCCTGCATCGCCGGTGCCATCGTCCTGACATCCGACATCATCGAATACCGATCCCCGCGTATCCCGACCATCGAGGCCGATCAGGACAAGGTCCGCCCCGCACGCGTGAACGCGCAGGACGGAGCGTTCGAGTGCTACGCACCGATGACAATAGAGTACCTCCCGCCCGAATCATCAAACCCGTAATCTCTTCCGAGACTCATCGCCACAACCTCCGCCACCAACGCCAGGAGCCCTCATGCTGCCCAGGATCTTCCCCGTCGCCGCGCTGCTCTCGCTCGCAACGCTCCCCATCGCCGCACAATCGGTTCCATACGAGCGCTACCAACTCGACAACGGCATGACCGTGATCCTCCACCAGGATCGCTCGCTCCCTCTCGCCGCTCTCAACCTCTGGTATCGCGTCGGCTCCAAAGACGAACCGAAAGGCCGCTCCGGCTTCGCCCACCTCTTCGAGCATCTCATGTTCATGGGCACCGAACGCGTTCCCGAGAACCAGTTCGACCTCATCATGGAATCAGGAGGCGGCTCCAACAACGCGACCACCTCATACGACCGCACAAACTACTTCCAGTCCGGGCCCTCCTCTCTCCTCCCGACACTCCTCTGGCTCGAAGCGGATCGACTCGAAGACATCGGCCGCATGATGACCCAGGAGAAACTCGACCTCCAGCGCGACGTCGTGCGCAACGAGCGCCGCCAGTCCTACGAGAACGCCCCGTACGGCCGCTCCTACCTCATCGCCACCCAACTCATGTTCCCCGAGTCGCACCCGTACCACATCCCCACGATCGGCACGCACCAGGACCTCGAGGCCGCAACGGTCCACGATGTCCAGGACTTCTTCGCCTCCTTCTACGTCCCCTCAAACATCTCCATGAGCATCGTCGGCGACTTCGATCCGGAAGAAATCAAGCCCATCATCGAATCACTCTTCGCAGACCTCCCCGCCGGCGCGCCAACACCCGGAAAGATCGCGCCCCCCGCCCGTCTCGACCGCGTCGTCCGCTACACGACCCTCGACAAGGTCCAGTTGCCCCTCATCAGCATCTGGTACCACTCGCCCGCGATCTACACAGATGGCAACGCCGAGGTCGATCTCCTCGCACAGATCCTCACCGATGGAAAGTCCAGCCGCCTCTACAAGCGTCTCGTCATGGACGAGGGAATCGCCGCCGAAGTCGAGGCCTACCAGGATTCCAACCTCCTCGGATCCGTGCTTGCCCTCAACATCTACGCCATGCCGGATGCCGACCTCGGCCGACTCGAAGCACTGATCGACGAAGAGATCAGCACGCTCCTCGAGAGCGGCCCAACCGCCGACGAACTCGAACGCTTCAAGGCATCACGCGAGCTCGAGATGCTCGGCTCGATGCAGGATGTCCTCAGCCGCGCCGACGCGCTCAACGCCTACCAGTTCTACTTCGGTGAGCCCGACTCATTCAAACGCGATCTCGACCGCTACCGCAACGCAACGCCCGAGTCCGTCCGACGCTGGGCCGCACAAGTCCTCACGCCCGACGCGCGGCTCATCGGACGCATCCTCCCCGAAACGCCCGATCGACTCCCAAGCGCAAGAGATACCCAACCCGACGAGCCCGCCAGCTCGCCCTGGATGCCCCCGAGCCCCGACTCATTCGCGCTCTCGAACGGCATCACGGTGCTCCACTTCCACAAGCCCTCCATCCCGCTTGTCTCCATCACCACCCTCTTCGCGCCCGGTGCCCCGATCGACGATCCAGCCCGCCCCGGACTCGCCACGCTCGCAGCCGACATGCTCGACGAGGGCGCCGCAGGCCTCGACGCCATCGGCTTCGCAGACGCAGTCTCCTCGCTCGGAGCGACCTTCGACGCGGACGCAAGCGTCGAGACCGCGCACGCCTCCATGACAGTCATCAAACGCAACGCCGACCGCGCGATCCCGCTGCTCGCAGACGCCCTCATCCGCCCCGCCCTACAACCCGAAGACTGGGCTCGCGTCCGCACGCTCCATATCGAGAATCTCCGCCAGCAGGACGACAACCCGCAGGTCGTCGCCGCCCGCGTGGCAAACCGCGCCCTCTTCGGCGACTCCAGCCCCTACGGACGCCCCCTCTCCGGAACACGCCAGAGCGTCGAATCCATCACGATCGAGAACGTCACCTCCAAAGTCCGCCAGGTCTTCCGTCCCGAGCACGCCACCATCCTCATCGCGGGCGACATCACGCGCGACGAAGCCAGAGAGACGCTCGAACGCGCCTTCGGCGGCTGGACAATGCCCGTTGCAGAACCGCTCTCCCAAACTCTCACCGCCGATACGGACTCCCCCTCCGGCCTCAGAGTCCTCATCGTCGATCGCCCCGGAGCCGTACAGACCGTCGTCCGCTTCGCCATGCCCGCGCCTCCATACGACTCGCCCGCGCGGGCCGTCAACACCATGATCAACACGCTCTTCGGCGGCTCATTCACAAGCCGACTCAACCAGAACCTCCGCGAACGCAACGGATACACCTACGGCGCACGCTCATCGATATCCCCCTTCCGAACCCGCGGCATGCTCACCGCAGGAGCCGCCATCAGAGCCGATGCCACCGGCCCCGCCGTCGCCGAGTTCCTCAAGGAATTCGACGCGCTCCGCACCGCAACCATCGACCAGTCCGAACTCGTAAAGAGCCGCGAAACCGTCAAGACAGATCTCGTCGAGAGCTTCCAGGGGCTCGCCGGACTCCTCGCAAACGCCACGCGTCCTCTCGCCGTCGGCATGTCCTACGAAACCATCGCGAAGGACCTGCTCGATCTCGACAGCATCACCGTGGATGCCATCAACAACGCCGCGGCCCGTGCCGTCGATCTCGACCGCGCGGTCCTCGTCCTCGTCGGCGACAAATCTCTCATCCTCAGCCAACTCGAAGGTCTCAAACTCCCGACCCCCATCGAGGTCGATGTCCATGGCGCACCGGCATCCCGCTGAGCCGCGATGCCGACGGCAAGACCGGCCGCATGTCACCCAGACAAAATCCGATCGATACGACAAAACAATCGAATTCGATTGACCTCAAAAAGCCGACGACCCCGGGGCATCCGCTCCGGGGTCGTTCTGCAAGTACAGGCGAAGGGACTCGAACCCCTAACCTCCTGATCCGTAGTCAGGTGCTCTATCCAATTGAGCTACGCCTGCGCACTGCCCACCAAAGGGCAAGGCCAAAGGTTAAGCGGCCACTCCACGCTCGGCAACTGCCGGAGCCCGAACTCTTGAACTCTGCCCGAGACCACCCAATACTTCTCTCCCGTCCGCAGAAGCCCTGCGGACTCGAAACGAGGTTGTCTCCCGCATGGCTCATTCACTCTCCGCCCGCAAGCGTGTCCGTCAGAACTTCAAGCGCCGCGCCCTCAACCGCTGGCGTCTTCGCAGCATGCGATCCGCACTGAAGGACTTCAACGACAAGATGCTCCACGGCTCAAAGGCCGAGGCGGGCGAGGCGTTCAAGGCCTGCATCAAGGCGATCGACCGCACCGCGCAGCGCGGCGTCATCCACCGCAACCAGGCCGCTCGCCGCAAGAGCCGCCTCAACGCCCGCCTCAAGGCCAAGGCCTGACCGGCGAACGACCTACGCTCCGCGTCACGCGCCGGAACGTCTACCCACACACTGATTCCTGAGCACGAACCCCGCGCAAGCGGGGTTCGCGTATTCTTGTGACTCGATGACGACAGCAAAGCGACCAGCACGCAGAAAGCCGGCCGCAAAGCCGTCGCGATCCAATGACGCCGCCGCCGCGTACAGCGACCTCTCCACGCGACCCCTCCACATCCTCGTCTTTCTCGCTCCCCTCCTCGTGCTCTACGAGATCGGGTCGATCCTCTATCTCTCAAATCCCTCAACAGGCGCCGTCGAAACAATCAGCGCACGACGCATGATCTCCGCCTTCTTCGAGATCTTCGGCGCGTTCGGTCTCTATCTCCCCGGCCTCGTCCTGGCCACAGTCCTCCTCGTCTGGCACACGCTGCGAAAGGACCGCTGGACGGTCCAACTCCCCGTCATCCCCGTCATGGCGATGGAGTCGATCGTCTGGACGATCCCGCTCGTCGTCGTCGCGACCATCATCCCCTTCTTCGTCGCCGCCGCAGAGCTTGCACCCCTCGCCGGACCCACCGGCACGAACGAGATCCATCATCTCTCGACCCAGGCCCGCCTCACCATCGCCATCGGCGCTGGCCTATACGAGGAGCTCGTCTTCAGAGTCGTCTGCATCGCCATCATCCACACCATCGTCGTCGATGTCCTCGGGGCAAAGAAGCAGGCCGGAGCAATCGCCGCCGTCCTCTTCTCCGCCATCGCCTTCACCCTCTACCACGACCTCCGCACGCCCGCCGGTAACCTCAATCTCCCGCTCACCGCTTTCCTCTTCTTCGCCGGCGTCTACTTCGGAATCCTCTACATCTGGCGCGGCTTCGGCATCGTCGTCGGCGTCCACGCCCTCTACGACGTCGTCGCCCTCGTCCTCCTCCCAGCCAGCCGCTCAATCACCGACTGAGAATCGACCTCCCGTTAGGGAAAAAATCGCGTAGGGCAGCCCTGTCCTCCCATTCTCCACACCGATTTTTCTGCTGGAATTCTCCCAATCTTGTCGGGTACACTCTTCCATCAGGAAAGAGAGTCCCGGTGCGTCCTTCGTTCTCCGTCCCGGGTTGATGGCAGCGTGACTTCCGCCGCGCTCCACACGCGGCTCGCGCAATCCAGCGAAAGGGCCAGCACATGGGACTCGACTTTGCAATCGACGAGTTGTACGCGACCGGCTGGAGCTCACTCGACTCACAGGGGTGTGCCTTCCACACCGATGGGCGCCCCTATCCCTCGTGCGCGCGCGTGCAGGAAGAATTCACCGCCGCAGGGTGCGAGCTCAAAATCCGCAGAATCCAGCTCTTCGACTGCCACCGTGCCGAGTGGGTCGATCGCTCCGGCTCCGCATCCGGGGCCGTCGTCGGACATTCCGATGTCGAAGCCGCGGTCTACGCACTCTCTCAGCTCCGTCGCTCGCTGGCCACGGCCGCCTGCTGACTCCATCCCTCGCCTCACGCCACATCCGCGCCGTTCCCACCGCTGTTCTTGGACCCAATCCTCGGCTCCGGGCTTGACCCGATCCCGAGTCGAGTTATCGTCTCCCAGCACGATGGCCCCATCGTCTAGCCTGGTCTAGGACGCCAGGTTCTCATCCTGGAAACCGGGGTTCGAATCCCCGTGGGGTCATTCTCACCGGGCCGCCTCTTACAGGCGGCCCGCGCTGTTTTTGCCGATTGGCCACTCCAGCCCATCCCCACACCGAGTGGATTCTCTCGTTTTCGTGGACCTCATCAACTCCGGGTCTCCGCTCGCCGATCTCCGACCGGAATCGGAGGTCTCATGGAGCCCCAAGCTCAACACACCAGCCCGCTGCGAAGCGACCTCGCCGACGACCCCGACATGGTCGAGCTCCTCGATTTTTTCGTCGCTGAACTCGGAGAACGCATCGCGTCCCTCCAGAGCCACCTCGACGCGCAGCGCCTCGGCGACCTCCGCACCCTCGCCCATCAACTCAAGGGCGCGGCCGGCGGATACGGCTACCCCGATCTCAGCCGCATCGCCGGAACCCTCGAAGCATCGATCACCGAGGGCGGCCCGGAACCCGATCCAACCACCGTCAAGCACGCCGTCGACGCACTCGTCGATGTCTGCCGCCGCGCCATCGCAGGGCACCAGCCCGCATAACCAGAGAAAGCCGCGAACCACGTGAGGATCGAAGCAGCCAACCTGGAAGCATCCCGCCCGCTCGTGCTGGCGGTCGATGACTCCATCGACGTGCTGCGTCTCCTCAAGGCCAGACTCCGCCACGAGACCCTCGACTTCGAGACCGCAAGCACCGGCACCGAAGGCCTCGAGATGGCCAAACGCCTCAATCCGGCCCTCATCCTCCTCGACATCGAACTCCCCGACATCGACGGCTTCGAGATCCTCCGCCAACTCAAGGAACGCCCCGAGACCGTCCAGACACCCGTCATCATGCTCTCAGGGCTCTCGAGCGCACACGACAAAGTCACCGCCTTCGACCTCGGCGCAGTCGACTACGTCACAAAGCCCTTCGACATCGCAGAACTCCGAGTCCGGATCCGTGCCGCAATCCGCACCCATCTCCTCCTCCAGATGCTCGCGCAGCGCGCACAGATCGACGGCCTTACCGGGCTCTGGAACCGCGCATACTTCGACCGACGGCTCAGCGAAGAACTCGCACGCTGCGCCCGCCACGAACGCCCCGTCTCACTCGCCATCTTCGATATCGATCGATTCAAACTCATCAACGACACCTACGGTCACCCCGCAGGCGACGCGGTCCTCACCGGATTCTCCAGTCTCCTCAGACGCGAAATCCGCGAGACCGACATCCCCTGCCGATACGGCGGCGAAGAGTTCGCACTCATCATGCCCGACACCTGCCCCGAAGACGCACTCGCCGTCTGCGAGCGAATCCGCACAACCCTCGAGCAGGTCGCCTGGCCTAGACACCCCGACCACGCCGTCACCGTCTCCACCGGCATCGCCGGCTCAAACCGCTGCGGCTTCCACACCGAGGGCGCCTGGCTCGAAACAGCCGATCGAAACCTCTACGCCGCGAAGACAGGCGGCCGAAACAGAACCATCTCGTCAACCATGGAAGCTGCCGGTCGCTCGCTCCCGAAAGCCGGCTGACCCCGCCAACTCAGAACGGGAAAATCAGCCCCCCGTACACCATCGGCGCGTCCCGGTCCGGGTTCTCATCGTCACCGAAGATCCGCGCGTTCGAGATGTGGTGCCATCTCGCTCCAACCTGCAAACGCAGCCCGCGATCATTCAGACGACGCGTCACCCCCGCACCCGCCTGAGGAAGAAAATTAAATCCCGTGCCTCCATCCGGCACATCCCCGCTCGCGCCGAGCAGACCGATCCCCGCATCAAGATACACCGTCCACGGATCCTTCCGATAGAAGTGCCACCGGAAGATCGTCGACACACTCGCACCGATCTGGTCGTCCCCTTCCTGCGCGAAGTACCACCCCGCAAGCTCGAACGACAACTCAACCCCATCGCCCAGAAAGTAACTGAACGCCCCGCGCAGCGGCACATCCGTCGAACCGTCAAAGTCGTACGCCACGCCCGCGCCGAGCGTCCACCACTTCGACTCGGCAGACGCATACTCCGGCACACTCCGCGCCGCCGCCCCCTCAACGCTCTCGCTCGGCTGGAACGTCAGTCGCCCCCCGGAGAGCGCGCCATCCTCAGCGTGCGCCACCCCGAAGCATGCAACAGGCAGCAGCCACGCCGCAACCCGCAACCCGAGCAACCGCCGCCGAACATGCATATTCATCTCATCATTCATGGGACGTAGAGTAGCGAGCGTCACCCCGACCACGCCACCCTCCGCCGCACTTCCGGAGCACGCCATGTCAGATCAACCAGATCCATCGCGGCTCACACGCCTCGAAGAATCGCTCGCCTACGCCGACCGGGCCGCCGAAGAGGCCGGACGACAGATCCTCGACCTCTACCGGCGGCTCGACGCACTCTCCAGACGCCTCGAAGCGATCGAGAAACGCCTCGAAGAAGACACGCGGCAACCAGAACCGGGCACACCCCGTCGAATCACCGACGAAGAACTCCGCGCAAACAAACCCCCGCACTCCGCCTGAAGGCGCGGCCGCAAGCCACTCCCCTCCGCCATCGCCTACTGCCTACTCCCCCGCCCCCAGCAATGACATCCCCGTCATCTCCACAGGTTTCTCCAGCCCCATCATCGCGAGTGCAGTCGGCACAATATCCGCCAAACGTCCGCGGCTCGCCCGCGCCGCCACATCTCCCCAATTCTCCACCCGGTTGTCCCCGCGCAGCGTCCTCCCTCGAAAGGCCTCACCCACAACCACTAGCGGCACGTCATACGTCGTGTGCGCCGTGTGCGGCGCGTTCGAAGCCGGGTCCCACATCTGCTCGCAGTTCCCGTGGTCCGCCGTCACAATCGCAGAGCCGCCCCGCGCCAGCGTCGCCTCAAGAATCCGACCCACGCACGCGTCCACGACCTCGCACGCCTTGATCGCCGCCTCCAGATTTCCTGTGTGCCCGACCATGTCGCCGTTGGCAAAGTTCACGACGATCAACGACTCGCAATCCCGCGCCGCCAGACGCCCCAGCACCGCCTCGCAGATCTCGTTCGCCGCCATCTCCGGCCTCAGGTCATACGTTGCCACCTTCGGGCTCTGCGGGTTCTCGCGCCGCTCCCCCTCGAACGGCGGATCACGATAATCGTTGAAAAAGAACGTTACGTGCGGGTACTTCTCCGTCTCCGCGCAACGGAACTGCGTCAGACCAAGCTTCGACACATACTCCCCGCCGATGTTCACCATCTTCGGCGGCTTCGGGAACGCAACCCGCACCAGCCCCGCCAACTCCTCCCAATACGCCGTCATCGTCACATAGTGCAGGTCGAGCTTCTTCCCGCGCTCGAACCCGTGCCTGCCCGAATCCGGCGACGGCTTCACCTTTGCCCATCTGTCATCCGGGAAGACGAACGCCGCCGAGATCTCGCGCGGGCGATCTCCCCGGTAGTTGTAGAAAATCACGCTGTCCCCGTCAGAGATCCGCGTCGCACGTGCGTCCGCATCATCTCTCGCGATCACAGTGGGGGGGATGTATTCATCCCCCTTCAGGTTCTCACCCGCCGGCGCGTCGTAGTACGCCTTGATCGCCTCACCAGCACTCACGGATTGTGCGCACACGCCCCGCCCCGTCAGACACTCATACGCCCGCTGCACCCGCTCCCACCGATTGTCACGGTCCATCGCGTAGTACCGACCGATCACCGACACCACACGCCCGATACCGATCTCCACGCACGCCCGTTCGACCGCCGCGGCGTACTCCAGCCCGCTGTACGGTCCCGTGTCACGCCCATCCGTGAACAGATGGATGAACACGCGGTCCCCCGGCATCCCCAGTTGCTTGCACGCCTTCAGCCCGGCAAACAGATGTTCCAGCAGCCCGTGAACCCCCGCGTCCGAGTTGATCCCCATGAAATGGACCGCTCGCCCCTTCTCCTTCGCCTCCGCAATCGCCTCAGCAACAACCGCGTTCTTCTCCAGCCCTGCGCGGCACGCCTTCGTGATCGCCACCGACTCCTGGTCAACAACCCGACCCGCCCCGATGTTCTGATGCCCGACCTCCGAGTTCCCCATCGTCTCCGCCGGCAGCCCGACATCCTCCCCGCTCGTCTTGATCAGCGTCCACGGCCACTCCGCACGCAACCGATCATCCACCGGCGTCTTCGCCAGCTTCACCGCGTTGAACGCGTCGTGCTCCCGGTTCGGGTTCTCGCCCCACCCGTCACGGATGATCAACACCAGCGGCACGTTCTTCATGCACACAACCCCTCTCATCCTCATCGAACCGCGTGCGTCAGCGAGCGGATTTGACTCCGTGACTTCGTGACTTCGTGACTTCTTGACTTCGTGACTTCGTGACTTCTTGACTCCGTCACTCCGTCACTTCCTCACGCAATCATCGCCAGAATCTCACCAAAGTTCATCGCATCCTTCGGCTCGCGGCTCTGGCTGAACTTCACCTTGCCCATCCCATCCGCCGACTGACCGATCACCACCGTTCCCCGGTGCGTCGTGTTCATGTCGGCCCATGAAAGGCCATACGCCTTGCACACCTGCCGGTGCTGATCCGACAGCAGCGTGTGCTTGTACCCCTCGGCCGCAGCCCACGCGCCCAGAACGAACGTCGAGTCGCACGAGACCCCGACCACCTGCGCCCCCTTCGCCGTCCACGTCGCCAACTCCTTCGACACGCAATGCATCTCCGTCCCGCACACGCCCGTGTAGGCAAACGGGAAGAAGCACAGCACCACATCCCCCTTCTTCACCGCGTCCGAAAGGCGCCACTCCGCCCGCGTCGGCGTCAGCAGCGTGAAGTCCGGGGCCGTCTCGCCCACACCGATCAGGCCCGCGCGGGGCGTCAGATTCTCACTCGCCATGTCGTGTTCCTCAGGAATCAACCTCCCGCTCGGGACTCGCCGCATCGACGGATGCCAAGTCCCGGTCGGAAGTAGGGGCTTATCCTAGAGCGTCGATCTCGGGTGGCCACGCCGGTGGAACCGGCTCACCCGACCAGACACACGCGCCGAGAGCGCAGCATCGAGCACGGAGGCGGAACACCCATGATCGATCTCGACCTTGTTGCCCTCGACGAGCGATACGCGGCCGTTCGCGAGCGAGTCGCCGCCGCCGCCGCCCGCTCCGGACGCCGCGCCGACGACATCATCCTCGTCGCCGTGACCAAGTTCGCCGAGCCGGACCAGATCCGACGCCTCATCGAACTCGGCCATCGTGACTTCGGCGAGAACCGCGTCCAGAACCTCCTCCAACGCGCCGCCATGGTCGAAGAGCACCTCGCCCGCCTCCGCGTGCTCCCCCAGACCCTCGGCCGCGTCAGCAGCAACGCTGGACGCTCCCTCATCGAACTCGACAAGGCCGCGCCCGCCATCGGCGCAGGCGGCAAAGAGCCCGTCCGCTGGCACATGATCGGCCACCTCCAACGCAACAAGGCCCGCAAGGCCTGCGAGGTCTCACGCCTCATCCACTCCGTCGATTCCCTCCGACTCGCCGAAGAACTCCAGACCATCGCCCTCCGCCGCGACAAGCCCCTCGACATCCTCGTCGAGGTCAACTGCTCCGGCGAGGCCAGCAAACACGGCTGCCCCGTCCCCGCCGCAGGACCCCTCGCCGAACAGATCGACACCATGATCAACGTCCGCGTCCGCGGCCTTATGACCATGGCCGCACCCGATGTCCCGGAATCAGAGATCCGCGCTACCTTCGCCCGCTGTCACGAACTCTTCGACGAGATCCGCCGCTCCGGCATCAGCGAAGGATCATTCAACCTGCTCTCAATGGGCATGTCCGGCGACTACGAGATCGCCATCGAAGAGGGAGCCAACATCGTCAGGGTCGGCAGCGCGATCTTCGGCGAACACCCGGCCGACACCGATGCCGACGAAGACGATGCCCCCGCCGACGACCTTGATTGATGCCGGTCCGCTCACGCCTTGGCCATGCGTCCGCTCATCGCCCGCGTCTGCGTCATATACGCCTGGAGCGATCGTCCAGGGCACGCCGTCGGACGAAGCTCTTGGTGCGTGTAGACGTTCCGCACCGAGAGCCGGTACTGACGCATCTGCACCGCAACGAACTGGTCCAGCGAGTTCAACGCCGCCGGCGTCGGCCGCTGGCTGTCGAAGTTCCCCATCACCATGATCCCGAGATTCCCCGGGTTCTCATCCTTCACGTGCGCGCCCTGGAGATTGATCGGCCGTCCCTGCCACACACGCCCCGAGGGATCGATGATGTAGTGGTACCCGATGTCCGCCCACCCGCGCTGCACGTGCGAGTTCCTGATCGATTCCAACCGCCTCGCCGCGTCCGCCTTGTTCACCGAATAGAACGGCGTCATCCCGTCATGGTGGATCGTGATCCGACCGATCCGCCCCATCGGATCCGCAAGAGCCGCGATCGGCGTCGCACGTGTCCACTCCGACCTCGCCTGAACGCCCTGAGGCAACCCCGTCGGCGCGGGCTGTGTCGGGGGCGGCGTGGCCCGCGGCTGGCTCGCACGCCGCGATGACTCCGACGGCCAAGACGGTCCGGGCAGCCCGGTCGCCTTCTGACCCGATCCCTCGCAACCCGCGAGCAGAACCGCCGCGCTCGTCGCAAGACCCACCCGCAGGAACTGACGTCTGGCTACTTGATCCATGGGCACTTCTTATCGTCCAACCGGACCCGCACGCCCCAACTCCGGAGACGGTCCGCGACCTCGAAGTCCACGCTCCGCATGGACAGCCCTCTCGCGAATCATATTAGCGGGCGTGTCAAGCCCCGACCTCGCCCAAAGTCCTCACCCCCAACCACTGAACATCCACGCAGACCGTACTACGCTAGGGTTCTGTTGCATCCAGAGGAACGCCACGATGTTGCCGATCATCCTTCTCAACACCATGCTCGGGCTCTTCCAAGAGGCCGCTCCGGATCCATCCACACCCGTCCCGCCTTCGCCGGACGCATCCCAGCCCTCCGTTGCCGCATCGCCCGATCTGGTGTCGGGTGAGGCCGAGTCGCTCGTTGAAACGCTCAAAGCACTCAAGTGGCCCGAGACCGCCGAAGAGTGGGAGTCCGTCCTCCTGCTCGTCTCCTTTCGCGTGCTCCTCCCGTTGATCGGCGTGCTGCTCGTCTTCGTCCTGGGCCTCTTCGCTGCCAAGCAGATCCGCAAGGCAACCGAGCGAGCCCTCACCCGGGCCAGGATCGAGATCACCCTCGCCCGCTTCCTCTCGAAGGTCGCCTCATGGACCTTCATCGGCCTGGTCATCCTGACCATCCTCAGCACCGTCGGTGTGAACGTCACCAGTCTGGCCGCGCTCCTCGGCGCCACCGGCCTCGCCGTCGGCCTCGCCCTCCAGGGCGCGCTCACCAACCTCTCCGCGGGCGTGATGCTCCTCATCTTCCGACCCTACCGGCTCGGCGATGTCGTCCGCCTCGACGGCGAACTCGGCACCGTCGCCGACATCGAGCTCTTCACCACACGCATCGACACCTTCGACAACCGCCGCATCATCCTCCCCAACAGCAAGATCTACGGCAACAAGATCGAGAACCTCACCCGCAACCCGCAGAGACGCGTCGAGATCCCCGTCGGCGTCTCCTACAAGGCCGACTTCGAGCAGACCCGCCGGGCCCTCGAATCCGCAGCCGCCAACGTCCCCGGCATCCTCCCGACCCCAACACCCGTCGTCATCGCCACGGCCTTCGGCGACTCCTCGGTCAACTGGGAAGTGCGGGTCTGGTGCGCCCCTCCAGACGTCGTCAAGGTCCGCAGCGATGCCATCGGTTGCATCAAGAAGTCCCTCGCCGACCACGGCATCGAGATCCCCTTCCCTCAGCGCGACCTCCACCTCGACGGTGCGGTCAGCGTCTCGATTCTCGACCGCCATTGAACCGGTGCCTCACCCGCGCCGCCACCGGTTCCACACCCCCAGCGACAGCAGCCCGAACAGCCGCTGCGCGTGATCCCGCGCGCCAGACTCGTGCTCGTCGATCATCCGCCGCACGCACGCACGATCGATCTCAACACCGATCCCGTCAAACGCATCCCCGGCATCCAGCGTCGCACGCAGCAACTCCCTCAGACCCGCCTCCTCCTTGAACCACCGCCCGATCGGGATCGAGAACCCCGACTTCGGCCCATCGACCACCTGCGCCGGCAGCACACCCCTCGCCGCCTCACGCAGCATCCCTTTCCGCTTCCCCCCAGCCATCAGCGTGCCGAGCGGCGTCGCCATCGCGCGGTACACCAGATCCCGATCCAGCATCGGTGCCCGCACCTCCAGCGCCACCCGCATCGACGCCGTGTCAACCTTCCTCAACAGATCCCCCGGCAGATACGTCTCAAAGTCCCGCTTGTGGGGCTTGCTCGGCACCTCGAACACCACATCGCTCCCTCCGTTCGGGCACAACCGCCTCATCGCCGCGCTCGGGAAGATCGCCACCAGATCCGCGTACCCGGCACCCGCAGACGCCTCGCACAGCCGCGCCATCCTCCCGCCGAACGATCGCGGATCCTTCCGCGGCCACGGCACCGCGCCCAGCACCCGCCCCACGGGACGCAACGCCCCCAGCCACCGCGCCGCACGGTGCCGCTCGTATCCCGCGAACAGCTCATCCCCTCCGTCGCCCGAGAGCACAACCCGCACCCGCTCGCGCACCGCGCCGCTCAGCCAGTACGTAGGCAGGATCGAACTGTCGCCGAACGGCAGACCCAGCCACTCGACCAACGCCACCACATCCGCCGCGCCCTTCGGGTCCGCATCCAGCGTTGTGTGCTCCGTGCCCAGGTGCGCCGCGGTCGCCGCCGCCAGCGCAGACTCATCGCAAGACGGGTCCGGCATCCGCATCGTGAACGTCCGCAGCCGCTCACCCCGCTTCGACAGCACCCGCTGCGCCGCCGCTGCCACTAGCCCCGAATCCACACCACCGGAAAGAAAGCACCCGAGCGGTACATCCGCCTCAAGCCGCTCCTCAACCGCACGCTCGATCAGCGACCACGCCGAGTTCGCATCCAGCGGCAGCGAGCGGCTCGTTTCAACGTCAAAACTGATCCTCCTTCGCCCGGACCTCCCCTGCGCATCGAACCACGCGATCTGTCCCGGCTTCAACTCCCGGATCCCCACCCACGGCGTTCCCTCTCCCCAGCCAAACGCAATCCACCGACGCATCAGGTCGGGATCGATCTCGATCGCACGCGCCGCCTCGTGCCGCATCCGCTCGCTCAGCCCCCGCTGGTCCGCCTCCTTCAGCATCGTGCGGACAAGCCCGAAGAGAGCCGCAGCCGAACTGGCAAACGCCACGATCGACTCGCGAGGCCCGTCGCCCTCGCCCTCATCCGGGCGGACGCGGATCTCCGTGAAATACAGCGGCTTCTCACCCGCCACATCCCGCATCAGCACGAGCGACCGCTCGCGACCATCCCAGATCCCCGCCGCGTACATCCCCTCCAGATGCTCGTGCAGCCCGCGCCCCCATTCGCGATGCCCGTGCAGCACCGTCTCCGTATCGCTGTGATCGCTCCTGAACTCGTGCCCGAGGTCCGACAGCCGTCGCCGCAGGTCCCTGTGGTTGTAGATGCACCCGTTGAACGTGACGGCGACCTCGCCATCTTCCGCGTTCCGCGCCGGCGCCACCATCGGCTGGGCTCCGCCGCCGATGTCGATGATCGCCATCCGCCGGTGGACGAGCGCGACGTGGGCGATCAAGCCGTTCTCCGTCGCCGACCGTGTCCGCCACCGCCCGGAAGCGTCCGGGCCGCGTGCCGCGATGGCCCGGTCCATGACGTCCAGCCACGGCTCGGGTATCGCCACCTCGGGCGATACCTCCGGAGCCAGTCTCAAGATGCCCGCGATGCCGCACATGGTGGGGCAGCGTACCGTGCCGCTTGCACGCTGTCTCGGCGCGTGCCAAACTATCCGACGCCGCCGGACCGACGCGCCGCGCGCACGAGACTGAGGACCAGGAGCCGCCAGATGCCCGATCGATACGTGCCCACGCCCAAGGACAAGTTCACCTTCGGCCTCTGGACCGTCGGCAACACAGGCCGTGACCCCTTCGGGCTTCCCACGCGTCCGGCCCTCTCGCCGGCCCAGATCGTCGATCTGCTCGGCGAGGTGGGGGGGGTGTGCGCCGTCAACTTCCACGACAACGACCTCATCCCCATCGACGCGACCGAGGCCGAAGCGTCCCAGATCAAGTCCGACTTCACCAAGGCGCTCAAGCGGACGAAGCTCCGCGTTGCGATGGCGACAACCAACCTCTTCTCGGATCCCGCCTTCCGAGACGGCGCGTTCACCAGCAACGACGCCGAGGTCCGGGCATACGCCCTCCAGAAGACGATGCGGGCCATGGATCTCGGGGCCGAGTTCGGCGCGCAGGTCTATGTCTTCTGGGGCGGACGCGAGGGAACCGAGACCGACGGCGCGAAGGATCCTGTCGAGGCCGAGGGAAGGTTCAGGCAGGCGATCGACTTCCTCTGTGCCTACTCCATCGACCGCGGCTACGGCTACAAGTTCGCCCTCGAGGCCAAGCCCAACGAGCCGCGGGCCCACATCTTCTTCCCCACCACCGGCCACTACCTCGCGTTCATCTCCACGCTCAAGCACGGCGAGATGGTCGGGGTCAATCCCGAGGTCGCTCACGAGCACATGGCGGGGCTCAACTTCTCTCACGCGGTCGCGCAGGCGCTCGGTGCGGGCAAGCTCTTCCATATCGATCTCAACGATCAGGAGTTCGGGCGATTCGACCAGGACTTCCGCTTCGGCTCCGCCAACCCGAAGGCCGCGTTCTTCCTCGTGAAGCTGCTGGAGGAAGCGAAGTACCAGGGCTTCAAGCACTTCGACGCCCACGCGTACCGCACGTCGGACCGAGCGGATGTCATCGAGTTCGCACGGGGGTGCATGCGCACCTATCTCATCCTGAAGGACAAAGCCCGGAAGTGGAGCGAGGACGCGACGATCAAGGCCCTCCTCAAGCAGATCAACCGGGCCGGGAAGGATCTCGACGCCCTCTCCGCCAAGTACTCCCGAGCACACGCCGAAACGCTGCTCGCCATGCGGTTCGATCGCAACGCCCTCGCCGAACGCCCGCTCCCCTACGAGAGACTCGACCAGCGCACCATGGAGATCCTGATGGGTCTCTGAGCGAAGGCGTCTTGAACGCGAAGGCCGCGAAGATCGCGAAGGCGAAGAGAACGCAGATCGCAGTCCCGCCTGGGTGGGGCGCGGAGAGCGCAGAGTGACGCAGAGGGGAAGGCCGGGTGGCATGGGAGTAGGCAAAAGGGAGCCCCGGGCGCCGGTCGCGCAATGTGTGTGTGTGGGGGGGGGGCGACAAGCGACACCCCCGGTCAAGTGCCGCGTGCTCCCCTCAAACGCCACTCGTTCCCGTTGAATGCCTCAACTCGAATGCCGCAAAAGGGAGCCCCGGGCGCGAGAGCTTTTTGCGTCATCGCTTCATTGCCTGTGTGTGTCGATCAAGGATGATGATGGCTTGGATCCATCGACGGACCCGCTCGATGCCGCGCACGTGCGGCGGGATAAGCCCCACATGGTGGGTCATTTCCAGGCGTGCAAACACACGCTCGATCACGCGCCGGAGTGACAGCAGGCCCCTGCCGAAGCCCGTCATGCTCTGCTCCAGCATGTCGATGGCTCGACGGCGGTCCGGATGCGTTCCGGACCGCCGCACGCCGCGACCCACGCGGCAGTCCTTCCGCGGAACCACCAGTTGTCCGCCCTTGCACGCGCAGAGTTCATAGAGCTTCACGCTGTCGTAGTTCGAGTCGGCCAGCACATACCCGTTCAACTCCATGTCTCGCATCATCCGCTTGGCCATCACTGCTTCATGGCAGTGCATGGGCGTGAGACGCCAGGAGACGATCGAGCCCGCGAGATCGCAGATCGCATGGAGCTTGTAGCCGCGCAGTCCCCATGCGCCGAAGGTCGCGGTCCGGTCTCCGGAGTGCGAGGCGACGCGCAGGGCCTTGCCGTCAAGAGCCAGCACCAACGCTCCCGATGCAGAGACCAGATTCTCCGCCTCCGCCGCGGCAAGTAACGCCTGGACGCTGGTGGTTCTCAGCCGCCGGCTCATCCTGCTTGGCGAGGGCAATCGACCACGCCGCCACAACGGCCATGCATCGCGTCGGCACGCCCAGGAGGTGGGTCGTCGGTGCAAGACGGCCCAGAGAAAGGTCAGCACGATGTCCGCATCGGTGAAGGTGAAGCGACCGCCACGCGGGCTCCGATCCAGCTTCCGCACGCTCGCCGCCAACACCCTCCAACTCGCGTTGTCCATGCTCGGTCTCCTGTCTGGCAGCTCCACCAGTGGGACCGAGCATGGCATGAGCCATCAGATCGCGCAAGTCTCCACAATGGAAACACTTGGAACACATGGCGCAAAATGCTCGCGAGCCCGGGGTGCTTCGTCCCCGCACGGTTGCACGCGCGTGCTTCGATGCGTTCAGCATCGCACCCACCGCGACCCTCCAGAGGCACGCAGTGCCGACAGAATCCAGCCCAGCCCGTGAAGGCTGGGTTCAAGTCCGCCGCGCCGCGGCTTCCTCAGTGGAGGGTCCCCAACGGAGACCCGAATCTCTCCCCGCACCGCTCAACACTCACGCACAACACCAACACACTCTGTCGCCCCTACAGGGCTCATCACCACATCACCGCACACCCGGGGCGACACTCGCCGCTCCGCGGCTGCGCTTGCCCCGGGCTCTTCCTGGACCGCCCCCTTGGGGCTTCCAATCAAAATCCCGCACACCCGCCCGCCCCCTCCCTCTGTCTGCCATCTGGCCATTTGCGATCTGCTATTTCCCCCCTTGACTCCACCTCACTGACAGACTGTTGTCAGTAACACCGCGCGCAGTCACGCCCTCTGCGCGCCCAAACACCCACACTCCGAGATTTCTTCGCAACACGCTCTTGCATCGCGCTCGCCGCGCTGTATCGTCGTCGCATGGTCGCACACGCTGCGGCAACTCTTGATGACTCCTCTCTTGGTGGCACCGCTCTCCAGAGCGGTGGCTCTGCACCTCCTCGTGCCACTCGCCCGATGGCGAGTGCTCCACCTCCCTCTGCCCCTTCTGCTTCCTCCTCTTCATCGTCCCCTCCGCGGCACTCCGCGGCTCTCCGCGTTGAGTCCTCCTCTTCCGACGACTCCCTCATCCCCGCCCACCTCCACAGCCCGATCCTCTCCGCGCTCTGCCACCCCGGCTCATCGCTCTGTTCCGTCGCGCGCGACTTCCGCATCGCCGTCGACATCCTCGCCATGTGGCTCACCGAACCCGACACGCGCGAAAAGATGCTCGCCATCGAGAAAGGCGGCTGCGCCCACACGCGCATGGCCGCCTCCGTCTCTCTCGCCTCCACCGTCGGCGTCCTGCAAACCATCATCGACGACTACACCCAGGCCCGCGCCCACGCCCGCCAACTCCGCGCCCAGCACGAACACCTCGCGCCCGGCGCGTCCCGATACGACCCGCTCCCACCCTCGCATCTCAACGCGCACCCCGCTCGCTCGTTCCTCCCCGGTGAAGCGATCTTGGGCGACACATCACTGCAAGCCCAACGCCTCGAACTCCGCCGAGCCGAGGGCGCACGCCGCGCCTGCCACCACCTCTACCGCCTCTCCCGCATCCTCCCCATCGACGACTCCATCCTCGCCCTCGCACACGCACACTCTGTTCGGGTGCCACACGTTGCTCGGGTGCCACAGGATGTCGGGGTGCCACAGATTGCTGGGGTGCCACTGGTTCCCGCCGAGCCCAGCGAGGCGGAACCAGTGCTCCAGCCACAGGTTGTTCCGGTGCCACAGGATGTTCGGGTGCCACTGGATGCTGGGGTGCCACTGGTTCCCGCCGAGCCCAGCGAGGCGGAACCATTGCTCCGGCCACACGTTGCTCGGGTGCCACAGGTTGTTCGGGTGCCACTGGTTCCCGCCGAGCCCAGCGAGGCGGAACCAGTGCTCCAGCCACAGGTTGTTCCGGTGCCACTGGATGTTCGGGTGCCACTGGTTCCCGCCGAGCCCAGCGAGACGGAACCAGTGCTCCAGGCCGAGGCATCCGACTCGAACCGAGCCGCGAGCGTCAGCGAGCGGACCTCTTCTCCTAGTGGCACCGCCGTGGGGGGCCAGAGCGGTTATTCTGCCTCTTCTTACTCTTCTCCTTCTTCCTCCGACTCTCCACTCCCAAGCCAGCCGGTTCATCCGGCTGGCGCTCTCCCCAACCTCCCCATCGCGGCCGGCCTCAAGCCGGACGCGAACTCCCCATCGGCCCTCAAGGACGATGCGGCCTCTGCCATGCCACCCGAGCAACCCACAACTTCAGATCCCCCCTCTGCCCCACCCCCATCCCCACCTGCTCCAGTCCCGCGACCACACCACGCGGCATGATCGCGCTCGCCAACCGAGCCGCCATCCGAACTTCGAATCAGGGTGTACCGGCGAGTCAGGGTGTACCGGATCCTACCGGCCGGTCGTGCTGCGCGGCTGCTTCATCGGTATTCGCGGGCTTCGGCGCATCATCGGCGGTTGTGACCGGCGTGTCGGACGCGGCGGCAAACTCGTGTGGATCGCTCTTGAATCTGCCGGTTCGCAGACCCCACATCGTGTGAACGATGCGGGTCACGACGATCGCGCTGACAAAGCCGAAGACGAAGGCCCAGTTCGCCTTGATCCCCTGGTACTGGAGGAGGTACATCAGGCCGCCGGCGACCATGTAGTACAGGGGCGAGAGAATGGCTCGCTCGAACTGGACGAGCGACGCATCTTTGAAGAACGCGCGCTTGCTCTTGCGCACGCGAGGGCGGCGAGAGGCGGGGCGCCAGTGGTTCGCGAGCCAGTGGAGGCCGTAATAGATGACGACATCCGCGACAACGTCGATTCCCGCCGCGGCGAGGGTGATCAGGAACTTGCGTTCCGGCCCGATCCACTCGCTGACCAGAAGGACGGGGTACTTGGAGATAGCGATCGCGAGGAGCCCGGCGGCAACCACGTTGAAATTGATATTGAAGAGCCGGCTTTGCTGGTAGAGTTTGAAGAGTCTGCCGGTCATGGCGGATCATCCGGTTTCCATCGGGCACGTCGCATCGGACCCGGCTCGTCAAGATCCACTGACGCTCTTGCGTCCGACGGAGTGGTAGGTGAATCCGGCCTGCGCCATCACAGAGGGCCGGTACAGGTTACGTCCGTCGAAGACAGCCCGGGACCGCATGAGCGACCGAAGCCGCTGGAAATCCGGGCTTTTGAACTCGTCCCAGTCCGTGGAGACCACGAGGGCGTCCGCCCCCGTCGCGGCGTCATACATGTCGTCAACGATCGACAGGGCCGGACCGTACCCAGTGCCGAGATCGGCCCGGGCGTTGGCGTTCGCGACCGGATCGAAGGCCCGAACGATCGCGCCCGCCGCAAGGGCCTTGCGCATGAGTGTGAGCGCGGGTGCCTCGCGGATGTCGTCGGTCTGGGGCTTGAAGGCGATCCCCCAGAACGCGATGGTCTTCCCCTTCAGGCCCCCTTGCTCGAAGTGGCGTTCGATCTTCGAGAAGAAGCGGTCGCGCTGACGCTGGTTGACCTCGTGAACGGCCTTGGAGAGCGGGGTGGGCACGCCCGACTTGTCGCCCATCATGATGCACGCGAGCGTGTCCTTTGGAAAGCAGGAGCCGCCGTACCCGAGCCCCGGATACAGGAAGGCCGAGCCGATGCGCTTGTCCGCGCACATGCCCTCTCGCACGCGTCCGATGTCCGCGCCGTACGCCTCGCACAACGCGGCCATCTCGTTGATGAACGAGATCTTCGTGGCGAGGAAGTTGTTCGAGGCGTACTTGACCATCTCCGAGGAGAGGATGTCCATGATGTAGATGGGGTGGCCGTTGCGAACGAAGGGGTCGTAGATGGCGCGGAAGAACTCACCGGCCTCGGGGTCTTCGACGCCGCACACCACGCGATCGGGCTTGATGAAGTCGTTGATCGCGGCGCCTTCCTTGAGGAACTCGGGGTTGTTGGCGATGTGGAACCTCACGCCGGGCGCGCCCGAGGCGATCCTGTCGCGGACCGCGAGCGAGGTGCCGACGGGCACGGTGCTCTTGACGACGATGGTCTTTGCGGGGGTGCCCGCAGGGAGCGTTCTCAGGACTGCGGCGATGTCGTCCGCCGCGGCATGGATGTAGCGGAGGTCCGTGTGGCCGTTGTCGTCGCTGGGTGTGCCGACACAGATGAAGATGGCATCGGCATCTCGGTAGGCCTCGACCTTTTCTGTGGTGAAGCGGAGGCGGCCCGCGGCGATATTCTTCTCCATGAGTTCGGTGAGCCCCGGCTCATAGATGGGGCACTCGCCGCGCCGGAGTTTCTCGATCTTTCGCTCGTCGATGTCGAGGCATGTGACGGCGTTTCCCGTGTTGGAGAAACAGACTCCCGTGACGAGCCCGACATAACCGGTTCCGACCATCGTCAGACGCATTGCGCACCTCATCCATGACGTATCCGCCGACGGTCTGGCCGACGGGTCTGACTATAGCCGCGCGACAAAGTGCCGCGTCCTCCGTACACTCCCCGCCCATGCCAGGACCCAAGAAGCCCGAGCCGAGCCGTTCCAGGATGTCCCGTGCTGCCCGTGCGGATCGCCACGATCTGTACCAGAGGGCGGTGCAGGACGTTGTCTCCGAGATCGACTTTGTCGAGGGGGAGTTCAAGCGGATCCGCAGGCGTCGCGCCTCGGTGATCCGGGAGGATTTCTGCGGGACGGCGAACACCTCTTGCGAGTGGGTGCGTCGGGGGCCTTCGCACCGGGCGATCGGCGTCGATCTCGACCAGCCGACGCTCGACTGGGGCATCGAGCACAACCTGTCGAAGCTGCGCCCGGCGCAGCGTGAGCGGGTCACGCTGCTGAATCGCAACGTGCTGTCACCCGGGCGCGAGGGGAGCGGGGTCGATGCCGTGCTGGCGATGAACTTCTCGTACTGGATCTTCAAGACCCGACCGCTGATGCGCAGGTACTTTGAGAGCGTTCGCAAGTCGCTGGCGACCGACGGGCTCTTCTTCATGGATTTTTACGGTGGGCCCGACAGCGTGAAGATCATGCGGGAGCGGAGGCCGTGCCGCGGCTTCACTTATGTCTGGGACCAGTCTCGTTACGACGCCTTGACCGGGGACTACACGTGCCACATCCACTTTGCGTTCCCGGATGGGTCGCGGATGCGGAACGCGTTCACGTACGAGTGGCGTCTGTGGAGCTTGGTGGAGATCCGGGAGTTGCTTGCGGAGGCGGGGTTCGGGCGATCGACGGTCTATCTCGAAGGTGATGACGGGAAGGGGGGCGGTGACGGGAAGTTCGTGCCTGCATCGGTGGGCGAGAACTGCCTGGCTTGGCTGGCTTACATCGTGGCGGAGCCGTGATCGGGAGGGTGCGGGGGGAGGGGCGTGGAGGCGTTTGCTGCGCTATGATTTCAGGAAGTATTGAAACCGCCAATCCTCTCTGACGGACCGAAAGACCCACTATGCGAGGCGTGCTCGAACTCTCACCGGAACTGGAAGGCGTGCAGACGGCCGTCGCTTCGGCGCTCGGGCGTGTCGAACGCCGGTTCGCGGAGCAGTTGCGTTCTGATCTGCCGGTGGTGAACGAGTTGTGCGGGCACGTCGAGCGGTATCGGGGGAAGATGCTGCGGCCCGTGCTGGTCCTGCTTGCTGGGTTGGCGGCGCATCCCGAGGGATCGTCGAGCGAGCCGGGGGAGATCCTGGGGGATGAGCACATCACGATGGCGGCGGTGTGCGAGATGGTGCACATGGCCACGCTGGTTCACGATGATGTGCTGGATGAGGCGGACGTGAGGCGTCGGGGGAGGACGCTGAACACGCTGAGGGGGAATGAGGCGGCGGTGATGCTGGGCGATTATCTGATCGCGTCGGCGTATCACCTCTGCTCGCAGATGCGGTCGCAGGACCACGCGCTGGCGATCGCGGGTGTGAGCCGGGTGCTGTGCGCGGGGGAGTTGCTGCAGATCGATCATCGCGAGGACTGGTCGCTGGATGAGGCGACGTACTTCGAGATTCTGGAGCGGAAGACGGCGTCGCTGATCGCGGTGGCGTGCGAGCGGGGGGCGTTGATATCGGGCGCGGATGCGAGAGTCGCGGGCGCGCTCGGGGCGTATGGCCGCCGGCTCGGCGTCGCGTTCCAGATACAGGACGACCTGCTCGACCTGACGGGTGAGGAGGGCTCGGTCGGGAAGTCGGTGGGGAAGGACATCGAGAAGGGGAAGCTGACGCTGCCGCTGATCCTGCATCTTGCGGGTGCGGAGGCGTCGGAGCGTGCGGCGTGCATCAGACTGATCGAGGGGGCATCGAGTGCGGGGGGCGGCAAGGAGCGGGCGATCCTCGCGGATCGGCTGCTCGCGTCGGGCGCGTTGGCGCGTGCGCACCATATCGCGCTCGATCGTGTCGCGGATGCGAGGGCGTCTCTGGATGCGATCGCGCCGTCGCCTGCGCGGAGCGTGCTGGAGCGGATGGCAGATGCCGCGGTGAGGCGGACGCTCTGAGGCATTCAGGGGATGGTTGCGAGTGCGGCGCGGAGCCCGCCGAGGAACATTTCGACCGAGATGGCGACGAGCAGCATGCCCATCAGTCGCTCGATGGCGATGAGCGTGCGTTTGCCGATCCGTGCGGCGATGCGCATGCCGATGACGAGGGTGAGTGCTGCGGCGAGCCAGGCGATGCCGACGGAGCCGAGGCGTTCGGCGGTTGAGCCGGTGCCGCCCGTTCCCAGGAGGATGACCATCGCGATGGCCGATGGTCCTGCGAGCATGGGGGTTGCGAGGGGGACGATGAGCGGCTCGCCCGAGCCCTCTGTCTCGAAGCTGAGTTTGATGGAGGGGAAGATCATCGGCAGGGCGATGAGGAAGAGGATGATTGCGCCGGCGAGCGTGAGGGCGGGCTCTGAGATGTGGAGGGTGCCCAGGATGTGCCGACCCGCGAAGAAGAAGAGGAGCAGGATCGCAAGGGCGATCAGCAACTCACGGACGAGGATGCGTGTCCTTCGCTCGGGCGCGACGCCCTTGAGGATCCCGACAAAGACCGGGATCAGACCGAAGGGGTCGATGATGAAGAAGAGCACGACGGCATTCGAGAGCACGCTCGGCGGCATGGGGCGATGGTACCACGGCAAGAGCGCTGCGGGTTCAGTACATGTCGCTCATCCAGGGTGTTGAGCGTGCGAAGACGCTGTCTGCGAGCGAGAGGGCGGCGTCGTCGCCGTCGGCGAGGCCGAGGAGGCGGGCCTGGTGAGCGGTGTTGAAGCCGCTGAAGAGGGTTGCGATGGCGCGGGCGGAGAGGCGGAGCGTGCTGCTTGATTCGGCGGTGGAGTGGTCTCGCGCGGCGGAGGCGCGTCCGTCGGCGATGCGGATGAGCCAGCGTCCCGAGTTCTCCGGGATGGTTTCGTCGTTGAGTTCGAGGCGGAGTTCGGTGTTGATCGCGGGCGAGTAGGCGCGGGACTCGACGGCGCGTTTGAAGTCGAGGACGCGGATGAGCCAGTCGTCTTTGAGTTCGACCTTATGGCGTTGCTGGCGGAGGAGTTGGAGGGCGGGGTGGGTGGGGCCGCCGCAGAATGTGAGGTTCTCGCCCATCATGGAGAAGTCGTGGAGGAGTTCCCAGAGTCGGCGACCCGCGGCTTCGTCGGTGAAGACAAAGTCTGAGAGGGCGACGCTGAAGCGTCCGAGCGGGTTCGATCGCTGCTGGCTCATGAACAGGTAGCCACGGAGGGAGCCGGCGGCGTCGCGGACGCCGAAGCCGGTGTATGTGTCTTCGCGGTGCTTGCGGATGCGTGCCCAGATGTATGGGCCGCGGTCGAGGGTTCCTTCGTACATGCGTGCGAAGTTCTGGTAGCACGCGCGGATGTCGGGATCGTCCGAGTCCTGCAGGGCGACGATGCGGAGTTCTCCGGGGAGTGTGGAAACGGCGCTGGGCGGCCCGCCGGCGTCGATGCGAACGAGAGGGACGGTGTATTGGAAGCGGTGTCCGGCGTGCTCGAAGCCGAACTTGCGGTAGAGGCGATGGGTCGAGGCGTAGAGGCCAGCCAGAGCCCAGCCCTCTTCGAACGCCGAGCGGACAAGGTTGTGCATGAGGAACGCGGCGTGCCCGCGGCCTCGTTCCTCTGGAGCGACAGCGACGCCCGCGATGCCGAGGAGGGGCACGCTGGGACCTCCGAAGTAAGCGCCCATCGGGATGCGGAGGAGGGAGGCGACTGTGCGGCCTTCGTCCTGCACGACTCGGAGGTTCTCGACCCCTGCGTTGGTGAGCCAATCGCGTGCGCCTTCCTGGGTGCCGCCGAAGGCGAGGGCGACCATGCGGCAGACGGCATCGGTGTCCCGCGTTGGATCGAATGTCTCGTAGGTGCGGGGCATCGTGAGGGACTCCGGAGGCGAAGGGGTCGGATGCGGGCGTGAGATCAGACTCTGAGAAATCCTAGATGCAAGGAGGCATGGTTCATGTGCATGCGCGTCCACTGGTCTTTGGTGAGCGGGCCGAAGATTGGATTGGGTCCCGGCTGCTCGGTCTTGAAGCGAGCGATGGCCTTGCGGAGACGTGCGGCACCTTCCGGAACGGACATCTCGGCGACTCCGTAGGTGCCTTCGGGCGCGCCGTGGATGCGAAAGCCCGGCTTCATGCGGGGTTGTTTCAGCATGGGGCGCTTCATCAATCGGCCGATGATGCGTACGAACCACGGCGGGTTCATGGGGTAGCCGTCGAAGGCGTAGTCGATCCATGCGGCGATGTGACCGAGTATTCTGCCGGCGGACCAGTTGCCGCAGGTCTGGAGTGTGCCGGCGCGATCGGCGGCTTCGACAGCGGCGATCTCTCGTTCGAGGTCATCCCATGAGCCGAGCGACAGTTCGCGGCACGGAACCCGCGTCCTCGTGCCGGGATTGTCGGTGCGTGTTGAGGTCATATGAGAATCGTACAGCGCATGGGGTTACGGGGTGGCAACCGAAGGGAGTTGATGCGGGGAGCGTCAGAAGAGGAAGCGGACTCCGATGGTCATGCCCCAGTCCATCTCGGGGCGGTCGTTGACATCTTCGAGGATGGGGATGCGGGCGCCGATCTCGCCCGCCCAGGTGCGTGCCTCGTAGAGAAGGCCGGGGGAGAGGAGGATCTCGTTGTCGCCGCTGGTCTCGTAGAGGCCGTTGAGTTCGAGAACGGCGTAGAGAGCCGCGCTGCTGGTTGCTGTCCATGCGCCGGGGGCGAGGCGGTAGAGGTAGGAGGCGTTGTACCAGAGGGCATCGTGCGGGCCATCGCCGCCGAGGTTGTGCTCGTCGTCGCCACCGGTGTTGAACTTGAATCGTGCGGCGGCGTTGAGCCCGTGTCTGCCTCTGATTGTGGTTGCGGCGATTCCGACGATGGGATCGACGGAGCCGGAGGTGAAGTTGCCGTCGCCGCTGGGGATCTCTGCGCCGGCGAGGAGGGCGATGCGGAGCGTGTCGAGCGTTCCGGAGTCGGACTTGTAGATGCGATACTTGAAGAGGATCTCGGGATCGGCGAGGCCGAAGTCGGAGTCGGAGTCACCGGAGGCGGTGTGTTCGGTTCGTTTCTCGACGGGGATGGTCGCGAAAAGGGCGAGGTCTCTGGTGAGTCCCGCGATGATGCTGGTTTCCAGTCGGAGTTGGTTGGTGCGGTCCGTGTGATCCGCGGTGTCGTTGTCGTGCGGCGAGCGTCCGTAGCGGGTGTAGCGTGCGCGTTCGTAGAGATAGATCACACCCGGGGAGGGTTGTGTCGCGGAGTCCATGTTGAGGGCTTCCTGGGCGGGCGCGGCCGGTGCGAAGAGTGCGGAGAGCGCGGCGCAGAGCAGGAAGACGATCGGAGAGGGGCGCAGAACGCACCGAGGAGGGCGCAGAGAGTTGCTGACGCTCCGAGTCGGCGAGGTCGGTCTCATGTGCTTGCTCCCTCTCAGTGGTGTGAGATCCTGACGAGCGTGAAGCCCGCCTGGTCGATCGCGCGTGCGAGTGAGGATGGGGAGGGGCGCGGATCCTTGAGTTGGAGTTCGATCTCGCCCTTCTCGAAGTCGATGCGGATGTCCTGCACGCCTCTGAGTGAGGCGAGTTGCTTGTCCACGTTGGTGGCGCAGAGGGGGCAGGAGAGCCCGTTCACGGCGAGCGTCACCTTGTCGGCGGTGATCGGCGTCTTGCTCGCGAGGTACTCGCGGTCCCTGTCTGAAGCTGCGTGGACCACGCTCTCGCCGGGTTCGCGTTCGGTTGCGGGCGTCGTGTTCGAGGTGTCGGTCGAGGTTGATTGCGTGGTCGCGCATCCGAGGAGGAGTGAGCCGATGGCTGAGACCACGATGGTTCCGATGATGAGACGCAGAGCGAGTGAGGGATGCATGGGGGAACTCCATTCTGCGCACGGCGACGAGATGCGTGATGCCGGCGCATTGCGGGTTTGATGAGGGGCCGAGGCGCGGCGCGAGATCGCCTGCGATCGGCTTGTGCTGTGCACGAGTGCGGTGATGAGCAAATCCAGCGGCACGGGCATCCGTTGGGCGGATGTCTTCGTGCGGACGTGATCGATCGGTCTGGCGCGGATGGCGCGAGATTCGATCGTTCGCGGCGCGTGCGTGTGGATCTGCTGGGAGTTGGGTTCGGGCGCGGGTTCGGGCGCGCTGCGGGGGCCCAGAAGCCAGTGGCTACGTTCGCCAGATGCAGAGGGCGGCCTGTGCGTTCGAGCCGAGGGTTGCGTGTGTGGGGCGGAGGGAGAGGGAGGTGGCAACCGGCCGGGTAGACGTATCGAGCCAGCCGATGGTCATTTCGGTCGTGGGTTCGATCGCGAGGACGACCGGGCGTGGGGTGTTGTGAGGTGGTGCCGCGGGATCTTGCGATGGGGTCGGAGCGTCCGGCACGGGCGCGATGCAGGGGCATGCATCAGGGGGGCAGCAGAAGCAGGCGTCCTCGGGTGAGCCGGATGGGCTGCAGATCGCTGAGTTGGAGCCGAAGGGTGAGGCGGACTGGGCGTATGTCGAGAGTGGCATGCCGCCCGGCATGAGGGCTCGGATGAAGAGGATTGCCGCGAGGGCCCAGTGCATGCGGAAGAGGACTCCTAAGCGTGGCCGATGGGTGGCCACGCGTGGATCGCTTGATACATGGATTGTACCAGATATCGAAGGGAGTTGTTGCTGGGGCGTCTGGTGGGGTCGTGATGATGGCCTGGTGTGTTGCGTGCGCGTGTGTCGCTTCAGCCGGCGAGTCGTTCGGAGAACCTGCGGAGCGGGGGGACGATGAGGAGGGCTGTCGGGAGGGCGACGAGGAAGCCGATGGAGGCGCTTCGGAGCCAGGCGCGGAAGAACCCGGGATCGAGACCCCGGTTGAGCAGAGTCATGGCCAGAGACATGACCGAGCACATGGCGAGGCACATGAGCACGATGAAGATGATGTTGGCGCGGTTTCGCTTGGGCATGGGCTCGTCTTGGGTGTGCGATGATGCTGTGCGTCCGGATTATCGGCTGGGACTCGCGGCTGGGGGGGTGTGCGGGGAGTCGGCCGGGCGGGATCGGTGTTGTTCGAATCGTGGGGCGGCCGGGGGGGCATCGGGATCGACGACCATCTGCCAGATCCAGTCGAGGAGGCGGATGCCCCAGAGTCGAGTGATGCAGGGTGTGGCGATGAGGTAGCCGAGTGCCGCGCCGACGATGACGTCGGTGGGGTAGTGCGCTCCGAAGAGGACGCGGGCGATGGCGACGAGCGCGGCGAGGATCCACGCGAGCGTGCGAAGTGGTGGGTACAGAGCGGCGAGCCAGACGCTCATGACAACGGCGTAGACGACATGGGAGGAGGGCATGGACCAGAGTGCGGCGTTGGTGTCGGACCAGAACTCCCATGCGTGGCGGACGCCGACCTCCGGGGAGAATGGGTGGGCTCCGAAGGGTCCGAGGAAGTCGAGGTGGGTGTAGGTTTCGAGCATGCTCTCGCGGGGGCGCGGGCGTCCGGTGAGCATCTTGAGGGGGAGTGTGGCGGCGGCGGCGAGCATGAGTGCGAGCGCGTAGTCGAGGAGGCGCCTGGCGTTGTGTTTGTCGAGGAGGAAGACGAGGGCGGCCGTGAGGATGATCATGCCACCCTGGCCGTATTCGCCGAACCAGCCGAGGACTCTGCGGAAATCGCCTCCGATTGCGGCGTCTCGGGAGGCGCGAGCGATGATGCCGTCGAAGGGGAGGAGGCAGGATGTGGCGAGGGCGGTGATGATGAGGGGGCGAGCCCATGCGCGGGTGTGGGGAAGTCCCGACCAGGCCCAAAGGGGCGAGATGATTCGCGAGACGGGCGCAAGCATGCGGTGTGCGGCACGCACCGGGGGCGCGAGACCCCGGTTATAGTCGCGGAGCATGCGTGATCGATCGATCGGCATCGACGGTCGTTCCGGGCGGATTGCCTGGGCGTCGTCGCTGCGCGCCGGGCTCTCGCTGGTGCTGTTGTGCCTTGTATGTTATCTCCCCGGGTTGTTCAGCATCCCCACGATTGATCGTGATGAGACGCGGTTTGCGCAGGCCTCTCGCCAGATGGTTGAGTCGGTGCTGCTGCCACAGGATGAGCGGGATCCGGTGTTGCATGCCGGGGGGATCGTGGTGCCGCTGGTGGGTGGGAAGGCGCGGATCAACAAGCCGCCGCTGGTGTATTACGTGCAGGGTTTGAGCGTTGCGGTGTTCACGGGGGGTGAGCCGCGGCGTGATGCGATCTGGATGTATCGCGTGCCGGGGGTGGTGTGCGCGGTGCTCTCGGTGCTGCTGACGTGGCGTCTGGGGCTGCGGCTGTTTGATGCGAGGGCGGCGGTTCTGGGGGCGGCGTTGCTTGCGGTGTGCCCGCTGATGGTGGTGGATGCGCACATGGCGAGGGCGGATCAGTTGCTGCTTGTGACGGTGCTTGCGACGCAGACGCTGCTTTGGAAGGCGTGGCGGACGATCGGTGCGAGGGGTGCGCTGCCTTTGCGTGATGGGATTCTGCTGTGGGCGGCGATCGCGATCGGGATCATGGCGAAGGGACCGATCACGCCGATGGTGTGTGTGCTGACGGCGGCGGGGTTGGCGTTTGCGACGGGGAGGTGGTCGCTGTTGTGGAGGTTGCGGCCGGTCACCGGGGTGGTTGTGATTGGGGTGATCTGCGGGCCGTGGGTGTATGCGGTGGGATCGTCGGTGGGGTGGGAGACGTATCTGTCGACGATCGTCGATGAGACGCTGGGGCGGGCGGGTGAGGCGAAGGAGGGGCACTTCGGGCCACCGGGATATCACACTGTGCTGTCGGCGGTGTTGCTGTGGCCGGGTTCGTTGTTGACGCTTGCGGCGGTCGGGCGGGCGTGGCGGCGCGGGGGATTGTGGAGGCGGGCGGCGCGGCGCGGGCTGGGCGCGAGGCCAGCGGAGCGGTTTCTGCTGGCGTGGATCGTGCCGAGTTGGGTGGTGTTTGAGCTGGTGCTGACGAAGTTGCCTCATTACAC
Organism: Phycisphaeraceae bacterium; assembly: GCA_019454185.1. Taxonomy (NCBI): domain Bacteria; kingdom Pseudomonadati; phylum Planctomycetota; class Phycisphaerae; order Phycisphaerales; family Phycisphaeraceae; species Phycisphaeraceae bacterium. Next base: position 749,602 of record CP075368.1, read on the forward strand.
GATGCCGATGTATCCCGCGCTTGCGTTGCTGAGCGCGCGGGCGTTGCTCGTCGCGGGTTCATTGCCGGGGATTCGTTCGATCGGCATGAGGTTCGGCGTTCGGCTGTGGGGCGTGATCGGGATGATCCTCGGTTTGGGCGCGGCGGCTGTGGTGGCGCGGGATCTGGCGGGATTGCCGTGGTACTTCGGGATTGTGTATGTGCCGTGTGCGATGGCGGCGGCGACGCTGTTTCGTACGCTTGCGATGCGAAGGTTCGGGGTGGATCATCTCGGGTTGCTCGGGTCGGGGATGAGAGTGGCGGTTGTGCTGAGCGTTGTGTTGTTCCAGTTCTCGCTGCCCCAGGCGAGATCGCTCTGGAACACCGAGCGGATCATGGTCGAGGTCGGGAGGATTGATCCTTCGGGCACGAGGCGGCTGGCGGCGGCGGGGTATCACGAGGACAGTCTGGTCTTCGCGACTCGGGGGCGGATCGAGCGGATCGGGGTGGAGCAGGTGGAGGCGTGGCTGGACTCGAGGCCGGACGGGCTGGCGATCGTTCCCACGGCGTCGGTCTCGTCGATGCAGGGTGTGCGGGTGTTGACCGATGGATGGAGAGAGCCGGGGTACAACTACTCGAATGGTCGGCGTGTTGATCTCTCGATCGTGGAGCGCGTGAGGGGTGTGCCGTGAGCGGGAGTGAAGGGATGTGTGAGCCGGCGCTTCCGAGCGGGTTTGTGGTGGTGGACAAGCCGCTGGGGATGCGGTCGACGCAGGTGGTGCGATGGGTGCAGACGCGGGTGCGTGCGGGGCTTGATCCGAGGATTGATGCGAAGGCGTCGAAGCGGATGAAGGTGGGGCATGGTGGGACGCTGGATCCGCTGGCGACGGGTGTGATGGTGGTGATGGTGGGGAAGGCGACGAAGCTGTGTGAGCGGGTGATGGGTCAGCGGAAGGGGTATCTCGCGGAGGTGGATCTTTCGAGGTGGTCGGTGACGGACGATCACGAGAGCGAGGCGCGGATCGTTGAGAACGCGCGTGTGCCGCGGATTGCGGAGGTCGAGCGCACGCTTCAGCGATATGTCGGGGTGATTGAGCAGTTACCACCGGCGCACTCGGCGATGCGTGTGGATGGTCAGCGTGCGTATGACATCGCGCGTCGGGGTGAGGATCCGGGGTTGAAGGCGCGTGCTGTGACGATGTATTCGATCGTGGTTGTTGCGTACGAGTTTCCGTTGCTGAGTCTGGATATCGCGTGCGGTCGAGGGACGTACATCCGGTCGCTGGCGCGTGACATCGGGCGGGAGCTTTCGGGCGGCGGGATGCTGCACTCGTTGCGACGGACGCGGGTTGGGGCGTTCACGCTGGAGCGGGCATTGACGGTGCCGGATGGGCCGAGTGTGATCGGGCCTGAGGCGTTGCTGCCGCTCGGGATTGTGGATGATCCGGCGTGAATCAAGGGAGCTCGCGGGCGAGTGCGTCGGCGAGTGCGTTGTTGTTGGTGGACCAGCGGATGATGGTGGCTGTGAGGTGGAGTTCGAGGTTGGCGGGAGTTTCTGCGCGGAGGGTGCATGGGATGGCGAGCTCAAGTTCGCCGGGGAGGTCTGTCTGGCGGGCGCGGAGTGAGCGGGGAGGGGCTCCGGGGGATTCGAGCGTGAGCAAGGTGATGGCGTGCTCGGCGAGGGTGCCGGCGATCTCGGCGCAGCAGGTGGGGAGGCGAGATGGGTCGAGCTGGTGAGTGCCTGAACGCATCAGGCGGGATCCTCGGATCGCGCGGCGGAGGACATGCTTCGGAGCGAGGTGTCGCCGGAGGTTGCGGTGGAGAGTTCATCGCGTCCGGCGTTGGCGTGCTCTGGGAACCAGAGTTCGCCCCAGTCCTGGCCGTCGCTGGCCTGACGCATGAGAAGGTAGAGGATTGTTGAGCCGGAGGCGTATGTCGCGAGGACGCACGCGGCGGCGATGAGCCAGACGCATGAGAGCCATGTGCTGATGATGGTTGAGGCGAATTTTCGTGTTGGGCCTTCGGGGATCGCGTCGCTTGCGAGGATGTGTGAGGGGTTCGGGGCGAGCCACGCGGAGGTTGCGGAGCGGGCGAGAGCATCGGTTGCGCCGGCGAGTGCGTAGGCGACGAGGGATGTCGCGAGGAGGATGAGCCCGAGGATGAGCGTGTAGACGATGAGCCGCCCGGGTCGGGCGAGCACGTAGGCGTAGACACGCTGGAGAGCGTCGATGGCGTCGCTGCCTTCGCAGGCGAAGGCGGGCACGAGCATGGGGTGTCCGAGCAGGAGGCCGAGGGTGAGGATGGCGGCGAGAAGGGCGAGTGGGACGATGAGAAGGAAGACGATGGATCCGACGATGTCGAGTCCCGGGATGTAGAAGAAGGCGGCACCGAAGATGGCGAGGAGGAGTGCGATGAGCCCGATCAGGATCGGAGCACCGAACGCCGCGCCGAGTGTGGAGGGCCACCTTTTGAGTGTGAAGGTGAGGCCCTCGGTCCAGGACATGGTGACGCCCGCGCTGAATTCTGTGGCGGTCATGCGCGAGATGGTGCAGATGCCGATCGAGAGGATCGCGAGTATCGGCACGCCCTGGAAGATCAGGGCGAGCGGGTGGGTGTGGAGGAGGTTCGATGCCCGTGAGATGATGTCGGCGAGCGGGCCGGCACGGCCTGCGGTGAGATCCTGGGAGGGTGTGCCGAGCGTCGCTGCGAGGGTGATGAAGAAGTTCGGTGAGTCGCTCCACCATGTGTTGGCGAAGCCGATGAGGCCGACGATCGCGAGCGTGAAGAGGGCGATTCCTATGTGACCGGGTTGCAACGCCAGGGGCGAGGCGCGGAAGAGCTTGGGCCAGAGGAGATCGTCGAGGAGATCGGGGAGGGTGAGCCGCGATTCCTTGACGGTGATGATCCGAGTGGCAGATTCCTTGGGCGATGGCTCGGACATTGGGATCTCCGTTTCCGGGCGCGCGGATGGGGGCTCGTTGGGTGCAAGTCTACCGGCCATTCGCCGAATGAGTCGTTTCGGTATGATCGTGCACTGGGAATGCCCCGGTTGTGAAGGAGGTTGCCATGTCGGGACTGGTCATTGGGGTCGTGATTGCGGGCCTGTTCGTTGTTGTCCTGTTCTGGTTCATCGCGATGTACAACGTGCTGGTCCGGAAGCGGATCGACTGTGACAACGGATGGTCCCAGATCGATGTGCAGTTGAAGCGGCGGTACGACCTTATCCCGAATCTCGTTGAGACGGTGAAGGGGTATGCCTCGCACGAGCGCGAGACGCTGGAGGCGGTGATCTCTGCCAGGAACCAGGCGGTTGCGGTTTCGAGCGATGCGGCCCACGCGATGGAGAAGGGGAAGGCGGAGGGCGCGCTGACCATGGCACTCGGGCGGCTGCTGGCGGTTGCCGAGGCGTATCCGAGTCTGAAAGCGGACGGCTCGTTCATGAAGCTGCAGGAAGAGTTGACGGGGACCGAGAACAAGATCGGCTTCGCTCGCCAGCACTTCAACGACGTGGTCGCGCGATACGAGGAGTCGCGGCAGACGTTCCCGACGACCATCGTGGCGGCACTGTTTGCGTTCCAGAAGCGTGACTACTTCACGGTTGAGAACGAGGCGGAGCGTGCGGCGCCGAAGGTGTCGTTCAAGTAGGAAGGCACGAAGGCACCAAGGCACGAAGGCACCAAGGCACGAAGGCACCAAGGCACGGAGGCACCAAGGCACGGAGGCACCAAGGCACGGAGGCACGGAGGCGAAGAGTCGCGCGGCATGGAGAAGGCGTTGACGCAGGATGAGCGGTTGCGCGAGCGGATCAAGGCGTATCCGGGGACGCTCACGTATCTTGACTTGATCAGGAAGAACAAGCGGGAGAGCGCGGTTCTGGTTGCGCTCATGATTCTGCTGGGCGGCGTGATCGGATGTCTGATCGGCGGCGCGATCGCCATGGGTGCGACGAGGGAGGACATGGCGGTTTCCGCGGCGATCGGTTTCGGTGCCGCGCTGGTTGTGGCGTGCTTCGGCGCGTTGTGGTCTTGGTATGGCGGGTCGAGCGCGATTCTGCGGATGTCCGGGGCGGTTGAGATCACGCGTGAATCGGACCTTGAGTTGTTCAACGTGGTTGATGAGATGCGGATCGCGGCGGGTCTGCCGATGCCCAAGGTATACCTGATTCCGGAGACGGCCTTGAACGCGTTCGCCACTGGTCGGGACCCTGAGCACGCGGCGGTGGCGATCACGACGGCTTTGCGGGAGAAGTTGACGAGGGATGAGTTGCAGGGTGTGATCGCGCACGAGGTGGCGCACATCCGGCACTACGACATTCGCTTCTCGATGCTGATGGCGACGATGGTGGGGTTGATTGTGTTCGCGTGCGACGCGTTTCTGCGTGGGACGCGGCGCGGCATGGTGAGAGGGGCGCGGCGGGCGTCGGGAAAGAATGAGGGGGCGGCGATAGTCGTGCTGTTTGTGCTCGCGATGATGCTGGCGGTGATTGCGCCGTTGCTCGCGCGGGTGATCCAGATGGCCTACAGCAGGAAGCGCGAGTATCTGGCGGATGCGGGGGCGGTGGAGTTGACGCGGAACCCGCTGGGGATCGCGGGGGCGCTACGCAAGTTGGCGGATGACTCGGAGCCGCTGGTGGAGGCGGCGAATCGGGGGACGGCGCACATGTTCATCATGAATCCGCTGCGGAAGAGCCGCACATCGCACGGAGAGCGGAGTTCGCTGTTCTCGTCGCATCCGCCGGTCAGCGAGCGGATCGCTCGGCTGATGGCGTTGACGAGGTAGGGAAGGCACGAAGGTATGGAGGCGGGGCGTCAGTGGCGTGAGCGGGCGTAGCCCTTGCCGACGATGTAGGTCTCGCGTGAGACATCGCGGCTGGCCTTTGGTTTGAAGATCCAGACGGATCCGAAGGCGGCGCGGCACTCTTTGACGAAGTCTGGGAACTCTTCTCCCTCGAAGACCTTGAGGGTGGCGCAGCCGCCCGGGCGGAGGAGGGAGGGGAAGATCTCGAGTGCTCTACGGCAGAGCCGGACGGAGAGGAAGTGGTCTCCGTGTCCGGTGGTGTTCGGGGCCATGTCGGAGATGACGACATCGAACTGCGGGGGCTGGCCTGTGAGTTCGGGGTAGGCCATGGCGCGGAGCGACATTGGATCTGTGGTGTAGATGTCGCCTTCCATGACGTTGACGTTGGGCATTTCGGGGACGCGGGTGCGGAGCAGGTCGATGCCGACGACTCGGCCCTCGGGGCCGACGAGTTCGGTTGCGACCTGGAGCCACGAGCCGGGGGCGCAGCCGAGGTCGAGGACGCGATCGCCGCGTTTGATGAGGCGGTGACGCTCCTGTATCTCTTTGAGTTTGTATGCGGAGCGCGCGGCGTACCCCTCGGTCTTTGCCTGTTTGAAGTAGCGGTCATGGAGTTCGCGTTTGCGTGGCATACAGAAATGGCCAGATGGCACATGGGCAGATGGCAAACAGCGTGAGTATGTCGGTGGAGTGTGCGGGGGGTTAGTCGTTGGATCCGTCAGAGTCGTCGGCGGGGAGGTCGTCGCGTTCTTCGGCCCAGTTGGCCTGGATGGTTTCGAGGATCTTCTCGTTCACGGGATGCTTGGGGTCCGGCTCGAAGCCGGGGAGCGTTTCGACGAGGGCACGGAGTTCGGTGAAACGCAGCGTGTATGGATCGATTGAGGGGTGACGGTCGGCGAGTTCTTCGGCGATCCGCTGGACGTCGAGCCAGCCAAAGGACCTGCTCATGCGTGTTCTCCGGCGTAGCGGCTTGTGAAGGGGGTATCGCGATGTCTTAGTGCGGCACTTCTTTGATGGCGTTGCGGTTCCATGCGGGGACGCGGACGACGATCGGTCCTTCGCGCTCGATCTCGCACTGGCAGGAGAGGCGGGAGTTACGCTGGAGGCCCGGGGCTTCTTCGACACGGTCCTCTTCGGCCTCGGTGGGTTCGGAGAGGTTCTTTGCGCCTTCCTCTATGTAGATGTGGCAGGTGGAGCATGCACAGACGCCACCACATGCATGCTCGATGTTGATGCCGTTGTCCATGGCGACTTCGAGGAGGTGCTCGCCCTTGGCGGCCATGACCTTGAGCTCTTTCTGGTCGCCCCCCGTGAGTGAGTGCGGGTCTTCGAGGATGAATGTCACGGGGACCGTTTCCGGGCCGTGGTCGTGGTCGGAGCGTCGAAGATGCATGGTGTGAACCTCGGTGTCGAGAGATGTCGGGAAGGTGGTTGAGCCGGGCAGATTCTGCGGCTTGGAATCATTCTAGCCGCGGGTGAGTCGAAATCGGCGTGGTTCGGGCCTCGTTGGGATCTCTTGGGGCTTCTGAGACGGGATGTTCCTACGCTTGGCGTCTTTGTCGGGTTTGTGGTGCCGCGGCGGGATCGGTCTGGGTGCGGATGTCATCTCGACCGGGTCTCTTTGTGGTGAGTGTTGACGGTGCCGCGTGCGGCTTATTGCTCGGATTGGATCATTCTTGTTGACGCTTTCAGACGCCATTTCGATTCGCCGGACGTTTGCGATCATCTCTCACCCTGACGCGGGCAAGACGACGCTGACGGAGAAGTTCCTGCTGTATGGCGGTCAGATCGAGCGTGCGGGCTCGGTGACGGCGAGGAAGAACCAGCGGGCGACGGCGTCCGACTGGATGGAGCTTGAGAAGCAGCGTGGGATTTCGATCAGTTCGACGCTGCTGCAGTTTGAGTATGGCGGGTGTCGGGTGAATCTTCTGGACACGCCTGGGCACAAGGATTTTTCTGAGGACACGTATCGGGTGTTGACGGCGGTTGATGCCGCGGTGATGGTGATTGACGCGGGCAAGGGTGTGGAGCCGCAGACGCGGAAGCTGTTCGAGGTGTGCCGCCAGCGTGGGGTGCCGATCTTCACGTTCATGAATAAGTGTGATCGGCCGACGCGGAACCCATTGGAGCTGGTGGATGAGCTGGAGCGTGTGCTGGGGATCCAGTCGTTTGCGATGAACTGGCCGATCGGGAGCGGTCCGGAGTTCAAGGGCGTGTACGACCGTCTTGAGCGTCAGATCCATCTCTTTGAGCGGACGGTTGGCGGGATGTTCGAGGCGCCTGTGAGTCTGGTGGGGCTGGACGATCCGGCGTTGCAGCAGAAGTTGTCGTCTGAGGCGCATCTTGAGTCTCTGGAGGAGATTCGGATGCTCGACGGGGCGGGCGCGGCGTTCGATGCGTCGCAGGTCTTGGCGGGGAAGACGACTCCGGTGTTCTTCGGGAGCGCGATGAACAACTTCGGTGTGCAGTTGCTGCTGGATAGTTTTCTTCGGTATTCGAGCCCGCCGACGGCGCGGCGAGCGGGTGACCAGGTGATCGAGCCGACGGACCCGAGGTTCAGCGGGTTTGTGTTCAAGATCCAGGCGAACATGGACCCGAAGCATCGGGACCGGGTGGCTTTTGTGCGGATCGTGTCGGGCCGGTTCGAGCGCGACATGTTTGTCGTGCACGCGCAGTCGGGAAAGCGCGTGCGGCTGGGGAACGCTCAGAAGTTGTTCGGGAACCAGCGTGAGACGGTGGATGACGCGGTGGCCGGGGATGTGGTGGGGCTTGTGGGGAACGATCTGTTCGGCGTCGGCGACACGCTGACCGACGATCGGACGATCGTGTTCAATGAGATTCCGGAGTTCACGCCGGAGTGTTTCGCGTATCTGAGGAACCCGCAGCCGTCGAACTTCAAGAAGTTCCGTCTGGGGTTGGACCAGTTGATGCGTGAGGGTGTGGCGAGGCGGTTTGAGAGCGTGGGGAGTGTGGGATCGGCGCAGAGCCGCGTGCTGCTGGCGGCGGTGGGGCCGCTGCAGTTCGAGGTGCTGAAGCATCGTCTTGAGGGTGAGTACGGGGCGGAGGCGTTGCTGGAGGGCGCGCCGTGGACGTTGGTGAGGTGGTGGAACGTGAAGGGGAGGGCTCCGTACACGACGGAGGATGAGGATCTTGAGTTGCCGGAGACGCTTGATGGTTCGCTGCTGGCGTTTGACGATCGCGGAAGGGCTGTGGTGCTGTTTGCCGATCAGTGGGCGGAGCGGGCTTTCATGACGCGGAACCCGGCGGTTGAGTTGTCTCCGCTACCGATCGGGAGCAGGCCGCCGGCCGCGGCGGCCACGGAGACTGCATGAGCGGGTATGGAGCGGTTTCGGAGCGGGGCATGATTCTTCTTCTGGGCTGCGATCTATTGGTGAGGTGAACGTTTGAGCAGCGGCGTGAGCCAGGGCGAGATCGAGTTGTCGGTGGTTGCGCCGGCGCATAACGAGGAGGCGAACGTTGCGCCTCTGGTCGAGGAGATCGAGCGCGCGATCGGTCCGTCGGGGATGTCCTATGAGATCGTGGTGATTGATGACGGCTCGACGGACGGGACGAGGGAGCGGCTGCGGGAGTTGATGAAGAGTCGGCCGCGTGTGCGATGCGTGGCGATGACGAGCACGCCGCCGGGGAAGGGGAACGGGCAGTCTGCGGCGTTCCACGCGGGGTTTCGGGCGACGCGGGGGCGTGTGATCGCGGTGCTGGATGCGGATCTTCAGAATGATCCTGCGGATATTCCGGCGATGCTTGAGCAGATGGAGCGCGAGGGCGCGGACATGGTGCAGGGGGATCGCTCTCACGCGAGGAAGGACAATGTTGTGAGGCGGTGGGGGAGTGTGGTGGGGAGGAAGTTTCGGCTGTGGCTGCTGGGTGACACGATCAGGGATACGGGGTGCTCGCTGCGCGTGATGAAGCGCGAGGTTGCGCTGGGGCTGCCTCTGGAGTTCAAGGGGATGCACCGGTTCATTCCGGCGACGGCGCGGCACCTTGGGTTCAAGGTGGTAGAGATGAGGGTCAATCACCGGGCGCGGGTTGCGGGGGAGACGAAGTACGGGATGGGGATTACGAAGCGTGCGTTGCCGGGGCTGCACGATCTGTTTGCGGTGAGGTGGATGCGGAGCAGGCGAAGGCCGGTGACATCGGTTGAGGTTTTCGCTGAGGTGAGTGGGAGTGGAGAGGCGAGTTCCGGGGCACAGGGATGAGTGATGCGCCGGCCAAGAGAAAGCGGGTGAAGTGGGAGCCTGCGGCGGCGATGGTGGCGGTGCTGATTGTCGGCATTGCGCTGGTGCTCGCGCCGGGGGTCGGGAGCTTTGACGGGGTTACTCGCGACGGGGCGACGCTGCACGATTTCCAGGCGGTTCATACACGCGGGCGGGTTGAGGTGCTGCTTGATCCTGCGAGCGGGGAGGCGACGTTCCGGGTGCTGACGCGGGAGAGGGGATCGCGCGAGGTGCACGCCTCTGACGTGATGGACGCGGCGGCGTTCAGGAGCGCGTTCGGCGAGAGGACGTATTCTGACGCGATATCGACCGAGGCGAACTGGGCGTTTCGATTGTTGAAGATCACGTCGTGGGCTTCGCTTGCGTGGGTGGCGGTTGGGTTTGGTGGGCAGCTCGCGTTCTCGGGCCGGATGCTTGTTCAGTGGTTCGTTTCTGAGAAGCAGCGGCAGAGCACGGTGCCGGAGGCGTTCTGGTGGATGAGTCTGATCGGGGGGATGATGCTGTTCGCTTACTTTGCGTGGCGACAGGAGCTGGTCGGGGTGATCGGTCAGACGTCGGGGCTGGTGATTTATGCGAGGAACATTCGGCTGATCTACAAGCAGCGCAGGCGGGAGCGTCGCAACGGCGCGATCGCTGAGGCGGTTTGATCGGAGGCGTGATGAGACTCATGGTGGATGATGCGCAGGTTGCATTGGAGCGTCCGACGCTGGCGGCGGCGATCGCGGCGGGTGCGGCTCATGCCGACTCACTCGGGCGGATCGTGGTGGAGGTTCGCGCCGACGGCGTGACGCTCGCGGAGCGTGACATTGAGTCTGCGCCTGATGTGCCGGGCACGTTCGAGGAGGTCTCGCTTCTGACGGCCTCGAAGGGTGAGCTCGGCGCGAGCGTGCTGATGGCGGCGTCGGGCGCGCTCTCGGATCTGGTGTCGGCCCAGCGGTTTGTCGCTGAGCAGATTCTGGCGACGAAGCTGGAGCCCGCGATGAACGCGCTGCAGGAGGTTCTCAGCGTCTGGCAGGGTGTGCGCGAGGGGACGGACCAGGTCTGCACGCTGATGGCGGCGGACTTCGGCTCGCTCGCGGCTCGGGCGGGCAGGCCGGGCGTTGAGAGCGGGATCGCGGAGCGGACGGCTTCGGCCCTGACGGAGGTGAAGCGGTGCGTGCAGGGGCATGACTGGTCGACGCTGGCGGATGTGATGCAGGATGAGCTGGAATCTCTGGCGCTTGCCTGGCGGGATCTGCTCACGGCGATCGCGGAGTCGCTGGCTGAGGGAGAGTGAGGCGTTCGGTTGTGGGCGAGTTGCACCTGAGTCAGATCGATGAGCTGATGGAACGCGCGTGCGAGGCGCTCGTGCGGATGCGGTACTTTGAGGCGGAGCGTTGTGCGCTGCGTGCGCTTGGGGCTGCGCATCGCGAGCAGGACTTCGATCGCATGGCGAGGATCACGCTTCCGCTGCAAGAGGCGCGGCGGCAGAAGATGCAGTTGGCGATGGACGCGGGGTGTGTCAGGGTCCTGGACGATGCGAGCGAGCGGTTGCGTCGTGGTGGGTTGTATCTGGTTCAGCCGCCCGCGATTGCGATCGAGGCGAGGGCGCTGGTGCAGGATGCGGATCGGCGCGAGGTGCCGGTGCATGTGCTGACGCGTGAGCCGATGACGAATGCCGGGCTGTGGCCGGTCGCGATGGTGAACGGCGAGGTTGCGATTCGGGCGCGGGTTGCACCGCCGTGGACATTGGAAGTGGTGGCGGGTTCACCGACGCGTGATCGCGCGCCGGGGCCGCCTGACGAGGCGTGGTTTCTTGCTGCCTCGGAGGCGGTGGGTGATGCCGCGATCTCGATAGTTGATCCGAAGGACCATCCACACCACAGGGTGGAGGATCTGCTGGAGTTTCTGGATTGCCACCCGCTGCATGAGAAGCTGCACCAGGTGCTGGCGGACGCGTGCCGCGCGTGTGTGGGTGTCGAAGCCCCGAAGCAGTCGCGTCGAGCGACGCGGCTGATGCAAGGGAAGTGGAATCGGATCGGGGATGATGGGTGGTGATGGATCGCAGTTTGTGCGCGATGAAGAACGCTCGGCGTGGCCCCTCCGGCACGCCGAGCGTTGGTGTATGTGTGAGTGTGTGTGTGAGATCAGCGGCGGCGGCGTGTGGCGACGAGACCTGCGAGGCCGCAGACTGCCAGCGATGATGGGGCGGGCAGGACGGCCATGGAGGTGATCATGATGCCGCCTCCGATCTGGCCGACGGCGGTTGCCTCTCCGGTCATGAGGTTGATGCGCCAGAACATGGAGATGGATTGTCCGACATCCTGGCTTGCGGCGTAGGCGAAGTTGTTTGAGGAGATGTCGAAGCCGACGAGGTTTGTGATGTCGGCGCCGAGTGAGCCAACGGTGGTGAGGGTGCCCGCGCTGTTGGCCTGCTTGACGAGGATGTCGAGGCCTGTGTCGATGCCGTAGAGCTGGCTGGTCATGGTGCCGACGAAGTTGTTGTCGTAGGCGGAGCCGACAACGTTGGGATCGACGCCGAAGTTCGGATCGCCCGGGGCGTAGAAGAGGGAGGTGGCGAGGGTGGCGGTGCCGAGATCGGGGTGGAGGACGAGGTTCTGGTTGGCATCGCTGACGACGCGGATGCGGTCGATGGTGGGGTTGAAGTCGAAGCCGAACGCTGATCCGTTGAGGGCGGGAGCGAAGGGTCCTGCGCCGACGGAGGAGACAGTTCCGTTCATGGTGTTGATGGTGTAGAGGTTGTTGAAGCTGCCGAGGGCGTAGAGCTGGCCGGTCGCGGGTCGGAAGTCGATGCCTCGGATGGTTTCGCCGGAGGCGAGCCCGTTGATGGCGACGCCGGTGAGGATGGCGTTAGGCGCGGAGGAGTCCCATGTGACCAGGGTCTGATCCAGTGTGACGCCGAAGACGGTGTGTCCTGCCAGCGCGGGCGCGGCGACGGCGGTGAGTGCGAGGCAGGCGACGATCGCGGTGGTTCTCTTCATGACAATCCCTCTTTCTGCTCTTGGTGTGACCAATGCACAACCTGAGGCGGCACGCGCCGGCCTTGTCTGTGTGCGTTGGTGGGTCGGAGGGATGAACGGGGCTGGAGTGTCTGCGGATTCAGAAGTGTGAGAATTGCTATGATGGAACACGGATGCCTGACTCTGAACGCCCATCTCCGTTGCTGCCGCGGATTGCCGCGGGCGATCAATCGGCCGTTTCGGAGTTGATGGACAGGTACGGGGATCTGTTGTGGTCGCTGGCGAGGTCGTTCACCCGATCGACGGCTGACGCGGAGGAGGCGGTTCAGGACATCTTTGTCTGCCTTTGGGAGCGTGCGGATCGTTACTCTGCGGCACTGGGCGAGGAGGTGACGTTCGTGTCCGTCGTCGCGCGTCGTCGTCTGATTGATCGGTGGCGGAAGGAGTCGAAGCAGCCGGGGACGATGCCGGATGCGGGCGTGGATTCGGCCGGGGATGCGGAGCGTCCGGTTTCGGGTGTGATCCGGAGCGAGGATGTTGAAGAGGCGATGCGGGCGATTTCGGAGCTCGGAGAGGACCAGCGTCTGGTGATCACGCTCTCGATCGCGCACGGGCTTACGCACGAGGGAATAGCGGACCACACGGGAATTCCCTTAGGAACTGTGAAAACCCACATCCGTCGGGGCTTGGCGAGCGTTCGTGAGAGGTTGGCACGTGCGAAGGAGATCGGGAGGGCGACGCCATGAGCGAGCAGCGTCCACCCAATTTCGGGAACCGCGAGGATTCGAGAGACGTTCGCTCGATTGAGGATGCGCGTATCGATGCGGCGACCGGACAGGTGGGGGGTGTTTCGGACGACTTCGCGCCGCCGACTGAGGAGGAGCGTGCGGCGGCGGCGATCCATATCGCGCGGGCTCCGGCGGAGCGGATGCCCGATTCGGTGCGCCAGCGTCTGGAGGCGGCCATGGCCTCGCGGATGGCGCAGCGTGATGTGTCGGGGGAGATCCCTCGGTTGGTTGAGAGCGCGGGCCGGGTTCCGGACGTTCAGGGCACGAGTCGCAGGAGAAAGCCGATGATCTGGCGTGTGGTTCCGTGGGTTGCGGCGGCGGCGGGGATTGCGTTTGCGGTGTATACCGGCTACACGGGGAATCAGGCGCTTCAGCGGCGGAACGCTGAGTATGCGGTCCTTCAGAGCAAGTTTGATGAGATGCAGACGCGGGCCACGTCGAACGAGACGGTGCTGGCGTCGGCACGGAGCCGCGCGGCGGAGTTGGAGCGTGAGTTGAGTGCCGCGCGTGAAGGGATGAGCGACCGTGATGTTCGGCTTGTGGAGGCGGCCAAGCGTGAGCTTGAGCTTGCGGAGCGGCTTGCGTCTGTCACGGCGCAGTTTGAATCGGCGGGTTCGCGGCTGGCTTCGGTCGAGCGTGAGCTGAATGAGTCTCGTCTGACGCTGGCGAGGTTGCAGGCGCCGATCGATCCGGCGGAGCTTCGCCAGAATCGGACGAAGCTGCTGGACGTGCCGGATTCGGTCCAGATCGCGTGGGCTCCGTTCAATCTTCCGGACTCTCCGGCGGAGCAGCTGGGCGTGCAGGGAGATGTGGTGTGGAACGATCGGTTGCAGACAGGTTTCCTGCGATTCGTCGGGCTGAACCCGAATGATCCGAATATCGAGCAGTACCAGGTCTGGGTGATCGATGAGCGGGGGCTGGAGCAGAAGGTTTCCGGCGGCGTGTTCAATGCGAGTGCTGAGGGTGAGATCGTGGTGCCGATTGAGCCGGGGATCGCGGTGGGGCGTGTGGCACTGTTTGCGATCACGGTCGAGAATCCGGGTGGGACGTGGGTACCCGACTTGAAGCGCCGGGTTGTGGTTGCTCCACGGGGTGAGTGAGCCGGCGGATGCCCGGCGGCGAGAGGTGACTTAGCATCTGATCGATGATGTGGACGATACTGGGCGGCGTGGGTCTGTTCTTGCTCGGCATGTCTCTCATGACCGAGGGGCTGAAGGCGGCGGCCGGCGGGACGCTGCGGGCGATTCTTGAGCGACGCGTTTCTAGCCCCGGGCGCGGGGTGTTCTGGGGGGCGGTGCTGACCGCGCTTGTTCAGTCGTCTTCGGCGACGACGATGACGACGATCGGATTTGTCAGTGCGGGGCTGCTGACGTTTCCGCAGGCGGTCGGGGTGATTTTCGGTGCGAACCTCGGGACGACGAGCACGGGGTGGCTCGTTTCGCTTCTCGGGTTCAAGGTGTCGGTCGGGGCTTTCGCGCTACCGTTGGTCTTTGCCGGGGCGGTGATGCGGCTCTTTGGGCGGGGAAGGTTGTCGCAGTCTGGGTTGGCGGTCGCGGGGTTCGGGCTTCTGTTCGTCGGCCTTGCGACGCTCCAGTCGGGCATGTCGGGGCTCTCTGAGCGATTCAGCCCTTCGGACCTGCCTCAGCCGACACTGTTCGGGCGGCTTGCGTTGGTGGGGATCGGGCTGGCGATGACAGTGGTGATGCAGTCTTCGAGCGCGGCGGTCGCGACGACGCTGACGGCGTTGCACGCGGGCGCGATCGAGTTGGACCAGGCGGCGGCGCTCGTGATCGGCCAGAACATCGGTTCGGCGGTGACATCTGCGATCGCGGCGATCGGAGGGTCGACGGCGGCGAAGCGGACCGCGCTGTCGCATGTGCTGTTCAATGTAGTTGCGGCGGCGATCGCGGTGGGCGGGCTCTCCGTGCTGACATGGGGTGCGGAGTGGGTGAGGGCGCACGCTGGGGAGCATGGAGACTCGATCGCGATCGCGATGTTTCATACGCTGTTTAATCTGTGTGGCGTGGTGATTCTGCTGCCGCTGGTCGGGCAGTTTTCGCGGCTGATCGAGCGGATGCTGCCGGAGCGTCGATCGTCGATGCTTGCGCACCTTGACCCGCGGATTCGTGAGACGCCTTCGGTTGCTCCGGAGGCGGCGAGACGGACGCTGCTCGAGGCGACGGCGATCATCGCGAGGGAGTGCGCGGGGGTGCTTGGCGGACAGAGAGGGGTCGCACTTCGGGAGCTGGATGCGGCGGGGCATGCGGTGGGTGAGGCGGCGGGGTTTCTGACGCAGACGGCGGGAGATGGCGGGGGATCGCATGTGGCTTCACGGGTTGCGGTGATGCACGCGATCGACCATCTGGGACGTTGGATTGAGACGCTGCGGGAGATGCCGCGGGGTAGCGGGGATGGGTATGCCGGAGATGAGTTGAGACAGCTCAGGGCCGAGGCGGGTGTCAGGTTGGGCGAGATCCAGCGATGGGGGATGGGAGAGCAGGGGATCGATGTCGAGGCGATCGGGAGGTTGAGCAAGGGGATCGCGAACGCTCGCACGCGGACGCGAGCGGCGATCCTTGAACGCACGGCCACGGGGTTGGCATCGCCGACGCAGGCGTCAGCGTGGATCGAAGAGCTGAAGTGGCTGGATCGATTGATGTACCATGCGTGGCGAGCCACGGCGCATCTTCAGCCCGTGCCTGTCGATGGGGGCGCAGTGAATGAGGCCCACTCGGAGAGTATGGGCGGTGTCGATCATTCCACGTAGGGCCGGAGGCGGCTCAGCCGCGGGCAGGGGCGAGGAGGGCTTCGGGATCCTGGAGGAGTCGGACGATCTCTGCGAGGGCGAGGGCGGCGGTCGCGCCATCGACGACGCGGTGGTCGCAGGCGAGCGAGAGGGGCATGAGTTTGCCGACAAACATGCCGCCGTTACGGACGACGACGCCCTCGCGTGTGCGGCCGACGGCGAGGATGCCGACCTCGGGGTAGTTGATGATCGGGGTGGCGAAGCGTCCGGCGTATGAGCCGACGTTGCTGATGGTGAAGGTGGAGCCCATCAACTGATCGCGCGGGATAGAGCGGTCGCGAGCGGAGGAGGCGATCTGGTTGACGTGGCGGCCGATCTCGAGGACGCCGAGGGCATCGCAGTCGCGAACGACGGGGACCATGAGGCCGTTGTCGGTGTCGGTGGCTATGCCCATATGGATCGCGCGGTGCTGGATGATCTCTTCGTTGGCATCGTCGGTCGTGCTGTTGAGCACGCGGAACTGGTCCATGGAGAGCGTGCGGCAGACGGCGGAGCAGACGAAGGGGAGGAATGAGACCTTCTCGCCGGACGCGGCGGCAAGCTTCTTGCGGAGGGTGTCGAGCGCGGAGACATCGGCCTCGTCCATGACGTTGAAGTGGACGGCCTGGTTGACGGATTCGCGAAGGCGGTTGGCGATGGTGCGGCGGACGCCCCGGAAGGGGATACGTGTGACGGCTTCGCCGGGGGCGAAGGTCACGGCGGGGCGAGGAGCTGGAGCGGGCGTTGCGGCGCGAGCCGGAGCGGCGGGCGCGGGTGTGCGCGGTGCTGGTGCCGGGGTCCGCGAGGTTGTGGTCGTTGCGGCGGCGGGGATGGACGGCTGTGCCATATCGCAACGGGGGCCACCGGATGCGCCACCGGATGCGGCGGCGCGGACGTCCTTCTCCGTGACGCGGCCACCGATGCCGGAGCCGCTGACGCGATCGATGTCGATGTTCAGATCGCGGGCGAGGCGGCGGACGGCGGGGGTGGCGAGGGCTTTGCCCGGAGCGGCGGACATGCCGGCGAGTTCGCCCGACATCTTGCCGACGACTGTGCCGGCGTCCTCGCGATGGGCGGGTTCGGCGGGCTCGGCGTGGGCGCCGTTGGCATGGCCGGAGGAAGCGGGCTTGGCGGAAGCCGCGGGCTTGGACTCGCTGGCGGCGTCACCGACGTACGTCACGAGGGGGTTGCCGACGTGCTGGATCTCGCCTTCGACGCCGTGCAACTCCTTGATGGTGCCGGCGCGGGGGCTTGGGACTTCGACAAGGGCCTTGTCGGTCTCCATCTCGGCGAGGATGTCGTGCTCGGCGACGGTCTGGCCGACCTGTACACGCCACTTGATGAGTTCGGCCTCGTGCACACCCTCGCCGAGATCGGGGAGGATGAAGACGTTGGGGTCGGCGGACTTCTGATGCGCCATTGGTCGCAACTCCTACAGATTTCCAGCCATCCGCATGCGATGGCCCATGGTCTACTTCGGCGCGCGTGGGGCGCGTCCCTTCTTCAAGACACTGCGGGCTGAAAGCCCTCCGAGCACGAGGCCGAGAACAGCACCCGCCCAGTTTGTCGTCCAGTACTCCAGTTCAAAGACGGTAACGGGGCGGGGCGGAACGGGTGGAAGGTGCGGCATCAGGAACCAGCCGCCGAGAAAGAAACAGCCGATGAAGACGACGATGAACGAGATGATCGCGTTGGTCGTCCGCATCCGGGCTTCTCAGTACGAAAGCGTTTGAACGATCGCTTCGCCGATGCGTTCGGCGTTGGGGAGGTACTCCAGCTCAAGCTTGTAGTAGGGCATGACGGTGTCGAAGCCGGCGACGCGCTGCACGGGGGCCTTCAGGTGCAGGAAGCAGTGTTCCTGGATGATGGCGGAGAGTTCGGCGCCCATGCCGCAGGTCTTGGGCGCTTCGTGGACGATGACGCAGCGGCCGGTCTTCTGGACCGACTGGATGATGGTGTCCTGGTCGATGGGGTAGATGGTTCGGAGGTCGATGAGCTCGGCGGAGACATCTTCGGGGAGTTTGTCGAGGGCGGCGAGGCACTCGAAGACCGATGCGCCCCAGGAGACGACGGTGATGTCGGTGCCTTCGGAGACGACCTTGGCCTGGCCGATGGGGATGGTGTACTCGTCTTCGGGGATCTGCTCGCGATAGGAGCGGTAGACGCGCTTGGGCTCGAAGAAGACGATCGGGTCGGGGTCGCGGATGGCGGAGAGGAGGAGCCCTTTGGCGTCGTAGGGTGTGCAGGGCATGACGACCTTGAGGCCGGGCGTGTGGGCGTAGATGGATTCGGGGGAGTCGGAGTGGAGTTCGGGGGCGTGGATGCCGCCGCCGACGGGAACGCGGACGGTCATGGGGACGGTGATCGCTCCGCGTGAGCGTGTGCGATAGCGTGCGGCGTGGTTGGTGAGCTGGTCGTATGCGGGGCCCATGAACCCTTCGAACTGGATCTCGGGGATGGGACGCATGCCGCCCATGGCCAGGCCGATGGCGGTGCCCATGATGCCGGACTCTGCAAGGGGCGTGTCGACGACGCGGTCGGCGCCGAAGCGTTTCTGGAGGCCGTCGGTGACGCGGAAAACGCCGCCGTTCAGTCCGACGTCCTCACCGAGGCAGACGACGCGATCGTCGCGTTCCATCTCCTGGTAGAGGGCCTCGTTGATGGCGTCGACGAGGGTGAGGCCCTTCTCTTTCATCATGTCGGTGCGGGGCATGGACGGCTCCGTGAAATGCGAACTACTAGGTGGACAGGACTCAACTATTGCTCCATTGCGATCCGACTGAGAACGAGTCAAGCCATTGGTCCAAGCTAAGCGGGCTCAATCTCTTCATTGTGGTTTGCCCTCCGACACTCTCGGCAACGACTGGATTGAGCCCAGTCGCATCAATCAAGTCTTGCACGAGCGGCATGGACTGAGTGGCCATCAGGACCTGACATTTTTCTGTGGCTCCTCGAAGCAAGCCGCTCAAGACATGAAGTGCGAGAGGGTGGAGACCCAACTCGGGCTCATCGATCACCATGAACTTCGGACGGTGCTCCAAGGGTTGGAGCAAGAGAGTGACTAAGGCCATCAGTCGGAGCGTTCCGTCCGATGCTTGATCGACGTCAAACTCGGTGGAAACCGATGTCTCCTTCCATCGAAGCCGGATTGATCTCCTGTCAAGGCCCATTGGCGTTAACACAAAGTCATCGAACTGCGGTATCGCGGCTCTGAGGTGCCGTCGAATTTCCTTGTAGACGTCTGGATATCCATCTCGTATCGCAAGAAGGACAGCGGGGAGGTTTCCGCCATTGCTCTTCAGTGTGACATTGTCATTGACAGAGCAGTTTTGCCTGAGCGGCGACGTCAGGGAGGTGTCGTGGAACTGAAAGGCACGGCATCCGTTCAAAAGCCATCGCACTACACCTGCTGGCTTGACGCCGTCCTCAGAAGCCGATCGCAGTGAAGATTCTCGATGGCCTGCACCAAGTGAATGCTCGGCTTCGGGCTGGGTCGAGCCGGTGCGTTTGAAGCTTACTCGTTCATCGGTGAATACGAATGAATCTCCTGCCGCATGAGCGATGCTAAAGCTGTATTGATTGGTGCCTTGATCAGCACGGAGCGTCATTGAAGCCTCGATGATGCGTGATACGCTCGGTCCGTGGTGCAGTACCTTGCTCGCGCCTCCGCATCGCTGCTGAACGAACTCGGATTGAAATGCGCCGGTTTGCATGAATCCGAGCATCTGGAAGAATGACAGCAAGCTTGACTTGCCTGAGCCATTAATTCCGACAATCACGGTCAGGTCGTCAAGATTGATATCGAGCGACTTGATCGCCTTGTAGCTTCGCAACGACAGATGCTCAACGTGTCGCATGGTGATCCCTTCAAGCCACGCTTGACTGATGGTCTGCCAGTCCGGCCTGGGTAGGGTCTTGGCCGAGCGAGCTGGTGCGCATGGTGCGCTTCTGGCGCTCGAGTTCTTCGGGGATCTCGGCGTAGGTGTAGTCGAAGATGTCGCTGATGAGGGGCTTCTCGATGGTCTCGGCGGCCTTGACGACGTCGGCGACGAAGACCTTGGCCTTCTCTTCGGCGGCCTTCTGCTTCTCGTCGGACCAGAGGTTCTTGCGTTCGAGGTACTTTCGGAGGCGGATCATGGGGTCCTTGCCGACCCATGCGTCCACTTCCTTCGTGTCGCGGTAGCGACGGGCGTCGTCGGCGGTGGTGTGGTCGGCCAGCCGGTAGGTGACGGCCTCGATGAAGGAGGGGCCGCCGCCCTGGCGGGCGCGTTCGATGGCATCCTTGCTGGCCTTGTGAACGGCGAGGAGGTCGTTGCCGTCGACCTGGATGGTTGGCATGTCGTAGGCGAGGGCCTTCTGGGCGACTGTGGCGGAGTTCATCTGCTGGTCACGCGGGACGCTGATGGCCCACTGGTTGTTCTGGCAGAAGAAGACGCAGGGGACCTGAAGGGTGGAAGCGAAATTCATGGCCTCGTGGAAGTCGCCTTCGGAGGTGGCGCCGTCGCCGAAGTAGGTGATGGTGACGCGGGGCTCCTTCTTGAGCTTGAAGGCCCAGGCGATGCCGGTGGCGTGGAGCATCTGGGTGCCGATGGGGATGGAGAGGGGCGTCATGTTGACGCCCTCGGGGATCTGGTTGCCACGCTCGTCGCCCATCCAGTGAAGGAGGATGTAGTGCATGGGGAGGCCGTGCAGGAAGAGGGCGGCGTTCTCGCGGTAGCAGGGGACGAGGAAGTCAACGCCCTTCTTGGCGGCGTAGCCGGAGCCGATGGCGGCGGCTTCCTGGCCCTTGTTCTGCGGGTAGGTGCCCATGCGTCCGGATCGCTGGAGCTTGAAGGCGATCTCGTCGAGCTGGCGGCAGTCGATCATGAACTGGTAGAGCTTCAGGATCTCCTCGTCGGAGAGGGTGTCCTTGGCGAGCTTGGCGTCGACGTGGCCCTCCTCGTCCATGATCTGGAGGTACTCAACGGACGCCGAATAGACGGTGCGGCTGGGCATGAGCCGGGCTCCTCTGGGTTCGGTCCTAGTTTACGCCAGAAAGGTGGCGATCGCGCCCCGCGTGATGAGAAGAAACGGCACGCGGCGAGTGGCGTGTGGTGGGGGATCGCTCACGCGGAGTGTCACCAGCGGCTTTGCGGGCTACTGGTGGGACGCGGCGTGGGCACGGTGGTCGGCGGGGGCTTGCGCGAACTGGCTTTGCCGATCGCCGGGGAACTGTTTGATGCCGTCCTGTTTGGGCGTGCGGCCTGAGCCCTTGGCATTCGGCGAACGCTCGGAGATGATGAACTGGTTGTTTGACATCGCGTCGGAGTGCTTGAGCGCGGCGTCGGCGGCCTTGAGCATGGTCTCGTCGGCGTTGTCGTAGAGCGCGCGGATGTTGGCGTGGAACTCGCACTCGGCGAGGTCGAGGAAGTGGATGGCCGCGGCGCGATCGCGCTCGAACTCGAGATCGGCACCGTTGCCCTTGCCGGCGTGCGACTTCAGATCGGAGTCGAGCTTGGCGAGGGTGCAGAGGGCGGCGTGGGCGAGGAGGGCGCAGTCGGCGAGTCTTGCCTGGACTGCCTGGTGGACGAGCAGGCGTTCCTCGAAGCGTTTGCTCGTGATCTTGAACTGGTAGGTGTGCTCCTGGACCATGCGGCAGATGCGCTCGGCGTAGGGGCGGAGCGAGGAGTCGATGGTTGAGGAGGAGATGGTGGGGACGCGTCGGCGGATGCCGAGGAAGACTTCGAGACCGAGCGGGACTGCGGCTCGCATGATCTTGGGCTTGAGGAGGTTGGGGGTGATGCGTGCGAGGTTCTTGGCGAAGGACTCGTCCTTGTCCCAGTCGACTTTTTCTTTGACGGCGAGCATCTTCTCGGCGAGTTGCTTGCCTCCGTATCCGAAGATATAGGCCTGCATGACGTCGTTTGCGCCCTCGACGATGAGGTTGATGCGCGAATCGCGGAAGATGCGTTCGACCTCGTTCTCGGTCATGTAGGACTCGCCGCCCATGATCTGCACGGCGTCGTTGACGACTCGCCATCCGTACTCGGAGCAGAAGACCTTGCAGAGGGCGGTTTCGACCTGGATGTCCTCGTCGTGGCGATCGAGCATGCCGGTCGTCATATAGAGGACTGCATCCATCGCGTAGTCGTACGCGGCCATTCGGGCGATGCGCTGGCGGACGAGTTCCTTGTCCGCGAGGGGGAGCCCGAACTGGAATCGCGTCTGCGACCACTTTGTGGCCTGGTCGCGGCAGCGGCGCGCGCCGCCGAGCATTCCGGCGGAGAGGGTGCAGCGTCCGTAGTTGAGACATGAGAGGGCGATCTGGAGCCCGCGTCCTTCTTGTCCGAGGAGGTTGCACTTGGGGACGCGGACGTTGTTGAATCGGATGCGGGCCTGCCATGTGCCGCGGATGCCGCATTTGGAGCGGTTTTTCTGGAAGATGTCAACGCCTTCGAGCCATGGGTGGCAGACGAGTGCGGAGATCTTTCCCTTACCGTCGGGTCGGCTTTCGCGGGCCATGACGGTGAAGAGGCCGGAGATTGCTCCGGATGTCGCCCACTTCTTTTCGCCGTTGATGATGTAGTCGCCGTTCTCGTCTTTGGTGAAGGTGGTTTCGCAGCCGCCCGCATCGCAGCCGACGTTGGGTTCTGAGAGACAGAACGCGCTGAGCCAGTCTTTGGCGAGGTGCGGGAGCCAGAGTTTTTTCTGTTCCTCTGAGCCGTAGAGCATGACGGCCTTGCAGCCGATCGACTGGTGTGCGGAGACGAGGACGGCGGTGGAGCCGCAGTACATGCCGATGCGTTCGAGGACGCGGTTGTAGGAGGTGATGCCGAGTCCGAGGCCGCCGAAGTCCTTGGGGATGGTCATGCCGAGCACGCCGATCTCGAAGAGTCGATCGATGACCCAGCGTGGGATCTCCTGATCCTGGTCGATGGCGACGGCGGGATGCTCGTTGCGGAGGTACTCGTCGAGGCGGGCGAGCAGTTGGTCGCACTCGGCTTGTTCGCGTGCGTCCTGCTGGGGGTAGGGGAAGTAGTAGGACTCTTTCACGTTGCCCCAGAAGATGTTCTTGACGGGACCCATGTTTGTGGGCTCTGCGCCGAGCCATTCTTCCGCCTGCTCGAGGAGCTTGCGGTCGGCTTCCGAGATGCCCTTCATCTGCTTGAGATCAGCCATTCGAGGTGCTCCGCACAACGGACGAGTCGTTCAACAGCGCCGAGTGAGTGGATGTGACAAGTTCGAATCGGATCGAACGGGAAGAAATCAACCTTAGGCCTTGGGGCCTGCGGACTTGGCGAAGAAACCGTCTATCGCTTTGATCGCTTCTGGGGTGTGCCTCAGATGCACGAGCGATCGTTGTTCGGAGGTGAGGGCAGCTTGCCACCCCCCGGAGAGCCCCGCATCGACGGCGGCGGCGACTGCTCTTGCCGACGCGGTGTCGGGGAGGTCGGCACGTATGGAGTCCAAAGCCGCGAGGACGGCTGCGCGTGTCGCGGGGCGACCGGTCCAGCGGAGTGGTTGGCCATCGCGAGCGGGGGTTGATCCCCGATTGTGGGCGAGCCACTCCAAGCAGGTTTCTTCAAGTTCGTGGCGGTCGTCGGCGACCTCTGAGAAGAGGTTATGTTTGACGGCTTCGTCGAAGGTGAGGGGGGTTCCTGTGGCGGTGCGTCGGATGGCCTCTGCGGGGTCCATCAGGGCGGGGAGCAGACTGGCTCCGCCCCAGCCGGGACAGATGGAGAGGCCGGATTCGGGCAGCCCGACCGGGTAGGGCTTGCCGGGTTGGCCGTCACGCATCGGCGGTTTGCACGCGATGAGCGCGTCGCAGTGCATCGCAATCTCAAGTCCGCCGCCGAGCGCGGCACCGTTGATGGCTGCGACGGTGGGGAAAGGGCACGCGCTGAGCATACCGAAGACCTTCGATCCGTAGGCGAGGTAGCGTTCGAGTTGGTCGTCTGAGAGTTCGCGGATGGACTTCAGATCGGCACCGGCGACGAAGACGCGTTCGCTGGCCGATTCCAAGATGAGCCCGGTCGCATCGCGAGGAACGAGACGGAGCGTTGATTCGATACGTTGGATGAGTTCGAGATCGAGCACGACGACCGGTTTACCCGGCTGTTCGAGCACGATGCTGATGGCACCCGGACAGGGGCCGTCCGCGTGCCGCCGAATCGGGAGTGGCGGCATTCCGTGGGGCATTCCCGAGTTTATGCCCCGAAGCGGTCGATTCCCACACGCTGAGGGGGATCGAGTGGGCGAAGCCGCGGAGGATCAGTTTGAGAGTTTCTGTCTCAGGCGTGTCTGAGCATCGTCGGTCGCGAGCACCGATGCGGAGAGATCCGCAGCGCGACGGATGAGTGCTTCGTCGAGCGAGCCGTCGAGCTCGTTGAGGAGGGACTTGGTGGCGGCGATTGCGAGAGGGCCTCCGGAAGCGATCCTGGATGCGGTTTCGGTGACGGCGACATCCAGTTCCTGGAGTGTGGGGAGGGCGCGGTTGGCGATACCGACCTGGGCGGCCTCGGCTCCCGACATGAGCCCGCCGAGGAGGAGCACGCGGCGGGCGGGTCCGGGACCGATTTTGCGTACGAGCCAGGGAGTGACGACGGCCGGGCAGACGCCGAGATCGACCTCGGGGAACCCCATTTTCGAGTCTTCGTGTGTGAGGGCGACATCACAGACGCAGGCGAGCCCGCAGCCGCCTCCTATTGCGGCACCGTTGACGCGAGCGATGGTGACAAGGGGCAGCTTTCGGAGTCGCAGGGTGAGCAGGCCGAGGCGGGTGAGGAGTTCGTGGGCGAGGGCGTTGTTGCCGAGGACGGCTTTGAGATCCATGCCAGCGCAGAAGGAGCGACCTGCGCCTGTGATGATGAGGGCGGAGAGGGAATCCTTGCGGGATTCGATTTCTGTGAGTGAGTGGTCGATGGCTTCGAGAAGATCGAGCGAGATCGCGTTTCGCGCGTCCGGTCGATTGAGGGTGAGCGTGGCGACGCGGGCTTCGGTGGAGAGGATCGAGAGCGGGGATGGCATAGGTCGTTTATAGCAACGCGAGCAGCAGGAAACAAAGCGACCGAGCCGGGTGGCTCGGTCGCGGGGGGACAGATGTGGGGGTGGATTGCTGAGCGTGTGGTGTTCAGACGACGAGCTGGCTGGTGCCGAGCGGTGTGCCGAGCGTGCCGAAGCCGCCGGGGAAGAACCTGTCGTAGCGGCCCATGTAGGCGACGATTGGTGAGGCGGCCTTGACGGTGATGCCGTAGAACTGCTGTGAGTTACGCCGCTCTCCGAGGACGAAATCGTGGATGTCGAACTCCGCGACTCGACGGGGAGAGAGGACTCGTCTGAAGGTTTCGACGCCGCTCGCGCCGCCGAACTGGAGCGTGATCTCGACGACGACGTCTTCGGTTGTGGGGTTGAAGAGTCGGAGGTACTCGGTGACGATGCCGTCGTTGCGTGGGCGGTATCCCTCGCCGAAGCCCCAGTAGGTGTATGCCTGTGAGCTGAAGCTTGTTGCGAGGCCGTCATTGAAGGCCTGGGTCGGAAGACTCATGGAGACCGCGACGTTAGACTCATAGAGGACGGAGTATGGCGTTCCGAGTGGGAAGTTGGGGAGTGAGGCGACGTCGAGTACGGCGTGCTGACGAGCGGGAACGTTGAGCGAGGTTCGGTAGGCGGAGCCGTCCTGATAGAGGAAGGAGAAGATGATCGTGGCGGGGGTTGCGGTTGCGTTGAGAACGCCGACGACCTCGGCAACGCTGTTGAGTCCGAGCTGGCCCTCGGGGACAGCGCCGATGGCGGTGCCTGCGCCGGGGGTGCCGACCATGCCGTAGGCGTTGCCGTTGTCGAGGCCATAGTGGGAGAGCGATGCGACGATGGGGACATCGGCGGTGACGGTCACGCCGTATGAGCCGGCGGGGATTGAGGTGTTGTTGCGGATGTTGATTCCGCCTCTGCGGAAGGCCTCGATCTGCTGGACGACCTCGATGGGTGCGCCGCCACCTGTCGGGAAGAAGGTGCTTGTGACCTTGATTGTTTCGGCGGTGGTGTTGTAGTAGACGAGGGCTTCGGCGACGTTTGAGCCCTTCTCGATCTGGCCGAACGTCCATGTCGTGTCGGTGCGGTTGGTGAACGCTTCGCCGATAGCGGCACGCCGATCCTTCAGGATGAACTCGTCGTAGTGGCTGAACTGTGCGGCGACGGGACGCTCGGAGCGGATCTCGATGGCGTAGGGGGTGTTCTTCCTGACGAGGAGTGTGTCGTTCGCGAAGAGCGTGGGGGTGACGAGGGTTGCGCCGCCTCGGCTGTTGCCGGCGATGACGACGTCCTTGATGACCTGGTCACGCTCGCCGTTTGCGTAGCGAGCGATGATGACGACACGCGTCGGCTCATCGTTGGGGTTCATGATGGGGATAGCGGTGAAAGTCTTGCTGTTGGCGAAGCCCTCGGGGTAGTAGACGCGATAGGGGAGCGTCGGGACGGGCGTGCCTTCGGAGAGGATCTCGGTCTGCGGCGTAGCGGAGTTCGCCGTGAGGTGGCCTGTGCCGGTGCCGTTGTTGAGTTGTGCGAGCATGCCGTCGACGTCTGCGGGCGTGTTGCCGAAGAAGACGAAGTAGCGGACGGAAGCGGTCTGGCCGGGAGCGATGGTGCCGATGTCGAACGCCATGGTCATGACCTGATCGGCGGAGAGGCCGTTGGGGTCGTTGACGCCGAAGGAGATCAACTGGAGCGGATCGCGGACGGTTGTGCCGAGATTGAGGAACGAGGCGACAGCGCGGGAGTCGGCGTCGGGGGCCGCGAGGGCGATGGTGAGTCCCTCTTCGAATGAGTTGGTTGTGAACCGGGCGGTTGCGACCTTGCCGGAGGGGTCTACATCGTTGATGGTGCGGGTGCTGGTGCCGCCGATGTTGATGCCCTGCGATGGCTTCATCCCCTCCATCCATGCGACGTTCGCGACGCTGGCGGAGGTGGTGTTCCTGAAGAAGACATCGACCACGGCGAAGTTGTCGTTGTTGCTGTAGGCGATCGAGCGGTTGAGCTGGAGCCCGCGGAAAGACCCGGAGACGCTGACGCGCCGATTGCCGACTTCGCTCTCGTCGGTGAGGACGACGGGGAGACTCGACGCGGCGATGGTGCCGTTGTTGAGGAAGTTGTAGCCGTTGGCCGTGCCACCGTAGAAGTTCGTGACCCCTGGGTTGGTGGAGGGGAAGAGGAACTCGATGTCGTTGAAGGAGAGACCGACGGGGTTGCCTTCTGAATCGCGGGCGAAGAGGGTGCCGTCGGAACCGACGCCCGCCGCGACGTTGTTGCCTCTGACAACGACCGGCTGATCGCTGACGCCGGGGGCGACGGTGACGTTGAGTGTGTAGGTGCCGGTGGTGGCGGCCGCGACGCCGGAAGTGACGTCGAAGGGGTCGTAGTTGAGATTCGACGCTTCGGAGACGGCGATGTAGTAGACGCCTCCTTCGGAGAAGACGAAGTCGTCGATGACTGCGTTGAGAGTGCCGCCGAGACTTGCGAAGCGGAGTTCGCGTCCTTCGGCATCGAAGAGTCGGAGGGCTGTGTCGAGGTTTCCGCCGGAGGTGACGGTTGCGTTGAGAGTAGTGCCCTGGCTGGCGACGAAGCGGAAGATGTCTCGGTCGAGGACGCCGAATCCGCCATCGCCGATGCTTGCGCTGCGGGTTGCGGCACCGTTTCCGTTGATTTCCTGTAGGACGCGTGCGGTGACGAGCGTGTCGTTGGATTCAAGGGCACCGAAGACGTCGTTCCTGAGAGTGAAGTCGAGGGACCACGAGAGCAACTGCCCGTCGTTGAGCGAGGTTGTGTCGACGATTCGGAGGGTCCACGTGCCTGCGGCGGACTTTCCGTCGAAGCGGTTGAGGGGCTGATCGGGGCGGAACGCGCCGGTGAAGGGGGCGGTTCCTCCGGAGATGGCGTTGGCGGCCTCGTCGTCGAAGAAGGTGTTGGTGATGTTGATGCCGGATGAGCCGCGGCGGTTGAAGAGGACTGTCTCGGTGCCGTCTGGGGCGGTGAGGATGAGGCGGAGGTCTCCGACGAATGTGTGCTCAATGTTGACGCGGACGTTCAGGTCGAGGATCTGGCGCGTGTCGCGGACGAGGATGGAGTTGGTGGCGACTCCCTGTGTGCCGACTGCGGGGATGCGGAGGGGGGCCGTGAGTGAGTCTTCGACGGTGACTCGATCGTCGGTGATGAGGGTCGAGCCGACGAGCAGGTTGTAGACGCCCGTGGACTGTGACGATCCGCTGCCGGCGAGGGTTGGGTTGTAGCTCGGATTTCCGAAGCCGGAGACGCCGATGTAGTAGGTGCCACCCGTGCTGACGAAGTAGTCGAGGTAGGCATCCTGTCCGAAGAACTGGTCGTTCGCGGCGATCTGCTGCCCGAAGGCGTCGAAGAGGCGGATGTACGAGTCGAGTGTCGAGGCGACCGGGAGGCGCTTTGCTACGACTTCGGCGGTGATGAGGCCGCCCTTGGGCATGTCGATGCGGAAGAGATCGACGTCGAGGGTCGATTGGAGGCCGTCACCGATGCGGAGCCCGGTGAAGGATGCCTTGCCGCTGACATCGAAGGTGACGGGAATGGCGTTGAGAAGAACGTCGTTGGGCTCGTAGGTGCCGCTGACAGGAACGACGCGGAAATTGAGCGTGGTGTCGAATCCGCCGGAGGTGTTTCCGTTGAGGTAGTTGCCGGCGGTGTCTCTGAAGAAGAAGTCGTCGATGGTGATACGGTAGATGTCGAGGGGGAGGCGCTGGCTGGGGAATCCGCTCAGGTTGAGTGTGACGGTGACGACATTCGGGTTTGATCCGCTGACGGCGACTGCGGAGACGGGGATGGTGATGTCGTCGCCGTTGCCGAAGATGTCGTCGAGACCTGCGCCGATGACGGAGACGCCCGCGGTTCCGAGGAAGCTGGAGTCGATGGGCTTGTTGAACGTCAGCGTGAGGGTGTCGACGGGCTGGCCGGTTGAGAAGAGCTGGCCGAAGACGGGTCCTGGTGCGAAGGAGGTGACGACGGGGCCGTCGCGGCTGATGAGCTGCACGGCGCGCCAGACGTTGAGGCGGCCGCCGGATTGCACGCGATTCTGGAGGGAGGGGACCGGGTCCGTCGAGTCCATGAGGGCGGTTCGGAGTTCGACTGGCGATGCTCCTGGACGGGCGGATGCGATCATGGCGACAGCACCGGCGACGAAGGGCGAGGCCATGGATGTGCCGCTGAAGTAGGCGTATCCGCCACCGGGGACTGTCGAGAGGATCTGTACGCCTGGCGCGCCGAGATCGACCTCGCGAGCGCCGTAGTTTGAGAATCCTGCGAGGCCGTCGGAGTTGTCGGTTGCAGCGACGGAGATGATTCCGGGGAGGTCGTATCCGGCGGGGAATGCGGTGCGGTCCTGCTCTTCGATGGCGTCGATGTCCGCGCCGTCGTTTCCTGCGGCAGCGACAAAGACGATGCCTGCATCGATGGTCCGCTGGATGGCGTCTTTCTGGTCTTGGAGGAACTGCTCGAAGACCAGGGGTGCGAACGCGCCGTAGCTGTTGTTGCTGGCGACGATGTTGTGTCCGGCTTCCTTCAGTGTGACGATGTAGTCGTATGCGCCGAGTGTTGCCGAGAATGGGAACGTGCCCGACTCGTCAACGGCCTTGATGGGGAGGATGGAGACGTTCCACGCGACACCTGCGACGCCGATGCCGTTGTTGCCGACCGCGCCGATGATGCCGGCGACATGGGTGCCGTGTCCGTTTTCGTCTGAGGGATCGTTGTCGAGGTCGCCGAAGTCCCATCCGAAGACGTCGTCGACGAAGCCGTTGCCGTCGTCGTCGATTCCGTTGCCCGGGATCTCACCTGGGTTGCGCCAGATGTTGGCGGCGAGGTCGGGGTGGTTGATATCGACGCCGGTGTCGATGACGGCGATGATGACGGACTGCGAGCCGATGGTGATGTCCCACGCGTTCGTGGAGTCGGCGTCGGCATCGTTCAGCCCATTCCCGAGACCGGGGATGAACTGGCCGGTGTTGTCGTGTCCCCACTGGAATGTGAAGAACTCGTCGTTGGGGATACGGGATGATTTGGAGACGAAGTCGGGGAGGATGGACTTCACGCCATCGACCATGCCGGCGGTTCGGGTCGCCGAGAGGTCGGTGATCCGGTTGGTGGTGGTGAAGGCGGCGTACCTGCCTCGGGCGATCGACCGGACATCGGCGACCTCGATCCGGAGCTTGGAGGCGACCTCCTGAACCCTGGCTTGGAGTTCGGTCTCACCGAGGGGCTCGTCGAAGGAGACGACCCATGCACCTTGCTTGACGTCGAGCGGCGTGCCGTACCACGTCAGAGAGCCGAGTCCGTCGGCACCTGAGAGGAGTGTGCGCTGCTCAAGCGAGTCCATCATGCCGGTCGCTGTGTGCTTTACAGACTGACCATCGCCGCGCCTCGCGTCGTTCCGAACAGTCGGCATAATCAGTAACTCCCGCGTTCTTCGGGGTCCATCCGTCCGTGCCTGGCTGCGTGCTGCAGCCGGACGCCCAACTAGCGCTGAGCATCCTGGCCCTGCGACGCAGGCCGACGCCTCTTGCCGAGGCCGGCCCGCGTTTCCCTACCCCATGATAGCGTGTTCGCGTTGTCAATGCACGCGGTTCCGGATACCCGAATCTTTCCCTTCGGGGGCGAAGGGCTCAGGGGGCCTTGGGTTTCCATGCCCTTGGGAGCATTTCGAGCTGCTCGGGGCCGCCGATAAGCCCGAGTGAAGCCGCGAGCCCGAGCCGTGCGGTCTCTGGAGCGGATTCAGAGAGCGACTGCATGAGTCTGCGGGTCGAGCGGAGTGCCTCTTGGGGTTTGGAGACGAGCGTTCTCGCCACTGCCATGCCTCGTTCGATTGTCGCGGCGTCCCCATCCACGAGTTCAGAGAGGAGTCCAGAGGTGTGGGTGGTGGATGCCGGGATGAGTCCGGGGTCGAGTTGCATGGATCTGATTGTCCCGGGAGGGAGTTGCGCGGCCATGAACGGGGAACTGACGGCTGGGGAGATGCCGAGCCGGGTGACGGGGTAACCGAGCTTTGTTTCACGCTCGGCGATGACGATGTCGGCTCCGCCGAGGAGGGCGCATCCCCCGGCGATGGCGGCTCCGTGTACCGCCATCACGACGGGGCTGGGCTGGTCGCGCAGGGACTGGATCGCCCGGGAGAGTCCGGTCAGGAGCGAGCGAAGCACGTCTGATGCAGCATCGTCTCGGCAGAGATCGAGATCGAAGCCAGCGCAGAAGCAGGGGCCTTGGCCGGTCAGGAGCAATACTTGCGCGGTGTTGCCGAGCGAGAGAGCCATGTCGGCGAGTTGATCGAGCATGTCCGGGGTGAGGGCGTTGCGTCGCTCGGGTCGTGCGAGCGATAGGACGGCGATTCCGTCGGATGTTGCCGACGTCATCATGGTTGCGGCCCCGGGGTGGGATCTTCGGAGTCGAGCAATCGGCGAGCAAGAGTGGATGCTGCGGCGAGTCGGTCTTTGTTGACTCGGGTCCGCAGGCCGTGGCGTTCGATGGCTTCGACGAGCGAGAGTGTGGAGATGTTGCCGGGGGCTCTCTTGCCGGGAGTCGAGGCGTATGGGCAGCCGCCGAGTCCTCCGGCGGACCCGTCGAACCAGCGAACTCCGAGGTCGAGGGCGACTGGGACGCATGACGCGGCGAGCCCGTTGGTGTCGTGCAGGTGGATGATGGTGGGGATCGGCGTGTGATGTTTCTGTTCGCCGGTGATATCGAGGCGATCTCCGAGTCGATCGCGAACGGTGAGGAGGAGGTCTCGGAGGCGGTCTGGGGTGGCTGCTCCGATCGTGTCGCCGAGGTCGAGTTCGTCGATGCCGATGTCGAGAAGGCGAGCGGAGACTTCTGTGACGCGTTCGGGAGGGATCGGTCCTTCGAAGGGGCATGCGATGATGCATGAGACGTAGCCACGCACTCGGATGCCTGCTTCCTTGGCGCGATCGATGACGGGCTTGAAGCGTTCGATCGTCTGGGCGATCGTCGCGTTCGTGTTCTTTGCCGAGAAGGTCTCGGACGCGGCGGTGAAGATTGAGATCTTGTCGATGAGGCGTTCGCCGGCGTTCTGATTGACTGCGAGTGCTGCCTGGAGCCCCTTCTCGTTCGGCACGAGTGCGGAGAACGAGATGCCATCTGGTTTCTGGTTGCGGAGGGAGGCGAAGACCTCGGAGGCGTCGGCGAGCTGGGGGACCCACTTCGGCGAGACGAAACTCGAGATCTCGATCTCGTCCACGCGGGCCTCGCAGAGCGAGCGGACGAGTTCGACCTTGAGTCTGGTGGGGACAGTCCTTGGCTCGTTCTGGAGCCCATCGCGAGGCGAGACGTCGGTGATTCGTACGAGATCGTGCATTCGGGGTGATGCTAACAAGCCCGTTGGAATGGTGCCAATTCGTCGGACTCGATGCGTGGGCGGTCGCGGCGGATGCTCTGGCGGCTATGCTCTGTTCTGGGCCTGTCTGTGGGTTCGCCACGCGGAGTATTGTCCATGCCGAGCACGATCAACCATGCGACGAGCGAGTTTGAGAAGCGTGACCGCTGTGCGGGTATGCCGCATCGGCCGCGTGTGCTGCTGGGGAAGATGGGTCTTGACGGTCATGATCGCGGTGTGAAGGTGATCGCGAGAGCGCTGAGAGACTCGGGCGTTCATGTGATCTATTCGGGGCTGTGGCAGACGCCTCGCTCGCTGGCGATATCCGCGCGTGACGAGGATTGCGATGTGATCGCTGCATCGATGATGTCGAACTCACACCTCGCGCTCGGGCCTCGGCTTGTGGAGTCGTTGCGGGATCTGGGTCGTGGGGACATCCCCGTGTATATGGGTGGGATTCTGCCTCAGGAAGACATTACTCGTCTTTTGGAGTTGGGCGTGCAGAAGTGCTTCACGACGGGGACGGGGCTTGAGCAGATCGTTGAGGCGGTCAAGGGCGCGGTGCGTCCGTTGGCGGCGAAGGTGGAGAGCGGTCACGGGACGGCGCAGCTGGCGAGGGATATCTCGCTTGTGCACGCCGGGCTTGGTGTCGGGGCGGAGCGGGTGAAGCGTCGGCCTCGGCGCGTGGTGGGGGTGACGGGCTCGCCGGGAGCGGGGAAGTCGACGTTGGTTGCGCAGTTGGTCGGGGAGTACAGCCGGCGTGCGAAGCAGGATCCGACGCTCGGTCGGTGCGCTGTCGTGGCGTTTGACCCGATGAGTCCGATTACATCGGGCGCGCTGCTCGGGGATCGGCTGCGGGTGGATTTCAACGCGGTCGATGAGACTGTGTATTACCGTTCGCTTGCGATCAGCGGTGAGGATTATCACGCGCTGGATGAGATCGTGGGGTTGATCGGCGGGGCGTATGAGGGCGAGCGGTCGTATGAGATGCTGTTCGTCGAGACTGTCGGTGCCGGTCAGAATGAGACGCGGATCCGCAAGCACGTGGATCGCACGGCGGTGGTGCTCACGCCGGGGATGGGGGACGCGGTGCAGATGGATAAAGCGGGGATACTGGAGATCGCCGACGTGTTCGTGTGCAACAAGGCGGATCATCCCGGAGAGAACGAGTTGATGAGGGACCTTCGGGATGTTGCGGGTCGGCGGTCGGTGATCGAAACCATCGCGACGCAGGGCAAGGGTGTGTCGGAACTGCTCGATGCCCTGATGGCTTGAACCCGGCGACGAGCGCGGAATCCGGGCGAACCATGGAATCCTGAGCATCTTTCGGGCGCGAGGGGCATCTGACTTCTTGGGATCTCAAGGAGTTGATGTCGGTGCGGAACCATGCCGAACGAATGCAATGCCTCGAGGTGTGGGGGGGGAACGAGCCCACGGATCGAACGGTTTCGATGGCCGGGCTGGATGCGGTCGTGCTCTCAATTCCACATGGTGCGAGCACTGCCGGGGGCGATATCCACTATCTGTCGAGTTGCGCGACCGGTCGGATCGCGCGTGTGCTTCTTGCGGATGTGAGCGGTCATGGGGAGTCTGTGGCCTCGATTGCGCAGTCTCTGAGAGATCTGATGCGCCGGCATATCAATGTTGTGGATCCGATGCGGATGGTGCGGGGGCTCAACCGTGCGTTCACGGATTCGGACGCGGGTGGTTCGTTCGCGACGGCGGTCGCTGCGACGTATTGGGCTCCTACGCGATCGTTGGTGATCTCGAACGCGGGGCATCCGAGGCCCTTGGTGTATCGGGCCGCGACGAAGGAGTGGGGGAGGATCAGCATCGACGATTCGGCGGCAGGAGAGGATTTGGGGGGTGGCGATGATCTGCCGTTCGGCATCGATGCGGAGGGGTCGTACTCGCAGGTGCGAGTGAAGCTGGGGGCTGGCGATGTGGTGCTGTTCTATACGGATGCTCTGATCGAGGCCGCGGCGTCGGATGGGCGGATGCTCGGAGAGTCGGGACTGCTCGAACTTGTGCGGTCGGTCCACGCTACGGATGGGTCGCAGCTGGTGCGGCGGGTGGTTGATGGCGTTGCGGCGTATCGCGGCGGGCTGCCGGCGATGGACGACACGACGATCATGGCGATCTCGCCGAACGACATCGAGAGCCGGGCGAGCTTTCGGATGATTGCGAGTGGGCTGGTGAGCGCCGGGGCGGCGCGACTGCGTGCGGGTGTGCGTGCGATGCCTTCGTTCGGAAGGATGAGGCATTCGGGCAACGCGGCCGTGGATTGAGCGATCGTTCGGAGGGTTGTTGGTCTCTGGCGATGTCGGCTCGTGCGAAGCTATCCTCTGGCGCGATGATCACGCTGTCGCTCGCACATTCTCCGGACGCCGACGATATGGCGATGTGGTGGCCTCTCACGGGGATGCGTGATCGCTCGGGTGCTCCGTTGTCGGGGGGCGTGTGCGAGCCGGCGATCGACACGCGGGGCTTTCGGTTTGAGACGCTTGCCGCGGATATTCAGGAATTGAATCTGCGAGCGATCGAGCGAGGGGATCTGGATATCACGGCGATTTCCGCGGGCGCATACCCGGGCATATCGGGTGTGTACCGCGTCACGCGGTGCGGCGCTTCGATCGGCGGGGCGTATGGGCCGAAGTTGGTGGCGTCGGCGTCGTCGCGGATTGATTCTCTGGATGCGGCGCTTTGTGCGTGCGACTCGGGTGGCGGCATGATCGCAATTCCCGGGCGTCACACGACGGCGTACCTCGCGCTGCGTGTGCTGGCGGAGCGGGCGTTTCCGACGCGTGAGATGCCGTTTCACGCGATTCCAGAGGCGGTGTTCGGCGGCGAGGTTGCGGCGGGCCTGCTGATTCATGAGGCCCAGCTCGACCCTGAAGTGTTGGGGCTGCGCACGATTCTGGAACTCGGTCCGGCGTGGATGGCGTGGGCGGGTGGGCCGCTGCCGCTGGGCCTGAATGTGATGCGCAGGGATCTGGACGCTCGCTTTGGTGTGGGGACGAGCGAGACGGTTGCGCATCTGCTTCGGGAGTCCGTGCGGTACGCGATCGATCACGGCGAACTCACTCGCGCGTTTCTGCTGGCGCGGAGCGATGAGCGGCCTGAGTGGAAGGAGCCGGGTCTGCTGGAGCGGTACCTCTCGATGTATGTGAATGAGCAGACCATTGACATGGGAGAGGAGGGGGTGAGATCGCTGCGAACCCTCTTTGCCCGTGGCGCGGCGGCGGGATTGTGCGTTGATCCGGGCGAGATCGATGCGATCTGAGTTCGGTGGAATTGGAGCGAGCGATGGAGACACAGGGCGTGCGTATTCCGATCGTCAGGATGTCAGATGGCGTCGCGTTCCAGGTGCCGGGTTCTGGTCTCCTGCCCCTTCGGCACATCATCGGTATCGGACGGAACTACGCGGAGCACGCGAAGGAGCAGGCGGCGGATGTGCCCGATCGGCCGATGGTGTTCACGAAGAACATCATGGCGGCGTGCCTGAACGGGGATGAGATCGTGGTGCCGAAGATCTGCCAGGATCGGGATCAGGTTGACTGGGAGGCGGAGCTTGCGGTTGTGATCGGTCGAGCGGCGCGAGACGTGTCGGTCGAGCGGGCGATGTCTCATGTGCTGGGGTATTGCTGTGCGAACGATGTCTCGGCGCGTTGGTGGCAGAAGGAGGGGTCGGGCGGGCAGTTCTGCCGCGGGAAGTCGTTCGACACTTTTTGCCCGTTGGGTCCGTTTGTCGTGCCGGCGGCGTCGGTGTCTGATCCGCAGGGCCTGGCGGTTCGCTGCCGCGTGAATGGGGAGTTGATGCAGGACGGGCACACGCGTGACATGATTTTCAGCGTGTCTCGGCTTGTGTCGGATCTGTCGCAGGGGACGACGCTGTTGCCTGGGACGGTGATCCTGACGGGCACGCCGAGCGGGGTCGGGATGGCGAGGAAGCCGCCTGTGTGGTTGCGAGACGGGGACAGCGTTGAGGTTGAGATCGATGGGATCGGGTTGCTGCGGAATCGCGTCGTGTTTGAGCGGTGAGCGGCGGGCTCAGTCTGTGCCGGGCTGTTCCGGGAGCACCATTGGTTGTGTCATGGACGCGGCGTGGATGCGGGGGACGACCCGCTCGGCCTCGCGTGCGAGCTCGAAGAAGCATTCGGGCTTGAACCCGAAGATCGCTGCGACCAGGTTTGTCGGGACGGTCTGGCAGAGTTGATTCATTTCTCTGACGTTGGCGTTGTAGAACCTTCGGGCGGCGGCGATCCGGTCTTCGGTGAGGGCGAGTTCCTGCTGCAGCGAGAGGAAGTGCGCGTCGGCCTTCAGGGTTGGGTACTGCTCGCAGACGACGAAGAGTTGCTTGAGCCCGAGCAGCAGGGCGGATTCGTCGAGCGCCTGGGTGTTTGCCGCTCCGGTGCTGGACATTGCGCGGACACGGAGTTCGGCGACTCTCTCGAAGGCGGCACGCTCGTGCGAGGCGTATCCCCTGGCCGTCTCGACCAGATTTGGGATCAGGTCGTAGCGTCGCTTGAGTTCGACGTCGATGTCGGCCCAGCTCTCTTTGATGTGCTGTCTCGTGCGCACGAGGCGGTTGAAGGTTGCGATGAGCCAGATCAACGGGAGGAGGACGATTGCCGCTCCGACGATGATCAGGATGAGCCCGGAGTCTGTTGCGGCGAGCGTCATGCTCTTCTCCCCGACGCGGAGGCCTCTTCGAGTTGCTTGATGACGTGGCGAGGCCAGAGCTCGAAGAAGCTCTTTGACCAGTTGACCATCGACGGGTAATGCTCGGGCTTCCATCGGGTGGTGGCGTCGGTGATGAGGAAACGGCCGTGCTCGATCTCGATGAACCCGGGAAGTGACTTCATCAGGTGCTCCATCATCGGCGGCGACACGATGTCGTACACGAATCGCTTGTCGCGTCCGGAGACGTGGAACCGGCGGCTGAACTCGGCTGATTCGAAGTCGATGTCGTCGAATCCGAGCATGCCGGCGAGTTTATCGAGTACGCCCTCTCGTCGGATGTACATGTCCGGGATGTGAGGGAATGGAGAGACGAGGATGAGGTAGCTGAAGGTGTACCGGCTTGTCCAGGTGTTCTTGCCGTCTGAGTGCTGGACCTCGTAGTAGAAGTCTCCCGCCTTGGCGCGATAGGTGTGATTGCCGATCGTCAGGGGGCCTTGCAAGGTGTTGAAGGCGTGTCGGTTGGTGCCTCTGCGGAATGCGGCGAAGTGGGCGTACTCGTCGTCGTGCGAGCGGTCTTGCTGGGTGGAGAATGTCCAGCCCATTGAATCGGCGAAGGCGCGGAGCGCGGCGAGGCGGCGCAGGTGGGCTTTGTGGACCTGGACGGCGATCGCGATGAGCCCCGCGACGACGAGGATTCCTCCCAGAATGACGAGTGCGGCTTCCATGGGTGTGTCCGTGTGGTGGAAGATAGCCGAATCGATCGGCGTGCGAGCATTGATCTCATGCGTATCGTTGCACGAACCGCGGTTGAGATTTTGATAAAGCCATGGCAGCGAAGAAGGCCAAGAACGACACTCCGACGATCGAGAACCGCCGTGCGCGGTTCGACTATTTCATCCACGACACGCTGGAGACGGGGATCGTTCTGGACGGTACGGAGGTGAAGCCGATTCGCTCGGGCAACTGCTCGCTGGCGGAGGGGTACGTGAAGGTGGAGCCGAATCCGCCACGATTGCTGCTATTCGGCATGACCGTGGGGGAGTATGCCCCTGCGGGGAGCCGCCAGCATGTTGCGGATCGGGCGAGGACACTGCTTGCGCACAAGTCCGAGATTCTGAAGTTGCACCGGCAGGTCATGCAGAAGGGCATGACGATCGTGCCGCTGCGGCTGTACTTCAAGAACGGTTACGCGAAGGTGCTGATCGGTGTTGCGGAGGGCAAGGCGGCACACGACAAGAGGCAGGGGATCGCGGAGCGCGAGGCGAAACGCGACATCGATCGGGCGTTGTCGCGGAAGCGGTTATGAGGGCAGAAGGGTGGCGACTTAGATGCCGCGGCCGCGACCGGACTTTGCGAGTCTGACAGCGAGGGCTGCCCGGCGTTTTTCGCGGTTGATTCGTTCGAGTTCGGCTTGGCGGTCGCCGGTGCTTTGTGATGGTGATTTCTTGGAGGCGGCGTCGAGTTCGGCTTGTGCCTCTGCTTCGACGAGGGTCTCGGTGGGGGTGGCACGCTCTGCGAGAATCGTGAGTGTGTCGCCAGCCATCTGGACGAAGCCGCCATCGACGAGGTAGGAGCGCGTTCCGCCGGTTGTGCTTGCGTCGGCGAAGCGCAGGGAGAGTTCACCGAGACCGAGTCTGGCGACGATGGGCGCTCTGCCGGGAAGGATGCCGAAGAGCCCGTCCCACGCGGGGATAGAGGCATAGGAGACCTGCTCGTCGAGCAGTGACTCTGTGGGGGTTACGAGGCGGCAGCGAAAGGTCTTCGAGGCCATGTGTCAGCTCCGATCCGGGGCATGGGTGTGCCAAGAGGGAGCGATGATAGTCGCGAAATCCGGCTCCGGCCCCTGTGCGGCGGAGGTACGCTCCTGAAGTGCTGAGCCGACGTTATGCCATCATCGCGGTCTTCGGAGCCGGTCTTGTGGCGGTGGCGTGGGTGCGGCTGCTGCTTGGCACGGAGGGATTGGTGTGGCCTCGTGACCCGGAGGTGCTCTCGCTGCGTTGGCACCGGGTGGCTCTGGCGGCGGTGTGTGGGGGTGGGCTCGCGGTTGCTGGCGTGTTGCTTCAGACATTCCTGCGGAACCCGCTCGCGTCGCCTGATCTGACGGGCGTTGCTTCGGGTGCGGGGCTCGGGGTGCTGGTTGCGTCGTACCTGGCTTACAGTGGAGGGCAGACGCTGTCGCCGGTGATGTTCGGTCCGGCGGCGGTGGTCGGGGCGCTTGTGACACTTGCGATTGTCGGTTCGCTTGCCCGGCGGCGGGGGCGCGGAGATCCGATTGCACTTGTGTTGATTGGCGTGTGCGTGGGGATTGTGGCGACGAGCATGGGGCTCTTGGTGCAGCATCTGATGCCGCCCGATCCGGCACGCTCGGCGATTCGATGGATGGTCGGCTCGCTCGATGAGCAGATGCCCGGTTGGGTTGTGGTGGTCGGGGCCGGAGTGGTGGCCAGTGCATCTTTGGTGGTGATTCGGCTGGGTCCATCGCTGGATGCGGCGTCGATGTCGGATGAAGAGGCGGCGTCTGTGGGTGTGCGAGTGCGCGCGCTTCGCGTGCTGATGTTTCTGCTCGCGGGGCTGCTGACTGCGGTTGCGGTGATGCTCGGGGGGCCGATCGGGTTTGTGGGATTGGTGTGTCCGCATCTGGTGAGGTCGCTGGTGGGGCCATCGCATCGAACGCTGGTCGTCGGGACGCTTTTGGTCGGAGCGACGATGTTGATCGGTGCGGACGTGGTTGTCAGACTTGTGAGTCTGGAGTACGGACGTCTGCCTGTCGGGGTTGTGACTGCGCTGCTTGGCGCGCCGGTGTTGATCCTGATGCTGCGGCGCGGGGTCGGGGCGTGGGGAGGGTGAGGGGACCGTGGTGATCCGGCGTCTACCTGAGGACTTTCTCGTCGACGAGCGGCTCGTCGAGGAGGTTCGATCGGGCATTTCGGAGTTGCCGGGCCCGGACCGGCGGATCGCGTTGTACAGGTTGTCGAAGCGGTCGCTCTCAACGCCTGAGGCGGTCGGCAAGATCGCGAAGGCGATTGGTGTGCGTGCGTCTGAGGTTTCATATGCGGGCCTCAAAGACAAGCATGCCGTCACGAAGCAGCAGGTGACGATCGGTGGTCTGCACGGGAGGGTGTGGGAGACGGCTCGGATAGGTCGGTTCGATTCGGATGGGTGCGAGGCGGTGAGAGTGGGGTGGACCCGAGAGACCGCGCGTGCATCGTGGATCGATCACAACCGCTTTGAGATCGTGGTTCGGTCGCTGAGCATCGCGGATGCGGAATCGATTCGTGCCCGGCTGGATGGGATGCGGGCGGCATCCGGGGGTGGTCGGATCGTGCTGCCGAATCTGTTCGGTGAGCAGCGATTCGGGTCGGCGCGTCATGGTCACGGCTTCGCGGCGCGGGCCATGCTGGCTGGAGACTTAGAGGGAGCCCTGCGATTGCTGATCGGTACGCCGGCGCGGAAGGACTCGGGGCTCCGCAGGGAGTTCACGCGCGTGCTCGCCGAGCGATGGGGGGATTGGGGGACGGCGGTGCGGATGCTGCCGGTGTGTCCCGAGCGGCGTGCGATCGAGATACTCGCAGAGGGTGGAGAGGCGAGAGATGCGTTCGATGCGTTGCCGTCGCTCACGAAGTCGATGGCTGTTGAGGCGTACCAATCCTGGCTGTGGAATCGCGTCGCGAAGCGCGTACTGGATCAGACGGATCCCGGTGGGCGGGGCGAAGTCGAGGATGTCGAGATTCCGACGTTCGGACCGGGACTTGTGCTGGAAGGGTTGTGGGCGGATGCGGCCCGCGAAGTGTTGCACGAGGAGGGACTCGATCCGGAGCTGATGCGTCTGCCGGGCCTACGTCGGCCGGTTTTCGGCGTGGTTCTTCGCCGATTGTGCGTCAGCGCGTTCGACGTCGAGGTGTCCGAGCCGTTCGCGGACGAGACCTCGCCAGAACGGAGTTCGAAGCCGTGTGCGATGCGGCTGCGCTTCTGCCTGCCTCGCGGTTCGTACGCGACCGTGTTGATTCGGATGCTTGAGCCCTGATCGGAGGGGCGTTCTCAAGCGGGAGAGGATGTCCGCTTGATGGCTCTCAGCGCGAGGAACATCGGGATCTCGCGTCTGGCGCGGTTCTCTTCCAACGCTCTCGGACCCGGCTTGCTGGTTCTGGAACTCGGCCACTCTTCGATGGAGTCGATCAGGAATCCAGCGTCCTTGAGGATTCGTGCGTATGTCTGGAGCGGCCGGTGGTAGGTCACGGTCACGATGGGTTCGTGGCCTTCGGCGACCTCGCCGGGATTCATCACGATGGTGCGCATGCCGGTGGTTAGGTATCCATCCACTCTTCTGAACTGCAAGCCGACGTGTTCACGTGATTGTCTGGCGGGGCTGCCTCCTCTTGAGCGGGGAGACCCTGGAGGGGCATCGCCCTCGTCCCAGCCCCATCGTGTTTGTCCGGGGGATCTGAATGCGGGGTGGAGGATGACAGCGACGAATCGGCCACCATCTTTGAGTGCGTTTGCGCAGCCGCGGATTACGGATTCGAGCGGATCGATGTTCATGAGCGCCATGATGCAGGCGATTGCATCGAAGTCTTTGAGTCCGAGCGGCGCGAGATCTCTGGCGTCTCCGACGGCGTAGTCGATAGGGCCGCTTCGCGGGCGTGCCGCCTCGATGAGCTGAGGGGAGGCGTCTACGCCGACGACTTTGGCGCCGATGGTGGCGAGTGAGCGTGCGAGCACGCCCTGGCCGCACGCGAGATCGAGGATGCGTTCGCCCGGGCGAGCGGCGAGCAGCCCGAGCGAGCCGGGCATGATGACGGTTGAGTAGAGGTCGCTGCCGCGATCATCGATGAGCGTGTCGTACCACTGTGCGACGTGGTCCCACGAGCCCTCGGAGGGCTTCGCGCGGGTGGGTGTAGGGGCGAGCACGGTGCGCGGGCCGTGATCGGTGGGGGAATCGGCACCGGCGGCCTTCCAGAATGAGCTCGGGGCGGGGCTGGAGAACTTCACGCTCTCGCCGGTTGCGGGGTGCCGGAAGCCGAGTTCGGTGGCGTGAAGTCCGAGCCGACCGAGCGGGCCGCCTGCCTTGCCGTAGCGTGGGTCGCCGGTGATCGGGTGGCCGATGGACGCGAGATGGATGCGGATCTGGTGTTTCCGACCTGTCTCAAGACGGACCTGGGCGAGGGTTCTTTTCTCTCCTCTTGCGAGCACGCGATAGTGGGTGATCGCCAGGCGCGGGATCTCACCGTTTGCTTCGTCGGGAGCGTGTGAAGAGCCGGATGCGGGTGGGAGTGATTCAACTGAGCCGTCCGGCAACTCTCGGATAAGACTCTGGATGGTGCCGAGCGCCTCGCCGGGAGAATCGGGCAGGAGCACGCCTTCCACCAGGGCGTGATAGAGGCGATGGACCCGCCGGGATCGGAAATCTTCTTTCAGGACCGAGAACGCGCGGTCGGACTTTGCGAAGACGAGGAGCCCGGAGGCCTCTTGATCGAGGCGGTGGATGACGTAGACACGTGCGTCTCGCCCTCCCCTGGATCGGGCGAGTGCCTTGAGCGTGTCGAAGACACTGTGTTTCTTTTTTTCCCCGGGTGCCGCGACGGAGAGGAGGCCCGCCGGCTTGTCGACGACGATGATGTCCCGGTCTTCGTAGACGATCGAGAGCCCGAGCGGGAGCGCGATCCGTCGGGAGCCGCGGCCCATTTCGACTTTCTTTGCCGGCACTGGCTTCTTGAAGGGTTTCGCGCCGGTTCTCGGGGATGAACCCGTTGGGGGCTTCACGCGTCGAGCACTCGGCTTGTTGTCAGGTCTTGGCATGGCGATACTCCGCGATGACGCCCATGAGCCAAGGCGCAAAGGCCGTCTTCGGGATCGCACCGGCCGTGCGGTGCTCATGGCCGCGGCTGGTCAGCACGATCGCTTCGATGCACGCATCGTCCATCGTTTCAAGGGGGTTTGCGACGATGAGGTCGAGTGACTTTCGTGTGAGTTTCGCTCTGGCGGAGGCGATCATCTGGTCACGGGGTTCGAGCGCGAAGCCCACAAGAGTCTGGCCCTCGGAGCGTCGTGCCGCACAGCCGGCGAGCAAGTCGGGCGTGGCTTCCAGCTCGATCGACATGCCTTCGGCCTTGCGGCGGTGCTTTCCCTGGAGCATCTGGTCGGTGATCCGCGGGCGGTAATCAGCGACAGCGGCGGCCATCACGAGCACGTCACAGGACGGGAGGTGGTGCTCTAACGCGGCTTGCAGGTCTGCGGTGGTGCGGAACCGGATGAGTTCGACCCGCGAATCGGAGTTGCTCAGGCATGTCGGCCCGAGCAGAAGCCGGACATTCCATCCGAGCGACGCGGCGTGATCTGCGAGCGCGACGCCGAGCCGACCGGAGGATCGGTTGCCGATGAATCGAACCGCGTCGATGGGCTCTTGTGTCGGGCCGGCTGTAATGAGCAGTCGCCCGGGTGTGGCGACGGGCTTTGTCGTATCAGGCGGCACGGACAGCTCCGTTCAGGAGTTCGACCGACGGGGGAGGGATGTTCGCCGCCGCTGTGTTCGCGAGTCGGCGGTTGGAGCCGTGATCTTTGGAGACCGGGCGTTTGATCGCCACATCGAGTCTTCTCATAATGTGAGCCCTCGTGTGAGCGGCGTAGAGGCGTTCGCCTCGATACGATCGAGAGGGACTTTGATCGGAACTTGAACGGTTGGCCGAGCAGGCCTGCCCAGGATGGGATGCGTGAATGGCACGATCGAGGAAGAAACTCGGTGAGATACTTGTAGGGAAGGGCGTTCTCACGCCGGAGCAGGCCGACAAGGCGACGGCTGTTGCCAAGGGGTCTGGCAAGAGACTCGGCGAGGCACTCGTTGAGGGCGGGTTTGCGAAAGAAGACCAGGTTGCTCGCGCGCTGGCGGAGCAGTTCGGGCTCGAGTTTGTCGACCTGAACGCCAACGGCGTGACTTCCAAGATCGAGTTCGGGGCGATACCCGAGGATCTGATCAAGCGGTACACGATTCTGCCGCTGGGCAAGGCGGGGAACAAGCTTGCGCTTGCGATCCACGATCCGATGGATCTTGAACTGCTGGACATGCTGCGGTTTCGCCTGAATGTCGAGGTCGATCCGAAGGTCGCATCGAAGAGCCAGATTCGTGCGTTCATCGAGACGAAAGGGAAGTCGCCCTCGTCGGCTCCGAAGATGGTCGAGCCGGGTGCCGGGCTTGTGACGGACTCGATCGATCGGTCGATCGATCGGTCGGTCGACCGCTCGGTGGACAAGTCGATCGACGTCGCGTCGGAAGATGCGCCGATCGTGAAGCTGTGCAACCGGATCATCATCGAGGCCGTGAAGATGCGGGCCTCGGATATCCATATCGAGCCGTTCGCGGATCGTGTGCGGCTGAGGTATCGGATCGACGGCGTCTGTATGGAGCGTGACAATCTGCCGAAGCGGATGCAGAACGCGGTGTTGAGCCGTATGAAGCTGATGTCCGGCGTGAATATCGCGGAGAAGCGGATCCCGCAGGACGGTCGTATCAAGCTCCCGGTGGACGACAAGTTCATCGACTTCCGTGTGTCGTCGTGCCCCGTGTACCACGGCGAATCGATCGTGCTTCGTATTCTTCGTCCCGACTCGGTGCGCATCGGTCTTGAGAACCTGGGATTCGAGGCCGACAACCTCTCGATCTTTAACCGGATCATCCGGCGTCCGAACGGCA
Organism: Phycisphaeraceae bacterium; assembly: GCA_019454185.1. Taxonomy (NCBI): domain Bacteria; kingdom Pseudomonadati; phylum Planctomycetota; class Phycisphaerae; order Phycisphaerales; family Phycisphaeraceae; species Phycisphaeraceae bacterium. Next base: position 793,887 of record CP075368.1, read on the forward strand.
TTTTCCTGGTGACCGGCCCGACCGGTTCCGGAAAGACGACGACGCTTTATTCGGCGCTTGACGTGCTGAACCGTCCTGACCGCAAGATCATTACTGCGGAGGACCCGGTCGAGTACAACTTCGAGGGTATCAATCAGTGCCAGGTGCGAGAGCACATCGGTCTGACGTTCCCGGCGATTCTTCGGTCGATGCTGCGTCAGGCCCCGAACATCATCCTCGTTGGTGAGATTCGAGACAAGGAAGTCGCGGAGATCGCGATCCAGGCCGCGCTGACGGGCCACCTGGTGTTTTCGACGCTGCACACGAACGATGCGCCGTCGGCGATCACTCGTCTGATCGACATGGGGCTGAAGCCGTTCCTTGTCGCCAGTTCGATCCAGGCGGTGATGGCGCAGCGGCTCATCCGCGTGCTCTGCAAGCACTGCAAGCGCATCGCCAAGCCCGAGGAGATCGATCCGAAGTATCTCTCGCTGACCGGCATCACCATGGACGAGGCGGTGGGGCGTGTCCACAGTGCGGTCGGCTGTGCCGAGTGCAACAACACGGGATACCGTGGCCGAAAGGCGATTTTCGAGATGATGATTATGAACGCAGCGATTCGCGATCTGGCGTTCAATCTCGCACCGATTTCGGATCTACGCAAGGCGGCTCTGGCGAACGGCATGCGTCCGCTGGTGCAGGACGGCAAGTTGAAGATCCTGGCCGGCGTCACCACACCAAACGAGATCGCGAATACGACGCAGGTTGAGTCACACTGATCCACATTCTCCGCTCGGCGTCGCGGCAGTGCGCGGGGCGAGCATCTCACGGAGCGTTCCATGTCTTCTCAGGAATCCAGCCAATCAGCACGCGTCGGTCCATCGATGCAGATCGATCGACTCCTTGACACTGTGGTCAAGCTTGGCGCGTCGGACCTTCACCTGACGGTGAACCGGCGTCCCACGATCCGTCACCACGGCCACCTGAAGGATCTGCAGACGAAGATTCTGGACTCGGACGACATGGTTGGCCTGATGAAGTCGATCACGCCCGAGCGGAACCAGCAGGAGTTGCAGGAGGAGGGAGGCACGGACTTCGGATTTGCATACGGCGATGCCGCACGCTTCCGTGTGTCGGTCTTCCGTCAGCGTGGTGACATCGCGATCGTGCTTCGGCAGATCCCGAACCGGCTGCTGACGTTCGAGCAGATCGGCCTTCCGGAGATGTGCCGCGAGTTGATCCGGCGTCCCCGTGGGATGTTCTTGGTCACGGGTCCGACGGGTTCTGGAAAGACGACTTCGCTCGCGACGATGATCGACTACATCAACCAGACGATGGACCGTCACATCGTCACGATGGAAGACCCGATCGAGTATTACCACAAGCACAAGAAATCGATCGTGAACCAGCGCGAGGTGGGGAACGATGTTCCCAGCTTCGCAGAGGCACTTCGCCGTGCGTTGCGTCAGGACCCGGACGTGATCCTGGTCGGTGAAATGCGAGATCTGGAGACGATTGAGGCGGCGGTCCGTGCCGCGGAGACGGGCCACCTGGTCTTCGGAACGCTGCACACCACGGGTGCCGCGAAGACGATCGACCGACTGGTGGACGCCTTCCCTGTTACCCAACAGAACCAGATCCGCGTTCAGCTTTCGACGGCCCTTATTTCGGTGCTTTCGCAGGTGCTGCTCTCTCGTACGGACCAGCCCGGGATGGTGGCTGGGTACGAGTTCCTGGTCGTCACACCCGCGATCGCGAACCTGATCCGTGAGAACAAGACGTTCCGCATCGACTCGGCGATCCAGACCGGCAAGCGGTTCGGCATGCAGTTGCTCGACGATCACCTCTGGTCTCTGTACAGCCGCGACATGATCTCGGCAGAAGAGATGATCGACAAGAGCAAAAATCCGGCTGACCTGACGGACAAGGTCCATCGACTGGGCCGCACGGTGGGACGTTCGGAGTGGGATCAGGACGACGTGTCGGCGTGATACATGGAAACGCTGGGCCATTTATGAGTCAATATCACGCTGTCGTGTCTTCACTTGCCCTGATTTGGACCTTTTTCCGTTGAATCATCTGTGGATATCTGGTCGTATAGGACGTGTCGTTGAAGACATACGTCCGGAGGTTGTCGCGTCATGCCTATGGACATCGCACAAGAATTGAAGGGTCGGAAGCTCGGCAGAGTGCTGACGAAACTCGGCAAGGTGACGCGCGAGCAGGTTCATGAGGCGTTATCGGTCCAAAAGACAAAGAAGGCGCCGATCGGGCAGTTGCTGGTCGAGCTTGGGTATTGCTCGATGCGAGATATCAACGCCGCGCTCGCCGGGCAGGCGGGCATGGAGTTCGTTGACCTCTCGAGCATGACGATCCCTGAAGAGGTGCTCAATATCCTGCCTGCTGAGAACGTCCAGACGTATCAGGTGGTTCCCATTGAACACAACCCGACCAGCAAGCGGCTGAAGATCGCGATGAAGAACGCGAACAACTTCCGCGCGGTCGACGACCTTCGGCTTCTGATGGGTTTCAATGTTGAGGCGGTCGTCGCGGAAGAGGACGCGATCGACGCCATCATCAAGAAGCACTACACGAAGCAGGAGTCGATGACGGATGTCGTGAGCGCGCTCGCGACGGACTCGAAGTTCAAGTCTCTTGAGGGGCGTGGCGAGTCGATCGACCTCGACGCGGTGATGGAGCTTGCGTCGGACAATCAGGTCGTGAAGCTGCTGAACCTCGTGTTGCTTCAGGCCATCAAGGACCGCGCATCTGACATCCACTTCGAGCCGTTCGAGAACGAGTTCAAGATGCGGTACCGGATCGACGGTGTGTTGTACGAGATGGTGCCTCCGCCGAAGCATCTGGGGCCGGCGATCACGAGCCGCGTGAAGGTCATGGCGAACCTGGATATCGCCGAGCGGCGTCTGCCTCAGGACGGTCGCATTGAGTTGACAGTCGGAGGGAGCCCGGTGGATCTTCGTGTCGCGGTGCTGCCGACGATGCACGGTGAGTCGGTGGTGATGCGTATTCTGGATCGCTCGAACGTGAAGCTGCAACTGGATCGGATCGGATTCCGGCCCGATGACCTGGAGAAGTTCCGTTACCTCATCAACAAGCCGAACGGCATCGTCGTGGTGACGGGGCCGACCGGTTCGGGCAAGACGACGACGCTTTACGCGGCTCTCGCTGAGCTGAATCAGATCGATACCAAGATCCTGACGGCCGAGGACCCGGTCGAGTACGACATTGACGGCCTCTGCCAGGTGCAGGTGAACGAAGAGGTCGGGCTGACGTTCGCAAAGGCGCTTCGCTCATTCCTTCGTCAGGATCCTGACATTATTCTGGTGGGCGAGATCCGAGACCTTGAGACGGCTCAGATTGCCATTCAGGCATCGCTCACGGGTCACTTGGTGCTGAGCACGCTGCACACGAACGACGCGCCGAGTTCGATCATCCGATTGGTGGACCTTGGTGTCGAGCCGTTCCTGCTGACTGCGACGATCGAGGGCGTCGTCGCTCAGCGGCTTGCGAGGACGATCTGTCCGAAGTGCAAGGAGCCGTACCAGCCGAGCGATGAGGAGCTTATGGAGCTGAACCTCACGCCCGACAAGGTCAAGGGGCGTCACTTCTTCCGCGGGCGCGGCTGCGACAACTGCAGCAAGTCGGGCTATCGCGGGCGTATGGCTCTCTTCGAGATCTTCTCTATCGAGGACGAGCTGCGTGAGTTGATCATGCGGAACGCCTCGACGGCCGTTCTTCGAGAGCACTCGATCAAACGCGGCATGCGGACGCTGCGCGACTCGGGCATGCTGGCGATCTACGAGGGCCAGACGACGATCGACGAGGTGGTGAGGGAGACGCTGGCCGAGGAATGAGCGATTCGGGGAATGACAACGAGACGCGGCGGAGCACGCCGCGTGGAACGACGGAGACACGGTCATGGGCACGTTCGCGTACGAGGCACTCAACGCAGCCGGCAAGCCCCAGAAGGGGACGATCGAGGCATCGACGAGCGATGACGCGATCCAGCGGATCAAGGCGCAGGGGTTTTTCCCGACGTCTGTGCGTGAGCAGAAGGTCAAGAAGTCCGTGATCGCCGAGGACACGTCGAAGGCGAAGAAGAAGCCGAAGAAGGGGCTCTCGTTCGGCAAGGTGAAGGCCAAGCAGTTGACGCTGTTCACGCGGCAGCTCTCGACCCTTCAGGACGCGGGCCTGCCTCTGCTGCGGTCGCTCCAGATTCTTGAGGGGCAGCAGAAGCCGGGTCTGATGAAGAACGTTCTTCTGGGCGTGTGTGAGGATGTCGAGGGCGGCTCGTCGCTTTCCGATGCGTTCACGAAGCACCCGCGGTGCTTCGATCGCCTGTACTGCAAGATGGTGAACGCGGGCGAGATCGGCGGCGTGCTCGACATCATTCTGCAGCGTCTGGCGAACTTCATGGAGAAGAGCCAGTCGCTGAAGCGGAAGATCAAGGGCGCGATGATCTACCCGATCGTGGTCGTGATCATCGCGGCTCTGATCCTGACGTTCATCATGATCTTCATCATCCCGAAGTTCCAGGAGATCTTCTCCGACTTCGGCGTTGCGCTCCCCACGCTCACGGTGTTCCTCATCAATACGAGCAGTTGGGTCGCGGGCATCAACCCGGGCCAGAAGATCGGCGGCTGGGTGTTCCTGCTGATTGCGCCCTTCATCATCTTCACGTTCCTCAAGCTGATCAGGAAGTCGGGGCCCGGACGTGCAGCGACGGACTGGGTGCTGCTCAAGACCCCGATTTTCGGGCCGTTGGTGAAGAAGTCGACGATCGCGAGGTTTACGCGAACCCTGGGCACGCTGATCTCGGCGGGCGTTCCGATTCTCGAGGCGCTTCTGATCACTCGCGACACATCGGGCAACTACGTCTTCGAGAAGGCGCTGAACAAGGTTCACGATTCGATCCGAGAGGGCGAGTCGTTCGCGGATCCGCTTCGTGAGTCCAAGACCTGCGATGCGATCGTGGTGAACATGATCGACGTCGGCGAGGAGACCGGCGAGATGGACACGATGCTGCTGAAGATCGCGGACAACTACGACGAAGAGGTCGATGTCGCGGTCGGTTCGCTGCTGAAGCTCATCGAGCCGTTGATGGTTGTCGTGCTGGGCGGCATCGTCGGAACGATCGTCGTCGCGATGTTCCTGCCGCTCGTGGCCATGATCAACTCGCTGCAGAGCAGCAAGTGATCGTGCGTGGTCTGATCGTGACCGGGGCTACGGAGCCCGGAGGGCCTTTCGACATGATGATGGCACGGCAGAGAACGGGTTCTTGCGGGCAGCGGGCCTTCACGCTGGTTGAGGTCATCTTCTCGATCCTTTTGATCGCGATCCTGATCTCGATCTCGATCGTGGGGATTCAGGCGGCCTCGCGGAGCGCTCAGGCGTCTGCGGATCGTCAGGCGGTGCTCTCGTTGAAGGTCGGTGTGGAGAGCTTCAAGCAGGAGTTCGGTTTCCTGCCGCCGCTGGCCAAGGGTGAGGTGCCTCCCGGCAGTGAGGAGCCGTTCCTGACGTCCGAGCGGAGAGTGAACGTCTACAACCCGTCTGTCGCTTCGGACTTGAACTTTCTTCGTGGGCGAACGGGAGCTGCGGATGGTGCGGCTATCAGCGATGACTCGGCGTTCCGTTTCTCGCGGCAGTCGTTGCCATTCTACCTCGGCGGCATTCTTGACGCGAACGCTGACGGCGTCGATGGTCCCGGGTTCCGGGCTCCGCGTCGTGACGGGACGTTCGCGAGTTCAGGTCCCTCTTACCAGCCGTTCGTGGACACTTCGAAAAAGACGCTTCGGGCATGGCCATCGAGCGACACCTCGCGTCCTTATGTGGTGGAGTTCAGAGATCGCTCGGGCATCGCGATCCGTTACTACCGCTGGGCCAAGGAGTCCGACGCTGAGATCGCTCGGTCGGGTCTGCGGGCGTTGAACATACCCAAGGTCCTCGGTGATCCGACCAGCGATGCGGACGAGCGTGCCTCCCCTGCCGACGCGAATCCGGCGTTGCGAGACGCGGAGTTCGCGATCGTTGCGGCGGGTCCGAACCGGGTGTTCGGCGATATCAAGATCGGTGCGGACAAGGGGACAGGCACGGAGTCGCTGGTTGAGATCCGTCGCACGCTCGGGCTGCCTTCCTCTCGCACGGATATCGCGGTCGAGCAAGAGGGTCGGAAGGACAACATCGTGGAGGTGGGACGATGACGCGATCCACACGCGATGCGGGATTTTCTCGTCTTGAGCGCTCGTTCACGCTGATCGAGTTGCTGGTGGTCGTCTCGCTGCTGTCGATTCTGCTTGCTGTTGCAGTGCCGGCTTTCTCGTCGCTGCTGGAATCGAATGAGCGGGCGCTCGCGGACAGCAAGCTCAAGATCGCGGCGTCGCTCGGGCGAGATGCCGCGGTGCGATCCGGGCGGGGGAGCGACGGCGCGGTGGCGTTTTTCTACGCGCCGGGCGGGCGCATGCGAGCGGTGCCGTTCGTGAAGGCCGGGGTGATTGAGGATGAGGATGCCTCGGGGAATCCGATCGAGCGCGATGTCTTCGTTCAGGTGGACACGTTCGAGGCGATCGAGTTTCCGCGTGGCTGGTCTGTTCGCGGGTATGCCCCGGCGTACTCGGTCGATCAGCAGTGGTATGAGCGGACTGTCGAGGCGGCCGACCGCAACAAGGGCAACTGGGTCTTTCCAGAGACGCACCTGTACGATCCTCGTGATACGGACGGCGGCGGCGAGCGTCAGACCTTTCTGATTCGGTTCGATGCGGTTGACGGGACTGCATCGGTCCCGAAGGCGCGTGACGCGCTGCTCCTGGACCCGAGCACGTCGAGAGTTCTGCGTGATAGAGAGCCATTCAGAACGTTCAATATCGAGCGTGCTGCGAGCCATCTGGCGTACGTACGGTCGATCCTCCAGCTTCCTCCGAGCGATTCGCGCCGGCGCGAGTTGCTCGGGGATGAGTCTCCCGACACGGTTCTCGCGAGGCAGGTGACTCAGGTTGTGCTGTACGACGAGACGCGGCTGGCCGGTGCTCTGAGGGTGAGACTCGACCGTGACACGCAGACGATTTATCGGTCGAGTACGCGCCCGGAGCTGGTCGCGGGTGTGACGCGAGCGGACATCATGAACTGGCTCGAAGGGCGGAATGTATCGAGCGACGGGCCGTCCAAGCAGCCCGATAAGGCCGCACGTGTGTACTTCGTCGAGCGGTATTCGGGATCGCTCAGGGAGATGTTCCCATGATTCGCAGACACCATCGTTTGCTGTCGGCGTTCTCTCTGATCGAGGTGCTCATCTCGGTTCTGGTGCTGGCTCTTGGGCTGCTGGGGCTCGGCGCGATGTTCCCGGTTGTGATCCGCCAGCAGCGGAACGCGACGGACGCCGTTCTGGGCACGATGGCGGCGAACGCGGCGAGACTTGAGTTGGAGAACAACGGGCTACTGCGAGGGCAAGCGGTTATTCCCGCGACTTCGGGTGGGCCAGTAGACGAGGTGGGAATTTATCCTTGGGATAGTGTTCTCGTCTCACTTGCTGGTAGTACGTTTCTTGCAATGCCCACATACGAGTCCGACACAGGCGTGATGCGGATCGGTGAAGGGGCGAGCGTTGCGAGCATTCCATTGGCTGCTCGGCTCTATCCCGCGCCGAGTCTGACTGGCGCGCAGCCCCGCTACGTGTGGGATCTGGCGTACCGGGTGGCGGGCTCCAATCGTCTCGAGGTCTTCATCTTCGTTCGGCCGATCGATCCGAACATTCGCATCACACCCGGGCAGAATCTGTCGAATGCGCTCGCGCCGACCAACTCGTCGGGCGATCTGCTGAACCCCACGAAGCTGGCGGTCGCGGTGGATCGTTCGACACGGCTGCCGACGCTCGCCGGAGTCGGGGACTATTCCGTACCGGTTGAGATGCAGGTCGCGAGTGTTGTGCTGAACGACACGAATACAACGCCTGACGACGATCGGAATCGCATCTCGCTGTCGCCATCCGGTTCGGTTGAGCGGGCTCTCGCATCGACTGTCGTTCGAACCGGCCAGCGGCTCGTCGATCGACTCGGGACGATTTACACCGTTGTCGGGATTCCGAAGTCGTCGCCCCGGGAGTTCACGGTGCTGGTTGAGCCGCCGATTCCGTCGTCCGTCGCCAACGCGAGGGACATCGGTCCGGTCTATTTCGTGCCGCAGACGCCCGCGGCCGTGACCAAGGTGATGATCATCCCATGAAAGCCACCACGAAACAACCCGCGAAGTGCTTCGGAGTGAGGCGGAGGGGCTTCACGCTGGTAGAGACGCTCGTGGCGATCGGCGCGGTCGCGCTGATCTCGGTCGGCATCGCGGCGATCTTTCAGTCGGTCGGGCGGACGGTGACCACGGGGCGGCGTGTGAGCAACTTCTCGCAGTTCGCGACGCTCGTCGAGCGTCAGATGCGGGCTGACTTTTCGAGGATGACGCGTGACGGCTACCTGGTGATCCACCACCAGTACGCGTCCGATCTGAACGGGCGGCGGATCAATGTGCTGCCGTATGAGGGTGCGCTTGCATCGGAGGCACGTCAGCGGCGGATCGATGAGATCTTGTTTTTTGCGAAGGGTGATTTCACTTCTGGTCGTGAGCCGATGTCGCCGGGCGTGATTGCGCGATCGGGGACTGCCGCGATTTACTACGGGCACGGCGCGGTCTGGCCTGTCGGGTTCGACAGTCTCGGCAACATCTGGCGTCGGCCCGAGGTGAACTCGATTCCGACGGTGACTGCTCCTCTGACGCTGGGGTATCGCCCGAGTGCGACGGCCTCTGTCGAGGAGTTCCCCAACCAGTTTTCTTCATCCTGGAATCTGCTGCGTCACGTCACACTGCTCGCGCCGCTCGCATCGACGGAGACACGCTACGCGCCGAGCGGGGCGTTCGGTTATCCGGCAAGCAGTCCGTTCCTGATCGATCAGGATACGCAGATCGCTCTGCAGCCCGCGGCCGTCAGTTTGTTCCGCACACTCTCGCGCATGAACCTTGGCGCGGGTGGCGGGCCCGTTGTCGGGCCGGGAATCCGGCCTCTGCGAGAATCGACCTCGGGCGGGCTTCTGACCAGGCGGCCTCTTCGCTCGACCGGTCTGGTTGACATCGCAACGACTGATCTTGCGGAGATCCGATCGATCTCTCAGTCCATGGCGAAGAGCAACAAAACCGACATCCTTAGGCCGGGCGACATCGCCGGGGCGGGGCGGTTCGAGAACTTCCGCAAGCAGCAGATCGAGGAGGACGCGAACGACCCGGTGAGACGCCCAGGAGGGTTCAACGTCATTCCTCGCCTCACTCGTCCCAACATCGAGTCGCCCTCTGCGAATCCTGATCGCGATGTTCTGAGCAACATCCAGAACTGGATGCGAGAGGCGTTCCCCGCGAATTCGTTCGGCGATCCGAGTTCTCTTGCGGCGGAGTCAGGGGCGTATATCCGCATGAGGGCGGAGCAGGTGCCGCCGGATTACTTCACGGCTTCGTCGCTGGTGAACGACCTTGAGCGGACGTACCGGCGTGCGGACCAGTTGATGCTGACTTCTTCTGTGTTTGTGCCGCGTTGCTCGGAGTTGATCATCGAGTGGAGTTTCGGCCAGGCGGACACGAACGGTCGGTTGGTGTGGTACGGCGGGAAGGAGACGCCGGGTATCGCGGGCGACACGATCCGGCTGTATCCGGGGCTGCCGTCGCTGAAGCCTCCCGCCTCTGAAGCTGCGTGGTATCGTCCGTTCTCGTCGCTCCCGGCCTCTGCGAGTGCGGCGCGAGATCACCGGCTCTCGCCTTATCTGATCTATGACGCGCTGGCTCTTGCGAACTTTGAGCCGGCGTCTGCGGCTATGAACACCAATGCCCAGGCGACCGCGCACTTTGGCTATATCGATCCGACGTGGCCGGGTGCGGGGTCGCCGGGTGCGAGCGAGCCGCGCACGCTGCCGTGGGCGTGGCCGAAGCTGATTCGTGTGACGATGACGCTGTCCGATCCCGTTGACCCGTCGGTCGAAGAGACGTTCCAGTTTGTGTTCGAACTTCCTGCAGATCCGATGCCGTGACTTCTTGAGTGAGCACGCGTTGTCCGTGGGCGGGTGGGCCGTTCCGGAGCCATGGAGACCAACCGATGAGCATCCTCCACAACGCCAGATCCCTTGCGCGACGCACGCTTCGCAGCCAGCGACGGGGCACGTTCATCGTGCTTGTTGTCGGCATGCTAGCGCTGATGACCATTCTCGCGGTCGTGTACTTCTCGATCGGTCAGGGCGATGCGCGCTCGAGCGCAGCGATGGTCAGCGCGAGCAAGCGTGACGATGTTGCGATCGTGGTGCGCGACCACATCAAGATGATCCTTGCGGACGATGTGAGAGCATCGATCGATCCGGGTTCTGGCGCGATTGATCGGGTGCAGCGGTATCAGCGCGAGGCGTGGGATTACCCCTGGACGAGCCCGGTGTGGCGGACGGTCTCTGCGACACCCGCGCTCCGGTTCAACCCGATCGGCACGCGGGGCGATGACCCCTACCTCGCGTCGAGCGAGCCGACGATTCTGGGTACGGGCCGGACATGGTCGGACGAGCCGCTGCACCAGTCGTATCGGAGCAAGCGTGACTGGCTGCATCTCAGCAACATCGCGCCCGATGGGAACTACGTGAATCTCTATAACCTTCGGCCGAGCTCCGCGGGCGGGCCACCTTCGGGCGGGTTCGGGGCGACTCCGATCGAGATGCGTCGTTACCTGTCTCTCTTCGACCAGAACGGGAATCCCGGGTACACGCGGCTCGATGACGACACGACGGCGCTCGATCCGGAGGTGCCGGCGCATCTCTCTTACCGCCAGCGGCACGCGTTTCGGCCGCTGTATGACGACAGGCCGTACAACGATCGCGATTACATTCCGTATTCCTATGCGGACGCGGACGGCGATGGATTCGTCGACTCACGGTGGCAGGAGTTGGTGAACGCGTCGAATCCGTCAGCCGCAGCGACGGATCTGATCAGGGCTGCGGACGGGCGGCGTTATTTCGTCGCTGCGCGAATCGTGGATCTTTCCGGTCGGATCAACGTGAACACAGCGACGGACTTTGTGAATGCGCCGTCGAACGATTCGCCTGCTGGTATGAGTCCTGCTGATATCGATCTGCGTTCGATCCTGACGATGCAGGATTCCTACGAGGTGTACGCAACGGCGTTCGGGAGCCCGGTCGGAACACACGGCACGGGCGATTATCGTGTGTGGAACCCGACGGATGCGACTTCGGTCGAGAACTATTCCGCGTTGAACAACGACTTTGCCTATCAGGTCGGCATCGGTGGGTACAACGCGTTGCGTCTGTCTCTTGAGACGTCGATCGTTCCGCCTCCACGCACGAACCTGACGACCTTTGCCACGCAGTATCTCGGCGATGGGGCGACGGGGAATCGCGTGATGCCGAACGGGCTCGAGCGGGAGAAATCGTTTCTCGCGTCGGGTTCCGGGTCGGCGGGGGCGACCCTGCTCACGGACGGTCTCGCGTTCTCGGGTGGGTTCGGGCTGTCCGATCTCACGGAGTTGCTGACGTATCGCGTAGCCAACGATCCCGAGCAGGTTTCGATTCTTGAGTCTGCACTCGGCGGTCGGTTCCCTGAGGCGGGCGCGGATGCGGCCGGCACACGTCGGTACAGCCCGTTGCGTGACAATCGCCAGCTTTCGTTTGAGATTCCCGGGGCGACGCTGCTTCCAACGGATGCGGGGAAGCTGGATGCGACGCGGCTTCTGTTCGCGACAGACATCAGGCAGCGTCTGACGACGCACTCGGGGGCGAGACCGATTCGACCGGCACCGACGAATTCGATTGATTTGCAGACGAACACTGCTGTCTCAAGCTACGACTTCTCGACGAATGTGATCTCGCTCGTTCGGAACCGGAACGCCGCACGGCTGTTCAGGGGGTACGCGGATGCGCTTGCGCCTTACAGCGCGATCAGCGGCGTCTGGAACAGGACAGCATCGGACTTCGCGCAGACCAGGTTCCTTGCCTACGGCTACGACGGTCCGGAGGTGGCGGTGCGTCTTGCAGCGCACAGCGCGATCAATCTTCTGGCTGCGAGCGGGCGTGACGGCACCGTCGATACGCGTGAGTTCGAGCCCTATCCCTACACACTGATTCTTCATGAGGGAGCCCGCACGCAGTTGATCTCGGATTCGGGTCTTCCGGTTGCCGGGCGTACGTTCAGGCAGGGGTGGTGGCAGCCGATCGAACGCCAGCTCGATCTGACATCGACACGGATCGCGCCGACCGGTACGACGTCCCCGACGCACGCGGTCACGGTGTACGGTGTCAAGCCCCAGCCGGTGATCACACAGGCCAGCGCGTACACGATCTACATCGATGCGCCGCAGGTGCTTGGCGGCGATGCCGATATCGGGGCGAGCGACGGCGGGGTGCCGCCGGTGATCGAGGTGCGCCCCATCACGATCAACGGCGATGCGAGCTGGGGGAACTCTGACTATCTCGGACGGATATTGGCGATCCAGTTGACGAACCCGTTCAAAGATGTGGACATTCCGCTGAGCAGGGATGATGTGACCACGGATGGAACATCACTCTCGCCGACTGATGTTCTGTACACTTATTACATCGAGTTCGGAGGCAGGACGTATAAGCTCGTCGCGATCGATCCCACGGATCTTTCCTCGCCGCAGAAGGCGATCGTGCTCCGGCGCGGCGAGACACGCAACTTCGTGATTCTCGATGCCGAATACTCGACGTTCAATGCACGCTGGAATGCTGTGTATTCTCGGTACTCTACCGGCCCGATCGACCCTGACGGCTCTCCGTTCCGTTCCTGGCTGAACGCCCAGCTCTCAGTCGAGAACACCACGGGTGTTGTCCAGCCCGTGATCATCCCAGCGATGAACGCCACGAGCGGCACTCTTGCCTCAGCCGGAGAGATATTCGCAGGCACCGAGTCTCAGCATCGGTCGATCCGGTTGTGGCGAGCGATGATCAGCGGTGCGACAGATGACAATCTCACCGCATCATCTGGTGCGAATAACAGAGAGAATGACTACCTGGTCGATCGACTGCGGGATCCCGCGGCTTCGGGGGTCTCTCTGAAGAGGGATCTGCCGCCCGGACAGAACGACATCGGCGGCACGATCGGGCGCGAGGAGAGCTTCTCCGGCTCTCTCCCCGCAGGCAATGACAACACGGGCTTCACGATCGCCCTGCGAGCTTCGATCCGCCGTCCCGACGAGGGCACGGTTGGCGATACGGGCATTCCGGCATATGTGATTGAGTCGAAGACGAACAGCCGCAACTCTCGCACGTCGGATTCTCTCTCGACGGCTTCGCTGAACAAGTCGGACTTCACACCGAATACCAATGGTGCATACCAGCGGTTCACGACCTTTATTTCGGGCACGACGGGGGCGCCCCCTTCAGACATCCTTCTGGCAACGGCGCGCCAGCGTGCCGGGATCAAGACGGGTTCGGGGATCGGTAACAATCTTTCATCGGTCGCTTTCAGCAATCTGGTGGTGGAGTTCCCGCGCTCGCTGCGGAACAGGGTCAACAACGGGACGCTGCGGCTTGCGGATCTCTATCTGCCGATGGCCATTGGTCCCTTTGTTGAGATGGACGAGACCGGCGCGGCAACGCTCAACGACGCGAGCGCGGCAACCGACAGGTTCTACACGCTGGGCGAGGCGTTGGCGCTCGCACTCGATTATGACAGAGGACCGGCGGGGTCGCCCATGGAGGGGCTCGGGAACCCGCTGAGGAATCCGGGTATTGCCGATCCTCGTCCCGCCCTCGATCGCGGGCATCTGGTCCTCGACGATTACGTTCTGTTCAGGAACGGTGGGGGTGCACTGCGGTTTGATTATCCGGTTGCCGGCGAGCCGCTGGACATCCTGTATGGGTCTGGTGCGCCCGCGGCATTGTCGCTCATGGACATTTTCCACACGATGGACGATCGGTACAGGTCTCAGCGAGTCGCGACATCGGGCCTCATCAACATCAACACTGCGCCGGTCGAGGTGCTCCGTGCAGCGAGGTTGCTGAGCCCGTTCGACCAGCGGAGTTCTGATTGGTGGTTCACGCCTGCATCGCAGCACAACCGGACGTCGGATATCGCTTCCACGCTGGTGGCGTATCGCGACAAGATCCCGGTCCATCCGCGTCGCGGAGCCGGCTTCAACGTCGCGTCGATTCTCGATTTCACCGACTTGAACGATGGAGCCGATACGCTCAATTACGAGGGTGACAACAACGGTCGCTTCTTCACGACCGACGTGCCCGGGCTACGAGAGACACCCGGCATCCGATCTCTCGGCGAACTCTTCCTCCTCAGGGATACGCGACCGACCAATCCCGAGCGGACGCTTCATTCGATCGATCGTCTCGGATTCGACACGCAGAACCTGTCCGCTCCCGGTATGGATACGGAGACCGGCTCATCGGGTGATGGCCTGAGCGATGATTTCGGCGAGCGGCTCGCGATCGTGAACGGCGTGGCCAATCTGTTCACCGTGAGGTCCGACTACTTCGCGGTCTGGTTCGTTCTGCACGGCTATGCCGAGTCGGACCTGGCGTCGCTCAAGCCGACGGACCCGCTGGTGCCCTCGGTCGCGCGCAGGTTCCTGATGATTGTGGACAGGTCCAGCGTCGCGGTTCGGGGCGACGAGCCCCAGATTCTGCTCTTCAAGGAAGTGCCGTACTGAGGCGACAGAGGCCCGGTGCCTGAGACTATCTGCCCCACCCCCCGACGCGGCGGTATCGATCGGCGATGCCGCCGCGTCACCTTTCCTACACTGTCACGTCCCAGGGTGTAGCTCAGCTTGGTAGAGCGCGTGGTTTGGGTCCACGAGGCCGCAGGTTCGAATCCTGTCACCCTGATTCGCATGGGAGTTTTTCTGACAAACATCACGCTACGAGGTGTTGCGCCCCAGCGCGTCTCGGATTGGCTTCGGAAGAACGAGCGTCAGGCGTTTGTGTCCGGCGAGGTGCGAGGATGCACGGTCGTGTGCGACAGCGTCTGCGATGAGCAGGAACCCGAATCGCTCGCAGAGCTGGGTGCCGCGCTGTCCAAAGATCTGAAGTGCCCTGCACTCGGCGCCATGGTTCACGATAGTGACGTGCTCATCCTGATGCTCTTTGAGCAAGGGCGTGTCGTCATGGACTACAACTCGGCCCCTTCGTACTTCGAGGATGAGGAGCCGCAGGCGCCATCGGGTGCCGACGCTGCCGCCCTTTGCCGCGCTTTCGGTTCGGAGCGAGTGGCGGAGGTGGAGCGGATCCTGAATCAATGGTCGGATCCTGAGGTGGACGTGGAAGCCGATTTCGACGAGAGCGCATTTGATTCTGAGGAGATGCGTTTGGCGGCGTTGGCCGAGGCATTGGGGCTTCCCGAGGCGGTTGCGGTGGTGAGTTATGTATCCCTTCAGGAGGGTGACATCGACGAGCTCGGCGAGGATGCGCCCTCATTCGAGGAGATCGAGTAAGGGGTGGGCCTCGCTCTTTGATTCGCGAGCCGAGTCCCTGGGCCCGACTTCGCTGCTCTGCGTATCGTCCGACCGTGACGACGCGACTCGGTTCAACCACGAGTTCCATCACGCCCGCTGTGGCGCGAGCCCGGTGGCCGCTCTCCGGTGCTGTCGGGGGTGCGGTCGTCCTGTTCATGCTGGCGATCTGCCTCGGCAGTCTGCCCTGGACACTCGCGTCGACGGGTGCGGGCCCGGCCTACGCGACCGGATTGGTCGAGGATGCGAGGAGGTCGCCGGGTGATGGGTATGTGCTGGGCACCGACCACCTGGGGCGTTCGCTTCTGGTGCGATGTCTTGCCGGCGGGGCGGTCTCATTGCTGGTCGGGCTGGCCTCGGGAATCCTCGCTGTGTCGATCGGGACCCTGTACGGCGCGATTGCGGGTTACGTCGGTGGGCGTGTTGACGCTGTGATGATGCGAGTGGTCGATGTGCTCTACGGGCTTCCGTACGTTCTGCTGGTTGTGTTGCTCGCTGTTGCAGGTCAGGCGATCACCGAGGAGTACCAGGCCCGGACGAAAGAGCGTGCGTCCTGGGTGCGAGCTGAAGCGGCCCAGCGAATTGTGGAGGCCGATCAGTCAGCGGCCAGCCCCGTTTCCTCTCGGCCCTCTCGTGAGACGATAGATTGCTGGATGGTCGTGAATCCGGCCGAGCGCGACGCACTCGAAGAGGCGGCGTTGGTGGTTCTGCCCCCTCGGGTGATCTCTGAGCGAACGAGAGCCGCTCTCGACGCCGCGACGTTGCTGGTCGCGATCGGGTGCGTGAGTTGGCTGACGATGGCCCGGGTGATCAGGGGGCAGGTGCTCTCGCTGAAGGAGCGTCCCTTTGTGGAGGCGGCGCGAGCCGCGGGGGCATCGCCGGTCCGTGTCTTCGCACGACACCTGCTGCCGAATCTCGTGGGGCCGATCGTTGTGTATACAACGTTGACCGTGCCGCAGGCGATCCTTCAGGAGAGCTTCCTGAGCTTTCTCGGGATTGGGGTGCGTCCTCCGCTGCCGAGTTGGGGAAACCTCGCGGCGGATGGCCTGGCAGAGATCAACACCTTCAGGTCGCACTGGTGGCTGCTGGCGTTTCCGTGCGTGCTGCTGGCGGCGACGCTGCTGTCGCTGAACTTTGTCGGTGAGGCGTTACGTGAGTCGTTCGACCCGCGTTGGAGGCGTCGGCGATGAATCAGAGGGTACAGGATGCCGGGTCGGAGCGACTGCTCACGGTTCGTGATCTCACGGTCTCATTTCCGGGGACCGGGTTCCCGGCTCGGGTGGTTGAGGGTGTCTCTCTGAGTGTCGCTCGGAACCAGACACTCGCTGTTGTGGGAGAGTCGGGCAGCGGGAAGTCGATGACCGCGCTCGCGATCATGCGACTGTTGCCGGATTCGGCGGTTGTTGAGCGGGGGCAGATTCACCTGTGCGAGGGCGGTGCGACGACCGCTCTGGAGTCGCTCGGCAAACGCGAGATGGTACGGGTTCGGGGTGGGCGGATCGCGATGATCTTTCAGGAGCCGATGACGTCGCTGAATCCCGTGTTGACGATCGGCGATCAGTTGCTCGAGGCGGTGCGTTTGCACCGGCCTGAAGCGGCCGATGCGGAGCGGCTCGTCACGGAGGAACTCGAACGCATGGGTATCCGGGGTGCGGGCTCGCGGCTTGGCGCGTATCCCCACGAGTTCTCGGGCGGGATGCGTCAGCGTGTGATGATCGCGATGGCGCTTCTGTGTCGTCCGTGCGTGCTGATCGCGGATGAACCGACGACGGCTCTTGATGTGACTGTGCAGGCGCAGGTGCTTGACTTGATCGACCAGGCGCGCCGTGAGAGGGATTTGGGCGTGATGCTGATCACCCACGATCTCGGTCTTGTCGCGCAACGTTCCGACCGAATCTGTGTGATGTATCGGGGACGGGTGGTCGAATACGGCTCGACACGTGAGGTGCTTGCCTCGCCCGCGCATCCGTACACGCGTGCCTTGATTTCGTGTATGCCGGGAGTGGGGCGAAGGGGCGGGCGGCTTCCGATCGTGTCGGAGATCATGAGCAGCGTGGAGTCGATACGTGGGACGCTCGGCGGGCTGACGCCGTGGTGGCCTGAGCATGGCCCTCCCCCCGGGGGGACTCCGGTGGGGGAGAGCAGCGTGCTTGTTCCTGTAGGGCCCGGGCGGCTTGTCGGGGTGTGGGCGGAGCCGATGGCTCTCGCGTGCGGAAGCACGGACGTGTAAAGTGGTGCTATGCGGGTCTTGATCATCGCCGATGAGATTTTCGGCACGCGGGAGCGGTCGATGCTCTCGCGTCTAGAGATCGGGCTGGCGGACGAGGGGGTTCGTGTCGCGCACGCTCTTCCCGAGGGGCTTGCGGGTGTCGCTGGTGTCGGGCCGTTGATTGAGGCCATGAGTTACGATGCCACGCGGGTGCCGTTTACGCGCGGGCTCCGTGCGGCACGGCTCGCGTCTCAAGCGGTCTCGATCCAGCAAGCCGAATCGGAGAGGGGCCAGTCTCAAGCTTCGGGCAGGTCGGTCGATGTTGTTCACGCCTTCGGGGGCGCGGCGTGGGATCTGTCTCTGGATGTTGCCCGGCGCATCGGATCTGCCATTGCCTTCGAGGTCTGGCGTATGGGACTGGTGGATCGAGCGGTCTCGATCAGCAGGCGGGACCCGCAGGTGCAGCGGGTGTTTCTGGCGCCGGACATTACGATTGAGCGGCGGCTGAAGGCGGCGGGATTGACGGCGGTGCGTGCCGCGCCGTGGGGAGTGCACGCGATCGCGAGAACTCGACCGGCGGTATCGCCGGATCGTTCCGTCAGCATCGTGATCACGGGAGGAGGGAGAGACGCAAGGGCAACGCTCGCGGCTCTTGAGGGGGTCGGGTTGGCGACATCCGAGCGTGCCGACGCGGTGATTTTCATGGATGCCATGGCGGCGCGGCGTTCGAGGGCGTGGTCGGTTGCGAAGCGGTTGGGGCTGCTCGGTCGCCTGTCGCTGATTGACGATATCGAGATGCGCCGGGATATCGCGCTGCGTGCTGATATTCTGGTGCAGCCGGAGGCGGTGGGCGAGCAGCGGAGCGTGCTGCTCGACGCGATGGCGGCGGGCATGGTGGTTGTAGCCGCGGCGGATCCGGGTGTTTCGTGGCTCGTGGATGACAAGACGGCTTGGCTCGTGGATGAGCACACGCCTCGCGTGTGGGCGAACACGATCGCGCGAGCGTTGAGTGATCCGGCCCGAGCGAGGGCTCTTGCGGCGCGAGCATCCGCGCAGGTCGCGCAGGAGCATCGCGCGACCTCGCATGTCGCTTCGGTTCTCGGGGCGTATGAGTGGGTCGTCGGAGGCCCGCGGGCCCGGGTTGGACCCAGGTCATGATCGGCGTGCGGCGGATTCGGGGCGTTCTCGGGCGATAGAACGGGTTATGGGGCCGCAAATCGCCTCAAACTCGGCTTGTTTCTGCCAGAACATCGTGCATGCTGAAGAGGGAGAAAGTTTCTCTTCAGTCGTGCATGGTGAGTCGCCCGTGTGAGCGGCGTTACGAACGGCAGTTCGGTGATCGCGGGACAAAGAGGCAGGTGGGACATGCTCAGAGTGGCTTCCGTCGTTGTGTTGGCGATTCTCAGCGGCTCGACGCACGCTCAGTGCGTGGTGATGCCGGCATCGTCGGCTCGGTACCCCAGTGCGATGGTTGATGATGTGAGGCGTCCGGGCTTCAACGGGCTGATGTACACCAGGCGCCCGGTGATCGGCGGTGTTGACGTTTGGGCCGTCGAGAGCGGCAGCCCTGGTGCTGATTACTACGGAGCCCATGGGGCGGAGAGCATGGCGATCGGGGTTTTTGTTGATCCGATTGAGCCATTCAACTCGTTCGACTACGGCATCGTGAGCCCGTGGCAGGTCGCGAACGATCGATCGGAGCGGGGCAGCCGGGTGACGAATCCCTACAACCGAGCGAGGAATCGGGCGGGCGATCGCCTTGAGCAGGCGCGGCACGAGTGGCTGCGCGAGAACGGGCTCACGGGCGGCGTTCGTACCCACGTGAACGATGCGACCCTGCATGCTCCTGCGGATCGTCGTGATTCGGCACTTCCCACCCCTCGCGCGAGGATTCAGATTCCCGAGGGAGAGCCCCGGCTCCACCGGAACATGCGGGTCGAGGGTCCTGCACGCATCTCATTGCCGCCCGGCGCATCGGCAGAAATCGTGCGGCATGTCGGTCGCACCGGGGGATACGTCGGAGATGATCAGGGCGTGATCCGTATGGCAAACAAGGACTGACAGTCGGCGATATGCTGTCTGTGGCACCGAATGACGACCGGCTGATCCCGTGGTGGCGATCGGCCGGTCGGTATTCGCTTTCTGAGCGGGTCGTGCGGTGCCGCCTCGGAGCGACGCCTGATGTCCGGTCGGTTGCCGTTTGATCCTGCGAGATTGCCTCCTCGGTCTGCTTCGCTGAGCGCGGGTTTACCGGCGGATCGTCCGCTGACCGTTGCTGAACTTGCGCAACGGATCGATGGCGCGTTGAAGGGCGGGCTTCCGAGGACGATCCGGGTCGTTGGCGAGATTAGTGGGGCGGTACAGCGGACGCATTGGTACTTCAATGCCAAGGACGACGCGGCGGTCGTCTCGTGCGTCATGTTTGCATCCGCGGCGAGTCGATCGAGGATCGCCATTGAGAACGGTCGAACGTACGTTCTTTCCGGCAGGGTCGAGTTCTATGCGAAGTCGGGCAAGGTCTCGCTTCTGGTCGACCGGATCGAGCCCATCGGCGAGGGTGAGCTCGATGCTGCGTTTCGAAGACTGTGCGAGGAGTTGCGAGCGTTGGGCTGGTTCGCGCCGGAGCGAAAGCGGGCCCTGCCGGCGTTCCCGCGGCGTGTGGCCGTCGTGACGAGCGCCACGGGCGCGGCCCTCCAGGATGTCATCAAGACAGCCGGCGTCAGGTGCGCTGCGGTGGACATTGTGGTTGTGGATGTGCGTGTTCAGGGTGAGCGAGCAGCGGAGGAGGTCGCGAGGGCGATTCGCGCGATCGGCCGCCGCAGTGCTGAGTTGTTGATCGATGCGATCATTGTTGCGCGCGGCGGGGGTTCGAAGGAGGATCTCTGGACGTTCAACGAGCGAGTGGTGGCGCACGCCATTGTTGATTCACCGATTCCGGTTGTCGCGGCGATCGGTCACGAGACGGATACGACGATCGCAGAGCTTGTTGCCGATGAGCGTGCCTCAACACCGACGCAGGCCGCGATGCGTCTGATGCCCGATCGCGGCGAGCTGCTCCGGCAGGTAGGTGACTCTCGCTCGAGACTGCATGCAGCGGTCCGGCGCGTGCTGCAATCCGAGGGGCAGAGACTCCGGTATGTGGCTCGACAGCCGATCTTCCGAGATCCGGGCTGGCTTCTCTGGCGGTCGCAGGCGGAGGTCGTGCGTGCATCTGAGCGTCTTGCCGGTGTCGTGAGGCGTCGGGTGCTCGATGGGCGAGTCGCCATCGCCCAAGCATCCCAGAAAGCAGAGAGAGTCTCGCCGGAGGTCCGGATCAAGTATCTCGGATCGAGACTGGAAGCTTCGACAGGGCGGCTTGGAGTGGCGCTCCAGAGATTCCAGAGAGAGCGAGTTCAGCGGATCGACGCGGCGTCGAGGCAGCTCGAATCGGTGGGCCCGAGGTCCGTGCTCGGTCGTGGCTATTCTTGGACCATTCGCAAGGATGGCTCGATACTTCGGTCTGTGTCGCAAGTGGCTGCCGGCGACACTCTGACGACGCAACTCGCCGACGGTCGAGTTGAGTCGGTCGTGGGGGGAAGCACAAGCGTGGAACTGCTCGGACGTCTCCGCGGCTCTCACGCATCTCGGCGAAGAGCGGTGGATCCCGGCACCCCGATGCTCTTTGACTCGGCTCCTCACGGAGGCGGACAGGATCAGTGAAAGGACATATGTGGCGAAGCGACGGACAAACGAGGAACGTGAGTCTCCGACCTTCGAGCGGGCGTTGGAGGAACTCGAGTCGATCATCGCTCGGGTTGAGTCCGGCGAGATCGGCCTGGAGGAATCCATCGGGGAGTATGAGCGAGGTGTGGGGCTGATCCGGCGGTGCCGCGAGATCCTCTCGCGGGCGGAGCAGCGGATCCAGCAGCTCTCACTCTCCGACATTGAGAGCGGCCAGGCGTCAAGCCCCGATGAGGACTCGGACGATGAAGGTGGGGACGAGGAGTCCTCCTTCTGATGCCGAGCGAGTACACACTGCTGATTTCTCTCGCTGAGGCAACGAAGCTTCTGTTTGTCATCGCGTTCGGGGCGTGTGTCGGCTCGCTGATGAATGTGCTGGTGTACAGGCTTCCGCGGGGGCTTGACATTGTCTCGCCCCCAAGCCGATGTCCGGTGTGCGATACGCGGCTGACCTGGAGAGAGAACATCCCCGTTCTCGGCTGGGTGTTTCTGGGCGGGCGATGTCGCTTTTGCAGGGCGAAGATCTCGCCCGAGTATCCGCTGGTTGAGGCGGCGATTGCGCTCTTGTTCGGAGCGATTTATTCCGTCTGGTACATGCTGCCGCGTGAGTGGGGGTGGGTGGCGTGGCTCCGGCCTGAGTGGGCGGCGAATGGGCTTGCGCTGACATGGCCGATGCTCGTGATTGTGCTGTCGATGATGAGTTGCCTCGCAGCAATGACGCTGATCGACGCCAAGACGCGTCTGATCCCGCTTGGCCTGCTGTGGTTTCCTGCCATTGTCGGCTTCGTCGTCCATGCGCTGCATGTTGTCGTGCTTGAAGCCAGGGAGATCGAGCTGAGGCGATTTGCTCCGGGCTTTCGATGGGCGATTCCGTTGCCGGGTCCTGCCGGATGGTGGTGGGTTGGGGCTGCGATCGGAGGGATGGTCGGGCTCGGGATCGGGAACCTACTGCTCTGGACAGGCCTGATTCGCCGCAGCTTTGCGGACTATGACGAGTGGGAGCGATCGACACTCGCGGGGAGCGTGGGAAGCTCGGAACCACCTTCAGCATGCCCCGCCCAGAGCGATGAGGTGCCTCTCCAGCCGTCTGACGAGACCTCGGCTGTCCCAGCCGAGATGGGTGGCGAGGCGCCCGACCATGATCCGTTGTCTGGAGACGTCACCGGAGACCCAGAGCCGATGGGGGAAGAGAGCGGGTGGGCTCCTGCGGGCGCGTTGCAAGATGAGGGGAGTACCAAACCCGCTGTTTCCGGAGATGTTCAGGGCGATCCCGAGGCCCAGGCAGAGCTGTGGATCCAGTATCCTCATGCACGTCGCGAGATGATCAGAGAGCTTGCGTTCCTGGCTCCTTGCGTGACACTCGCGATTCTGGGTGGAAAGCTTGCGAAACACCTTGCTGGTCCGTGGACCCCGGATTTCGCGCTTGGCTTCGCACCAGCGCACGCTGTTCCGCTTTGGTTGGACGTGATCTGCGGCAGTCTGATGGGGTATCTGGTCGCGGGGGGTGTTGTATGGGCGGCTCGGATTCTGGCATCTCTGGCGTTCGGCAAGGAGGCCCTCGGGCTCGGCGATGTCCATCTGATGGCGGGGGTCGGGGCTTGCCTCGGATGGATTGACCCCATTCTGGCGTTCTTTGCGGCGGCGTTTATTGGCGTGTTCTTTGAGGTCGTCCGCGCGATCCTTGCGCGACGGGTCAGACGCACCCTGGCCTTCGGGCCGTGTCTGGCTTTGGGGACTGCGGTGGTCGTCCTGTTGAAGCCCTGTGTGGAGATGCTTCTCGAGGCGATCCTGCACCGTCCTGTGAATCTGCCTTAGCGGCTCATGGGCAAGATTCGGGGAGGGGAGGGCTCCGCCCACGCCCCGCTTTGGCTACCCTAGTTGCCCCGGGCCGATGATGTCCCGGCACGCTCGCACTCGTACGTCATGGAGGCATAGGTCATGTCGCGTCTTGGCATCTCACCATTCATTCGCGTCGCACTTCTTGGAGCAGTCTTCGTTGTGGCCGCGATTTCGGGCGGCTGCAAGAAGAACAATGGCCAGCTTGATGCCGCGTTGATGGAGAACAACGAGCTTCGGGGGCGCATTGAGTCGCTGGAGCAGGCCCTTCGCGACTGCGATGCGCAGAAGGCGGGTCTGGAGCAGCAGCTCGCTTCGGCACCCACTTCTCCGGCGGGTTACGGCACCTCTGGAACCGGGTTTGAGGGCATTAGCAATGTCGATGTTTCTTACGGTTCCGGCGGCGAGATCATCGTCGGTGTCGCCGGAGACGTCCTGTTTGATTCCGGCTCGGTGGTTCTGAAGAACACATCGAAGCAGACGCTGGATCGGGTCGCCGGCGTGCTGAACAACCAGTATCGGCGGAATGTCATTCGCGTCGAAGGCCACACCGATTCTGATCCGATCCGGAAGAGCAAGTGGCGCAGCAATGAGCAACTGAGCGCAGAGCGAGCGTTGGCTGTTGAGGAGTACCTCGTCACCAAGGGTGTCAACAACAATCGGGTCTATTCTGCGGCCTTTGGTCCGGCAAAGCCGAAGGGGACCAAGAAGGACAGCCGGCGCGTCGAGATCGTGATTCTCGCGGAAGGCACCAGATAAGTTGTGTTTCCTAAGACGGCAGTGACGCGGGGCTCGCCATCGTGCGGGCCCCGCTTCTTTGTGTGTGGGTGTCGCTCCTCGGGGGTCCCGGGGACATACGATCTTCGGCGAATGCGTGCCGCAGATTCGGCGCGCTCCGGACTTGAACCCAATCGCCAACCGATCAAACGGAGGTTGTTCCGATGACCACTGCAGCCGCCACACCCGCTCCGACGCTCGCCAAGGGTCTTGAAGGTGTCATCGCCGGTGAGACCGCGATCTGCAACGTCGGCCAAGGCCAGTTGATTTATCGCGGCTACGAGATCCACGACCTCGCGGCGCACGCGACGTTTGAGGAGGTCGCGTTTCTACTGCTCGAAGGGCACAAGCCCTCGGCATCGGAACTGTCGCGATTCACGCAGGAGATCGTGTCCGAGCGTGCCCTTCCGGGCGATGTGATCGACTTCATCAGGACGACCGGCCCGATGCTCAAGAGCGGCACCGCTGTTCCGATGGACATCGTTCGGACGTGTGTCTCCATCCTCGGCAATCTCGACAAGGACTCACAGGAGATCACGCCTGAGGCCAATCTCCGCAAGGCAAAGCGGATTCTGGCGAAGGTGCCGACCATCATCGGCCACATGCAGAACGTGCTGGATGGGCATGAGATTGTCGAGCCGAAGACAGGCGGGGATCCCAATCTCTCGCACGCGGCGAATCTGATGTATCTGATGTCGGGCCAGAAGCCATCGCCCGAGTACGCCAAGGTCGTTGACGTCTCGTTGATCCTGTACGCCGAGCACGATTACAACGCGAGCACGTTCACCACGCGCGTCATTGCCGGGACGCTGTCCGACATGCACGGCGCGATGGCTGGCGGCATCGCGGCTCTCAAAGGCCCGCTGCACGGTGGCGCCAACGAGGAAGCGATGGAGATGCTCAAGGAGATCATGCGCGACGTCAGCGAGAATGGTGTCGGCACGGACGCCGTTGACAAGTGGATGCAGAAGGCGTTCGACACGAAGCGCAAGTTGATGGGCTTCGGGCATCGAGTCTACAAGAACGGGGATCATCGGGCTCCGATTCTGCACAAGCTCGGGCGTGCGATCGCTGAGAAGGACACGAAGAATCCCGGTGGACACGCGGCCCTTCGGTGGTTCGAGCTCGGCGAGCAGGTGCAGCGCATCATGCTCGACAAGAAGAAGATCCATCCGAATGTCGATTTCCCGTGCGGCCTGACGTACTTCACGATGGGGATTCCCGTGCCGCAGTACACGCCGATTTTCGTGGCTTCTCGGGTCACGGGGTGGGCGGCGCACATCATGGAGCAGCACGCCAACAACCGGCTTATTCGGCCGATCGCCCAGTACAACGGTCCCGAGTTGATGAGCTGGACCGGGAAGTAGACGACGCCCTGAGGATCTGCAGCGCGGAGCGAAGGGTCTGGGATTGTGTCTCTGCGTCCGTCCGGTTCAGGGCGTGGATCGCGTGAGATTGAAGACCAGGTCTTTCTGTGCGGGATTGTCGAACCTGACTGTGATGACGAGCGTGTCGGGCGTTGTGCGCTCGTAGATGCAGGCAGAGAGGTCGCACGTTTCGGCGGTGTCGACGAAGTCGAGACGTGTGGCTGACTTCGCAGCGAGTGTGAAGGTTGCGGGCTTATCCTTCTCCTCCCACGATACACCCGTAGCGGTCTGGTGGCGCAGACGGAGTGCAAGAGAGTTGCCCTCTTCGACGATGGTGAGAATCTCGAAGACGATCGGCTTACCGGCGGCGTTGACCCAGCGGAACATGCCCAGCATGTTGTTGCCTGCCGGTGCTGTCCAGACCTCCTGCACAAACTCATTGCCTCCGCGCTCGCTGGTACGCACGGCGGACCAGTCTCCGGCGAGGAAGGCGGCATCGGCGATAACCGCGGGGATGCTCGTGACGGTCGCGGGTTCTTTGGGTGGTTGCTGACCAGGAGCGGGTTGAGTGCTGGTGAGCGATCCCGCCGAGATTGTCATGGTGAGGAAGCCAGAAGAGAGGAACGCTGCTGCGTTGAGCATGGGTGGGTCTCCTGCCGTTCGGTGCTCCGCTTCGCTGATGGACCGCGACAGCATATCAAGTTCGATGCGAATTCGGAGCGACGGTGCCCTTCTGAACAGGCGGCGGGTCGTTGCGGATCTCGCGGGTCTTGATGAAGCCGGGCAGGCGAACGCCTGCGTTGGTCCAGAAGCCGATGGTCTTCCAGCCGCGCGCGTGCGGCACTTGGAGCCGGGCGAGGTAGCACTCGCCGAGGAATGAATACTCCATGATCCGGTACTCGCCGGAGAGGAATCCGGATACGGCCGCGAGATACAACTCGGCGACCTTCGGATTCGTGCAGGGGAACCATTCGAGCCAGAAGCTCTCAACCACGAGGTGGAGTTCATCGGCGTTCTGGAAGTTGAGCGAGACCCGGTAGCTGCATCCCTCCTGCTCGGGGATGACAATGCTGATCTCGACGGGGTCTTCAGGATGTTCCTCCATCGTCAGCGAGGGGAACCGGGCGGCGAGCTCTGCGAAGACACGGCGGGCGACAGCGTCGGCCTCGGCTTCGTAGGCCTGCCATTTCATGCGAGATTGCTCACGCGACTTCTCTGTAGAGAATGGCCAGAAGAATCCCATGCAGGACTTTACCACCGCATGCCAAGGTCGGAGTGGATTGGGGCCGCGGCGGTCTTCAGCCGTCCGGTGTGTCGAGCAGCTGCTGCAGACGTGCGGCGAGAGGCGCGGGTAGCCGCGTCGTCCACGACGCGTCGATCAGTCCGACATCGATCATGTCCGTCAGGTGGACCTGGTCTTTGCGGCGGAACGCGGTGAGCTTGATTCGGACAAGGGCTTCGAGGTCGAGCACCGTGAATGTCCCCATGTCCTTTGACTCGCTCACGTCGGGGTTGGGAGCGGGCTCCTCTGGCCGGACAAGTTCACCGGAATAAATGATGTGGACGGCGTCACGCGCAGAGGCGGCTGCGTGATCGAGGAACAGGTCCATCCCCGCGGCGCGACGATAGACGAAGCCCGCGCTCTCGAGGGCGTCTCTTGCGAGTTCGAAGTCCGCGCGCCGGATCATGACATCGACATCCTGCGTGTTGCGGACGGCGGCACTATCGATGGTCGCGACCCAGGCGGCGACTGCATTGCCGCCCACGACGGCGTATTCAACACCCGCGCCGCGGAGGGCAGCTGAGGCACGCAGCAAGCGTTGACGCACATGTTCCACGGCATCCACCATGCGTTGGAGGAGGTCTATCGGCTTCGGCGGCTCGTCAAGCACGTGCTGATTGTACGGCGAACCGGGCGTACACGTGTTGGGGAGGCACCGGCAGGCGCATGGTCGGGCGGGCGGAGTAGTGACACGATCGCGGCACGTGCGCGTGGGCCAGCGCGATGCGATGGACGATGGGCGCCTTCAATAGACGTCGGCTCCCAGAAAGGAACTCAACCATGTCATCGGCAGGGTCATCGACAGGCAACAGCGTTCGGCTTCACCGTGTTCTTCGCGCTCCGGCGGAGCGTGTGTACAGGGCGTTCGTCGATCCCGATGCGATGGTCAAGTGGCTGCCTCCGTACGGATTCACGGGCAAGATGCACAGCATGGATGCGCGGGTCGGCGGGAGCTACAAGATGTCGTTCACGAACTTTGGGACGGGCAGCAGTCACGTGTTCGGCGGGACGTACACGGAGCTGACGCCGCACGAGCGGATCCGGTACACGGACAAGTTCGACGACCCGAATCTGCCGGGCGAGATGCAGGTGACGGTGAGGTTGAAGAAGGTCATCTGCGGGACGGAAGTGGAGATTGTGCAGACGGGCATCCCGGCGATGATTCCGGTGGAGATGTGCTATCTCGGATGGCAGGAGTCGCTGGTGCAATTGGCGCTTGTTGTCGAGCCGGAGATTCCGGATGGGGGGTGACGTCACGCGACGCGTTGAGTGAGTCAGGAGTGCGTCGCCTTTGGCGACTGAAAGGCGTTCAAAGGAAGCCGCTGTGCGGCGGCTCTACCGGGGGTGTCGCTCGGGCGAGGCGCCCATCGCTCCACGCCCCGGCTACTTTCGATCAGCACTTCGTGCTGCCTTGAAGAGCACCAGTTCATCTTCACGTTGTGTGGCTGGCACTGGTGGCGCTCGGTGAATCGCTAACCTCTGAAGCGTGTGTCGGGAGCTTCTTTCCACTGGTCCTCGGTGATGCCGTAGTCCTCCAAAGCCGCGATCTTCGCCATCTCCCAGTCGTCCTGAAGATGGTCTTTGCACGGACCACGTGGCGCTTGCGGGGAGTCGTAGACAAGTACGTAGACGCCTTCGGTATACTCCTCAAGGACGATGCGATAGATGCCCTCGCGGTTGATGATCGCTTCAAGTGCCATTGGATGCTCCGTAGGAACGCGATAGGGGTTGATAAGGCAGATGTGCGGAGGGGCGTCTATTGCGCAGACAGCGTCGGCATGCGTTCGACGAGGCGATCGAGGAGTCGGTCGAGATTGTCGTCGTCGAGGATGAGGGAGCGGTTCTTCTCGTAGATGTAGCCCTCCTGGACCATGAGGTCGATCTGCTGCAGGGTGGGGGTGTAGAAGTTGTTGATGTTGAGGAGGCCGCAGGGCTTGGTGATGGTGCCGATCTGGTTCCAGGTGACGACTTCGAAGAGTTCGTCGAGGGTGCCGTAGCCGCCGGGGAGCGTGAGGAAGGCGTCGGCGAGTGAGAGCATCATGGTCTTGCGGTCGAGCATGCTCTTGACGATGCGCATGTCGGAGATGCGGGGGTGGGCGACTTCTTTGCCGATGAGAAAGTCGGGGATGATGCCGACGGCGCGGCCTCCGGCGTCGAGCAGGGCATCGGCGACGGCGCCCATCATGCCCTTGCTGCCGCCACCGTAGACGAGGGTGAGGTCTCGTGCGGCGAGAGCCTGGCCGGTGCGGTGCGCGAGGTCGATGTAGGCGGGGTTGTTGCCGGGCTTTGAGCCGCAGAAGATGCAGATGGAGGGGGTGGTCACTTTGGATCCTTCGACGTATCAGGAGCGTCTGATGGACTGGAGCTGGCGAGGCCCTCAGCCATCTGTGCCGCACGTCGCTTTGCGCGAACGGCGTGGGCGTATGCCTGGCCGACCATGGCGGCGGGCGCGAGAAGCAAGATGATGGCGGGAAAGGCGAGGCCGCGCGGATGGAAGGTGCGTACCGGCGGCGCGTCGGCCCGGATCATCGCAACTTCGGTGGGCCATTGTCCCGCGAAGTAGTTGAGCGCGTGCTCACGGATGTGTGGGATTGTTTCGAAGTACGCGGGATTTCTGCGGAAGGCCTGGTCTTCGGCGAGGTATGCCTGCAGGGCGGCCATATCGTCGGTGGAAAGATCGGGTATTGTCGGTTCTGGCGCCGCGCGTCCTGCGGCCGTGCGAACACGCGGCGAATCAAGCGTCGCCCAGGTGTACGTGACGATCGGTGTGCCTTGGGTACGACTGCCTCTCCGAGATGGGGAGAATGCGTAGGCCTTCTGATGCACGTGGAGTGTGGCATCGTGCCGCTTGAATGCCCACATC
This sequence comes from Phycisphaeraceae bacterium, assembly GCA_019454185.1. Taxonomy (NCBI): domain Bacteria; kingdom Pseudomonadati; phylum Planctomycetota; class Phycisphaerae; order Phycisphaerales; family Phycisphaeraceae; species Phycisphaeraceae bacterium. The sequence continues at coordinate 823,434 of CP075368.1, forward strand.
TCACTCTGAACATCGAAGCCCGGGTCGAGCGGATCGCTATCGAATCCGTTCGGGTAGTAGACGCAGCGATCGCCGTCCACGAGCATTGAGACTGAGAACGCGCGGCTGGATGCCGTGGGACGAATGCTGAACGCGATGATTCCCGCAGCGATCGCTATTCCGAAGCCGACTGTCAACAGTGAGGATCTCAGTTTCATGCAAGCACCCCTGACTCCGGTCCTTCGCATCGGGTTCAGTCGAACTTGCCCTTGACGGTGAGGTCGAAGTCGTTGATGGTCTGGATGTGGTCGGCGGACTTGGTGTGGATGTCGGAGTAGCGGTCGATGATGGGGGCGGGGTTGTCGAAGGCGAGGGAGCCCAGGAGCTGGAACTTGTGGGCGAGGATGCCCTTGAGGTCGGCGGTGGTGTTGCGGGCGTGACCACCGGGGTACATGACGAGGCCGCTGTCGTGCGTCTTGCCTGTGTTGTCGGTGATGACGACGGAGGTGGGGATGCCGTCGGGGTAGCGGCGGTCGTAGTCCGGGCCGCCGTGGGCGAACTCGATCTTGGACATCAACTGGCGGGTGAGGCGGTTGTTGATGGCTTCGGGGCCGTAGTCGACGGGGGCGAGCATGAGGTCCTTCCAGCCGGCCTTCTTCTGCTCGAGGGCTTTGCGGAGGAGCGTGCTGACGATGTAGACCATGGAGTGGTCGGCCGACTGGCGGGTCTTGGGGTCGCGCTTGGCGGGGTCGCCGATGATGCCGAAGGCGGGCTCGTAGGCGACGATCTTGATCTGCTTGATGTTCTCGCCCTGGGCGTTGGCGATGAGGGCGGGGGCCTTCTGGATGAGGTCGATCATCGCCTGGAGCGCGCCGGCGGACTGGTGCTCATAGAGGCCGAGCTTGAAGTGCATGCCCATGACGGCGAAGTCCGAGCCGGAGCGGGCGAGGAGGAGATTGAAGGGAGATGCGTCGGCCTTGTCGGTGTTGGCCTTGGTCGCGCCGACCTTTTGGAACATCTGGCCGGGACCCTCGAAGATGCGGAAGACGGCCTCGGGGTTGCGGAAGATATCGCGCGGGCCGAGGAAGCCGGCCATGGAGCGCTTCATGGAGAGGATGGCGGCTTCGGTGGAGATCGCGGCGGATGCGCCCTTTGAGTCAGAGAGCTGCTTGCCGGCGCGGATGGCGCGGAAGGGGACGTAGTGGGCGACGACCATGCCGATGGCGGACTCGATCTGTTCTGCGGTGGCGCCGACCATTGCGCCGAAGGTGGCGGCGGAGGCGATTGCGCCGTGCAGGACGTGGTCGATCTTGTAGGTTTTGAGTGAGAAGACTTCGGCGAGGCGGCCGCGGATCTCGTCGAGGAGAATCATGCCCTTCAAGGCGTATGCGCCGTCGCGGCCCATCATCTGCGTGGCGGCGATGGCAACGGGGTAGAAGTCGTTGTGGCCGAACTCACCGGCGATGGAGTTGGTCTTGGGGTTGTAGCCGAAGTTGGTGCCGTTGGAGTCCCACTCGCGAACGGCGGAGGCGTTGGCGACGATGGCCTTCTCGCTCTTGACGCGGATGGAGGAGCCGAAGCAGGTCGCGCCGTGGAACTTGGACTTTCCGAGGCCGGGGCCGTGGTCGCCCGGGGGAACGGCGTATTGCAGGGCTTCGGCGCGGAGGAGGTTCGGGGCGTTGGTGCCGAGGGCGATGGCGGAGAGGCCGCAGAGAACGGCGTCGGTGTGGAAGAGGTTGGTCTTTTCGATGACGGACTTGTCGGGAGAGCCGCCGGTCGGGCCGTCTGACATGAAATCGATGGCGTACTTGGCGATGCCGAGGGCTTGGTTGGAGTCGGCGGGGAGATTGACGAATGCGTCGGCCATGGGCGGGCTCCGAGGGGGGTGGGGAGAGAGGGTAGGGGTGGAGGGGGAGCAAATGGCAAATAGCAAATGGCCAGATGGCAGACAGAGGACACGGAATCGCCGGCGACAAGGGAGCCGCGGGAGGATCAGGACGTGTGGAGATGTGGGGAGCGGGCCGCGGTGGAGATGAGGCCGTGGAGGGTGTCACCCCCCGTGAGCCATCGGACCTGAACTATGGGGCGGACGACGGGGCAGGGCCAGCGGGTCGGGCTGACGCGGGAGAGCTTGGTCCAGTCCTTGCGAGTGGTGATGATGGCGTCGGCACTGGAGGCGCGGGCCATGGTGATCAGCGAGTCGATGGTGCGAGGGGCGTAGCGGTCGTGATCGCGGATAAAGAGGGACTCAAGGAGGGGCGAGTCGGCGTGGGCTGAGATCTGCCTGAGGAATGCGTCTGGGTTTCCGATGGCGGCGCATGGGAGAAGGCGTCTGCCCTTCAGCCACTCTATGGGTTCGGTACGATTTTCAGCGTTGTGAGTGATATCAAGTGCTGACCACTCATACGCGATGGTCGCGAAGGGGAGTCCGGGGGCGACGGACGAAACCTGTTCCGCAATGGTGGCGGCGGCATCGGGTGCGAGGTCGGCGCGCGTGATGATGATGGCGTGGGCGCGGCGGAGGGACTCGACTGGCTCGCGGAGCCAGCCGCGGGGGAGCGGGTGGTCGTTGAAGGGGGAGCGTGTTGCGTCGATGAGGACGATGTCGAGCTTGCGAGCGAGCTTCCGGTGCTGGAAGCCGTCGTCGAGGATGACGCAGGTGAGGGGCGGGACGCCTTGGCGTTTGAGGAAGTACTGAGCGCCGCGAATGGCGGCGATGCGATCGGGATTCACGAGCGTGGGGACGTCGGGAAGAGCGAGTTGGTACTCGCGTGCCTCGTCGCTCAGGCCGTTGGCGGCGCGGTAGCCGCGCATCGCGATGGCGGGGCGTGCGCCGGAGGCCGTGAGCGTGCGAGCAATGTGTTCGACGAGGGGCGTCTTGCCTGTGCCGCCGACGGAGAGGTTTCCGATGGAGATGACTGGGACGTAGAGCGTGGTGACGTTCTTGCCGGCGTCGAAGTTGCGGTTGCGGCGGTTGAGTTCTCGCAGATAGAGGCGTGAGGCAAGAGAGGCGAGGGGTGTGGGGAGCCAGGGGACCGGTCCGTGCGTCATGGGTGACGGTCCGGCATTCTGGCGATGGGATCTTTAATGGCGCGTCTGAGCTGTTCTCTGAGATCTGCCCGATCAGAGAGGTGCATGCGTGCCGTGTTTGCGGAGTCCATCATCGCAAGGAGGACCATGAGCGCGAGGAGCCCCATCACTGCGAGCCACGCCAGAGCGAATAATCGAGGCGAGGCGGTGGTGGCGACACCAAACGCGAAGGTGACGAGCGGCACGAGGCAGAGCATGACCCCGGCATTCGCCAGGCGGATCCGGCGTCGAGCTGAATGGGCCGGGGCTGCATCGCTCCTGATAACGGTCCAGAGATGCCAGAGAACGACAACAAGCGTGAAGCCGCCAAGCGGGAAGACGATCCACGCGGGTGCGACCGGCGATGCGGCAAAGAGGGTCATTGAGTCGCCGAGCGTCACGCTTTGGCCTCCGCGTGGGACGTGATGAATCGGTGAAGGTGTATATGTAGCAGCTTCATCGGCAGGCCCATGATCGTGGCGGGATCTCCTTCGAATTGGATCGGCCAACCCGCAGCGAGACGCTCCGTGAGGTTGTATGCACCCGCCTTGCCGGACCAGAGCTCGGTGTCGATGTACCGATCGATCTCTTCGGAGGAGAGCGTGCCGATTCGTACACGCGCGGAATCGGCGATCAGAAGCCGCCGGCCACTCTGGACGCAGATGAGCGCGAGGCCAGTGACGACTTCGTGCTCGCGCCCTGCAAAATCAACGATCATGTCTCGTGCTTCTGCGGCGTTGCGAGGAGTGCCGATCAGTCGCCCGTCTCGCACGCACGCGGTGTCTGCCCCGATGATGACATCTGCCACGCGACTTGTCGCCTGTGCGACGTGCGTGCCGGCGCGAGCCTTCAAGTAGGCGAGAGAGGCGACCCATTCCCTGGGTGTCACATCACCTGGGATGAGATCGGAGTCTTCGAGCCCGGGGTGGTCAAATTCGAAGTTGTACCCTGCCTCCGCAAGAAGCTCGCGACGACGTGGAGAGCGGCTTGCGAGGAAGAGCCGCACACCGTCGCGCTTGACGACAGTCTCGGCCACGAAGGGCTCAGCGCTGCCGGAATTGGACGGTGTCGCGTTCATGCTTGTGGCGTGTGAGCGGGAGGGGCTCTCGTCGCGAGTATTGTACAGTTTCCGGCTGGGTCCGGGTTCTGGAGCGAATCGGTCTTGAACGCGTAACCGGGGGCGGCACAGCCCAAGCGGTACTGCCTGAGGTAGCGACTTATGCTGCTTTTCGGTTGTGTCCCGGGAGTCGGCAGACGCTCGGGAGGGCATGTTTGCACGACGGACAGACGGGGGTCGTCAGGCCGAGGAGGTCGCACCCACAGAATGGGCAGCCCACGCCTCTGGCTCGGCGAGCAGCGACCAACGCCCAGCGGCAGAGTGAAGCGCAGACACAGCTATGCCAGAGCAGCACGGCGATGCGAGCGACCGTCGGTTGCTCGATCGGAACAACGAGAGCCAAACCACAGACAACGCTGATCGTGACCATCTCGAAAAAGGCGCGACCGGAATGCGTCACGAGGTAGGTGCCCGCGGCGGTGATGATGCCTGCCGCGGCGATGACAGCGGGTAGTTCGAGACGACTGAGGAGGGGGTCGGTGATGCCGGTGTGCGCGATTACACTCAGGATCTGCGGCCCGCCTTGTTGGGTGAGATAGGGGAACCAGAGTCCGAAGGTGATACCCAGCGTTGCCATGACGAAGGTGCCCCAGTCGTGGAGAGCGCAGGCGATGGCGCGGGCTCCGAGGGCATAGGCGGTGAAGATGAGGCCAAGTTCATGGGCTTGGAGGGACACATCGCCCTCGGTGGGTGTGGACCACGCGACCATGGCTGTTGTGGCGACCGTGAAGAGCCAGATAAGCCATGCGAGTTGGCTGGGGCGTGTGGCGCGTTGGTTCGTTGCCGCTGGCATCCGATTCCTGCTCCCGTCGGACGCGTCTGTGCGCGTCCCGAGCCGGTTATCGGGAGGGGCTTGGGGATGGGCGAGCGGAAGTGGGGGGAGAGGTGCGCTGGGGTTCGATCTGGTGGGGCTGGGGGATCGGTACGGAGCGATCAGAGGGAGCGACGGGCTTTGGCGGAGGCGGAGCGGCCAGAGTTGGCCAGAGGCGCACGCGGGGTGCTGGCTTTGTCGCGGGCTTTGACGAGTGCCCGGCAGCGGGCAGGGTCGGGGTCGTTGGCCCAGTGGCCCCCGACTTTGACGGAGGATCCGACGATCAGCGCGTCGGCGTGGGTGAGTAGGTCGGGGACTTGCGCGGGGGTCACACCCGAGCCGACGAGGAGCGGGAGATCGGATGCGGCGCGGACTTCGGCCAGGTCTGCCGGACTGGTGGGGCGGCCGGTGGCGGCGCCCGTGACGATCAGGGCGTCGGCGCTGAAGAACTCTGCACCGTGGGCGACATCGGCGAGGGAGAGGTCTGCGGTGAGGGCGTGGGAGGCGTGCTTCTTCTTGATGTCACAGCAGATCTTGACGTGGTCGGCACCGATCGAGCGACGGTAGCGGAGGAGGGGGCCTGCCTCGGCGGTGGCGAGAAGGCCCTCGTCGGCGACGTGCGCGAAGGCGAAGTTCTCGCAACGGATGAAGGACGCGCCAGTGGCGAGGGCGACGGCGAGGGCATCGGCGTTTCCCCCTGAGAGAATCTGGATACCAAGCGGGATGCGGGCGTCGAGTTCGCGGATGGCGAGCGCGACGCGCGTCATCACAGCGACGACCTCGGGCGGCTTGGGCCCGTGGACGTAGGGGCGATCGTGCATGTTCTCGATGATGATGGCGTCGAAGCCGGTGCGTAGGTAAACGCGGGCATCGGCAACGGCGCGGCGGACGAGTTGGTCCGGCGAGAGAGATGAGCCGGGTGTTCCCGGGAGGGCGTGGACGTGGACCATGCCGACGAGTGCGCCGGGTCGGCCAAGGAATGTGGACCGAGGAGTGGAGGGCATGGGATCAGGGTATCAGGTCGAGAGTGACATCACGACGAGCATCGGCCAGCCGACGTATTTGGCGGCACGGGGGAAGTCCGTCGCGAAGTCGGCATCGGGGGCGTGCTCGGTAATGCTCGCGATGGTGAAACCAGCACGATTCGCGGCCATGACGAAGTCACTGATGGAGTGGGGGACGCTGCCCGGCATGATGATTTCGCCCGTGGCTTGATCCTTGAAGCGGGCCTGAGTTCCCTGGAGGAACATGGCGGGGTGCATGGCGGAGATCACGGCGTGCCCCCCGGGGCGGAGGACGCGGCGGGCCTCCGAGAAGAAGTGATCGAGCTCGGCGATGTGCTCCAGCACGAGGCCGCTGACGAGGAGGTCGAACTCGGCGGCGAAGGGGAGGGGGGTGTGAAGGTCGTGTGTAAGGAAGCGGATGCGATCGGATCCGGGCTTCTTGCGGGCCTGATCGAGCATGCCGTCGGAGAAGTCGAGCGCGGTGACGGTTGCGCCTTCGGCGGCGAGCCAGAGGGCGTGTCGGCCTGTGCCGCAGCCCAGGTCGAGGGCGTGCAAGTCGCGGGGATTGCCGACGGCTTCTCGGACCTTGGGGCCTTCGAGTGCCTGGAGCGGATTCGCGTCGTGGTCGTAGATCGAGGCCCAGCGGTCGTAGCCAACGCGGACTTGTGCAAGAGATGGTCGCATGGTTTAGCTGCTGGGGAGGTGTAGGGCGTGTGTGTCTGCGATCAGCATGGTCCGATCATGTGGCGATGATACGTTGGTCGGGGCGAGTTGAGGTTACTTGCCGTTCGAGATGGGATGCGCGTTACAGCCGTCAGACGGAAGTTGGAGTCGCGTGTGTGGGTGGTGTAGTGCTGAAGTGTCGGGCTTGTGGGGTCGATGCGTACCTCGATGGTCGTGGACCGCCTCGGTGACGTCGTGTGGCGTCGGGCGTGCCACGGGTGGGCCTGGTCGGCGGAGATCCGGTCAGCCCGAAAGTTTGCCCTGGAGGGCGAGAAATCCCCGGGGTTCGCCAGTGGTGCAAGGAGACGCAAGCATGAATGTTCGTCGTACGGTGAAGCGCGGCTTTACGCTCGTTGAAATCCTGATTGTGGTCGTGATCCTCGGCATTCTTGCCGCGATCGTCGTTCCGCAGTTCACGAACGCGGCCAACGAGGCGCGTGGCGGCAACACCGCGACGCAGGAGAGCACGATCGAGAACCAGCTCGAGCTCTGGGCTGCCCGCAACAACGGCATCTACCCCGACCTCGTGACCGACGGCTGGGGCGATCGTGACAGCGGCGAGGGCATGGTCGGCCTGAACTATCTCAAGGCCGTTCCTGTGAACCCCTTTACGGGCACATCCACTGTTGCTGCCAGCGAGGATCCGGATGATGACGCTGCCGGCGCTGCCGAGGAGGGTGGCACGGGTTGGTTCTACGACCGGGCGACCGGCACGATCCGTGCGGCTCGTCTGCCCTGATCGTGACGTCCACGCTTGATTGATGAAGTCGCGGCCGGCACTGGAAACAGGGCCGGCCGTCTTTGGGAATGTCGTTGGTGCAGGGTTCTCGGAGGGCGATGTATGGCGTACTTGTGCCGTCGCGGATTCACTCTGGTCGAGATCCTGATCGTCGTTGTGATTCTCGGAATCCTGGCTGCGATGGTTGTGCCCCAGTTTGCGAGCGCACGGCGCGAAGCAGCGGAAGGAACCACGGTCTACGAGCTGGAGAAGCTTCGTCGCGCTGTAGACGTTTACAGAGCCCGCCACGACAACCGCCTACCTGACGTCGTTGAGGGGGACGGCACCTGGGGTGATCTGATCTCGACCGGGGGCGAGTATCTCAAGGGGGCTCCTATGAACCCCTATGTCGGCGACGTCAACGCGAAGAGGATTGTGATTCGCGACACACCCGACGAGTCCTATCACACAGACTATGGGTGGATCTTCGACGACGTTTCGGGGAGGGTCTGGGCCGCGGGGTTCGACGCCTCTGACCGTCCGATCAGAGCCGAATAGTGTGTGCGGTTCGGGGACTGGTGGCTGAATCGGGGTGATTCCGTGAAGCGCAGGGACTGCCGAACCGATATTCATGGCATGAACACTCAACGCCACGTCGCACGTCGGCCGGACCCGTCAACGGTTCTGATGGCCGTGATCGCAGTGATGCTCGGGTATCTCGTTCTGGATCGGGTGGACGCGAGGGGCGTTTCCGGGCGCGGGGCGGCGGCTGTCGCGTCCGGATCGCAGCCGGACGGCCAGTCCGGCCTCATCAGCGCGGCGGATCAGCGCAAGCAGATGATCGCTGAGTTGAAACTGATCTCGCAGCGCATCGACGCGGTTGAGCGGAGACTAGCCAAGCCGTTGCAGGTCAAGGTGCTTGAGATGCCGGCTCAGAAAGAGAAGCCGGCACCCGCCGCGGGACAGTGACGCGTGTTATGTGTGAGTTCGGGCGGCGCAGGAGTGCAGGCATGGGATCTCTGAGACGCACGACCGCACGCGCATACACACTGATCGAAGTGCTTGTTGTTGTCACGGTGCTTGGGATCGCGGCTGCTCTCGTCATACCTGAGATGTCGTCGGCGCACTCGCTGCGAGTGCAGGCATCAGTCCGGACGATCGTCTCCGACATCACCTTTGCACAGTCCGATGCCCTTGCGATGCAAGAGGCGAGGGCTGTAGTCTTTGACACAACGGCAAACAGCTACACGCTCGTCGAAGTGATCGGCGGCGAGATCGACGTTGAGGCAAATGCGATGTTCGATAGCGGGGGACCGCGGAACAGGTACATGCGGGACTTCGGCGACCAGGTTTACGGGGGCGCCAGGATCACAGCGGCAGCGTTCGACGATGACGAGATCCTGATCTTCGATGAACTCGGCAGCCCCCAGCGAGACCCTGATGCCTCAACGCCTGGACTTGGCGGTTTCGTTGAGGTGACCGGATCCGGATCGATCTATCGCGTCAATGTTGATGCATACACGGGGCGGGTGACCGTCGAGAGGCGGAACGCGGAATGAGTGACCTGAAGCAAGCTCAGAATGATCGCGGCCGAGCGGCGACGGCCAGGGCAAAGCGAAAGCTCGCGGCTTCGGGTGCGATCGGCGCATCCTTGCTGTGCGGCCTGCTGATCTGGGCGAAGCTGCGGTTGGTCACCGATATCCCGCGAACAGCGTATGCCGCGCCGGAAGCGCGGTCGAAAGCAGTTGCGGACCCCACGACCACTCAGTCCGGCATCTCGCATTCAGAGAATCAGCAGCGTCCGGATAATGCTCCGGATTGACGCTGTTCCGACACTATCACACACAAATCAGAATGACGATCGCAGGCCCGATCCGCCTTCCGGCGTCAGCCGGTCGCGGTGCGACGCTGGCATGATGCGTTCGGACCCGCGCGGACCGGAGTTCTCTGCCAATCGTCAGACTCATCCCAAAGTCCGGAACCGGAAGCGACGACATTCATGATGCGGCTCCCCGCGTCGCGCACGCTGGACGGGGGGCCGGGCCCGGAGGGGATATCGGGCATCCGCATCAGCGGGCAGGCATCAGCGGCAATGAGGACGAGTCATGACCCAGAATGGCAATCGCGAGATGATGATCGGCACTCCCACCCTCCGCAGGGTTTCGGCGGCTCTCGCCGTGTCGCTCGTTGCCGGTGCGGCCCCTTGTGCCGCTCAGGGATTGAACGACATGCTCCGCGAGGTCATGAACACGACCGGCCAGAGCACGGCCGGATCTGCCGGGACGCAGGGTGGTCGCGCTCCGTCGAACTCGACCGCTCCGAGCGGGAAACCCGCGAAGGACGGCAAGGTCGAGGTCGATGAGAACCTGATCGTTGAGATGCATGTCAAGGATGAGGATCTGTCCACCGTGCTGCAGATGCTCTCGATGCAGTCTCAGAGGAACATCATCGCAAGCCAGTCGGTTTCCGCGACGGTCACGGCGAATCTCTACGGTGTGACGTTCTTCGAGGCCCTCGACTCTATTCTGCACGCGAACGGATTCGGGTATGTCGAGAAGGGCAATTTCATCTATGTGTACACCCTCGAAGAGATCGAGCGGATCTCTGAGGCCACTCGAGTCCGAATCGGCAAGGTCGTCAAGCTGAACTACCTGAACGCGATCGACGCCGCGGAGTTCGTCAAGCCGCTTCTCTCCGATGGTGGCCAGATCAAGTCCAACGGTCGGGTTGCGGTGTTCAACATTCCTGATAATTCCCCGGTGGGCGGCGAGGACTACGCGAACGAGTCGGCACTCGTGATCTATGACTACGAGGAGAACGTCGCCGAGATCGAGAAGCTGATCCAGGCACTCGACACGCGCCCGGCGCAGATCCTGATCGAGGCGACCATCCTTCAGACCGAGTTGAATGAAGCCAATGCGTTCGGCATCGACTTCGGCGTGATCGGCGATCTGAACTTCGCTGACTTCGTGTCACTCGGCGGGCCGCTGAAGGCGGTCGAAGGACTCGTGAGCGGCGTCGGCAGCTCGCTGAATGGCGGCTCGGAAACAAAGGTTCCGATCCCCGGCGCTCGCGGTGACGGCCGCGCCATGACGTCGAACGTCGGCAACATCAACGGACCGGCGACATTCAAGGCGGGTATCGTCGAGGGCGACGTCGCGGTCTTCCTTCGGCTGCTCGACGAGGTGACCGATCTGTCGGTGATCTCTCGACCCAAGCTGCTCACGCTGAATCGCCAGCCGGCACGGGTTCTGGTCGGTCGCAAGGTCGGCTATCTGAGCACGACTGCAACTGACACATCAACAACCCAGACTGTTGAGTTCCTTGACACGGGTACTCAGTTGTACGTCCGACCCTTCGTCACCACGGAGGGCACGATCCGGATGGAACTCAAGCCACAGGTCTCTGAGGCGGTGATCCGTGACGTGACCGACGCGACTGGTGCCGCGGTCACGATCCCCGATGAGGTCACGAATGAGCTGGTCGCGAATGTGATGGTCCGCGATGGTCAGACGATCGTGCTCGGCGGCCTTTTCCGTGAGAGCACGAAGGCGACCCGTCGTCAGATTCCGGTTGTCGGCGATTTGCCGATCATCGGTGCCGCGTTCCGCGGCCACGAGAATGATGTTCAGCGGTCTGAGATCATCTTCATGGTGACGCCGTCGATCGTGAGCGATGCGATCCTGACTGATCAGGGTCGTCGCGGCGAGACCTACGTCGAGGCCGTGAGGACGGGTAGCCGCGCGGGTCTGCTGCCTTTCAGCCGCACGCGCCAGAGCGAGCAGCATGTGGTGGAGGCGCAGCGTCTTGCGGCTTCCGGCGACGTTGCTCGGGCGAACCACAAGTTGAACCGGGCCCTGGCTCTCAACAAGCACCAGCCGGATGCGCACCTGCTCCGCGAGCAGATCGCTCCCGCGAAGGTCAAGTCCTGGCCTTCAGGCAGCATGCTCGACCAGATCATCGGAAACGAGGCCCGAGCGGCGGCCCGCGCGACCGATGCGGCCCGCCCCCTCGGCAACCAGTCGAGCGCAGCGCAGGACGGTTCCGACGCTCAGACTACGGAGTTGGATCATTCGAGCACGGGTGGCACGCTCGCAGATGCCATGTTCGAGGGCAACGCGTACGACCAGGCCGAGACGCCGGCCAACTTCGACGGCACTCTTCCCTGGTGGGAGCGCATCGGCGACGAGAGCGGAATGGACGAGATTCCCGGCCAGGGTGAGCAGGGCGCCGGCGCGCAAGACGATGCTGAGATCTCGTGGGTCCTTCCCGACGGGAACGCCGCTGTCCAGGGGCTCGCGACGGTGTGGGCGATGTTGCAGCGGACGTGGGGCGTGATGTTCGGAGTTGAGACAAACGGGTCTGGTCGGAAGCTTTCCGGCCTGTACATGAGCAAGTGATATCCGGGGTGTAAGGTCCGACCGCTCGACAAGGGCGGGCAATCTCTGGCACAAGCCAAGAGAAGGAGTACGAATCATGGGTGAGAATACACTGAAGTCGAAGTTCGTGCGGAATGCCGCGATGGCGATGCTTGGCGCGTGCGTGATGACGGCCACGGGTTGCAACGCATTCCGCGGCCACGGCAAGTACACGCAGGAGCAGATCAACAAGTCTCGCGAGCGGCTTGACCAGATGAAGGCCGCGACGCAGTTCGATATGGCGATGCAGACGTATCGGGCCGGCGACCTTGAGAAGGCGCAGCGTCTGATCGACGCCACACTCGCCATGAGCCCGACGGTTGCTCGGGCGCACGTACTCCGCGGGCGCATCCTCATCGAGCGTGGCATGATCGAGGAGGCGTTGATCTCCTTGAAGCGGGGTGAGGCCCTCGACCCGACCAACGCGGATGCGAGCTACTTCCAGGCGATCGCGTATGAGCGCGTCCTGAAGCGCGAGGAAGCACTGTCCTACTTCATGCAGTCTGCCGAGCTTGACCCCACGAATGCGCAGCACGTCGTCGCGGCGGCTGAGATGATGATCGATCTCGGACGTACCCAGGAGGCGGAGTCTTACCTGACGCGCCAGACGGAGCGTTTCGAGCACAACGCCGGCGTTCGCCAGACGCTCGGTCACCTCGCCATGATGCGTGACGATGCCAAGACCGCATCGATCATGTTCAACGAGGCCCGTCTGCTCGCGCCGGATGACAGCGCGATCCTCGAAGACCTGACTCGTGCTCAGCTCGCGATCGGTTCCTTCGGCGAGGCGGAGATGAATGTCTCTCGCCTGCTGCGTGATCCTCAGAACGCATCGCGTCGCGACCTTCTGCACGTCCGGGCTCGCTGCCTGACGGAACTGAACCGGATGGTGGAAGCACGAGATGTGCTTGTGCAGCTCACGAGCGGGCTTGAGGGCGCTGCTGACACAGAGGCGTGGATCGGTCTCGGGAACGTGGCGTATGTTCTCAAGGATCCGAATCGCGTCAGGACGGCCTCTGCGCGGGTCATCGCACTCGCGCCCGATCGTCCGGATGGGTACATGCTGAAGGCATTGTGGCATCGACGGATGGGAGACACGGATCGCGCCCTGCTGGAGGTGGAGCGCACCCTGCAACGCAGCCCGAGCCATGCCTCGGCACTGACGCTGAAGGGCATCATGCTTGCCGACCGTGGTCAGTATGAGGACGCACGCATCGCGCTCGGCGCCGCGCTCCGCGCGGATCCGGCGAACTCAGATGTTGCGGTGCTCCTCGGCTCGGTCGAGCAGGCGGAGATGGCGTCGGCAGGCGAGCTCTGAGAGATCGCCTGCAAGGTCAACCCGGCTGGAGATCAACCAGTTCGGGTTCGACGAGGCCTGACCACGTCGAGAGTTTGGGAATGACGAGCGCGTCGATCCTCGTGCCAACGGGGATCGACGCTGCCGTTTCTGGGTGACGAGACGCCCAGTTCCACCCGATCACGCGCAGCGAACGTTCGCCGTCACGGACGGTGAGCTTGATGTGCCCGCCGGCTTTGCCGAACGGCTCGGGCCGCGCCGAGACGCGAAGCCCGCTGAGCTTCACCCGAACCGGCGGATTCTCGCGCCCGAAAGGTGCGAGGAGATCGAGTTGACGGATCGCGAGCGGCGTCAGGTCTCGGATCGAGGCGTCGCAATCGAACTGTACCCTTGGGATGAGATCTTCGGGATTGAGCATGCGTGACGCGTGAGAAGTGAACGCGTCGCGAAAGGCGTCGAGCTTGTCCGGCGTGAGTTTCAGCCCCGCAGCCATGTCGTGTCCGCCGAAGGTGTGCAGGTGCGGCGAGCACTCGCAGAGTGCGGCGTGCAACGAGTAACCGTCGATGGAGCGGCCTGAGCCCGCCAGCATTTCTCCCTGATCCTGGAGCAGGATTGTTGGTCGTCCGGTACGTTCGACGAGTCGGGAGCAGACGATGCCGATGACGCCAGTGTGCCAATCTGGGTGAGCGAGCACGATTGCTCGGGTGTCGGAATCGAGCATGCCGCTCACTCCGGCGAGTTCGAACGCCTGTTCGGCGATCTGCTTCTCGACCGCGCGGCGATTGTCGTTCAGGCGTGTCAGATCTCTGGCGATCTCGGCGGCTCTCATGGGGTCGTCGGTGAGCATGAGCTCGAGAGCTTCTCTCGCGTGGCCGAGTCTGCCGCACGCGTTCAGGCGCGGCGCAAGCGAGAAGCCGACACCATCGGTGTCGATTCTGTCGCCATCGAGTCCGCTCGCCTTGACCAACGCTCGGAGGCCGATGAACGGCGATGTGCGGATGCGAGAGAGGCCAGACCGAACGATGACACGGTTCTCCCCCAGCAGGGGGACGACATCGGCGATCGCACCGAGAGCCGCCAGCCCGAGGAGATCAACCAGTAGATCGCGGAGCAGTTGGGGGAGTCTCGAATGTCCCGTGTGCATCGTGCAGAGCCGCCAAGCAAGCTTGTACGCGACGCCGGCTCCGCAGAGATCACCGAAGGGATACACAGACCCAGGGCGGCGAGGGTGAACGATCGCGTACGCGGGCGGCAGGTCGGCCTCATTCTCCGCGCCATTGTGGTGGTCCGTGATGATCAGATCGATGCCCAGATCACGTGCAACCATCGCCGGACCGTTTGCCGTGATGCCGCAATCGACCGTCACGACGACGGTCGCACCCGCTTCGGCGAGCGAGCGGATCGCTTCGGCGTTCAGCCCGTATCCCTCGTCGATACGGTGGGGTATGTATGTGATGACTCGGGCTTCAGGATGGATGGCTCTCAGGGTTCGCGCGAGGATGGCTGAAGCGGTGACACCATCGACGTCGTAGTCGCCGTATATCGCGATGGGCTGCTTTGAAGCCGCCGCGTGCAGGATGCGCTCCGCAGCACGGTCCATGTCAGGGAGCAGTGAAGGATCGTGCAGGTGAGCGAGGCGCGGTGCAAGGAACTTCACGGATTCTTCGTTCAGCAGCCCCCGTGCCTCGAGGACTCTGGCTGTGAGCGGCTCATATCCCCGAGCGAACTCGCTCGATCCGGGGCGTGCCGATGTGTCGGAGCCCGACGAGATCGGCCGCCAGAGCTTGGTTAAGCCGCGTACTGTGTGAACTTGCGTCATCCGTGGCGCCGCATTCCGGTTGAATTGTTCGAGCCGGCGCGACCGGGGGGGGCGGCCAGCGATGTAGCGAGCGTACGACCGTGCGGGGACCGCTGCAACCCGTCATGATGTGATTGTGCATGATGTACGATTGGAGCGATCGGGCAACGGGTAATTGGGAGGCCGCATGGTCAAACTCAACCGCATTTACACACGCACCGGGGATGACGGGACGACTGGCTTGGGTACCGGGGGGCGTGTTGCGAAGGACGATCCTCGAGTTGAGGCATATGGCACCGTGGACGAGGCCAATGCCGCGTTGGGCCTGGCGATTGCGATGGCAGGCGCGTGCGAGCCAGGTGGGAACGGGGAGCGGATCGTGGGGGTGCTCCTGAGTGTCCAGCATGATCTGTTCGATCTGGGAGCGGATCTCTGCGTGCCCAGGGCTTCGGCCGAGACCGAGGGGTCCAGACTTCGTCTAACACCCGGCCAGGTTGACAGACTTGAGCGTCTCATTGACGAGTTCAATGAGAACCTTGCGCCCCTGACCAGCTTCGTCTTGCCGGGTGGGAGCCGACTGTCTTCAGGGCTGCACCTCGCACGGACGGTCGTGCGTCGGGCGGAGCGACTCGTGGTGGGACTGCGACGAGCCGAACCCGACGCAACCTCGGAGGTTTCTGTTCGGTATCTCAACCGGCTGAGTGATTTGCTGTTTGTTCTTTCGCGTGTCGCCAACGACAATGGTGCGACGGACACGCTCTGGGTTCCTGGGTCCAATCGAGTCTAGTAAACTCGTCGCCTTACCCGCGGCACTCTGTTTGAACCATTGATTGCGGGTGCTTCATGGAGCCGTTGGTGGCGAAGCGAGCAAAGGACAGCACATCGGTTTCGAGTCCGCTGACGCTGGAGTTCCGTCAGGAATTCGAGGCGGAGACGCTGTCACTGCTGCACAAGCGTTTCCTGTGGTTCACAGGAGTGGTCAGCGTCGTCGGGCTTTTCGCGATCGTGATGAAGGCCGCGGTGGACCTGTGGCGTGAGACAACTGATCTAGATTTGATCGGGTACGGAGTGGGTATCGGGTCCTTGCTTGTCTACATCACCGCGTACCTGATCGTCTTACTCGGTCATGTCTCGCGTGAGCGTGTCCACACGATTGCATTTGCGATCGTTGTGCTGGATGGCCTCCTTCACATCGGACTCTGGACATTCACCGATCCTCATGCGGGATTCGGGATGTGGGGTGTGCTGCTGACGCACATGCTCGCGTGCAGTTTCCTGCCATGGACTGCGATGCAAGCCCTCGGTCCGATCGTGGTGCTTGTGCTTGTGAATGCGGTTGCGATCGTGCTGGGCACGAAGCCGGGAGCGGGCGGCGAGACTCGCGTGGCACTGATGATCGTGAACATCGGACTCAGCCCCCTGGTCGGTCTGCCGGGAACGCTGATCTGCTGGCTGCGTCACTCGAGGCGCGTTGAGCAATTCAAGATGCGGGCGCTCGCGACGAAGTACGGCGAGTTCCGACGGGAACTCACGGATGCCAGGCGGATCCACGAGTCGCTCTTTCCCAAGCCGCAGGACTCGGGCGATATCCGCTTTCACTACCTCTACGAGCCGATGCGACAGATCGGCGGTGACTATCTCTTTGTTGCGAGCTCTCCGACGGATGATGGTCGTCGCGAGATGCTGAGCTTTGTTGTGGTCGATGTCACGGGCCACGGCATTCCGGCGGCGCTGACCGTGAATCGCCTGCACGGGGAGCTGAGCCGCTTGTTCGCCGAGTATCCGAGCATCCGACCCGGTGAAGTCCTCAAGCTGCTGAACAGGTACGTGCATCTCACGCTCGCCAACCACTCGGTGTATGTGACAGCGATCTGCGGCCGCATCGATCCGCTTCACGACACGCTTGAGTATGCGAGCGGCGGCCATCCGACGGCGTTTCTGCGCGCGGTCGATGGCACGATCGAGGAGCTTCAGTCCACTGCGCTGGTGCTCGGGGCGTGCCCTGATGCGGAGTTCGATCCTGAGCCGCGAACCCTTCGGTTCGGGCCGGGAGACTCCGTCATTGCGTATACCGATGGGGCGCTCGAAGCGAAGAACAAAGACGGCAAGATGCTGGGCACCCGCGGCATGCAGCGAATTGTGGGATCTCCATCCCACTGTCCGAGCGGAACGTGGCCTCAGGTGATTCTGGGAGTCGTTGAGCAGCACCGGCATGGTCCGCCAGCGGACGACACGCTCGTGATCGAGGTCTTCCGGACGCTTGACAGCATGCCGCGAGAAAGTGTTGCGGAGCGTGAAAGCCACGCTTCGACGATGCGGTAGTCCGACGGGGCTTGTCTTGGACGATTTCGGACAGCCAGTTAATCCTTGACGCCCTTTACCCGGTCAGGGTCTGTGTACTTTGACAAAGCTGTCGCGAGATCGACATCCATGATGTTCGCAAGTGTCGCCAGCCACGCCAAGACGTCGGCAAACTCCTCCTGCATGTTCATAATTTGTTCGGAAGTGGGGGTTTTGCCTGGCCGATTCTCGTGCAAAGAGGTCGCCAACTCGCCAACCTCCTCCATGAACAACAGGAAGGTGCCGGCAGGCCCTCTGGCCGAATCGGTGGCGTAGTAGCGATCCCGGATCAATGCTTGGAAGGCCTGGACGCTTAGGGGGTGGTTCATGCCCGAAGAGTAAGCGAAGTCATGCCGCAGCCGGCGGCGTCTGGGTGCAAACACTGGACGAACTTCCGCTTGAAGCGGCTTGGGGATGGGCTAGCATTGTGGCCCGGCGATGCCCGGTGGTTCTCGCCCGCTCGTTTTTGGAATACCTATGCCGACCATCAATCAGCTCGTTCGCAAGCCACGGCGTGTGCAGGCCTCCAAGTCTCGCACGCTCGATCTCCAGCGGTCGCCTCAGAAGAAGGGCGTGTGCACGATCGTCCGCACGACGACGCCCAAGAAGCCGAACTCGGCTCTGCGGAAGATCGCGCGTGTTCGCCTGACGAACGGGCGCGAGGTCACGGCGTACATCGGCGGTGAGGGGCACAACCTTCAGGAGCACTCGATCGTGCTGGTTCGCGGCGGTCGTGTTCGCGACCTTCCCGGTGTGCGTTACCACATCGTTCGCGGGTCTCTGGACTGCCTCGGCGTCGAGGGGCGCAAGCAGGGTCGTTCCAAGTACGGCGCGAAGCGTAGCAAGAAGTAATCTGTCATGCGCCGGCATCCACGTGGATGCCGCTTGTGCTTGACGGGCAAGTAATCGGCGACGGGTTGCCCGCCCGGGCCGGTGAACAGGGCCGCAGCGTTGCGGCGGATGAGCCACGAAGGAGGCCTCCATGGGTGGTCGTTTCACAGCGTCTGTTGAGCAGCTCCGTCCCGACCCGAAGTACGGCGACAAGGTGCTCTCGAAGTTCATCAACTGCGTCATGGAAGACGGCAAGAAGTCTGTCGCGACGCGGATCATCTACGACGCGATGGACATCATCGACGAGAAGCTTGCGAAGATCGAGGATCCGAACAAGCCAGCCGACGCGATCGGCTGCTTCCATATGGCGATCAACAACGTGAAGCCGTATGTCGAGGTTCGCTCCAAGCGAATCGGCGGCGCCAACTACCAGGTGCCGATGCAGGTGAACAACAAGCGTCAGCAGTCGCTGGCGTTCCGCTGGATCATCGCTGCGGTCCGGAGCGAGAAGGGTCGTCCGTTCGCCCATCGCCTCGCTGATGAGATCGTCGCCGCCGCGAAGGGTGAGGGCAAGGCGATGCAGACGCGTGATCAGACGCACCGCATGGCCGAGGCAAACAAGGCATTCGCGCACTTCGCTCACTGATCGAGCGCCGTTTCGAGCTTTCACGAGGCCCGGCAGATCTGCCGGGCCTCTTTGTTTTTGCCGCGCGAGCGTCCGAGTTTGGTTATTGCGTGTCGAGTGATGGTTCTTGACGGGGGCCGGTGTCCATCGCTCATTGAACAAGATCCGGAGGCCGACGTACCAGAGCGTGCGGCGATTCGACGGCTGTCGATTCGATGCGGTACCAGGAGTAATCAGGATGTGGGCACTGGCGGAGGGCAATGGTGAGGACCTGCGTGTGCCGCGTGCGGTGGCGAGTCTTGGCCCATGGATTGTTGCCTGGGCTGTGCTGAGCGTTGTGGGATCTTGGGTTCAACTCGGTTTGTGGGGCGGTTCGACGCACCTTGATGGTGTGCTCTCCACACAAGCAGGACGGGCGATTGCGAATCTGATTGCGTTGCCTACACAGGCATTCAATGTCGCGCTGATGACCCTGTTGCATATGCGGGCCGACCGGAGCGCACTGCTGATTGTGTCTTCGGTGGTGATCGGCTGGGCGTGCGTGCTGTTCGGGCTTCGGACAATGCTGCGCGTATGGGTATGGAGCCGTTCTGTGCTGATGGGCAGAGAGCCGAGAAAGGTGCGAGAGCGGCACGCGGGCCTTGACATTGGTGGGCCCTCTATTCCGTCGAGGCGGGCGTTCCTGTTGGATGGGCCGCTGGTGATCGGAGGTGCTGCGGGCGGGCTTGTGGGGGCGCACAGCGTGGTGGTCGCGCCGTTTGATCTGAAGATTGAGCGGTACACGGTCGCGGTGAAGGATCTGGCGCGCGGGCTTGAGGGGATGCGGTTGGTGCAAATATCGGATACGCATCTCGGGCCGCACGTGCCGCCGGAGTTTGTGGCGCGGGTGGTGCGCGAGTCGATCACTCTCAAGCCGGATGTGTTCCTGCTGACGGGTGACTATGTGCATCGTGGGACAGACTGCAACGCGCGGGCCGCGGCGTTGTTCGAGCCGCTTGTCCGGACGGGGCGACCTGTGATCGGGGTTCTTGGGAACCATGATTGGTACGGTGACGGCTTGGACATGAAGAGGCAGTTGTCGGGTGTGGGCGTGCGGATGGTGGACAACGATCGCGTGTTCATTGATGCCGCGACGCGGGGAATGTGGGAACAGGCGCCGGTCGCGGGCTTGTGCATCGCGGGGCTTGGTGACTTCGGCAGGGACACGATGGACTTTGAGGCGGCGTTCCGGGGTGTGCCGGAAGAAATGCCCCGTATCGTGCTCCAGCACCAGCCGGACGCCGTAGAGACGCGAGGGTTCGTCGAGGGGCCCCGGATGGATGTGATCTTCGCGGGGCACACCCATGGTGGGCAGATTCGTCTGCCACTGGTCGGTGCGCCGGTGACGCTGAGCCGGTATGGGCAGAAGTACGCGTCGGGGCTCGCGCAGGGGCCGCGGTGCCCGGTGGTGGTGTCGCGCGGGATCGGGATGTCGTTCCTGCCGGTGCGGATTGGGGTGAGGCCCGAGGTGGTGGAAGTGACGCTCGCTCGAATGTGACGGCAACGGGGCGAGGAGCATCCTACAACTTCACATGGGTGATGCGCATACAGCGGATCGCGGCGCGGAGTATCCGCTCGGGGATGGCGGGGGCGATGGCGTCTCGACTGGGATAGATGCACAGGGTCCCGGGCGGTATCACCGGCAGATGCTGGTCGCGGGTATCGGCGAGCATGGGCAGTCGAATCTCCGAGCGGCACATGTGCTGGTGGTTGGGTGCGGAGCGCTCGGTTCACCTGCTTCGGACCTGCTTGTGCGAGCGGGTGTGGGGCGGGTAACGCTCGTCGATCGGGATGTAGTGGAACTGACAAACCTGCATAGGCAGACGCTCTTCGCGCAGGCGGACGTGGGCGACGCCAAAGCGGAATCTGCCGCGAGACGGCTGCGCGAGGTGAATTCGGCGGTGCGCGTCCGAGGCGTTGCGGCGGACGTGTCGCACCGGAACGTGGAACGGCTGCTCGCGGGACACGCGGTTGTGAGGAATCAGGTCGAGAGCGTCTGGCCGGCCGTGGATGTGGTCGTGGACGGAACGGACAACTTTGAGACCCGCTACCTGCTGAATGATGTGTGTGTGAAGCGGGGCGTGCCGCTCGTATACGCGGGAGCGGTAGGGACGCGGCTGACACAGATGACGATCGTGCCGGGCGTGACACCGTGCCTGCGGTGCCTCTTCCCTGATGCGCCGATGCCTGGCACGATGCCGACGTGCGACACGGCGGGAATCCTCGGGCCGGTGTCGGCGATGGCCGGGTCGATGGAGGCGATGGAGGCGATCAGGTTGATCGTGGCGCGGCGGACGTTTACGGCGGGGTCGCTGGTGGAGATCGACGGATGGACGGGCGTGATGCGTCGGCTGAACGTGGGCGAGCCGCTCAAGGACTGCGTCTGCTGCGGCCGTCGCGCGTTTGAGTTCCTCGCGGGTGCGGGTGAGACGATGACCACATCGTTGTGTGGAAGGGGTGCGATCCAGGTCCTGCCGGCGGCGGAGGTTGTTATCGATCTCGAGCTTCTTGCAGCGCGGCTTGGGGCCCATGGAACGTTTGAGGTGACACGCACGATGGTGCGGGGCGTTCTCGAGAGCGAGGGCGGGCGAGAATTGACTGTGTTTCATGACGGGCGGGCCGTCATCGGGAAGCGGAGGGATGGGAAACCCGCTGACCCGGAGATCGCGAGAGCGATCTTCGCGAGGTACGTGGGCGTGTGAGATGAGCACATCGTTGGCATGAGCGACACCGAACAAGGAGAGAGTCGATGGGACAGGTAGGCAAGACGATCGAGCTGATGGGGGCGCGTGGTCTCGGACTTGGGCAGGCGCTGCTCAAGGATGTGCGGGCGGAGGACTTCGCGCGCCAGCCCATCGCGGCGGCTGGAACGCTCGGATCGGAAGGAAGCGGCCTGATCAAGACGAACCATCCGGCGTTCGTGTATGGGCACCTTGCGATTTATCCGGCTCGGATGATGGATTTCATGGGCTTGGACGGCTCGAAGATCGACGCCGGGCAGCGGTATCAGGACCTCTTCTCGCACGGCAAGGAGTGTGTGCACGACGCGGATCGCACGATCTATCCGGCCATGGATGAGATCGTGTCCATCTACAGCCGGGCACATGAAACGGTGCTGGGAGTGGTGGGGGGTGTTGATGACGCGGTGTTCGCGCGTGAGACGCCTCACGAAGGGATGCGAGCAAGATTCCCGACGGTGGGGAGCGCGGTCGGTTTCCTGCTCTGTTCGCACACGATGATGCACCTGGGTCAGATGAGTGCGTGGCGCCGGTGCATGGGTCTTGGATCGGCGATGTGACGGCTCAGCCGAAATGGCCAGATCGCAAATGGCCAAATGGCAGACCGTCGATCGTGATCTCGGAGGAGCGGACGTCGAACGCCGCTAGGGCCTGACAAACGGATTGGAGCGTTTCTCTCGACCTACGGTCGTCGCGGGTCCGTGGCCGGGGTACACGACGGTGTTGTCAGGGAGTGTGTAGAGCTTGGTGCGGATGGATCGTTCGAGTTGCTCGAATGAGCAGCCCGGGAAGTCGGTGCGCCCGATGGAGCCGTTGAAGAGGGCATCGCCGCCCAGAACGACGCCCTCGGATTCGCACCAGAGGGCGATGCTGCCGGGTGAATGGCCGGGGACGTGGAGGACTCGCCAGGAGGTGGGGCCGAGTGTGAGCGTGTTGCCATCATTCAACAGGCGAGTCGCGTGCGGTGCTGTGACGGGGAGCCCCGCGCCTCTTGACAGATTGAGTTCCGGATCCATCAGCCACTGTTCTTCGAGCGTGTGGATCAGGATCGGAATATCCGGGAACGCCTTTCGGACGTCGAACGCACCTGCGATGTGGTCGATGTGGGCGTGAGTGAACATCAACGCCTCAGGTGCCAAACCTTCGGATTGGATGTGCTCGATCAGCGGCTCCGGCTCGAACGAGGCATCGACAATCCAGCAGGGTTTGGCGGCTGCACGGGAGACCGGATCGCTGGGGGCGACAACGTAGCAGTTGGTCCCCCATGGCCCGAGTTCGAAGCCATGGAGAGTGAGAAGGGGGGCTGGCATGGTTGCGCTCGCGTTTCGGGATGGGACGGGATCGGGTGTCTCAGGGCAGCAAAGTGGGGCACCGCAAACGGTCTCGAATCGGTACGATAGGGGGAACGCTGTCCCGTGGGCCGGCTCACAGAGGCGAGGCCTTGAGTGTCTGTTCACAAGGGATCGGCACGTGCGGAGATTGAACGATGTTGATTCGGAACATCGGCGAGATGGAGATGCGCCCGGTCCAGATGGACGGGGTGCAGGGTGCGACGATGGCCGTCATGGTGGGGCGTTCGGACGGTGCGCCAAACTTCGCGATGCGTCAGTTTGCGGTCGCTCCTGGCGGTCATACGCCTCGGCATAGCCACGATTACGAGCACGAAGTCTTTGTGGTGAGCGGGAAGGGGACGATCCTCCTGGAGGGGAAGGAACGTCCGATTCGAGGGGGTGATGTGATCTATGTCCCGGCGGACGAGTTGCACCAGTTCAAGTCCGCCTCGGACCAGCATGAACCGCTGCGGTTCTTATGCTTGGTGCCGATGTCGAGGAACTGCGGCGACCCGACGCCCGGATCTTGATAGGTGTTTGGTGACGGACATCGACAAAGGTCATCATCTGTGTCGTAGATGATGGCGGAGCACGAGCCGGAGCGGGGAGTGGGCAGAGATTGGAGGTTCGGTCGTCATGGCGGACAATGAACCAACGGGCACTCATGCGGGCAACGGCATCGGGGGCGGAAAAGGAACCGATCGGCCGAGCGGCATGCTCATGGCCGCGGTGTATGTCTTCGCGGGGTTGGCGAGCGCAGGGATGCTCGCCGTTGCGCTGACGCAGCGGGGGGGAGCAGAGAGCACGCTCATCGTTGCCTCGATCGGGATGCTCGGATTGGTGTTTGTTGCCTGTACGTCGCCGTTGGCGATGATGCTGTCGGCGCGACGCGAGGATTCGTACTCCGAGCGCCGGATGGTTGATGAGTTGGTGCAGACTCGGCGCGCCATCGAGTCGATGCGGGAAGAGGCCGCACTCTCTGATGATGCCAGGCGAGCGATCAATCGGCGACGCGAGCGGGAACTCCTGCGTCGCGCGATCGAAGAGGACATCGCTGCTCAGGAATGGGAAGCGGCGATGCTGCTTTGCAGCGAGTTGTCGGACCGATTCGGCTATCGCCAGGACGCTGAGGAGGCGAGAGCGCGGATCGAGAGCGCACGGTACGAGTACGTGATGCAGAGCGTAAACGCCGCGACCTCGCGAGTTGATCAGATGATCATCCAGCGTCGATGGGACGAGGCGTGGGCCGAGGCGAGGCGTATCGGCCGGTTGTACCGCGAGTTGCCGAGAGCCGCGGCGTTGGAGCGTCGGGTCGATCAGGCGCGCGAGATGTACAAGGCCGATCTGGAACGCCGATTCCTCACCTCCGCCCGTGAGGACCGAGTTGAGGATGCCATGGCGCTTCTGAAGGAGCTTGACGCGTACCTCTCGGAAGGGGAGGCGGCTCCATATCGCGAGGTGGCGCGCGGTGTGATCGGGAAGGCCAGGAACAATCTCGGCGCACAGTTCAAGCTCGCGGTCAAGGACAGGCAGTGGAGCGAGGCCCACGATATCGGGCAGCGGATCCTGCGGGAGTTCCCGAATTCTCGGATGGCCGATGAGGTGAGGCAGCTTATCGATGCCGTGCGAGAGCGAGCGACCGGGACCGCAGCCGCGGGGCATCCGTTGGGTTGATCCTTCTGGTCATAGAATGCCGATGGCACGAGCAATCGGCTCGATGCGGCTTTGAACCTCTTGGTCCATCGTGAGCACGGGAGGCCAGGCACGAACCGGTTCACCGTTGGCCTCATCTCCAGCTCGCTTGGGTGTTGCATCAAAGCCGAGTCGGCCGCCGTCTTGAGCTGAGCAAGCCGTCTTCACATGAATCATGTCGCGTCCCGCGTCCGCGTTGGCGACCCAGTGAAAGAGGGCCTTGTCGGGGTCGTGGATGTCTACATCACGGCCCAGAACCACGACGAATCGCGGGCCGGGGATATCAATCGAGAGAACATCCTGAAGCATGACGCGGCCGAGAGCGGGCTTCTCGGCGTCACCGAGAGATGTATCGGCACGCACAAAGAGCCACTCGCCACAGGCGTCCGGCCACGAGGTGTCGAGCACGCCGGGAATCTTGCGTGCCGCGTCGATGAATGCCGCACGCTCTTCTGCGGTTCTCCGGCCGCGTGTCTCGGCCAGGGGAATGCCCCTGATCTCCTCGCCTCGGATCTTGGGAGTGCAATCAAAGCCGATCTTTGTACCGGCACCCAGACGCGGTGCCGCGTGGTCGAGGATGTCGAGCGGGCCGTTCACGGTCTCGACATCGCGGTCCGGGCGACAGTGGAGCGAGCAGGCACGGAGGACGGCGAGCGTGTCGTGCGGATTGATGGAATCGTCAACGATGAAGATTGTCTTGGTCCAGGACATCTGTCCCGCGCCCCAGATCGCGTGCATGACGCGACGGGCATGGAGCGGGTAATGCTTCTTGATCTGAACGACTGCGCAGTTGTGGAACGCGCCGAAGAGCGGCAGGTCGTAATCGATGATGTCCGGGATGAGCGTCTTTAAGAGGGGCAGGAAGACTCGTTCGGTGGCCTTGCCGAGGAAGTAGTCTTCCTGAATGGGGAGCCCGACGACAGTGGTGGGGTAGATCGGATCGCGTCGGTGAGTCATCGCAGTTACCTCGAGGATCGGGTAGCGATCCGGCATGGAATAGAAGCCGGTGTGATCTCCGAACGGACCTTCAAAGACCGCGCCGGGCCCGAGCGGCTCTCCAGTTCGAGGGTCGTAGTCGATGAAGCCCGCGTCGTGCCGGACGAGTCCCTCGATGATGATCTCGGCGTTTGCAGGCACCCAGAGCGGGACAGTCTTAGCGCGGGTCATCTCGATGCCGCGTCCATTGAGGAAGCCGGCAAGGAGAAGTTCGCTGATGCCAGGGGGAAGCGGCGCGGTGGCCGCGTAGGGGAGAACGGACTCGCCGCCGAGGGCAATGGCGACGGGCATGGGCTTTCCAAGCTTTTTCCACGATCGCCAGTGGTTCGCGCCGTCGTGGTGCATGTGCCAGTGCATGGCAAGCGTGCGCTTCCCGAGCAGTTGGACGCGGTACATCCCGATGTTGTGGCTTGCGGGCTTCGGATCGTCGATCTCAGAGGCATGGATCGTGTGAATGCCCGCGAGCGTGATGTACCTTCCGCGATTGCGTGCATCCCAGTCCGCGCCGGCTCCGAGCCCCGGGACAGCGTCATTGACCCCTCTTGGGTATCCGACGGAGGCGAAGTCGCCGTCGAGTGGCCAACACCGGAGGAACGGGAGTGTGGTCAGGTCGAGGTCTTCGCCGGTGACAAAGACCTCCTGACAGAGGCCGGCTCGGCGGGCACGCCTCGGGCCGATTGTCAGGAGTGGTGCAAACTGTCTCGCCTTCGCGAGGGCTTCCATGAGCGAGCGAGGGGGCTCGGGCTTGACGAGTGAGCCGATGCGTGAGGCAAGGGACTCCAGCCCTTCGCCGTGGACGCACGGCTGGCAGTCAGCCGAGCAATTCAGTGCCATCTCAACTCGTCGGTACGATCCAAACGCATTGATGAGGACGGGCGTGCGCGAGCCCACGACATTCTCAAACAGCAGGGCAGGGCCGCCTCGGTCGTAGAAGCGTGGATCCGTGTGTCGAGTGGCTGCTGAGCCGGGGTGGGGTGCTCTGGCCTTGCTCGCCAGATCGGCGAGGGCCGAGATCTCCAACACAGGCGAGACGCGATCGGTGATACGCTTCAGCTCACCGGCGCGATCGAGCACCGAAACGAAGTCACGCAGAGACGTGTGCATGTCCGAGCAGCGTATGACCAATCCAGTGGCCGCGGCGAAAGGAGCCGGGGGGGCGAAACGGGCGCAGGACTTTGCGGCAGTCCGGGACTGGCCGGGGTACTTTGATCTGATGGTCGGAAAGCCGGCCCGAGAAACGCTGGTTGCGGCCCTCGCGTCCTTCGCAAGAGAGGACGCGGCAGGCGGGGATCCGACTCCAGAGCGATTGGCGGTGGATCTGGGATGCGGTGAGGGTCGCGACACACTTGAGCTTCTGTCGCGCGGCTGGCGTGTTGTGGCCCTGGATGGGCACCCAAAGTCAGTCGAATTACTGGAGCCCCGGGTTCGTCCTGAGGATCGCGGGCGGTTGAAGACCTGTGTTGCGTCTTTCGCTGATGCGACGTGGCCGGAAAGCGTGGACCTCTTCAACGCGAGTTTCTCGTTGCCATTCTGCGAGCCAGAGGACTGGGAGAGTCTGTGGCAGCGGATCGTGGCTTCGATACGGCCTGGCGGGAGGTTTGCGGGGCAACTGTTCGGCGATCGGGATGGCTGGGCAGTGTTGCCGGACAGGACGCACCATCGTCGGGGAGAGTTGGACGGCCTCTTTGAAGGGTTCGTGTTCGAGGAGCTGCGGGAAGAGGAGCGGCCGGACACGAATCACGACGGAAAGCCCAAGCCATGGCATGTCTTCCATATAGTGGCAAGAAAGCGCGGCAATGCATGAAATGCGGCCATGCAAAGACCCAAGTGATGTGATCGGGTGCGAGCGATCGGATGCGTACAGAGGAGCAAAGCGGATGTCGAACTCGGTAGCGGTGCTCGCGGATGCGGCGATCGACGTCAAGGGCGTTGAAAAAACGTACAAGGGGCGTGTGCACGCGCTGCGCGGTGTTGATCTGTACGTCAAGCGGGGTGAGATCTTCGGGCTGCTCGGTCCGAACGGAGCGGGGAAGAGCACGCTCGTGAAAATCCTGATGACCGTGATCCGCGCGAGCGCCGTGAACGGGACGCTGCTTGGCGGGCCCGTCGGCAACAAGGGGATGCTGGCGCGGGTCGGATATCTGCCGGAGCATCATCGGTTTCCCGACTATCTGACCGGCGGGCAGGTGCTTGATTTTTTCGGGGCGATGGCGGGTGTCGGGAAGCGTGAACGCACGCGCCGGGCCGGGCCGCTGCTGGAGCTCGTGGGGATGAGCGAGTGGACCAAGAAGCGCGTGAAGTCGTACTCAAAGGGCATGAGGCAACGAATCGGGATCGCGCAGGCCCTGATGAGTGATCCGGATCTTGTTGTGCTCGATGAGCCGACTGACGGTGTAGACCCTGTGGGGCGGCGTGATATTCGGAACGTGCTGCAGCAGCTCAAGGCCCAAGGCAAGACTGTGTTTCTGAACAGTCACTTGCTCAGCGAGTTGGAGATGGTGTGCGATCGGGTCGCGATCATGGTGCAGGGGAAGGTCGCGAGCCAGGGAACCATCGAGGAACTCACGCGAGACGGGAGGCGATATGAGATCGAGCTCGCGTACGAGGCGAGCACTGCATCTGCCCACTTTGCGGGCTTGCTCGTCGCTGGTGGGAGTGGTGATGGTGCGACGGGAGCACTCGCGCGGGTGGCTGTCGCGCCGGAGATTGAGGGCGCGATCGATCGGGGTATGTTGACACTCAAGACGACGGACCCGGAGCGGGTGCAGCCCGTGCTGGACGAGATCCGGAGGCGAGGGTTGACGATCAGCTCGGTTCGGCAGGTTCGTCCGTCGCTGGAAGACCTCTTCATGCAGGCGGTCGTGGACTCAACGACGGGCGAAGCGTTCGCGCCCGGGGCGGCGCGGGCAGGCAGTCGCAGGAACGGGGGTGGAGCATGATCCAGACATGGGCTCTGCTGGTTGACGCGTACAGAGAACTGAACTCCAAGAAGCTGTTCTGGATCACGATGGCACTCTCGCTCCTGGTCGTGTGTGCGTTCGGTGCATTCGGGCTCTATCCGGGGGGCTACAGCGCGCTCTGGTTCAAGTTTGATCATGCGTTCTTCAACAGCCGCATCATCCCCCCTGAGAAGTTCTACAAGTTCATCTTTGCGAGTATCGGCATCCCGGTCTGGCTCACATGGATTGCGTCAATTCTCGCGCTGATCTCGACCGCAGGGATCATTCCCGACTTTGTGTCGGGCGGCGCGATCGAACTCTCTCTCTCAAAGCCGATCGGACGTGTGCGGCTGTTCCTGACCAAGTATTTCACGGGCCTGCTCTTTGTCGGCTTTCAGGTCGGCGTCTTCACGCTCGCGTGCATCGCAGTCATCGGAGTCCGCGGCAAATCGTGGGAGCCCGATCTCCTGCTCGCGATACCGATCGTGCTCTGTTTCTACAGCTATCTGTTCGCGATGTGTGCGCTGATCGGGCTGCTTACGCGATCATCGATCGCCGCTCTTCTGCTCACGCTTCTGTTCTGGATCTTCCTGTTCGCTATGAACGCTACGGATTCCATTTTCGTGATGCAGCGTGAGACCGCACGAGCAAAGATCGAGCACTACGAGCGACGCCAAGCGCCTCTTCTCCGAGTCGCAGAGGGGCAGTTGAAGGCACTCAAGGAGATGGGGTCTTCGTTGACGGATGAAGACGGCAACTTCCCCGAGGGGCTCACGACTGAGCTCGAGGTGGCGAACCCGATGCTCGCCAGCAACAGGCGCAATCTCGAAGAAGCGAGGCAATCACTCGATAAGTGGACGCAGTGGTCAAAGATCGCCACCGGCGTCAAGACGGTGCTTCCAAAGACGCAGGAGACGATCAAGCTGCTCGAACGGAGTCTGCTCTCTTCCGACGATATGAAACTCCTCTCACGTCAGGAGGAGTATGAGCGCACAGGGCGGGTATCAGAGAACACGTCTGCGGACTCAGACGACCCCTACGTTCACCATCAGGTTGCTGCACGTCGAACGGAAGAGGCCTTTCGGGACCGATCCGTGTGGTGGATCCTCGGGACCTCGCTTAGCTTCGAGATCGTTGTACTCGGTATCGCATGCGTCATTTTCACGAGGCGAGATTTCTGAAGCGAACGTGTTTGGGGCAGCGTTCGGGGATTGATTCACTCCCAGCCCCAAGGAGGCGGCGGGGCGGGCACGGGTTCTGTCAGATCGAACTCGATGCGGAACCGCCTGTCTGTGCCTTCCCGACGCAGCGAGTAGACGAAGCGTTTGCCCGGCACAAGCTCAACTGTCCACACATTGGTCGATGCAGCAGGAATGAGCGACGAAGTCTGTGCGTCGGCATAGAACTCCTGCTTTTCTGGCGATCCCGCACTTTGAGTCCAGCCGCCGTACATGGTGATCTCATCCTCTGAGCCATCCTTGTGGCGGTGATCATGCTTCAGCAAGATGCGGCCTTCGCCGGGCGTGAAGACCCAGGTTCGCGAGTGATCCTCGCCGACATGGAACGGAACCAGTATCCTGTCTGATTCGCACACACGAACGTGCATGATGAAGACCTTGCCCGCGAAGTCAGGGTTGCCTGTCGAGTCTTCGACCAATCGGCCTTGATATGCCTTGCCGCACATCTGACGGAGTTGCCGCATGAACTCTTCCTGCGGCTGGGCCAAGGCATCTCTTTGCCGGTGTGCGGCGCTGCGCGATCCGGATTCACATCCAGCAACCAATACGGTGCTGGCGATGCAGAGCGAGCCCAGCCAGGCCACGATCGTCGATGGGCGTGTCGGATTGTGGGTGTGTCTCATCATCGGCCCAGACTAGCCGATTCGGCGAGCGTGTGCAGGGGGCTCGGTCAGCCACTTGAAAGCTCTCGGCCTCGGTCACGGGCCGCGACGACCGCTCGTGCGAAAGCGTCCATCACGCTTGAAGAATCAAGTACCGAGCACGCGGCGTGCGTTGTTCCTCCCTTGCTGCTGACCGCTTGTCGCAAAGCCGAAGGATCGGAGTCCTCGTCCGACAGAAGCGAGGCGGCTCCGATGATCGTCTGGCGGACGATCGTCCTTGCGGTGCTCGCGTCGAAGCCTACTGACTGCGCCGCTCGTTCCATGGCCTCCGCTAAGTAGAAGACATACGCAGGCCCAGAGCCGGCAACCGCTGTGAACGCATCGATGAGCTCTTCGGGCAGTACGACCGTGGCACCACCGGATGCGAAGAGCGATTCCGTCCAGATACGATCTTGCTCGGTTATCGATGCAGACTGAGCGATAGCCGTCATGCCCTTCCCAACGCTGATGGGGAGGTTTGGCATCACACGCACGAAGCGGTGCGAGCCGCCGCGGGGGGCAGGCACTGAAGCAGCAAGTCGGGCGGAGGTGACTCCTGCCATGATGCTCACGTAGCACCGTGGGCCGAGCGAGCCGAGAGAAGGTGTCGTCGAAAGAACCGTGCCGAGGGCCTGCGGTTTGACAGCCAGTACGACAACGCCCTTGCCATGACAACGGTGACCGGCCTCGATGAGGAGCATCGACTCAATGCCGCGAGTTGCGTCCGGTACCGCAATGACGCCCAGCATCGAGAGTTCGGCCCTGCGAGCTTCTTCCGGCTCAGCAACGATCGTGCTTGGTGCCGCGAGAACTCCGGACCTCAGTCCGGAGCGCACAATCGCAGAAGCCATGTTGCCCCCTCCGATGAAGAGCGCGGGGCGGCTCTTGTCGCTGGTGTGTTGAGTGGTCATGGGATGAGACTATCCGCCCAGTCCGTAGTCTGTTCTGTCGGCGTACTGTGGCGAGCCACCAAGGCACGTGTGTCCAATCCGGCCCCTATGATGACGAATGGGTCGGGTCCGGAGCGAGGATCTCGGCCAAGAGAGGTTCCAAACCCATGTCATATCTCGACTTCGAGAAACCATTGGTCGAGTTGGAGCGTCAGATCGAGGCCGCGTCTGCCGCTCGTGACGGCGTACTTGGCACGCCGCCCGGCGTCTCCCTTGACCTCGGCACTCGCGTCTCTCTGGACGATCCTGAAGCATTGAAGGCGAAGTACCGAGAGACCCTCGCGAGCATCTACGCGGGGCTTGGTCCTTGGGAGACCGTCCGTGTCGCACGGGTTCCCACTCGCCCGCAAACGCGTGATTACATCAAACTCATCTGCCGCGACTTTGCGGAGTTGCACGGCGATCGGCGTTACGGCGACGACCCCGCTCTCGTGACGGGATTTGCTCGAATCGGATCCATCAAGTGCCTGATCGTTGGACACCAGAAGGGACGTGACACACAGGAGCGAATCGCCTGCCACTTCGGCTGCGCACATCCTGAGGGATACCGAAAGGCCCTCGCCAAGATGAAGATGGCAGAGAAGTTCGGCCTCCCGATCGTGACGCTCGTGGATACCCCTGGTGCCTATCCGGGCTTGGGCGCGGAGCAGCGCGGCCAGGCGGAAGCAATCGCGGTCAACATGCTCGAGATGAGCCGGCTGCGAGTTCCGATTGTCAGCGTGGTCATCGGCGAGGGTGGCTCTGGCGGCGCGCTCGGAATCGCTGTTGCCGATCGAGTCGCGATGTTGCAGTTCGCGTGGTACTCGGTGATCTCGCCCGAAGGGTGTGCGGCGATTCTCTGGAAACAAGCGAATGAGCAGACGAACGCGCAGGCCGCTCGCGCACTGAAGCTCACCGCCTCGGATAACATTGAGCTTGGCATCGTGGATGATGTCATTGAAGAGCCGTTGGGTGCGGCACACAGAGCGCCTGCTGATGCCGCGGCGAACCTAGAGAAGTGGATTACATCCACCCTGCTTGATCTCAAGGATGTTGATCGGGACGTACTGGTGGATCGCCGGTACCAGCGATTCCGGCGGCTCGGCGCGTATGTGGACAAGTCAGGGCAGCTCGACGCCACTGGCCCCGAACAGGAACTGCCTAAATAGGTGTGTGTTCGCGAGGAGGCCTCCTAGCTGCTCAGGAGATCACAGAGGCCTCTCTTTGACAGCGATCGAGTTTCTGGCTACCGTTCGGGCCCTTTGGAGGCCGCGTGCGCAGGTCTCTCGCAGCTTGACGAGTCGTTCACGGAGGGGAGCAGCCGGTGGCGAAGAAGTCCTCACCCCCGAAAAAGTCCGTAGCGAAGGCCGCTCCGAAGGCCAAGAAGCCACCTGCAAAGAAGGCGAAGGCCCCTCCGGCGAAGTCCGCTCCGCCAGCCAAGGCAGCTCCGAAGGCCTCGGCCAAAGCCGCTCCCGCAAAGTCGGCAACGTCGAAAGCTGTACCCGCAAAGAGTGCCGCTGCGAAGCCTGCGGCAAAGCCCTCAGCAAAGGCCGCTGCAAAGGTGGCTCCTCCGACGGCGAAAGCACCAGTCGCGGGGGGGGGGGCTGCTCCCGGACGGAAGGGCATCACAATCGTCACTCCTAAGCCCCAGAAGCGTCCTTCGAGTGCCAAGTCGGTCTCCAAGTACCCATCTCTCGGGGGGAGTCTGCTCGGTCCCGGATCTCCGGCCCGAAAGCCGCTCATTCCCTCCGGACCCACTCAGGCGAAGCAGGTCTCTTTGGGCGATGGTGCCGATCTCACCGGCAAGAAGAGCCCGTTCAACAAGAAAGAACTCGCTCGGTTCCGTGCGCTCCTGATGCAGAAGCGGGGTGAACTGATCGGTGATGTCAAGAACATGGAGCAGGAAGCGCTCCGTGGCAACGCCGGGTCTCTTTCGAACCTTCCCCAGCACATGGCAGATCAGGGTTCAGACGCGTATGACCAGGCACTCGCGCTTGATCTTGCCGCGGTTGATCGGCGTCTGATCAAAGAGATCGACGACGCAATCATGCGGATCGATAATGGCACGTACGGGCTTTGCGAGCTCACCGGCAAGCCGATCCGTCTGGAGCGGCTCGATGAGATTCCGTGGGCGCGGCACTCGATCGAGGCGGCTCGCGAGATCGAGCGGCGTACGGGCAGATCGTGAATCGTTCGTCTGCACAGCATCAAACGGATCACGAAGCGTCGCCTGCCGCGTGGCGCTCGCGAGCCGCATGGCTTGTGCTGCTCCTGGTCACCGTGCTCGGTCTTGTCATCGATCTCGCGTCGAAGTCGCTTGCATTTCAGCATCTAGGGCCTGCTCCCGTGCTGATAGAGCGGGACCACGTCATTCAGACGCGGGACCTTGGCTCGTTGATCCCGCCGGGCTCGCGTCGTGAGGTGATCCCCGGCCTCTTTGATCTGACTCTCGTTCTGAATCCTGGCGCGGTCTTCGGCATGGGCGCAGGCAAAAGAATGTACTTCATTCTCTTCACCATCGGCGCGGTCGCCTTCGCTTTATGGATGTTCGCGACATGGACGACCGTCAGAGATCGCGCTTCACATGTCGCGATCGGGCTGATCTTGGCAGGTGGGCTTGGCAATCTCTACGACAGACTCGTCTACGCCTGCGTGAGGGACTTTTTGCACCCGCTGCCCAGCGTCATGCTCCCCTTCGGATGGTCATGGCCGTGGGGGGGACGAGAAGTATGGCCGTACGTTTCGAATATAGCGGATCTATGGCTCTTGGTGGGGATCGCAATCCTGATGGTCCAGATGCTTCGAGCGGGGCCGCATGAGGCGGCATCGCAAGGACACCCGCACTCACCCGCCAAACACTGAGGCGTCGGCATTTGCCTGCGTTGTGAGCCACTCATCCGCGATCCGCACGATCTGTTCATGGAGCTTGAGGGCGTTCGTCGACGCCTCCCCGGTCGTAAGATCGTTACAGAGAACCGCGAACGCGACGGTGCGGCCCGTCTGCCCGTGGACAAGGTAACCTGAGAGGCACCTGACCCCATCGATCGCTCCGCTCTTCGCATAGAGGGCGTTCGCTGGGCGATACTCGCGGAATCTGCGGCTGAGGGTGCCAGTGCCGGCCGTTGCCAGCGATTGCAGGAACGTCTCCCGGATCTCTGATTGCTGAGAGATCGCCTGAAGCCAGCGGACCATGGTGTCCGCAGAGACACGGTTCAGTCGCGACATTCCGGAACCGTCGGCGATGACCGTGCCGGCCGCGGCGTCTGGTCCCACACGCTCGCTCATGACCATGCGAGCCACCGCTGCCCCATTGCTCCACGAGCCGGGATCGCCCGTGACGTGATGACCTGCCCGTTTGAGAAGGGCCTCGGCGTAGAGGTTCTGTGAATCGGCGTTGCAGCGTGTAAGGACATCTGAGATCTGGGTCGTGACTACCGCGATTGTGCGAGCGCCGACCGGCGCGGGCTCATCGACCGCACGTGTCCTGACTGGAGCTCGTGAGGCATCGGAGGCGTTGACGATGCCACCGACGCGGACGCCGGCGTCCAAGAGGGACTGGGCAAGAAGTCTCCCGAAGAAGATCGGGACATTGTGGACGGTGACATCCACCGGTGCTTGGCTGGGGTGCCTGACGTCTCCGTACAGGGTGAACCGATTCGCAGTGTTCGGACGCGCGATCCACGTTGTATTCTCGCCCGTTGCCACTGTTCGCGCATTGTTCTGGAGTTCCATCCACGGTGAGTGCGGCTGCAGTCGCACCAGTGGAGCGTCACCGAGCTTGGTGGGGCGGACATAGACGCTGAGGACATTCGTGTGGAAGTTGAGGCCGGCGACTTCGGCGCAGTACCAGCGGTTCAGCTGGGAGACTGGCCATGAGGCGTGGACAAACTCTCTGTCGAAGATCGTGTCATCGATCACGATCTCTTCAAGCGACGAGACTCCTGCGTTCTGCACGGCGGATGCCAGCATCGCAACCAGTTTGTCAACCGTGATGGAGTCTCCGGCGACCTGTCCGAGAAGCTTCGGATCGCCGAGACCCGGATCGCCGGCACCCTTCACGATCAGCGTCTGCCCGCTGAGGATTAACTCGGTCTTGAACACAAAGTCTGACCCGAGCACCGAGAGAGCGACGCCGGAGCTGATGAGCTTCTGATTCGAGGCGGGGATCATGGCCGTATCGGCGTTGAGGGAGGCGAGACGCCGCCCCGATCCCGTGTCGAGAATGCTGACTCCAACCTTGCCATTGCCAAGTCGGGCTGATGAGACGGCTCGCTCAACTCTGGAGTTCAACTCTTGCGCGGCCGTACCGAAGGAGATCAGCAATGAAGCGACCGCCCAGCAAAGAGCGGCGGCAAAGCGAGACCGTAGGGCCAACGTGTGCATAACCGTACACTCCCTCCTGAGGGCGCTTTCGCGACACACAGTACGTATCACTAAGTGATCGACGAACCGTGCCGGCCGGCTGCAATCTGCGTGACAGACCGGGTCGTATCTCCCGCCGGGCTGGTCAGGGTTGATCAGGCGACCTCAGCGTTGGCCATGACAGAGTCTCGAATCATGCCCAGTGCTTCTGCCAGTTCATCGGCTCGCGACCTTGTCTCGATGTCCCAGGTCGGCCAGAGGTTGCCACCCACTCCGACGGCCGCACTGATCGCATCACGCAGGATGCGGGGCGACTGGCGTGTGGCAAGCTGTGCCGCGAGTGTGCCGGGAAGCGTCAGAACGACCCGAGGCGAAGTGGGAAGCGGAACGAGGAACGCGGAGATGTTTGGAATGGGGCTGTTGTAGACGAACGTCCAACGCCATGGAATCCCCTTCCACTCAAGTCGCTCGGTAGAGGTCAATGCGGTCCGCAATGCCTTTCTCGCGCCAGTGGCACATCCAGTCAGCTGGCGGTTGTAGTGCGAAAGCACTTCCTGCTCCGTCGGCTGGCTGAACCGGTCTTCCCAAGGCGTGCGTCTCACGGGGCGTGCCACGACAGAGCTCCGGATGGATAACCTTACAAAACATGAACGAGCAGGCAGCTTGTGTCGATAATGGTGTACCAGAAACAGGGGGACATGTAAAGCCCATTTGTAGCGGCTAAAGTGCGTGACACGGCTTCAGGCAGAGTTGGCCGAGTTCTGGAGATTGAGATGAATGAGGATGTCCGCACGAACATTGATGCCGGGGGCGATCTGAGTTCGTGCTCTGTGCTCGTTGTTGACGACAACGAGCAGAATCTCGAGTTGATGCAGGCGTATCTGGAAGACCTTGGCTGTCCGGTGCGTGTGGCGACGGATGGTGCAGAAGCGTTAGAGTCCATCGAACGGACTCAGCCCGATATCGTGCTGCTTGACGTGATGATGCCGCGAATGAGCGGATTCCAGGCGTGTGCACGCCTGAAGAGCACGCCCCGGACCCGGGACATTCCGGTGATCATGGTGACCGCTCTCAACGAGGTCGGCGATGTTGAGCGAGCGGTCGAGTGCGGGGCGGATGACTTTCTGACCAAGCCGGTCAATAAGCTCGAGCTGCTCACGAGGGTCAAGTCTCTGATGCGTGTGCGACTGCTTCGTCGGCAACTCGACCAGGCCATGAACGAAATGAAGCGGCTCAGAGAGTCAACCGAGGGACACGAGTCCGATAGCGAGTGATCGGCACGGGCCGTGCGTTCAAACCGGGCAGTTGCCCACCGACTGACCGAACGCATCGAAGAAGTCCAGCAGATCGAGGACGTCGACGGAGGTATCCCCGTTGAGGTCGGCGTCTACGGTCGATCCGGGCGGCACGCAGGGCCCGGGCTGGAACTCGCACTGGCCGAACGCGTCGAGATAGTCCAGGAAGTCGACGACATCGACGGTCGTGTCTCCGTTCAGGTCGGCAGGGCACGGTGGGCGTGTGTAGGGAAGCAGAAAATCAACGAAGACCGGCAGGTGATCCGACGCGCTGGAGCTGACAGCGGACGGTATCAGTGGGAATGTGCTGACCGGGTATGGCAGCTTGCCGGATGGGACCGAAGCAGAGTTGAAGACCGCTTGGATGACGGGGGACGCGATTGAGTCTTGGAACATCAGGTAGTCGAGCTTGCTCGATGACCCGAAGGTCCGCCTGTTGCCTGTGAAGGGCTCAACGGCCGTGTCGGGCGTGGAATCGCTCCTGTCCCGGTCGGTGCCGTCGGTGCCGCCTGTCGTGGCGGCACGCGTCATCCACTCCACAGGACCCTTACGCCCGTTGGTGTTCTCATCCTCGTTGATATCCCCGCCCCAGATCACCGGCGTGTTGGGACCAAGAACAGATGTCGCGGCTGGCGAATCAAGGATCGCGTTGTTGGGGTCGGGGACTGTGCCGCCCGCGCCGTTGAAGAGGTAATCGATGTAGTACGCGATGCGCTGCGCCGCCGCGAGTCGGTCAGCGAGGTCGCTCGTCGTTCCTCCTGCTTTCAGATGTCCATTTCCCACGACGAGATCGCCCGCGTAGACGTCATTTGGAAGGTCGATCTCGGCGAACATGTAGCCGCGGATTCCAGAGTTGCCGGTCGTCGCGTATGCATTGGCGAACATGAAGAAGCTGTTGACGTGGGTGCGGGTGTCGCCGTTGAGATCCGTAAACGGGAAGCGGCTCAGGATGACATTCCGATTGAAGCCGTCGGTCTCGGTGCTCACGATCACATAGGGCAGGTCGTAGTCGGGCACAAACTTCTTCACATACGACGTGACAGGCGGGTTGCCCGCGATAAACGGGTCGTTGCCACCGTTGATGAAGAGGCCGATTGTCGTGGTCAGATTCGCAACCGTGTCCACCGAGCCGGAGCCGGAGAACGCCGCGTTGTCACCACACTCTTGGAGAATCAGCACGTCCGGCTGGATCGCCGCGACCACTCGCACCAGCGCGTTCCATCGGACCGGCGTGTCGGTCTTCGCGTTGTTGCTCGAGCAGATCGCATCGAGCACGTTCCACGACATGACACGGACGTGGCGTTGATCCTGCTTCCCCCAAAGAGCATTCGCGGGATCCCACTGCGCCATCGTCTGGATGGAGAGAAAGGCGAGAATCACGAAGGTCGCGATCAATCTGCGTACATGGCTCATGGAACGCTCCGTCGTTCAACGTCGATCAAGTGACTTGAATTGTACCGTGCGGCTCCGCCGATTCACCTGTTGTCTGAGCTCTTCCGGCATCGAATTCTCTCATGGTCCGATACACGTAAAAAGAGTGGCCCCCGCTTCATGCGGGGGCCACCTGTAGAAGCATGATCAGCGGTCAGAGCAACTCAGGAGCACTGGCCGAAGATATCGAAGAAGCCAAGGAAGTCCTGGATGTCGACGAAGTTGTCCGGGTTGTAGCGGTCAACGTCGAAGAGGGCATCCGGGCAGGGCGTGACCTGGAACTCGCAGGGGCCGTAGTCGCCGAAGAAGTCGAGGAAGTCCTGGATATCAACGATCGTGTCGCCGTTGTAATCCGCGGCCGCACAGGGGTCGGCATCGGCGGTGATGTTCGCGATGTAGAGCAGGACGTTGTACTCTTCGTCGACGCTGCCGGTCGGAGAACCGCTGACAACGGGGTCGTCGAACTGACCATCGTTATTGCGGTCGTAGATGATGCCGGCTGAGAGAATCACGCCGCCGTTGGTGCGGGGATCCATGGTATCAAGGCCGGAGACGTCGATGCCCGCAAAGCCGTCCTGAGCGACGTTCTGTGAGAAGAACGTGCCGGAAGAGACGGAGTTGTTGTCAGCGATCTCGATGAAGCGAAGCTGCCAGTTGAGGCCCGAGTTCGCGCCGGCGAAGACGTTGCCGGTGTCGACAACCGCTTCGAGCGTGTAAACGGGGACCGCTGCGGAGGGGTCATAGACAGCGCGGAAGAGCGCGTTGTCTGGATTCGCTCCTGCGAGCTCGTCGAAGACGCCCACGCCGACGAACCAGATGTTGCCGACCGAGTCGATCGCGGGAGCCGACATCGAGGGGCCGACCGGTATCCCGCCGGTCACCTCGAAGAGGCCGCCCATGCGACCGATCTGGGTGCCGTTCTCGTCACGAATGGGCTTGCCGGAGAGCGAGTTGATGTCGTTCCAGATGGCGAGATTCCACACCGGAGCGGAAGCGGGGGTGTCGAGGCGACCGACGATGATCGCGTTGTATGGGTTCGTGAGTCCGGGGGCAGGGAAGAACGGCTGCTCCTCGTACGCGGTCGCAGCAACCAGAATGCGGCCCTGCTGGTCCTTCCCGATCGCCACCTGGCTGATGCCGCCTTGGAAGGCGGTCTGCGACTGATAGTGATCGAACTGGCGGACCAGGAATGGGTTCACGCGGGGATCGAGCGCGTCGTTCAGGCCGGTTGTGAACGCCGAAGCGGGCAGCGTCACTGCACGAGGTGTGCCGACCGGATTGCCTGCGGCATCGATGTCGAAGATGGCGATGGTGTCGATCGGGCCAGTCGTGCCAGCGCGAACGTACACGGCCGCGCTACCGACAGCACCGGTTGTTCCGAGCAGGACCTGCTTGGAGTATGCCATTGCGCCGCGGTGCTGGGCGAAACCGCCGGGGCGGTGTGAGGCATCGCTGGTCGTGATGCCAGCCGCTGAGCCGCGAACGATCTGGTTGTCGAAGTTCGGGCCAAAGTATGCGGGGCCACCCTCATCCTGAGGCAGGATGTTGGGGATGCCGTGCGTCGTTCCTGAAGCGTTGACAATATGAACCGATGCGGCGGCATCTGCAGCACCGCCGATAGTGATCTGATTGACAGCCGCGTTGTTGCGGGCAGCCATGGAGATCCTGAAGATGTTGTTGCCGGAGACAACGCCGGGGCCGGTCTGGAGGTTGCTGTCGGCACGGAATACGACGTTGCCGTGTGCATCGACCCCGCCGAGGCCGATCGCTGCGGTGCCGAGCGTCGTCGAGCCATCGGCGCGATTCGTCGCGGCGATGACTCGCTTGACGTACAGGCGTGTGGGGTCAGCAGGATCGAAGTTGGCGATGCCGCCGAACACAGAGTTCGGCTGGCCGTCAAACTCCGCTGCCGCGAACGCGAACTGCGCCGTGCTGGCAGGAGCTGTCGTCGAGCCGGCAGGGTTGTTGTTCGTTGCGTTGATGCCCTGTCCAGGCGTGTTCCACACGGCGTAGCTGCCGGCTGCCGGGGCGACGCCGGTCAGCACGCTTCGGCTGATTGTCTGGGCGCTCACGAGAGAGGTGAAGAACGTGGAGCCAGTCTTACTGGCCTTCGCGATCGGAGCGATACCGAAGGTGGTGTTCGAGCGAGTCGTGAAGGGAACGAGATCGACAACATACGCCTGGCCGGACGTGAACTCCGTGTTCGCATCACCGGGAAGGCCAGTGACGAACTTGCTCACGCTGTCCTGCGCAATGGCAGGGGCCGCGCATCCGGCGGCAAGAATCAGGGCTGTGGTGCGGGAAAGCTTCATCTTCAACGGCTCCTCTGTAAGTGTGAACCAAACTCTCGGTTTCTGCCAGTGATTTCGTGAGACCTATATCAAACCGACCCGATGCCGGGACGGCTACACCGCTCGTAACGCATTGTCCGGCACTCTCTTCTCTCTGCCGGGTGACACCTGAGTCTCACCGATATCAAGCCCGATAGGGCTACAGGATGGTAAACCGTGTGCGCGTGAGCGGCAACGCACGACGAGCGGTATACCGATGAAGTGTTCGTGAAGGAAACCGCCCGTAAACTGGGTAATCTACGTAGATTGTGCGAGGATCTCAGCTCGTCATCTCACCGGCGAGCAGATTGGCGATCCGCCCAGCCAGAGCAGCGTTTGACTTTGCGAGCTCGATGTTTGTGCTCAGCGTTCGGCCACCGGATACCTCATGAAGTTTGGATAATAGTAGGGGAGTGGCTGATCGCCCTTGGCCCGCCTCGCCTCCAGCCGCTTTGTTGGCCAGACCAAGCCACTCTTCCCACTCTTTCACGTCAAGCTCGTGCTCGTGGGGCACGGGATTCGCTATCACGATGCCGCAGCCAGTCCGGGCGAGTTCGGCACGCACGAATGAGGCCAGGTGCTCCGGATCGTCAAAACGGGCATCCACGTCCGCCTTCGAAGTTCGAAGGTAGAAGGCCGGGAAGGAAGATGTCCTGTACCCGATCACGGGCACGCCGAGGGTTTCGAGCAGTTCACGGGTGGCTTCGACATCCAGTATGGATTTCACGCCGCTGGTGACGACTGCAACCGGATGCCTCGCGAATGCGGCCAGATCGCTGCTGATGTCGAGCTTTGTCGCGTACCCGCGATGCACGCCCCCGATGCCGCCCGTCGCAAACAGGCAGATGCCTGCGGCCGCCGCGAGTTCCATGGTGGTGCTGACCGTGGTGGCGGCGTGTGACATGCGGTGCATCAACACCCCAAGATTGGCGGTATTGGCCTTGGGAACCTCTTTGGCCGCCAAGAGGACATCGAGTTCCTGATCTGAGAGTCCGACTGTGGGGACCCCCGCATGCACACCAATGAGTGCCGGGTTCGCTCCCTCGCCCCGCACAATCTGGGCAAGGTCTGCTCCGAGCCGCGCGGCGCTCTCGCGCGGGACTCCATGCACAAGAAGCGTCGTCTCCAAGGCAACGGCGCGGCAGGCGGGTTGGGGGATCCGGCTCAGAATCTGCATCATCTGTATTTTGGCATGCCCGGAGCCCGAGTGGGCGACGGATTGAGGAATTCGGATGAGTCTACTCGCACTCGCCTTGGTCACGATGACGGTTCTGGCAGCAGGGTACCTGACCTATGGCAGATTCATCGCGCGACAGTTTCGGCTCGATGACCGAACGACCACGCCGGCGGTTGCTCGTGCGGATGGGATCGACTTTGTTCCGACAAGGCCTTTCTACCTGCTCGGGCAGCACTTTTCTGCGATAGCCGCGGCCGGTCCGATCGTCGGCCCGATCGTGGCGTGCCAAGACTTCGGCTGGCTGCCGTGTGTGCTCTGGATCTTATTGGGCGTCGTCTTCATCGGTGCCGTGCATGATTTCTCTGCGCTCGTTGCGAGCGTGCGCCACGGGGCGCACAGCATCGCAGAGATCGCCCGCGCGAACATCAGCAAGAAGGCGTGGGCCGCGCTGGTCGCGTTCATCTGGCTGGCGTTGCTGTATGTGATCGTTGCGTTCACCGATGTCACCGTCGCCACATTCACGAACAACGACGAAGAACTGGCGAGATTGGCGGGGGTCGAGTTCAACAAGGGAGGGGCGGTTGCCGCGGCCAGCGTGATGTACCTGTTGCTGGCGACCGTGATGGGCGTCGTGCAGCAGTTCTTCAGATGGCCGATGTGGCTGCTGACAGCGGTGTTCGTTCCTGCCACACTTAGTGTCGTCTGGTTAGGCACGAAGATGAGCACGATCCTGCTGCTCGACGCGAAGACCTGGTACTGCATTGTTCTCGGGTACTGTCTTGCCGCGAGCATGTTCCCGCTCTGGCTTCTCCAGCAGTCTCGGGGCTATCTCGGCGGATTTGTCCTTTACCTCGCCATCGGCATCGGATTGGTCGGGCTTCTCTTCGGTGGGTATCGCGTCGAGCAGCCCATGATTGCACCCGGCGTCGGCTTCGATGGGCTCTTCCATTTCTTCGCGGGGGGCGAAGATGTGCCGAAGATTACCACGATCCTCTTCCCGTTCCTGTTTGTCACCATCGCGTGTGGGGCGTGCAGCGGCTTCCACGGTCTGGTCTGTGGGGGCACGACGAGCAAGCAGATCGAGAAGGAGAGCCACTGCAAGCCCGTCGCGTTCGGTGCGATGCTTCT
Source organism: Phycisphaeraceae bacterium (assembly GCA_019454185.1). NCBI lineage: Bacteria > Pseudomonadati > Planctomycetota > Phycisphaerae > Phycisphaerales > Phycisphaeraceae > Phycisphaeraceae bacterium. The sequence goes on from CP075368.1 coordinate 866,430, forward strand.
TGAAGGATTCGTCGCGATCATCGCGCTCTCGACGGTGATGATCATGAGCGCGGAGCAGACCAAGGGTGTGCCGCCCGGCAGCATCTATGGAGACGGGATCGCTCGCTTTCTGACCCTGATCCTGGGTGAGAACGCGTTGCTCTTTGCCAAGACCTTCGGCGCCATGGCCGTCGCAACCTTCGTGTTCGATACACTCGATGTCGCGACACGTCTCGGACGTTACCTCTTGCAGGAACTCTTCGACGTCAAGGGGCGTGTTGGTGGAGCCGTCGCGGCTCTTGCGACAGTGGGAGTCCCGCTCGGGATTCTGTTGACCTCAGCACCGGGCAGCTATCGCGCATACTGGACACTCTTCGGGTCTTCGAACCAGTTGCTCGCGGCCCTGACGCTGCTCGGGATCACAGTCTGGCTCAAGCGGAATGGCAAGAGGTGCTGGTACACGGCCATCCCGATGGTCTTCGTGATGGTGATCACAGTCACTGCGTTGGTGGTTCAGGTGGTGCACGGATTTCGGGCTGCGGTAGCCGGCGCAAAGGACTTTACCCCGGTCATTAACGGAGTGGTCGCGATCATTCTTCTTGCACTCGCGGTGTTCTTCGTGACGCAGGCGGTCAAGTCGATCCGAGCGACTCCGCGTCAGCAACCCGAAGTTCCATAATGGAGCACGACTTTGGCCAGAACTCACATCATGTTCCTCGTGCTCATCGTGTCGATCCTGTTCGTCGCAGCGGGTTGCACACCGAGTCACCGTTCAGCGCGAGCGACAGGATCCGAAGGTGCGTCGCTGTCATCCTGGCGCGCGAGCGAGAGAGCGGCATACCTTGAACGAGAGCGTGAGCTTGTGTCCATTCCAACCCGCGAAGAGCTCCTTCGGCTGCACATGATGCTTGCCGAGGAGCCCCACGTCGCGGGAACTCCCGGTGATTGGAGGACGATCGAGAGTATCGCCCGTACCTTCCGCGCGATGGGGCAGACCGAAGAAGGCCAGTTGCTCGAGGGATGGAGCGTCGAGATCGAGGAGTTCTTTCCGCTGCTTGCTCGGCCTGTTCACGCGAGCGTCGAGATCCTTGGGGCTGGCGTCGATGGCGGGGATCTCTCGCTCGAGCTGCGCGAACGTCCCGTGCTCGGCGACCCGACGAGCGCAAACCCGGATCCCTTGGTCACGCTCGCGTGGAATGCTTACAGCGGCTCGGGCGATGTCACCGCCGAGATCGTCTATGCGAACTACGCCACAAAGCAGGACTTTGAACGCCTCAGCAGTCTCGGGATCGATTGCAGAGGAAAGATCGTCATCGCCAGATACGGCGGGAACTATCGCGGATTCAAAGCAAAGTACGCGGAGGCGGCAGGTGCCGCCGGCCTGATCATCTACACAGATCCAGCCGATAGCGGCTTCACTCGTGGCGCTGTCTACCCGGAGGGCGGATGGGCGAATGACTGCTGCATCCAACGCGGATCCATCGTCACGCTCGGCTATCAGGGTGATCCGCTGACACCCGGCATCTTTGCTTCAGCGAATGCCAGCCGCCTTGATCCCAACGAAGTCGAGCTTCCGAGGATTCCTGTTCAGCCGATCGGTTACGGCGCGGCATCGGAGATTTTGAAGCGGATGAGCGGTCCTGATGTGCCGGAAGGGTGGAGCGGTGGTCTCCCGTCTCGCTATGTCTTGTCCGGTGGCTCAGATCTCCGAGTCCGCCTCGTGGTCAAGCAGGAGCGAGAGATCATGCGAACGGCGAATGTCCTCGCGCGGCTCGAGGGCTCGGGCTCTGTCGCTGAGAGGGCGCAGCACGTGGTCATTGGCTGCCACCATGATGCCTGGGTCAACGGAGCGTCCGATCCGACCTGCGGGACCATCGCGTTGATAGAGACTGCACGAGCGTTCGCCGCGATTGCAAAGAATGGCTATCGGCCCCGCCGCTCGATCGTCTTCGCGGCGTGGGGCGCAGAGGAGTTCGGTATCATCGGCTCGAGCGAGTATGTGGAGAGGCGTCGCGATGATCTGACTCGCAACTGCATCGGTTACATCAACCTCGATATGGCATCGATGGGGCCGCACTTCGGCGCGGCCGCAAGCCCTGAACTCAAGTCACTTATCGCTGACTCTTCACGCGTCGTGCCCGCGGCACGGAAGCCGGTCGGCACAAGCGTGTTCGATGAGTGGCTTGCACGATCGATGCCGGCCTCAGAAGCCACCGATGAACGGCCCGACACCCCTCGTCTTGAGGAGCCGCCAATCGGCGATCTGGGTGGCGGTTCGGACCACGTGCCATTCCTGATGCACGCCGGCGTGCCGAGCATCAGTCTCGGATCGAGCGGTAGTGCCGGAAACAGTTACCATTCGGTCTACGACTCCCTGCCGTGGTATTGGCGAGTCGTCGGCGACGATTATGAACCCGCACTGATGATCACACGCATGACATCGGTGATCGCCATGCGGCTGGCGAGTGCCCCGAGAGTTCCGCATGATGTCGCTCGCTCTTTTGATGAGTGTGCGAGGCGTATCCGAGAACTCGACACGCTCGCGGTCGAGAGGGGCCTCGCACAACGCGCCACACCCGACGCATGGGGCGTGCCCGGTCTCGAGCACGCATCGCTCCACGCGCTCCGGAATGCCGACCGATTCGGTCGACGCCCGCTGGGTGTCGGGGCGACGCTGACTGGAAGCAGATGGATCGTTGACGAAGGACTGCCGGGCAGACCATGGTTCCGCAACTGGTATGTGGCGACAGACGAGACCTCTGGATATGCAAACTGGCTGCTGCCTGCGGTTCGTCGAGCAATCGAGCACAATGACCGTGAATCGCTCGACCACGCGGCGAGACGCCTCGCAGAATTGATCGAGGCCGCACATCCACGCACGTATGACCGTCTTGACTAATCAGGTGCGTCGAGCGTGCGGCTCATTCACGCGAAGTCGAAGGTAGCATTTGACATATGCAAATAACGGAATATGATGGGTCATGGGCAGACCTTCGTCTCACGCAGATGCATTCGCAGCCATAGCAGAGCCGAAGCGTCGGAGCATCATCGAACTGTTGGGCCGAGAGGGGGAGAAGCCGGTGGGGGCGCTTGTGGTCGCTCTCGACCTGCCGCAGCCCGTTGTCTCAAAGCACCTCGCGGTGCTCCGTGAGGTGGGGATTGTTGCTGTGACTCGCCGCGGGCGCGAACGCGTGTATCGGCTGAGTCCGCGCCAGCTCAAAGTGGTTCACGACTGGGTGAGCTCCTTCGAGAAGCACTGGTCTCACCAACTCGATCGAATCAAACGTCGTGCGGAGTCGCCCGGCAAAGAGCGATCAAAGGAGGAATTGACATGACCACGACAAACCAGATGGACCGCATCGACACCTTGCGTATCGAGCAGGAAATCGAGATCAATGCCGGTGTCGAGGATGTGTACGCATCCATCCTCGCGTTGCTGGGTCCGGAGAGTGAGATGCCCGACGGCTCGAAGTACCCGATGGTCTTCGAGGCGTGGCCAGGCGGGCGGTGGTATCGAGATCTCGGCAAGAACACCGGGCACTTCTGGGGCCATGTGCAGGTGATCAAGCCGCCGCCCCACCCGAAGCCGCTCATCGAGATCGCGGGACCTCTCTTCATGTCGTATCCAGCGATCTCGCACGTTCAGTATCGCATCTTGCCGGACGGCGGGCGTTGCATCCTGCGGCTGACGCATCGAGCGATGGGGCTCATCGACCCTGAGCACGCGCAGGGAGTCCACGAAGGGTGGGCATACGAGTTATCGAAAATCAAAGAGAAGGCGGAACGAGTACTCGCCTGAAAACAGCGGCAAGTATGCCGTAAGGCGCAGAGTGATTGTATCAGCATGAGCTGCTGCTACACTGCTCGCACAGCGTGCGTGGTCACCACCAAAGGAGTAATCGGATGGCGTACGTCGATGGATTCGTGATTCCCATTCCCACCAAGAACCTCGCTGCATACAAGAAGCTCGCCAGAGTCGCGAGCAAGGTGTGGCTCGACCATGGCGCGCTTTCGTACTATGAGACTGTCGGTGACGACTTGAACATCAAGGGCATGGTCTCATTCCGGAAGATCGCCTCGTGCAAGACGGGAGAGACTGTGGTCTTTGCATGGATCACATACAAGTCAAAGGCGCATCGGAACGCGGTGAACAAGAAGGTCATGGCGGACCCTCGAATCGCAGCAGCGATGTCGAAGGGAGATGTACCATTTGATTGCAAGCGAATGTCCTATGGGGGCTTCAAGGTCGTGGTGCAAGCCGGCCAGCCGTGATCAGCAGCAGAGCGAATCCCGGAAGATCATCTTCCTCAGCAACGATCGCTGTTGACGGTCATTACGCTCGTGTTCATGCACGTACACACAGAGAAGGCAAGGCATGAGTATCGCCAATCAGATCGCCATCGAGACGATTGTTTGCGTATCGCCTGCCGAAGCGTGGAAGGCCTTTACATCGCCCGACGCCATCGTGCAATGGAATCAGGCGTCACCGGACTGGCATTGCCCTTCAGCCCGCGTTGATCTGCGTGTAGGAGGAGAGCACTTCGCCCGCATGGAGGCACGCGACGGCTCGACAGGCTTCGACTTCACTGGCGTCTACGAAGAAGTCGATGCACCCACAGTCCTCACCCTGCGACTCGCTGACGGCCGTCGCGCTACGACTACATTTAAGCCCGATGGCACGAGTACTCGTGTCAAGACAGTGTTTGACCCAGAGGCGACAAACCCGGTCGAGATGCAGCGCGACGGCTGGCAGTCCATTCTCGATAGCTATGCTCAGTATGTCGAGCGGACGACTGATCGCTTGATGACACAATGACCGCAAGACTCCGAACTATTGCGCTCGTATCCGAAGCTGTACCAACCGCAGAGTGAGCTTTTTGCATCATCCGGCCTGGCACGTCTGGTCGGTTGAAGCAGCGAACTCCCTGAGGGCCAGATTGCCCAGGGTAGTTATACGGATCACCCGTCTGTCTCGTGCGTGAGGTAGGTGCATGAGCAGATGGAGCGGAGAAGTTCTCGTGTGAGTTCCTGCCACGCTTCGGCTCCTGCGTCGAGCAGGTGCTGGTAGTCGTCGAACACACGGTTGCTGAGGTAGTGGCTCCGCAGGTACGCCCACAGCCGCTCGATGGGATTCAACTCCGGGCTGTACGGCGGCAGCAGCAGCGTCGTGATGTTCTCCGGCAGCTTCAACCGCCGCGACTTGTGCCACCCCGCCTGATCCATGATCAGGATGGCGTGCTCATCGGCGGCCAGTTCCTCCGACAGCATCCTCAGGAACACGTTCATCGTCTCCGTGTTCACGTGCGGGGCATGCAACGCCACGCTGTGACCCGTGGCCGGTTCCACCGCCGCGTAGAGGTACACCCACTCGTACCGCGTCTGCTTCACCGCCGTCGGACGTGAGCCGGTCGGCGCCCACATCCGTGTGGTTGTCCCCTGCTGCCCGAACCGGGCCTCGTCCATGAAGAAGACCCGCACACGCAGGCGGCACACCTTGGCCGCGTCCCTCACGGTGCGGAGAAAAGGGGGGCGATCTCGTCCTTGAACTTCTGCTGAGCCGCCAGATCCTGCTTCTCGTGGCGTGGACGCGGGGCCAGGCACGAGTAACCCATGCGCTGGAGCGTGCGATAGACGCCGTTGAGCGAGATCTCGACGCCCAGTTCCTCTCTGGCGATGCTCTGGATGTCCCTGCCGCGGAGCGTGCAGACCTTGTCCTTGGCCGTGGGCCCCGCGTCGATGCGGGCCCTGAGCGTTTCGAGCTTCTCACCGGTGATCTTGCCGACGCTGCCGCCACGCGGCTTGTCCTTCAAGGCCTCGATGCCGCCGTCGCGATAGGCGTAGGCCCAGCGCTGGACGAAACCCCTGCTGCGGCAGAGGGAGCGCTGGATGTCGGAGGTCTCGATCTGCTCGACCGCGAGCGCCGCGGCCATGAGCCGGTCCTTCTGCTCGGCGTTCTTCTCGCGTGCGGCCAGCTTCCTGAGCCGCGCCAGATCGCCGTGTTGCCGCTCGGTGATGTGCATCGATGTCTCCCTCTGACGCGGCATCATGCCGCGAGTGAAGGAGCATCATCCCACAACCGGATCGATGGCGCAATGCCCAACATGCGCCGAACGCGCTCAAGAAAGAGCGGGGATCCGTATCACCCTTGCTGAATACGCGAATTGCGTATACCCGGCACTCGATGTTCGAGGGTTCCGGTGGGGCCAGGATCCGGATGGCATTCGGTGGCACAGGCGGATTTACGCCGCGCGGCGGGTCTTGTTGCACCCCGCGTTCTGCGTCACGTTCCCATCGTCGTCGAGCGACATTCCGCCGCCGGTGTAGAACCAGCCGCGGCGTCTCTCGTCGGGCGGCCAGACACCCACCCCGCGCACATTGTGGTCGGAGATGTCGAACTCGTCCCACGTCTCCTCCATGCTCGCCCACTGGGCGGCAGAGACGCACGGCGTGCCCGGTTGATCTCGTACATCGCCGAAGATGCCGGACGACACGATGTCGCCGGGGTACTGACCAGCGACGCGGTTGAACATGATCTCGTACTCGTCGCACCCGTTGAGGCAGCCCAGCACCTGCTCCTTCAGCCACGCCGTGTTCGCTGCATACCACTGCGGAACGCGTCCCAGCGGATCGTTGTCGTAGTTCGCGCCGCCGAAGAGATTGATGAGCGCGACGGGCCGACGGTCCAGGCGGCGTTCCGGAGCCGGATTATCCGGCCCATAGGCCTGTGTGGCCGGATCTGGCTGCGTGATCGGCCTTCCGATCTCGATCGTCGCGCGCCGGGCCATCTCGTGGAAGACGAGATTCAACTGCCCGTCCGTCAAGCGATCGGTGTAGAGTGCGACCTGATCGACGGAGCCGGGCAATTCGCGGAGCGCGGGGGGCTGGTCAGGATCATCCGGGGGCGGCGGCGGAATGATCGTGTCGAGAAAGTCCGTCCACGTCGTCGGCGGGTCGTTGTCGTCGGTGGCGCGGGCGCCAATGGTGAGCCGCTTGTTGGCGGCGTTGTTGATGCCGAAGCCGGTCGGGCCGCCGGTCGTCACGAGTTCACCGTTGATCCAGATCTCGCGCACGGCGCTCGGGCCGCCGGAGGCGCGATACACGATCAACGTCCGGTTCGCCAGATTGTCCACGGGCGCGTCGAGTTGGGAGATGAAGAGGTTCCGTGCGAACTCGACGCGGACGACCGGTTTGGGCGTGGTCGTCGGGATGTAGGCGATCCGCCAGGAGCGATTGGCGTTGGCCGAGCCGCTCCAGCGTCCGACAAGATGGGCGGCGGTCGTCTGAGTGGTCCACGCGACGACGGCCAGCGTGACGTTGGCGGGGCCGATGCTCAGGTCCGCCGCGGCGGCGTCGAGCGTCAGGCGGCTCTGGCTCTGGCCGAACTCCGCCGTGACACCGAGGAACCGGGTGTAGGGGTTCACTCTGAATGTTCGTACTCTCAGCCGCGGCTGGCGGCTCGCGACGCTTTCGGCGAAGAACGGGCCGCCGATGCGGAGATTGCGCCACTCGCTCATGGCGATCGTGACAGGCGTCGTGTCGCTGTTGGTGCGGGCGACACGCTCCGCCTGGGCATCGCAGTGGACGCGGAGCGACGGCGAGCCGTCGTCGTAGCCGGGGAGTTTGCCGACCGGCCAGGCGCTCGGCGTCATGCTGAGGTTGATGACCCCGATCCCTATACCGTCCTGTAAATTGAAAGCCGTGTTGCTTGACGCGAAGCTCGATGGAGTCCCATGGAGAGTCCCGCGGAGCGTCACGGTCCCGGCATCGATGGCGTTGATGTACAAGCGTCCATCAAACGGCACTCCGGCGTTGCTCTCATTGTTGATGGCTACCTGAGCAGTTTCTTTCAGACGTGCGACGATTGACACCAGCCAATCTTCTCCGTCTGCCTCAATGCTCGCAATCGAGGACGCTGCCGGGGTGGTCTCCTTCGACTCTACGGTCGATCTGTAAAGTTGACCCGTGGACCGGTCCCATCTCCATGCCACAAGAGGCCCCAAGGTTGACAGCTTCACACCATCCACCGTCTTTTCATCGATAATTCTCGACGCATTGATAGTTGGTACGAACCCAGCAGGCAGCGCCGTCACCCGGAACACAATGCGAAAGCCCGAACCCTCCGGGGTATTGATCTGCGCAGACTCGATTGCCCATGACTCCGCCATCGATATCCCTCACGTCGCTGTATGCTGATATCTCATTTCCGTTTACGCATTCCAAGTCCAGAGACGCCCAGGCCCAGCGTCACTAATGATGGAGCAGAAGGTATGAGGTTTTGAACGACAACTGGAGCACCGGAGTCGTCGTACTGGTACCCGATGAGTTTCCATTGAGTGAGTGAGATACGTTCGATTTGCATGAAGCCATACATCGAAAAGTCCGACTTACCATACCCAATGTACGCACTACCGCCGTTCGGAATCGGCCTGATATCAAAGTCGCCATCATCGCCAACTTGATAGAGCTCCACCGGCCGCAGATCGCCGGTGCTTGATGAATAGCTTGGCATGGCCCACACACGACTAGAACCAACGGTCTTCCCAATCTGATCGAGCCCGCTATCGACAACTAATGATGGTGTCTGAAACGGCTCAGGCGGAAACGGAGGAAGGCCATTGCCTTGGATCACAGCGGTGATAACACCTTCGAGTGGAGGGACCGTGAATCGTAGTCTCAGAGAGTTTTCAAGGAGTGGACCTGAGGGCGACGGTTCCGTCGTAAGCGTTGGCTCAAACAGCGCAATCCTAATGTCACCGTTCGTGACGATAAGTTCGTGGCTGAGCTTGACGGTCACGATCCCGGCCATGGCGTCTCCTCCCAGCGCGACCGTGCAGCCGATCGCGGCGATGCGTGCGAGTGTTTGTGCGTGACTCATGCGCGTTCTCCTGCTCCAAGTGTTCCGCATTTCTCCAACTCCATCGACACTCCGCGGCGGCTGGCCCCGGGTACTCGGTATGAGCGCCAGGGGCCTGGCGTCGCGTCTCTCACACACATGCCGACCGCCGCTTGCGCCCACTGACTCCTACGCCAGCTCCGAGAATCGCAAGCGTGCTGCCGGATGGCACGATGTTCTGAACGACGATCGGTGCGCCAGAATCGTCATAGGCGTATCAATCAATCGCCACTCATAGGGAAGACGCTGGATCTGCATGTACCCAAACATACCGAAGATCCGGACGTAGCGTAACCGATATACGCGTAGCCACAGTCCGGTATCGCAGAAATATCGATCTGTCCACTACTATTGAACCCAATGAGCACTGCGGGGCTTACAACCCCATTGTCCAGATCAAAGTTAGGAGTTGCCCTCTCGGCTTGAATCCATCGTTGTACCAAGCTGATTGAGCCCTCCGTCGATACACAGCGACAGCGTGAGAAATGGCTCCGGAGGGAATAGAGGCAGATCGTTGCCGGAGATAAGAGCTGTGATGTTCCCTCCAGATGGCTCAAACGCGAACCGAAGCGAGTTGTGCAGGATCGTGTCCGTCGGTGCTGTCGTGAGCGCGGGCGTGAACCCTGCAATGAAGATGTCGTTATGGTTGACGATCAGGTCGTCCTCAAAGTGGTCCGCGTAGCGATAGACGACGAGTCCGGCCATGGCGTTCCCTCCGATCGCGATTGCGCATCCGAATGTGGCGATACGTGCGAGTCTTTGCTTTCTGTTCATTGCGATTCCCCTCTTCTCGTTGGACCTCTCCGTGCACATGTCCATTCGCATGGCGGATGGATCCAGTTCGTGGCTCGTTCTACGCCGATCTCCAGAAGAACCCCAGCCCGTTGCTCGCGGCAGAGGATGCTGTCCAACGCAACGACACAGCGATCCTCCTGAATCCCATCGCATCGAACACGACCGACGGGACACATGCCGAGGTAGCGGAGGCCAAGGAGCGATCCGAGCCCATGACGGCCAGGCCCGGTGGCTTCAGACCCCGGTCGTCCGTCACCCTGATCTGCGAGGCCATGAACCAGTTCTCCGCGAAGACGTTCTTGGGCGGGTTCGAGACAAACGGGATCCCGTGGGTGGCGCAGCAGCATGTTCCTCCGGTACGTTGTCAGGGAGAAGTTTGCCACATGAAACGTGGTTGTGCCAGAAAAACCGGCGATCAAAGGTGAGATCCCGCGTATTCGGCGGCCGCACAGGGCCTGGCGGGCTTTACCCATGGGCCGCTCTCTGGTCGGTGCAGGGGTTGAGGGGGCGAGCGAGGGATCGCGGGGTCTGGGGTGGGTATTGGGGGGGTCGGGGAGAGTGCCTGGGGGCGTGGGGGTGTGGGGGGCGTGCTCGGGCTGTTGTTTCAGTTATGTGGGGTGAGGCAGGGGTTGTCGAAGTGATGGGGCATGATTCTGCCGCACGCGTTGGCCCGTGTGGCAAGCCATGTGATGATGGATGGGCAAGTGCGAGGGTTGGCGTTCGGTGTGGCAGTATGGGGTGATGGTGGGATCGTGACGCGCCCACGCGGGAGAGCTTTTTGCGTCATCGCTTCATTGCCTGTGTGTGTCGATCAAGGATGATGATGGCTTGGATCCATCGACGGACTCGCTCGATGCCGCGCACGTGCGGCGGGATAAGCCCCACATGGTGGGTCATTTCCAGGCGTGCAAACACACGCTCGATCACGCGCCGGAGTGACAGCAGGCCCCTGCCGAAGCCCGTCATGCTCTGCTCCAGCATGTCGATGGCTCGACGGCGGTCCGGATGCGTTCCGGACCGCCGCACGCCGCGACCCACGCGGCAGTCCTTCCGCGGAACCACCAGTTGTCCGCCCTTGCACGCAGAGTTCATAGAGGCTTCACGCTGTCGTAGTTCCAGTCGGCCGCACATACCCGTTCAACTCCATGTCTCGCATCATCCGCTTGGCCATCACTGTCATGGCAGTGCATGGGCGTGAACACCGAGGAGACGATCGAGCCCGCGAGATCCAGATCGCATGGAGCTTGTAGCCGCGCATCCCCATGCGCCGAAGGTCGCGGTCCGGTCTCCGGGTGCGGGCGAGCGCAGGGCCTTTGCCGTCAGAGCCAGCCCAACGCTCCCCGATGCAGAGACCAGATTCTCCGCCTCCGCCGCGGCAAGTAACGCCGGACGCTGGTGGTTCTCAGCCGCCGGCTCATCCTGCTGCTTGAGGGCAATCGCCACGCCGCCACAACGGCCATGCATCGCGTCGGCACGCCCAGGAGGTGGGTCGTCGGTGCAAGACGGCCCAGAGAAAGGTCAGCACGATGTCCGCATCGGTGAAGGTGAAGCGACCGCCACGCGGGCTCCGATCCAGCTTCCGCACGCTCGCCGCCAACACCCTCCAACTCGCGTTGTCCATGCTCGGTCTCCTGTCTGGCAGCTCCACCAGTGGGACCGAGCATGGCATGAGCCATCAGATCGCGCAAGTCTCCACAATGGAAACACTTGGAACACATGGCGCAAAATGCTCGGGAGCGCCGGGTCCGGCGTGATGCGTGATCGGCGCGGGGTGTGTGTTCTCGGTTTGCTGATGGCCTTGTGTGATGAGTCACAAGCCGGGCGAGTGCGATGAGGGTGGGAGATGACGCGCAAGCGTTGCGGGTGATGCGTCAGGTGGGATGGGCTGTGCCGCGGAGTTTTCAGCATCAGCGCGGAGTCAAACTTTGCGAAGCGGTGTGATCGCAAGGCACGTGATATGTGGGCTCGTGATATACTGGCGTAGGGGATGCGAGTGTCCTGATTTACTGTTGCCCGGGAGTCCGTGTATGACGAGCCATGTCGTGCGTGTCCCACTGTCGCGCGGGATGCGTCTGGTTCTGGCGCGCGTTGGCCTTGCAGCGGTCGCCGGAGGCGTGATCTCGGGTTGCATGGTCGGGCCGAGCTATGAGCGGCCGAGCGCGGCAGTGAACAGCGCGTGGGAAGCGATCGATGGTGTGCAGGAGTCGCCGACGGTTCCGGATTGGTGGAGTTCGTTCAACGATCCGGTGCTGACGTCGTTGATTGCGGAGGCGCACGGGCAGAACCTGAGTCTTCGTGTGGCCGGGCTGCGCGTCATTGAGGCGCGTGCGGCACGTGGAGTGGCGGTGGGGGAGTTCTTTCCGCAGGTGCAGAACGCGTTTGGTTCTGTCGGAGCGGACCAGCTCAGCCGGAACGAGGCGGGGGCGGCGGGTGATCGTGTGTTCTCAAGCGACAGGATCGGTCTGGAAGCGGCGTGGGAGCTGGATTTCTGGGGGAAGTTCCGGCGAGGGATCGAGGCGGCTGATGCCGGGGTGTTGCTGGCGGTCGCGAACTTTGATGCGGTGTTTGTGACGCTGACGGCGGAGGTTGCTTCAAACTATGTGTTGATCCGGTCTCTGCAGGAGCGTCTGGGCTTTGCGCGTGCGAACGTGGAGTTGCAGAAGGAGACGCTGGAACTCACGGAGACGAGATTCCGCGCCGGCGCAGTCTCGGAGCTTGATGTGGCGACGGCACGGGCGACGCTGGCGAACACGCGGGCTTTGATTCCTGAGCTTGAGCTTGCGCTGCGGCAGACAACGCTTGCGCTGGGCGTGCTTCTCGGGAAGACGCCATCGGATCTTGCCGCATCGCTTGCGACACCCCAGGGCGAGGCGATACGTGTGCCGGATGCGCCGGCCCAGATCGCTGCGGGTGTGCCGGCGGATCTGCTGAGGAGGCGTCCGGATGTGCGTGCGGCGGAGCGGCTCGCGGCGGCGCAGAGCGCACGGATCGGTCAGGCGGAGGCGGATCTCTATCCAAGTATCTCGATCGCCGGCTCGACCGGCTTTGCCAGCAGCACGTTCGAGAACGGGCGCGGGTCTGACCTGGGCGACATCTTCGATGCGGACTCGTTCACGGGATTCATCGGGTTGTCGGTGAACTGGCCGATCTTCAACTACGGGAGGATCCGGTCGAACGTCAGGGTGCAGGATGCACGCTATGAGCAGGCGGTGACGGCTTATAGAGAGGTCGTGCTGCGTGCCGCGGCGGATGTGGAGGCGGGGCTTGCTGAGTTCCTTCGATCTCGTGAGCGAACGGCCCACCTCTCGGAAGCGGTGGACGCTTCGAATCGGAGCGTGGAGCTCTCTCTGATCCAGTACCGGGCGGGGGCTGTGGACTTCATCCGGGTGAATGATGCGCAGACGCAGCTGGTCGCGCAGCAGGACAATCTGGTGGTTTCGCGTGCCTCGATCGCGCTCGGGGCGGTGCGGACGTATCGCGCGCTGGGCGGCGGCTGGGAGGTGAGGGGTGAATCGGAGTATGTGGACGGCGATACCGCGATGCGGATGAGAGAGCGAACGAACTGGGGCGAGGTGCTCGACCCGAGTTGGCAAGAGGGGAAGGACCTGGGCTTCCCGAGACCGGATGCGCCGGGATCGACACCCGTGCCCCACGGTGGCGAGACGAAAGGCGGGCTGTGAGCGCCATGGAGCAGAAGATGCGACGGAAGAGATCACTGGCGTGGGGGCCGATCCTCGGCTTGCTGTGTGCGCTCGGCGCCTGCAAGCATGATAAAGAGGCGAACACGTATGCGCCGCCGCCGCCGCCTGAGGTGATCGTTGCGAACCCGGTCGAGCGTGAGGTGACGAGTTACCTTACGTATACGGGCGTGATCGAGGCATCTCAGACGGTGGAGCTCAGGGCCAGGGTGCAGGGGTTTCTTGAGAGCGTGAACTTCAGCCCGGGCCAGAGGGTGAAGAAGGGTGACGTGCTGTTCGTGATTGACAAGCGGCAGTATGCGGCGTCTGTCGAGCGGGCGCGTGCGTCGGTCGCGGCGCAGGAAGCCGCGCTCTTGGGAGCGGAGAACGACGCTCGGCTGGCGCGGGAGCTTGCGGATCAGCGTGCGGGTCCGGAGATCGATGCGATCATCAAGGCGGCGAGGCGCGACGTTGTCGCTGCCGACCTGGCGCAAGCCAAGGCGATGCTGACCGAGGCGATGCTGAATCTTGAGTACTGCGATGTCGTCGCTCCGATCGACGGGCGGATCACCGACAACTACGTGGATATCGGGAATCTGGTCGGGCGGGGCGAGACGACGCTTCTGGCGGAGATTGTGCAGACCGCGCCCGTGTACGTCTCGGTGAACGTGAGCGAGGCGGATGTGCTGAAGGTACGGCGCGAACGCGAAGCAGCGGGGACGCTCGCAGGGACCGAGCCCGGGCAGATCGCGCCTGGCGTGTGGCGACCGGCGGAGCTTTCTCTCGCCGATCGGGAAGAGTTCACGTTCAAGGGTCGAGTTGACTATGTGGATCCGAAGATGGACCCGGTCACAGCGACGCTGCGGCTTCGGACGATGTATGAGAACGCGGACGAGGTGCTTCTGCCCGGTCTCTTCGCGCGTGTGCGATTTCCGATGGCGACTACGAGGTCTCTCGTGGTGTCGGAGGCCGCGTTGCTGTCTGACCAGCTCGGTCGGTTTGCGATGGTTGTGAACGATAAGGACGAGGTGGTGCAGAAGCGTGTCAAGATCGGCGCTCTCGACGGCAGCATGCGTGTCGTCGAGGAGGGATTGACGGCGCAGGATCGCGTGATCGTGCTCGGCGTGCTCAAGGCCCGTCCCGGCTCCAAGGTCAGCCCGAAGATGCAGGAGCCCGCGGCTCAGGGCCGCTGAGGAGGATCCATGCTTGCGGAGTTTCCGGTCAGGCGACCGATTGTTTCGATTGTGATCTCGATCCTGATCGTGATCATGGGCGTGGTCGCGTATCCGACGCTGCCTATCGCGCAGTACCCGGATATCACGCCGCCCGTGGTGCAGGTGACGACGACGTATCCCGGCGCGAGCGCTCAGGTGGTGGCGGACACGGTTGCGTCGCCGATCGAGCAGCAGGTCAACGGCGTGCCGGGCATGATCTACATGGAGAGCACGTCGGCGAGCGACGGCTCGTACACGCTGAAGGTTACGTTCGAGCTGGGGACGAACATCGACATCGCTTCGGTGCTGGTGCAGAATCGCGTGAACATCGCGATGCCGAAGCTGCCGGACGAGGTGAAACGTCAGGGCGTGACGACGGATCGCGTTTCTTCGAACGTGATCACGGTCTTTTCGCTCGCCCCGAATGACGAGGAGGCGAGCAAGAGGTACGACGATCTCTTCATCGCGAACTATCTCACGATCAACGTGTACGACGAGATCCGGCGTATCCCGGGTGTGGGCGATGCGAAGGTTTTCCCCGCCAAGGACTACGGCATCCGGCTGTGGCTCGATCCGGAGCTGCTCAAGGCGCGCGGGCTGACGACGATGGACGTCATCAACGCGCTCAAGGAGCAGAATGTCCAGGTCGCGGCGGGTGCGATCGGTCAGCCCCCTGTGCCGAGCGGGCAGGCGTTCCAGTACACGGTCTCGACGCTCGGGCGTCTGAATAGCGTGGAGCAGTTTGAGCAGGTGATCGTTCGTGCGGAGGGCAACCGGATCATCCGCGTGAAGGATGTTGCGAGGGTCGAGCTGGGAGGCAAGTCGTACGATCTGCTCGCGCGGTACAAGGGGCTTCCGGCCGGATGCATGGTGATCTACCAGGCACCGGGCGGCAACGCGGTGCAGGTCGCGCGCGACGTCGAGAAGCTGCTGGAAACCAAGTCCGAAGCTCTGCCCGATGGACTCGCATTTCAGACGGTCTACGACACGTCGGAGTTCGTGTTGAGCGCGATCGAGGGTGTCTTCCACACGTTCTACGAGGCGCTCGCGCTCGTGCTCGCGGTGGTGGTGATCTTCCTCGGGAGTCTGCGGCTCTCGGCCATTCCGATGCTGGCGATCCCGGTGTCGATCATCGGGTCGTTCTTCTTCGCCAAGCTTTTCGGATTCTCCGTGAACATGCCGGTGCTGTTCGGGCTGGTCGTTGCCATCGGCATCGTCGTTGACG
Organism: Phycisphaeraceae bacterium; assembly: GCA_019454185.1. Classification (NCBI taxonomy): domain Bacteria; kingdom Pseudomonadati; phylum Planctomycetota; class Phycisphaerae; order Phycisphaerales; family Phycisphaeraceae; species Phycisphaeraceae bacterium. Next base: position 882,213 of record CP075368.1, read on the forward strand.
ACGCGATCGTCGTGGTCGAGAACGTCGAAGCGGTGATGAAGAAGACGCACAAGTCTCCGAAAGAAGCAACCATCATCGCGATGAAAGAGGTGCTCGCGCCCGTCATCAGCATCACGGTTGTGCTCATGGCCGTCTTCATTCCGACGGCCTTCCTCCCGGGCATCAGCGGCCAATTGTTCAGGCAGTTTGCGCTCACCATCGCGGCGAGCACGTTCCTCTCCGGCGTGTGCGCCGTCACGCTCACGCCTGCTCTCTGCGGCGTGATCCTCAAGGCGCACAAGGAAGGGCACAAGCCGTTCATTCTGGTTCGGTGGTTCAATGCGTGCTTCGACGCGCTCGCCAATGGGTATGCGCGTCTGATCAAGTTCCTTGTGCATCCGGCGATCGTCGTATTCACTCTCGCCGGTTTCGCGGCGTGCTTTGTCGCGATTGTCTGGACGTTCACTAAGGTGCCGACGGGTTTCGTGCCGCTCGAAGACCGGGGCATGGTCTTGATCGATGTGTGGATGCCGGATGCATCGTCGCAGGAGCGAACACTCGCAGCGGTGAAGAAAGTCGAGAAGATTCTGTCCGAGACCGAGGGCGTGCGGAACTTTACGGCGTTGCCCGGCTTCTCGATGATCAACAACAACGGCTCGAACTACGCGATGTTCTTCATCGGCCTGGAGGACTGGTCAGAACGTCTGCCAAAGGGGCGAGATCTCGCCACCATCATGCAGGACCTGCGTCAGAAAACCGCGCAGATCCCGGATGGGCTCTGCATCGTGTTCTCTCTGCCCGCAGTGGACGGCGTCGGCAGCGCGTCCGGCTTTGATCTGCGGCTGCAGGACCGCTCGGGCATCGGTCGTGCGGCGGTCGGTGAGGTGGTGCAGGGGATGATCGCGGACGGCAACGCGCAGTCGAAACTGACCGGAGTGAACAGCGCGTATCGTGCCGCGGTGCCGCAGTTGTTCGCGGATGTCGATCGCGAGAAGGTCAAGAAGCTGGGGATTCCGCTCCAGGATGTCTTCTCGACGATGTCGGGGTATCTCGCCTCGGCGTATGTGAACGACTTCAATCTGTTCGGTCGCACATGGCAGGTCAACGTTTCTGCTGACAGCCGCTTCCGCGCAACACCCGAGGACATCATGTCGCTCGACGTGCGCAAGCCGGACGGCAGCATGGTTCCTCTGGGTTCGCTGCTGAACGTTCGTGAGAGCATGGGTGCGGATCGCGTGATCCGCTACAACATCTTCCCGTCTGCGGTGCTTCAGGGCCAGCCCGCCCCGGGCATCTCGTCCGGCGAGGCGTTGAAGGTCGTCGAGAGCATGGCGGATGCGAAGCTGCCGCCGGGCATGACGTATGAGTGGACCGCGCTCTCGTATCAGGAGAAGCTGGTCGGCAACCAGGCGATCGTCGTGTTCACGATGGCGCTCGTTGTTGTGTACCTGATTCTGGCGGCGCTGTACGAGTCGTGGTTCATCCCGCTTTCGGTCATTCTTTCGATTCCGCTGGCGGTGCTGGGCGCGATGGCTGGGCTCATGCTGCGCGGCATGGACAACAACATCTACACACAGGTCGGGCTCGTGCTGCTGGTCGGGCTGGGAGCGAAGAACGCGATTCTGATCGTTGAGTTTGCGAAGGCGTATCGAGAGTCGGGCAAGCCGATCGTCGAATCTGCCGTAGAGGCGTCGCGTCAGCGGCTGCGTCCGATCTTGATGACCGCGCTCGCGTTCATCCTTGGTGTGCTGCCGCTGATGATCGCGACAGGTGCCGGTGCTGCGAGCCGCCAGGCGATCGGCACTGCGGTCTTCTTCGGGATGATCGGCAACACGTTCCTCGGCCTGATCTTCACGCCGGTGCTGTATGTCGTCATTCAGGTCCTCACGGAGAAGGTCTTCGGCCCCCCGAAGCCGAAATCCCCGATTGCACCACCGACCGATGGCGAGCCGTCGCATTCGGCCTTGCCCGCTCACTGATTCTGAACGTTCACTCCGCAGTCACTCACCCGGAGAATCATCGTGAAACGATCCTTCGCGATTTCGATACTTGTCTCGCTCTGGCTGGGAGCGGGCGTGGTCGTGCAACCATGTGTACACGCACAGGAGGCGAGTTCGCAAGCACAGCCGTCGGCGCTGCCGGCGATTCCTGGCGGATCGCTCAGTGCTGCGGACCTTGAGAATCTTGTCGGGCCGATCGCGCTTTACCCAGACCAGCTGCTTGCCAATGTGCTCGCGGCGTCGGTGTATCCGGATGAGGTCATGGAAGCCGCGAAGTTCATGCGGAGTGCCGGCGCGAAGGACAAGATCGACTCGCGTGATTGGGAAGCACCAGTGAAGGCGGTGGCCCGTGTGCCCGACGTGCTGAAGATGATGGCCGAGTACCAGGACTGGACCATCGCGCTCGGACAGGCGTATCTCACGCAGGCGCAGGACGTGATGGCAACAGTCCAGACGCTGCGAAAGAAGGCCCGGGCGAACGGCTCGCTGGTTTCCAATAGCGAGCAGATGGTGGTTGTGCAGCAGGAGATCATCTATATCCAGTCTGCTGACCCTGAGGTTGTGTACGTGCCGTCGTACGAGCCGACCGTTGTGTACGTTGACGATCCTTACGACAACGTGGTCGCTGCGGGGCTGATCGGCTTCGGCACCGGCATCATTGTCGGCGCGATCTGGGCCGACCTCGACTGTGATTGGCACCACGGCTGTGTCGGTTGGGGCGATGTGGACGTAGACATCGACCGCAATTTCAACGGTGATATCAACATCGGCAACGATGTCAACATCGGCAGCGGAAACCGTGTTGATCATCGCAATCGAGTCGGGCAGGCGGGCGGCGCATGGTCACCCAATCGCGACAAGACCACCGCGATCAACAAGCCGGATCAACGCCAGAACTTCCGGGGAGCCAACGCCGATGGTGGCTCGCCTCGTGCCGCAGCTCCTCATGCCAGCTCGGCAGCACGGCCGCCTGCGCGTCCAACGCCGAGGGCAACGCCATCATCGTCGGGTCGTACCCAGACACCGAGCTCATCGCGTGTTGCGGGTGCGGCACGCACACCGGCCGCTCCGTCGTCGGACCGAGCACAGAGCGCGTTCCGTGGCGGCTCTGATACGCGGGCTTCTTCCAGCCGCGGGTCGAGCAGCCGTCAGTCTGCAAGCCGGGGCTCCTACGGCGGAAGCCGCTCGGGCGGCGTCTCGCGAGGTGGCGGTGGACGCGGCGGTGGTCGGCGCTGATTCGATAGCGACAGTCGCTCGAAATCATTCTGGGTTGATCTCATCATCCACGTCATTCGAAGGACACACAATGAAGTCCCTCGCCAAAGTTGCAACCGCCGTTCTGTTGTCTATCGCGAGTCTCGCATCGGTCGGCTGCCAGTCGCAGCGCCGCTTCGATTCGCCCGAAGCCGCGGTCGCAGCGCTCACTCGAGCCACAGAAACCAGAGACAAGTCGGAGCTTCGCAGGATCTTCGGCCCTCGCACGGCGGAACTGCGGTCCGAGGACGAGAACCAGGACAAACTCGACTTCGCCTCATTCCAGCGAGCCCTCGCCGAGGGCCGCGAGATCGAGACCGTATCGGAAGATCAGGCGATACTGCTCATGGGCGAGGTGCGTTGGCCTTTCGCCGTGCCGCTCGTGCGTCGCTCTGACTCGAAATGGCTCTTCGATACCGATGCGGGCATCGAGGAGTTGGAGAATCGTCGCATTGGGCGCAACGAGTTGCGGACGATCGCAGCGTGCCGCACACTTGTGGATGCGCAGCGTGTCTATCGCTCGGTCGATCGCAACGGCGATGGGATTTCTGAGTACGCCCAGCGACTGATGAGCACACCGGGAGCGAAGGACGGTCTCTACTGGCCTTCATACGGTGGAGTCGATCCCTCGCCGATCGGTCCGGTGTTTGCTCAAGCAGCGGTGCGGACCGATGATGCGGGCAACCGTGTGCCCTTCAATGGTTATCGCTTCCGCCTGCTCAATCGCCAAGGGCAGCACGCGCAAGGTGGAACAATGGAGTACGTCGTCGATGGCCGGATGCTGAACGGTTGGGCAGTGGTGGCTTGGCCGGATGTGTGGGACGGCACCGGCGTGATGACCTTCATCGTCAGTCACGCGGGAGTTGTGTACGAAGCCGATCTCGGCCCAGAGACAGAGTCCGCGGCGGCAGACATCAATGCGTTCGATCCAGACCCCACGCTGTGGAAAGCCGTTACGCCGTGAGCATGTGGCGGCTCCGCACGAGCCGAGAACCTCGCAACCACAGACTTCATAAGGAGATGGACCATGTCGAACGGAACTCTTGCTGATCGCATCAAGGCCGAGTTTGAAGCCCGCGAGACCCGTCAGAAGGCGGCAGAGGCGGACCGTGCAAAGTCACGCGAAGCGCATGAGGCGGGCATCGAGAGATTCAAGAAGGCGTGCGAGGAGCTGAAGGCGGTCTGGACGCCGAAGTTCCAGGAGTTTGCCAAGCAGTTCGGCGACAAGATCAAGATCACCCCCGTCGTGAACCCGGAGCAGCGCGAAGTTCGCTGCACGTTCCTCACTGATTTGGCAACGATGACGCTCACGGTCGGCGTCTCGGCGAGCCCCGATGCGACGAAACTCGTCCTCGACTACAACCTGCTCATTGTCCCGACGTACTTCGACTACGAGCGGCATGCCAGAATGGAGATGCCCCTGAGCAGTATCGACAAGTACGCGGTTGGCGCGTGGCTCGACGACCGGCTCGTCTCGTGCGTCAAGGCATACCTCTCGATGCAGGACAATGAGTACTACATCCGCCGAATCCTGGTCGAGGATCCGATCACCAAGGCGAAGTTCCTGAAGGAGGATGCTGCGGCCTCGATCGAGCACAAGGGAGCGACTGTCTACTTCGCATCTGAGCAGTCCAAGAAAGACTACGTGGCGAAGCACGAGATCAGCGCCTGATCCGGCGTGGAGTGACAGATGCAAGTCATAATGCTCGGCGCATCCGGCGGCGAGGTCACTGGTCCTCTGTATCTGCTCCTCACGTTCGAGTCGACCGTGAGGAGTGGTTGACAGACGTTGATGACGCGAGAAGTCCCAGAGCGTTACGCCTTGGGCAAAGTCGGGAAGCGTCTGCTCAACGTTGTCGAAATAGGCGGATAGGTCATCTCGAAGCGCGACGCATCGAATGCATCGAGACCCAGCCCGATTCGCTCGGACACCCAATCCAGCATCCGTGGATACCATGGAATATGCGATGTCACCGCATGGCGCCCGCCGTGGAGTGGGACAACTCGCTCTGAGAGCGGCAGTGCCTGCCTCGGAAAGTCTGACTCGATGTGTGTGTGCTGAAAGGTCATCCGATCGAGCAGCTGAGCAGCGGGCGGCGAGGCGAGCCCGATGTCCTTATGCACGAACATGTCAAAGATGAGCCGTTCGACCGGTGTCTGCAATCGCACCATAAACCCGCACGTGTCCGGCGTTGAGGGGTATCGCTCCGCGATCTGGTGGAGGTAACTGCCGAATACACAGGTCGTCAGGCCGGCGTTCCCGACCGGGCCGGGTGCTAACTCGAAGCGCTTCTCGCCGCCGCACTCCACGACTCGGATCTCCGGCGACTCCGGACGACAGAACTGTTTCATCAACTGCCGATGCGCCTCGCTCCCACCGGTGGGATCAAGCGGGGACTTGTGGAACTTCCTGGCTTCTCCCTCGGCGTTCTCGACGACTTCGTAGGCCAGCGGCCACGCTCGTTCGCTGAGTCGGCGGAAACCGAGGTATCCGGTGACGTGGGCCGCGTCGAGCATCGAAGGATCCTCCTTCGATGGCAAGACGAAGACGGTCACAAACCGTACCTGTGCCTGCACGCCCCAGTACGCAAAGGCCCCCTCGTAGAGCTTTCGGCGTGAACGCTCCTGTTCGAGGGATGGATCGGTTTCTGCGCGGCTGGCCATCAGCGTTGAGAGCGTCTTGCGATCACCCCACGCCTCACGGACCGCATCTTCGAAGGCGTCGATGGCGCGCTCCGCCTCATTCAGCGCGCCCGGAGCCGCACCGCGTTCGCGGCAGGCTGAGATGAACTTGCGGATGCTCTGCTTCCCAGGGACATCCCCGACGACCGAGGGGACATCTCCCTCTCGTACCACGCGTGAGAGTCTCCAGGCCAAACCACGGTTGAGGCCGAGCAGTCGAGCGGATTCCCGAGTCTTGTTCGGATCAACGCCTACCGCGTCCATCAGCTCGGCAATCGATGTGCGCACGGCATGGAAGGCGTTCAGCACCTCTCCGAGGGAGGCGGGCGTCTGGTCGGGGAGCACTTGAGATTCGGTGATCTGGTTCGGCATGGTTTGTTCGGAAAGTGTACATGACAACGCATGTGAAGACAAGTCAAACGTCACTATAATTGTCACGTGTGACGCTTGACATGACACAGACTGGCATTATTCTCTGTATGCGGACCGAAGGGAGTGTCCCGGATCGCCGCGGCACCAGAGTGGAAGGAGAAACCTTGTGAAGACCAGGAATCTGACGGCTGTGATCATCGCGACGATCGTCGGCACAAGTGCGTGCGCGAGCGGCGTGCAGTTCAATCTGCTCGGTGAGTTCTATGCAACAGGTGTATCCGCAGATGGCTCGGTGATCGTCGGCAACTCGGCTGACAATCTCTTCGAGACCGTTCGGTGGACAGTGGGGGATGGCGTTGTTCGACTCGGGCGCGAGACCATGAGTGTGTTCGGCGTCGGTGCCGGCATTCCCGGCGTCTCAGACGATGGGACGCGGATCTCTGCGACGATCACGAGCGATGATGGCACGTTCATCACGCAGGGGTTGTGGACTGAGGGTTCCGGGTGGCAGACGCTCTCCCCTTATCCGTCTGACATGGGGATTGTGGACTCTAACGCGGGCTCTGCTTGGAATATCTCCGGCGATGGCAACCATGTTGTCGGGCTCTATTGGCGTGCTGGCGCTACCGACGGCATAGCCCATGCTTCGACCGGAACTCTGGCTGGCGGAGTGGTCGGCTTGGGCAGCACGGGGGGGGCGAGCCGCGCGAATGCGTCGAACTACGACGGATCCGTGATCGTTGGGTGGGACGAGGCCGCTGACGGCCACTGGCGTTCGGTCGTCTGGGTCAATGGTGTCCAGACGATCCTGCACGATCAGGGTGCGTTCACAGAGGCGGTGGAAGTGAATGCTGCGGGCGACATGGTGGTGGGGGACGCCTGGAACGAAGCGACATCGACGCGAGAAGCCGCGATCTGGCGCTGGGACGGCGCATCATGGGACGAGCAGATACTGGGCACGCTTCCGGGTACGTTCGAGTTCTGGGGGAGATCGATCGCGAACGGTGTCTCCGCGGACGGATCTGTCGTCGTGGGATACAACGTGTATGACTTCGGTCCGTTCTCCGACACGACAGGGTTTGTCTGGACGGCCGGGCTGGGCATGGTGAGCATCGAGTCGTACCTCTCGATGTACGGGGTGAGCGTGGATCCGCTCTTCGATTTCATATCGCTCACTGGAGTCTCCGCCGACGGGAAGACCCTGATCGGCTATGGCATCGACTGGCGCACCTTCCAGTACCAGAGTTTCAGCGTGACCATCCCCGCGCCCGGCACGCTCGCGGTCGCATCGCTTGGACTGCTCGCGGCACGGCGCCGTCGCTCTTGCTGATCCTTGCGAGTGTGTACCCGTGTGGGTGCACGGCTCATTTCACACGTCCATTCTGCACGGAGATCATCGATGAAGTTGATTGCTTCGCTGGCGTTCCTCGCCGGGCTTTCCGGTGTCGCCTGTGCTGACCTGTTCGAGGTCAGCATCAACGGGCGCGTCGAGTTCAACATCGCGAATCCCACGAATCCGAATACAAACCCGGACATTCTTGCGATCCGTCCGGGCCACCTGCTCTCGTACACGTTCACGGTCGACTCCGATGCGTTTGTCGGCCACCCGACCTTCGGCATCCGGGCGTACGAGATCGATCCCGCCTCCTTCGCTGTCACGACCAACCAGGGCTTCTCCGCCGGCATGTCGTATCCCCTTCCCGGCGGCTCGACACCCTACTTCGTCGTGCGTGACAACGATCCTGCTGTCGATGGCTTTTACATCACGTGGGGCGGCATCGAGCTGCCGTTCGGCCTGCCCATCACCGAGGCCGGGCTCTTCGGCGACCCGTTCGAGGCCGCGTTCTCGGTCGGGTACACCGGCAACACGCTCTCATCGATCGACATCGCGGGTGCTGTCGGCACCTACGGCTATGGCAACGGCGGTCCCGGAACGCTCACAAACTACTACTTCAACCTCGTTGATCTTGGCTTCGAGGTTGTCGGCATTGAGTTCACCGACATGACGATCTCCCGAGTTCCCGCTCCGGGCACGCTGGTCGTGGCCGCGTTCGGCTTCGCGGCCACTCGCCGGCGTCGCTGATCGACAGCATCAACTCGGACTCGCCCTCCCTGGGCGGCAGGTGCCAGCACGGACCATCAAGGAACGAACCTCCATCGTTCTCTGAGCGACGTCGAGCACGTGCCGCCCTTTCTCCGCGCACGTGCATCATCAACTGTGGGCGAGAGGCGCGAGTCATGCCATCGCATTGGCTTTGAGTTACACTCGGGCGTGTACGCAGGTGGCCGCGCGTCGCTGGAACTGGAAGCTCGGCGATTCGTACGTTGGCGATGAGCTTGTGCTCGCACGAACAGAACGCAAGGTGAATGCTCCGATGCTAGCATGATCGCATGAACGCACCACGTCACGCTGTTCTCTTCTCCGTGATCCGGATCTCGATCGGATTGCTTGCTTCGATCTCGGTTCTCGCGTGCGAGCGAGCGGGAGTCGAAGAGCACCGCGTAGAGAAGGAGGGAGCCGCCCCGTCACTTCCGAACAAGGATTCTGAGAAGACGCAAGCCGCGCCTGCGCCACAGGACTCGCTGACGGCCCCGGCACCGGAGGCCTCGCGCAGCGACAACTGGCCGTGGCGTGCCCCGGTAGCGTGGCGGCTTGTGCCTGGCGAGAGGCCGATGCGTCTGGCGACGTACGAGATGCAGGGGCCTTCGGGTCCGATTGAAGTCGCGATCAGCCGCTTTCCGGGCGATGTCGGCGGCATGCTCGCAAACGTGAACCGTTGGCGGGGACAGGTCGGCCTGCCGCCTACGACAGAATCCGAGCTTGCTGACATGATCGAGCCGTTCGAGAACGATCGGTTCAGCGGGTCACTCCTGCACATCGAAGGTGCCGAGCAGCACATCGTGGTTGCCAGCATCTTCGAAACTAACGCGAACCAGACGTGGACGGTGCGCGTCAGTGCCGCACCGGCGGTCGCTTCTGCGATGAAGGGCGAGGTGTTCGCGTTCGCAAGGACGTTCGGTGCCGCGGAGTGAGGGGGAGCATGCTAATAATGCGTTGATCTTGCCCACGACATCCGGCAGTGTTGAATGAGCGTTTAGCAGGTCGTTGTAGAACCCCGGCGGCAGCACGCTTTGTCTCTCCGGGCGGAACTCGCTCGCGGCGTGACGGCGGATTGTTCTCACGGGCTGGTCGTCGGTTGCTCTGGTTTCGTGTTCACGAGGCCAGCAGGTTCTTCATCCGCACGAGGTTGTACGCCGCGGCCGCCAGATCGAAGCACTGGCTGATCTTCTCGCGTCCCACGTGCCTGGCCCTTCGCATCCCCGCCACCGTCTTGGCCCATCCGAAGAACTCCTCCACCAGCTTTCGTCGGCGTTGGCTCTTTTTGAACGCCGCACTGCGTTGCTCGCTGCGTGCGAACCATCGGGCCCAGGTCCCGTCGTCGGCCCGCTCGCTGGTCGGATCGATCTTCCCGGCCTTGATGGCCACGTGCGGCTCGATCCAACGCCGCTCCAGTTCCAAGAGGAACGGCCCCGCGTCGTACCCCTTGTCGGCGCCCAGTGTCGCCGGACGCACGCCGTGCCGCCGCTCCAGATGATCGAGCATCTTCAGCGTGTTCTCCCGCTCGGCCGTGCCGCTGGCCTCGTCGATCCGCACGCTCATCACCAGCCCGTGCCGGTTCTCGGTGAGCGCATGCCCCGAGTGGCAGAGGAACGCGCCCACGCCGTCGCCCTTCCTGTACAGCTTCGCCTCGGGGTCGGTCGTGCTCTGGTGGGTGGCGTTGGTGCGACGCTCCCCCTTGAAGTCCACAGACGGGTTGCGTCCCTGCGTGCCCCCGGCCGATGGCGGAGGAGCGCCCCCATCATCCCCTCCGGCGGCTTCCCGCTCGATCTTCTTGAGACTCTTGAGCGACGCATGGCTCTGGATCAGGGAGCCGTCCACGGTGAAGTGCTCGTCGCTGGTCAGCCCGGCATCAATCGCCTGCTTCACCACGTGGTCGAAGAACTTCTGTGTGATCCCATGCTCAGCGAGCCGCTCTCGGTTGTGCGTGAAGACCGAGTGGTCGAACACGTCGTCCGAGGGCTGGAGGTCCAGGAACCAGCGGAACAGCAGGTCGGTCTTCAGCCGCCGGCACAGCTCGCGTTCGGACCGGATCGTGTACAGGCACTGCAAGAGCAGGGCCTTGAGCAGCGTCTCGGGCGGGATGCTCGGGCGGCCACGATCGCTGTACGCGGCCTTGAACGTCCGGGACATGTCCGCCAGTGCGCGATCGACCATCCGCTTGATCGCACGCAGCGGATGGCCGGGCTCGATCAGGTCCTCGACGTTGAACGTGTGATAGACTGCCGCCTGACGCTCGGGTTTGCCCTTCATACCCAACTGTTCGCAGCACCAGCCGTTGCGGATGCGCCCGCTCAAGAGCACTTTTTCAACGGCCTGCTAGATCAGAAATCAAGCTTAAGCGAAGAACAACTTATGGGGTGCCGACCTGAGCAAGCTACACCCGTCGCGACCTCGACCGATGGACGACTAGATACCGGGCAGTCCGGCGCGCCGCGACAAATACAATGAACGCAACTGCCAAACACGAAGCGGCTTTCATGACCGAAAAAAATACCCCTCGATCGTTCTCGCTCATGGATTGCCATGCATGCTCACGATCATCAATCCAGCCAAGGGTGAATATACACATAGAGAAGAACAAAGCGTACCAAACCGCTGTAGAAACTATGCCAGTCATATTCTTGTTCATATTCGCATCCCTTGATCGCTGGCGTTACCAGCCGGGGAACAATGTGCCACACATGGACTTGCAGCGCTGACTTGCGGTGTAATGACATCCGATACAAACAAAACAAGCGAATGTCTTAACGCCTGCTGCGCCCTTCAGACAGCCCTCTGCACACTTAATCGGATCAAGCTGGCCCCCATTTTCGGCAAAGCATCCTACGAAACAAGAGACGATCGTAAACGTGGTGAATGAAAAACTGCACTCTTTGCAAGCAACATTGCAAAATTCACCAAGCGGTGAGAACAGATCTGTCATGCATCGCGAATAGCATTGATTGTAGTCGCCAAGGCGAGGGCGAGTCCAGCAGCCAGACATGGCTCGCAAGCCAGCCCCCACCCGTTCTGCATGGCCGTCCGCGACGGGTGCGATTGGTGCGAACGGTCCCGCTCCTGCTTGTTCCACATGCTCGGCTGCGGCCCGTGCGGCCCGCTGGTTGGCGACATCATACGGATCCCCGCTCTTTCTTGAGCGCGTTCGGCGCATGTTGGGCATTGCGCCATCGATCCGGTTGTGGGATGATGCTCCTTCACTCGCGGCATGATGCCGCGTCAGAGGAGGCATCGATGCACATCACCGAGCGGCAACCCGGCGATCTGACGCGGCTCAGGAAGCTGGCCGCACGCGAGAAGAACGCCGAGCAGAAGGACCGGCTCATGGCCGCGGCACTCGCGGTCGAGCAGATCGAGACCTCCGACATCCAGCACGCCCTCTGCCGCAGCAGGGGCTTCGTCTAGCGCTGGGCGTACGCCTATTGCGACGGCGGCATCGAGGCCCTCAAGGACAAGCCGCGTGGCGGCAGCGTCGGCAAGATCACCGGTGAGAAGCTCGAAACGCTCAGGGCCCGCATCGACGCCGGACCCACGGCCAAGGACAAGGTCTGCACGCTCCGCGGCAGGGACATCCAGAGCATCGCCAGAGAGGAACTGGGCGTCGAGATCTCGCTCAACGGCGTCTATCGCACGCTCCAGCGCATGGGCTACTCGTGCCTGGCCCCGCGTCCACGCCACGAGAAGCAGGATCTGGCGGCTCAGCAGAAGTTCAAGGACGAGGTCGCCCCCCTTTTCTCCGCACCGTGAGGGACGCGGCCGACACATGCCAGATGCGTGTGCGGGTCTACTTCATGGACGAGGCGCGGTTCGGCCAGCAGGGGACAACCACGCGGATGTGGGCCAAGAGGGGCTCACGCCCGACGGCTGTGAAGCAGACGCGGTACGAGTGGGTGTATCTCTACGCGGCGGTGGAACCGGCGACGGGTCACAGCGTGGCGTTGCAGGCCCCGCACGTGAACACGGACACGATGAACGTGTTCCTGAAGATGCTGTCCGAGGAACTGGCCGCCGATGAGCACGCCATCCTGATCATGGATCAGGCGGGGTGGCACAAGTCGCGGCGGTTGAAGCTGCCGGAGAACATCACGACGCTGCTGCTGCCGCCGTACAGCCCGGAACTGAACCCGGTGGAGCGGCTGTGGGCGTACCTGCGGAGCCACTACCTGAGCAACCGCGTGTTCGACGACTACCAGCACCTGCTCGACGCAGGCGCAGAGGCGTGGCAGGAACTCACGCAAGAACTGCTCCGCTCCATCTGCTCATGCACCTACCTCACGCACGAGGAAGATGGGTGATCCGTATCAGATATGGCCTGCCGATTCCCCCTGCCCGTCCCGTCCCTGCCCGTCTGGCGTCCACGCATGCCTTTGCTCCCGCTGGGGTTACCGCTCGGGGAGCCGTTCGCGGGAGCATCCCGCGGCTACGCACCGGCGACCAAACCGTCACCGGCCAATAGAGGGGCGAGCAGGGAGCGACTTCAAGTCCAGCCGCTGTCAGTCATGTGAGGCAATCATCAGATCACGGTCCCAGAAGCCCTCATTTCGTGCCCGGGTATCGACCGAGGCAGTCGGATGGATTCGCCACACCTCTCGGCGGCGGCTGGTCCTCTAGATGTACCGGAATCCAGTTGACGCCGAGGTCATGGTCTCGGCATACTTCATAGAATCGGCAAGAAGCAATAAGTGCGCGATCCAGAGTGCTCGGGGATGTTCGTTCAAACACTTGTGCGAGGTCAAAATATCCGAGTGCCTCCACTTCCGCTCGGAGATAACGCAACTCCGGGAATCCACAAAACCCAGACCCATCCGACGCTGCGCACATATCGGTCGCCCCTCGAACAACCGGCTTCCCCGACCAACTCACTAGTGTCATTGATGGCGAGACCGGTGGCAGGACGAGATCGCTCGTCAGCTCCCACCAGGGCTCTGGGAACTCATTCCATGAGCAATCGGCGATCGGCTTCAGTTCGTCGACCACTCGGACAGGGACCGTGGGCCGAAACCGCAACCTGTAAAGCCCAGCTTGCTCAAGCACGAAACGCACACGGTGTGGCACCAGAGCCGACACACCGTGTGCTCGCAAGAAGTCCACTCCCGGAGGGATCTCATCAACAGCCACTCTTGCCAAACCTTCTGCTGTACGTTCCATTACTTCAGCGTCATCGCTGGAGGGGTACAGATGCTCTAATGGGTTCAGCCGCAGCAACTCGTGACCCCGCCAGTCGTCATGGCTGTAGACCCTGTACTGCCTAAACGAATAGCTGCCAAGCCGTTGGACATCAATCGCCTGGCCGCTCCATGGTGATCCGCTGTTGGTCAGAATCATATGAAGGATGTTCCGTAGCCGTGGATCCGTAGATACCATGTCGATGTACAAGATGCTGCGATGGCGTCCATCTGAAGTTATCATGTCGGCAATGCGACTAAACACATCGGACGACACGCCACCCTTGTTAACCACGAGTCTGGTTCGCATATGCACTAATCGATTCCTCTATCAAGTAACCATTGTCGTCCAGAGATCCACACGCGTCTATAATCAAACGCCATGCCCGCTTGCGAGCCCCACACCATATCGATATCGTTGTAAGCTTGTCTCAGTCCATCAATGATTTCGTCTTTGTTCGTGATGAGGCTCGGGTCATGACCAAGTCTGGCGGCGATTATATCGTGAATCGTCGGCATGTTGGGGGCGTGACTCACGCCGAAATTGTGTAATGTCCGAGGCGTGATAAGTGCGGGCATGGAGTGCATTTCTTCGGGAGTTGGATATCGATTGAACTGTAGAAAGAACAGCCGATTGGTCCACTGCTGTGTGGACGAATGATGTACTTCCAGATCATTGCTTAACAAATGTCCGCGCATGGCAATGCTCGCCTGTGAGCAAGTCATGAGTTGCGACAGATCTATGTCTGGACCAGCAGTCGCGGCAGCGTACATATCGTCCATCATCATGTGTACGGCAGTAACCATAGCGGGCGAGTCCATACTCTTGCCAAGCATGGTGTCGAGACGAGCGATTAACTGTGTCGCAGCGGCGACGCGATCACCCCCTGTGCGATCTATGTATCTGAGGTAGAGCGCGAACAATCGCTCGCATACTTCCCGGCCTTGGTTATGCACCCATACTCCACTTGCGCTAACGAAGTAGGTATGGAAGTCCTCAACCTCGAAGTTGTATGTAGTGTATGAGGCACCATTCCAGCCGTGCTGGGACGAGCCGGATGCCGGGGGGCCACGTTGCACCTGGATATCGGTGACGAACGCGGTCGTTCCTGTTCCATCTGCCAGCAGGAGCGAGTGCCCGGCCTCAAGCTCCGCCGCCGGAATGAACGCACCGAGCGACTGCACATAGAACGGGTGCTCCGCCGTGGTGGTCAGCGACTCCACAGAGTCCGCAGTCCCATCTCCATCCGCGTCAATCCCAGATTCGATCACGTACAACTCGCTCGGGTGCGTCGTGATCGTGTTGACAACCCGCTTGTAGAGTTGTGCGCCCGTCTCGTGATGACGCGAGAGCACCATGTCGCCCACCTGCACCTGCTCGATCGGGACGAGGCCCTCGTTCGTGTGGACGAGCGTTCCCGCTACGAAGCACATGCCGGAAGTTGCGATGGCGGCGGCACGCACGGGAACGCGTTCCATGGCATCTATGATCCGGTCGCCGTACTTGGCCGCGAGAGCACCTTGCTTGATCTTGCTCGCGGCACTCACCATTGTCACACTCTTGACGGCCACGCCGGCGAGTCCAGGACCTACGGCCAGCGCCACCTCAGCGGCAACCCGTCCGACCAGGCGTCCGGCTTCGTAGTCGTTCATCGTGGCCAGTTCGCCCTTTAGTTCGTCGATGATCTCGTAGGCGATTTCGAGATAGACCGCGTATTCCTCGCCGAGTTGGTTCAGCGTGTCGTGGTCTCCCGTCAGGACAGCTTCGATGGCTGCATCTCCATCCTTTACCAACTCCCACAAGATCGGGGCAATCCTCTCTACCAAGCCCGCCGCCGCGAGGATCCGCTGCTGGTCTTCCACACGCAGTGGGCTTCCGGTCAGTTTCATGCGGATGTTGGTGGTTACCGGGTTGTAGTGTCTCGCAAGGTACCAACCGCCCTCGGCGATCGAGACAAAGCCGTCCCACACTCCCACGCCAGTGTCAATGACGCCTGCCCCAACACCACGCAAGAAGGCCGCCTGCCCCATCTGGTTCGCCGTGCCGAATTGGTCCTCCAACAGTTGCGTCAGACTCGGGGTCTCATATCCTGCACTCGGTATGGCGACCAAGGCACGTGGCGTCATCGTCTCGTTGATATCGACTGATGCGAAGATACGGCCTCCATATGACACGAGGTGGTACGACTGCGATCCGTACTCCAATGTGTCTACCGCCTCAGCCACCGATCCCGGCATGAGCACCTCGATGAGAAACGGGCTGAAGATCCCGCCCCCGGAGGCGCGTGTGTCGCTGTACTGGCCAACCGCGATGTCGTAGTCCTCGTACGAGAGGGGCTCATCGATCTCGTCAGGAAGCGTGAGATTGATACGGAAGCCGAACGACAGCACACCCACGTGGCCCATGTCGTTCATCGCACGGATCTCGATGGTGTTCCAGCCGGGCTGGACTTCGACACCGCTCAGGACGGTCGCGAAGGAACCTGTGTAGTCGTACGGGTCCAGAACTCTAGCGATGCCACCCGTCCCCGGGTTCTTGACCACGTTCATGCTTTGTGTAAAGGACCTCTCTGAGTCGGCACCCTTATTTAGCGTGATCTCGATTGAGTCGATTGTCCCTGTTGGAATGAATCCAAGCCACGAAGTGCTCAGATCGCTCATGGCATCATCAACGCTACCGTTCAGAATTATGTCTGCGATCAGCTTACTTGCATCGAGCGGATCCGGACGCGGATCCATGACCACTCGGTTAGCCAAGTCAATTGTTGGTGTCGGGTGCGATACCGGAAGGACCTGCGTAGGTGTGCCGAGGAGTGGTTGGCCGAGGGGGCCGCGCTCAACCGGAACGTACTGGATCGCAACGGGAGTGACCCGGACCGAGTCGCTTCTGGAACCGCCCCCGCCCGTGCTCGTGGCCGACACGGCGATCGTGTGCGTGCTCGCGTCAGTCCTGACTGCTTCGAGATAGAACGTTCTCTTCCCTGTCGCTCCCCACTCGGATTCTGTGTACGAACCTGGTGCGATGTAGTCGCCGCCTTCCTTGAGCGGGCTCTTGTCTCGAGATGGGCTCTTCGACCTCCAGAGTCGATACACGCCCTCAGCAGGAACGTACGAACCATCGGCCGCCATCTCATTGGGGTCTGAAGCCGGGTACGACACGGTGATGGTCAACTCGCCGGGCGGGAAGTCCTTCAGCTCAACGACGACTGGAATGAAGTTGACACCCTCTGACTCATTGTCACGGTATTCAGAGATTGTGCTGCTGGCCTCGTCCAGGTTGAAACCGTCTGCATAGTCTGGGATGCCATCGGAGTCCTGATCGCCCAGAGATGCGAACATGATCTTGCCATAGCCGGACATCTCGGCCTCGTCTTCGTCACTTGACCGGGATGGGTTGCTCAAGCCATCGTCGTTATCAGAGTCTATATCGACATCGACCCGAGGTCGCCAGATCTTTGCCTTCTTGCCCTTGGCCGGATTGGACTCGTAACTGTCATACGTCTCATCGATCTGCTTGCACCCGAGCAGGCCGCTGACATCCTCGACAACAACCTCGTCTGTAGCGGGAGACACATTGAAGCAGTAGTCAAAATCATGCAGACAGTTGTCCGCGAAATACAAGGGCTCGGTGCCGGCATAGACCAGCTTCGCGTCGTGTGGACCGTCGCCAGAGAGGCGCACAGTCCGATTAATAGAGCCCCCGAAGCCCGTCGAACCCAAGTGGCGTGGGCCGACTTGGACCGACCAAGAGCCCTCCCCTCCGTTCGGCGATGCGGACACACTGACCTCATAGGTCTGCTCGCGGTCTCGTGCTCCGACGACCTCGGGATTGGTCGGATCGCCCGCAACGGCTTCGATTCCATCGACTATTCCATCACCATCTGTGTCCGCTTCGAGTGGATCCGTTCCCCACAACTGCTCGTCCCTGTTCGAGAGACCGTCTGCGTCAAAGTCCTCATCTCCATCGAGCGTGCCGTTACTATCCGAGTCACTGCTCAACGGATTGAGCAGAAGAGAACGGATGCTGAAGATCTCGAAACCGTCGGAGAGTCCGTCGCCATCTGTGTCATAGCCGCAGGGGGAGGTGCCGTGGATTATCACCTCGTCGCCATCGCTCAGCCCATCGCCGTCGGAGTCGGGATTGAGCGGATCGATGCATGACATGCCGCGCGCCTCGTATCCGTCAAGCAGCCCGTCGCCGTCCGTGTCAGGATTGAGCGGATCAGTGCCGAAGATCGCCTCCATGTAGTCAACGAGGCCGTCATTATCGGTGTCGTCTCTCGCACCGGGCGGATCATCTGGGTCGAGCGGATCCCAGCCTTGACCAACCTCCACACCATCGCTCAGCCCATCGCCGTCTGTGTCCCACTTCCGTGGATCTGTACCCAGTCCGCACTCTTGAGCACCGGTAAGCCGGTCATGGTCTTCATCCTTATCGCCGACCACAGTGCCGTAGCGGATCTCACAGCCGTCATTCGCACCGTCACCGTCCGAGTCGAAGCTGCACGGATTCAGACCCGCAGCGATCTCATCTCCATCATTGACTCCATCCCCATCACTATCTGCCGCGAAGCCGAATGGACACTCGCCGCCCGACTCCTCCTCGTCGAACAGTCCATCGCCGTCCGTGTCGAAACGGATGCTGAAGATGCAGACTTTCTGCTTGACACATCCATTCAGCTCGTACGTCACGATGGCGGTGACGAACAGAGGTACTCCGAAGCGAGGGTTGCATGTCGGTGACTCGCGGAGCGTGAACTGGAACGTGCTGTCCCGCTGGGACACCGAGGCCACATAGCACGACTCGTCGGTCAGTGTCCAGGTGAATGTGCCTCCGGGCGGCACTGCCGTTGCTGTGAGGGTTATCTGCTCGCCGCCGTATACCTCCCACGGGCATCCGCTGAGATCCAAAGCGCAATCCGCAAATGGGATCGTCACCGTAGCGATCTTCGCGCAGTTCCCCTCCGTATCCACGCACACGGCCTTGATGATGACGTCGGTCTCGGAACCTTCGAAGAAGTCGATCTGGTACTCAAGTGTGTCGGCCTCGATGGGACCCACGGTCATCGTCCCGAAGTGCACGATCCAGTATCGCTCATCGCAATCACTGCCCCAGAGCGCATGAACCGTGAAGGGCTCGCCGAGCCGGATGATCTCCGGCGCGGAGGTGATCTGCACCTGCGCGTTGCAGTCCGGGCACCCAGCCGTTGCGATGCCCTCCGCTCGTTGGCCCAGAACGATCGGATCGACGTCGCAGACCGTCTGCGTTGTCGCTGCGACGATGCTCTGCCCGCTGACAGTGAATCTGCCGTTCTGCCAGTAATCGAGGACTGCGTTCCCGCCGCTCCAGTGTGCGGGGTCCAGCGTTGCTGTGATCGGGTCTTCCGGATACAGCAGAGACCACGTCGCCAGCACAGAGCCCAGATCGCCCCAGTCCGCTGCGGAGAGAAGACGGTCCTCGGCCGCGATCACCGGTTCGCCAGCGATCACCGACTCGATCATCATGTCGAGATCAAGGTCATCGGTCGAGAGATCTTGGTTGAGATCGCCACCATCCTGGGGCGGTGCGCCCTGCTGGACGAGCGTGTCCAACTCGATCACATCAAAGAGATCCAGTTCGTTGTCCTGGTTGAGATCTCCCCAGACAGAAAGGGGTTCGAGGATGACCGGCTTCAGCCCCGGGTGGGGGTAGGACTGGTCAAAGAGCAACTCGCCGGTCGCTCCGGAGAACCAGAAGTGTCTCTCAACAGGTATACCGATGGGATCGAGCCGCATGCCCGAGGCAAAGATGTCGGGCACACCGTCGGCGTTCACATCGTGAGAGCCGCCCAGCGCGAAGCCGATGCGATCGCCACGCCGCCCACGAAGCGTGAAGAGTTGTTCTCCCGTAGCACCTGAATAGACAAATACTCTGCCGATCGCATCGGTCCAGAGATGCGATCTGGGCGCGGCAACTGCGACGTCTGGAACGCCGTCACCGTTCAGATCGGGCAGAATCTCGAAGTCCCAGCCAAAGGCGTTGTCCGGCTCTGTTGCTTCGATCTGCAGCAGGACCGCGTTGTTGGTGCCCGAGCGAACGGTTACAACACCCGGCACGGTGCCGCCCGGGGCAACAACCATCGCATCAACGTAATCGGGTATGCCATCCTGATCGAAATCCTGTGCGCGGCAGTCGGCAACGGCCGCGAACCATGAGATCACAGGAATAACGAGAACAGCAGCGAGCAGCCGAGCCATGTTCATATAGTTCCTCCAGCAGCCGCCAGCATACAGGTTTCTACGAAGCATGCAAGGCGGTTCACAGGGTTCGCGCGATCAAAGTGTCTGAGATGCCTCGGTCTCGCATCGCAGCCCGTTGTCTACCAGAGAGTTGCGGACCGAATCGTGAAGAGAGAATTCACATCACGGGGCGTGTTCCACAGGACTATCCGATGTGGAAATGAACGACTTCATCCGCAACGCACGGACAAGTGATCAGGGGCTTCAACGGAAGAATCACGCGGCCCCGCTTTCAATCGCGGAACGTAGCCCACGGATGCCGCGTTCCCGCACCAGAGTTCGGCGTCTTCCCTATCAACGGGCCGCATGGGCCGCACGGGTCCACCTAGGCGTGCGCGCCGGTCGCCGCGCGCACGGCCGCCCGCACCCGCTCGGTCTCGTCGCCCGCTTGGTGGAACGTGGCGTCGAGCGCTTCGCGGGCCAGCCGCATCTGCTCCTCCCACGGCGTACCGGGCGGCGGGGGAACGTGCTTGTTCGGGTTGAGATCAGCCAGCCGCTCGGCCTCCCGGAAGTCGCCGCGGGCCCAGGCGAGGGTCTCTTGGATATGCCGGTACGTGTCGCCGTCGGTGTGCTCCGGACGAACCAGCGCCAAGCCCGGCTCGCGTGCTGCCTTCAGGGCGCAGATCCGGTGCGTGAGCATGTTGTCGTGCGCGCGGTTCTCGGCGTCGTCGCGCTGCGACTGCCGCTCGATTCGGTTCAGACGCGACCTCAGCGATCGCATGGGCGGCTCCTCCTCGCTACGAGATGACGAACGTCCCGCCCGCCGCGAGCCACTGCTCCAGCGGGTTCGGCGCGGCCTTGTCGAGGATCACCAGCCGAGGGTGCGAGACCCTGCCGCACCGGTCGCACCCGATCCGGTCGCCGGGCCGGGTGGTCAGATCGCACTCGGGCGGCCCCTGCACGAAGTGCTGCGGCCAGCCGCGCCCGTTGCACCTCGGACACTCGCCGACGATGTCGCGCCGCTCCTCCAGCCGCTTCAGCCGTCCGCTCAGGCGCATGCTCGCTCACCCCAGTTCACCTGTGGCGGCACGGGCGGCGTACTCGACGCCTCCTTCATCGATCGCTCCAGATCGTCCACGCGCGTGGCCAGGTCGTCGAGTTCGATCGACTCGCGCGAGAACTTCAGCAGCGCCGTCGCGGCGCTCACGCGGCTGCTCATCGGCGCGGACGTGTCGGCCATGATCTTCGCGAGCACCTGCACCGCCACCGGCGCGAACTTCTGACTGGCCGCCACCCGATTCATGCGCCGCCGCTCTGCGCCGCTTCATCGCGTGGAAGGTCGGCACCAGCCCGCACGCTTCGAATGTCGGGAGCACGCGGCCGCCGGATTCCCATGCCGCGAGCGCCCTGTAGTACCGCTCCCTGCTCTCCGGCGAGCCGATCTCGCCGAGCCAGTAATCTCGGCGCGCCCCCGAGCGGCTGTCGGTCAGCGTGACGATCGCCTGTCCGTGCTCCGGCCGCGCCCGGTACGCCGGGACCTTGGCCCTGCCACGCGGTCCCTTCGATGAACCTGCGACCGTCTCGTGCGGTGCGTAATGCGCTACCGCATGCGCGTGCGAAAGTGGCTCTTTGGAGGCGTTTTCTAACCGCTTGTGGGTGGATTTCCGCCGCTGTTTCCCGGTCATTCGGTGCACTCCGGAGCCGAGCGCGGTGTTACACCGCGCTGATTTGGCGTCCAGCTGCACCGCTCGTTCCCGGGCGGGTATACGCAACTCGCGTATTCAGCGTCACTTACAGAAATCGGGGTGACAGGATTTGAACCTGCGACCTTCTCGTCCCGAAGCCCAATCACCTGCCGAACGCATTCCATAAACCACGTTAGACGCGACAGTTACGAAAGGCGAGGGATGTCGCCCTTGCGCCCGTTTGCGGCCAGTTTCGGGCGGTTGCGCGGTGTACACCGCGCCGCATGGATGTGAGCATGCATAGCAGATCTTGGCGAGCGACTTCCTCGCATGAATCGACGCATCAAAGAGGCCAGTTTGCCGCATCGTTGGGGATCGTTCCTCGCTCGAAATCGGCGACTTCAGCGCGGTGTGCACCGCGCGCTGGCGGCGTCATCAGCTCTCGCGCCGCACGTGCGGAGAGAGCATGAGACCGAAGCGTCTGCACATTCTAACTGTTGCGCTACGTTTGCGCCCACAAAGCGAGCCCGGCGCCTGTCGCGCCGTGTATCTCGGTGTCCTCGAATCCCTGACGGCGCTCGGTCGCGTTCTCGATACATGTCCAACGATTGGCACACCGCCCGGTGATACACTGAAATCGGGAGGACTAACCCTTGAGTGATGAAGATCGGTTCTTGGACGGCGCACAGAAGGCCCCGACGGTAAGGACCTGGGACGTGCTGACTTCCCTCGGATTCAAGCCGGACGAATCCATTGAATCTGACCCACCAGGAGCACTGATCTATGACTTCGGAAACACCATCGTCACTGCCATCCACTGCCTAACGCCACGACTCGGCAATGTGGTGCTCCTCACTGGGACGATTCGGACCCCTCGCACCATCTCTCAGTTGAGGGGCGAGATTCCCCAGTCCTTCGAGAGCCGCGAGATTGGGGTTGCTTGGCTCACATGGTGCTTGGACACTGCTGTGAAAGGTGAGTTCGTTCCACTTGAACCCGTAACGTGGCTCGTTGAAGGGCGAACGCACCGGTCGCTCCTTCCGTGGAACCAGCGGCAGACTGACCGGGGTCGTTCGTAACGACCTGGTTCTGATTCCTCAAGCCTTGATTTTCCACAATGCGGCCGTCTCAGCACATCTTGATGCGATCCAATGAGCCTCTGAGGTGGTGGCAATGGCTCGCGGCCATGCTTGTTTGCATTGCGGCAATGGGCCTCGCCACTCGTCTCTGGGCTGGTCCTGTTTTGCCGAGCAGAGTCCCACTGGGAAGTGACTTTGAATCGGAGCGAGCCCGCCTCGGCCTCTACCACGAGAACATGAAGAGGTATGGGTTGGACATCAAGTACTTTGCCAGCGATTTCTACGACCTCTCGCTAAAGGACCAGCTTCGGGAAATCCGCCGATCTCCAACGCTCGACGAATACAACGCGATGGGGGACAGTCGAAGGCAGCGATCACAGTTGACTGCGATGTTCCGAGGAATCACGTCCGGGCGATTCTGGCGGTCTGTGATTGGCCTGGTGCTGTGGGTTGCCTCCTTCGTTGTTGTCTTTGGGCTGTTGCTGGCTCGTAGCACTGTTGATTGGCGTCTGTTCCTTTCCATCCCGCGGTCGGACGAGCGGAACGCACCTCCCGACTCATCCAGCCAGCCACCCGCGGCAGGCTCCTACGCGTCGGGCACGACCGTTCCCCCTTCCGACGGGCCCGACGCAGACTCTGGGCGCTTCCCGACCCCGGTATCATGCGGCCCATCCGATGCAGCATTCCTCGCGGCTCGCCCGGCCGCTGCAACCCCTCCGCAGGAGCCCGAGTTGGCAAAGCGTGCGACATCCAGCGACCCAGCCCATCCCGCTCCTGCCGAGGGCAGCGATCGCGACCTTGCCTTCGAGGCCCAACTCTGGAAGGCCGCCGACGCCCTGCGCAACAACATGGACGCGGCGGAGTACAAGCACGTCGTCCTCGGCCTCATCTTCCTGAAGTACATCTCCGACGCCTTCGAGGCCAAGCACGCGGAACTTGAGGCGGGCACGTCCAAGGGAACCGACCCCGAGGACCCCGACGAGTACAAGGCTGAGAACATCTTCTGGGTGCCGCCGGGGGCGCGGTGGTCCCACCT
The DNA here is from genome assembly GCA_019454185.1 of Phycisphaeraceae bacterium. Lineage (NCBI taxonomy): Bacteria > Pseudomonadati > Planctomycetota > Phycisphaerae > Phycisphaerales > Phycisphaeraceae > Phycisphaeraceae bacterium. Next base: position 905,803 of record CP075368.1, read on the forward strand.
CCTGAAGATGGCCAAGCAGCCGACAATCGGCAAGGTGGTCGATGATGCGATGGACGCCATCGAGCGAGACAACCCGGTACTCAAGGGTGTGTTGCCGAAGGACTTTGCTCGGCCCGGCCTCGACAAGCAGCGGCTCGGCCAGTTGATCGACCTGATCGGCAACATCGGCTTCGGCGGCAAGAGCAGCCGCTCGAGGGACATGCTCGGGCGGGTATATGAGTACTTCCTCTCCGAGTTCGCCAGCGCAGAGGGGAAGAAGGGCGGCCAGTTCTACACGCCGCGCCCGGTCGTCAAACTCCTCGTCAGCATGCTCGCGCCGTACAAGGGTCGCATCTACGACCCCTGCTGCGGCTCGGCGGGCATGTTTGTCCAGTCGGAGGAGTTCATCGAGCACCACGGCGGGCGCGTCGGCGACATCGCCGTCTACGGCCAGGAGTCCAACTACACGACGTGGCGGCTGGCGAAGATGAACCTCGCGATCCGTGGCATCGACGCCAAGATCACGCAGGGTGATTCTTTCCACAACGACCAGCACCAGGACCTCAAAGCCGACTTCGTCATCGCCAACCCTCCGTTCAATGACTCCGATTGGAACGGACACCTGCTGAAGGAAGACAAGCGGTGGAAGCACGGCGTGCCGCCACCGGGGAACGCCAACTTCGCGTGGGTGCAGCACTTCCTCTCGAAGTTATCACCCACCGGCATCGCAGGCTTTGTCCTTGCGAACGGCTCCATGTCGTCAAACTCCTCGGGCGAAGGCGACATCCGCAAGTCGATTGTTGAAGCGGATCTCGTTGACTGCATGGTCGCGCTGCCGGGGCAGTTGTTCTACTCCACGCAGATCCCCGTCTGCCTCTGGTTTCTCGCGCGCGACAAGAAGAACGGCCGCTTCCGCGACCGATGCGGCCACGTGCTCTTCATCGACGCCCGCAAGATGGGCACCATGATCGACCGCGTGCAGCGCACGCTCACCGACGCCGACATCGCCACCATCGCCGACACCTTCCACGCGTGGCGCGGCGATAAGCAGAACCTGCCAAAGGGCAAGACCTACGCCGATGTCCCGGGCTTCTGCAAGTCGGCGACGCTCGACGAGATCCGCGCCCACGGACACGTCCTCACCCCGGGGCGCTACGTCGGGGCCGAGGAGGTCGAGGACGATGGCGTCCCCTTCGAAGTGAAGATGGCCAAACTCACGGGAGAACTGGCTGCGCTGACCGCCCAAGGCGCGGACCTCGACCGGGCCATCGCGGCCAACCTCGCGGCGATCGGGTTTCCAATCCCCGCACCGGAGGCCCGGAAATGACCCTACCTCCCCCCTTATCCGGCCCTGCAATTGGCCCCCTAACTGCATACTTGCACTCATTCCCGCTTGGATTTGTTGCGGCCGGGCAACCTAGCCGATATATTTCTCCCAGCACACCCGCCGGGCGCGCCGTAAGGCAGCTCACTTCGGCGGGTTTTTCATTGCCGCTCCCCTTCGGGGGTCGGGCATGAGGTACGACAAGCCACCCCTGAGTTTCGAGAAGCAGGCCGACGTGCTCATTTTGCGCGGCATGCAGGGTGATCGCGCGCTCATCATCGAGCGACTCACCACCGTCGGGTACTACAGACTCAGCGCGTACTGGCACCCATTTCGCAAACCTCATCCAAGCGACGCCCGCCATCTGCTCGACGAGTTCAAGCCCGGCACCACCTTCGATGAGGTCTGGTGCCGATACGCGTTCGACCGGCGGCTCCGTTTGCTGGTGATGGACGCCATCGAGCGGATCGAGGTGTCGCTCCGTGCCCTGCTCGCCACGCACCACTCGCAGCGGTACGGCGCGTTCGCGTACGCCACAGATCAACGATCGGTGCCGAGTCTCGACGCGAGCAAGTTCGCCGACTATCGGGCGGACATCATCAAGGAGCAGACACGGAGCAAGGACACCTTCGTCAAGCACTTCTACGCCAAGTACGGCGACAGCCACTCGATGCTCCCACTCTGGATGGCCGCAGAAGTCATGGCCTTCGGCACACTGCTCACGTTCTATCGCGGCTGCGACCCCGCCATCCGCGACACGATCGCCAGGCACTACGGCGTGCACGAGAAGGTCTTTGCCTCCTGGCTGCTCGCGCTGAACAGCGTGCGGAACATCTGCGCCCACCACAGCCGCCTCTGGAACCGCGAACTGGGCATCAAGCCCAAGATCCCGGAGCGGCTCACCGAGTGGCACGCCCCGGTCAGGGTCACCGGCGATCGGGTCTTCGGAACTCTGACCATCTGCAAGTGGTCGCTCGACCGCATCGCACCCCAGAGCCGCTGGGCAGACCGTCTGCACGCGTTGATGAACGACTCAGACGGCATCCCGCTCGAAAGCATGGGCTTCCCGCCCAACTGGCGGGACTGCCCGATCTGGAAGGTCGGTGAAGTGTGAGCCGCGCATGTCGTCCAGACATGCTGGGGACCTCCTTGGCGATCCGCCCGTTGAGCATTGGCGGCCACGCTATCGCGGGTGGTGCCCATGTCTTGGGCGGGGCTGTGCCGGAGGGCGCAGACACCCCTGGGGCCACGGTGGACCAACTCGCCGCGACCGGAAGGCGGGTGCGGCGTGGCTGAAGTTTCGGAACACACCACGATCGGCGCCTTGATCGACGCGGGTAAAGCAGCGGTCCAGACTGGTCCCTTTGGCTCGCAGTTACATTCGCATGAGTATGTAGCCGTAGGCGTTCCAGTCGTTGCAACGGAGTCCATCGGTTGGCGTCGGCTCTTGTCCGAAGGCATGCCGCGTATCACGTGCGCGACGGCTGACCGACTGACTCGCCATCGTCTCGAAGCAGGCGACATCGTGTTCGCGCGGCGGGGCGCGCAAGCCACCGGCTTATCGGCGCTCGTCGAGCAAGAGCATGAAGGCGCGATTTGCGGAACCGGTGCTCTGCGACTCCGGATTCACGACAAGGTGAATGTGCTTCCTGAGTACCTCTCATTCGCCCTCATCGCGGATGTTTCTCGATCATGGCTTCGGACGCACGCAGTAGGTGCCGTAATGCCGAACCTGAACGAGGATGTGGTTCGTCGGTTGCCGATCCGCCTTCCTCCCCTCCCCGAGCAGCGGGCGATCGCGGGGGTGCTGGGGGCGCTCGACGACAAGATCGAGGTGAACCGCAAGACGGCCCGGGTGCTGGAGGGGATCGCGCGGGCGGTCTTCACCTCGTGGTTCGTGGACTTTGACCCCGTCCGGTACAACATCCGCCAACGCGAGCACGCCGCCCTCGGCCGTGCGGGCCGGTTCGTCAGCACGGGTGACGACATCACCATCCACGACGCGGCCGGGAACCTCGTCGCCCCCGCTGGGGACGCTGTCTACGGCCCAATCGCCCACCTCTTCCCCGACCGCCTCGTGGACTCGCCCCTAGGCGAGGTGCCGGAGGGGTGGAGGGTGGTCGCAATGCCCGAAGTGTTCGAGGTCAACCCGACTCGGTCACTCTCCAAGGGAGTCGATGCCGCGTATCTCGACATGTCAAACATGCCCACGCAGGGGCACGCGCCCGCCGAGTGGGTGCGGCGTGCCGTCGGGTCAGGTATGCGCTTCAAGAACGGGGACACGCTGGTCGCACGGATCACGCCTTGCTTGGAGAACGGCAAGACGGCGTTCGTGGATTTCTTGGCCGATGGCGAAGTCGCCTGGGGTTCGACTGAGTACATCGTGCTTCGGCCTAAGTCGCCCCTGCCGCCGGTGTTTGCGTACCTGCTCGCCAGAAGCGAGCGGTTCCGCACGCACGCGATCCAAGCGATGACTGGATCGTCCGGGCGGCAGCGAGTGCCCGCTGAAAGTCTCGATCACTTCCTGATTGCCGTGCCCACCGTCAAGGGCGATACGATCGCGAGCAAGTTCGCCACCATCGTCGAGCCGATGTTCGCACGCATGAGCTTGGCGACGCAGCAGAACCGCACCCTCGCCGCGCTCCGTGACACGCTCTTACCCAAACTGATCTCTGGCGAACTCCGCATTGCGGACGCCGAGCAGATTGTCGGGAGATTGACATGACGTCCGGACTCATAAGCGCGCTCGCTATTGCTCGCCTACTCGATGAGCGCACATCAAAGAGCCTCACCTGCCTCATCACATGCGCTTGCGCAACTCTTGTACTGGCTGGATGCGCTGCCCCACAGAGTGGCGAAAGAGCCCGGGCGGCTGCTGACTCGATTGGCGTCACATCGGAGATCTTGTCCAGCACTCGCGAGAAGGAACCATACGCCCAGGGCTGGACAGTGCACATCGAGGTGGAGGTAAAGGCATCAGGCCCGGCATTCGGCTATCGCCAAGCAGCATACTTCAGTCTTGATGGTTCGATGCTTGTGGATGGTCGGAGGACGTGGCTGAACTTCAACTCCGATGGATGGCCCGAATCCTATGTGGTAATGGCTCGATACGACTCATGGACCGAGTTGGACGGCGAAGTGAAGGTTGAAGTTATGGTGGACGACACTGGCCACCGCGCGTATCGCGACATCGTGTATCGTGCACGACACCCGATTCAATGGGAGGAGGCGACGAAGCCATGACGCGCGTGCTTGGACTGGATGTCAGGCGCATTCCGCATCGCGGATGCCGAGACGATCGTCGGGATCGCTCTGTGATGCATCACCTCCACGCTCCACACATGCTGGTGCCCGGAGAGTACCATGCCCGTTGACAAGGACTATCTCTTCGAGGGCCTGCTCGGGCACAATTACTTCCCCATGGTCAAAGAGAAGCGGGACGACATTCCGCCGCTTTTCTCCAGCGAGGGATTGACGACGGAGATTGGCGAGAAGTTGATTGCGCAGCAAACTTCCCTAGTTGATCCCTGTGCCCCGAAGCCGCACTCGCGAGCCTACTCCGGCTACGACCAGATCGAGTATCGCACGACCCGGTTCAACAACGCCTCGCGGTTGATGCATATTCCTTGTCCGGGCCCGTTCGCGCGGCTCTGCGGCTGCCTCCGCGACAACTGGCACGAGATCAATTGGATCTGCTCGAATGACGCCAGCCAGATCAAGCCAGAAGTTCACGCGGATAAGCGAGTGCTGCGCGCCACAGAAGTGTCGGGAGAAGTAGATCAACGAGTCGTTGTAAAGGGCCACGACAACTTCCCCACCGACGCCGAGCGGCATCTGGACATGTCCTTCGGCGCGAAGTACTTCGTCGAGGCGGATGTGTCTTCATGCTTTCCTTCTCTGTACACGCACGCGATCCCGTGGGCCCTCGTCGGCCACAAGCATGCCAAGGACCACAAGGGGCCGTTTCATTGGCATAACCAAGTCGATTGGTGCCAGCGTCATCTGAAACGGAATGAGACGCACGGCGTGCCGGTCGGCCCCGCGACCTCGAACATCATCAACGAGGTCATCCTCGGCAAGGTCGATGAGGTATTGACGACTGCGGGGTACAAGTTCGTTCGGTACATTGACGACTATAAGTGCTACTGCCCGTCACGCGACATGGCCGACGAGTTCCTCCGTGACCTTGAGAAGGAACTCGGCAAGTACTTGCTCCTGCTCAACTCCAAGAAGGTGACCATAGAGGAGTTGCCGCTGGCGACGAAGTCGGAATGGGTGACGGAGATGGCCGCGCGGCTCCCATCGGGTGACATCGCGACTTCTCGGGAGGTCATCGCCTGTATGGATGGAGCGATGGGATTGCAGAACCGGTTTCCGGCGGGCAGTGTGATCAAGTACGCCGCGAGAGCGGTGGCAAACAAGTTGTCTGCCGAATCCGCGGGAATCTTCGCGAAGTACCTGCTGCAAGTCGCGGCCGATGCACCGATCGTCCTGCCGGTCCTGGCGGATGTTGTGCGTCGGCACCGGCAAGTCTTGCAAACCTCGCATCTCGATGCCATTCTCGAACGGCAGTTGTTCTTCCGTCGGTCTGATTCGGCCTGCTGGACGCTCTATATGTATGGGCTGTGTGGTGCCGTTGTTTCTGACGGGCTCGCTGACGAGATCATCAAATCCAAGGACTGCATGGCGATGGCAGCACTCCTTGCCATCAAGCAGCACAAGGACAAGGTGGTTGACTTCGTCAAGTCGCTGTCCACAGCCATTCCGTATGATGCTGATCAGCACTGGCTGCTCATTCATGAACTTCAAGTAGATATGTCGGAGGACTGGTGCCACACATACGCGGAGCAGTCTGGATTGAAGTTGTTAGCCGATGAGGGTGTGTCGTTTCTTCGCACCGCGACAATGGACGAACTCGCTGAAGAGGTGGAGCCCGAAATGGAGGCTTCCGAAGAGGATGGCTTGCCTTGAGGCACCAAGGAAGTTCATACGGGATCCGTTGAATCATGAGTCAGACCTTCACCGAATCAGTGGTCGAGGAAGCCGCCCTGGCTTGGCTGGATGGGCTTGGCTACTCCATCGTCTCCGGTCTGGCGATCGCACCCGGCGAGCCCGCGGGCGAGCGGGAGTCGTTCGACGAGGCGCTCCTCGAAGGCCGCCTGCGGGAGGCGGTCGCGCGGCTGAATCCCGCCGTCTCTTCCGATGCGCTGGATGAAGCGATCCGGCGCGTGATGCGGGTGGACGCAGCGGATGCGGTGTCCCGGAACCGTGCGTTCCACCGGATGCTGGTGGATGGAGTCACGGTCGAGGAGAGGCGAAGGGACAGTACCGTCGGCGGCGTGATCGTCCGGCTGATCGACTTCGACGACCCCGATGCGAACGACTGGCTGGCCGTGAACCAGTTCACGGTGACCTCAGGCGGCGCGAACGGCCACAACCGACGACCGGATATCGTCGTCTTCATCAACGGGCTTCCCCTCGCGGTGCTCGAACTGAAGAACGCCGCCGATGAGCAGGCGACGATCTGGGACGCGTTCAACCAGTTGCAGACGTATAAGGCGCAGATCCCGCGGCTGTTTGCGTACAACGAGGCATTGATCGTCTCCGACGGGTTGGAGGCGAGGATCGGCAGTCTGACGGCGGATCGCGAGCGCTTCATGCCCTGGCGGACGACCGACGGCGAGGCGCTCGCACCGGCTCGGATGTCGCAGTTGGAAGTGCTTCTGGCGGGCGTGTTTGAGAAGCGGCGCTTCCTGCAACTTCTCCGGCACTTCATCGTGTTCGAGGACGAGGGCGCGGGCAAGGTCATCAAGAAGATGGCCGGGTATCACCAGTTCCATGCGGTGAACCGGGCGATCACGGAGACGGTGAATGCGTCGGCGGAGGGCGGGGACCGCCGCGTTGGCGTCGTGTGGCACACGCAGGGCTCCGGCAAGAGTCTCACGATGGCTTTCTACGCCGGGCGGGTGGTGCTCCATCCGGCGATGGAGAACCCGACGATCGTCGTGCTCACGGACCGGAACGATCTGGACGACCAGTTGCACGGGGTTTTCTCCCGGTGCAGCGAACTGCTGCGACAGCCGCCGGAGCAGGCGCTTGATCGCTCGGACCTGCGGGCCCGGCTTTCACGGGCTTCCGGCGGCGTGGTGTTCACGACGATTCAGAAGTTCCTCCCTGAGGAGAAGGGCGACAAGCACCCGGTGCTTTCGGATCGGCGGAACATCGTCGTCATCGCGGACGAAGCCCATCGGAGCCAGTACGACTTCATCGACGGCTTCGCTCGCCACATGCGGGACGCGCTGCCTCGGGCGTCGTTCATCGGGTTCACCGGCACGCCCATCGAGCACACGGACAAGAACACGCAGGCGGTGTTCGGCGAGTACATCAGCGTCTACGACATCCAGCGCGCGGTGGAGGACGGCGCGACCGTACCCATCTTCTACGAGAGCCGACTCGCCAAACTCGCGATCAAGCCTGAGGAGCGGCCGAATCTCGACCCCGGCTTCGAGGAGGCGACCGAAGGGGAGGAGGTCGAGAAGAAGGAGCGCCTGAAGACCAAGTGGGCGCAACTGGAGGCGATCGTCGGCTCGGAGAAGCGCATCAGACTGATCGCCGAGGATCTGGTGGCGCACTGGGAGCGGCGCCTCGAAGACGGCATGGACGGCAAGGCCATGATCGTCTGCATGAGCCGCCGGATCTGCGTCGCGCTCTACAACGAGATCGCGACGCTGCGACCCGCGTGGCATGACGATGCGGACGACAAGGGGCTGCTGAAGGTTGTGATGACCGGCTCGGCGTCCGATCCGGTCGAATGGCAGGGGCACATCAGGAACAAGTCCAAGCGCGAGGAACTGGCCAAACGGTTCAAGGACCCGAAGGACCGTTTCAAGATCGTGATCGTCCGCGATATGTGGCTCACGGGCTTTGACGCGCCGTGCCTGCACACGATGTACCTCGACAAGCCGATGCGGGGGCATGGGCTCATGCAGGCCATCGCAAGGGTGAATCGGGTTTTCCGCGACAAGCCGGGCGGTCTCGTGGTGGATTACCTGGGCATCGCTCACGAGTTGAAGCAGGCGCTTGCGGTCTACACCGAGAGCGGCGGCAAGGGAAAGGCGGCCATCGACCAAGAGGAGGCCGTCGCCCTGATGCTCGCCAAGCACGAGGCGTGCTGCGAGATCTTCGAGGGCTTCGACTGGGGAGCGTGGACGCGCGGCCGTCCCGAGGAAAGACTCTCGCTCTTGCCCGCGGCTCAGGAGCGCGTGCTGGCCGAGAAGGATGGCAAGGCCCAGTTCCTGCAGGCGGTCAAGGAGTTGTCGGCGGCATTTGCGCTCGCGGTGCCGCACGAGGAAGCGATCCGCATCCGGGACGACGTGGGGTTCTTCCAGGCGGTGCGGGCGGTGCTCACAAAGTCCACGGAGGGACAGAAGCGATCCCCCGAGGAGATCGAGCACGCGATCCGGCAACTCGTGAGCCGGGCCGTGGCCTCGGACGAGGTTGTGGACATCTTCGCTGCGGCCGGGCTGAAGAAGCCGGACATCAGCATCCTGTCCGAGGAGTTCCTGGCCGAGGTGCGCGGCATGCCGCACCGCAATCTGGCGGTCGAACTGCTCCGCAAACTCCTCGCGGGCGAGATCAAGACGCGCGGCAGGAAGAATCTTGTGCAGGCCCGGTCGTTCTCCGAAATGCTGGAGAACGCGATCAAGAAGTACCAGAACAGAGCGATCGAGGCGGCCCAGGTCATCGAGGAACTAATCGCGCTGGCGAAGGACATGCGCGAGGCTGACAATCGGGGCGAACAACTCGGGCTCACGCAGGACGAGGTGGCTTTCTACGACGCGCTGGAGGTCAACGACAGCGCCGTAAAGGTCCTCGGGGAGCCGACGCTTCAGCAGATCGCGCGCGAGTTGGTGGCATCGGTCCGGGCCAACACGTCGATCGATTGGACGATCAAGGAATCGGCCCGCGCGAAGTTGCGGGTGATCGTGAAGCGGATCCTGCGAAAGTACGGCTATCCGCCGGATAAGCAGGAACAGGCGACGCTAACTGTGTTGGAGCAGGCCGAGTTGCTTTGCTCTGAAGTCGCCTAGACATTGAGGGGTTGGGACGCCAGCGCCATCTCAATCGCACGCCTCACCCGCTCCGTGCTGTCGTGCGCTTCGTCCGCGCACCGGTCGAGGGCCTCACGCGCGAGCCGCAATTGCTCCTCCCACGGCGTGCCCGGCGGCGGCGGGACCTGCTTGTTGGGGTCGAGGGCGTGCAGCCGCTCGGCCTCGGCGTAGTCGCCTCGTGCCCACGCCAGCGTCTCCTGAATGTCTCGGTACGTCTCGGGGTCCGTGTGCTCCGGCCGCACGCGCTCGATGCCGGGCGTGTACGCGACCTGGCACGCGGACAGCCGGTGCATCAGCAACCAGTCGCCTTGCCACGCTGCGTCGGCCTTCTCGCGGGCCGCCCGCTCCATCCTCGTGACCTTGGTCCTGACCGCTCGCATGCCGGTACCCCTTTCGCGATGGGGGATTATCGCAGGAATCGGGAAAGAACGCCGAATATTCAGCGCCCCGGCCCGCCATCGCCGGGGATCGCAACTACGGCGGGAGCGGAGCCGCGTGATGATCTCGACACTCTGCGAACACGATCAGCAGGTGGCGCGACCGGTTGGACCGCCTTCGTTCCTTGCGATCTTCGCCCGGAGATCCCATAGTCTCGCGGCCCTGTCGGTGTCCGGGTGGTTTGGTGGGTACGGAAGCGCGTCCACGTATGACGCAGCAATGTCCTCCGGCGCAGCGTTCTCGCGCGCACGCTCGAACACATCGATAACCTCTCGCGCGATCTCTGCGTCCAATGGTTTCCGCCGCGCGCGAAAGGCGCTGGCGAACTGGGCGACGCTGGTGCTTCGCTTGACATCGCGTATGGAATCCATCAGGCGTGGGAAGTCGGTCGGAAGCGTGTCATGAGCCAGCACCGGAGCGGCGTCGAACCTGAACGGCTGGTGCGACGGGGTCCAGATGAGTTCGGACCGGTCGCTGTGTGTCTTGACCCGCACCGGCGGCGTCAGCCATACCAGCCGAATCTGTCGCCTACCGCCCTGCGCGAACGCGATGCGGGATCCCTCAAGTTCCCCGGCGCGAGCGGGGTGCATCACGTTTGCGGCGTGGCACCTCGTACACCCGAAACTCCCGTGCTCGTAGAACGGGTCCGAGCGAGACTCGTCTTCCCGCCGCTTCCGGGGCTTGCGCAGAAGGACGATGACAACTGGCGATTCGTTCATGATCCGAAGTTGCTCCTGACCAGCGCCACGTCTTGGCGTGCCCACCACGACGAAAAGGCCTCCGCATTACCGATCAGCGGCGGCGCTCCGCTCATGTTGAGCCATGAACTCCGACGCGGCGAGCCGTCGGACTTCACCAGTCCGCCCCATGCCGATTCGATCTCTGGTGTGAGGTAATAGTTCCCCCCATCACGCCTCTCGCCGATCGGTACACACCGAAGGCAGCGTCCGGAGCATCCGACTCTCGCGCGAACGACAATGTCTCGCGGGAACACAGGGTCCTTCCTCGTGTGGGCGTTCTCGTACCGACGGGATGACTCGACCGCTGGCGCGAACAGCACCTCATCCACAACGAACTGGCCGATCATCGCATACACGAGGTGGTCCGCTTGTCGGATCGATCGCAGCGATGCATAGAACACGAGCAGGTCCCCGGGGCTGAGATGCTTGAGGTCCCGGCCCCGAGCGTCGCCAATGTCGCCGTACGTCAGGTGCTCGAAGTCCGGGTCCAGGTGCATGATCTGGCCACGCTTCGCGGCGATCCGTTTCTGCCACCGAGCGGTCAGCGAGCCGCGGCTGTCGAGGAACCGGGACAGCGGATCGAGCGCTTCGTCGAACCGCCGGTCGCATCCATAGAGGAACGTGCTGGTGTACTCGGGAATGGGCACGTAGACGTACTCAAGCGTCTCCGGGTCCACAGGGGCTCTCCAGTTGCCGCCGCCGTCTGTGCTGTCCGCGCCCACACGAATCAAGATTGCCTTCATCAGCACTCCCTGTCTCACGACGCACTTGAGGCTAGGGCCGCAGACTCGTGTGCTCGCCCTCAGCACGCGGCAGAATCGTCAGGTACTCCGCCCACGGCCCGACCTCGTTCCGATACTGGTACGCCATCGCCTTTGCAATCTGGTGCGTATGCCCGAGGTCGTGGACAACCCATGTCGCCAGCAGTTGCCTGAGCGTCACCATTCCGAACGCCGGATGGGTCCCGGTCATATCGAGTCTGTCGGGCGTCAGATCCATCGCTCGAAGGTCGGCGACATTTCGATCTCGCAGCGTCGCGAACTCCCCGAGCAGGTCTTCCATCGATCGGTCCTTGCTCCACTCGTACATCGCGTACCGGTCGAACGGCTTGAATGGCGTCCCTTCGCCCCGCTCCAGAACCACCCGTGCTCGAACCATCCAGTCGTGCCGCTCGCCCTCGATCAAATGTCCGACCACATCAAACGGGCTGAAGGTCGCATCTCCGTAGTTGCTCAGTGTCCAGAAGTTGCTCATGCCATGAAGCATCTCCCGCAGCACACGCGGCGTTCGCTCCAGCACTTCAAGGGACCGCTTGATCTCGAACGCCATCCGGCACCTCCGCAATGAGCGTAGCCGACACAGCCGCCCGCCTGCAGTACTGTTGCAGGAGCGCGATCATCAATACGCCCACACCCTCCACCTCATCACCTCGCCCCCATCCTCGCTTGCACATGGTTGAGGCAGCGGTTCGTGGTCAGGATCCACCCCTACCCGATCTCGCTGATGATCCCGCGGCACTCCCTCACCCAAACAGCCCCTCCGCACGCGGCGGCTCGACCGGCTCGATCAGCGACGCGTCGTCGTTCCTCGGGCTGTTCACGCGCGTCGAGACGGGCCGCGCCAGCATGAGTTCAGCCGGGTACGGGCGGACAAGGGCCGACGCGTCCTCGCGCTCGGGATCGAGCCACGCGTCGTGGTCGCTCGCGTCGAGCACCAGCGGCATGCGATCATGGAACCTCGCCATCATCTCGTTGGGCGCGGTGGTGACGATCGTGTAGGTCTCGATGGTCTGGCCCTCGGGCGAAGTCCAAGACTCCCACAGCCCGCCGAACACCAGCGGCCCGTCATCCGAGGCCGTGATGTAGGAGGGCTGCTTCTTCGTGCCGCCCGAGACCTTGTCCCACTCGTAGAACCCGCTGGCGGGAACCAGGCAGCGACGGCGCTTGAACGCCGCGCGGAACGCTGGCTTCGTCGCGAGCGTCTCGCCCCGCGCGTTGATCATGCTGCTGCCGATCGCCGGATCCTTGGCCCACGACGGCACCAGCCCCCACCGGAGCATCTCCAGCGATCGCGTGCCGCCGCGCTGACGCACCACGGGGGCCATCTGCGTCGGCGCGATGTTGTACCGGAGAGGAAGATCGATCGGATCGCTCGACAGCCGCAGCAACTGGTGGACCTGCGACCATGTCACGAGATGCGTGTAGCGGCCGCACATGCACGAGAAGGGTAGTCGAACGATCACACGTCGCCGGGGAACGTCTGGCGATGCGCGCGGAGCGCGGATGGGTCGCACGCCGCGCGATGCAGCCCGCGCAGCACGGGCTCGATGTCCACCCCGTCAACCTCGTCCACCCACGCGAAGTTGGCGATGACGAGTCCTTGCTCATGGAGGTGGAGCACGCGCCCGTCGGTCGGGGCGTCGGCAGCAGCCATGATCTGGGCGACGAAGCGCGGATGGTGCCGGTGGATCACGTACGGCCGACCCGTGGTCGTCTCGCCGAAGATGAACTGCTCACTCAGCACGCGGCGTCCCTCGCATGTCGAACGAGCCCAGGAAGGCAGCGCGGGAAGCGTCCGGCCTGTCGAACCGGGCCACAGGCGCGAGGCGTCGGATGAGATCGACCGCGTCCTCGCAGTCGGCACGCGACTCGTACTCCATTCCCGAGCGAGCCAGCACGCGGCCGCTGCCGGTGATAAGGCACCATCCCCATTCCCCGTACTCGTTGGGACCAACCACAAAGGCGGGAGTTGACGCATCCATGCGTGTGGACATGCGGGGAGTGTACGGTATGCGATCGGTGTGTCAATAGGATTTTGATAGGTGTAGAGAGCGATGCATCTATCTCGTGTTCAGTGCTGGAGTTGGGCGCTTCCGATTGTCTCAGGATGATGCACGCCACGAGCGCTCGCGAATGGCGTTCACGACCGCCGTCGGCTGGACGTGGTCGAGGTAGCGGATGGTGGTCAGCAGCGATCGGTGCCCGAGTTGGCGGGAGATGATCCCGACATCGACGCCCTCGGATCTGAGTTGGGCCGCATGAGTATGCCGTAGGCCGTGGGCGTGGACGCGCTTGGCGATCCCGGCCTGGCGGCCCAGCCGCTTCATCAGTCGCCGCACGTACCCGGTCGTCAGCGGCGTGCCGTACGCGGTGCAGAGCAGCGGCGCGGCCGCGAGGGGATCCGCAACCCGCGCGAGCGGGGGGTTCGCCCGTGCCGCGACCCGCCCCCCCACACGTTGGCCCCTGCCGCGTTCGGCGAGCCAGGCGGCCACGACGGCCGCCGCGCCGGGGTCGAGGCCCACGGCCCGGTACCGGTCGCCCTTGCCGTGAAGGACCCGGACGATCCCGTTCGTCAGGTCCACGTCCTTGGGCTGGAGCGCGAGCGCCTCGGAGACCCGGAGCCCGGCCCGGTACATCAGCGTGATCAGCGCCCGGTTACGGAGGGCGACGGCGGTGTACCGGCCGCAGGCGTCGAGCAGGGCCCGGACCTCCTCGTCGGTCAGCACCTCCGGGGGCAGGCGGCGCTTGGGCTTGGAGCGCGGCCCGCGACCGGCACCCGCTGCGGCCAAGGTTTCCCCCGGTCGCGCTGATCGTCCCTTTGCGACGCGTGCGACCGGTGCGACTGGTCTCGCCCCTACTTGTTCCACGTGCCCTCCCGTCAGCTGATCCCTCCGACGCGCCGTGGCGTCCTGTGTCTGGCGTCCTCGCATGCCCTTACTCCCGCTGGGGTTACCGCTGGGGAGGCCGTTTGCGGGAGCATCCCGCGGCTACGCTCCGGCGACCAAAGCGGTACCGGAAGATGGAGGGGCGAGCAGGCCGTCGAGGCAAGGCGGCCCGTGGTTATGACAGAATGGGCCAAGAAGGGACGCGAGCGTGTGAAATATCACTTATCCCATTATTTTGGGTGGCGGATCGCCTGAAACGTGGCACACTCGTCGTATGTAGTGGCGAAGGGTCAGGACCTGCTTGGGCGGCTGCTGTGTGACGCTCGGTCCTTACCCCGTAAGGCGAAATGCTCGCCGTGCCAGGAGGAAGTGTTCATGCCAGAGACGTTCGGAACCGCACAGCGCCCGTGGTCCAACCAGGGGTACACCGACAACATCAGTTCGTTGCTCGGCGCTAGTGACTACTCCTATCAGGCGGCGCGGCCCGTCACAAACACCAGCACCGGTCTCTTCGTTGTCGGCTCAACGGCAGCGCCGCTGGCGGTCTCGAACTCGCTTGCGCTCGCGTTCTACGGCACGCCTCGGACCGACGGCGACAAGCCGAGAGAAGTGCTCGCTCGCATCTGGGCGTTCTCGGAAGCCGCGCATCAGGCCAATCCTCCCGAGGCGTGGCTCGGCGTCCTCTTGGCAGACATCACCATCAAGTTCGGTGGCACACAGATCCCGCACACCAGCAACGTCTTCCCCGGCGGCCTTGAATCCAATCCCTACCGATTCGCCCGCGACATCATCGTGACTACCGACCGCTCACTCACGCCACCTGCCTGCCGCGTGGCGGGGCAGGACGCCGTGTCTGGCATGTGCATGCTCCTCTTCGATTCCATCGGCTCGGGCTCGCTTGGCATTCAGATGACGCGCCGGCTCGGTAACGGTGCCGACGACTACGGCATGCTCAACTGCGGCGTGTCGGCCCGGGCTTTGTAAATGGACCATGGGGCAAGGAGCACCAACGATGACGACACTCACACCTGGAACGATGCAGCGAGCGTGGCGGCGGTACGCGCCTATCGCGGGGACGCTCCCGGCAATGCCATCGGTCGGTGCTTACGCCTACAGGGCCTCATTGCCAGTTGGCGACCCTGCATTCTCTGGGAATTACGTCTTCCAACTCGACCACGACACAACGCCCGGCGAGCCCGTGGGAGACATGTCCTGCTCGCTTGCCTTCTTCTTCGTGAAGAACGCGACCCCACTCCCGACGGCCATTGCCAGAATCTGGGGGATGTCACAGGCGACTGCCGGACCCGAGAACGAAACGCCCTATCTGGGTGTGTACCTCGGCGAGGTTGAGTTCACGATCGGAGCCACCCACGGCATCCCCTTCGTCTCGAACCCGCCCAAGAACGTCTTCGCGGAGAACTGGTTCATGGCCTCTCAGATCAGGGTGACGGACGACCGGGGTCTGAAGCCACCGGGACTGGCTGTCATGGGCTCGGATCGCTCCTTGGCCTCCGCTACCTCGGCATGTGTCCCGTCGGTCGTGTTCGATGCGATGGGATTCAGGAGGATCGCTGTGTCGTTGCGTTGGACAGCATCCTCTGCCGCGAGCAACGGGCTGGGGTTCTTCTGGAGATCAGCGTAGGGAATTGGACGAACTGAATGTCGGCATGATGCGAATCGAAGGATGCACGGGCCGGACTGAGTAGAAGAGGGGATCAAACAATGAACCGCAAATCAGCACTCGCACGTATCGCCACATTCGGATGCGCAATAGCGATCGGAGGGAACGCCATGGCCGGACTCGTCGTCTATCGCTACGCGGACCACTTTGAGGACGACCTGATCGTCAACCATAACGACATCTTCATTGCAGGGTTCACGCCCGCGCTCACGACAGCACCGACGGACACGATCCTGCACAACTCGCTTCGGTTCGCGTTTGAGCCATCTGGAGGGAACATCACAGCTCTTATCTCCGGCAACGATCTGCCTCTATTCCCTCCGGAGCCATTTCTCACGCTGTCGCTGTGTATCGACGGAGGGCTCAATCAGCTTGGTACAACGATGGATTCAAGCCGAGAGTGGGCAACTCCTAACTTTGATCTGGACAATGGGGTTGTAAGCCCCGCAGTGCTCATTGGGTTCAATAGTAGTGGACAGATCGATATTTCTGCGATACCGGACTGTGGCTACGCGTATATCGGTTACGCTACGTCCGATCTCGGTATGTTTGGGTACATGCAGATCCAGCGTCTCTCCCTCTATGAGTGGCGATTGATTGGATACGCCTATGACGATTCTGGCGCACCGATCGTCGTTCAGAACATCGTGCCATCCGGCAGCACGCTTGCGATTCTCGGAGCTGGCGTAGGAGTCAGTGGGCGCAAGCGGCGGTCGGCATGTGTGTGAGAGACGCGACGCCAGGCCCCTGGCGCTCATACCGAGTACCCGGGGCCAGCCGCCGCGGAGTGTCGATGGAGTTGGAGAAATGCGGAACACTTGGAGCAGGAGAACGCGCATGAGTCACGCACAAACACTCGCACGCATCGCCGCGATCGGCTGCACGGTCGCGCTGGGAGGAGACGCCATGGCCGGTATCGTGACAGTCACACTCAGCCACGAGTTGATCGTGACGAACAATGACATGGTGATCGCGCTGTTCGAGCCAGCATTGACAACGGCTCCATACCCTGCTGGCCCGATACTGCGGAACTCGCTCAAACTTGGATTTGTTACACTGCCCTTTAGCGGAACACTTGAGGCAGGTATTTCAGGTAATGCGCTTCCTCAATTTCCGCCATTCCCATATCAGACGCCGGCTCTTGTTGTTGACGGTGGACTGAACCAGCTCAATACGGAAATCAATTCAATGCGCGTCTGGGACACACCGGTGTACTCTTCCAGCACCGGCGATCTCAGGCCAGCAAGTATCAGCCAGACGGGTGACGATGGTGACTTCGATATCAGGCCCATTCCCGATGGTGGAAGTGTGTATATCGGGTATGCGAAGTCCGATTTCAGCATGTTTGGATTCATGCAGATTCAGCGAGTCACACTCACGCAGTGGCGGCTTATTGGATACGAGTATAACGACTCAGGCGTGCCGGTACTTGTACGGAACCTGATACCATCATCCCCGACTGTTGTCGCTCTTGGGATGGGCGCGGCGGCTGCTGCGAACCGCAAGAGGCGATCTCTCTAGCACTGTGATCCCGAAACGAGTTTGTGTCATGCCAGCCCTGTGGTCATTAGAAAGTACGTACGCTGCTGGCCCTGAAGGCACCAGTATCTGTATTGTATTCCGAGTGACAGGCCTTGTAGAATTCGTGCCAAAAGTTGATCAGTCAAGAGTAATTGATACCAAGAAGATCGGCGATGTACAGCTAGCAACATTTGGACCAATTGTTGGGTGGCGCTGGGACGCAGACGCAGGACATTTGTTCAGGCGTATAACTACTGACTACGAACGGTTGCCTGCCGCATCTTCAATATTTAGTATTGACTCAGACGGCGACGATTGGCTCGTAACTGTGGCTATACGCCTAAAGCAGACCGAGCAAATTGCCATTAATAATGAGAGCAATGCATCGACTGCGTATGACGAAAGACTATTTGTCAGTGCGATCGACGCTGGCTGTGTCATCCTGCGTGGCACGCCAGCGGGGCAATCTACGAGCAATACAGCATTTCGAATCACCGGCATAGGAACCGGTTTTGAGAATCTGAGCATGACGCCGAGCGCCTGGCCGGTCGGCAAACTCCCCGGCTACGACGATGGCTCGCCAGCACTTCGTGTCCACTGCGATGCACAGGCCGAGCGTGTCGCCCGCACCAACAGTGACACGACGCCGGTCACGATCGCCATGAGCGAGTGGCGCAATCTCCGCATCGGCGGCCCGCTCTTCTCCGAGGCCGTCACTGGTCGCCAACCACGCCTCCGGGTCCAGACCTCCAAGACCAATCCCTACACTCGATACGTCGGGGCAGCCCCGCTGTTCAGCCAGTCCGAGAGTCGTTTGTCGCTCGACGCCGTCGCGGCGGACCTGAGCATCGGCCCCGCCAACGTCACGCTGGCCGTGGTCGCGTGGACCACTCAGACGACCGCCGCCCATCTTGTGGGGCGGTGGAGCGGCTCGGCCAACGCGAATCGCTCCTGGCGCATCGCTTACATCCCGACGACCTCGCCCAAGCCGAGCGTCCGCGTCGAGTTCGCCCGCAACCTCTTCATCTCGCAACTCGACGCGCCCGTGGACAACCTGGCGAATCGGACGCTGATCGTCTATCGCGCCTCCGGCGGCCCGAGTGCCGTGCGCGAGATCTGGATCAACGGCGAACTCGTGACGACCGGCGGCCCGACCGGCTTCGGTATCAACACCACAGCCAACAAGCGGCTCACCGTCGGAGCCCGCGCCACCGACAACAACGACCCGCCGACGACGTGGACGGACTTTCTCGACACGATCATTCCGCCGCCGCCCCCGGATGATCCTGACCAGCCCCCCGCGCTCCGCGAAGTCCCCGGCTCCGTTGACCAAGTGGCGATCTACACTGAGCGCCTGACCGACGGGCAGTTGAACCTCGTCTTCCACGAGATGGCCCGGCGCGCGACGATCGAGTTCGGCAAGCCGATCACGCAGCCAGATCCGGCCACACAGGCCTATGGGCCGGATAATCCGGCTCCGGAACGCCGCCTGGACCGTCGGCCCGTCGCGCTCATCAATCTCTTCGGCGGCGCGAACTACGACAACGATCCGCTGGGACGCGTTCCGCAGTGGTATGCAGCGAACACGGCGTGGCTGAAGGAGCAGGTGCTGGGCTGCCTCAACGGATGCGACGAGTACGAGATCATGTTCAACCGCGTCGCCGGGCAGTACCCCGGCGACATCGTGTCGTCCGGCATCTTCGGCGATGTGCGAGATCAACCGGGCACGCCGTGCGTCTCTGCCGCCCAGTGGGCGAGCATGGAGGAGACGTGGGACGAGTTCGGGATCTCCGACCACAACGTGCGCGGCGTGGGTGTCTGGCCGTCCGACGAGAGACGCCGCGGCTGGTTCTACACCGGCGGCGGAATGTCGCTCGACGACGATGGGAACGTGACGCAGAACGCGGGGTGCCTTGCACGTATTGTCACCCCCCTCACACCGGCGTTCTACCGGGAGAGCGTGCTGGATTTCTGGGCCGCCCAGGACACGAGGTACCGCTGCCTCATGCTCGACTCGGCGATCAAGTTTGACGGTCGGTTTGTCCAGATGGTCCACTCCGAAGAGATCCGAGAGGACTTCACGCTGGTGGGTGAGTCGATCTCGACGAATCAGGCCGCGCGGCTACGAGCGCCGTGGATCGCGCTCGTGGGCGTGCCAAGCGGTCCGTGGTGGAACGAGAGCCAGAAGAACCGGGGATACAACGTCCAGTGGACGGCAAACTGGGACACGGAGCCGATTTACTTCGGTATCCAGCGTGGAGAAGAACTCGACCTCACGAGAACATCCACGAACCCGGGTGACTCAAACAACCTCCGCTTCGGCGACATCTACACATTCGTTCGCAAGGGTGGAACGCCGGTTGCTTGGGGCGGCCAGTACGCCAAGGTCGGCGCGGCGTGGGACTACGCGACAGGCCGCATCCCGGTTGGCCGTTTCACGATGCTCTCTCCAAGAAACGCCCGCGTCTGGCGGTGACGCGTGCAGATATCCCGTTCAACACATGAAGAAAGGGCTTTCGTATGCGTGCGACCCTCGGAGTGCTGTCGTTGTCGTTCTGCGTCTCACTCTCCGCTCAAGCACAGAACAACTGGGTGCAGAACAATCCCAACATCTTCTTCACTGGCGGCAACGTTGGGATCGGAACGAACGGACCCGTGCATCGGCTGTCCGTTCAGTCCGGCACAGACCGGGCGGTTGGCATCTATGTCGAGAACTCGACAATCACTGGCGATCCCACTTACGGCCTCTGGGCTCAGAGCCTACACACGACGGGCCGTGGCGTGTATGGCAGAGCCGTCGCGGAGACTGGTGCGAACATCGGTGTTCTCGGCGTCACGCGGTCGTCCACGGGTCACGGCGTGTACGGGAGCGCCTCGGAAACTTCAGGGGTGAACTTTGGCGTGCGCGGCGTGACGGACTCACCGCTCGGATTCGGAGTCCGGGGCGTCGCGGGCGCGACGGGCGTGGGCGTCAACGCAGTCGGCGTCCATGGACGCTCCTCTGGCCAGAGCGGTCGTGGCGTGTACGGGGAGGCAAACAGCGCTGACGGCACGACCTACGGCGTGATCGGCTACACAACATCGGCGTCCGGCTATGCGGTGTACGCCGACGGGGCGCTCGCCGCGAGCGGCACAAAGACGTTCGTGATCGACCACCCGCAGGATCCTGAGAATCGCCTACTGCTGCACTACAGCGCGGAGGGACCGGAGCCCTACCTCGTGTATCGGGGAACGGTGACGCTCGATGATGCGGGCGTCGCGCAGGTCGCATTGCCGCACTACTTTGATCAGGTTGCCAGGGATCCGCAGTACCAACTCACGCCCGTCGGCGCGCCCTCGCCATCACTGCATGTTGCTCGGAAGGTGAGCGAGGGCACATTCGCCATCGGTGGCGGAGTTCCCGGGCTTGAGGTCTGCTGGACCGTAACGGCCGTTCGCAATGACCTCTGGGTCCGTGCCAATCCTCCTGCCACGGAAAAGATGAAGCCGGATCATGAACGCGGCACCTACCTCCGCCCCGAGTTGTACGGGCAGCCTGCGACCAGAAGAACCCATTACATCTCGCCGGAGGAACCGATTCTCGATGGGCTCTGACATGTGACCACGCAGAGCCTCTTGGGCTTCGGTCGAACCCAGTTGATAGGCAACATTCGCAACGTGACCTGTGTTTTCATTCCCCGGCTCCGTTCCCTCGCAAGTAACGATCCACGGCGTTGTTGGGGGTTCCCCATGCGAGAGGGTGGCCGATCAGCAGATCATGGGGTATATTGGTCGTAGATCCTCCCAAGACGCTGTTGCGACCGGTTGATCAGCAGCATCCGCGTCGCGGCCCGATCGGGCCAAGCGTCTTCAGCAGCCAGCCTCTTCCTCAACGGGAAGGGGCTGGTTTCATGGTGGGGCCGCATGGTCCGCGCGACGCTCGCACTGCAGAAGTCGTGTTTCAACGTATCGCATGTGTCGCATGTATCGCGGCATGGCAGAACACATGGTGCAAAGCATGGCCGCAACGGCCGCACGGCCCCGGGCTGCACTCCATCCCCCAGCCCCGCTTTCAATCGCGGAACGTAGCCCGGCGATGGCGAGTTCCCGCGCCAGAGTTCGGCGTGTTGCCGGGCAACGGGCCGCATGGGCCGCACGGGTCCACCTAGGCGTCCGCGCCGGTCGCCGCACGCACGGCCGCTGCCACGCGCTTTGTCTGGTCGTGCGCTTCGTCGGCAGTCGCATCGAGCGCCTCCCGCGCCAATCGCATCTGCTCTTCCCACGGCGTACCGGGCGGCGGCGGCACGTGCTTGTTCGGGTTGAGATCAGCCAGACGCTCGGCCTCCCGGAAGTCGCCGCGGGCCCAGGCGAGCATCTCTTGGATGTGCCTGTACGTCTCGCCGTCGGTGTGCTCGGGGCGAACCAGCGCCAAGCCCGGCTCGCGGGCCGCCTTCAGGGCGCAGATCCGGTGTGTGAGCATGTTGTCATGCGCGCGGCTCTCGGCTTCGTCGCGCTGCGACTGCCGCTCGATTCGGTTCAGACGCGACCGCAGCGATCGCATGGGCGGCTCCTCCTGGCTACGACGTGACGAACGTCCCGCCCGCCGCGAGCCACTGCTCCAGCGGGTTGGGGGCGGCCTTGTCGAGGATCACCAGCCGAGGGTGCGACACGCGCCCGCAACGGTCGCACCCGATCCGGTCGCCGGGCTTGGTCGTCAGGTCGCACTCGGGTGGCCCCTGCACGAAGTGCTGCGGCCAGCCGCGCCCGTTGCAGCGTGGGCAGGCACCGACGATGCCGCGCCGCTCCTCCAGCCGCTTCAGCCGTCCGGTCAGGCGCATGCTCGATCCCCCCAATTCACCTGCTGTGATGTTGGCGGCGGCACGGGCGGCGTACTCGACGCCTCCTTCATCGACCGCTCCAGGTCGTCCACGCGGGTGGCGAGGTCATCCAGTTCGATCGACTCGCGGCTGAACTTCAGGAGCGCCGTCGCGGCCGAGACGCGGCTGCTCATCGGCGCGGACGTGTCGGCCATGATCTTCGCGAGCACCTGCACCGCCACCGGCGCGAACTTCTGACTGGCCGCCATCGCCTGCGAGAACGACTCCCTCCGCGCCTTGCGGAACGCCTTCGAGAAGTTCGGGTCGTCCATCCACCGGTACATCGTGCGGCGACCAACGCCCGCGGCCTTGGCGGCGTGCGCAACCGTGGGCTCGTCGAGCAGCGCGAGGATCGCCTTCTCCTGCGTCGTCGTCAGACCCGAACTGGACCTTCGAGTTGCCAACGTGTGCCCCCATGCGCCGCGCTCACGCGACCCCTGACCCCATCACGTGCCTTCGCACCCACCCGCACCCCGTCGCGTCCCGATGTAGGCGGCTGCCTACTTGCGCTTCCACAGGTCCGCCACGTCGCCCCAGTTGCCCACAAACCCCTCGGAATCCGCTGGAATACAGCATACTCCGGTCGCTGACGCCTTGCATGTGTACGAGTGTCATGGCTTGATGTGTTCCACGTGGGCGAAGCCGCCCGCGTAGGAGAACGCCATGACGCACGCGAACCAGATCTCGCCGTTCCACCAACTCAAGGCCGCCGCGAGGGCGGCGCACGAGCGCCTCGGGCTTCGCCACCAACCGGTGGTGGTCCGCAGCGAGGAGAGCGCCTTCAGCATCGCCGACCGCACCAGCGCGGGGATGGTGGTGCTGGGCGAGGGCGCGTACTGGGTGGTCTGCCTCGCCGACGCCGAGCGGCTGGTGAACGCCGGGTACGAGTACGCCCCGAGGCCGACGAGCCGCTGAACCGACGACCAACGCGCCACACACCGACGGAGACGATTCATGACGAACCCCCACGACCCCCACGACACCCACGCCAAACATCATCTCAACCGCAAGCCATCTCTCGACGCGCTGGCCAAGCGCCACGACCTCGACGAGGAACTCGAATGGGCCACGGCGGAACTGCTGCTGGAGACCTTGGAGACTCGCGGCCGCGACGCGCTCGACTTCCACGAGATCCCCGTCAGCGCGATCCGCGACATCGTGCGGCACGCCTTCGAGAGCGGGTACAGATCCGGCTTGCACGCTGGCTATCGCCAGGGGCGAAGCGACGCCTGCGACGAGGCACGCGGCAAGGAGGCCCGAACCCAGCCCCGCAACCCCGACCTCGTAGACCGAGCCACAACCGACCCGACGACCTGAAGCCCGCGACCTGCGGGCTTCGCTGTTTACAGGAGCAACGCCATGCACGACACCGACCTTCAGGACATCCTGCTCAACGCCATCCAGAACATCCTCGACGCCAGGGACGAGGTCGAGGGCGAGGACGACGACATCGCGCTCGCCGAGATCGCCCGCGACATGGTCAGCGACCTCGAGGACCTTGCGAGCGTCAGCACCTTCGAGCGGGCCGGATTGATGACCACCAACGCCGGGATCGTCCTGCGCTTCGGCGACGGCTCGGTCTTCCAGATCAGCATCGTGCAGAGCAGGTGATCCCCACACCTCGCTCATCCACGCGCCGCTCCGGGAGACCGGTGCGAGCGCGATTCCCCGGAGCGATGTGCGCCGGGTTCCACCCCAACGACGGAGACCACCATGTCCAAGAAGACCCCCACGACGAAGTCCAAGCCCGCCAGCAAGACGAGCAGCAAGCCCGCGCCGGACACGGCCGCGAACGACAAAGCCCGCGCCGACGCGCTCGCCAAGTTGAACGCGGCACCCGCCAAGGACGCCACCAAGCGGACCAAGCCATCGCGCGGGTCCAAGCCCGAGGGGTGGGAGAACGACCCGCTGGAGAACGACGCGGCGCTGGAGGCCGCCCTTGCGGGAACGAACGCGGCCCCGACGCCGCCCACGGTCGCCCACGGCGCGAAGCCCGCCAAGGGTGGCGGCAAGAACGCCACCGCCGCCAAGGGAACGCCCACGGGCGAACCTCGGGCGACGGGTGGCAAGGTGGCCAAGGAGGCGAAGGACGCAAAGACCCCCGCGGCCAAGCCCGCGAAGCCAGCCAAGGCGAAGCGCATCTCGGCGCTCGACGCGGCCGCGAAGGTTCTCGCCGAGTCCGACCGCCCGCTCCGCGCCATCGACATGATCGAGGTCATGCACGCCAAGGGCCTCTGGACCAGCCCGGGCGGCAAGACGCCCGAGGCCACGCTTTACGCCGCCATCACCCGCGAGATCGCAGCCAAGGGGACCGACGCCCGCTTCAAGAAGGTCGATCGCGGGATGTTCGCCAGCACCCCAGCGGCCCCCACGACCGCCAAGTCCGGGAAGGGCGGGTGAGCCATGACGACCACGACGCCCGACCTGAGTTCGCCGGAGTTCGATCCCCGCGACGCCGTCCTTGAAGCAGCCCTCGCGCTCCTCGAAGCACGCGCCGCACACATGCTGACGGTGGATGAATGGGTCGGCCTCGCCCGCGCGGTGGCGAAGTGCCAAGGCATACAGACGGTCGGCTACCTGACCGACCGCGACCTCGATCAGGTCGTCGAGGACGAGGTGGACTGGGACACCGAACGCGACGGCCCGCTGCCCGAAGCAGAATCGCTCTGATCGGACCCCTAAGGCCCGAGAACAACCCCACCTCGGCCTATGGCCGGGGTGTTTGTGCGGCGGCATCCCGCAGCTCATGCCTTGCGAGCAAACCGCCGAAGTGTATACTTCGTATGTACGATGTAGTAACGGTTCCCGGAGGCCCCCATGATCAAGACACTCACCAAGCACGGCAACAGCTACGCGCTGGTCATCGACAAGCCGATCCTCGAACTCCTGAACTTCGAGCCGGGCGCTCCCTTGGAAGTCAGCACCGACGGGAAGGTGCTGACGATCAGCCGGGCAAGCGACGCTAGCCGCGATGGCCGGTTGGCAAAGTCGCTCGCGAAGGTCAACGCCAAGCACGGCAAGGCCCTGAAGCGTCTTGCGGAGTGAGCTCGCATGACCCCGGAATGGCTGCGCGTCGATGACGTGCTGCAGATCCACCAGGATCAGATCGAGCGCTACGGCGGCAGCCCGGATCTCCGCGATCCAGGCCTGCTGACCTCCGCCGTAGAGACGCCGCGCGCCATGTTCGATGGGAGATGCCTTCACGGGGATCTCTTTGAGATGGCAGCGGCGTACCTCTTCCACATCGTGCAGAACCATCCGTTCATGGACGGGAACAAGCGGACCGGCACAGCGGTGGCATTGGTCTTCCTCGATCTGAACGGGATCGAGATGGCCATCGACGATGACGCGCTGGTTGACCATGTGCTCGGCGTCGCGCAGGGCCGGATCGCCAAGCCGGAGATCGCCGCGTTCCTGAAGGAGCACGTCGTGGATTGAAGCGTTCTTCATGATCGCACCGCCGCGGCGATCCGCTCCGCTTTCTTGCCCGTGAAGTTCTCCCAGCGCTGCACGATCACATCGCAGTACGGCGCGTCCAACTCCATCAGGAACGCTTTGCGTCCCGTCTGCTCGGCCGCGATCAGAGTGCTGCCAGATCCTCCGAACAAATCCAACACGTTCTCGCCAGGCTGCGAGGAGTACTCCATCGCGCGTCGCGCGAGTTCGACGGGCTTCTCCGTGAGATGAACCATCGCGTTGGGGTTCACCTTCTTGATGGACCACGTGTCCGGCACGTTGTTCGGCCCGAAGAAGCGGTGCGCAGCGCCCTCACGCCACCCGTAGAAGCACCACTCGTGGTCTCCCATGAAATCCTTTCTCGTCAAAACCGGATGCATCTTGTGCCAGATGATGGCTTGGCTGAAGTACAGCCCGTGCCGCTTCAGCACCGGCGGGTAGTTCGCGCAGTTCGCATAGCCGCCCCAGATGTAGAACCCGCCGCCAGGCATCAGCACACGCGAGATGTTGCGGAACCACGCATCCAGCAGACGGTCGAACTCTTCGTCGGTGACGAAGTCGTTGGCCAGCGGCCTGTCCTTGGCCCGCATCTGTTTGCCCGTGCCCTTCTTGCTGCCGGGGTTGCGAGCGGCGTCGAAGCGCTGGTGGTGGTTGCGCGGCTGCGTGTTCGTCGCGCTGAACGATGACAACCCCGCCGCGATCGCATTGTTGCTCCGCGGCTCGACCTTGACGTTGTACGGAGGGTCCGTGTTACAGAGGTGAATGACCGCGCCGTCGAGCAGGCGATCGAGATCCGCGACGCTCCCACTGTCGCCGCACAAGAGGCGATGGTTCCCGAGGATCCACAGGTCGCCCGGCTGCGTAATCGCCTCATCAGGCGGCGCTGGGATGTCGTCCGGATCCGTCGCGCCGACCTCGAGGCCCGGTTCAAGCAACTTCGAGATCTCGACATCCGTGAAACCGAGTCCGCCGAGGTCAATGTCGAGCGCCTTCAACTCGCCGAGTTCGACCGCGAGCAGTTCGTCCGACCACTCGGCGATCAGTGCGGTGCGATTGTCCGCGAGGCGATACGCCTTGGCCTGCTCGGGCGTCAGGTCGGCGACGTGGACCGGCACCTTCTCCAGCCCGAGGTGCTTGGCCGCCTTCCATCGCGTGTGCCCGACGATGATCACGCCTTCCCTGTCCACGACGATCGGTTGCCTGAACCCGTACTCCTCGATGCTCTTCGCCACCGCCTCGACCGCCCCGTCGTTCACGCGCGGGTTGTTCGGGTAGGGCGTGATCTCATCCACGCCCCGCATCTCAATCGCCATCCCGTTCGTCGTCGCGCTCGTCATGTCGTGCCCCTTGTTCCCACAGCGACCCATCCGTCCGTCATCCGTTCGTACTTCTCACGCTTCAATCGATGACTCAGTGACTCAGATGACTCAGCCGACGCACGATCTGAGGATTTCGCAGAGCGGGGAGTACGTCCGGTCCGCGTCGCCCCCTCCGCCAAATCTCGCGAATGACCGATTTCTGAGTCATCTGAGTCACTGAGTCACTCCTTCCCCGGTCTGGTCCTGCTTCACGACCCGCCACACCACGCCTCCGGCCCGCTTCTCACCCGGCCGGGACGTCAGTTTGCGGCCTCCGACGACCCGGTCTCGCAGCCGCTTGAACCTGCTGCCGACCTGGCGCGCGGCGGGGGGCTTGCCCGCCGGGCAGTTGGTTGCGGTTTCGATCGCGGTGCGCATGGCTACGCTCGCGGCATCGGCGGGCGGAGAACCGAGCGCGGGGTAGAGATCCGCCATCAGCGTCGCCAAGACCACGCCGTTGCCGAGCGGGTCGTATCTCTCCATCGCGTCGAGGAGGTCCGTCAGGATCTCCTTCTCGGCGTCGGCGGCGACTTCCAGGCCATCCCGCGTGGAGCACGGATCGGGAAGACCGACCCATATGACCGCGCCACGAACCACTCGAGACCAGTTCTCGAACGATCCAAGGGCGCGAAGATCCTCGGGAAGCGGACACCCCGCACGCACGAATGCCGCAAGGATCGTGACCACATCGACATAGAGCGACTGGCGGTGCTTTGCCACGTACGCGAGCAGGTCGCGATGGACGAAGTTCGCGCGGTCCTCGGGCCTCTCCAGTGGCGAATCCAGCCTGATGTGGATCACGCGTCTGGTTGTGTCCGCCTGAAGCGTGATGTTGTTGCCGGTGGCCCAGATTACCGTCGTCATCGGAAGGTTGACCTGCGTGTTCCCGCCGAGAATGCGATCTCTCCACCTCGGACTCGTCGCGGCCCGGTCGATGGCGTCGTTCCCGAAGACCCCAGCAAGATTGTCGAGAAGGACCATGGGCTCGGCGGCCATCACCATTGTCGTCAGCGCCTTCCGCATTTCGACGGGATCGTGGCTGTATGTGCTCACGGGCACGTCGTGCCCAAGGGCGATCCAGCCCGCGACCTGCACGAGCAAGGTCTTACCCGCGCCGCGGATGTTCGCATCGATGAGGAAGATGGGCGCGTTGCCGATGAATGCGTGGCGAGCGACCAAGGTCAGCAGCCCCGCCAGCCACGCCGCCCGGTGGGCGTCCGATGCAAACGGGAAGTCACGCACCAGGTCGAGGAGTCGCTCCATCGCCGCCGACGCATCATCAAGATTGGCCTCGTCCGGGATCACCGGGAACCCGACGTTCGGCTCGTACAGCACCTGAGTCTGGGCGTCGTATCCCGGCATCTGCACCACACTGCCGTCTGCACGGAGCACTGGCGCGGACGCAATGGCCGCAAGTGTTCGGATGCCCGGCCAGGTGCCGCGCGCGTGCACGCCCGTGACAAGCCACCCCGGCGGGTGAGCGGGAACGAAGTCTTGGGCCTTCTTGTCGAACTTGAGCAGCACGACATTGCGCGTGATCACCTCGCGGAGCGTCGGCGGTTCCAGCGGAACGATGACCGATCGCGACGACTTCCCCTCGGTGACATGGACCACCCGAACGAGCACGCCGCCGCGCTGGTAGACCTCCTGATCCGCCGCGAGCGATTCCACAACCTGGTCGATCACTCGGTACTCGTCGGGGCCGAGTTCAACCTCAGGAAGGGGCGTGCCAGAGGCACTGACGCGCGGCGGACTCTGCCCGAAGAACTCGGTCATACCATCGAGCGCAGTGCTGATCGTCCGCTCCCGGTAGTCCTCGCGATCCCACTTCTCACGCATCAGAGCCGACCCACGGAACAGCCGGTCGATCCGGTCCGGGTCCGGCCCGGCCCAGAAGGCCAGCATGGAGACGAGCGCCAGGTCCGCGGCGCTGTCGTCCCCGCCGTACTCGCTGATGTCGCCCGCGTCGTACAAGCGCGTGAACTTGCCGCCGTTGGCTGCATCGCGCGCCCTTTGGAGCAGTGCGTTGTCATCGCCGGAGAAGCCGCCACCGGAGTTCGTCGGCGGCGGCTCTGGCTTCGGAGGAAACATCGTCGCGTACAGGTCATCCAGTTCGACCTGTCGCTCGTTGATCACCGGGCTGACGTCGTCGAGACGCAGGCCCGTGATCACGAAGAACCGCTTCTTGGAGTAGACCTCGATCTCGTGACACCCGTGAACGTCCTTCTTGCGACACCGCTTGCCGGGTTTCTTGCCATAGCAGAGCATCTTCACACCCGAGCCGCTCGGAGATCGCTCCGCGTAGGTGTCGAACTCCTCGACCAGCACCCGTGCCTCGGGTGTCATGACCCCGTCGGCATCGATGCAGCCGTCGAGATCGACGCCGACAATCCCGATGTCCTCCCCGAGCGCAAACATCACGCCCGAGAGCGAGGGGTCTCTCGCGAGACTCGCGATCGCCTCATCGAAGGTGCCCCAGGTCGCCGGGTCTGTGCTCTTGGCGGCACCCCCCGTGTGTGGATCGATGGGGATCTTCTTGGGCTTGCCGCCTTCCCTGTTCGAAACTGCCTTCCAGCACGCCCATCGCGGCATCGTCTTCAACTCCGCCGGGATGCACTCGGCGACGACACGAGGATCAGGATGCTGGTCGCTGGTGGCGATCATCTCACAGTCCCTCCTGTTTGAGTGCCGCGTTGAGTTCGTCGTGACCTGTCGGTGCGGCAGGACCCGTCAGACCCGTGCAAGGGCTGGGGCTAGCAGGAGGCCGATCAAGGACGCCCTCCAAAGCCTGAACCGCCAGCGACTCACGGGTCTCAAAGTGCTTCTGGTCGGCGGCGGCAACGGCCTCGAAGAAGGCGTGGAGCCACTCCGCAGTGGTGTACACTGTCCGACCAACGCGGACGTGCTTGAGATAGACAGACGACCCATCGCGAGCCTTCAGGCCTTTCCGACACCACCGCCACGTCGCCGAGGCTGAAGGACGACCGGGAGCCAGGCGGGCGGCTTGCGAAAGGGAGATGTACGACGGTGCGGCGGACGGCTGAACGTCGCCGAGGTCGCCCAACCTTCGCGTTGCTTCGCCCGCAATCCCGTGATTTCGCTGGCTTCCGTTCACGCCAATATGTTCGCACGCCGTCGCGAGCGAAATGGCAGCTAACCGGCGCGCAATTTGCAACTAGATGTTGAAGCCGTTGTCCTTGAGCCGTTGACGACCCTTTTCCGTAGCGCACCACCCGCTTCGCTCCCCGAGCGGGCGTTCGACAAGCCCCTCGACCTCCAACTCCCGAAGACGACGCAGGAGCGCGTCGTACTTCGGCAAGCCCTTGGAGTTGGCGCGCAACGCAGGCTCGAAAGGGGAGAGCGAGGCCGCTACTTCGCATAGGACTGTCCAATGCACGTCCTTAAGAACGCGTTGCTTTGGAGCGCCATTCGACGATTTCGAGGTTCCCGAGACCTCGTCCTCCGTCGCACCGGTCCTTGGTGGGGCCGGCGATTCCGAACGATCGACCACCGCTGACGCGAGGATGGCCTGAATCGCGTCGTTCAGATCGTCCACCTTCGGAGTTTCACCGTCTGCAACACGGGCCAGCGCCGCGCGGGCAGCCGTCGCATTCTCGGGGAGCAATGCAATAACAGCGACGGCTTGGGACCTCAGCACCGAGACGACTTGTCTGATGGCCGCTGTTTCCATAACGGCATCCATGCCCGACTCGCCCAGCGTGGAGCCAGAAAGCACCCGCCTCACCACGTCCGCTCGTGCGATCCACGCGTCAGCCAACGACAGACCGGTTCTGGGCTGTTCGCGATCAACTGCGATCATGCGTACGGCACCCTCTGCAACGCCATCCTCGCCAATCACCGATGTATTGGCTTCAAGACCCCACATGGCGATACCGATGATTCCGTCGCGCCCGGGCGAGTAGTCCACGTCCTCAACAGGCCGCAGCGCGAAGTTGTCCCCTCGGATGACGAGGAGCACCCCCGGATAGACATCCGCGCCCGACGCGCGAAACATCGCGGCCCGGGCCATCACCTCTTCTGCTTCAGGATCCGTCGGGTGCTTCGACTCGGAGTAACGCACGGCCCGGGCAAGCACCGCCCTGCCCTTATCCGAGATACGGATCTCGCGCGGCGGGTTCCAGCAGTCGTATCCCTCGGGTCGAACCCAGTTCTCCCATGGGCCAGCCAAACTCGGTTTCTGAAGTGGTGAGAACCACGTTGATTGGCTGTAGGTGATGTTCGGAGCGTCCCCCGGGTACTTCGCATTGTTGTGCGCTGTCACGTACCTCCCCTCGATGACACCCTCAACATCGAGACAACGCAAGAGGTCAACATCGATCCACTCCGGCAGTTCATTCACAGGCCACACGTCACGCTCCGCCAGTGCCCTCAAAGCCCTCAGCTCTGTCGCGTCCATGCGCGTCCCCTTTCAGCAGAATCCGGCCGCATTCACAGGTTCGCGGCTCGGATTCTCCAACGTAGCGCCCGGTCAAGGGCCGGTCCAGATCAGGCAGGTCGTAGTGGGCTGAAGACGTGTCAAGCCGTCTGCCGCTGTTCACCCGTACGCCCTCGCCACCCGTGCCGCCGTCCCGAGGTCGCGCTCTGCGTAGATGGCGTCGGTGACCACCGCGCTCGCGTGCCCCAGGATCAGGCTCGCGGCCTCAAGCCCGTGCTCCTTCCGGATCCGCGTCGCGGCGGTGTGCCGCAATTGGTGCGGGTTCCAGCGGTGCTCACCCCGCCACCGCGCGGCCGCCGCCGCGCCCTCGTCACCGACCCGCTCGCGCCACGCCTCGGCGGTCTCGAATCTCTTCTTCCGCAGTTCCTTCGGCAAGGGGAACGCCGCGTCGCACGCACGCCAGATCGCCCTCCGGTAACTGCCCACGTCGTAGGCGTCACCCGGCGGCCGACGCGGAGCCCGCGACCGGTTGGTGCCCGGCCCATTCCCATATCCCTTGGGCGTCCTGCGGGCCTCGTGTGCCGCACGACGGCGTTCCTCTTCCGCCTCCCTGGGCGAGAAGAGCGGCGCGTCCACTGGGCGGCTGGACATGAACGGGCGCAGGATCTCCTGCGCCCGGGGCCCGAACAGGATCACTCGGGTGTGGCCCCTGTGCGCGTTCTTGTGGTCCTGCGGCTCGAAAACCCAGACCCCCTCTCCACCATCGCCCCCATCGGTCCGGATGTCGATCGCGCGGAGCCCGACCAACTCGCCGGGCCTCGCGCCGGTCAGCAACTGCAACTCGATCAGCGCGCGGACCTGCCGCGAGCAGTGGGGGAGTGTGGCGTCGATCAGGTCTTGGGTGACCGGCAGCACCTTCTTCCGATCGTCCGCCTCGCCCCGCCTGCGCTTCAGCGGGTCCACCATCTCCAGCGCCCTCGCCACGCTCTCGTGGACCATCTCCCTCGCCACCGCCCACCTGAAGAACGCCTGCACGATCCGAACCCGCTCGTTGGTCGTCCGACGCGACCACGGCTCACGCGGCGGGTCCGAGTCCGCGTCGCCGGAGCGCATCCGCTCCCTCAGGAGCCGCAACCGATTCGGCCCGTAGTCCTTCATCGCCGTCGAGCCGTCCATCTCCCGCAGCAGCCGGAGCGTCACCTTGATGGCGTTGGCCCGCTTGGAGCTGACCGTGTCCTTCACCTCGCGCCAGTGCAGGAGCAACGCGGCCGCGATGGTTCCTCGGGTGCCACCGCCGGTGGCGTTCAGCTCGGCCCGCCTCCGCTTCATCGCGTGGAAGGTCGGCACAAGTCCGCACTCCTCGAACGTCGGCAGGGTGCGCCCGCGCGACTCCCACGCCGCCAGGGTTCGGTAATACCGCTCGCGGCTCTCGGGCGAGCCCACCTCGCCCAGCCAGTAGTCACGCCGCGCGCCAGAGGTCTTGTCCGTCAGCGTGACGATCGCCTGCCCGTACTCTGGCCGCGCGCGGTACGCGGGCGTTTTGGATGAACCTCTTGATGTGGCTTTCGGCGCGCCGCTGCGAGGCCCGCGATCCCCAGCTCGCGTTGAACCTGCGACCTGCGCTTTGGGTGCGAGAGGGTCGCAGGTTCGCGCACGCAAACCGCCCTCTTTCGAGCCCTTTTCCAACTGCTTGTGGGTGGATTTCCGACGCTCTTTGCCGCTCATTCGGTGCACTCCAGCGCCAAGCGCGGTGTAACACCGCGCTGAAATGGCGTCCGGCTGCACCACTCGACATCGAGCGGGTATACGCAAACTGCGTATTCAGCGAGACTTACGGAAATCGGGGTGACAGGATTTGAACCTGCGACCTTCTCGTCCCGAACGAGACGCGCTACCAAGCTGCGCTACACCCCGGATGTGTGCCGCTGCGGCATTGGGCCGCATACGACATCTTGAACTTCGGGCGGATGATAGCCCTCCGCCAAGCAGAAAGTACGATGCCACTCGATCTTCACAGGTCTGATACCTGGGAGTCTCGGATGGGTGCTTGACACTCCTTGAGCATCCGGAGGGGCAGGAAGTGCGTCGCCATCGTCTGAACCGGTCGATCACTCGGTCTGGAAAGTCGGCTTCGTCGAGTAGACGTTGTCGAGGATCGTGGACGGATCGCCGTCGGCCCCTGCCGAATAGAAGTACGGGCGGTTGTTCGGGCAGAGTGCTCCATCGCTGTCGGCCAAGTTGATTCTGCCTGTTGGGTCGATATTTGTCCGCATGTTTCTTCGCAGACTGTTGAACGCAAATGATTCGCCTGTCTTTATCGGAGCGAGTTCCCTGATGTCTGTCTCGCTGATCCCGCCGCCTCTATCTCCGGGGTTCTTGCCGAAGTCGTATGGCCTAGGACTTTGCAGGATCACGCCATCAAAGGTGGGATGTACGTAACGCAACGGTCGTCCCCAACCGTCGAAGACGGTGGTGAGCGGCGGCTGACCCCACGCCGGGTAAGACCCAGTGGAATCGAGTTTGGGTGCGAACTGCTTGACAACGTTCGTCGCAAGACCGGAGATCGTGGCATTCACGGAAGAGACGTCCCTCATCTGGTAGATGTACCACCCGACAGAGTTCACCATCTCATCGTCGGGTGAGTCGCCAGAGCCGCGCAGGACATCCGAGACGGGCTGCCACCGAATCGAGCCAGATGTTGAATCAGGGTGCTCCACAAGCGGGTTCGGGATCTTGTCTCCCGTATCAGCGATGTACGATGTCAACGAGGTTTCGAGCGACCTCACGACGTTGCTTGTCAGCGTCTCTCTCCCTGATGACAGGACCTTGCTGCCAACGGCGAGCGAGATCGTGATCAGCAGCGAGATGACGGCGATGACAATCAGCAGTTCCAGAAGCGTGAAGCCGCCCCTGGAGGAACGATCGACGTGGGTCTGGGTATTGGCGAAGTTCATAGGCAGCCCTCGATCATGTGCGGAGTGACATCCTAAGGCGGCCCACCCGTCCACGGAGGGATACGCTTGACTCAACCTGTCGGATCCAGCGATCTGTAGGGTTGCGTTCATCCGTCGAGCCCCGGGCCGGTGATGCCGCCCGGACCCATGGCGGGGCCTCGCGCGGCCGGTGGCGCTGCTGTGGGGCCACGCGAGCCGCCCAATGGCGGCATGGCCGGCCCGCCCTTAGATTGCACAACATGCCCGAGCAGTGATGCCGCGCTGACCCTTGCCTTGAAGATGTAGTCGGAGACACGCTCTCGCACATCGCCGAGCATCGTATTGAACAGCGCGGAGCCGTCCCGCTTGTAAGCGATTCTGGGATCCTGCTGGCTGAACGCGCGGAAACCGATCGCGTCCCGCAATTGATCCATCGCGTAGAGATGGTCACGCCACGTTTGATCGAGAATGTCCAGCACGATCGTCCGCTCAAGGTTCACGAGCTCGGCTCGCTGTACGTTCTCGATGAGCGCACGCACTGCATCAGGACGTTCATCTGGCGTGAGGTATTTGAGGTTCTCGGGCAGGAATCCGCCGTACTTCGCCTTCAGATGCGCATCCAACTCTTCATCTGTCTTGAAGGCCATCGCCTCATCGATGTCCTTCTGGAGCTGATCACGCTCGACAAACGCCTTTGATTGCTCGAGGAGCATGTCTCTCACCTTCGGAGGCGGCGTGCTCTTCAGGGTGTCCGCGGTCCAATCGACGCCGAAGCGGCGTCGTGCCCAGGCCGCCAACGCCTCAAGTGCCTGAAGCGGGCCGCGCTGAGCCGCCATCATCGTGATCTCCATCCGGAACTCGACCGGGTAGGTGACCTCGCGCTCGCGGTACATCTCGGAGACGCGGGCCATGATCGCGTCGCGAGCGGAGGAGTTCTCAGATTCCTCCGCCTTCACGATCTCGTCGGCGGAGATCTCAAGGCCGAACTTATTCATCGCCCATGTTGCGAGCGTCTTCGCGCCGTAGTCCGGGGCGAAGAACGCATCGAGTCCGCTGAGATCGGTCTCCTCGATCTTCGCCTGAGCCGCGACCGAGAGGCGTTCCTGGATCGCGCGTCGGACCTCGGCCGTTGGCTCCTTGACCTCTTCCGGGGCGATCTCAACGCCGAAGCGGTTGCTGGCCCACCGGATAAGGCCGGCAGAGTCGAAGTCCATCTCGACGTCCGATCCCTCGGTGGGCATGTACTCGCCGAGCGTCACGGTGATCACCGTGTTCGCGTCCGCGACTGCTTCACGCCGGCACAGGATCTCGATCTCGTTCTTGTCCTTGCCGCGGAGACGATCAGGCGGGATCTCGCAACTGAGTTTCTGGCCGGCGAATGTCGCAGCGCACTGCGTAGCGTAGTGCTTGTCGAGATACTCATCGCAAGCGTCATCGACAACGCCTTCAAGATACTCAAAGATGAGGCCCTTGACGTCGCGTCCGTCGAGCACGCGCTGACGCAGCCCGTAGAACGTCTGACGCTGGTGCTCCATCACCTCGTCGTACTCAAGGATGTTCTTCCTGATCTGGAAGTTGCGTTCCTCGACCTTGCGCTGGGCTCGCTCGACGCTCTTGTTCAGCATCGGATGCTCGATGGCGTCGCCCTCGCGCATGCCCATGCGGGCCAGGATCCGCATCGTTGTCTCGCCGGCGAACATCTTCATCAGGTCGTCGTCGAGAGCGACATAGAAGCGGCTCGATCCCTTGTCGCCTTGGCGCCCGGAGCGACCACGCAGCTGGTTATCGATACGACGCGACTCGTGACGCTCGGTGCCGATCACGTGCAGGCCGCCCAGATCCTCGATGCTCGTGAACCAGCGGATGCGATGCAGCAGGAACCGCCCGCTGGTATCGAGTTCCTTCCGCAGGGACTCAGCATCCATCGACGCGGCCTGCTTCTCGCCGACCATCGTGTACTTCGTCGCCCAATGGCGTAGGAGTCGGAGTTCCAGCTCTTCATACGGCGTCTGCTCGGCGTCCTGCTTGCGCATCTCAAGATCGGTCTGCGCGACCTTTCTGTAGATACCCTCGCGGAGCTGCTCGTCCGAGGACTCAATCGTAACAGTTCTCGGGCAGATGCCGCGCTTCAGCCAATGCTCCAGCTGCGCCTCGCGCGTGAGCGTGCCGAGTTTGATGTCCGTGCCGCGTCCGGCCATGTTCGTTGCGATCATGACCTGCCCGAGTTGGCCGGCGTTCTCGACGATGTGTGCTTCGCGTTCGTGCTGCTTGGCGTTCAGGACGTCGTGCTTGACGCCGTGACGCCGCGTCAGCATCTGTGAGAGCGTTTCGCTCTTCTCGACGCTCGTGGTGCCGACCAGGATCGGTCGGCCAACGTCGTTGAACGCCTTGATCTCATCGACGATCGCGTTCCATTTGTCCTTGCCGGTGAGGTAGACCGTGTCGTTGAAGTCTCGGCGGACGACCGATCTGTTCGTGGGGATCGCGACCACGTCGAGCTTGTAGATGTCGTGGAACTCTTGTGCCTCGGTATCGGCCGTGCCCGTCATGCCGGCGAGCCGCTTGTACATCTTGAAGAAGTTCTGGATCGTGATCGTTGCGACCGTCTGTGTCTCCTGCTTGATCGGCACCTTCTCTTTGCACTCGATCGCCTGGTGGAGGCCGTCGGACCACTGGCGCCCGATCATCGGCCGCCCGGTGTTCACGTCGACGATCACGATGCTCGGCTCTGGGCGTCCGGTCTGCGCGTTCTGGACATCCATCACGATGTAGTCCCGATCGCGGTAATAGACCGCGTGAGCCCTCAGCGATTGCTCAAGGAGGTGGGGGACATCCATGTTCTCACCGACGTAGAAAGAGCCGATGTTCGCGACACGCTGCGCCTCCGCGACGCCATCGTGTGTCACGTGGCAGCTCTTTCTCTCGAGGTGGAGCTCGTAGTACTGGGTGT
The DNA here is from genome assembly GCA_019454185.1 of Phycisphaeraceae bacterium. Lineage (NCBI taxonomy): Bacteria > Pseudomonadati > Planctomycetota > Phycisphaerae > Phycisphaerales > Phycisphaeraceae > Phycisphaeraceae bacterium. Next base: position 943,210 of record CP075368.1, read on the forward strand.
GCCGATCGCGGGCCTGCTCCACACCCGGCAGCTCTTCCTTTGCCGCAGCGAGCTGCTTCTGAAGCTCGGGGATCTGGCCCTTGTCCCGTACCTGCCGTATATCGCCCTCGATACCCTTGATCTTGCGTTTGCACGCCTGAACGATTTCGTCCGCCTCATTCCACGGACGCTGCTTCTCTACGAGGTGACGCGCCAGGCGGTCGGCCAGCTCATACCGAGGAAGATCCTCGTGTGCCGGTCCCGAGATGATCAGCGGCGTTCGTGCCTCGTCAATCAGGATCGAGTCCACCTCGTCAACGATGGCGAACTGCCGCTTTCTCTGGACCTGCTGCTCCGTCGAACGCTTCATGTTGTCGCGGAGATAATCGAAGCCGAACTCGGCTGTGGTGCCGTAGACAACATCGCACCGATACATGAGCCGCTTCAGATCCTCCGGCTGCATGTGCATCGGGTGGATCGCCCCGACATTCAGACCGAGCCAGTGGAAGAAGGGGAACGTCCAGTCGCGGTCGCGCTGCACGAGATAGTCGTTGACGGTCACGACGTGGATCTTCATCCGCTCGATCGCCGCCAGATAGCACGCCAGCGGCCCGACGATCGTCTTGCCCTCGCCCGTCTTCATCTCGGCGATCTTGCCCCCGGAAAGGACCATGGCGCCGATCAACTGCACATCGAACGGCCGGCTTCTGAACGGCGGGCGGCTCTCGGGGATCAGCTCTCTGACGGCGTCGTAGAGCTTCGGGGGAATCTCGACCTGCATCCAACCCGGCACGGGCGAAGAGTGGCCGAGAAAGCGGTCCTCCGTCTCGCGAGCAGTGCCCTCCGGCAGGGCTCCGACATAGGTCCGCGGGTAGATGATCGGCGTGGCCTCCATCGCCGCGCGGGTCTCGTCGTACATGGCGCGGGCGTCGGAGTTCAGCCGTGAGGCATCGAACTGGCGATCAGGGTTGAAGATCGATCGGATGCCGACGGAGCGGTCCATCACTTCTCTTGCGATGGCGAAAGCGTCAACAAGGAAATCCTCTGACGTCTGCCCCTTATCGTGACGCTCGCGGAACTCCAGGAGCTTGGTACGCAACTGGCCATCGGTCAGCAGGCGCGTCTCGGCTTCGAGCGCGTTGATCGAGGCGACCCGCGTCGTGTACTTCTTCACGAAACGGTCGTTCCGCGAACCGATGATCCTGTTCAGCAACGGTCCAACAACTGGGATGCCCTGTGTCGCCATGGCTCTACCTTCTTCTTGCTGCCGACGAACTCGCGAGGGTTCGCCGGTTCTGTTCGGCTGTAAGACCGATTGTTCAATCGAACACGATGCGGCTGGCGCGTTTCCGATACTCCGGAACGGCCTCACGCACGTCAATCTGGTATGGAAGTGAATGTGTAAAGGCGCGGCCCACGAAGGATGCGCGAGCGATCAGGCCGCGGGAGGGGGCTGCGGCAGACGCCCACTCAGGAGCGTCTCGCTTCGCATGAGGCCGATCGGTGCCGCAGGAGTCTCGATGGCTGCAACAGAGTCGCAGAGGAGGAAAGAGGCCGCCGACTGGTTCTTCGTGATGGCCTGATCCGAGCCAGATCCCTTCAGCAGCTCACGCACAGCACGAGCGAGAGCTTCATGGATCTGCCTGGCCGAAGCACGCTCTTGCCCGCATTCTCGACCAGACGCGTACAGAGCACGCTCAACACCGGGGAGAACCGCCCAGGCGAACGAGCTCGGAGCGAACCCTGTGGTGATCGCCACCGCGATCAATACGGCAAGGCCGCTCCAGCGCTGGCGGGTGGGATCGGGCGACTTACTGTCTGGGCGAGTGCTCATTGAGCTATGGAGAAGTATCGGCCGGTTCTACCACCCGAGCAAGCACCTTCCGAAAGCAATTCTTGACAAACAAGGGGCCGAAGACTCCAGAACCTTCACAGTCCCTTCACCAACCCGGCCAGCGAGCGTATTCTGGTCCCATCCTCTCTCGGAGTCCGATATTCGGTACCGCCCCGCTGAGCACGATGCTCCGCGTGGCCACTCTGAGAGGCGGCGGAGCCCCTCGGCGTGAGCAACGAACAGTCCCATGATCAGACCCCCGGCAAGGACGTACCGATGGTCGCGACTCGCCAGTCCCTTCCTGCAACCCGGGATTCTTTGACCCACAAGTTCAGCATCGATCGTCACGAGGGCTACCTCACGATCGGGCTGTACCCCGACGGAACTCCCGGCGAGATTTTCATCAAGATCGCCAAGGAGGGCTCCGCGATGTCGGGCATGTGCCAGGCATTCTGCCGCGCCTTCTCGATCGCTCTCCAATACGGCCTCACAGTCAACGACGCGGTCTCACGCTTCAAAGGGATGCGATTCGAGCCGATGGGCCCGACAAGCAACCCCGACATCCCCGAGGCCCTCTCGATTGTGGACTACGTCGCCCGCTACATGGAACTGCACTACGGCGACACGATCGTCCGGCGGTAGGGCTCGCTGTAGGGCTCGATTGCTGGCCTAGGTTCAGCGATGCTCTACGCCCCTGGCTCGCGTACTGGTCAAAGTTGCCGTTCCTCTCGTGCCCCCCTAACCTCACGTTCCCCACGCGGACGTGGCGGAATTGGCAGACGCGCTAGGTTCAGGTCCTAGTGGGATTAATACCCCGTGGAGGTTCGACTCCTCTCGTCCGCATTGTGAACACCGGGCGGCTCTCAAGGCCGCCCGGTTCTGTTTTTCAACCCCCTCTCCATCGTCCGCTCTCTCGACCGACGCAGTACCATGCACCTTCATGGCACTGATCCTGCTCGGGATTGATGAGGCCGGTTACGGACCCCTGCTGGGGCCACTATCCGTCGGCGCGGCCGCACTCCGGGCAGGCAACTGGTCGGATGGAGACCCCGCTCCTGATTTCTGGAAACTCCTCTCCACCGCTGTGTGCAAAGAACCCCGCGAGGCCAAGGGCGCAAACCCGCGCATCCCAGTCGCCGACTCGAAGAAACTCAAGCTCGCCAACTCCGTGACTACCCGTCACCCTCTGGTGCATCTTGAACGCGCCGTCCTCTCCTTCATGCGATTCGCAGAAGGGGCCGCTCCCGATCTCCCCGCCGATGATGCGGCCCTGTTTGACAAACTCGGCGTCGAGCTTGAGCGGCGTCCGTGGTACCAAGAGGTGAAGCCCACGCCGGTCCCAGTCGGCTCGTCCGCACAGTCGATTGCCATCGGTTCGAACTCGCTCGGCGCGGCGTTGGAAAACGCGTCTGTTGACTGCCTCGGACTCTGGTGCCGCACCATCGGCGAGACCCGCTTCAACGCCATCGTCGGCGAGACCGGATCCAAGGCCGAGGCCACCGTGCTGGCGATCGGTGAGTATCTCCGCATGGCCTTCGAGAAGTGGGGGAGTGGCAAGCAGGGCGAGCTACGCATCGTCTGCGACCGCCAGGGCGGACGCACCGACTATGCCCCCATGCTCGCCCGCGAGTGCCGCTCGCGCTCAGATGGCGCCACGCGTTGGACCGCTTCCGTGAAAGTGCTCGAAGAGTCCGACCGCTGCTGCCGCTACGAAGTCAATGATCGCACCCGGCGCATGATCGTCACGTTTATGCCCGAAGCCGAGTCTGCCCATATGTCCGTCGCACTCGCCTCGATGGTCGCCAAGCTCGTGCGCGAACTCGCCATGGCCCGATTCAATCGCTACTGGTGCCGCCGCGCCACCGAGTTCGCCAGCATCGATCTGAAACCCACGGCCGGTTATCGCCAGGATGCCGCACGCTGGCTCGAAGACGCGAGAGAACTTCTCACACCCGATGACCGCCGCGCCCTCATTCGCAACGCATGACACGCACATCCGCTCGCACCTGCTATGACTGAACCAAAGCGCTATCTCGACATCGCCGCCCGTGCCGCCATCCGCGCGTTCGGTGATGTCGAGCCCAACCCGCTCGTTGGGTGCGTACTCGTCAAGGAGGACCGTATCATCGGGATCGGCCACCACAAGCGATTCGGACACCTGCACGCCGAGCGCGAGGCCCTCGCCGATGCTCGAGCCAAAGGCAACGACCCACGCGGCTCCGCGGCCTACGTCACGCTCGAGCCCTGCCGCCACTTCGGCAAGCAGCCCCCTTGCACCGATGCGCTCATCGAAGCCGGTATCGCCGAAGTCATCGCCGCACGCCCTGATCCTGCCGATGTCTCTGGTGGCGGCTTCTGCATCCTGCGCGAAGCCGGCATCATCTGTCGCTTCGATCCCTCCTCCTCCCTCGCCACCGCGATCAGCGAGCCCTTCTGCAAACGTGTCGCCACCGGCCTCCCATGGGTCATCGCCAAGTGGGCACAGACCATCGACGGCCGCATCGCCACTCGCAGCGGCGAGAGTAAGTGGATCTCCGGCGAGCAGTCCCGAGCGCGGGTCCACAAGCTCCGCGCCCGCGTTGATGCCATGCTCACCTCGATGGGTACGGTCATCGCCGACGATCCGATGCTGACGCCCCGGGGTGTACGCCGTATCCACCGCGTCGCCACCCGCGTTGTCGTTGATACCGGCCTCGACATCGACGAGAACACCCAACTGGTTCGGACGGCAGCGGTCGTGCCGACCATCGTCTGCTGCTCCAAGGAACTCTCGACCGCGCACCTCATGGCCGACAAGGTCGAGCGCCTGGAGGCAGCGGGCGTAGAAGTCATGGGTGTGCCGCATGAGGTCCTCAGCGGGGGGCTCAACAAGGGGCTCGATCTCGAACGGCTTCTTCGCGCCCTCGTCGATCACAAGCAGATCTCCACCGTCATGGTCGAGGCCGGAGGCGGGATGCTCGGCTCCCTCCTTGAAGCCGACCTCATCGATGAGGCGGTTGTCTATCTCGCGCCCCTCGTCCTCGGCGATGAGCAGGCCTTCAGCGCGGCCAGCGGCCGGATCGCCGCACACCTGGCCGAGGGCCGCCGCTTCAGACTGCTCCGCACCAAGCGCCTCGGCGACGACCTCGAACTGCACTATCGGCGCTCCCGAGACTAGCGCAGCATTTCTCTTCTCTGTGGTCTCTGTGTCTCGGTGGTGAGTCTTCTTCTTGCTTCTTCGCGTTCTCTTACGATCGCTTCCAGAACGCCATCCCCGCTTGCACCGTCGCCTCCACCATCCGTCCCTCCGCCGCCACGTAGAGCTTCGTGCCCGGCTCGCCCATCGCATACTTCACCATCGCGAACGCGACCGGCGTGCTCGAACGCATCGGGCTCACCGTCGAACTCGTGATCGCGCCGATCGGCGCGGCGTTCGGATCCGGCATCCCATCGACCGGCGCGAATACCGGTCCGCCCGTCACGGGCTGTCGGGGTGTCCCGTGCTCGTCGCGTGCATCCGCGCCATCCAGCGCCAGCGCCGCCAGCCGCACCTTGGGATGGCCCCGTGCATCCATCCGCGCCACGATCTCCTGGCCGAGATAGCACCCCTTCTTGAACGACACGCGCGAACGCAGCACCTCATCCCCGCACTCGTGCGGCAGATTACTTGGCCCAAAGTCCAGGTTGTAGAGCGGCGTGCCCCCCTCGATCCGTGCGATGTTGAAGGCGTGCCACCCGATCGGTCGGAGCATGGGGGGCCGCGGCCTGCCCGCCGCACCAGCTGGCGCTTCCTCGTGGTCGTGCGCCAGCCCCATCAAAGCTTCATAGAGGGAGCGTGCTCCCTCCGCCGGCACGAACAACTCAAGCCCGATCTCGCCCGTCGCATCATCGCGCACAACGGTCACGATCGAGGAACCGAAGGCGACCGTGGTCGCCTGGCCTTGCGCCAACGTGTGCAGGCGCGGGCGATCCGGTGTCGCGCCCTTCTCCGCCCCTCCCATGACCCCCGACTTGTCCACGATGGTCTCATCGACGATCGACGCCAGCGCGTCGATCGCACGGGGCCCGTGCAGCCCCAGCCGATGCACCATCTGCGTCGCTTCCGTCAGCGTCACATCCTCCGTGATGATGTACGCATCCAATCCCTTCTTGGCGCGAGCGACTGCGTGGATGTCCATCTCCAGCACGACGCGATCGGGAAGGACGATCACCCGCATGTCGGCATCTATGCGGCCCTTGCGATTCAGCCAAAACGAGTGCCGCCAATGGAAGGGCTCCAGCCCCTCCATCTCCTGCGTGATCATCCGCCCCAGGAACTCAAGGCGGTCCGCGCCGGTCACAACGATCACGCCGCGCTGCGGTTGGTCCATGAGTGCCGCGTGCTTGCGGATGGCGGCGTATTCGAGTTCCAACTCGACAAACTGCTCGGCAACCATCACCGGCTCGGCGAACCCTTCGGGTGCGTCGCCATACGCCCGCATGCTCGGGTCGGCGGCTTCCATCAATGCCAGAATCGGTGAAGGTGATGCCATCAAATCACTCGAATCGTTGCTCTGACGCTATGGCGACGCCGCCAGTCTCAAGCGATTCGCCCTTCCGAATGGCGCCGCGATCGACAAGCAGATTGGATGGGAACGTTCGCACACCGACCATATGCATCAGATCATGCGTGCGGGTGTTGATGTGCGTTGCAAATACGCCGCGTGATTGAATCGAGGCGTGTCAGCGCCCGCTCTCGCCGCTTCCCACGATCTCATCAACACGAGAGACAAAGCGGGCGAAGGGATTCGAACCCTCGACGTTCAGCTTGGAAGGCTGACGCTCTACCACTGAGCTACGCCCGCGTTGGGACATCATAGCCCGCCATTGGTTTGGATCGGCGTCGGAACGTACTGAGACGGTCACGGCGTGCTGCCCGGGCTCGCTCCTGTCGCACTCCATGACCATCGATCCTGAACCCGCCAGCGCCGGATGACGCCGTCGGCAGCGCCGGAATACAAGCTGCCGGATACTGGATCAAACGCGACCGACTGGACTGCCCAGACATGTCCTGAGAGTCTGAGGACTTCCGCCCGCTCGGCCAAACTCCAGAGTCTCACAGTGGTGTCAAAGCCGGCCGTCGCCAGTCGGGAACCATCAGGTGAAAAATCAAGCCCGAGGATAGCGAGTTGATCGCCGCCCATGGTGCCGACTGCACTCCAATCTCGAGGGTCCCAGAGGCGGATCACGCCGTCCTCCCCGCTCGTCGCCACGAGCGTGCCATCCGGGTGTGTTGCGGCACACCACGCACCGTCAGCGTGACCATCGAACACTCGGGCGATTCGCCCCTCTCGCACAACAATCAGACGCCCGCTGGCGCAGGTCACAAGCCGCCAGTCCCCTCCTGCGGCGATGCCGACCGGCGTTTCGTCTCCGAAATCAATCGACTCGACAACACGCCCTGACGCTGCGTCCACGGTCACGAGCCGATGGTCAACGGTGATTGACAAGTGTTGATCCCTGAGCAGCCCGCCCTTGGCGGCTTCTCCCACATCAACCGACCAGATCGGCTCATCGGACATCCACGCGGTGAGTCTGCCATCGTTGGTCAGACCGATGAGCGTGCTGTCTGTTTCGAAGAGTCTCAGCCCGCGGACTGCCGAGTTGTCCGACCACAGGGAGACGCCGCTCTCGGCGTCGATCTTTGCAAACGCGGGGCCTTCGCCAGCTATGAAGAGCCCATCGTGCGTTGGAAGAAGATGAGCGATGTCGGTCCGTTTCCATCGAGCCGACGTTGCTCGAGCATTGATGGACAATGTCCATGTTCTTACGAAACCGTCTCGACCGGCGGAGACCAGCCGATCCGGGCCGAGGAAGGCCAGCCCCGTCACCGTTGCCTCGTGGGCGAGGAATCGCTCGATCTCATCGCCGGTTGAGATGTTGAAGTATCGGACGGTCGAGTCGCCGCTGCCGGTTGCGAGATGCGACCCATCGGGCGAGAGCCGGACCGCGATCACGCGGCTGCCGTGCCCTCGATAGAGAAACACCGAGCGCATGTCACTGAGCTGGTACACGCCGACCGTGCGCACGTCGTCGCCGATCGCAAGATACCGCTCGTCACGATCGACGTCGACGCTGAGGACTGACGCATCAGTCGTCAGCAGGTGCTCAAATGCACCGCTCGCAAAATCAAGGCGGGCAACCCCGTATGTGCCGGCGAGATAGAGGCGATTGCTCTGGGGTGGGTTGGATATCGCGAGCGTGAAGCCCTCATAGGGCACTTTCCACACGGCGACCATCTCGCAATCGGGAAAAGACCACTCTTCGATGAAGCCGGCTTGTCCGACAACCGTGACGCGGGTGCCATCATCGGACAGCAGGAGTCCGCAGGGCTGACCGACGCCCGATTCGAATGATGCAGCAACGGCTTCGCCGACCGAATGCTTGACCGTGACGCGCCCTCGCACGTCTGCGACCGCAATGACACCGTTGCTTGCTCCCGCCACAGCAACGGCAAAGCCGTCGTGGGCGGTTTGTTCTACGACCGTGCCAAGTGCTGAATCGACAACGGCGAGTCCCGCCGTGCCGTGTGATACCACGACCAAGGAACCTGTGCCCAATGTATCGAGACCCAACTGGCCTGGGGGGAAGACCGCGGCTTCTGTGCTCGCTCGCTCGACATAGCGTCGCAGGAAAGACCATTCCCAGGCGCGAAGGTCCTCAGGGCAGGCGTCAAGGGCTCGGCGGACGCCTCGTCGATCGCCGGCAAACACCGCCGCGTGGGCGACTGCGATGTTGCTGAGACTGAGACTCCGCCGGAGCGATTCCGCGGTCGAGTCCGCTCGTTCTTTCTCTCTCGTTCGTTCTTCGAGCGCGATCCGAGCTTCTCTGTGTGCGTGCGACTCGGATTCTGCCAACCGGGCGTTCTCACGCGATTGAAGCGAAGACATCACGCCGAACGTGATCAGCGAGAGGAGGGCGAGCATGGCGACGCCAAGACTCTTTCGGTGACGATTGGCGACTCGGAACGCGACGTACGAGAGACTGTCCCGTCTCGCCTCGATCGGCCTGCCCTCGAGATGGTTCCGTATGTCATCAGCGAGCGCGATGACAGATGAATAGCGGCGTTCCTTCTCCGGCTCCATCGCGCGAGAGATGATGGTCTCAATGTCTCCACGAAGCTCGGGGCGAAGATCGCCCGCCAGAGGAGGGCGAGCCGAACGCACTCGATCAAGCGCAGCAGCGAGCGGCAGACCGTCGAGTTCAAGTGGCACTCTGTCGGTCAGAAGCTCGAACAGGATCGCTCCCAGCGCATAGACATCGCTCCGTGTATCGATCGCGGAAGGGTCACCCCACGCCTGCTCCGGGCTCATGTATTGAAGTGTGCCGACGATCTGGCCCTGCTGGGTAATCGAAGCATCGATCCCGAAACTCTCGTCCGTGACTCGGGCGACGCCGAAATCGAGAATGCGGGGGCGCCCGACCTCGTCCACGAGGATATTGGCGGGTTTGAGATCGCGGTGGATGATGCCGCGCTGATGCGCGTGCGCGACGCCTGTACAGATCTCCAGGAAAAGATTCAGGCGTTCGCTGAGTCCCAGCTGCTTCAAGCGGGCATGGGCTGTCAGAGACACGCCACGAACGAGCTCCATCGCGATGAAGGCCTGATCCGGGTGCTCCGAATCCGCAACGCCTGCCTCGAACACCTGCGCGATCGCTGGGTGCTGGAGTCGGGCGAGTACTTGCGCCTCGAACTCGAGCCGGCGAAGAGCTCGATGTGATGTGCGCCCCGGTCGCAATGCCTTCAGTGCGACAGAACGCCGAGGCGAAGTCTGTTCTGCTTCGTAGACCGCTCCGGACCCGCCCTCTCCAAGGAGACGGATGATGCGGTAGTGCCCTCTCAACTCAGGCAAGACGCTCCGAATGGCCTGCTCTTGAGAATCCTCCTGCACCAACTGGGCCACGATACCCATGCCCCCGCCCCGGTCGTCGTTCTCCGCTGCATCTGCCTCGAGCATGGCAACAACGCGGCGGACAACTTGAGCAGGAGCACCAGAGGCATCAAGGAACGCCCGTCGCTCAGCAGGGTGGAGCGACGAAGCTCTCTCAAAGAGCTCCATCGCAGACTTGTAGTCTCCATGCTGCATACTGCCGGACGCTCCTGCGGGTTTCCCCCAATAGATCAGAATAATCGAGCGAAACGCAAGGATCGGGTCAAGGGAACCCGATGCGAAATACGTTGACTCGTTGTACACTCTACCGTCACAAGGAGCCCTGTAGCATGCCGCCGGTGAGTCTGCATCCCCTGTTTAGGGAAGATTCCCGTTCTCCTCTGCCAGGGATTGTGATCGATCGCGGGCTCATCGAACGACTTAGTGCCTCCTTCAACGCTCTCAGGCCGGCGGCTGGGGATCTCGCTGCGGCCTTCTATCGGCGTTTGTTCGAAAAAGCCCCTCCTGTCCGGGAGATGTTCACGCAGCCCATTGAGATCCAGCAGCAGAAACTGGTCGCCTCACTCGAAACCATCGTTCAGTTTCTAACCGATCCCCCGGCTCAACGGGCCTTTCTTCGAGATCTCGGCAAGCGGCACGCGAACTACGGTGCGAAGCCGGAGCACTACGACCTTGTCATCGAGACATTTCTTGAGGCCATGGAGGAAGTCACCGGGGGCCTGCTCGACCCGATGGTCAAGAACGAGTGGCGCATGGTTATGCGGCTCGTCAGCGATGCGATGATCGATGGCGCGACTCAGTCCTCGCCGACAATGAAAGCAGGGTGACCTGCACTCGGATCGCGTTCGGAACCACACCTAGCCAGATCGTCAGCTTTCTGACAGCTCAGCCGCGAGCCATGCCCGTGCCGCTCGCCAATCGGCTTCAACGGTACTCCTCGACACATCAAGGAGTTCCGCGACTTCTTCGACGCTCAGACCCCCGAAAAATCTGAGTTCCACGACTCTGTGCCTCCGCGGGTCCAACTCGGCGAGCTTGCTGAGCGCATCGTCCAAGGCGACAATATCCACCCCTCCCTGGTCGGGTCCTTCGAGTTGCACCGTCTCAGCAGAGACCTTGTGTGCCTCCCCGCCTCGTCTGGCTGCTCGCTTCCGACGTGCATGGTCGGTCAGAATCTGACGCATCGCCATCGAAGCAACCGCCATGAAATGCGAGCGATTCTGGTACCCGTCCTCGGGCCGGATCAGCCGGACATACGCCTCGTGAACGAGGGCCGTCGGCTGGAGCGTGTGGGCCTTGCTCTGGGAACTCATCGCCGCGCCGGCCATGCGCCGGAGCTCGTCGTACACAAAGGGAAGGAGCTGTTCGGCTGCCTCGCGGTCGCCGTCAGCGATCCGCTGGAGGACAAGGGTCACGTTAGCCGCGTCCATGCAGGGCTCCGATGCGGGGTGCTGCCCCTGTGTGGGGGCTGAAGGTCTCAACCGTGGCATGATAACCGAGTCCGCGCGAGAAATGTTGGTCTACTTAGCCAAGGGGAGCGTCATCCTGCTGCGTTCCTAGGGGAAGGACTGAACCACACGCACACCTCAAGGAAGGCACGGACCATGAACTTCGCAAAGGAAATCCTCTCACCTCGGGCTTTGGCTGGCGTAATCGTCATTGCATCGTGCGCGCCCTCCGCACTGGCCCAGGACAAGATTGACGGAACACGGAAATGGTCATGGGGCGAGAACATCGGCTGGATGAACTGGCGAGATGCCGGGGTCCATGGCGTTCGCGTCCATGACGGGTTTCTGTCTGGTCGAATCTGGTCGGAGAACGTCGGCTGGATCTCTCTCGGAAATGGCACGCCAGCCGCCGCGGGCGGCACGCGCTACGGCAACACCGACGGATCCGATTATGGTGTGAACATCGCTGCGAACGGCGACCTCAGCGGGCTCGCATGGGGCGAGAACATCGGCTGGATCAACTTCAGCATGTTCGACCACCTCGGAGCGATGGGCAAGCACGCAAGGCTCAATCTCAGCACACGTCGGTTCCAGGGATTCGCCTGGGGCGAGAACGTCGGCTGGATCAATCTCGATGACTCGGGCAACTTCGTCGCTCTCCGCTGTGCTGCGGACTACAACGACGACGGAATCTCCGATATCCTCGACTTCCTCGACTTCATGGACGACTTTGCGGCGTGCGACGGGAACGCGATGCCCTGTGGCCAGTGGGGCGATCCCGATCTGATGCCCGACCAGTTTGTCGACATCCTCGACTTCCTGGAGTTCATGCAGGTCTTCGCTGAGGGGTGTGCCTGAGCATCAATCCCAGGGACAAATAACCAGGCCGGGCTCGCTGCGAGGGGCGGGCCCGGCCTTCTCTGGACCCATAATCAAGCGTCGTTAGCAGACGCTTTCTTGATCAGAAGTACGTTTAGATTGTTCGGAATCCATTGATCTGATTCAGGAGTAGTCACTAGACTATTGACCGCGCGGAAAGGATCCGAGGAGGGAACCCGACGCGGACCACGCAACTTCAGAACACGCCTTGGAGGTCTCGGCGGCTGATGCTTGCTCCATGTCTCGACTGAGGTGAGAAAGAAATGCTCCGGAAGATCCTGCACTCAAAGATCCATCGTGCTCGCGTGACTTCGGCCCGGCTCGACTACGTCGGGTCAATCACGATCGATGCGGACATCCTCGATGCCGTCGGCCTTCGCGCCAATGACGCCGTGGTCATCGCCAACTGCGACAACGGCGAGCGCTTCGAGACCTACGTCTTCCGTGGTGAGCGTGGTTCCAAGCAGATCATCATCAACGGTGCAGCAGCCCGCCTCGCCGGCGAGGGCCACACCGTGATCATCATGCACTACGCGTTCGCCTCCGAAGACGAGTACCGCGCCCACAAGCCCGCGGTCGCTCTCATGCGCCCCGATAACACGATCGAAGAGATCATCCACTACGACAATCGATGAGCCCTCTGCCCGTGGCCATGCCCGGACAGAATGCTCTCGCCTTAGCGGTCGTCCACGTCTCGACATTTCAGCCGAGGGAATCCCCTTGAACGCCAACACGTCGTTCCGGTGTGCCGTCATCGGCACGGGCAGCTTGCTCGTGCAGTCCGCGGAAGAACTGCGCTCGCGTGGCCACGCGATCCTCTGCGTGGCCTCGCCAGACCCGAAGGTCGCATCCTGGGCCGCTACGAACAAGGTTCCCCACGTCGCGACGTGGGCGGACCTTGAGTCCGCCGTGCGTGGCGAGAAGGTGGACCTTCTCTTCAGCATCGTCAACGACGAGGTTCTGCCTCCCTCGGCCCTGACGCTCCCGCGTGTGATGGCAATCAACTACCACGATGCGCCGCTTCCCCGCTACGCGGGCATCCACGCGACGTCGTGGGCATTGATGGCTGGCGAGAAGGAGCACGCGATCACCTGGCACGTGATGTCCGATCGAGTGGACTTCGGTGACATTCTGGTCCAGGAGCACTTCGGGATCGCGCCCGATGACAATGCCCTCACCCTCAACGCCAAGTGCTACGCCGCAGCGCAGCGCGCGTTCCGATCGTTGCTCGGGCACCTCGAACGGGGCACGACGGCCCGCAAGCCCCAGTCGGAGGCCGCACGCACCTTCTTCGGACGCCACAAGCGTCCGGCGAACGCGGGAATCATCGATCCCAACACGCCTGCACAGACGCTCGAGAATCTCGGGCGTGCGCTCGACTTCGGTGTCTACGAGAATCCGCTGTGCGCAGCTCGCATCTGGACTGGCGATCGCTTCATCGTGGCGTCGAGCATCGCGCTCGCGGAGTCCGGGCCTCACGCGCTCCCCGGCACCATCATCAACACCGGTCCAGACTGGCTGCGCATGGCCGCCGCCGACGGCTCACGCGATGTGCGCCTGCTGGGCCTGAAGGAACTGGACGGCACTCCGGCGAACCTGACGGATTCTCGCTTCGCTGTCGCGCGCACGCTGATGTCGCCGCCTGCAGACGCGCTTGCCGAGATCGTCAAGACCGACGCCGCGGCTCACAAGCACGAGAAGAAGTGGGTCGCGCGGCTCGCAGCCATGAGCCCGATCGTGATGCCGTTGATCTCGGGCAAGCCGACAGGCGAGTCCGGCGTCCTTTCGATCGATGTCGGTTCGCGTGATGCGTCCTCCGCAGCGGCGCTCTTCTGTGCGTATCTGGCCCGCGTATCGAGAGCTGCCTCATTCGACCTGCTGCTGCATACGCCGGGGCAGGTTCCCACGGGATCGCCGGCTGCCGCCCTCTTCGATTCGCATGTACCGATCAAGATCGAGTGCGAGCCCACGGACGCGACGGCTCCGTTCGCCGATCGGGTCCGCACCGCACTTGCGGATGCCGAGCGCATGGGTTCATTCGCGAAGGACGTCGCCATCCGATTCCCGACGCTGAGAAACGTCGCGGAACTGAAGCAGGGCGCGATGTGGCACGCCGCGATCGAGTTGGGAACGACGATCGGGGCCGCTCCGCGTGCAGCGATCACGCTACGCGCAGACGGATCCGGGAAGGTGTCCCTCGTGTTCCGCCGCGAGATTGTGGGCGAAGAGACCGCGCGGGCCATCGCCGAGCAGTTCCAGGTGCTCCTCAAGTCCGCGGACGCGGGCGCAAAGACGCTCGCCGGTCTTGACTTCACGCCCGCGCACGAACGCGCCCGCGTGCTCGAGACGTTCAACGCGACGAAGACGCCGTACGAGACGGGCCTGCGACTCGGCGATCTGATCCGTCGCCGCGTCAAGCAGCACCCCTCTGCACCTGCTCTGGTGTTCGAGGGTCGCGTGGTGAGTTACGCGGAATTGGATGGGATGGCGTGGGGTATCGCGAAGCAGCTGAGGTCTTTGGGCGTGAAGCCGGGGACTTTGGTAGGTGTGTGCGTCGACCGGAGCGTGGAGCTTGTGGCGGCGTTGGTGGGTGTGAGCTACAGCGGTGGGGCGTACGTGCCTCTGGACCCTGGGTATCCCGCCGACCGGTTGGTAGGGATGTGCCAGGACGCGAAGATGCCGGTGGTGCTGACGCGTGGGGATGAGCTCGCACGCGCTGGCGCGGCGTTCCAATCTGTTCCCGGCGGGGTGCAGGTCGTCCGTCTGGATGATGGATCCATCACGCCCTCCGAGCCCTTGGAGCTTGTGGGGACGGAGGATGACCCTGCGTATGTGATCTTCACCTCGGGTTCGACAGGCCGTCCCAAGGGGGCGATGAACGCGCACAAGGGGATCGTGAACCGCCTCTTCTGGATGCAGGAGGCGTACCAGCTGGACGGCCGCGACCGGGTGATGCAGAAGACGCCGTACTCGTTCGACGTGTCGGTGTGGGAGTTCTTCTGGCCCCTGATCACGGGCGCATCGATCGTGGTGGCCAAGCCCGAGGGTCACCGCGACAGCGCGTATCTGGTTGAGCTGATCAAGCGTGAGCGTGTGACGACGATGCACTTCGTGCCGTCGATGCTGCGTGTGTTCCTGGAAGAGCGAGGCCTGGAGTCGTGCGACTCCCTACGCCGCGTGGTCTGCTCCGGCGAGGCGTTGCCGACGGACCTTGTGGACCGTTTCTTCACGCGGATCCCGCACGCGAAGCTGGCGAACCTGTACGGCCCGACCGAGGCGGCGGTGGACGTGACGAGCTGGGAGTGCAAGCCCAACCAGCCGATCGTTCCGATCGGCAAGCCGATCGCCAACACGCGGATGTACGTGCTGGATCAGGAGCTGCGTCCCCTCCCCGTGGGGGTGCCGGGCGAGCTGTACATCGGTGGCGTGCAGGTGGGCATGGGGTACGTCTCACGCCCTGAGCTGACGGCCGAGCGGTTCGTGACGGACCCGCATAATCAACCCAATGGCCGGATGTACAAGACGGGCGATCTTGGCAGGTGGCTGCCTGACGGGTCGATCGAGTACCTGGGTCGTATCGACGACCAGGTGAAGATCCGCGGCTTCCGTATCGAGCTTGGCGAGATCGAGCAGGTGCTGAGCAAGCAGCCGGGTGTGAAGGACGCGGTGGTGCTGGCGCGTGAGGACGTCCCCGGCACCAAGCGGCTCGTTGCCTACGTCGTCGGCAACACCTCCACGAGCGACCTCAAGGCCGCGGACCTGAAGACGGGCCTCGGCAAGCACCTTCCCGAGTACATGGTGCCGACGGCGTTCGTCTTCTTGGATCACCTGCCGGTGACGAGCAACGGGAAGCTGGACCGCCGGGCTCTCCCGGCGCCGGCGCGTGGGTCTGATGAGTCCTCGGACCGTCCGGAGGACCGTCCGTCGACGGACGTTGAGAAGACGCTGGCGACGATCTGGGCAGAGGTCCTCCGCCTGCCCACAGTCAACGCCACCGACAACTTCTTCGAGATCGGCGGAGATTCGATCCTCGGTCTTCGCATCGTCGCCAAGGCGCAGGATGCGGGCCTGACGTTCGCGATCCACGATCTCTTCCGCACGCCGACGATCCGCACGCTCGCCGCCCAGATCGGGACGCCCGTCAAGGCCAGCGGCTTCCGCACGGAGCCGTTCTCACTTATCAGCGCGGCCGACCGCGCTCGCCTGCCGGAGAACATCGTCGACGCCTACCCGCTGTCGGCGCTCCAGGGGGGCATGGTCTTCCACAGCGAGCGGGCGATCGGCTCGTACCTGTACCAGGTCGCGATGAGCATCCACGTCAAGGCGAAGCTCGACATGACGCTCTTGCAGCGTGCGGTCGATCGCGTCGTCTCACGCCATCCGATCCTGCGGACCAGTTTCGATCTCGGCTCCTTCAGCGAGCCGATGCAGCTGGTGCACAAGGAAGCCCGGACGATCATCCAGTATCACGACATCACGGGCTCGCCCGCGGCGCGTCAGAAGGAGATCCTCGCCAAGTGGATCGACGACGAGGCGGAGTACGTGTTCGACTGGCGGAAGCCGCCGCTTCTGACCTACACGGTGCACAAGCGCTCGGACGAGACCTTCCAGTTCGGCATCACGTTCCACGACGCGATCCTCGACGGCTGGTCGACCTCCAACATGATGACGGAGATCTTCGATCGCTACGTCACCATGCTCAACGGGGGTGAGGACACGGCGGACGCACCGAATCCGATCACGTACCGCGACTTCGTGACGCTCGAGCGTTCGACGATCACGGACCCTGCCGCACGCGAGTTCTGGACAAACCTCCTGGCCGACGCCCCCTTCACGCCGATCCCGCGCCTCCCCGGCGTTGGGCGCGACGTGCGCGTGCCGCGCAACCTCGACGTGATCGTCCCGATCCCCCACGAGATCAACCGGCAGGTCGAGGAGCACGCCCGGCGGCTCGGCATGCCCGTCAAGGCGTTCTACCTTGCGACGCACATGCGCGTGCTCGGCATGCTCGCCAAGCAGACGGACATCGTGACGGGTCTGGTGATGAACGGTCGCATCGAGGAGCCGAGCGGTGACCGCTGCCTCGGCAACCACCTCAACACGATGCCGTACCGGCTCGACCTCGGCGTCGGTCGCACATGGGCCGAGATCGCGAAGGACGCGTACGAGTCGGAGCTCCGCGCCCTGCCTCACAGGCGTTACATCGGCGCCCAGTTGCTGCGTGATCTCGGGCGTGCCGGCCAGGACAACATGTTCGAGACCGGCTTCAACTACACGAAGTTCCACATCTACGACAAGCTGAAGGGCAAGCAGGGCTTCGAGCTCATCCACGTGGACTTCACCGATCCGTTCCACTACGCGTTCGTCGCCAACTTCCGCGTCGACGCCTTCGACGATCGTCTGGACGTGGTGCTCAACTACAACACGAAGCACATGACCGCCGATCAGGTCAAGCAGATCGGCAAGTACTACCAGAACGCCATGCGTTCGATCGCTTCGTCGCCCGACAACCTTGCCTCGACGGACTCGATGGTCCCCGAGAACGAGCGTCAGCAGGTCACAGCGACCTTCAACACGACAGAGAAGGCGTACGAGAAGGGGCAGACGCTCGCGTCGCTCATTGCTCGCCAGGCGAAGAAGACGCCCTCTGCACCTGCTCTGGTGTTCGAGGGTCGCGTGGTGAGTTACGCGGAATTGGATGGGATGGCGTGGGGTATCGCGAAGCAGCTGAGGTCTTTGGGCGTGAAGCCGGGGACTTTGGTAGGTGTGTGCGTCGACCGGAGCGTGGAGCTTGTGGCGGCGTTGGTGGGTGTGAGCTACAGCGGTGGGGCGTACGTGCCTCTGGACCCTGGGTATCCCGCCGACCGGTTGGTAGGGATGTGCCAGGACGCGAAGATGCCGGTGGTGCTGACGCGTGGGGATGAGCTCGCACGCGCTGGCGCGGCGTTCCAATCTGTTCCCGGCGGGGTGCAGGTGGTCCGTCTTGACGACGGGCCACACGGGAAGGGCATCACGCCCTCCGAGCCTTTGGAACTGGTCGGGACGGAGGATGACCCTGCGTACGTGATCTTCACCTCGGGTTCGACCGGCCGTCCCAAGGGGGCGATGAACGCGCACAAGGGGATCGTGAACCGCCTCTTCTGGATGCAGGAGGCCTACCAGCTCGATGGCCGCGACCGGGTGATGCAGAAGACGCCGTACTCGTTCGACGTGTCGGTGTGGGAGTTCTTCTGGCCCCTGATCACGGGCGCGAGCATCGTGGTGGCCAAGCCCGAGGGGCACCGCGACAGCGCGTACCTGGTTGAGCTGATCAAGCGTGAGCGTGTGACGACGATGCACTTCGTGCCGTCGATGCTTCGCGTCTTCCTGGAAGAGCGTGGCCTGGAGTCGTGCGAGTCCCTTCGCCGCGTGGTCTGCTCCGGCGAGGCGTTGCCGACGGACCTTGTGGACCGGTTCTTCACGCGGATCCCGCACGCGAAGCTGGCGAACCTGTACGGCCCGACCGAGGCGGCGGTGGACGTGACGAGCTGGGAGTGCAAGCCCAATCAGCCGATCGTTCCGATCGGCAAGCCGATCGCCAACACGCGGATGTACGTGCTGGATCAGGAGCTTCGTCCCCTGCCCGTGGGGGTGCCGGGCGAGCTGTACATCGGTGGCGTGCAGGTGGGCATGGGGTACGTCTCACGCCCTGAGCTGACGGCCGAGCGGTTCGTCCAAGACCCCCACAACGCGCCAGTGGGGGGGCCAGATGGCCGGATGTACAAGACGGGCGACCTTGGCCGGTGGCTGCCTGACGGGTCGATCGAGTATCTGGGGCGCATCGACGACCAGGTGAAGATCCGCGGCTTCCGTATCGAGCTTGGCGAGATCGAGCAGGTGCTGAGCAAGCAGCCGGGTGTGAAGGACGCGGTGGTGCTGGCGCGTGAGGACGTCCCCGGCACCAAGCGGCTCGTTGCCTACGTCGTCGGCAACACCTCCACGAGCGACCTCAAGGCCGCGGACCTGAAGACGGGCCTCGGCAAGCACCTTCCCGAGTACATGGTGCCGACGGCGTTCGTCTTCTTGGATCACCTGCCGGTGACGAGCAACGGGAAGCTGGACCGCCGGGCTCTCCCGGCGCCGGCGCGTGGATCTGACGAGTCCTCGGACCGCCCGGAGGACCGTCCCTCGACGGACGTTGAGAAGACGCTGGCGACGATCTGGGCAGAGGTCCTCCGCCTGCCCACAGTCAACGCCACCGACAACTTCTTCGAGATCGGCGGAGACTCGATCCTCAGCATCCAGATCTGCGCGAAGGCGAGAAAGCACAACATCCTCATCACGCCGAATCAGATCTTCGATCATCCGACGATCGTGCAGCTCTCGCCCCACGTGAAGCTCTCCGCCGCGGCGAAGATCGACCCGGGGCCCGTCACGGGCGTTGCCGCGCTCATCCCGATCCAGAAGTGGCTGCTTGAGCAGCCGCTCGTCCGTCCGGATCAGTGGAACGCCGCGATCATGCTCGAGACTCCCGCAGATGTTCACGCGGGATCGATCGAGAGAGCTCTCCAGGCGATCGTCGCGCATCATGATGCGCTGCGGCTGCGTTTCTCCCGAGGGGCCGGCGGAACCTGGAAGTCTTCGCACGTCCCGGTCGCAGAGGCCAGCATCGCGCTGCCGGTGGTCATGGTCGATCGTTTCGGCACACCGGAGACCGATGAGCTCATCCAGCGAGAGGGTGGCAAGATTCAGGGCTCGCTCGATCTTGCGAAGGGACCCGTGTTCAGCGCGGTCCTGTTCAAGGCGCGGGACAACTCTGCGGCACGGCTCCTGATGGTCGCGCACCATCTCGTGCTCGACGGACTCTCGTGGCGCATCATTGTAGAGGACCTCATCACGGCGCACGGCCAGGCGTCCAAGTCGCAGCCCATCGCGCTGCCGCCGAAGACGATGTCCTTCGCATCCTGGGCGTCGTTGCTCGGGAAGCACGCGAGGTCTCCGGAGGTGCAGGCGGAGCGTGCGTGGTGGGCCGCAGAGTCCGCGGCCCCTGCTGCGCGCGTGAAGCGAGACACTCATGGCGCGAACATCGAGTCCTCCTCGCGAGTGCACACGCTGCATCTCGACGAGTCTCTGACCCGGGCACTTCTCTATGATGCGCCCTCCGCGCACCGTGCGCAGATGAACGACATCCTGCTCGCGGCGCTCGGCGTGACGCTGCGCGACGCCACAGGCGCGACGCGGATGCGGATCGACATGATGGGCCACGGGCGCGAGCAGATCGGCGTGGAGGACATCGACGTCTCTCGCACGGTGGGGTGGTTCACCACACTCTTCCCCGCGACGCTCGACGTCGGCTCGCTCGACGCGGTCGGCGCCGTGGAGCCGGTGCGCGACCACCTGCGCTCGATTCCGGCTCGCGGCCTCGGCTACGGGCTGCTCCGTTGGATGGACGGCGCGGACCAGTCACTGGCACGCTCGGAGAACGCCCCGATCTCGTTCAACTACCTCGGCCAGTTCGATCAGGCCTTGGAGCCGGGTTGGAATCTCGGCGTCGCTCGCACGCGCTGCGGCCCGACTCGTGATCCCGCCAGCCCGCGCTTCTATGACATCGAGGTCGATGTCATGGTGGTCGGTCACAAGATGGTCGTGGACTGGACGTACAGCGCCAACCTGTTCAAGCCGGAGACGATCGCCGCTCTCGCCGATAGCTACCGAGCGGCATTGGTCAAGCTCTCCGCATCCGAGCCGGGCGCGGGCACGAGCTCCGATGCCTTCCCGCTTGCCGGTCTCTCCGATGCAGGGCTTGCCAAGCTCTCGGCACTGTTCGAAACCACAGACGCGCAGTGATGCAACGCGATCATGTAGAATGCTCCGCAACGTGAGGGTTCCACATGGCCGAGCGACCGCAACTGCGCAATATCGAGGACATCTATCCCGCAACGCCCATGCAGGAGGCGATGCTCTTCGACTCGCTGTATGGAGCCGGTGGTGCGGCGAACCTTGAGCAGTTCACGTTTCTCATCCGTGGGCCACTCGATACCGCCGCCTATCGCGAAGCGTGGAGGCGGGTCGTGCACCGCCACCAGGCCCTTCGCGCGAGGTTCGCCTGGCCCGAGGGCGAGCGTCCGCTCCAGGCCATCGCACGCGAGGTCGACCTCCCGTGGACCGAGGAGGATTGGACCGGGCTCACGGCCGACGCGGCCCAGGCGCGACTGGATGCGTTTCTCCTGAGTGATCGTCGTCGCAACTTCGATGTGTCGAAGCCGCCGCTGATTCGCTTCGTACTCGTGCGTCTGGGGCCAGATCTGCATCGGTTGATCTGGACATTCCACCACATCCTCGTCGATGCGTGGTCCGTCTCGATCATCCTCGGCGATGTCGACAAGTTGTATTCGTCCATCACAAGGGGCGTGCCGGATGGGCTTCCTCCCGCCAAGCGGCTCCGAGACGTCGTCGCGTGGATCGCGGCGAAGGAAGCCGACCCGGCGTGGAACGCCGGAGCAAAGTCACACTTTGCCAAGGCACTATCCGGCTACGACACGCTCACGCCGCTGCCGTTTCGACGCAGCGAGCAAGAGGCCGCTGGTCGCTCCGCTGAACTCTCGACCAGCAGCGTGAAAGTCACAGGCGATGAGTATGAGGCATTGAGATCCGCCGCACGCTCCATGCGTGTCACCATCGGTACGTTGATCCTCGGCGCGTGGGGCCTGGTGATGGCGCGGCATGCCATGTCCTCCGAACCGGTCTTCGGCATGACGGTCTCGGCTCGACCAATAGATGTGCCCGACGTCGATGCGGTCGTCGGATTGGTGATGAACGCTCTGCCAATCCGCACGGGTTACACGCACGATTCGACCGTGGCTGAGTACCTTCAGACGATCCAGTCCCAGGTGCGTGCATCCGCTCCATATGAGCAGACACGTCTGCGGGCCGTGCAGGAAGCGTGCGGCATGACAGGGCGCGAAGGGCTCTTCGACTCGCTCGTCATCCTCGCGAACTACCCCCTCGACGATGCCAGGCGGGACGGCTCCGCAACACTCACGATCGAAGAACCGAAGTCCTATGGATGGGCCGTGGTTCCTATGCAATTCATGGTGATGCCGTGGAAGGATCTGGAGATTGAGGCCCGCTACGACGCCGCGGCATTCGATCGCGACCGTGTGCGCGAAGTGCTCGGACAGTTCGCGTTTGCGTTGCGAGAGTTGTCCGCCGATCCATCACGCCCGCTTCGCGAGGTGCCGGTGCTCTCTCCAGAAGACCGGGCCGGCGCAATGTCGGACACGCTCCGCACAACCCACCCTCGGGACCGTGACGCAACGATCGTCTCGGCGTTCCACGCCAGAGCAGCGAAGTCACCAGACGCCGTGGCATACAGATTCGGCAAATCGTCGTTGACATACGCCGAACTGGATGCACGCTCTGCAGGATTGGCCTCAGACCTGATGGCCGCCGGTGTTACACACGGCGCAGCGGTCGGCGTGTGCGTCGAGGTCTCGCTGGATCTGCCTGTCGCTCTCCTCGGCGTTCTCCGTGCTGGCGCGTCATATGTGCCGCTCGATCCGACATATCCGAAGGCACGGTTGTCGCAGATCGTCGAAGATGCAAAGCCCGCGATCATCGTGGCGTCTTCGCTCGGAGAGACCGTGATCGGCACCGGAGAATCGAACGCTGTTCGATTCATGCGTATCGATCGTGCCTCACGCAACTCGCCCGGCGGCTGGGTTGATGTTCCGATCACTCCGAACGATGCCGCGTACATCATCTACACCTCCGGCTCGACCGGGAAGCCCAAGGGCGTGCGAGGCACGCACCGTGGCGCAATCAACCGATTCGAGTGGATGTATCGCACGCGTCCGTTCCAGCAGGGCGAACGCACCTGCTGGTGCACCACGATCAACTTCGTTGACCACGTCTGGGAAGTCTTCGGTCCGATGCTCGCCGGCATCGAGACCGTGGTGATCCCGCAGGAGATCGTCAAGGACCCGCGTGCCCTTGTAGACCATCTCGCCGCGAACAGGGTGTCGCGCCTCGTCGTCGTCCCGGCCCTGCTTGAAGCAATCCTCGATCATGCGCCCGATCTCGCCAAGCGTGTTCCCTCGCTGCGGATCGTCGTTTCCAGCGGCGAAGCTCTTGCGCCCGCACTCGCTGCGCGTCTGCTCGACGTCGCGCCCAGGATTGAGCTCGTCAACCTCTACGGCTCATCTGAGGTCGCAGCGGACGTGCTCGCCCATTCCGTGACGCGTGAGGACATCATCCTCGGGCGCATCCCGCTCGGCAAGCCGATCGACAACGCAGCCGTACTCCTGCTCGATCACGACATGCAACCATCGCCGCCCGGCTCTCCCGGCATGATCTATGTCGGGGGTGATCCGCTCGCCGACGGATACCACGGTCGTCCGGATCTCACTGCCGAGCGGTTCTTCCCCAATCCGTTCCCGGAGCTGGGCATCTCGACCATCTTCAAGACGGGAGATCTCGCCAGGCGCTCGAGAGACGGCGTCGTTGAGTACATGGGCAGGGCCGACTACCAGGTCAAGGTCCGAGGGTTCCGCATCGAGCTCGGCGATGTCGAGCAGGCGATCATCGCACACCCCGAGGTCGGTGAAACAGTTGTCATCGCACGACGCCAAGGGAACGACAATCGCCTCATTGCGTACGTCGCGCCGAGGAACGGGTCGCTCGATGCAGCCGACTTTCGTCGTTACATCCAATCGAAGCTCCCGCCGTTCATGGTGCCGAGCGAGTTCGTCGTGCTTGAGGCACTCCCCCGGACGCCCAACGGCAAGATCGATCGGGCCGCGCTCCCAGATCCGACAAAGCTCCGCGCCGGGTCTGCATCGGACGAGCCGATCCCCGGCTCAACAGCTTCGGAAGTCGTGGGGCTGTTCCGTCAGGTCCTCGGACGCGACAGCGTCGGCCAGGACGACGGCTTCTTCGATCTCGGTGGCCACTCGCTCCTCGCTGTCAAACTCTTTGCATTGATCGAGGACAAGCTCAAACGACGCCTGCCCCTCGCGACGCTCATGGCCGCTCCTACCCCGCGAGAACTCGCCGCCGTCATTGATGCCGATTCGTCAGACGATCATCGCTCGCCGCTTGTACCAGTTCGCGCCACGGGTTCTCGCACGCCGTTCTTCTGCGTGCACGGCATGGACGGCGACGTGCTCTTCCTCCAGCGTCTGCTCTCGGTCACCTCGCCTGACCAGCCGATCTACGGATTGCAGGCACGCGGCATGGACGGCGTCGAGCAGCCCCAGACAAGCGTCGAAGAAATGGCCGCAACCTACGAGAAGGCGATCCGCCAGGTTCAGCCCGAAGGACCGTACGTCATCGGCGGCTATTCGCTCGGTGGCATGATCGCACTCGAGATCGCGCATCGTCTCGCGCAACGCGGCGAGACCGTCGAGCGTCTTGTCATCCTCGACACTCGTGTCCCCCGAGTCGTGGGCCAGAATCTGGCGAAGCGAACACTCGTACAGCGTCTGCGCTGGCACTTCCGAAACGGCCCGGTCGAGTTCGTCAGGAAGATGTACATCGGCGTTGTCGAAGTGAAAGCGTACAAGGCCCTCAAGCGATTCAATCTGCCTATCCCACGTTCCCTGCGCCGCCTGGACACACGCTACGCGAATCTCAAGGCATACTTCACATACGCGCCCCGTCCATGGGGGGGCAAGACCTCAATGCTCCTCGCCACGATCCAGGAAGAGATGTTCCAGAACATGGGTGCCTTCGGATGGGAGCACATCGCGATCGGAGGCCTCGACCTGATCCCGGTCGAGTGCGACCACGCGAACTTCTTCGGCCTCCAGACGATCAACAACGTCGGAGAAGCGTTCGAGCGGGTACTCGCCGATGCCTGCACCCACGATGCGCCGGCGTGTAACGCGGCGATCACACCCCCGCGTGAATCACCCGCCGGTGCCTCGTCATGACGGCGACGCTCGCGGGTGTGAGCGAGATCGAGTGCCCTTGCGGACCGACCGGCCTGCGCATCTTCCTGGGCGACATGCGCCTCCTGCCCGAACCCCAGTCCCTCCTGCCGGATATCGACGAAGCAGAACGCCTCCGTGCGACGGCGTTCCGAAGCCCGGATGCACGCGAGTCGTTCATCCGCCGGCGATGGCTGCGGCGAGTCCTCATCGCGCGCGAGCACGACCTGAACCCCGCTGATATCCGCATCGACTCAGATCGACTAGGCCGTCCCCGGGTCATGGGGCCTGATCAGATCAGTTCTCTCGTGATCTCGACCTCCAGCGCGGGGCAACTCGCTCTCATCGCCTGGTGCCGTGACCTTCCGCTCGGCGTCGATCTCGCTCGCCTCGATCCCGATCAGGCATCCCCCGCCGCGGCCGCGGTCTTTATGTCGCCAGACGAACTCCGCAAGTGGCAAGATGGCGACACGCTCGGGTTCTTCCGACTCTGGTCGCGCAAAGAGGCCGCGCTCAAAGCGATCGGCACCGGTTTCGCGACCGACCCGCCGACCGTCAGCGTCATCGGTCCGACGCTCATCACGCACGCCGCACCGCTGCCACTCGCCATCGAACTCCACGACCTTCCAGCTCCGTCCGGCTACGTCGGAGCAGTCGCGCTCGGGCAAAACCAGTCCCGCTGATGACACGCCCGTTCAGGCCGCTCCCGCATACGATCGCTCATGCGGACGTCTCCAGAAGATTCCAGTCAATCTCCCAGGTTCGGCGGCTCGTCAACGGTCAATGTGCTCCTGCTCGGTACAGGTGGCCGCGAGCACGCGCTCGCCCTCAAGCTCCGCCAATCTCCTCGTCTCGGCACGCTCCACGTCCAGCCGGATGCGAACGCCGGCCTGCTCGCGATCGGCACGCCCGTCGATGTCCCCGTCAGCATCCGTGAGATCTACCGCCTCAACCAGTACTGCGACAAGCACAACATCGGCCTCGTCGTCATCGGCCCGGAACAGCCACTTGCCGACGGCTTCGCGGATCGGCTCGCCTCACCGACCCGTCACGTCTTCGGCCCCTCGGCTGCGGGGGCTCGGCTCGAAGCCGACAAGGCCTACGCGAAGGAGCTGATGCGTGCCGCCGCAGTTCCCACCGCCGAAGCCCGCGCCTTCACGGATGCCGACGCAGCCATCGCCGCGATCGAGGCCTCCTGCCTCGCAGACGATCGATTCCTGCAGTTGCGAGACCTTCAGACTCGCGTCGAGCGTGCCCCGATGCTTCGACGCTCGATCGACGCACTCCGCCGAATCGGCGATGCCGCGCTCGCACGCACGACCTACGCCGCCGCAGACATGACGCTCCTCAAGGACATCCTCTCATCTTCCAAAGGACACGGACGCGCGTCGAATCCTCTGCCCAGCGAGCAGAATCTGAAGGAACTCGCCGTCTCCATCGCCAGACTCTACTCCCTCGATCTCCCCTCTCTCCCCGTCATCAAGGCGTGCGGCCTTGCCGCCGGCAAGGGCGTGGTCGTTCCCCGCACACTCGCCGAGGCCGCAGAGGCGATCGATCAGATCATGCGCCGACGCATCTTCGGCGATGCGGGCGCAGCGGTGCTCGTCGAAGAGAAACTCAAGGGCCGAGAGGTCAGCGTGCTCGCCATCACCGACGGACGATCGATCCTCGTCCTCCCGCCGTGCCAGGACCATAAACGCCTGCTGGACGAAGACGACGGCCCGAACACCGGCGGCATGGGCGCATACTGCCCCTCGGACGCGCTCGACGATGCCATGATGTCCCGCGTCGAGCGCGATGTCCTTGTGCCGATCCTCGACGTGATGCGCCGCGAAGGAATCGAGTACAAGGGCGTCCTCTACGCCGGACTCATGCTCACCCACGCCGGCCCCAAAGTGCTCGAATTCAACTGCCGCTTCGGCGATCCCGAGTGCCAGCCGCTCATGGCACGCCTCGAAAGCGACCTGCTCGAGATCATGCTCGCCACGTGCGAGGGCCGGCTCGCCGATGCCGATGTCCGCTGGACCGACCTCCACGCCTGTTCGGTCGTCATCGCAAGCCCCGGTTACCCAGCCAAGCCCCGCGTCGGTGCCGCGATCTCAGGCATCGAGGACGCCTCAAGCATCGACGGCGTCACCGTTCTCCACGCCGCAACCAAGAGAGAACCCGACGGCACACTCATCACAACCGGCGGCCGCGTGCTCGCCGTCACCGCCCTCGGCGCGTCGCTGGAAGACGCACGCCGACGCGCGTACGAGGGGTGCTCCAGAATCCGCTTCGATGGAATGCACTATCGACGCGACATCGGCTCACAGCCGCTCGTCGCCGCACGCGCCCAATCGTGAACGATCATCCCCGCGAACGTCTCAGCACCATCGCCTCAATACAAATTCCCAGGGAGCATCCCCATGTCAGTTCTGGTCGGGCATGCCGGAGGTCTCGCACCGCGTCGCCCCGTTCCACCCCTGATGCTCCTCGTGCTGCTCATGGCCTTCGTTCTTCCCTCTTGCCAGTCGCGAGACATCCCCGCGCCGAACGAGTCCCAGTCCGCATCGAGCGAGCCGACGTCCGCCCCCGAGGTCGATCCAGGCACCGACGCACCGCAAGCGACCGAAACGCCCCGGCGCAAGGGAACCCGCATCGTCGGAGGCATCCCGCCCATCCGGCGTGCCGATCTCATCTCGGCCCTCACCGTTCCCGGAGCGCAGCGTTTCCTCCTCGGAGGCGGCCAGCCCTCATCCTTCTTCAGCGACATCGAGAACACCGGCGACACCGAGGTGCTCATCTCCGCCTCGCGCGGCCCCGGCACGATCGTCGTCGCCCGCCTCTCCCCCGGCGATAGCGCATCCCACCGCTTCCAGCCGACCGAAACCGCCGTCATCGCCAATCTCGATCCCACGGAGCCCGCCAAGGTCCGCCTCCGCGTCTGGGGCGACACGAACCTCCAGATGCGATACGAGCCGCGCTGACCTCTCAGCCCCCCGCGCCGCCGTCTCACCCCCTCGCCTCGATCGTGAACTCGATCTCAACCGGCGCACCCAGCGGCAGATCATTCGTCCCAACCGCCGCACGCGCGTGACGCCCCGCCTCCCCGAACACATCGAGCATCAACTGGCTCGCGCCATTCGCGATCCTGGGCTGGTCATGAAACCCGGCATCGCACGCGACAAACACCCCCAGCCGCACAACCCTCCCAACACTGTCGAGCGAGCCCAGCGCTTCTCGGATCACCGCCAGCCCGTTGATCGCACACTGCCGAGCAGAGGCGATCCCATCCTCGATCGAGACCTCAACACCCACGCGACCCTGGTGCAACAGCCGCCCCTCTCGCATCGGGATCTGACCCGCAACAAACAGCAGCGAACCGCTCCGCACCGCCGGGACATACGCCGCCACCGGCTTCGGGGCCGGAGGAAGCACGATCCCGAGTTCGGCAAGACGCTTCTCAGGCGATCCGGTGTGGGTCCCGACGTTCTCCGAGATAGGTTGGCTCATCGCTCATACTCCACAAAGGCGCTCGCATGACGAAACCCGGAATCGCCCCCGTCCTCCACCCTACGCGGCACCCACCCCCTGCATACACGCACCAGCCCCCAACGTCGCGCGGCATGATGCCCGAGGGGAGGCCCGAGGGGAGGCCCGAGGGGAGGCCCGAGGGGAGGCCCGAGGGGAGGCCCGAGGGGAGGATAGTGGGGGAGTGGACGGGGGAGTAGGCGCAAGGGGCGGGCGATGGGGGTGATGCGGGGGCGTGGGGGGGGGGGGGGGGGGGGAACTCCCGATTCTTCACCCAAAATCGTGCAGACGGAACCTCCCCCCCTTGACACGCGAAAGGAACGTTGTAGGTTATATGGGCCGTCAGGATGCGCAATCCCGGCGGCTGGCTGGCGACTGGTCCTGTGCATGAACCATTCATGCCCTCATTCGCGGTCGTTTGACCGCCCCCGTGATAATCGCACGGGCCAACACGCAGCCGACATCCCGATGATCGACCCGCGAAGGTCCACGCATCGCCGACAATTGTCGCGTGCTGCTTCCCGCTTCGATCGAGCCCCCGCACGAGCATCCACTGGCTCGGTGTAGCGTGCCAACCACGCTCGCGGATCTCGCTCATGGATCGTTGAGCATCGCGTAGTTTGAGTCTGCTTTACACTTGAGTTTGGCTGCCCGACATGGTGGTGCCCTCCCTCCTGAGGCCTCCCCATACCGTTCGGGCGATTCGGTTCAATTCGCGTCCGGGGCGTTCCCGGCGTCTGCCCTGGTTCATTCGTATATACGGAGTGAAGCCAACATGAAGCGTCGTGCATTTACCCTCATCGAATTGCTGGTGGTCATCGCGATTATCGCGCTGCTCATCGGCATCCTCCTGCCGGCCCTCGGAAAGGCCCGTCAGGCGGCCAACCAGTTGAAGGACTCCACGCAGGTGCGTGGCATCATGCAGGGCATGGTGATCTGGGCCCAGAACAATCAGGACGAGTACCCATACCCCAGCCGCCTCGACAAGGCCCACAACACCGTGGCCGACCCGGGCGCGGGCAAGGATGAGCAGAAGAACATCACCCGCCACCTCTTCTCGGTGCTGGTCTTCAACTCCTTCATCGCCCCCGAACTGCTCATCAGCCCCGCCGAAGTGAACGGCGACATCAAGGTCTACGACAAGTACAAGTTCGACTCGCCGGAAGCCGCCAAGGCCTCCGACAAGTCCCTCGCCCTCTGGGACCCGGCCTTCCGCGCGTATCCCGGCGATACCGCGATCGGGCCGGGTGAGAACGTCACCGATCCGGGTGGCTTCTCCTACGCCCACACCCCTCCCTTCGGCCGCCGCAAGAGCAAGTGGGGCAACACCTTCGTCGCGACCGAGGCCTCCCTCGGCAACCGTGGCCCGTCCTTCACCTTGGACACCACCGTCGGCTGGAAGCTCGAAGATACCAGCAAGTCGTCTCCCGATAACACCTACAAGACCCCCCTCGGCACCAACTCCAACACCCTCCTGATCCACGGCAGCCGCACCAAGTGGTCCGGCAACATCGGCTTCAACGACAACCACGTGAACTTCGAGACCCGTCCCGATCCGGACTCCGTCACCTTCATCTTCTCCGGCCTTCCCGTCGCCTCTCGTACCCAGAACGACAACCTCTTCATGAACGAGAAGGACAGCGACCGGACAGTTAGCTCCTCCAGTGCGAGAGATATGGTGACGTCCGGCATCGATAACTCGAACGTCTACCTCCGTGGTTACCGCGGCGCAGAGGTCACAGGCGTCAATCGCAGGCTTGTTGATCCGTTCTTCGATTGACACCAACTGATAAGCACAGATCGCTCGTCTGTCGTTCACCTGTTAATGTAGTGCGCCGTGTTGGAAACTACACGGCGCAATTTCATTTCGCGTATCATGTTGCTGATTGTAGATTCACAAAATAGGAGGAACTTGCATGAGAACGTCGATTTCTAGGATATTTTGTATTGCATGGGCGAGCTGTGCGGTGACCCATTCAGCCGCAGCACAGTGCGCAATACCACCTGGAGACTGCGGTTGTACAGGTGTTATAAGAAGAGCAGCTGGTGGTTTAGATTCAATAGTCGAAGTACGGTCTGGAATAGGTTCGGGCGGCATAGCTGTTGCAAGGGGAATTCAGTACGATTCTCAGGGCTGGTACGTTGGCTGCGTGAAGGCTGTTGTGGATGGAGCATGTACAAGTGATATCGATGGTTTTATACGTCTGCGCGTTCCTTGGAGTGTCCTCCTAGATTCGCCTGCGAGTTCATATGCCGACGATAACATGATTCAGATTGGAACTGGAGGATTCTATGAACCCGTAGCTTCGTATGACTCTAACGAGGTGCTTGATTTCTCTCAAACACCTATGTCATCGTACATGCAGGCAAACGCATTCCTTGCAGGCTATCAAGTCAGCAGTGGGCCAAGTAGATTTGGTAGTACGGCGTCATCGCATTTTAAGCGTGTATCAAGGGTGGCGATTGAGCGGACTGCTAGCAACGTTCCATACGATGACCTCATCACAGTTGCAATTGACTTGGTAAGTACTGATCTTGTTAAAGGGGATAATTCGTTTCATGATGACTGCCTAGTCAGTGACGTCGGCACTGGCACACTGAGAGTGTACTGGAAGTCAACGGTCAGATCTATGGAGTCTGGTACTTCCGTGTATATAACAAACTCTATTAAACAAGGTCAGGCAGTTGTAACCACTGACGGCACAGTTCTCTCGCGGCAAGGGTGGTTTGCGCATCCACAGACATCGATTGCGTCTTACGGTGGTGACTGCGGTGGATCGTCGCAGGTTGTTACGGAAGCTTCTTCGTCATCGTATGTAGTAAGCATTGACGGCGAGCCGAGTAGTGTTGAAGTTACGCAAGAGATTCGGTACATACCTTCTATGCTAGATACTAGATTAAGGATGTCGCTAAATTGCATAGCCCCGGGCGACATCAATGATAGTGGCGATGTGCGCCCCGTCGATTACGACTTACTCGTCTCTCTGCTCGGTGTCGATATTGAAGATGACGAGAATGGTGAGTATCACCCATTGGCGGATATCGATGGCAATGGGTTGATTGATGAAGATGATGTTGATGCATTCTTAAGCATGTACTGCTTGGGCGACTTCAATGATGATGGTGTTCTGGATATTCTTGATCTATTGGACTTTCTTGACGCATACGGTAGCGAGGATGAGTTGGCTGACATGAACGAGGATGGAGAGATCGACATACTCGATTTCTTGTTGTTTGCCGATTGGTATGGGATCGGCTGTTGACCGGTGGCGTTCTCATGCTTTCCTAATTGCCGCACGTCGTGGCCGGGCGAGCAATCGTCCGGCCACGCTTGCTTCGAGAAATCGCTCGCCCCGTCGGACGCCGGAACGAGGCAACACGCGGCACGTCCCGTGCGAATACACTCTGCAATGGATCGTCGGTTTGGCGGCCTGTTAAGAGATGGAGCAGCAGCAATGCGCGTTCGAACCGCCTTCACTCTGATCGAACTCCTCGTCGTCATCGCCATCATCGCGGTGCTGATCGGCATCCTCATACCCGCTCTCGGCAAATCGCGTCAATCCGCCCGCCAGTTGCAGGACTCGACCTCCGTCCGCTCGATCGTCCAGGCCCTTCACGTCTGGTCCGGCAACAACGATGGCGCCTATCCCCTCCCCAGCCGCCTCGATCGCAGCGACACGACCATGGCTGCGGCCCACCCGCGCGAGAAGGACAACGCCGGCAACATCATCTCCGTGCTGATCTTCAACAACCTCCTCAAGGTCGAGCAGGCCGTCTCCGCCGCCGAGACCAACCCACGCATCGCCCGCGCCGAGGACTATCAATACGGCTCGTCCGACAGGGCCGCCTCTCCCTCAGACGCCCTCTGGGATCCCGGCTTCGCCGGAAACACCGAGGAGATCGACGCCAGCGCGACCGGCATCGGCACCGGCCGGCGCGGCACCAACGCCAATCTCTCCTTCGGGCTCATACCCCCCTTCGGCCAGCGGGCCGACGAGTGGCGCCTCGACACCGACGGCGACAGCGTCCTCGTCGCCAATCGCGGACCTCGCTACAACGGGACTCCCGGCGCATGGGTCCTCTTCGATGATCCGGCAAGCAACCGATCCAACACGCTCCGCATCCACGGCGCATCCAAGCAGTGGAACGGCAACCTCGGCGTCTGTGACGGGTCCGTCGCCTTTGCGAACAAGCCCGATCCCGACCAGTTCGAGTTTGTCGATTCCACCACCGCTCCCCCCCGGACCTACAAGGACAACATCTTCAAGAACGAGCGCGAGAGCAGCGAATCAGGCGCGGGCATCGAGGCCAACGCCTACATCGGCACCAACAGCTACGTCAACCCCTTCTACAACGTCACTGCCGAGACAGTCGTCGGATCCGATCCCCGCATCCGCATCACACCCTTCTACGACTGAATCTGCTCCATGGTGGCACCGCTCTCCAGAGCGGTGTGTCTTTATGCTGGCACAGTCTTGCGTGGCATCGCTCTCCAGTGCGGCGTGCCTCTTCTCTGGGTACGCTCGCCTCTCCGAGCCGATGTTTCTGGTCCCCGTGGCCTTCCCACCCCCCCTTCCTGAGGATCCAGAGAGCCCGGTGGCGATAGAGTCTCGCCACCGGGGTCACCCATGCACCTGCCCGTCATCCAAACACCCGAAACATCCCGCTCCGCTGACTCGAAGCAAGACCACGCCGCGCTCCGCGAATTGACCGCCGTGGTCCGCGGAGAGGTCCGCCTGGGGCTCCACGATCGGATGCTCTACGCGACCGACGCCTCGCTCTACCAGGTCGAGCCGCTCGGCATTGTCATCCCGGCCGATACGGATGACGCACTCGCTGCCGCGCGATTCTGCCTCGCGAACCGGCTCCCGATCCTCCCCCGAGGCGGAGGCACCAGTCTCGCCGGCCAGTGCACCAATCACGCGGTCGTCATCGACCTCTCCCCCAACTGTCGTCGCGTGCTCGTGATCGACGAGCACGCCCGCACCTGCGATGTCGAGCCGGGAATCGCTATCGACGATCTCAACACCCTTCTCGCGCCGAAGCGACTTTTCTTCGCGCCCGATCCCGCCACGAGTCGCCACGCGAACATCGGCGGCTGCATCGGCAACAACGCCGCGGGCGCGCGGTCCGTCAGGTACGGTCGCACCTCGGAGAATCTCCTCGGCGCGAGCGTCCTCCTCGGCACGGGCGACCGTCTCACGCTCTACGAGGGGGCCGGTCGGTCTGATCCCGTCGTCGCCGATCTCTCACGCAGGGTCGCCTCCATCGTCCTCGCCCACGCCGAAGAGATCCGCGCCCGCTTCCCGCGCACGATCCGGCGCAACGCCGGCTACGCGCTCGACATGATGCTCGACCAGCTCGAGCGCAACAACAACGACCCGCTCGCCCTCAATCTCGCCCATCTCCTGTGCGGCAGCGAGGGCACCCTCGCCCTCACGCTCGGCGCTCGGCTCAGACTCCACCCCCTCCCGATCGCAAAGGGGCTGGCGACCATCGCGTTCGATTCGGTCGATGCCGCGATCGAGGCCCTCATGCCGATCCTCGCCACCGGGCCGAGCGCGGTCGAACTCCTCGACGACACGGTGATCGACCTCGCGCTCGCGAACGCCGAGTACGCACGCTACGTCGCGCTGATGCCCCAGCCGCTCGACGGGAAACTCCGCGCCGTGCTCTACGTCGAATACTTCGCGGATGGCGACGGCACGCCCCGCGGCGCGCAGGCCGAGATCGAGGAGCGTTTCACTGTCTTGAAGCGTCGATTCGGAGCGGAATCGCTCCGAACCTACACCGAGCCCGACGCCATGATGCGCGCCTGGAAACTCCGCAAGGCCGGCGAACCCCTGCTGCACGGCGTGCCCGGAGCCCGCAAGCCCGTCACGTTTGTCGAGGACAACGCCGTCCCGCCCGAACGCCTGGGGGAGTTCGTCCGCGAGTTCCGACGCATCGTTGAATCTCACGGCACCACCGCCGCGTTCTGGGCACACGCCTCCGTCGGCGTGCTCCACGTGAGGCCCTTCATCAACCTCCGCGATCCCGAAGACAGGGTCGCCATGCAGGCCATCGCATCCGAGGTCGCCAACCTTGCCCGCTCTCTCGGCGGCGTCATGTCCGGAGAGCACGGCGATGGGCGCGTGCGAGGCCCCCTGCTCGAAGAGTTCTTCGGCCCCCGCCTGATGGAGGCGTTCCGCGCCATCAAGGCCGTCTTCGACCCGCAGGGCCTTCTCAACCCCGGCAACATCGTCGAGCCGCGCCCTCTCGGCTCGATCGTCACGAATCTCAGGATCGAGCCCGCGCCGAGCGAACCAGAATCCGACAATCGCCGCCGCTGGGAGGGTGGCGCAGCGATCGTCCCCGCCGTCGAGACCTACTTCGATTACACCGACCAGCACGGCTTTGACCACGCCGTCGAGATGTGCAACGGTGCCGGCGTCTGCCGCAAAAAATCCGGCGGCACCATGTGCCCCTCGTACATGGGCACACTCGACGAACGCCACTCGACCCGCGGACGAGGCAACGCGCTCCGACTCGCGATCACAGGCCAACTCAACGCCCCCGGCACCCACGGCGCGGCGTGGGACGACCCGGAGACAATCCGCACCCTCGACCTCTGTCTCTCCTGCAAGGCGTGCAAGACCGAGTGCCCCAGCAACGTCGACATCGCCCGGCTCAAGGCCGAGTACACCGCGCAGCGCTTCAAGCGATCCGGCGTGCCGCTCGCGACACAGATCCTCGGACGGGCTCGCGCGCTCGGGCGGCTCGCGTCCATGACCCCCTGGCTCACGAACACCGTCAACAACAGCCGCCCCGGTCGCTGGGCGATCAATCGGCTGCTCGGTTTCGACCCGCGCCGTTCGATCCCCGCCTTCGATGAGCCCCTTCACCGCGTCCTGAGGCGTGCGGGCGTGCGGGCCACGCCGCGCCCGACGGGCAAACGCCCCGCCGTTGTGCTCTTCGGCGACTGCTTCGCGATGTTCAACGAGCCGCGTATCGGCCTCGCAGCGGGGCGTGTGCTCACGCACCTCGGATACGAGGTCGTGCTCGCCGATGTGGGCTGCTGCGCACGCCCCATGATCTCTCTCGGCATGCTCGAAGACGCGATCACATCCGTGGATCGCACCATGACACGCCTCCGCCCGCTCGTCGACAACACCGCGGTCCGTGCCATCGTCGTTCTGGAGCCGTCGTGCCTCTCCGCGATGAAGGACGACTGGCTCAAACTCAAGGTCAAGACGCCCATCGAGTCACGCCTGAAGCTCGCGGCCAAGTCGATGCTCATTGAAGACTTCGTCGAGCGTGAGTGGGAGAGCCACCCCAAGCGGTGCGAGCCCGATCCGACGCTCAAGGACGCGGCCCTTGGTCCCGTCATCCTTCACGGCCACTGCCACCAGAAAGCACTCTGGGGTGTTGAGACCTCATCGCGACTCCTGATGCGTCTCGTCGGCCCACGCCTCCGTGTGCTCGACAGCGGGTGCTGCGGCATGGCCGGCGCGTTCGGCTACGCGCCCGAGCGGTACGACCTCTCCATGAAGATCGGAGAACTCTCGCTCCTGCCCGAGGTTCGCAATGCCGGGCCAGACGCGTGTATCGCCGCGCCGGGAACTTCCTGCCGCCATCAGGTCCACGACGGGGCAGGGACCGAAGCTCGCCACCCGATCGAGATCGTTGCCGATCTGATCTGCCCCGACACGAACCAGCCCCGCCGATCACGCTGACGATGCGTCGGGTCCGATCTCGGTGGGCTGTCGCGTCGCGGGGTCGTATTGATACAGCGTCGCCGGATCTTCCTGGCGACATGCCTTGTGCGATCCGTCGCAGAACGGGAACTTCTCGCTGATCCCGCACGCACAGATGAAGATCGGTTTCGGCTTCCCCTGCTCATCGAGCGGGAGCGTAGATGGGTCGATCTTGATTGGGCCGGTCTGGCTGAAGCGGACAAGTCGTGGCATGCAGTGACTCCCAGCGGTTCATCAGAGCGGCGAAGCGACAGCCCGGATCGAGTCCTCAAGTATGCGACGAGAGGCATGACCCTCGGTCTCCGCGACCGCCGCCCTCGGGATCACGCGATGGGCGCAGACGCGGAAGATGTTCGACGTGATGTCTTCCGGGATCACATAGTCGCGTCCATCGATCAACGCCGCCGCCCGTGCCGCCTGAGCCAGCGCGAGCGAGCCGCGGGGCGAGAGCCCCACCTGGGCCGCCTCGTGGCGTCGTGTCGCGTTCGCGAGCGAGACGATGTAGTCAACCAGCGTCCGGTCAAGCCGCACCGCATCGACCGCCTGCTGAAGCCGGATGACATCCTCTTTGTGCATGATCGGCCTGAGGTCGTGCAGCGGCGTCGAGGCCGGACGCAGCTCGATGACCCGTGCCTCGTCGGCCGGGGAGGGGTATCCGACGTCGATCCGCATCAGGAACCGGTCCAACTGGTTCTCAGGCAGCAGATAGGTTCCCTCGAACTCATACGGATTCTGCGTGGCAATGACCATGAACGGCTGGTCCAGCGTGAGCGCTCGACCATCGACAGAGACGCTCCCCTCGTTCATCGCTTCCAGCAACGCCGTCTGCGTCCGAGGCGTCGTCCGGTTGATCTCGTCGGCAAGAACGATGTTCGCAAAGATCGCTCCCGGCTTGAACACGAACTGACCCGAGTCCTTCTCGTATATCGAGACGCCCAGCACATCCGTCGG
The DNA here is from genome assembly GCA_019454185.1 of Phycisphaeraceae bacterium. Lineage (NCBI taxonomy): Bacteria > Pseudomonadati > Planctomycetota > Phycisphaerae > Phycisphaerales > Phycisphaeraceae > Phycisphaeraceae bacterium. The sequence continues at coordinate 980,368 of CP075368.1, forward strand.
CATCATGTCGGGTGTCAACTGAATGCGGCTGAATGAGCACTCGACCGATCTCGCGATCGCGCTCGCCAGAATCGTCTTCCCGACCCCCGGCACGTCCTCGATCAGCAGATGCCCGCGTGCCAAGAGGCAGCAGATCGCGGCATCGATCGCCCCGGGATTCCCCAGAAAGACCGTCCCGATGTTCCGTCTCAAACGTTCGATGGCATCGTGCATGGCAGAGCGGGTCCTCGGTACGGGTTGAGCCGCGGAGTATAGTGTCCGCCCCCCTCCGGGCTGCGGGCTCGTCGGGCCGCCCCTGTTTGTGTACGCTGTGGACGTTGCTGACGTTTCACCAAGGCCTCGCGGAGGGGCCGGAGTCCTGATGCCGTCATCGCCAGAGAGCGATCATCCATTTTCCGTACCCGGAGTTGTTGAGCCCCTGCCCCCACGAGAGCGCGTGGGCCACCAACTCTCAGGACACATCCCGTGCGCTCGCTGCCGGTACGAACTGCGCGGCTTATCAATCGCCTCAAACTGCCCCGAGTGCGGACTGCCCATCGGCGTCACGATTCTCGCCGTCGTCGATCCATACGCCAAGGAACTGCAACCTATTGCAAGGCCCCATCTGACCTTCGCCGGCCTCATGCTCTGGGCCTCCGGAGCGATGGCCGTGTCTCTCCTCATGTGGGTGATGCATCTCGGCAGCATGGCCTACTCCATGTTCTCAATCACCTTGACCCCGTCTTGGGGGCCACTCGCCATATGCATCGCGACCCTCCTGTCAGGGCTCGGAGCGGCAGTTCTCATACGCCCTCATGCCAAGATCCCCAGACGCCAGATCCTCGCGGCTGCCGCTGCCTCGGCCGCGTTCCTGCCGCTCGCCTGGCTGCATTGGGATCTCTTCTCGAACACCGCAAACGGTCTTGGCTTCGACTACTTCTCATCGAGAGTCGATTCCGAGCGGGTCGCTGTTCGATTGCTCTGTGGCTTGCTCGGCGTCCTGATCACCATCGGCCTTCGACCCAACGCCAGAGTTCTGGTCTCGCGCTCGCTCGTCCTGAGGACAGGACGCATGGATCGTCAGACGATGTACGCCCTCGCAGCGGCATTCGGCGTCGGCGTGCTTGGCGATGCCATCCAACTCGCATCCGGAGGGCTCAGACCAGTCAGGATGGACGTCCTCCGCAGCATCGGCGTCGCTCTGTCCGTCCTCTCGGCTCTGCTCTGCACGCTCGGATTGGTGAGCATCTTCGTCGATACATGGCGGCTCCGTCGTGCCGTGCTGTCAGAGCCGCTTGATCTCGATCAGTTGATTGGCCCCCCGAAATCGGAGGGTTCGGATGAGCCCCGCGGAGCGTGAAAGGTTCGATCGTCTCGTCGAAGAGGTCATCCGTGCCCTTCCCGCCTCGGTTCGGCGCGCTCTTGACGAGGTGCCGATCGTGGTCCTCGACAAGCCCACCCCGGATCTTCTTGAAGGAATCGAGGATCCCGAAGTCATACAAGATCCTGAATCACTCTGTGGGCTCCACACCGGTCACTCCATCACGGATCGGTCCATCGAGCAATCCGGCGAGCTACCCAGCCAGATCCATCTCTTCAGGATCGGCATCGTCTCGCTGGCGGGGGGGTGGGAGAGCCCCGATTCGAATGCAGCCGTCGCAGAGGAGATCCGCGTGACGATTCTGCACGAACTCGGTCACGAGATGGGGCTCGACGAGGACGATCTCTACGATCTGGGGTATGACTGAGCGCGCCTATTGAAAGTTGGCGTTGCACCCGACACAGGGTGGAACCGTTTCCCATGAATGCCAGTAGCACTGTCACGTCGGCCGACGCAATCCGGCCAGAGGAGATACCGAGATGTCCGCAGCACGATTCATCAGCGTCACGCTCTCAACCTTCCTTCTGGCAGGAGCCGCGCTCGCCGCAGACAAGGTCGGCGTCGCGATGGTCGAGATCAAGGGCAAGCCCGCCGATGCTCCCTCGCCGCTCGCCTGGCTGATGGGTGGAGACGGAGAGCCGACAACCCGACAACTCGTCGAGGGGATCCGTGCCATGGCCAAGGATCCCAGGATCAACGCCTGTGTGATCCGGCTCAAGGACGCCGAGCTCGGCTTCACCCAGGCCCAGGAGATCGGCGAAGCGATCTCTGCCCTGAGCAAGGCCGGGAAGAAGGTCCACGTCTTCGCCGAGGCATACGGCAATGTCGAACTGGTGCTCGCATCATTCGGCGACGAAGTGATCGTCCAGTCCGGCGGACCCGTCGCCCTTTCCGGCATGTACATGGAAGAGATGTACCTTGCGGACTCGCTCTCATGGATCGGTGTCAAGCCAGAACTCATCCAAGTCGGAGACTATAAGGGTGCGAACGAACAGATGACTCGCAACGCGCCCAGCCCTCAGTGGGACCAGAACATCGACCAGCTGCTCGATGGCATGTACGGCGCGATGCGCTCCACGCTCATCACCAACCGCAATCTGACCGACGCCCAGCTCGACGCCGCGATGTCCTCGATCTGGCTCTCGCTTCCCGAAGATCAGATCGCTTCGGGCCTCATCGACTCAGTCGTCGATCTCGCAACCATCGACGAGCACCTAGCTACTCGTCTCGGCGGGCAGGTCCAGTGGATCGACGCCAAGATCGGAGCCGGCAAGAGCAGCATCGACGTGAGCAATCCCTTCGCGATTCTCGGGATGCTCTCCAAGACGCCGAGCAACACGCCCACAGGCCCGGCCATCGGCGTCGTGCATATCACGGGGCCGATCGTTGACGGCGACTCCTCGTTCGGCGGGCTCTTCGGCGAGCAGAGCGTCGGCAGCCGAACGATCCGAAACGCGCTCGAGAAAGCCCGAGATGAGAAACTCGTCAAGGGCGTCGTGCTCAGAATCGACTCGCCCGGCGGCTCGGCAATCGCCAGCGAGGTGATCTGGCAGGGCGTCAAAAGGGTTGCCGAGAAAAAGCCCGTCTGGGTCAGCGTGGGTTCCATGGCCGCTTCCGGAGGTTACTACATCGCCGTCGCCGGCGACCGGATCTACATGAACCCATCAAGCATCGTCGGCTCGATCGGCGTGGTCGGAGGTAAACTCTCAATGGGTGAGCTCTACGACACGCTCAAGGTCCGCGTGGTCTCCCGAGGAAGAGGCCCTGGCTCAGACGTCTTCAGTTCCTCCAAACCCTGGGACGACGCGACACGCGATCTCGTTCGGTCCAAGATGAAGGAGACCTACGACATCTTCCTCTCAAGGGTGACCGCTGGCCGAAAGGGCATCGATGTCTCGAAGACGGCCGAGGGGCGGCTCTTCACGGCAGAAAGGGCCGTGCAACTCGCGATGGCCGATGAGATCGGCTCCCTCAGCGAAGCAATCTCGGATATGGCCGCATCGCTCGGTATTGATCGGTATGAGATCGTCGATTACCCCGGACCTATGGGATTCGACGAGTTCATTGAGTCCGCCTTCGGCGGGCTGGTCCGCTCACCCTCGGCCGCTGTCGGCGGAGCCATCACGATCAATCCCATGCTCGAGATGGCAAGGACAATCATCGGACCAAGGGCGTGGCCCGCCGTGCGTGACGCAGCGGCTTCGCTGTCCCAACTCCGTCGAGAGCCGGTGATCCTCTCGATGCCGAGAGCTGTCATCGTGAGGTGATCGGGAAGCCCACGCGACCTGGAATGATCAGAGCTCCATGACTTCCTTGCTCTTGTCCTCAACGTGCCGGTCTACCTCGGCCTCAAACTTCTTGAGCAGGTCCTGAATCTCGGTCTTCAGCGTCTCGATCTCATCCTCAGAGATCTTCCCGCTTCCCTTCAGTCCGTCCGCGTGCTTGTTCGCATCGCGCCGGACATTCCGCAGGGCAACTTTCTGCTCCTCGCCCATTTTCTTGCAGTGGGTGACGAGTTGCTGGCGTCGGTCACGCGAGAGCGGCGGCACGCTGATCCTGATCTGCTTCGACTCGACGATCGGGTTCATCCCGATGCCCGAGGTCTCGATCGCTCGCTTGATGTCCGAAACCGCACCGACATCGAACGGCTTGATCAGGATCTGCGTCGGCTCGGGCGTCGTGATCGATGCCAATGCCTTCAGGTCCGTCGGCGAGCCGTAATAGTCCACCTTCAGGTACTCGACAAGCGCCGGTGTCGCGCGCCCGGTGCGGATGCCCCTCAACTCATGCTTCAGATAATCGACCGCCTTGGTCATCGTCTCTTCGGCTTCAAGGAGAATGGTGTCCGGATCAGTCATGGCGAAGCCCTCTTTGCGTCGAGGCCGGCGGCAGACGCCGCTCGCCCGGTCGCGTGGCGAACGAAAGGAAATCCATGATAGTGCCGCTCTCGCCGCTCAGCCGTTGTGGACCAATGTCCCGATAGACTCCCCCTGGATCACGCGAGAAATGTTCCCGGACTTCTTGAAGTCAAAGACAAGCACCGGAATGTGCCGCTCCTGGCACATAGCGAGCGCGGTCATGTCCATCACGCCCAGACGCTTGCTGATCGCCTCAGCGAAAGTGACGGATTCGTACCGGGTCGCACTCGGATCACGCTTCGGGTCCGCGGTATACACCCCGTCAACCTTCGTCGCCTTCAGCAGAACCTCGCACTCCAACTCGGTCGCGCGGAGTGCGGCACACGTGTCCGTCGTGAAAAACGGATTACCCGTTCCCGCCGCGAGAATCACCACACGCCCCTTCTCAAGGTGACGCACCGCTCGACCGCGGATAAACGGCTCCGCCACCGAGCGGACCTCCAGAGCCGAAAGCACGCGGCACTCCACGTCCATCGATACCAGCTTCTCCTTCAAAGCCAGCGCGTTGATCACCGTACCCAGCATCCCCATGTAGTCCGCAGTGGCCTGGTGGATATGCCCCGAGGCCGCGAGCTCCGCGCCACGGATAATGTTCCCGCCCCCGACCACAACCGAGAGCTGAACCCCCAGCCGCGAGGCGTCCCTCACCTCGCCCGCGATCACGCCCAACTCCGCTGGGTCGATCCCGAAACCGCCCGGAGCACAGAAAGACTCGCCGCTGAGTTTGAGCAGTACACGCTTGTAAGGACGCCGTGCCGTGGTGGGGCTCATGTAGGGCTCATTCCTCAATGGTTCGCGGCCTTGCGGCCGATCCGTGACAGTAAATACGACCGCGGCATCCGCACTCGTAAGCGTCCAACGCCTCGGCTGATTGAACGGTTCCCGCGCCCCAACGTCAAGCGGCACCCCGGATCGCCGAACCTTGTGCAGCGGGATGCGAATGGGCGACGGAGACCCGTCCGATTCTGTACGATAATGGGGACAGCAGGCAACCCGAGGTACACGCTTGGTTCATGGATCGGACCCAACTTCTATCGGCCAGCCCCAAGACGCGGACGCTGCCGATCGCTCCGCGTCGGCTTGGCTCTGGCTGCGGAGAGCGACGCTCGCCGGCATCGCAATCTCGATCGGCGTACACCTGTTCATGTGGCTCCTCGCGGGCCTGATCATGGTCTTTACATACTCGAACTCAAGGCCCGGCGGGCTCCCGGCAAGCGAGGTCGAGTTCGCCGTCATGACCGATCAGGAGTTCGCAAAGATCCAGGCCCAGGAACTGCCCCAGCAGGCGCCGGTGGTTCCTGAGGCAACCACAGACACAGCCCAGCCCACACTCGATCTGCTCGACACCTCACTCATGGCAGATCTGTCGTCGATCTCGCTCGATCTCGATTCAATCGGCTCCAGCGCAGGCGCGGGTGATGTCGGGGCCATATCGAGATTGGCGACAGGTGTGAGCGGCTCCGGAACTTCGTTCTTCGGCGTCGAAGCAGAGGGATCCCGGATTGTCTACATCGTCGATGTCTCAGGGTCCATGGGTGTCGCCGGAAAGTGGAATCGCACGCGTCAGGAACTCATCGCCTCCATCGAGGAACTTCTTGAGGGCGCATCGTTCCTTGTGGTTCTCTTCTCGTCAGATGCCGCGCTTCTAGAGAACAGGCGGACATGGTCGGAGGCGATCGATCGAAACAAAAAGTGGATACGGGCAGCCCTCTCACGTATCGAGCCGGGCGGAGCAACCGTACCGATGCCCGCCTTCCTGATCGCGTTCTCGACCCGCCCCCGCCCGGACGCCATCTTCTTCATGACCGACGGGCAGTTCGATGAGGCCGTCGTCGCCGAACTCCAGAAAATGAACATGGAGATGCAGATCCCGATCCACTGCATCACCTTCGGCGACCGAAGCGCCGAACGACAGATGCGACAGATCGCCCAGGACTCGGGCGGCACATACACGCACGTGGAGGTCTCCGGCCCTTGATCATGTGCATGGCCCTCGCAGTCGTCGGCGTGTCGCTCGCAGGAGACATCTCCATGCGAGGAGAACTCACGCCGCGCGATGGCCGTGTGCTGCGGATCGATGCGAACGCGGTCGTTGTTGCCTGGCCCGAGAAGCCCGGAACCCCCGAGCAGATCTCACTCGATCGTGTCCGCTCTGTGACCGGTCCGATGGCCGAGTCATGGAGTGCAGTCGCGGAGAACGCCGAGCGACTCTGGAGAGCCCGTTCCCGTCTCGATCGTGGTGACGCTCTGGGCGCAGAGCCCCTCTTCGAATCGCTCATCGCCGACTACCGGGGCGAACGCGGGCCAACCGCAGCCATCGTGAGCGAGGGACTCTTGAGATGTCGCCTCGCGCGCCAGGCCCACACCTCCGCCATCGAGCCGTGGCTGGATTGGCTCGCCAGCGGGGGAGGCGACGCAACATCCATCGGCATGGCCTCGACGCTCGGTTCGCGCGAGGTCACGCTCATCGCCGCGATCCCCCCGATCTGGAGCGACTCGCCCGCCTTGCGGGCATTCGCCTCGACCGCAGATTCAGCGTCTCGTGTGGGGCCTGCACGAACACTGATGGATCTCTACATCGCAGCCGCAAGATTCGAGACCGAAGGATCGGAGCAGCCGATCCCTTCCATGATCGGCTCGGATCCCGCAGTCTCACTCGTTCGCGACGTTGTCGCTGCTCGGGTCACGGACGCCCGCGCTCGCGCCATCGCCCGTGATGCCATCCGCAAGCGTCTCGAGACCGATCCTCCCAACTGGGTCAAGAGCTGGTGCCTCGCAGCGCTCGGTCGATCATTGATCCGCGAGTCGGATATCGAGTCGCGCCGCCGCGGCATCGTCGAGTTGATCTCTGTCCACACGCTCCACTCGGCGGACGTGCCTTTCCTCGCGGGCTTAGCACTTGCAGATGCGGCTCACACGTGCGAAGCGATTGGCGAATCTGAGTCTGCGTCCGTCCTCTGGCGAGAGCTCCAGATCGCCTACCCGGGACACCCCTCGATGAAGCCGGGGCTCATCCCGGTGCCGAGGCCCCGCGCGACCCAAAGAGAAGAAAGCCCGATTCCGGATTCGGATGAAGGAGGATGAACATCGTGACTGTCCCATTCCACATGAATCTCATCACGCTCGCACAAAGCACCGGTGATCCCGCGCCTGTCGCGGCACAATCACTGCTTGACTATGTCGCGCGAGGCGGAGTGATCGGGTACCTCATCATCGCCCTCTCGCTCGTCGGCATGGGCCTGATCATCGCCCAGTTTCTCGTGCTGAGGAAGCAGGCGTTGATCCCCGACTCGCACGCGAGCATGCTCGATCAGATGCTCCGATCCGGTCGGGTCGCCGATGCAATCACCTACTGCGGTGCCGAGGAGAACGGATCATTCATCACTCGGGTCGTCGGGTCCGGTCTCGAACGCTGCTCGCGTTCATCCTTCGGCTTCCTCGAGCTCAGGACCGCGCTCGAAGAGGCAGGGCAGCGCGAGGTTGCACGACTGCACAGAGGGACCGAGGCCATCGGGCTCATCGCCGCAGTCGCACCGATGCTCGGGCTGCTCGGAACAGTCGTCGGCATGGTCGGAGCATTCGAGACCATCTCGGTCACAGAGGGCACGGCACGCCCGGGGCAGCTCGCCGGGTCGATCTCGGTCGCGCTGATCACAACCGTCATGGGCCTCATCGTCGCGATCCCGTGCACCGCCGCGTTCAGTTTCCTTCGCACACGCATCGATCGCCTCTCCAGCGACGCGGCCCTGATCGTCGAATCACTCGCCTCCCACATCGAACGATCCGGTAACGCAGACGGATCAAAGCCCGCGCCGCGCACCGCCGGTCCTTCACGCCCCGCACCCGCCCCCGGACCGAGGGAGCCCCGCACGGCATGAACTTCCGTCCCGGCAAAACACGCGATTCACGCTCGGTCTTCGACATGACGCCGATGATCGATGTCGTCTTTCAGCTGATCATCTTCTTCATGTTCACCTCGCAATTCTCGCAGATGGCCAGGATGCGCATGGACCTGCCCCGACACAAGGGAGAGGTCGAAGAAGCCGCCCCGGCTTCGCTCGTGATCGACGTCACTGCCGATGGTGCCGCGTACCTCGACGCGGTCATCGCCGGACCCGATCGCCTCTCAAGGGTCGTCGCGCTCGAACTCGAGAACGCACGCCGCGAGAATCGCCAGTTCCAGGTCCTCATCCGAGCGGATAGATCCTGCCCCGCGGCATATGTCAACCTCATCGCCGAACGATTGAAGGACGTCGGCGTCGAGCGATGGAAACTCGCGACCTCGGGGGGCACTCCATGAGATTCCGCCCGAAATCTACGTCCGAAGGCGAGGCGCGGCTTCCCTGGACCAGTCTCATCGACGTGGTCTTCCTGCTCCTCATCTATTTCATGCTCACGTCCCAGTCGACGCGTGAGTCCGAACTCTCCTCGGCATTGCAGGCCGAGCGACGCTCCGGAGCCGGCGCATCAAACATGCAGGTTCAAGTCGTGAATGTCGAGCAGATCGAAGGCGTGCCGGGCTACAAACTCGGCGATCGACTGATGCGAACGCCCGCGCAGCTTGAGGCCATGCTCAGGCAACTCCCGAAGGATCCCGGCGTGTTCGTTCGGGTCGCGGGCGATGTACCGATCGAAGCCGCAGCGGGCGCGCTCCAGGCCGCGAAGGATGCCGGTTTCACGAAGGTGAGCTATGTTCCGGTCTCAATGTGAGCACACCTTGGTGTGGGCATGTGTGCTCGCGATGCTGGCCGGGCTTGCCTCGGCCCAGGGTGTCGCCGATCGCGCACCGATCGACGCGACAGAGTCATTCCTCACCGACAACGGTCTCGACACACTGCTCGCCGTCCACCTGCGCGATCGACTTATGCAAGCCACGGGTGAAGATCGCCAGCGCATCGCCGATCGGCTCGGCGAGGTGTACGCAAGAATGCACGCGAGCGCCGGCACGACCGAGCAGCGTGCCGAGATCGAGACGCTCGGTCGCGAACTCATCCGCCTCGTCCCGGATTCAGAGTCCTATCTGCTCCGGCTCAATCTCACCAAGTCGCGGTACCTGATCGCCGAGCAGATCGCTGAGAAGCACCGGCTCAGACTCGCGACAGAAGAAGAACGCGCCGAGGCACAACGCATCCTGCGTGATGTCGCGTCCGCCTTCGAGGACATCGCCAATCGTGTGCAGACGGTGATCGACTCTCTCGAGCGTCACGAGCGGAGGGCCGTTGCCGGCACCGATACAAGCGAGATCCGGCGCCGGCTCGAGCGATCACGACGCGAGCGTTCACTCGCGCGATACTACTCCGGCTGGTCACGCTACTACCGAGCTCTCGTCGAAGGACAACCGATGCTCGCCACGGGTGCCGCTACCGATTTCGGCTGGCTCCTGGGCTCGCCGGGAAAGCCCGCCGCAGTCGAGAAGGCGTCAAAGCCCATGCTCCGATACGAGCATATCGCCCGATCAGCAATCGGGTGCGCAATGGCTGCTTCGATGCTCGGCAACGATGCCGAGGCAGAGCGGTGGTTCGATCTCATCCAGACCGCGCCCGAGGTTTCTGAGAATGTCCTCTCCCAACTCTTCACGCGGAGACTTGTCGTCTACGCCAACGCCAGACGTTGGGCCGACATCGAACGCCTCGTCACGCGCGAACGCCTCCGCACGGGAGCCGCTCTCGCAGCCGCAGACGCCCGGCTTCTCGCTGTGATCGCACTCGACGCCACACAGGATCGCTCACGTGCCGCTGGCCGAGAGGCGATGCTCGCCTCACTCTCGCAGGTCGCGTTCAAGGACCTCATCGCTCACGGCGAACTCGGGCAGATCGTCGATCTTGTCAACCGGTACGGCTCAACACCGGTGGGGACCGAGGGCTTCGTCGCTGAGTACGTACGAGCCATCAAGTCGTACGACCGTGCGATGGAGTCTCACAAGGCGGCAGGAAAGTCGGCAGAAGAGCCGGCGACAGACGAGCAGGTCCTGATCCTTCTTCGCGACGCCTCTACGCTGCTGCGCCAGGCCGCCGCAGCTCCGGATGCGGACGCCTTCCCGAGCGATCGCGACCGTTCGTTGGTGCTCGCCGGGGTTGCGCTCTTCCTGGCCGGACGGTTCGAAGAGTCCGCCGACACACTCGAGCGTCTCGCTGCATCCGCAACCTCGGATCAGCGACGAGAGGAAGCCATGTGGCTTGCGATCGCATCGCTCGACATGGGTGTGGACTCAAACCGTCCATCGCTCGCGCCCAGACGCGACCGGCTCGCGACACTCTATCTCGAACGCTTCCCCACCACCGAGCGTGCCGCCAGACTCCTCATCCGGCGAGCTTCGGACAACCTCCTCACCGATGCAAACGCTGCGGACATCCTGCTGGCCGTGCAGGCAAACAGCCCCTTATACCCATCCGCTCGGCGATACGCCTCCCGCTTGCTCTATCGCATCTGGCGCAATGCCTCGGGTGCGGATCGCCTCAGGGCCGCTCGCCAGTTCCGCGCTCTCGCGGACGAGCTCCTCACGCTCGACACCGAGGCGATCGCCGTCGCTTCCGTTGATGCCGCAGGCACCCTGCAAGCCGAGCTCATTCTGCGTGAACGACAGGTGCTCGATGTCGTTCTCTCTTCCCAAGATCCCGATACCGAGCGTGCCGCGCTGGCTATCCGAAACATCGAGTCGCTTGCGGGCAGCCAAGACCAGAGCGACGATCTCGCCGCTGAACTGCTCTATCGCAGACTCCAGCTCGCACTCGCAGCGAAGGACGATCATGCGTTCGCTGAGGCGTCAACTCGCCTTGCATCAACCGGCGGGCGCTTCGCCGAAGCGGGCGACCGTCTCGCGTACCGACACGCCCTCGAACTCTGGAGAGACACGCCCAACGACGAGGCCAGATCGCGCCGAGTCGTTGCGATCGGCCTCCGACTCATCGAACGCATCGGCTCCGACTCGACACGCCTCTCAGATCCCGCGACATTCGGCCTCTGCGACACGGTCTCCGCCGCCGCGGCACACATCTGGCGAGCAATCGGCGATCGCTCCATGCGTGACACCTCGATCTCGATCGATCGCAGGATCTACGAGTCGGGTCTCGCCACCGGCCAGGTCTTGAGGCGTCTTGCCGAACTCGCCGAGGATGCGGGACTCCGCTCCGTAGCCATCGAAGCGTGGCGGTCCATGCTCGCCGGATATCGCGAAGGCACCACCGACTGGTTCGAGTCTCGATACAACTCTCTCCGCCTCCTCGCTGACGATGACCCGGAAGAGGCCGCGCGAGTCATGGCGCAGTACGCCGCGCTCAGGCCCGATCTCGGGCCGGAACCCTGGCGAACACGCTTTGAACTCCTTCGCGCTCGGTTGAACGAAGCTTCAGGTGCTGGGGGAGGGCCGCCATGACCCGAAGCACCACACGTGGAGCCGAGTCGGATCTCGTTGCCAAGTTTCTCGGTGCGAGAGCATCGAGCGGCGGTCCCTTTGCAATCCTCGATGTTTCAAGCGACGATCGCGATGACATGTCCATCCTCATCGCGCTCCGCGACCGACTCCAACAGACAGCCAACCACCCCGAAGGCACCACGCCGGAAGCCGATGAAGTCCGGCTTGCACTCCACGCCGCGGCCGCACAACTGCTCGATCCGCCGACACGCCAGGCGATGCTTCTTCGCTGGGGGCCGCACACTGCCGCGCCGAGGTCGGCACCGCGGGCAAGCCCCGTCATCCCCGAGAACGAGCGGCTCGTCATGATGCTCCAGCAGGACGCGGTCATGGCGATCGCCGCGTGTGGCGGATGGAACGACAGAGCCAAGGCACGTGTGATGATGCTCGCACTCTCCAAAGGGTGTGGCCCCGACGAAGTGCAGGCAGCCATCGCGCGCCTCGAGGGTGGATACACCGCTACCTCAGTTCCATCTGCCACAGCAGCAACAGCCCCAAGGTCGCTTCCCGATCCTCAGTCCGCCTCGCGGGTCTCGCTACCGGCGTATGAAGCGACATCGCACCGTTCGCGCCGGGTTCCCACAGCGGTCAAGCTCGCCGTACTGATCACGCTTGCCGGGATGGCCGTTGTGATCGCCGCTGTGATTGCACTCTCACTCCCCGCGAAACCTCCTGTTCAAGCCGGAACGGCCACAGCACAGACTGTGCCAGACGCCGATCAGGTGTCTTCAACGCCCGCCCGTGATACACAAGGGCAACTCTTCCCCACCCTCAGACCGATCACCTCACCCTCTGCACCGGTAGTCACCGCCCCCGCGACGAACGAGGCGCAGCGATGGCTGCAACGCCTCACCGCCGCGTCTTCCGGTCTCGATCCGGATCGCGAACAGTCAAGAGATGATCTGATCAAACTCTTGAGAGGTGGCGGCTCGATATGGGTTGATCTGGAGCCGGCCGAACTCGCAGTAGCCCTGCGCTGCATCGTTGACACCGTCTATCAGGCGGACTCGGTCGAGGACGCCGAACGAATCCTCGACGGCATAATAAACCCGGGTGCGATCTCTCAGAATCGCGAGAGAGTCCTCCAATCCGCATGGCATTCCGGCGTGCTCGCAAGACTCAGCGTCGAACGGGACCTCCCAATGGGAGTTCTCGCGGCGATCGATGATCGCATCGCGCACGCCGGCGGCAGAGAGCGAGCCGTACCCGAAAGCGCGTTCGAGTCCGGTGTCATTTCCAATCTCATCCAAAGCAGCAACACTATCGCAGCAACTGGCTCCGCCGAGGCGTGGGAGGGGTGGCTCGCCGCAGCCGAAGCTGTCGCCAAAACCATGCCCTCACGCAGGACGGACCTCCTCCTTCTCGCGATCGGCGACGCCCTTTCCGCACATGCAAAGCCGTGGAACGCCGCTCTGATCGACCAAGCGGTAACCAAGATCGCTTGGCACAGGGAACCGCAGGCCCAGCGTTGGCTTCTCGCCCGTTTCGATGGTCTCGACACATCAAGAGATGCACTCACGACTCTGACCCGTTCGATCGCATCGAAGTCCTCCTCGCCGGGAATCGACACCACCATGGTGCTGGCCGCCGCGGCAACCGAGGCCGATCGACGACGCCTCAGAGACGACTACGCGATGCGATTCGGGCTCGCGGGCGCATCCGACGGAGCCGCCCTCGACGCAAGAGTCGTCGAAACAATCACACGCATCAGCGCCGCCGAATCTGCCTCTCAATCCATCGACGACGCACTCCGGCTCGCCGCAGCATGGTCCCGTGTCAGCGAGGCGGCATGGCTCCGATGGCAGGGGCTCTCAGACCTGGCGACCGCGGCGCTCGATCGAGCCGATGCCCATCTGTCGCTGCCCGCGTCCACGAGCCCGCCCACCCGCGCCTCAAACACGCTCCGTCGCGATGAACCACCGATGTGGACTCGCGCATACATCAACGCAGGATCAGATATCAACGCCAGAACCTCGTTGCTCCGCTCATTTCCCTCGTCCGACATCCACCCGGCGGACGCCGAGGTCGTCATGGCCGATGCCTTGCGTGGAACGCCCGCTCAGGTCCGAGAGGCCGCAAGGGCCGTTGTTTCGCGTACATCAGCTTCTCCCGTCATGGTCAACGCCCTGCTCGAGGCGATCTCAACCGCGCCGCGCACCGCATCGACCGCCGAACTCATCACCATGCTCACAGGCGACACAACTCTCCGTCTCGACGACCGGAGCTGGAGATACGACGCCCGGCGCATCCTCGTTCGCCGACTCCTCGAGATGCTCGCATCGCGAGGCGATTACGCCGATGCAGATCTGTACCAGGCCGCACTGGCAAACTCGCACTCTGTCCGCTCCGCACCCGTCGTGGCCGCCGGGGCATCCCCAACTCGCGCGTCAACGCCCGAGCTCGGCGTCTTCCTGGCCGCGGAAAGAGCGCTGTGGAGATCCGCAGCCGAGGATCTCACACGCCCGCGTGCATACCCCGAAACGCTCACGCAGATCACCTCGGGCTCTCTCGCAAGATCAAAGATCGCATCCGGCATCATCCAGCGTGATATCGTCCAGTTGCAAGAGATCGCTCGCCTCATGGGCCTTGTCGTCGCGAGCGAACACCCCGAGCGAGCGTCCGAGATCTGGGAGATCGTCTCAACGCTCAGCAACCGCCTCGCCGTCGCCGTCCATGTTGGTGCTCAGGTCAGAGACTGCGAAGCCGCTATGGCACACATCTGGGCGGTTCGCCTCAGGCGGGAGGAATCCCCATGAAGCGCAGCATCATCCAAGCCGCGATCATCTCCCTCGCATGCTGCCTCATGGCTACTGGTTCGCTCGCACAGCCGGCAGTTCCCAACCAGACTCCCGCAGGACCTCGCGGCGTGCACGCAATCGCATCGGCGATCCCCGATATCGAAACACGCCTCGCAACGCTCACGCCGACCGACCCCGAGACATACTTTCTGCTCGGCGAAGAGATCGCCGACATCGCAGTCGAAGAGCACGAGAGAGAAGTCGCGCGACGCCTCTTTCTGATCGCCTATACACGATGGCGGTCCGCTGGCGACGATCGCAACGCCGCCGCCGCGTGCCTCGCGCTCACAACCGTCGTCAGCAGCGAACGCGATCGTGCATGGCTTCGTGCGATCGCGGCCTCGATCGATCCGAGGCGTGCGCGTGTCGACTGGGACCCCTCCTCGTGGACAGAGTCAGATCCCGAGGCGTCGTTGATGGCCGCGCAGGCCCTCGGCTCAGTCAGGGCCGGGGATGGGATCTCCGCCCGACAACTGCTCTCAGACCCGCGAGTCCTGCGGGCGCTCAGCAGGTACGACTCGCTCCTCCAGTCCGCGGGTGGGCTCTCAAGACTCCACAGAGACGCCGCTGTATGGCCATGCCCGGACTGCCGCAACAGGCGCCTCGTCTCCTCACGCGGAACCCAGGAGTTCCGCGACATCGTGTGCGGCCATTGCCGTGGCGATCCCGGCCCCCGTCTTCGAACCGACGAGATCATCGCGCACCTGCGTGTCGAGTCCTTGCTCCTCGCTGGCGACGCGACCGTCTGGTCCGCGCAGTTAGAGATCGATGGCGGCGCACCCCTTCGAGATCCGAATCCCGACCTGGTCCCATCCGCCTTCGGCATCGACACCTCGCTGGTGCTCTACCGCGATGGCGCATGGGTTCATGAGCGTGTCGCCCCCAGTTCGCCATCCGACCCGACGTCCGCCCCTGGTGACTGACCTCACAAGACGGAACGGCTGTTCCCCCTTTTTACACCGTCTAGACTTCCCCTCACTCGAACCCGAACCCCGCCGCCGGGACCAGCCAGGAGCCAACGGCAATGTCCGACACCCCTTCCGCCGCAACCACGCCCACGCCCGCTCCGTCGTCCGACGCGAAGCCGCTCGTGGCGTTCGAGGACTTCGCGCGTCTCGACCTCCGTGTCGCACGCATCACGCACGCCGAGGATCACCCCAAGGCCGACCGGCTCTTCAAACTCCAGCTCGACGATGGCTCAGGCCAGCCGCGTCAGATCTGCGCCGGCATCAAAGGGCATTACGCCGCCGCGGACCTCGTCGGAAAGTCAATCATCATCGTGGCGAACCTCGCACCCCGCGTCATCCGTGGTGAGGAATCACGCGGCATGCTCCTCGCCGCGAGCGACAAGCCCAAGGACGCAGCCGACGATGGCTCGCGTCGTGTCGTCATCCTCACGACCGCTACCGACATGCCCCCCGGCTCAACCGTCTCCTGACCCACTCGGAATCTACCCGGAACTTCACTCCGGACCAGGACGCCTGCGCTGACCTTCGCCGGGCGGCGTCCGGTCAGGTCGATTCGCGCCCTGTGGGCGATCCGGGCGAGAAGAACGCAACACATCCTCTACCCGAGCGTCGATCTCCGCCTCACGCTGACTTGTTCGGCGGTCGATCTCCGCGCGAAGCTCCAGCAACCTCGACTCTAATTCCGCAACCTCCGCACGCTGCAGCCGGATCTGCGTATCAAAGTGCGCTGTCGCGTGCTCGCGGAAGCTCGCCATCGCGGCCATCGCTTCCTGACTCTCCGCGCCCTCAGTCTCCACGATGCGGCGAGTTCGCCTCGCCAGTTCCAGCAACTGGAAACCCTGCTCAAGCTCGACGACTCGAATCCGGAACACCTCAGGCGAGCGGGCGCGGGACTCGAGCGCCTCACGCAGACGAGGCGCGATGCGCGTGATCATCCGCTGCGCCGCTTGTGGATCCATGCGCTCCGAAGCCCGCAGACGCTCGGCCAGCAGCGGCAGGTTCTCATCGATAAAGCCGCGCAGCCGCCTGATCTCCTCGTTAGAGATGACATCACCGCCCTCGCCCGGCCGGCCGACAGGGTTCTCGCGCCCCTCAGGCCGCCCGACACGAGCACCACGGGGACCATCCGCCCAGTTATCGTCCGGCCCGCCGAACGGGGCTCGACCTTCAACGAGGCCGGGGTCGATCGCTTCTCCCCTGTCGAGTCGTGCGATCGCCTCGTCCAGACGCGCACGCATCGATTCCGCAACATCACGACGACGCTCCAGCGATTCTCGTAGCCGCGCGGGGTCATTCACGTCTGAAGCCGCCCGAGCGGGCGCGACGGGCGGTTGAGATGCGGGCTGCACGCCGCGGGGCGATCCCTGCTGCGCGTCAGCACCCGATGCCGCCAGGAGCGAGATGGAGAGAATCAAAGAGAGTCCGTGCGCACGCATGTGGCATCCTTTCACATCGGGTCTTCGCTGTTCCAAGTCTCCGACACCCAGTCGCCCTGCATGGAACTCTGGAGTGTCGAGGCCTCGCCGCGCAGCGATGAGACCACCGACCAGATCTCCTGGTCATCCAGAATGTCCCACGCCTCGGCGATCTCATCAAGATCGGTGTGTGCGACGAGTGCCAGTCTCATGTCTGAGTCCGCCGGCGCAAGCCGGTTGCTGCTCATGCGAACCGCCAACACCGATGCCACGACCAGCATCGCCGCCGCGAGCGAGGCCGGCGCGAGCCAGCGCCGATGAAGCCGTTCCACCCGCCCGCCCCGCGGCTGGGCTTCATGCACGAGACGAGGTCCCTCCGCTCCCGGTCCCTGCGCTCCCGGCCTCGCCGCGAGCGAAGCCGCCACAAGGCGGCTCTCGAATCCCGCATCAGGACCGGACCGCATCCCGTCGCCGAGCGCATCCAGCATCTCATGCATCTCGTGCAGGTCCTCGGGCATCTCGTTCATCGTCATGTCATCGTGAGGCGCTGTCATGATTCGCCCTCGCTCTCTTCCTGATCCTCGATCACCGGCCCGAGCATCTCCCTCAGTTTCCGCAGAGCCCTGTGGTGCCGAGCCAGTAGCGTCCCGACCGGCTCGTCCAGCAGCTCCGCCATCTCCTTGAACCCCATCCCCGCGTGGTGTCGCAACTCAATAATCTCGCGGTCCGCATCCGACAGCCGCTCGATCGCGCCCCGAAGCGCAACGCGCTCCGCGTGCCCGCTCGGCCCGTCGTTGGCCTCGAAACTCGGCTCCGGCGAGCCATCCAGAGCCACCGTCCCGCTCCGACGCTTCGCATACCGAACCGCATCCCGGATCCGGTTCATCGCAATACGGAAGAGCCAGGGCTCGAATCGGCCCTGCTCCGTATACCCACCCTCGCGGAGCTTGATGGCGACAGTTGCAAACACGGACTGAGCAATCTCCTCTGCGGCATCATCGCCGCCGACCCGGCTCCGGGCCAATGCAAAGACGCGCCGGCCGTACAGGGCGACGAGATCTCGCCACGCGCCCTCCTCTCCCGACGCCGCACGAGCGAGCGTCTGGGTCAGGTCTGGCGCGGATGTCCGGCCGTCATGGCTCTGCACCAACGCGGTCCTCATGGTTACTTCCGGTAGGCATAACGCCGCACCGAGCACGTCATTGCAACACACGATATCGGACCCTTCGCATACGCTCCCGCCATGCAACAGGTCGAGTACGCCGTCACCGCATCCATCCCGAACAAAGCCCTTTTCAATCGATACCTCGGCTGGCTCACGGGTGGCCATGTCCAAGCGGTCGTCGCTTCAGGAGCCACCCGGGCTCGTCTCCTCGTGATCGAACCCGACACCCCTGGAGACGAGGAAACCCACACCGTGAGGTCCGTCTACGAGTTTCCGACACGCGCGGATTACCAGCACTACCTGCAAGCCCACGCCCCCGCCCTCAGAGCCGACGGGCTGGCTCACTTCGGACCCGAAACCGGCATCACCTTCCGACGCGAGATCGCCTCGATCCACTTCGTATACGAGCGATGAAGTGGTGGTGGTGGGGGGGGGGCTTGAGTGCTCCGAAAGTCGGTGCACCGGCTCTCTTGTAGCCGACACGGGCCTGGTGCGTCCCACGGGTTGGGCACTATCATGTCCCGCACGTTGCTGCGAGGGAGTCTGCTCTATGAAGACGCTGCTGGTCCTGCTGCCTCTGTTACTGCTGATCGGTGCTTTGGCGCTTCTCGTGAAACTGCTCGAAGCCAAAAAGGGCATTCGCGCGAAGGATGCGAGTGAGGAGCCCGGGTCATCCGACGGGCCGTTGCCGTATCGCCGCAGGGATGCGTCTGTCCTAACTCCGGCCGAGCAGCGGTTCTTTGCGGCACTGGAGCAGGCCGTCGCGCAGATCAGCGGCGGCAAAGGGCGAGTGCTCGCACAGATCCCGTTATCGCGTTTGATCGAGGCGAATGCAGGGGATGCGAGCGAGCGTCAGCGAGCGCACAACAAGATCGATCGGAAGTCGGTCGATTTCGTGGTCGTCGACTCAGGGTTCAACGTGAGAGCCGCGATCGAGCTCGATGATGCTTCGCATGGTCGCCAGAGCCGCAAGGAGCGGGACGAGTTTGTCGAGAAGGCGTGTGCGGCGGCGGGCGTTGTGCTGGTGAGGTGTGCCGCGCGAGCGCAGTACGACGTGGCAGCGGTTGCTCAGGAGTTGGAGAAGAAGATGGGCGCAACTCCTCAGCCCAAAGGGCTGGAAGTCAATAGCCGGGGGTCAGCGAGGCCAAGCCGAGCGTGACCCCCGGGGTAGGACCCCCTAATCCCTGCACCCCGAAGGGGTGCAAGACGAACCCATCTCCAGTCGCCTCCGGCGACTTCAAGGCGTTCAAAGGAAGCCGCTTCGCGGCAAACCTTACCGGGGCTGTCGCGACAGTCGCCTTCGGCGACCTCGCTCCACGCCCCGGCTACGAGCGTGCAGCACTTCGTGCTGCTCAGATCACGAGCACCGAGAGCGTCCTAGAGCTGACGATCTCGGTTGCATGGTATGTGGTCATCGTGGTGCCACACGCCCCATTCAGAGTCAGAACCACGGATCGGTTTGGATTGGCTTGTTGTGCCACACAGATTCTGCCATTCGTGGGTTGCCGGGAACACGTCAGATGCAGCACGTCGGCGCGGGAAGTAGGCTGTGATCCCATGGGTGTGTGGCGTGCGGATTGGACATCCCGTAGACGCGCGATGCTCTTGCGCCGAAGGAACCGACAAACACCGCTGAGAGACCATGACCCGTCGATTTTCCATCGCTGTTAAAGAAGGTTGTCCAATTGGGCCGTGCGCGGAGGCGCTCGCCAGAAATACGCCCGGTACGTGCATCCAATCGCGGGATCCAGTCAACGGGTCCAGTCAGCGCTTCCTCGATCTCGTCTGAGGAAAGCCATACGTGTCCCTCGACGCAAAGCATCGCGATCATGATCGCGGTTCGCGTTTCGCAAACGGCAAGCTGTGCGAACTTCGACCGGGCGATGCGTTGAATCTCGACGCGTAACTGGTTTACTTCATGCACAGAATCGTGGCTTTCATCACTTTCAAACACGATGCTCGATTTCTGTATGCACATACTGCTTCTAATGGTGGCCGCATCGACATAGAAGTCGTTGCTGCCAATCGCGCACCTGAAGTCAGGTGTCTTTGTGGTTCCCAAGGGAGCAAGCGGCGTAGCCGCTACTCCATGGTCCCTGAGATAGCACCATGTCACGGCCTCTCCGATGGCCCCTTCGCAGCGCTCTTCTTCCGAAGATGTGAAGCGCTTGTCCCACTGCATCGCCGCCTTGGAGTCCGAGCTCTTCAATGCCTCGCGATAGCGGTCGCACTTGGCGCCAAACGTACCTCGCACGTGGTCCAGATCAGAATCTGCGCCGACTTGACCGTTACGCATTGGAAGTATCCTCACTCCGGCAGTGGATCGGCGGGCGGAGGCGGCAGGAGCGGCTCGACGAGTGCGATCAACTGCGGCGCGTACAACGTCGCCACTCGCCAGATCTTGTCATCGTCGATGTGACCGTATTCGTGCACGAGGATGTGCCGCTGGGCGATGATTGGTCGCCACGGGATTTCGGGATGGGCATCGCGGAACTGCTTGGATACCTTGGCCGCGGCTTCTCCGATCACTTGGACGACGCGGTTTACCGCGTCGCGCAACATGTCATCCCGGCGATACTGTTCGAGCGTGCGGCCATCCACATACCGGCACGCGCGTCGCGCGTGCTCGACCATGTCGAGGAGCAACGCCGCGTCCCGTTCCTCAGGCCGCATACAGCACCTTGCGATGCGTCAGGATGTGGTGACGCCGATACGGATTCGTCACGAGGCGGCGCTCAACCACATCGACCTCCCGACCGATCACTGCGCGAAGCTCGTCAATAAGGTCGAGCCACCTCTCAAGCGTCGGCGTCGCTCCCGCCTCGAACGCCACCAGCACGTCAACGTCGCTCTCGGGCCCGAAATCGTCCGTCAGCACGGAACCGAAGAGCGAGAACTCGACGATCCTCCACCGGCGGCAGAGGTCCGCGATACGGTCGTCGGAGATGGAAAGGTGTGCGACCATTCGTGTCCTATCGCCAGTTTACCACTCCGGCCCACCACCGTACCTGCCGTACATATCCGCCATCGCCTGCACCATCTCACCCAGCGTGCAGTTCGCCAGCGCACCATCGATCAACGCGGGCATGACGTTCGTCGCGTGCAGGTTCCCGCCGCAAACCTCGCCCGCCTTCCCGATCCCCGGCAGGTCGTTGATCAGGGTGTGGTGCTTGCCCACGCACGCGAGCCGGATGTTCTCGAGCGCCTGCTGCACATGCCCCGCATCCCGCTTGCTCTTGAACGCCTTCAGCCGCTCAACCTGCTCCGTCTCGACAGAGTCCGGGATCACCAGAATGTCGATCGGCCGCTTCTCGTCCTTATCCACGTACTCGTTGACGCCGACGATGATCCGGTCCCCCGCCTCGCACTCCTCGCTGAAGCGGTACGACGCCTCCGCGATCTGACGCCGGAAGTACCCCTTGTTGATCCCCGCGATCGCCGCGCGCCCGAAAGTCTTGCGAGCCGCATACGCCGCGTGCTGCTCCAGCGTTGCGCCGGCGCCCGAGGCACCCTTCGAATGCCAGTCCGCGTACGTCCCCATCGAGTCGATCTCATGGATGTAATCCAGCGCATCGGCCTCCATCTTGTCCGTCAGCGCCTCGATGAACCACGACCCGCCCAGCGGATCCGTCACGCGCGTCACGCCCGTCTCATGCGCCAGAATCTGCTGCGTCCGCAGCGCGACCGTCACGGCCTGCTCCGTCGGCAATCCCAGCGTCTCATCCATCGAGTCCGTGTGCAGCGACTGGCAACCGCCCAGCACCGCCGCCATCGCCTGGTACGCGACCCGCACGATGTTGTTGAGCGGCTGCTGCTCCGTCAGCGAGCACCCCGCCGTCTGCACGTGCGTCTTCATGAACCATGACCGCTCGGACTTCGCGCCGTAGCGATTCTTCATCACCCGCGCCCAGATCCGCCGCGCCGCCCGCAACTTGCACAGCTCCTCAAAGAACTCGTTGTGCGAGTTGAAGAAGAACGACAGCCGCGGGGCAAAGTCATCGATGTCAAGCCCGCGCTCCATGCACGCCTCGACATACTCCATGCCGTCGCGCAGCGTGAACGCCAGCTCCTGCGTCGCCGTGCTCCCCGCCTCGCGGATGTGGTATCCCGAGATCGAGACCGAGTTCCACCGTGGCACATGCCTCGACTGGAACTCAATCGTGTCCACCACCAGCTTCACCGACGGCTCCGGTGGGTAGATGAACTCGTTCTGAGAATGGAATTCTTTCAGAATGTCGTTCTGCAACGTCCCGCCCAGCGTCGACCAGGAGATTCCCCTCTGAAGCGCGTGCGCGAGGTACATCGCCCAGATCACCGCCGCCGGTCCGTTGATCGTCTGGCTCACCGTCACCTGATCGATCGGAATATCCGCGTACAGGCGGTGCATGTCCTCGATCGTGTCGATCGCAACGCCGCACTTCCCCACCTCGCCGATGCACAACTGGTCGTCCGAGTCACGCCCCATCAGCGTCGGCAGATCGAACGCCGTCGAGAGCCCCGTATTGGCCTTCGTCGAGGTCTTCGCCTGGGCCAGCAGATACTTGAACCGCCGGTTGGTATCGTCGGCCGAGCCGAAGCCCGCGAACTGACGCATGGTCCAAAGCCGCGTGCGGTACCCCTGCGGGAACAGCCCTCGCGTATACGGGAACTCACCCGGAGCCGCGATATCCCGCGGGATGTGCTTCAGCGACTCAGGCGGCGAGTCCGGGCCATACGCCGGCTGCACCACGATCCCGCTGATTGTTACGGCATGGGGGTCGATCGCGGGGGTATTCGAGGAGTCATGGGGCTTGGCATGAAGTCGCGTCTCGGAACTGGACATCTCGTGCGGCTCCTCGGAGAAAGTCCCCAGTGAACGGCGGGGGTAATCGATTCAAAGCACTGCTGCCACTGAATCTAGCGTATTCCGTTTGCCCGAGCCAGTCTTTGTCAGGGGGGGCTGGGGTTCAGGCAATACTGGTCGCGTCGACTCGTTAGAGTGTGCATGGCGGCCTCGCCGCCGGGGGTGTGGGCGTTTCGCATCGTGTCCGGTTCTGCCCTTGTCGCACATTTCGCACAAAGAGGAGTCCAACGTGTCAAAGCGAGTTCCAGCCATGGCGGTTGCGGGTGCAGTCGTTCTCGTCGCATGTTCCAGCGTGCTCGCCTTCCAGCCCGAGCGTCCCGCGAATCAGGGGCAGAATCAGGCCCAGCCCGGCGAGCGAGGGGCGCGTGGCCCGGGGGGCCCCGGTGGGCGTGGCGCAGGCATGCAGATCCCTACGTCGCAGGCCATGAACATCATGAACCGCTCGCTGCGTCAACTCGCCGGGCAGGTGCAGGACGCGGCCAAGCGCGAAGAGAACCTCCGCCTGATCAACGCCATGCAGCAGGGGTGCGTCGCCGCAAAGGGTCAGCCCGCCCCCGATGATGCCCTGGCAAGAGGCGCGGACGATGCCGAACGCGCCAAGATCGCCGATCGCTACCACCGCTCTCTCCTCTCGGCCATGGAACTCATGCTCGAAGCAGAGGAGTCAATCCTCGACGGCAAACTCGACGATGCCGCGAAGAAGCTGCGCGAGATCACCGCCCTCCGCGACAAAATGCACGTAGAAATGGGCGTCAAGGACGAGTGAGATCCCGCGCCCTCCCGCATGAAACGACAGGGGCTCCCGATCGTCCTTGATCGGGAGCCCCGTGTGCGTTATCGCCTCCGGCGATGGCTGATGCGTCCTGCGGCTCAGAGCTTGAAGCTGCCGATCAGTGACGTGAGGTGCTCCGCCTGCTGACGCAACTGGCTCGCGGCCTGTGCCGATTGCTGAGCGCCCTGGGCCGCCTCATTGGTGACCGCATTGATCTGCTCAACCGAGCGGGCGATCTGCTCCGCTGCCGCCGCCTGCTCAGTGGCCGCCGCCGCGATCGAGGTCACCATGGTGCCCACAGTGCCGCTGCCGTCCACGATCCGACCCAGCGCGCTGCCCGCCGCGTTCGCGAGCTCAACGCCCTTTGTCACCCGGCTGGAGCCGGATTCAATGAGCTGCACCGCAGAAGAGGTATTCTCCTGGATATCGCGGATCGACGACGCGACCTCCTCCGTCGCCCGGGTCGTGCGCTCCGAGAGCTTCCGAACCTCGTCGGCGACGACGGCAAAGCCGCGCCCGTGCTCGCCAGCCCTCGCCGCCTCGATCGCGGCATTGAGCGCGAGCAGGTTCGTCTGGTCCGCAATGTCATTGATGACGTCGATGATCCTGCCGATCTCCTCGGACTTCTGCCCCAACGTGTTCACAGCCGACGCAGACGTCCCGACCTCCTCGGCAATCCGCTTCATCTCCGTCACGGTGTCCGACACCACCGTCCCGCCCTCGCGGGCATCCCGCTTCGCATCCGACGCCGCAGACGCAGCCCCCTCAGACTTCTTCGCAACGTCCGCGACCGTTGCCGACAGCTCCTCGACCGCAGCCGAGACCTGGTGCGCCTGCTTGCTCTGAAGCTGCAGGCCGGTCGCTGTCTCCTCAGCGGCCGCCGCGATCTCCGCCGATGCCGAGTTGACAATGTTCGTGGTCTCGGCGACACGCTTCATGACATTGTGGATCCGCTCGACGAACTGGTTGAACCAGTTCGACAACTCCCCGAACTCGTCGCTGCGTGCGAGGTCAATGCGACGGGTGAGATCCCCCTCGCCCTGCGCGATGTCCTTCAGCCGGTCGATCACGGTCCGCACCGGCACCGTGATGCTCCGGGTGATGACGATCGCCGACGCAATGCCGAAGCCGATGGCCACAAACGCGATGATCATCGTCTTCAGACTCGAACGAGTCAGCGATCCGATCGACGCCGCCGAGACCTCCTCCGCCTGCTTCGTCACCATCGTGGCCAACGCGTTGCAGGTGTCGCTCATCCGGGATGCGAGAGGATCAAGCGTCTCACGCCGGATCGTCTCGATCTGCTCGCTCAGGGAATACACCTCCTGCGCCGCGGCCCAGTACTGCTCAAACTGCTCTGCGCCGACCTTGAAGCGTGAGCCATACTCCGCGGGCGACTTCGCGGCCGTCTCCTTCAGCAACGCGATGCACTTCTCCGCAGCATTGATCGCGCCCGTAAAGTCCTCGGGGTTCTTTGAGATCAAGTACCGCTGAACACGCACCCGTGTGCGATTCATCTCAAGCACACCCTCAAACCCGCCAACCGCTACATCACCGTGTCCCGCCTTGGACGCCGCAACCGCCGGCTCATAGAACTCCGCCGCGGCACGCAGGCCGATCGGATCCATCGTCTGGCTGTAAAGCGAGAGCATCCTCTCGCGAAGCGCCGTGATGCGTGCAAACGTCTTCGCATACTCGCTCACCCCATCCTTCACATCGCGAACCTTCTCGAGAGCAGCAGGATGCTCGAACGTCTCCGCCGAATGGTCCAATGCAGCAAACGCCTCCCGCTCACGCTCCATGTAGAGGTCCTTCCGGCGCTGGCTCGAGTCCAGCAGATAGGCAATCGCGTTCGCGCGGAGACGATTCACCGCGATGCCCAGCTCTCCGCTCTCGTTGACTTCCACCGCAAGTTCAGACAGTGCCTGCGCGGTCTCTTTCGCGTTCGACGCCTGATAGAGCGCGACGCCGCTCAGCGTCGCCATGAAGGCGAGCGCGGCTCCGAATCCAATGGCGAGCTTCGTTCGCACGCGAAGTGAGTTGAGCAACTTCATCGTCATCTCCTGTGTGCCCGACACACTCGCCGGGGACGCAAGAGATCGACACGTGCATGCCCCCGCTTCGTCAAGGCAAGGTGCGCAGTTCCACCCATATGTGTGGCAGCGAGCGGCCCCGTTCGCCCGGTCGGGTGGGGGTGCGAACGTCCGATGTGATGGAGCCGACCGGAAGAAACAGGATAGAAATGCCCCATATCATCGGCGCCAACGCACTCAGACTTTGACGCTCTTTCAAGCGTCCGTGAATCCGCTTCCAGTGCGGCTGCGATTGCGTGGGCATGCCGCGAGGCGTTCGCGGCGTTCCCCAAAGTCTTAGCCCGTAGGGCTCAACGCTGAGCCACGTTGTGCCTCGTGCACACGCGGGACGCACCACGCAAAGGAGTCACTCATGAGCATCACGACGATCGGAGTCCTCGCCATCTCTGCATTCGCCGGCACCGCGGAGCCCCCCAAGTCCTGCGACCAGGCATACACCTGCCCGGTGCAGCGTGCCCAAGCACTCGCCGCTTCGCATGCTTCCGAACTCGCACCCGCCGACATCGTCACCACAGCGGTGGGTGCTGGCTCATTCAAGACCCTCGCCGCAGCCCTGACCGCCGCCGGACTGGTCGAGACTCTCCAGGGCCCCGGTCCCTTCACGGTCTTCGCACCGACCGACGAGGCCTTCGCCAAGCTCCCCGCCGGCACAGTCGAGAACCTCCTCAAGCCGGAGAACAAGGCCCTCCTCACCGCCATCCTGACCTACCACGTCGTCCCCGGCAACGTGATGGCCAAGGACGTCGTTAATCTGAGCAACGCAACAACTGTCAACGGCCAGCGCATCGACATCCGCACCAAGGATGGCAAGGTCATGATCGATAACGCATCGGTCACGAAGACCGATATCGCCTGCACCAACGGTGTGATCCACGTCATCGACGCCGTGATCCTCCCTGCCGACAAGGACATCGTCGACACCGCTGTCAACGCCGGTTCATTCGCGACGCTCGTCACCGCAGTCAAGGCCGCTGGGCTGGTTGACACCCTCAAGGGCCCGGGACCGTTCACCGTCTTCGCCCCGACTGATGAGGCCTTCGGCAAGCTGCCGAAGGAGACCGTCGCCTCTCTGCTTCTGCCGCAGAACAAGGAGAAGCTGGTCTCCATCCTCACCTATCACGTGATCCCCGGCCGCGTCTACGCCGACCAGGTCGTCAAGACGCCGAACGCCGCGACGGTTCAGGGTGGCAAGGTCACGTTCAAGGTCGAGGGTGGCAAGGCGATGATCAACGATGCGAACATCGTCGCCACCGACATCGAGACATCGAACGGCGTCATCCACGTGATCGACACCGTCATCATGCCCAAGTAATCGCATACACCCCGAATCGATACGAGGTCCCGGATCGATCATTCGTCCGGGACCTCGTTCCGTTTATCCCCCATGAACGTTTCCAGCGGAACGACTGTTGTGAGTACCGCCGTTCTTGTCATGCCGCAGAGGATGCGACTAAACTCTCCCCGCGTGACAACCACAGCCGCACAGCATGGATCGCTGCTCGAACGCGTCGCACGAGGCGACTCGGGTGCCGTCCGCGAGGTCATGGAGGCATACGGCGGCCTGGTCTACTCACTCGCCAGACGATTCACCCGCAACGAGCAGGAAGCCGACGACGCAGCACAAGACATCTTTCTCGATGTCTGGCGCAGCGCATCCCGCTATGAGGCCTCCCTCGGCGCCGAAGTCACCTTCATCGCCACCATCGCCCGCCGCAGACTCATCGACCGGGCACGAAAGTCCGGACGCGATGCCGCTCGCACCACCCTCGCCGTGGAACCAGAGCACCACGGAGCCCGCGAACAGAATGAACGATTTGAACGTTCCGATGAGATAATCAAGGTCCAGAAAGCCCTCAATGGGCTCAGCCCCGAGCAGCAAAGAGTTTTACGACTCTCAATCTACCACGGGCTTTCGCACGAAAGAATTGCTGAGGCAACGGGTCTTCCGCTCGGAACGGTCAAGACCCATGCCCGTCGCGGCCTGATACGCCTGCGGGAGTTGCTCGGAGTGTCGAAAGAGAACGCAGAGCACGGCTCGGGAGGTGGCGAATGAGCCCCACCAATCCCCAAGGAAGCGCGGGAAGCGATCGCCTTCTCGACCTCCTGTGCGATGAAGCCACGAGCGGCCTCTCGAACGCCGAGCGTGCCGAGTTCGACGCACTGCTCAGCGAGTTCCCCGATCTGAACGACGGCTCATTCGAACGTGCCGCCGCTGCCGCTGATCTCGCATACTCACTCGGCGCCCCCGCTGAACCTATGCCCGCCCATCTCATGCGGTCGATCCAGTCCGAAGGCGAGCGCATCGTCGCGGGTATGGCACGCAGCAGCCAGTCATCCTCTCCTCTGAAGTTCACCCCAAGCAGCCCCGCTCGCAGCGACTCGCTGAGAATGGCCGGCTGGCTTGCCGCCGCAGCTGCCCTCGTCCTCGCCGCCATCGGCTGGCTCCGTCCCGCCACCCCGGCTCTCACCCCCGACGTCACCCCGCCCGTCGCCACCCGCTCGGCCGCCGAGGTCCGTCAGCAACTCCTCGCATCCGCAACCGATGCGGTCCTCATCAAGATGGCCGATTGGGACAACCCTGAGCAGCCGGGCGTCACCGGCGATGTCGTCTGGTCCGAAACCGAGCAGACCGGCTTCCTCCGCCTGTCCGGCCTCAAGCCCAACGATCCGACCATCGAGCAGTACCAGTTGTGGATCGTCGATTCCCGCGGCATGGGCCAGCGCATCAGCGGCGCCCTCTTCGACGCAAAGCCTGACCCCGCAACCGGCGAGGTCATCGTCCGCATCGAGCCCCGGATCGCCACACTCGGTGCCGCCGCTTTCGCCCTCACCATCGAGCCCCCCGGCGGCGTCTGGGTCTCCGACATGACCCGTCGCGTCGTCATCGGCGCGAAGGGGTGATAGTCGTGATCAGGAACATGTGCCGTTATCGCTTCTGCCGACGTTGATTGACAACAACGTCCATGCCAATCGCATCGTCTCGAGTTGGCAGCCACAGCAGAGTCTGGATAGAACGTGGATCTGTGTACGTGCTGCCGAAGTCGTCCTGCCCGTCGGCTCCGACGCTGTAGAGCAGATATGCACGTCCTGCCCCATCCAGTGTGGGATCGATCCGGAGGTACTTCAAAGGTCTGCCGTCGAATGGATCGAGCGGAAGCCGTTCAATGTACATCGGTGTGAGCTCGTCGAGCGCGTCCGGGTACGTGCCATTGCCATCCCGGAACAGTTCAAGAGCGAGCATCACCCTGAGGCCGTCAAACAACAGGTCTCGATGCAATCGATCAAGGAGCAGTCGGTCCATGCGATAGAGATTGACAACAGGTACCAGGTGCGCCGGGTGGGCAACCGCAGACGCGATCCCCGGGGCATGAACTGGGTCCGCAGCGAACGCCGCCGCAGTCGCGCCGCGGATCTCCTCGATCTCACGGAGGTTCGAGGCAAGGGTCCCGACACGCCCGCTCGCTACGCCGCCTCTCTGCGCGAACCGCTCTTTGATATCACGAATGCTCGATGAGAATGGACCGAGTCTGACCGCAGAAGGATCCGCGAAAAGGCGGGCAGTCTGGTCCTCTGTCACCTTCAGCAAGATCTCATAGTTCCATTCGTATCTGACCTCGGATTGCTGCCGCTCGATCGCATCCCGCAGCGCGACGGCAAGCAAGCCGTCAACAAAGCGATCATTGAAAGCGTCTATCAGCAGATCGAACACCATCAGATCGATGGCTGGCCGCCTGAACCAGGTCGAGAACCCCGGGTGCAACGAGTAGATGCGGGCGATCGCAAGCATGGCCTCGATGGCCGCTGCAAACCGATCAGTATCACCAGACTGGCGAGCTAGGTGAGCGTCAGCCGAAAAGACATACACCACGTGCCAAAGAAAGTGGGGCTCTGCGGGCCACGGATGATCAGCGACCGAGCCGTCTGTGTCCTCGATCGTGTAAGCCACCCGTCGACGATCGCACAACTGGCGTGCTACATCGCGGAAATCAGTGCGATGCAGCTCTTCAATACACCTCAACGCCAGATCGCGCTCAAGCAGAGCCACATCGTCGATAGACGAGGAGTCTGCAATCTGCTCGTCGCTCATGCCGACATACCAGTACCCCGGCATGAGTGCGCGATCACGCTTGAAGTCTGGTTCCTCGCCGACGCGCTCCCCGATCTCTCGCACAAGAGCCGCGAGTGCTCTCCCCGATTCAAGAGCATCCGGCTCGTCCGCCGACATGCCCGCTGGCTGGGCTTCAAGAACAAGTCTCTGAATCGCTTCCTGTGTCAGAAAGTGGCGAGTCGCCTCGCGTGCTTGCACCCGAAGGAATATCTCATAGACGATGCAGGCGACGAGCATGATCACGAGACCACCCGCCGCGATCCGAAGCAGTGACCTGGCGAGACTCTTGCACCAACCCGGCATCCTGATCAGCAGAGGAGGCCGCACCCCTGAGGCGATCTCAGGTCGAAACCGCGTATGGCCCGCATCATCGATCTGAAGCTCGCTGAGAGACGGATCGACCGTGTTGACACTCCCGCACTCCGGACAGGTCACGAGATTCTCTGCGGACACGCCGAGCCCGACGAGGGAATACCCGCACTTGGCGCACAACCCCCGAGAACGCAGGATCCAGCGGATCCGGTCCATGATCAGGAAGTCGCGGGCCAGGTATCCCAGAATCGGGCCTACGCCTACAAGAACAACAAGCAAGGCCACCATCGCAATGGCCTCGGCGATGCTCTGCCGCGGACCAGGGCCGAAGCCCGGCAATCGACCCCCGTTCTTGCCGATCGACAAACCGAGAAGCATGACCACGAAGGCGAAGCAGGCAACGTTGATCAACCCGATGATCAAGAAAAGGACGAGGGATCGAACCAATCGATCTCGCCGGGTGCTCCCCCTCGCCGCCCTCACAAACCTCGCGCACTGCTCATCCGTGTAGCCGTCGAGCTCG
This sequence comes from Phycisphaeraceae bacterium, assembly GCA_019454185.1. Classification (NCBI taxonomy): domain Bacteria; kingdom Pseudomonadati; phylum Planctomycetota; class Phycisphaerae; order Phycisphaerales; family Phycisphaeraceae; species Phycisphaeraceae bacterium. The sequence goes on from CP075368.1 coordinate 1,011,054, forward strand.
GGAAACGCCCGATGGAGATGCTTGATCGGGACGCGCATGTCAGTGGTTCCTGGCAGCAGAGTTGATGATCCAGTCGAGCCCGACACAGTCCCGCTTCTTTGCCGCTCCCATCACGATGTTCTGTGATTTGGCTCGACGTGCAGGAGGCGGCCTTCCCCCGTTATCGACTTGGTCAGAGCCGATCGAGTAAAGCACATACCCGGCGGGTGCGCAGTGATCTGAATCACCGGGTCGTCGATAGACATACGGAACCCCCGACCAGGGATCGAGCGGAAGGGCTTCCATGTACGCCGGAACGATGCGCTCAAGCGAATCCGGATACTCACCTTCAGCCAGACGGAAGCGTTCGAGTGCGATCATGATGTCGAGCCCGTCACGATCGGCTTGCAGCACAGCAGATTGATCGAGCGTCTCAGTCGGATCCGTGTTGATGCAATACCAGGCCGGGATAAGTGATGTGGACGCCGAATCATGCGGACCCCTCTCGCGGAGCGGCGTACTCGCGACCTCGCGAAAGCGTTCCTCCTGCTCCCTCAGTATCTTCCGGTTCTCGTAGTAAGTGCCGAGCCGTGATGGTTGTCTCATGGTGTCGCCGATAAACAGCGACATGCGGAGCTGACGCACCGATCGCGACCAACGCCCGAAGCGAGCATGGTGCGGCTCATTGAAGAAGTGGCAGATCAGATTGTGCGAGGTCAACGCCTCGCTCCTGATCCAGAACTCATGCGGCACCGACGACCGCTGCCGCTCAAGAATGTCTGAGATGGCGTCGAGCCACTCGGCATCGGGACTCGAAGCGAGCGCAAGCCGTATCTGCCCATGTGTCTCCATCTCGATGTGGTACGAGACGAGGTGCGAGATCAGGTTCGGCTCAAGCCGAAGGACACGGGCAAGTGCGAGCGAGCCCTCCATCGCGGAGGAGAACGCGGCCAGGTCTCGATCCTCCGCCGCCAGACGCATTCGAGAGAGACAAGCCATGGCGAGCTGCCGACTGTCACCAAGATGTTTGAGCGGGATCAAGAACAGCGGCTGCCCGGGTGGTATGTCGTAACCAGGAACGTACCGCCGCGTCGACGCCAGAATCGCAAGTGTCTCAGGGACCCCAAGCTCCCTCTGCTTCTCGAGAAGCATCCGGGCGACCGCTTCCCCTTCCTGTATCTCTCTGAGACGTACCGCGTGCAGTTCGCCAAGATCTCCGACACGCTCCGGCGCATAGATCATCTGATAATCCGGGTACATGCCGAAAGAAGGCGAACCCCGAGCAAGCCACACCGCGTGGTCGGCCTCGGTTCTCAGCAGAGACAACTTCATCAACACGTCAAAGGCGTTCGGATCGCTCGGACGAGTGCCCTCGGGCTGGTACGCTGTCGCGAGAGCTTGCAGGTCGAGAACGCTCGGCTGCTCTCGCCGCGCGATGCCGGCTTGCCAACGGATGAAGAGCTCATATGAAACCGAAAGCACCAGTGCAAGGATCGCGAGAGCAAGAGAACCGAAACCGAGCACGCGCCGGCGACGGCGTGTCCAGAAGATACGGGCCTTGTGCCGAGACTCAGCCGGCTTGAAGCTCGGGCGCCCGGCCTCATCGGTCACGAGCTCGCCGAGGGCCGGGTCGACCTGGGTGGTCGTGCCGCACTCGGGGCAGATGACCTGAAGTTCTTCACCGACGAAAAGGCCGACGAGCGTGTAGCCGCACGAGATGCACGTGCCGCGTGTGCGAAGAATGAAACGGACACGACGGATGACAAACAGGTCCCGTGTAAGATAGCCGAGTATGGGGCCGAGGGTGACGCCCGCGATGGCCAGGACGATGTTCAGCAGCAGGCCATACCAGGTGACCAGTTGGTGGCCGATGTTCAGCGAGCGGTGGGGATCGAGCCAAGTACTCTGGACATACCAGAATCCGACGAGTCCAGCACTGATACCGATCAGCGTGACTAGCGCGATGATCGCACCCGCAATGACCCTGCGCCGGACACTCCCCCTCGCCGCCCTCACAAACCTCGCGCACTGCTCATCCGTGTAGCCGTCGAGCTCGGGAAACGCCCGATACACGCGGCGTACAGGCAGACGTGGAAGCGAGACTCGCAGCAGCGACATCGAAGCAGCATAACACAAAGCGTGGGCATGCCGCCAGCGTCGGCTCTAGGGTGATCACCCGCCTCGCGCCGAGTCAAAACAGATTCACTTCTTCATGTAGTCGTACACGCCTCGTCCCGACTTATCGCCCAAGCGGCCCGCGGTTACGAGCTGCTTCAGGAGCGGGCAGGCGCGGTAGCGATCGTTGTTCAGCCCGTCGGCGAGGACGTTCATGATGTGCAAGCAGGTATCGAGCCCGATGAAGTCGGCAAGCCGCAGCGGGCCCATCGGGAAGTTGCACCCGAGCTTCATGATGCCGTCGATCGCCTCCGGCTCCGCGACGCCCTCCATCCACGCGTAGAACGCCTCATTGATCATCGGCATCAGCACGCGATTGCTGACAAACCCCGCGCGATCATTGGCCCTCAGCGGTGTCTTCCCCATCGCCGTAGCCAGCGCGATCGTCCGCTCAACAACCGCAGGCGCAGTCGCAAGCCCGGGAATCACCTCAACCAGCGCCATCAGCGGCACGGGGTTGAAGAAGTGCATGCCCACAACACGCGACGCCGCCGCGCCCGTCGCGGTCGCGATCTCCGTGATGCTGATGCTCGACGTGTTCGTCGCAAGCACCACGTTGTCGTCCGGCAGAATCGCGGCCAGCTTCTTGAAAAGATCCTTCTTGACGCCCGCGTCCTCGACGATCGCCTCGACCACCCAGTCCGCACCCCTCAGCCCATCCAGATCCGTGACGAAAGAGATCCGCTTCAGCGCACCATCCATCACGTCCTGCGTGATCTTCTGCTTCTCGACCAGCTTCGAAAGAGATTTCTGATGAACGGCCCGGCACTTGTCCGTCGCCCCGGGGAAGGCATCGAAGACGGTGACGTCGATGCCGCTGACGGCGGCGACCTGGGCGATGCCTCCGCCCATCTGACCTGCTCCAATAACAGCGAGACGCTTGACGTTGTGCATGAAGTATCGAATTCCAGAAAGGTATCGGTTACGGGAGAATGTCGTGTCGGTGAAATCACATCGCCTGATCAACGGCTGGGCGTAGATCGTTGAGTTCCTCGATTCGGAGCATGCGGATGTCGCGGACGGATGCGCCGAACCAAGCCAGCGACTGAGCGAGATCAACAGCCGCGAGAACGCAGGTAACCGCGTTCACAGTCTCATCCCCGAAATAGACGCTTCCTTGCTGTCGTGTGAATCCGTGCCTTTCCAAGACCTTCCGTATATCGCCGTATGCGTTGTTGTAGGGATCGCCATAGTTCTGACGGAGCGACTCGATGTCCATGTCAAAGGCAATCGCGTACATACTCTTTCCACTTCTGGAGTGTGTTCTTGGAAGAGCTCTGATCGGTGCGTCAAGCGTGATGGCCATAGGTCGATCTCCGGTAGAGTATAGGAACTGTGCCGACGTTCGTGTATCCTATGGCATGCCGAGCATCGACCAACTCCTCAAAGTGCTGGCGGCTGAGCCGAACGACCCCTTCACCCTCTACGGGCTCGCCCAGGAATACGCCAAGGCGGGCCGGACATCCGATGCGGTCGAGCACTACGACCGCTGCCTCGCCGCCGATCCCGCCTATTGCTACGCCTACTACCACAAGGCCAAAGCCCTGGAAGATGCCGGACTCCTCGCCGAAGCGATCGAGACGCTTCACGCCGGAAAGGCCGCGGCAAAGAAAGCGGGGGACTCTCACGCCCTCTCGGAGATCTCCGGGTATCTCGATATGCTGGAGTGAGCAGGTCAGACTATGCACCGGACAAAGAACGCGTGGATGAGGACGAGCGACAACGCGAGCAGAACGGTGAAGACGCTCTCTTCCCCACCAGCAGCGGCTCAAGCTCCGCATCAAACAGCGTGATCGTCTCGGTGCGAGAACTCACGGGCACTCCCAAACGCGTCTCGGTGCTTGTGGGGGGCCGCCGGCGTGTCGCAACCCTGCTGGCGACCCAGGCGATGGAACTCGCCCTCGCCCCCGGCGTCCCCTGGACCGACGAACTCGCAACGCTCGCCGCCCGGATGGAACGTGTCAACGCCGCGAAGTCCATGGCGATGAGACGCCTTGCTTCACGGGCACGATCCCGTGCCGAGATGCTCCAATGGCTGACCTCCAAAGGGACGGATCCACAGGTCGCAACCGAAGCCATCGAGCGATTGGCCGAAATCGGGCTGATCAGCGATACCCAAGTAGTTGAAGACGAACGCCGCCGAGCCGTGGCCAAAGGACTCAGTGCGCGTGCCCTCGCCGATCGCATGGCATCACGTGGAATTGGCACGCACACCGATTCCGAAGACCCGCCCCCCTGCGGCAGCGACCACGGCGATGCCGCGCGAGCACTTGAAGTTGCAAGGTCTGAACTCTCGCGTCGAGCGATCGATCCGGCCGATGTGAACGTTCTGGCTCGTCGAGTCATGGGCGTCCTCGCCCGCAAGGGGTATGAAGAAGACCTCGCGAAAGAGGCGGTCATCGTCGCGCTGCGAGAGCGTGGGCTCCGCCTCGATCAGGCGTTCGACGACTGAGGCCATTCTCACAAGGGGCAACCGATGGACTTCCTCACGAATCTCTGGCTGCCGATCATCGTCTCCGCAGTCGCGACGTGGATCGCCGGTGCTGCTTTCTGGATGGCCCTGCCCCATCACAAGAAGGACATGGCAGAACTCCCGGACCAGAAGGAAACGATCGAGAAGATCCGCGCACTCGGACTGCCCCCCGGAAACTACGTCTTCCCCGGTGGCGGATGCAGCAAAGAGGCCATGAAGGATCCCGAAGTGCAGCGATGCTGGAAAGAAGGCCCACTCGGCTTCATCAGTCTCTGGAAGACGCCTCCCAAGATGGGCCCGAGCATGATCGGCACCTTCTGCGTGAACCTCGCCGTCAGCGTCACCATCGGCTACCTCGCATGGGTGACCATCGGCAACGCGTCCGGCGCATCACTGGGCGGCGTCGCGGGAATCGAGTCCCGGCCAGGCCCCACATTCGCCGGCATCTTCCAGATCACCGGAACCGCGGGCATCCTCGCCTACGCCTTCTCCCACATCCCGAACGGTCTCTGGTTCGGCGCATCCAAGCGCGCGATCCTCATGAACATCATCGACGGTGTGGCATACGGCCTTATCACGGGCGCGATCTTCGCGTGGCTGTGGTAGAGTATCCGAGTCCGGCCGAGGCCGGACTCGGGTGGTAGGAGTGTGGAGGCACCCGACGCCCCCTGCATGGATCTCCGAGTGCTGGGAGACGAGGATGTACGAGCTGGCCGCGCGCTTCGCGCATGAGCTTGATGGCATGTCATCGAGACCTGCTCTCAATTTCTTACTCGCGCTCCTTCACACTCCCTTTCTGATCTCCGTCGCATTGGGATACGAGGCGAAGACCGTGGCTGGGTTGAGTTCGCTCGATGCCAAGGCCGCGAGAAGCCATCGCTTCGCAGTCGCGTTGCTCAGTTCGCGGCAAGGGACGACAGCGATCTTCTGCGTGTTCGGGCTGCTGCTGGGGTGGATGGCCGTGCTGGTGTATCTGCGGATTGTGTGCTTCATCGAACTCGGTTCGATGGACATCGGTCCGCCGGCTCGGCGTTCTAAGTATGAAGCGGGGTTTGGATTCACCGTCCTGATCGTCGCCAGCATCGGCTGGACTGCGTGGGCGGCTCTCAAGGTGATTCGTGCGCACCAGCACTGCAAGTCGCTGGGTGCATGATGTTCCTTCGCCCACCCATTTGGTCGGGGCATCGGCGAGAGGTACTCGTCGCACGCCTCGACTCGCTCCGTCGAACCTCAGTGTTCTCACATGCCGGTCGCCGGCAGCGGTCTCAGCCCGAACCACTCGCGGATCATCCAGCGTCCGAGGTAGATGAAGGGTGTGACGAGGACCGCGAGGACGAACTTGAGGATGTAACCCGTGAGGGCGGTACCGAAGATCCAGCCCACGGCCTTGGTTTCCATGCCGAGGAGGAGCGGGATGAAAAGAAAGAACGTGAAGGTGACGACGAAGGAGTCGAAGAGCTGGGAGATGACTGTGCTGCCGGTGGCGCGGAGCCAGATCATCTTGCCGCCGGTGAGGCGTTTGAAGAACCCGAAGAGGACGATGTCCAGCAGCGAGCCGCAGAGGAAGGCGATGAGCGAGGCGATGTACATGAGCGCGGCGGCCCCGAAGATGTTCTCGAAGGCGGCCTGGGTGGCCGTCCCCGGTATGCCCTCACGTATGGGCACGGCCCGTGAGATCGCGATGAGGATGAAGGCGAGCGCGGCCATTGCGAACGCGATGTAGACCACGCGGCGTGCGCCCTTCTTGCCGTAATACTCGTTGATCAGGTCGGTGAGAAGGAAGGTGATCGGGAAGGGGAGCATGCCCATGGTGTGCTCGATGGGGATGTCCCACGGCCCGATGGGAAGCTCGAAGCGAAAGACCTTCACCCCGATGATGTTCGCCAGGACGAGACACGTCACAAAGATCGCCGCGAGCCAGATGTAAATGCCCTGCCGAGGCGTCAGCATATCGGGCGGCAGCGGATCGAGAGCCGACGTGTGACGGGTAAGCACGAGTGGACTCCGCATGACCTGGCAAAAACAAACGAACCGGACCCACCGCTTCGAGACGATACCGATCACGGATTCTCCGGGCACGCCCAGATGGCGTACCCCACATCAAAGCAAAGGGGCGGCAGGGCCCGAAGGTTGCCTGCCGCCCAAGGAGGGGACACGCCACTGTACCAGAGTTCGAACCGGTCCGTGTCAAGGGGATCCCGTCTCCCGGTCGAAACCCCCGTTGCGGTAGCCAATCCCAGCCCGGGAAGGAAGATCCGACCAGCCCCCAGTGGTGAAGGCACCAGGGGTAAGGAGTGGGACACGAGTGGGGTGGTGAGTGGTGAGTGGGGGGGGCAGTGAGTGGGGGGGTGAGTAGGAGAGGGACGAAGGGAAGAGGGGGCAGAATCAGGACCTACACCTCCTACCCGTGTGTCTTGATCTCGGCGCTCGAGCTGATCTGCATCGCATAGAACGACCGCCAGATGAACGTCAGAGAGACAATGAAGAACACGCCCGTGAGCACCCCCGTCAGCATCGAGTGGTGCCCATCGGTCTGGTCCTTCATGCTGACGGCCAGTTCAACGGCCAGCAGGCCGAAGAGCGTCGTGAACTTAATCACCGGGTTCATCGCGACCGACGACGTGTCCTTGAAGGGATCGCCCACGGTGTCGCCGACCACGCTGGCATCGTGGAGAGGCGTCCCCTTGGCTCTGAGCTCGGTCTCGACCACCTTCTTCGCGTTATCCCACGCCCCGCCCGCGTTCGCCATGAAAATCGCCTGGTACAACCCGAAGAGCGCGATCGATACGAGATACCCGATGAAGAAGAACGACTCGTAGAACGCAAACGCCAGAGTCGCGAAGAACACACCCAGGAAGATGTTGATCATCCCCTTCTGCGCATACTGCGTGCAGATCTCAACGACCTTGCGGCTGTCCTCCACGCTCGCCTTTGTCGCCCCGTCCAGCCGGATGTTCTGCTTGATGAACTCCACCGCGCGATACGCCCCGGTCGAGACCGCCTGCGTCGATGCGCCGGTGAACCAGTAGATCACCGCACCACCCGTAATCAGCCCGAGCAGAAACGGCGGATGCAGGAGCGACAGCTTCGCCAACGAGCCGGGTTCCAGCCCATGCGTCAACGCGACGATGATCGAGAAAGTCATCGTCGTCGCGCCGACAACCGCCGTGCCGATCAGCACCGGCTTTGCCGTCGCCTTGAACGTGTTGCCCGCCCCGTCGTTCTCCTCGAGAAACCGCTTCGACTTCTCGAAGTCCGGCTCGAAGCCGTGCTCCCGCTGGATCTCGTCCGCAATCCCCGGGATCGACTCGATCGTCGAAAGCTCAAACACCGACTGCGCGTTGTCCGTCACCGGACCATACGAGTCCACCGCGATCGTCACCGGCCCCATCCCCAGGAAGCCGAACGCCACCAGCCCGAACGCGAAGACCGCCGGCGCCATCATGAACTCGCCAAGCCCCATGCCGCTGATCGACGCCGCGATCCCCATCAATCCCACGATCACGATCCCGAGCCAGAACGCCGAGAAGTTCCCGGCCACAAACCCCGACAGAATGTTCAGCGACGCGCCGCCCTGCTCCGAGGATGTCACCACCTCACGCACGTGGCGGCTCTCCGTCGAGGTGAACACCTTGACAAGCTCAGGAATGATCGCGCCCGCCGCGGTGCCGCACGTGATGATCAGAGACAGAATCCACCACATCTCCCCGTTCCCGTGAACCTCCGGGATCAGCAGCTTCGACGCCGCAAACGTCAGCACAATCGAGATCACCGACGTCAGGATCACGAGATTCGTCAGCGGCTTCTCGAAGTTCATCCTCGTCGCATTCGCGTGCTTCGCCGTGGCCAGCGCCTCGTTGATGAAGTACGAGAGCGCGGAAGCCACCACCATGATGATCCGCATCGCAAAGAGCCACACAAGCAGCTGGATCTGGATCTTCTCATAGTCCGGCCCCGCGGTCGACGCGTTGATCGCGAGCATCAGGAACGTGATCAAGGCAACGCCCGTGACCCCGTACGTCTCGAACCCGTCCGCCGAAGGCCCGACCGAATCGCCCGCGTTATCCCCCACGCAGTCCGCGATGACACCCGGGTTCCGCGCGTCGTCCTCCTTGATCTTGAAGACGATCTTCATCAGATCCGACCCGATGTCCGCGATCTTCGTAAAGATCCCGCCCGCGATCCGCAGCGCAGACGCCCCAAGAGACTCACCGATCGCAAAGCCGATCAGGCACGCCCCCGCAAGATCCGACGGCGCAAACAGCAGAATCCCGAGCATGATCAACAGCTCGACCGAGATCAACGCCATGCCGATCGACATCCCCGCCTTCAGCGGGATCGCATAGCACGGGAACGGCTTGCCCCTCAGCGACGCGAACGCGGCGCGGCTGTTCGCAAACGTGTTCACTCGTATCCCGAACCACGCCACCCCATACGAACCCGCGATCCCGACAAGCGCAAAGGCCAGAACAATCCCGACCTTGTAGAACTCAAACCCCCGCGAAGGATTCCCCTCCCCATCCGTCGTCGGGATCAGGAATCCGAAGTACAGGAGCATGATCGCGCCGATGAACGCGAACAGCACCAGCAGGAACTTCCCCTGCTGGATCATGTACGCCTTGCACGTCTCGTAGATCAGCTCCGAGATCTCGAGCATCGACCGGTGCACCGGCAGGTTCTTGAGTTGCACAAAGATCCACAGCCCGAACCCCATCCCGAGTACGCTCACCAGGATCCCGATCAGCAGCAGGCTGCGACCGTCGATCGTGCCGTTGAGAAAGTCCACCGTCGAGAGATCCGGCAGCTTCAGATTCGCCTCACCACCCGGTGTGTGCGATCCATGCTCGCCACCCGTTCCCCCCGCCGATGCCGCGGGACCAGACGCCTCAGCACCACCGATCGACAGATCCTGCGCGGCCGCGCCGAACCCCAGTCCCACACACGCCGTGATCACAAACAGGATCAAGAAACAGCCGAATCCCGTGAGCAGGCCACAAGCCGACGCCGAGCGGACCTTCAGATCGAGGGACACGCGCGAACTCCTGAGTTGGATTGTGCTGGGTGTGCTGCCAGGCGATGAGTTCCCGACGAGCGTCCGGCGTGCCACGCTTTCTCGCGTGCGAGCACCGGTTCTGAGCCATCTCGCCCCAGAGTAACAACAGACCCTCCCCGCTTGTCAAATCGGACACCCAAGTCCCGCATGGCCACACCCCCTCCCCCGCGGCACCTCCCCCGCGGCACCTCCCCCGCGGCACCTCCACACTGGTGCCCCTCGGCATAGCTGGAAGAGGCGTTTCAGCGTGTGGAAAGAGGGGAGAGGGCGTTCCCCACCGACCCATCCCGGATACGAACATGGATGACGACCGATCCCTGCCGGTCTATACTCGTGCCCTTGACGACGATGGGTCTTCCACCCACAATCAACAAGGGGTCCGACCGGCCAAGTGCCGATACAGTCGGGCTCGCAGAGAAATGGGCGATTGGCGCAGTTGGCTAGCGCGCATGCATGACACGCATGAGGTCACAGGTTCGAGTCCTGTATCGCCCACTTTCCCCGTAATCAAAGAGCCGGCGAACGACTCTTCCGTTCACCCCAGCCGCCCCACGCCGGGCGGCTTGTGTCTTTGTTGTGGGAATCTCCCGCAGCTCAACCCGGATCTCTCACTCTTCCGCTGACAAAGAACACATCCAGATCACCGACCCTCCCGACCGAGCCCGTCAGCATGACGGGTTCCCCAGCCAGTGAAATCATGCCGTCATCGATGCGCCCCCCGTCAACGTCCAGCACGAGCGCATGACCCGGAGAGCCGGCGACCGGTGAACCGAACAGCAGCGGCGGGATCCCTCCCCGTATACACAGCATCGCGCACGCCTTGTGCTGCTTCCCATCACCGGGCTTCATCGCGCCCAGATAACACTTCGAATCCAGGATCTCCCCCCGACGGGTCGTCACACGCCCTGCCTCGTCAGACGGCGGCGACAGCGCACGCCCCGCGGCTCGTGCAAGGGCCTCAGCACCTCTCTGGTCTGCCGCAGGAGTAATCGCGTCCTCATCAGGAACAAGCTCAAGGATCTCGCGCCCATCCCGATGCAACCGATAGCCCGTCACAGTCACGATCCTGCCATCGTGAGGCGTTGCGCGTGCCAGCGCGCCGCGCTTGCCCATCTCCGTCAAGAGCGTAACCCTCGCGCTGCCGATCGCGGCATCGGCCGAACCCGACTCCGCACCACTCTGGAACTCGCTCGCGTCGTCGAAACCGAGAAGCATCGGGTATGGAGTTGCAACGAGCAGGCCCGTGCGCTCGATCGGCTTGCCCGTCTCCCACACGCCGTCGCCGGCCGAACGCCGGGGCCACACGATCACAAAGCCGATCGCCACAAGCGTCCAGAGCAGCGCGGGAATAATCACAAACACGAACCTTCGGTGCTCCCGCGGCAGCGGCAGATAGCCGACATAGAACGCATCATCCTCAAGAACCTCAGGTGGTGGCGAGGTCTCACTCACGCGAATTCCCCCCGTCCAGTGTCTGGAAACGCGCGGGCTCGACCGGTGTCCCCGGCGCGAGCGCATCCGGATTGACGAGAATCCGTCGCCCCTCCACGCGAACCTGGTATGTCGCAACCTTCTCCGAATACGGCGGCGGCGACTGCCCGCTCTCCGGGAGATACTGGTATCCGTGCCACGGGCACGTCACGCACCCGTCAACGATCTTCCCCTCGCCGAGCGGACCACCCTGATGAGCGCACACGTTGCCCACGGCAGAGATCGCATCGTTGTGTCGAAAGACCGCGATGCGCTCACGCCCCTTCAGACAGACGATCTTCGCCCGGTCCGGACGGATCTCATCGACAGAGCCGATATCGATCCATTGACGCTCTCGAGAATCGGTCCCAGTCGGCACGTCGATGGCGTTCCTCTCCTTCCGGACCTCGCGCCACCCCGCAACAACGTGCAGCGAGCCGAGCGTGACGATGCCGAGCCCAAGCACGATCGGGTAGACAAGCGACCGCTCGGACTGCATCGCGCCCAACACGACATGCATGACCAGCAGCCCGTACGCGACATACACGAGCATGTGGATCCACTTCCACACACGGGCACCGAGGTTCGCGAGCCAGAAATCGTGGCTTGTCGCCGCCATCACAAAGAGAATCAACAGAGCCAGAAAGCCCAGAATCTCGAACGGAAAGCCCGTGAGCGAGCCAAAGCTGTCGACGGAATAGCGCGCCAATACCGCGGTCGCCGGGTCATCCACCCCGAAACCCCCGTAGAACCCCACGGCAATCGCCGCGTGCAGCAGCGCGAGAATGAAAGTCGCGACCCCGAGGTGCCGCCGGTTGTAGAGCAGCGGCGCAAACCGCTTGTCGATCCGTGCCAGCGGCCCGATCGCCAACGCAACATGCAGCAGAAGAAACGCGCAAGAACCGATCGCCCGCATCGCGACAATCGGCTCGGATATCCCCTCGTTCTCCGAAGCAAGCATCACGCTCAATCCCGCGAACACCGCGAGGTATACACCGATCGCGCCCGCCAGAATCAGGTCATACACGACCTTGTGACGATTCCACTGCACAAGCCGGTAAGAGTGACTCACCACGAGCTCCTCACGGCTGACGAGTGCCAAGGCCACTGCCGAGATCCGTTGCTGGAGGACGCAGCCCGACCGCCGCAACCAACAGTGAAAGAAGCGCGATAGCAAGAAGCGGCCACACCCATCGATGAACCCGTTGCTGACTCTCGTTCATCACGCACCCCTCGTTCTCCCGGCAATCGCACGCACCAGCAGAAGCGGCCACAACGCCGCCGCACCCGGCACGATCACCACACGGAACGCAAGAGAACCCCGAGCCGAGGCATCATCCATCCGGGGTGCCAGGAACACCGTGAACACCACCGCAAACCCAACACCGATCGCCAGATACACCCCTACAAGAACCAGCACCAGTGACATCACAGCCACCTCGTAAGCCCAGCCAAAGGGACCCGTCGCACGACCGATCCCCAATTCAGATGTCGCAGCTTGAAAAAAGAAACACCCGGGCTCGGGTCGCGTAGAATGGGTGCGACGCCGCCCTAGCTCAGTTGGTAGAGCAACGGTTTTGTAAACCGTAGGTCGCCGGTTCGAGTCCGGCAGGCGGCTTTCCTCTCCCCTCACGCCCTTGCTCCGCGCGCCCCCCCCCGGCGCAAAGCCCCTCACCCGTCAAACCGATTCAACCCTGCTCTTGCTATTGGCCACCGCCGCCGGTTGCCCCAGCTGGCTCCGCAGGTGCCGCGTTCTGTTCAACCTTCTGCTTCGCCGCAGTCCCCTTCCCGAGATGGCGGATCAGGAAGTCCTCGTACTTGCGGTAACGTCCGATCGTCTTGACATCACCGTCAAGCCCGTGCCCGCCCGTGGGGTCGATGAACAACTCGACATTCACCTCTTTGTCCGCCTTCAGCAACTCCCGGTAGACGCGGACGGTGTCCTGATACAGCACGTTCGAATCCTCGACACCATGGACCAGCAGCAACTTCCCCTTGAGGTTCTTTGCGAGCGGGAGCAGCGAGTACTTCTCAAGGTCCGTCCTGCCCGGCTGATTCGCTCCGATCGTCCCCGTCGAGTACCACGAGTTGTAGTTGTGCCACTCCGTCGGTCCCGCGCCCGCGATCCCCACCGCGAACACATCCGGCTCGGTGTACATCACCATCTGCGTCTGGAACCCGCCGAACGACCACCCGTGCATCGCCAGCTTCTTCTCGTCCACCCCGTGGTGCTTCACCAGCCAACGCGCCCCGTCCACTAGGTCCTCCGTCTGGGGCTTCCCGACCTGCTCGAAGTTCGCCTTCTCAAACACCGCGCCATACCCGGACGCCCCACGCGGATCGATCGTCACCGCCACCCACCCGTGGTTCTCCGCCATGTACCGCGCAAAGAAGTAACTCGGAGCCGCGAAGGTCCCGCGCGTCGCCATCTTCCGCTCACCCAGCGGCCCGCCATACACATAAATCAGCAGCGGCCGCTTATCCTCCGGCGTCCAGTCAGCCGGCTTGAACATATGCCCATGGATCGTCTGCCCATGGCGATTCTCATACGTGAAATACTCCGGAGCCGCACGAGTCAGTTTGTGCGCCTCTTCCGGATGCGAGTCGGTCAGCCGCTTCACTGAAGCGTGCTCACCCCCCGGCATCACAGCATAGAGCTCCGTCGGAGAGCCGAAGTCGGCGTGCAACGCCAGCACCATCGAGCCGTCCTCACGAACCGCAGCACCGCTGAACACGCCGGGTGTCTCCGTGAGTCTCGTCACAGCCAGCGTGTCGAGATCGATCTTGTGCACCTGCTCCTGGTTCGGATCCCCTTCCGTCGAGGTCGCAAACAGGAAGCGATTGTCTCGCGTCAGGTGGAACGGGTACAACTCAAACTGCCCCGATGTCACCTGCGTCAACTGCTCGTACCTGGGTTCAAGCAGGTGGAGCTGCCGGAATCCGGAAAGCTCCGTGATGAACACCATCCTGCGGCTGTCCGGCAGATACATCGGGCGAACCATCCCCGGCGTGTTCGGCCCGCCCGCGTGCAGAAACTCGTACACAACCCGCGCGTTCTCGATCTTGAACTCGGGCTCCTCTTCCTCGGGCTTCGAAGCGTCTCCGCTCTGCGACGCGCCATCCTGCCCAGCACCCTTCGCCGAATCCTCTCCGGAAGCCGCCGCGCTCGCACCCTGCTTCGCTTCTTCCTTCTTCCCCCCCTTGTCATCAACCTTGAAGCCGGCCTCAAGAATCTTCATGTGTCCCATGCTCTGGTCATAAGCCGCAAACGCGATCCGCGATGAATCGGGCGACCACTCCGGCACACGCATCACGTCACGAGGGCCGCTCACCTTCCGCGTGAAGACCCGCTCAAGCTTCCCCTCCTCCTTGCCGTGCCCACGCAGATCGTACAGATAGACGCTGGAGTAAGAGTCCGGCCACGGGCTGTCCGGCATGTGCCGTCTGACCTCGGTCGCGCGTGCGAACCGATCCCGATAGTTCACAATCGTCACTGTCGCCGCGCGATCGTTCGTGGTCTGCCCCCGCGTCGCGAGGAACACCAGCCGCTTCATGTCCGGGCTGATGCGATAACCCACCATCCGCTCGCCATCCTTCAACTCCGGATCGAGCTGCACAATCTCATGATCGCCGAACCCGACCCGAAGCAGCGCGCCCCCGCGCAGATACGTATACCCGGACCCGTCCGGCAGATACTGCACGTCCGACTCGCGCTCACGCGTCCGCGTCAGGCGCACAAGCTCGCCCCTATATGGAATCGCCGGCTTGAGCTGAACCTTCTGCTGCTTCCCCTTCTTCGCCGAATCCTCCGGCTTCGTCTCCTTGTTCGACTCGCCCGATGCCGCACCCTCCCCTGATGCAGCCCCCTCGCCCTCCGCCGTCGCCTCATCCGACGACTCCGCGCCGCCCTCCGCCTCTCCCGACTCCTCTGTCACGGGTGATGCATCCTCTTTCCCCGGCCGACGGAGCGGGGTTTCCCACGCCGTGCCATCAATCGTCAGCCGGTAGACATCTCCGCCCGACTGCACCAGCATCTCTGTCGCAACCGGCGACCACTCGATCGCCGAAACACCGTCGTAGCGCGGCGCGGGATCCTTCACCGGCTTCCCGTCTTTCTCCTCATTGATGTCCGCATCATCATCAAGCACCACGTCGCCCAGAGTCAGACGCTCGCCGATGCTCCCGATCACGCCCACGGGTGCCACCGCCTTGCCCTTCGTCACAGCCGCATCCGGCTTGACGCGCGCGAGTGTCAGCGTCAGTGTCTGAGCCGGCTCCGACAGCGTCACAACCGCTGTCAGCGAGCCGCCCTCGAGTCGCATCGTGACATCACCCTTCGCCTTCAACGCCGCCTCATCGATCGAGGCCTTGCCCGTTCCCGCTGTCTCATCAACCTCCACCGAAGAAAGCGTCAGCGTCGCAAGCCCCACCCGCAGCGTCCCACCGTTCTTCCCCGATCCAGATTCCGTGATCTTGAGCGAAACATCCCCGGCCAGCGGCGTCCCACCCGCCGGCGCAACCCCCGTCCACTCACCCACAATCAGACCATCGGTCCACCCCAACGCCTCATACTGCTCCCGTGCCAGGCGGCTGACCGAGTACCCCGCCTGCTTCGCCTTCTTCTCGCGATCGTCGCGCACCTTCCTCGCCTCGGCCTGAAACTCCGACATGCGCCCCACACTCGTGATGCGCCGCGTCTCCCCGCTCTTCGTGTCATAGATATAGAGATCGTTCCCATGCCGGCGCTCCGCATACGGGCGATACAGAAACGCCGCGAAGCGGCCGTCATGGCTGAACGTCATCGAGCGTGCACTCGGCCCGAAGAAGCTCCTCTTCGGAAAGACCCGATCCAGCGTCAGCTTCTCCGGTGGTGCCGCGTCCTTCGAAGCCGCAGCCGACTCCTCCGGTGCCGGAGCCATCCCCGTGACCGCGCTCGCGTCCGACGCAAGCCAGACCGCCGCGCCAAGCGCCAGCGAAGCCGCCGTCGTCCACGCCGCCATCTTCCGCCCAGACCACCACGCTCCACGCCGATCGTTCATCGCACGCTCCTGTCACACCGTCCCGATGACCACCCACTCGCGATGGTCACAGGGCCGAGCCCCAGAGCATACCGACAGACCGACGCTCCGGGTGAGCCCCGGAGACATCCGCGCGCAGAATCGCCAACACTTCAGGCCGCGCCTCGCCCCTCGAACCACCCCGACACCGCATCCGGGTGCCCGAAGGAACCCGAAACCACCCTCACGCACGCGCCGCCAGCACGCTCCGCTCGCTGTACTGTGCCCGAGCAACGCGAGGGCACGCCGCGGCATCCCGCTCAAGCGAAGCCCGCTGCGCCGGATCAACACGGTCCATCAGCCCGAGCTCCGAATACACACTCAGCAGCGAGTCGGCCCACAACCCCCGGTACACCGCGTCCGCATCCACAATCGGCTTCCCCATGATCTCTTCGAGCATCTCCCGCGTGTACACCGGCTTGACCGCCGCCGTCGAGCGCGTTCCGTACTGATTCAGATTCGACGCAAAGATCCCCGCCGCGCTCACCGGCAGAAAGTCCTCATACCGCAACCCATCGCACGCGACCAGGCCGTCACGCACCAACTCATGGATGTCCGTCGTGTGCACCCTGCCCCGAGCGCTCCGCCCCTCAGCCGTCACCTCGTACCTCGCATACACAAGCCCGCGCCGCACCAATTCGCCGAGCGTCTTGGGGAATCGCGCAAAGTGACTCGCATACGCCGCGTCCGCAGCAGCAGGGTCCAGCTTCGCACCCCCCGAGCCGCTCTCCTTCTGAGACTCCGCCGCCGCCAGGCACTCGTCGTACAGCTTGCGCCCCTCCGGCGTCGTCGCGTAGAACCGCTGCTCAATCTCGCCGAACCGTGCCGTGTGAACCGTGTCCAACTCGCTCCCGTCAGGGTTCACAAAGTGAACCGGCTCGGTCAACGCCTTGTACGCGTCCTGCCTCAGAAGCACGGGCGTATCCGCCGACGGCCCCTCCGTGCTGTCCTTGAACCCCGAGTGCTTCATCAAAGCGAGACGAAGATCATCCCGCCCGAGCCGCTCGACCAGGGCCGACACGTGATCCTCAATCGCCGAAGCGTGAGGCGTCCTCCGCGCAAACCCCGCGATCTCCTCCCGCGACAGGTGCTTGAAGCACAACCTCAGAAAGTCCGTGTCACCCGTCCGCAGCACGTGCTCCAACGCCGCCGCCGCCCGCGATCGGAACATCCGCTCATCCATCTCGCCCAGGCAGTGCTTCATCGCCGCCGTGTACAGGTCCATGCAGAACGTGTTCGGCGTCAGGTGATTCAGGTGGTGCGCCTCGAAGCACGCGATGTCCGCCGCGATCTTGAACCCGGCATCGCAAAGGTGCAGATACAGGCCGTGGTCATACGCCCGGCCCGTCCACTTGAAGATTCGCTCCACACCCTCGGCGATCAGCGCGTCCGCATCCTCCCACGAAAGCCCCCCCGCCCGCTCCGATCGCTCCATCAAGTCCTTCGCACGATCCGAGAAGATCCGTCGCCGGGCCAGCGTCGACTCGATCCGCTCCCGTGTCTCAGGGTCAAAATAGTCCGTCCGCAGCAGCGACGTGAACACGCGATGCTCGGGGTGCACCAGCGAGCGGAACGCCGTCGCGATCACCGGCTGGCTCTTCTGCCCCACGCTCGTCATGTCATAGAAGTTGTGGGGCTCCATCGCAAAGCACGCGAAGAACCGCGCGATCAACCTGTACTCATCCGGCCTGCCGATCCTGATCGCCCCGTGACGCTCCCCGCTCGTCTTCTCAAGCTGCGCATCGCTGACGGAGAATCCCGCGTGCATCCTCGCCAGGAGATCGCACACAGCCCGGTTGCAGACATGATTCACAAGCAGCGACTTGTCATACAGCGGAACCTCGCGCCCGAACATACGAGAAAGCTCCGAGAAGAGCCGGTTCTGCATCTCGATCTTGTCCGCATGGCCACCGTTCATCGCTGCTTCTCCCTCATCCTTCAGGCGTCCGTACACGCTCCCAGATCCCCCGCAATCCCACAATGAAGTATACGCGTGTCCGATTTCTCATCGGCCATTCCACCTCTCGCCGTCACCCCTTTCACGAACGCGGCACGCCCGACCGCGCCGCGATGACCGCCCCTCAAAGCTCCGCCAATCGTCGGGCCGTCTCCTGCGACATCAATGCCTCGAAGAGTGGCCCCAGATCCCCTGCCAGCACGTCGCGCAGCTGGTACTTCTCATCCAGCCGCTGATCCGCCACAATCCCCTCCTGGTACCGATACGTCCGGATCTTCTCGGACCGCTCGCCGCTCCCGATCTGAACGTTCCGCGCTGCGCTCCGCTCCGCGAGTTTCCGCTGCCGCTCCCGCTCATACAACCTGGCGATCAGCAGCCGCCGGGCACGCTCCCGGTTCTGCTGCAGCGACTTTGACTCCTGCATCCGAACCTCGATCCCCGTCGCGTTGTGCACCATGTGGCACGCCGTCGTCACCTTGTTCACGTTCTGCCCCCCGGGCCCCTGCGCAGTCGTGAGGTGCTCGGTAACATCCTTCTCCCAATCGACCTTGATCTCGACCTCCTCCGGCTCAGGAAGCACCGCGACAGTCGCCGTCGATGTGTGGATCCTTCCCTGCGTCTCCGTCGCGGGCACCCGTTTCACCGAATGCACACCCGCCTCGAACGAAAGCTCCGACCACACGCCCTCACCCCGAAAGTTCATCACCGCATGACGCACACCCCCGACCGTCGGCTCCGCAGTCAGCTCCATCGTCTCGTGCTGCCAACCCTTCCGGCCCGCGTACCGCGTGTACATCTCCATCAGGTCGCGGCACCAGAGCGTCGCCTCATCCCCGCCCGTCCCCGCTCTCAACTCAAGAATCACCGACCCGACCTTGCGATCGTCGGTCGTCACCAACAGCCCCTTCACCCGCGCCAGCAGATCCCCCCCCTCGCGCTCAAGCCGCGCCAGCTCCTCCCTCGCCAGCTCGCCAAGTTCCGGATCATCAAGCACCGCCCGAAGCTCCCCCTGCTCACGCGCGATCCCCTTCAGTCGCCGCCACCCCATCGCAACCGGCTCGTTCGCCGCCCGCTTCATGGAGAGCTCTCTCACGCGTCGATGATCGACCACAACGGACGGATCAAGCAGGTCCTGCTCGATCCGAGCGTGCTGCGCCTCCAGCTCATCGAGCTTCTCTCGCAGGGAATCAGGGAGTGTCCGCAAAGGGTCAGTCATCGATGCCGTGAAACCTCGCTATGCTCGAATCCCAATCATTGCTCGGTCCGACGCAGCCGGGGCTGGGTCGGTCAATAGAATGTGCCGCCGAAGGAAGGGCCGATGTCCCGCGGCAATCCGAAGTCCGAGCCGAGTACGAGCCCGGCCCGAGCAAGGGCCAAGCGGAGGAAATGCGAGTGGGCGATGCCATCACACTGAGCGGTCTGCGAAAGTCCTTCGGACCCAAAGTCGCTGTCGAAGCGATGGACCTTCGGGTCGGCAAGGGCGAGCTCGTCGGGTTCATCGGCCCCAACGGCGCGGGCAAGACCACAACCATCCGCATGATCATGTCCATCATCTTCCCCGACACCGGCACGATCTCCGTGCTCGATCGCCCCAGCGCGGTCGAATCAAAGGACAGGATCGGCTACCTCCCCGAAGAGCGAGGCCTCTACCGCAAGATGAAGGTCGGCGCATTCCTCTGCCACATGGCACAGTTGAAGGGCGCATCCCCCGACGGACTCAGGCAGAAGGTCTACGAGTGGCTCGAGCGAGTCGATCTCGCCAAGTGCTACAAGCTCAAGTGCGAAGAACTCTCAAAGGGCATGCAGCAGAAGGTCCAGTTCCTCTCCGCCATCATGCACGATCCCGACCTCCTCATCCTCGACGAGCCCTTCAGCGGCCTCGATCCCGTCAACATGCGCATGATGCGAGACCTCTTCCTCGAACAGCACGCACTCGGCCGCACGATCATCTTCTCCACCCACCAGATGCACCAGGCCGAGCAGTTGTGCGACCGGATCGTCATGATCAACCGCGGACAGAAGGTGCTCGACTCAACCCTCGCCGAGATCAGGTCCGACTACGACCCTCGCACAATCCTCGTAGAACCCCTCGACAAGGCCGATGCCTCTCACCTCTCCGCGCTCCCCTGGGTCCGTGAGGTCGCCGATCGTGACGGCATCCTCGAGATCGGCATCCACGACGACACGTCCCCTCGCGATGCCATCCAGCGCATCGTCGGAATGATGCCCGTCGCAAAGATCGAACTCCGCAGGCCGACCCTCGAAGACATCTTCGTCGAGATCGTGCAGGGTGAGGGCCAGTCAGCCCAGGAAGTCCGCGAATCGCTCCGTTCAGGCATCGCCGCCGAGGAGGTCGAGTCATGAGAAAGGTCCTCCGCGTCGCCGCCCGTGAGTTCGCATCCACCGCCCTCACAAAGGGCTTCATCTTCGGCGCGTTCATCGTCCCCCTTCTCATGATGGGGCTGGTCTTCGTACTCCTCCCCATCCTCATGACCGAGAAAGCGCCGAAAGTCTCCGGCACCATCGCCATCGTCGATCCCACCGGTGCCGTCCTACCGGCAGTGCAAGAGGCCATGAAGCCCGAAGCGATGCTCAGACGCCAGGAATCGCGCGAGGCACGCCTCAAAGAAGCAATGGGGCAGGCCGCGCCGAAGGGGCTCGCATCCGACGGCCAGATCGACATGGCCGCAAAGGCCGCCGCCACCGTCCCTAAAACCGAACTCACCCTCGAAGTCCTCGACCCCGCTTCCGACATCGAAACCGAGAAAGAACCTCTCAAACGAGGAACAGCCCAGGACGGAGGCCGCCTCGCCCTCATCTCCATCTCACCGAGCGCCGTCGAACGTGCCGATCCCTCCCAACCCTACGGCAGCTTCGATCTCTTCGTGAAGCCCAAGCTCGACGATCGAATCAGCGGCGATCTCCGCTCCGTCGTCGGCGAAGCCATCTTCGACGCCCGCATCACCGCCGCCGGCCAGGACCCCGCCTACATCCGGTCTCTCACACAGGTCGCCCGCCCCGACGCCGTCACCGTCAGCAAGGACGGTGAGAAAAAGTCCAGCCAGTGGCAGATGTTCCTCCCCTTCGGCTTCATGGCCCTCATCATGATCTCCGTAATGGTGGGGGGGCAGTACCTCCTCACCACAACCATCGAAGAGAAATCCAACCGCATCGTCGAGGTCATACTCAGCGCGGTCTCACCCATGGAACTCATGACCGGCAAAATCCTCGGCCAGATGGGTGTCGGCCTCGCGCTGCTCCTGATGTACGGCGCGGTCGGATGGGGCTCCCTCATCATCTTCACGCTCACCGCCGGCATCACCTTCCTCAACGCCGCGCTCCTCGTCGTCTACTTCATCCTCGCCTACTTCCTCATCGCCTCCATGATGGCCGCGATCGGTGCCGCCGTGAACGACCTCCGCGAGGCCCAGTCCCTCATGACCCCGGTCATGCTCGTCACCATGCTCCCCTATCTCCTCTGGCTCCCGATCTCCCGCGATCCCAACGGCACCTTCGCGACCGTGCTCGGCCTCCTCCCACCCATCAGCCCCTTCGTCATGGTGCTCCGGATCAACTCCACCGAGCCCCCGCCCATGTGGCAGATCCCCGCCTCGATCCTCATCAACGTCATCGGCGTCTACATCATGCTGCGGCTCACCGCCAAGATCTTCCGCGTCGGCCTCCTCATGTACGGCAAGCCGCCGAACCTCTCGACCCTCATCAAGTGGGTCAAGATGGCGTGAGCAAGAAGCCGCAACGAGCCAAAGCCGCCCCGCCGCCTCAGGCAGAGCATCCGGCACCCCCGCCCGGAAGCCCCAGCCACGCGCCGCTGGATCGCCACGATCTCTACGAACGCTGCGTGCAGTCCCCGGACGATCTGGTCGGCATGATCGCCGGCATGCACGGGCGCCGATGCACAACGCTCGGCGAAGACTTAGCCGGAACCGCCGCGCTCTCGCACCGCTGGGTTGAGTCCGATCCCAAGCGCCGAGCCATTGCCATCGATCTCGATGAAGAAGCGCTCTCCCGCCGCCCCGCGCACAAGCGCATCCAAAAACTCACCCGCGACATCCACCGCGTCAACCCCGCATCCCTCCCCCCCTGCGACGCCATCTTCGTCGGCAACTTCTCCATCGGCTACATCCACGACCGCCGCACCCTCGTCAGATACCTCAAGCGATCGCGGAGCCGCCTCAAACGAGGCGGCATCTTCGTCTGCGACACCTACGGCGGCGCATCCGCCTTCACCACCGGACACGTCAAGCGCGAGCATCGCCTCCCCGACGGCCGCCGCGTGATCTACACCTGGGAGCAACGCGAGGCCGATCCCATCACCGGCATCGTCACAAACGCGATGCACTTCCAGATCGATCGCGACGGCGACATCGACACCATTTTCGCCGACGCCTTCCTCTACCACTGGCGCCTCTGGAGCATCCCCGAACTCGCCGACGCCATGGAAGAAGCCGGCTTCGCTGCGTTCGATGTCTACGACAAGGTGCCGAGCGCCATCGACGGCGAAGGCCGCGTCTACATGCAGCCCGTCGACGGTCCCGACCTCGATGAATCCTTCATCGCCTGCGTCTGTGCTCGCCTCTGAACCCCTCGCCGCAACCTACTCAACCCCCGACATGTGCCGGATCGTCTCGATGCTCTCCGTCTGACCCGTCCGAGCGCTCAGCAACGCCGCCTGCGCCACCATCAGCATCGTCGCGTGATCAACCATCCACCCAGCCGGTCCCGGTGCGCTGTCGATCGACGGATCGACCGACCGAGCCAACGCCTCCGCCACAACCTCCGACGCCGGCGTGCTCCACGGGCGATCAACCCGAGGCCGCGAACGGTCCTGCAACGTCCCGTCCGGCCTGTGCCACTCCACCCCATCATCACTGATCCGCAGCGTCCCCCCCTCACCCACGAACGTCCCGGCCCGCCGCCACAGCCCCCCGACGCTCGACGCAATCAGCGAAGCCGAACGCCCGTCCGCGAACCGCAGATTCGCCGTGATGCTCCCCTCAAGATCCCGCAGCGACTCCCCCGGTATCGCATGCACAGAACCCGGCCACGTCGCGCCGACGAACGCCGCATCGATCGACTCCGGCACACCCAGCGTCGCGCACACCACCTCGATCGCGCCGATCAGACGCGCCCCAAGCGTCCCCTCCGCACCGGAACCGATCGACTCCACCGAGGCCGCACGAACCCGCCCGAAACTCTCCAACGCATCCGGCGCCTGCCTCCAACCGTGGCTGTGCCGCAGCGTCGGGCACCACCGATACCCATCCACCGGGCGAAGCCCACGCGCTCCCTCAAGCCACGAGCCGCGCGACAACAGAATCGAACTCGGAGGCAGCGGCTCGAACGACACCACGCGGCACCCCCGCCCCGCAGCCCCCCCCAGCAACTCCGCATCATTCCTGTCAGGGTCCGCCCCGAAGTCCCCCGCCGAGGCAATCAGCACCACATCCGCGATCTTCTCCGCGAGAGCGGACCGCAGATCCGCCAGCGTCTCCGCCCCCAGCTCGCTGGCAACCGCGCCCGACTGTCCCTTGGCCGGCGAACCCGCGCACGCGATCTCAAGGCCCGCCCCGCTCGCCACCAGGCGGACAAGCTCAACTTGCTTCGGCATCGCCCAGATCGCCACGCGCGAGGACATCCGCGGATCCTACCACTTCGCGCCCTCCCCCGCATCCCGCCGCCAACATCCCAGCCTCGCCTCCCCTAGAATCCTCCGCAATGTGCGGCAAGGCGGCCGCGCCCGGCCGGGGTGACCCGCGCCGGTCCGAGGAAAGTCCGAGCACGAAAGGACACGGTGGTGGGTAACGCCCACCCGTCCCACGCCACGGGACGAGGGAAAGTGCAACAGAGAGCAAACCGCCGATGGCCCCTTCGGGGGATCAGGTAAGGGTGAAACGGTGCGGTAAGAGCGCACCGCTCGACCGGTGACGGCCGAGGCACGGCAAACCCCACCGCGTGCAAGGTCAAGCAGCCCCCGGTCCGGCGAAAGCCGGAAGCGCCTGTCCGGGCGTCGAGGGCGGGTAGACCGCTGGGGTCGAAAGACCCCGACCGCGTCGGCAACGGCGCGGCGAGAGAAATGGCCGCCGCCACGCGAAGGCCCGGCTCCGAGCCCCCGTCAAAGCAAGGGCCGGGAACCGCGCGAGGCACAGAACTCGGCTTACCAGCCGCACGTGGCGCGAGACACAGGCCTCCGGAAACCCCGGGGGCCTGTGGCCTTTTTGGAGTTCGCCAACGTGGCGCTGCCTTCGGTGGCACTGCCTTTGGTGGCACTGCCTTTGGTGGCACCGCTCTCCAGAGCGGTGTGCATCACTCCAATCTGCAACCGACGCCCCCGACAGAGTGAATCCGCCGGCGGGGGAGACATCACAGGATGAGCCCAAGCACCACAGCAGCAAGGGCGAGCGCGATGATCAGGACACTCATCACGCCCAAGACTTCAGCAGCGTGAACCTTGCGCCTCAGATCCCACCGCACACTTCTGTCTTCCTGCAGACCACGGCAGCGACGCGCCATAACGACTGCCGTGATTCCCGACACGAGGGCAACGGCCACGCATGCCGGAACCGTGATGAACCACCCGATGGCGAGCAGAAATGCGGCAAAGGGCGCGAGTGTTGCACCGAGTGCGATACGACCCAATGCCAGAGCTCGGGCAGCTTGCTCCGCGACGGGATCTTTGATCGCGTGCGCCGAACTCCAAACCCATCCACCACACTCCGGACACTTGTCATCAACGCGCAACCCTGCAAGGTCATAGCCGCACTTGATGCAGGCGGGCTTGGTTGGGATCACGGCCGTTCCCCTCTCCATCAAGTCACCGACCCGACGACGCAGCGATCATCGAAGAATCATCACCGCCATGATCGACATCGCGATCGCCGCCATCACGCTGAAGACGATCGCCATGCTGACAAAGGGCCGCTCAGACGGCGGCAATGTGCCATTGCGGATGTGACGGCGAGCCTGAATGATTCGAACGATTGCGAGGACCAAGAACACGGGCGCGGGCAACACGAGCAGAAAGGACGTGACGAGTGCCGCCACGGCAAGCCATATGGCCTGGCGGGAGGCGAGTTTCCAATCAGGTCCCGACCAGTTCTGCGATTGTCGCACGGGCGTGGCACACTCGGGGCACACGCCATCCCTGTCCAACCCCGCAAGGTCGTAACCGCACGTGGCACAGGTCGGCATGAGTGGCTTCGCGTCCATCGCTCTTCACTCTACCGGACTCGATGACCGAAGGCCCAACGGGCCGCCATAGCCGGAGCCCAGGGCACGGGAGTGCCGAAGGCACGACCAACGCCCTGGGTCAACGCCAACCCACCACCCGCTTCCGCCCCTCTACCTGAGCCCTGAAAGGGCGGCACAACCATTCCCTCCTTTGCCCGCTTCCCCCTCCCAACCCGCGAATGATCCCACGAGTGAGCCCCTCCCAACATCCCACCCCGCCGCGCACGCCCGCCGAGCCCATCGACATCGCCATCATCGGTGCCGGAGCCGCGGGCCTCATGGCCGCGATCTCCGCAGGACGCGCCGCCCGCGAGCAAGGCCACCCCCTCACCATCATCGCCCTCGACGGCGCACGCACGCTCGGAGCCAAGATCCTCGTCGCCGGAGGCGGCCGCTGCAACGTCACCCACCACGCCGTCGACGAATCCGCATACGCCGGCTCCAGTCGCAACGCCATCAAGAAAGTCCTCCGTAGTTTCCCCGTCGAACGCACCATCGACTTCTTCCGCGAGCGAGGCGTCGAACTCAAACGCGAAGACACCGGCAAACTCTTCCCCACGACCGACTCCGCCCGCACCATCCTCAACGCACTCCTCGACGCCGCCCGCGATGCTGGCGTCCAGATCCGTCACCCCTGGCGCGTGGGCTCCATCACGCGCGACGACGCGGGGCTCTTCCATATCGCGTGCGAACCCTCCGCAACCAAATCCGAGTCCGACTCACCAGCCGAAACCATCCTCGCCCGCCGCATCATCCTCGCCACCGGCGGCCGCTCTCTCCCCAAGTCCGGCTCCGACGGCAGGGGCTACGACTTCGTCCGCGCTCTCGGCCACTCCATCACCTCGCGCATCTTCCCCGCCCTCGTCCCCCTCATCGTCCCCGAGGATTGCTTCATCCGCTCCCTCTCCGGCCTCGCGGCTGTCGTCACCCTCGAAGTCCGCGCCTCGACCAACAAACGCCTCGCCCAGTTCACCAACTCCACCCTCTGCACCCACTTCGGACTCTCCGGCCCCGGCCCCCTCGACATCTCCCGCTACCTCACCGCGGCACGCCACGACGACCCCGGCGCATGGCTCGCCATCAACTGGCTCCCCGACATCCCCGCCGCCGAGATCGACGCCGCCCTCCAGAACCTCGGCCGCTCCACACCCATCCGACTCCTCAGCGACCGTCTCCCCGTCCGCCTGCCCGAACGCCTCGCTGAAGCCATCTGCAAAGAAGCGGGCGTCGCCCCCGGCGTCTCCGGCAACGCCCTCACGCGCGACGCACGCCGCTCGCTCGTCACCGCCCTCACGGAAATGCGGATCCCTATCACCGGCGATCGCGGATACACCTACGCCGAGGTCACCGCCGGAGGCGTCCCCTTGTCCGAACTCAAGCTTGACACCATGGAGTCCCGCACCTGCCCGGGTCTTCACCTCTCTGGCGAGATCTGCGATGTCGACGGCCGCATCGGCGGCTTCAACTTCCAGTGGGCATGGGCCAGCGGCTACCTCGCGGGCCGCGGCGCAGCCCTGTAGCGAACCTTGAAAAGGGAGCCCTGAGCGCAAGAGCTTTTTGCGTCATCGCTTCATTGCCTGTGTGTGTCGATCAAGGATGATGATGGCTTGGATCCATCGACGGACTCGCTCGATGCCGCGCACGTGCGGCGGGATAAGCCCCACATGGTGGGTCATTTCCAGGCGTGCAAACACACGCTCGATCACGCGCCGGAGTGACAGCAGGCCCCTGCCGAAGCCCGTCATGCTCTGCTCCAGCATGTCGATGGCTCGACGGCGGTCCGGATGCGTTCCGGACCGCCGCACGCCGCGACCCACGCGGCAGTCCTTCCGCGGAACCACCAGTTGTCCGCCCTTGCACGCGCAGAGTTCATAGAGCTTCACGCTGTCGTAGTTCGAGTCGGCCAGCACATACCCGTTCAACTCCATGTCTCGCATCATCCGCTTGGCCATCACTGCTTCATGGCAGTGCATGGGCGTGAGACGCCAGGAGACGATCGAGCCCGCGAGATCGCAGATCGCATGGAGCTTGTAGCCGCGCAGTCCCCATGCGCCGAAGGTCGCGGTCCGGTCTCCGGAGTGCGAGGCGACGCGCAGGGCCTTGCCGTCAAGAGCCAGCACCAACGCTCCCGATGCAGAGACCAGATTCTCCGCCTCCGCCGCGGCAAGTAACGCCTGGACGCTGGTGGTTCTCAGCCGCCGGCTCATCCTGCTTGGCGAGGGCAATCGACCACGCCGCCACAACGGCCATGCATCGCGTCGGCACGCCCAGGAGGTGGGTCGTCGGTGCAAGACGGCCCAGAGAAAGGTCAGCACGATGTCCGCATCGGTGAAGGTGAAGCGACCGCCACGCGGGCTCCGATCCAGCTTCCGCACGCTCGCCGCCAACACCCTCCAACTCGCGTTGTCCATGCTCGGTCTCCTGTCTGGCAGCTCCACCAGTGGGACCGAGCATGGCATGAGCCATCAGATCGCGCAAGTCTCCACAATGGAAACACTTGGAACACATGGCGCAAAATGCTCGCAAGCTCAGGGTTGCAG
This sequence comes from Phycisphaeraceae bacterium, assembly GCA_019454185.1. Taxonomy (NCBI): domain Bacteria; kingdom Pseudomonadati; phylum Planctomycetota; class Phycisphaerae; order Phycisphaerales; family Phycisphaeraceae; species Phycisphaeraceae bacterium. The sequence continues at coordinate 1,039,006 of CP075368.1, forward strand.
ATGCAGGCATGAGCGAGCAACCGCCAACCAACGACGAGCAACCCGAGCCGCCGACGCCTCTGTCCACCAACGCGGAGTCCGTCATCCAACAGGACCTCGCGCGAATCCGCAAACGCAAGCGTGCCTCAAGCATCGCTGGCCGCGTGCTGCTCGTGTTGTTTCTTGATCTCTGTATGGTGAGGATGATGGACTACGGCGTGTCGAATCGGACGCTGCTCTCTCAGTTTCCGCCGCGGGGCACGTATCCGAGTTACACGCCGCACTGCACCGTCTTCATCTACGAAACGCCGGAGGGAAAGCGCGTCATGTGGGAGGATGCGGCAGGATACACCGACGACCGCCGCACACTGGTCGAGGATCCGCCGCCGCACTGGACGCCCGTTGCCTGGGTCGCCTGGAGTCCGGTCAGATTTCAGGGGTATGGCTACGGGCTCTTGACGCCCTGGAGTCGCGAGACGGATTACAGATTGGGCGCAACGACCGCGGCAAAGGACAAGGACCTTCCCGTCGAACAGTGGCGCGGGATCGTCTGCGACTGGCTTGTGAGCGGCGCATCGGGACATGGCGAGCGTGCCGCACGCGTCGGGCGAGCGCTCCGCAAGGGCGATCACGTCGAGCGATCGTTCTCGCTTCTCTGTTTCCTCCATGACATCGCCTTTGTGTGCGCCGCAGTGTGGAGTGTGTGGACTCTGATCACCGGTGCGGTCCTCGGAACGTCACGAGCCGCGATGCGGATCCATCAGGGCCACTGCCCCGTCTGCTCCTACAACCTCCTCTCCGACTTCTCCCGCGGCTGCCCCGAATGCGGCTGGGGAAGGACCCCGCATGTCTGATACAACCTCGCAAGGCGGCGAAACTCCGGCCCTCAACGCCGAAGTCGAGCGGATCCTCCGTGCCGGGCAGCGGCTGGGCATCGCGATGGTGTTCATCGCGATCGTTGTCGTTGATCTGGGCATCGTGGCGAACGCCGACTTTGGCACCCGTAACCAAACAGTCTTCCGTTGCCTTCTCGATATGCTCTCAGGCCGGGGAGGTCCCTCTTTCCGCTTGGTTGATGCTCGCCTCTATGCCACGCCAGACGGTGTCCGCATCGTCTCCGGTGGTGGAACGGATATGGAGCGTGTCGCGGCTGAGACTGCGGGCGTTGACCCAGACAACTGGAACCAGGCCCAAGCCGCGATAGCGAACTTCCCGCCTGCGGAATGGCAACCAATCGCTGTTGCCGGCATGCTCTCGTCGCGGCTGTACACGAACGGATATGGATTCCTGACCCCCGCTCATCAGATCGTTGATTACAGTTGCTTCGTTCAGAGCACCACGATGCAGCCGTTGACGGGCGAGCAGACCGCCGCGTACCGAGAAATGTTCTGCGACTGGCTCGCGACAGAATCTGATTGGGCATCACCACAGACCGCGAAGTACGCCGCAGAGTTGAAGAAGGGCGATCGCACGGTCACGCGAATCGTCTGGCCGTTCCTCGTGCATGATGCCGCTGCGCTGGTGGTACTCGCGTGGTCGGGATGGACGATCCTCCGCACACCGCTCCCAACACTTGCCCGTGCCCGCCGCATCAACCGCGGCCATTGCCCGCGTTGCTCCTACGACCTCCTCGCCGACTTCTCCCGCGGCTGCCCCGAATGCGCATGGGGAAAAGAGCGGGGAGGCACATCATGAGCGAAAGGACGCACGCCGAAGATCTCGCTCGCTTGCCGTTCGACCAAGCGGCGAATGTCCACAGCGATCTGCAGCAGATCACCCGACACTGGAAGCGGCTTCGACAGGCCATGCTGCTGCTCGTTCTGCTGCTGATCGAGGTGGCGATCGTGGCATCGATTGATTTTGGCCGCTGGCAGGAGTCGTTCGTGCGTGTCTTGGTGACCGGGGGCGAGCGGCGTCGGGCGGGTATGTTCCAGATGCACTTCTTCGCGACACCCGAGGGAATGCGGGCGGTACCGCGCGATGACCCGTCCATTGACCGACTCGTGACGGAGTACGGCGAATTCCCGCCGCCGGGATGGGATGAACGCGTACGAGCCAAGTTTATGGAAGTGATTCTCAATCCAGACGGCGATGGTCTCTTCACACCCTTCATGCAATTGGATACACACTGGCTCACACTCGAACCAATGCACGGGCAAGAGATCCCCGAATCTGAGGCCGCGTACATGCGCGACACCTTCTGCGAGTGGTTGGCGAACGAATCGCCCCGTGCGTCGCCGGCAGTCGCGCAGTATGCCGACAAACTGCGAATGGGGAATCGGCATGAGACGCGCATCGTGTGGGGCCTGCTGCTGCACGACGCCATCGTGCTTGGCGGTTTCATCTGGGGCGCCTGGACGCTCGTGCGGACTCCCTGGCCACCCTTCCGACGCTGGCGCCGCGCCCGCCGCGGCCATTGCCCACGATGCTCCTACGACCTCCTCGCCGACTTCTCCCGTGGCTGCCCCGAATGCGGCTGGGGAAAGAAGCTCTGATCGCCAGCTCAGCGACGTGCCCCTCTCTTCGCCCGCGACGCGGGCGCACGCCCGTAGCCAGATGCAAGGCGCGTCCCGAAGGGACCGCCGCAGCATCTGGGCGCATCGCCCGAAGGGCGTTCCTTAGTGGAGCGGGCCGAACGGCCCCGGCTCGCCTCACAGCACGAAGTGCGAATCGCTCGTAGCCGAGGTGTTGAGCGCCGTCGCGCAATGTGGGGGGGCGACAAGCGACACCCCCGGTCAAGTGCCGCGTACTCCCCTCAAACGCCACTCGTTCCCGTTGGATCCCTCAACTCGAATGCCGCAAAAGGGAGCCCCGGGCGCGAGAGCATTTTGCGCCATGTGTTCCAAGTGTTTCCATTGTGGAGACTTGCGCGATCTGATGGCTCATGCCATGCTCGGTCCCACTGGTGGAGCTGCCAGACAGGAGACCGAGCATGGACAACGCGAGTTGGAGGGTGTTGGCGGCGAGCGTGCGGAAGCTGGATCGGAGCCCGCGTGGCGGTCGCTTCACCTTCACCGATGCGGACATCGTGCTGACCTTTCTCTGGGCCGTCTTGCACCGACGACCCACCTCCTGGGCGTGCCGACGCGATGCATGGCCGTTGTGGCGGCGTGGTCGATTGCCCTCGCCAAGCAGGATGAGCCGGCGGCTGAGAACCACCAGCGTCCAGGCGTTACTTGCCGCGGCGGAGGCGGAGAATCTGGTCTCTGCATCGGGAGCGTTGGTGCTGGCTCTTGACGGCAAGGCCCTGCGCGTCGCCTCGCACTCCGGAGACCGGACCGCGACCTTCGGCGCATGGGGACTGCGCGGCTACAAGCTCCATGCGATCTGCGATCTCGCGGGCTCGATCGTCTCCTGGCGTCTCACGCCCATGCACTGCCATGAAGCAGTGATGGCCAAGCGGATGATGCGAGACATGGAGTTGAACGGGTATGTGCTGGCCGACTCGAACTACGACAGCGTGAAGCTCTATGAACTCTGCGCGTGCAAGGGCGGACAACTGGTGGTTCCGCGGAAGGACTGCCGCGTGGGTCGCGGCGTGCGGCGGTCCGGAACGCATCCGGACCGCCGTCGAGCCATCGACATGCTGGAGCAGAGCATGACGGGCTTCGGCAGGGGCCTGCTGTCACTCCGGCGCGTGATCGAGCGTGTGTTTGCACGCCTGGAAATGACCCACCATGTGGGGCTTATCCCGCCGCACGTGCGCGGCATCGAGCGAGTCCGTCGATGGATCCAAGCCATCATCATCCTTGATCGACACACACAGGCAATGAAGCGATGACGCAAAAAGCTCGCGAGCCCGGGGTGCTTCGTCGCCGCACGGTTGCACGCGCGTGCTTCGATGCGTTCAGCATCGCACCCACCGCGACCCTCCAGAGGCACGCAGTGCCGACAGAATCCAGCCCAGCCCGTGACGGCTGGGTTCAAGTCCCCGCGCCGCGGCTTCCTCAGCGGAGGGTCCCCAACGGAGACCCGAATCTCTCCCCGCATCGCGCAACACTCACGCACAACACCAACACACTCAGCAGCCCCTACAGGGCTCATCACCACATCACTGCACACCCGCCCACCCCTCCCTCTGTCTGCCATCTGGCCATTTGCGATCTGCTATTTTCCCCCTTGACTCCACCTCACTGACAGACTGTTGTCAGTAACACCGCGCGCAGTCACGCCATCTGCGCGCCCAAACACCCACACTCCGAGATTTCTTCGCAACACGCTCTTGCATCGCGCTCGCCGCGTTGTATCGTCATCGCCGGTCGCCCGGCGTCGAACGCGGAGGTGATCACCGTGCCGGGTCCCGGCGCAGGCGCTCTCGGGGCCGTGAGCCGGATCTCGGCCTCGTCGGCCAGTTCAACCGCCCGGCGGCGTGCCCGCTCCGACAAGCCGCCCTCGCGGAGCGCCTGCATCCGCCAAACGATCCGCTTGATCAGGTACTGCTTGTGGTTCGTCCGCGTTGGCTCGCCGAAGACCTCGGCGTAGCGCTGCTTCAGTTCGGGAACGGTGAGTCGGCCAAGGGCCTTCACCGTCGCGGGAATGTCATCGGGCGTATGGATCATCGAGACTCTCCGGTTCGCAAGGCGTCAACCAAGCGGACGATCAAGGCGGACCGGTCCCAAGGGTTCAAGTCCATCTCCCTCTCTTTCTGACGGGGCCGAGATGTTGCCCGACTCGCCCATGCGGCGGGCATCCTCGCGCTGGCGGTGGATGCCGTTCGCCAGGATCTGCGCGATGGTGTGCAGCCGCTTGGTCGGGGTCAGCAGGTGGGGGTGCGCGAGGTCATCGCGCTCGGTCCCCTCGTCGAGGTCGATGGTCATGCGTGCGTCCGTGCGCGAGCCCGGCGTCAGGCATGCGTGGGATGGGTTGCCGCCCGCCAGCGGGGCGTTAACCACCATCTACGCAATCGATGCGAATCGTGGCGAAAACGATGACCGAGATCCAGAAGCGAGGCACAATCGAACGGCTGAGCGTCAACTCTCCGTCGGGGTCTGATTGACCAACCGAACCATTGCAGAGAAGTGACCGTCGTCGAGGCTGCGCATTAGGGCCAGCAGATCTTCGAGAACAGCTCGACATTCACCGAGAACGGTGGGGTCGTGCCCAGGATCGAGATCAGCACCGTGGGACTGTGTGTGCAGGAAACGGAGGACGCGAGACTTTTTGCTCTCGTCGAAACTCACGAGCTGTAGGGCGTTGTGCAGCTCGCCTGATGCTTGTGGCACCTTGAACGCCAGGAAGGCTTCGAGCACACGTCGAGCCATGTTGGGCACGTGGTAGTAGTCCGCAATGCTCGTCGCTGGCGGGGCCGACCAAACTCTGTAAACGCTCGCAAACAGAAAGTGATACTCGGACTCGTATTGCTCCAAGAGCGAGTCAACCCACCGAAGAGTACTTGTTCGCTGTCCGTTGCGACTGATGCATTCAAGCATAAAGAACCGCGCTGGACGCTGCGACACATCGTTCTTTCTCTGGCCCTGCAGATGGTGAAACCAGTTTCGGACTTGCCGGAAGAGCGAGAAGTCGTGGGTCAAAAGAATCAACTGGCCCACACCCTTAGCAGGCCGTTGAAAAAGTGCTCTTGAGCGGGCGCATCCGCAACGGCTGGTGCTGCGAACAGTTGGGTATGAAGGGCAAACCCGAGCGTCAGGCGGCAGTCTATCACACGTTCAACGTCGAGGACCTGATCGAGCCCGGCCATCCGCTGCGTGCGATCAAGCGGATGGTCGATCGCGCTCTGGCGGACATGTCCCGGACGTTCAAGGCCGCGTACAGCGATCGTGGCCGCCCGAGCATCCCGCCCGAGACGCTGCTCAAGGCCCTGCTCTTGCAGTGCCTGTACACGATCCGGTCCGAACGCGAGCTGTGCCGGCGGCTGAAGACCGACCTGCTGTTCCGCTGGTTCCTGGACCTCCAGCCGTCGGACGACGTGTTCGATCACTCGGTCTTCACGCACAACCGAGTGCGGCTGAGCGAGCATGGGATCACACAGAAGTTCTTCGACCACGTGGTGAAGCAGGCGATTGATGCCGGGCTGACCAGCGACGAGCACTTCACCGTGGACGGCTCCCTGATCCAGAGCCATGCGTCGCTCAAGAGTCTCAAGAAGATCGAGCGGGAGGCCGCCGGAGAGGATGATGGGGGCGCTCCTCCGCCATCGGCCGGGGGCACGCAGGGACGCAACCCGTCTGTGGACTTCAAGGGGGAGCGTCGCACCAACGCCACCCACCAGAGCACGACCGACCCCGAGGCGAAGCTGTACAGGAAGGGCGACGGCGTGGGCGCGTTCCTCTGCCACTCGGGGCATGCGCTCACCGAGAACCGGCACGGGCTGGTGATGAGCGTGCGGATCGACGAGGCCAGCGGCACGGCCGAGCGGGAGAACACGCTGAAGATGCTCGATCATCTGGAGCGGCGGCACGGCGTGCGTCCGGCGACACTGGGCGCCGACAAGGGGTACGACGCGGGGCCGTTCCTCTTGGAACTGGAGCGGCGTTGGATCGAGCCGCACGTGGCCATCAAGGCCGGGAAGATCGATCCGACCAGCGAGCGGGCCGACGACGGGACCTGGGCCCGATGGTTCGCACGCAGCGAGCAACGCAGTGCGGCGTTCAAAAAGAGCCAACGCCGACGAAAGCTGGTGGAGGAGTTCTTCGGATGGGCCAAGACGGTGGCGGGGATGAGAAGAGCCAGGCACGTGGGACGCGAGAAGATCAGCCAGTGCTTCGATCTGGCGGCCGCGGCGTACAACCTCGTGCGGATGAAGAACCTGCTGGCCGGGTGAATCGGACCACACGAGCCGAGCAGGCGGGGCCGATCAAGCAGGGCTCGTGCCGCTGGACCGAATCAGGCCCCGGCGTGTCGGCCATTGTTCAACGGCCTGTTAGTGCGCTCGCGGATCAGGCCAAACGCGAGAAAGAGCGCGTTGCCGTCGAGGCTGGATACAGGGTCGTCGAGCACCACCGTGCCATTCAGCTTATCAAACGTTCGGTCTTCCAGCGACTTCAAGAAGTACAGCAGCGCGATCGCCGACATCTCACCCTCGCTGAGCATGTCGGCAGGGACGCCGTTCCGAGTGATGGCGTAGCCGTTGTCCTTGATGGTCAGTTGCAAGTCGCCGTGTCCGAGGTACCGCTTCAGGTCCTCGTTCAGTTCCTCGGCGGGGCGGCGATGCTCCCTGATCTCGCTCTCGAGCCGTTCGATTTCCGCCGTCAGTCGTTTGATCTCGGCTTCGATAAGACCAATCGCTGTCGTTGCCGCCTGCACGGCATCTCGGAGCCGCACGAACTCGTCCATGGCCTGCGCGATCATGTCGAGAGCCAGGCGATCGCGTGCCTCGCTCACGCGGCGGTCGAACTCGTCGCACGCCTGATTGTGCCGCCGGATGATCTCGTTCAGCCTGTCGAGGGCCGCCGTATCAACAGTCGGCACAGCCTCGCTGAGAGACAGAGCCGCGAACGGCACGCCCCTCTTGCGCTTCAGGTTCTCCACGAGTACGGCGAGGTACGTTCGCACGGTATCGATCATTTGCCGGAACGCCCGTTCGGCGGAGCTGAAGTCCGCTTGCAAATCATCGTACAGTTCAGCCCGATTGGGAGGCCTCACCCCGGCTGCCTGCCCGTTGGCTGCTTCCAACGCCCGGATCTGCTCATCAATCTCCCGCAGAAGCCGTTCGTACTCGGCGTTGAAATGCGCCTCCAGTTCACCGAGGCGGCCCGCGGGCAGTGATTGCTCGCAGAAGAGGCACTTGTCCGATCGGCGGTCATTGTGCAAACCGAGCCCACGGCGGACCCACTCCGCAAGCGCAGAGTCATCCTTCAGGGCGTGGATGGCCGACGAGACGACGGTTGTGCGCAGCAGCGCGGCGACTTGATCAGCCAGCCCCTGAAGGGCGGGAACCTGATAGATGACTTCCGACACCTTTGGCTTGGGGGTCGCCTGGTGGTGTTGCGCCAGCAATGCCTCGCGCTGGTCATCGCGCAATCGATGTAAGGCGGCGTCTCCATTCGCCGCCATCTGCTGCGCCCGGCTTTGATAGTCCGACTTGTTGTAGTTGTTGTACGCGCTACCCGACTTCTGAAGTGTATTCTTGATGACCTTGGCCCGGTCGATGCAGTGCTTCTCAAAGTCCCGATCTGCCTGTTCCTTTGCCCGCTGGGCGGCACCCAGCTCCTCCTGCTTGACGTTCCGCTCAGTCTTGAGGCGGTCCACTTCCTTCGCCTTCTCGACGTTCTCCTGGCCGACGACGTAGATCGGCGGGACATCGCCGCCGCCAATGGGAAACACGCTCTCATGAATGAAATCGCGGTTGAAGACGCGAATCGGAAACGTCGAGGACGGGAACTCATTGCCGGCGATATCCGTGCCCCCGACTCTGAGAACAGCCTCGCCAACCGTCGGCGGTCGGCGCAGCTCGAGGGAGCGGAACAAGCGGCTGAGCGTCGTCTTTCCGGTGCCGTTCCAGCCGTACACGAGGTTGTACCGCCCGAAATCCGATAGGTCCGCTGGCCACGAGAAGTCGCGGAACACGCCACAACCGCGGAGTTGGTGCATTCTGTCTATGGGCACTCGATCTACTCCGAGGAGACACGAACAGCGCCTGCCACATGTATGCCGATGTCGGTGAGCATAAGCGTGGTCTCTGTTTCGTGATCGTTCCGATCCCCGCCGCACCCCTTATCGCAACCCCGCGCCAAATCCTCGGATGTGTTAACCGAGAGTCGGAGAGAGTTTGAGAGGTTTGGCCGAGAGTCGGACCGGAACGCTTGGGGTTCCCATCGCACGCTCCTTGGACCACCCATACCAGAGAGCGCGGCGTCTCGATCCACCCCGCGTCTGATCCCGAAAACTACGACGTTTCCGCGACCTCGCCCGGAGGTCCAAAACCGCCCATTCCGCCAAGCAAAACCGCCACGCTTTCACGTGGCGGGAGTGAACTCCCCGATCGGAACGGGTTCAAACCACCGAATCGGGCCCCGTGGTTGGGCTCAGTTCGGTAGCGCCGTGGTTTACAGCCGTCGTGATAACCATCCGACTCACCCTTGAGGCACTTTCCCGGCGTCGCATTGTCCAAGCCGCACGGCTGATCCGATGGGCCAGTTTCCAACAATGGGGCAGTCGAAACAGGAGACTGCTGATGGAGAGTGACCACGATCGGAATCCCTGGAAGTGTCCAACCTCGGGAGTGTTGCTTGGCGTGCTCGTGAAGGCATTGGACCTCGGAAATCCCGATGTGGGGGGGGCGAGAGCATCCAAGCATCTCGGCAGCGAGCCGTCGCTCGGCCGTAGCGCCCGCGAGTATTTCCGCGGCGAGTGGGTGGCCGTGCCACGCCAGCGAGAGATATGCGGCTGGGTTGTCGAGGCCGCGACGAGTGCGGGGCTGTTTTCCACATTCACGCTGCCGAGAGATGGCAATACCGATGCGCCGCCAGCCCAAGAGTTCTTGACCGACGTACTGGTTCAATGGTTGTCCGATTGGGATGCCATCTACTTCCAAGGCTCTACGGGCTGGCCCGACCCTCACCCCTCACTTGCAGTGTTTGTGCTCGGTCGCCAAGCGGTGATCGATCTGGCCCTGCGTGTGACGGCTTTGGTACAGCTTTCCGGCGGATGCGACTGGACTCAGTTTGTTACCCATGCCACGGAAGACAAGCCGGGAAAGGCGATCCTCTCAAGCTTGATGGCCACAGGGTCTCGACATCAGACGCGAGAAGGACTTGCCCTGTCAATCGGCGTGGAGAAGTCCACCGTTGACGACTGGATGGACAAGATGACGGTGCCTCGCGACATCAACTTGAGAGCGCTTGCAAAGCACTTCGCCGAATCGACTAGCCACGAAGAGCAGCTCCTGGTGTGGCTCCGGCTTCAATGGGCGCTCGTCGCGATCAAAGCCGCCCTCTGTCCTCACATGGAGCCCGCACACTTGGCCGACGTGTTCAGTGCATTCATGTGCCTCGTCCAACTCTCCTTGGCCATGCAAGCACAAGTCCCACTCTCGCGCGAAGCGATGCTCTTCACCCAGGTGCTGACCCTCCGCAAAGGCAGTCGCCTCGAGACGAGCAGGGCTCTATTCGGCTACTGGCTCGACCATCAGAGCAGCCCGCTCTGGATCGACGACATTCTGGTTGCGGGCGAAAAGGGGGCAGCCGCGCGTATCCAAGAGTGCTTCGAAGTGATTGGCGACGAATCGACTACTCGCAAGCGATGGGATGCCGACCACGACATGGCTGCGCTTTCAGTGGCTCAAAGGCGGATACAACAGAGCAGCGCGTACCTGATTGCGATGTCCCCGCGCGCTTTCCGAGGCGACTTGGATCGCATCGGAAAGTCCGTCATTCCGAAGTACCCGCTGCCCGACGTGCTGGCTTGGCTTGCCAGGGACCGCATGTCGCGCGGGGAGCATCGTGAAGCGATCGAGATGTGGAAAGAAGTGATCGCGAAAGACCCAGAGTCCGCCGACTCACACTGCCACTACGGAGTCGCACTGTGGCATGCGACACCCAATCCACAGTTTGATGAAGCGATTGAGCAGTTGAAACGAGCGTCCGAGTTGCGACCGGATTGGGACTACCCCGTTGCCGAGATCGCGAGGGTGTACCTGCACCGCGGCTGGACCGGGCACGCCATCCAGCACCTTGAGTCCGCGCCCCCGTGTCTAGTGCACGGATCGCAAGACTGCTCGTTCATGCTCGCCCTCGCCCAGTTCACGTCCAAGCAGTACTGCGAGGCTGGGAAAGCAGCTGTCAGGGCGCTCGAGTTAGATCCCACCTATGCGGCCGCGGCTCATCTCGCCGCCGAATGCGCGTTTGCCATGGGTGACAAGGCTGAAGGCGGACGACTTGCTCGCGTGGCGTTGCATTTGGGCAATCGGTTGAGCTACGACAAATGGCTTCGTCCGATGACGGGTTGATTCTCCAACTCAGGCGGCTGACCTTGCCAATGTTCCAGACGATGATGCTTCCGTCACAACTTGGTCAGCGATGGTCGTGTAGACCACACCCTGATCAGGCCAACACGAAAGGAAGTTCGCATGGCACACTCGTCCAACAGCAGTGGCGGCAAGAGTCCGGTCGGCGGCAACAGCGGTGGCGGAGGCAAGGGGGGCGGCAACCCGCCGAATGGTCCCAGCACAACGGGCAAACCGTCAGGAGGTGGACGCGGCAATAACCCGCCCGGGAAGTGATCTCGAAGTCGGGATGGTGAGACCATAGATCGCGCCAATGCCCCCGGACCGATAGGTTCGGGGGCATTTGTTTGAGGCGACATCACCGCTACTCCCCGGATTGGTCTGCGCCGTTAGGCGTGGGACCGGACTGCCCACCGAATTCGGTGACATCGGGCTTCCGCGGTGTCCCGAACTGCTTGAGAAGGTGCTCCAGCATTTCGGGCGACATTCTCTTCCGGTAGTCGTCGGGGTCGCCATTGATCATGAACGCATCCACGCTGAAGCCGAGCCCGCCCCTGACTGGCTCGGTAGCGATGCCCACCACACGATTGACGTTGAGTTTCAGCATGGCGCCCATCGCGAGCATTTGCAGCGATTTCATCCGCTCCTCGCGGCTGCTCGTGGAAACCATAAACACGATAGTCGCGTTATCTCGCGTCATCGGCGAGTTGGCAAACCATCGGTCCCGCTTCTGCTCAATGCACTTCTGGCTCTTCTCGATAAGTCCCTCGCCGATGATGCGGCGGTCGATCCGTCGGATCTTAGCGAGTTCCGCCGCGACCTTGGCGTAAGCCTCTCGGGGATCGACGGGCTGCTCCAAACGGGCTCTTCGCGCTTCGATGTGGGGCAGCTTTGCGTACCGCGCCTCGTGCAGGATGTCGATGATGGCATCCACGAGTAGGGAGGGTTGATCCATCTCATCCCGTCGCTTCCGGGCTTCCAGTTTGGAGAACTCCTCCCAGCAGCCCTCGCCGATGATGAAGTCATCATGGTCTGCGACGTTCCTCCGGAACTGGTCGGGATCGCCTTTGTAGACGGCCAGCAGATCGAGCTCCGTGACTCCCATGAGCATGTTCTTTTCGAAGAATGCTTCCCGGGCCTGCAAGTACTCGATCAGATCGCCGGGAGTCGAGAGTTCGGTGAGCAGGTCCAAGAGTTCAGTATGTGTCGTCGTCAGCACGCTGACCGGAACGCCCCCGATATCGATGGTTGGACCCTTGCCAATCTTATCGAGTTGCGGGTGGTCCACGATAGCGATGCCGTAGAAGTGCTTGATTCTGACTGCATCGACCGGCACCTGGCCCTGCCGCTCGTTCTCGACGGCCTTGACTAGCCCTGACCGAATCGCGTTCACACCCCTCTCGATCTGCGACAGGGCCTTCTTCAGGCGGGTATTGGCCCAGCCCGACCAGTCTTCGTCTGTCCGGTTCGGACGCTTCTCCCGATCCGCCGTCTTGACCTCTATCAGGACAGCCGTGTCGTCCAGCAAGAGCAGCAGGTCGCATAGCTCGAACTCGTTGTTGCACGCAGCACGGTATTTCTGACCCCGAAAGAGAAAGTCCTTGCCGAAAGGAGCGTGGCACGCCCATTCGACGAAGTCCTCACCGAGAGTCCCAACTGGTGGCTTTGACGGTCCGTTCGTATTGCTCATCGTTCGCCGCCCTCGACAGCCTGCGTCCGACACTTGCTCTCCACGTAATGCTGAAGCCATCGATACTTCTGTGTGACCCTGTCATCAGGGTGCTTGGCAAGCTCCTACTCAGCCAATCGACGGCATTCGGCCAGGGGACGGGAGGGGCAGGAGGCACGGTAGTGCAATTGTTGGGGATCGTTTCCGGGTACAAGGCGCAGCTCCACGCTTACCTGCCCAGGAGGCGAGAGAGCCAGCTCTTGCGCTGAACTTCCCCACGGTCGGGGTCGTTCTCGCCGCGCAAGATTTTGGACATGCTCTCTCGAAACTCATCGCTCTGTCGCCGCTGTGCGGCGACCCATTCACCGATCGCGGCCTGCCACGGCTCGGCGAACAGGTCGAATGGGTCGGCGTGAGTGGCTGGCTCGCCCCAGTGCTGGGATATGCGAATGCAATCAGTCTTATTGAGCCACTCGACGTGTCGGTAGCCAATCTGCCGGTAATCGATTGCGACAGGGCGTGCGGCCATGCGCTCAAAGAGAATAGATGCCGCATTGAACCCGGGGCAGCCGGTCTTGTGGCCGTTCACCTCGTACTCGATGTACGGCACTCGGTGCAGAACTGTCGCCTCGACTGCAGCGGTGTAGAGTTCACGAAACAGGGCATCTTGGTCATCGCTCACTCTGATCATCGCCCGAATGCAGATCAACAGGTCCCGATACGCCGCCGGAAGGGGTCGTTGGTTGCGGCAGATCGCCGCCGCCTCGATGTGCCTTCGCTCGCGCTTCAGGCGCGCGACCGCGTCGGCCCAGAACTCGCCCTCAACATACAGCTTCTCAACGAACTTCTGATGCGAGTCCCAGAAGTCGGCGGTTGCGATCATGCCGTCCCGCCGGACATTCGCCGCCAACTCCGAGGGCGTGATGAGTCGCACGATCGACACGATAAATCCTCGCGATCTCAGCGGGCATTGCGTTTCGTCGGCGCGAGCGCCGTCGCAATCCCGGCGAACTGCTCCAGCGCGTCCTGCAGGTCCTCGACAATCTCCGCCGCCAGCACGTCTGGGTCGGGCAGGCTTGCGCTGTCCTCAAGGCTCTCGTCCTTGATCCAGAACAGGTCGAGACTGAGCTTGTCCCGCTTGAGCAGGTCTTCGTACTCAAAGCTGCGCCAACGGCCGTCCGGCTTGGCGTCGCTCCATGTCGCCTTTCGCTTGTGGATCGCCCCGGGCTTGAACAGGTCAACGAACTCATCGAAGTCCGACCGCTTGATCGCGTTCTGCTTGAGCGTGAAGTGCTTGTTGGTCCGCAGGTCGTACACCCAGAGGCGTGTGGTCCACGGCTTTTCCTGAGGCGGCTTTCGATCGAAGAAGATCACGTTGGCCTTGACGCCGGGCTTGTAGAAGATGCCCGTCGGCAGGCGCAGGAGCGTGTGCACGTCGCACTGCTTCATCAACTGGTCGCGGATCTTCTGCCCTGGGCCGCCCTCAAAGAGCACGTTGTCGGGCACGACCACCGCCGCACGGCCGCCGACCTTCAGCAGGTTGAAGATGTGCTGCACGAAGTTCAACTGCTTGTTGGCGGTCGAGACCCAGAAGTCCTGGCGGACGACGACCTCGTCCTCGCTGTCGAGATCGCCCTCCTCGTTCACGGTCTTCAAACTCTGCTTCTTGCCGAAGGGCGGGTTGGTCAGCACCATCGAGTATTGCTTGCTTGGAGGCGTGTCCAAGCTGCTCTTGCCGCTGATGACCGGCGTCGCTAGTTCGTCCCTGCCGCCGGTGATGCCGTGCAAGTACAGGTTCATCGCGCACAGGCGCGCTGTCTCCGGCACCAACTCCTGCGCGATCACCAGCGACTCACGGATGCGACGTTTCTCGTCGCGGTCCATTTCCTTGACGTGCCGCCGAAGCACGCTTTCGTACGCCATCGTCAGGAACCCGCCCGTGCCCGCCGCGGGATCGATGATCGTGTCATCTGGCTCGGGGCGCATGACATCGACCACCGCCTGGATGATGGGCCGAGGTGTGAAGTACTGGCCCGCGCCGCCGGTGCTCTCCGCGGCGCTGCGGCTGAGCAACTCCTCGTAGATCACGCCCTTCACGTCCAGATCGAGACTAAGCCACCGTTCGCGGTCGATCAGGTCCACGATCAAGCGGCGGAGCTTGGCCGGGTCCTTGATCTTGCACTCGGCTTCCTTGAAGATCGTGCCCAGCAGCCCCTTCTGCCCACTGAGGGCCGTGAGCAGGCGGCGGTAGTGGGCGTACAACTCCGCCCCATCGAGCTTCAGCAGGCTCGGCCAGTCGCAGTCGAACGCCTTTCCGTCATCGTCCTTGCCCTTGGGGATGCGGCTGGGCTGGTTGTACGGCGGCTTGGTTAGCTCATCCGCCATCTTCAGGAAGAGCAGGAAGGTGAGCTGCTCGACATAGGCCATGTACGACAGGCCATCATCCTTGAGCACCCCCGCGTAGGACCATACGCGCGTGCCGATCTGGCTCGCAGTAGGCGATGAAGCGGTTCCGCTGGATGCCGGGGTGCTATCGGCGCGGGTCATGTTCCCAGTTCCTCCTTGGCCACGCGAATGAACTCCGCATGGGCTGCCACTGTCGCGTCTGCGTGCGCATTGATCGCCGCGACTGCCTCCTCGAACTTCTCTGGAAGTCTGTCTGCCCACTCGGGCGGAACGCCCTGCAGATCGCCCTTGAGAGGAAACGTCTTGACGGACACCTGGCCTAGGAACAAGCCCAGCGCCTTCGTCATCGTGACCATCGCAGCCTGCACGCGGGGCGTGTTGAACGCCCGTTCCGGCGCAGTCCACCGCCTCCAAAACTCCTCGAGCGGGTGAAGCCGCGCGCGGATGAATGAGCCCCCCGCATCCCAGTCTCTTAGCCAAGTCATCGCCGCGCCGTCCGAAGGCAACTCGGCGATCAAGTCGCGGTAACGCTCCACGTCGGCCGCGTTCGGGGGTGCCACGCCGTTGGGAGAGGGTTGAGGGTGCAGCCTGCGAGCGGGAGCGATGACGTCCGCACGCCGGCTCTCCAACGCCGTCTTCTTCCACTCACGCAGCAAGTCTGCCGGGAAGCCGCCTTCATCCGCGTCAATGAGCGTACCGCAGTTCCTGCACATCCAGATTCCGTTGTCTGCCGACTTGCGCTGCTCCGGGGTCATGCTCGCGTCGTACCGCGCACCGCCCGGCGCGGCCGCATGAATGTGGGCGGCGGTGCCGATGCTGATCGCCTTCGCGCCGTCCCAGGATTGTGCCCGTGTCGGCTGCCCGCATCCGGGGTTGCAGCAACGCGAAGCGGCCTGCTGCTCAAGCGTCTTGATTGCGGTCGCGGAAAAGTCGCCGTTCTTTCGCCCTTTTGTGATGGGGCCGGGCTGGGGAGATGAGCCAGTCATGAAGAGACTCCATTCGTCATCGCCTGCGATCCGCGCGTCCTGCTACCGCCTCGGGGCGCCTCTGCCAAAACGGCCGCAGCGCGTATTCGCTCCAGCAGCACGCGCGCGGGCTCGTCGGAGGGGTCCTGGGGCACAAGCTTGCCCTCGAACGCGGCCTTGAGGATCGACTGCCGCAGACGCGAGGCCCGGGCCAGACCACGCTCGATCTCGGCTTCGAGGCCGTCGATCTGCGAGAGCTTCTCGTTGACGGTTTCGACGATGGCGGCTTGCTCGCGCGCGGGCGGTACTGCCACGGGCATCTGCTGCAACGTGGTCATCGAGACGTTGTGCTGACCGGCGGAGGACGCCGCATTGGCTTCAATGAAGGCGCGACCGTGGGCGGATGTGAAGGTGAGATGCAGATGTGTGCCCAGTGCCATGTCGATAGCACGCAAGCGAATCAGATACGACGCGAAGTACGTCGGTTGAGCAAACGCGGATCGCACGAGTGCGGCTTTGCCGATAAGCCGGATGCTACCGTTCGTGCGGCATATGAGCAGATCGCCCGGAGCCAGGAACTCTGCATCGTCGGCGATGCCAAGGGACGACGTTGCGTTCTTGATGTCTTCCAGATCAAGCTCACCCTTGGCGATGTTGGGGATGCGCAGAACGGGCTCGGCAGACGCGCCATAGTCGCAACGCACCGATGTGCCGTAGGAGCCGTCCCAAATCAACTGGTCAACGCTCGCCCAGCACCATCCCTCCGGCAACTTCGGGAGCCGCGACCCGTCTGAAGGCAACTTCGGCGGCGACGGCTCGGGATACCGCTCCCGCCAGTTCTTCGGGGGCTGCTTGCCCGCCTTCTCGTACTTCGCCCGCGTGAGTTCTTCCCACCGGCGGCGGCGCTCGGCGAGGATACGTTCGAGCAGCTTCGGCCCCGGCTCATCGGGCGGCCCATACTGTGTCCGCCACGCCTCGGTGAGCCGCCCGGTGACCGCCGCGTGCAGCACCGCCGCCCGATACCGCGTCAGGTTCCGCTTCACCCGCTCCAGCGCCGCCACGCCCGCGGCCAGATCGGTGAACAACTCGTCGATCCGGTCGGCGATGCGGGTTTGCTCGGCGAGAGGAGGCACGAGCACCGGGAACTTGCCGAAGTCGGCGAAGTCCGCTCGGGGGCGGTCCCCGGTCGTTGCGTGATCAGTGAAGGTCACGAAGTCCTGGGCGTTGAGGCGGTACTTCAAGAACGCGCCGCGAAGCGCCCCCGTCCTCGGAAACACGATGAACTCGCCGGAGCAGAGCCCGTCGCGATCCGCCAGCCACACCTTGTTCAGATATGGACGCATGCGGCCGTAGAGCACGTCTCCGGCGCTGAACTGAACGCAGGAACTACGCATCGTCTCGGCGGGCACAAAGCCGAGCATGCGCGTGGTATGCGCTTCGATGTGCTCAAGGCCGATGAACGGCTGCCCGACGAAGTCAGCAGGGTTGCCTCTCGGCCTTCCGGGCGCGACCGCATCGGCAAGACTGCATGCAGCCCATCCAACAGGCAGCGGGCACGCTTTGTGGTGGCCGTTGCTGTTCGTCATGCCGTCAGAGCCTTGTTCATGTCGGCGACGATGATCTGAAGACGGTCGCCGAAGAGTTCATAGGCCTTGCCAAGGTTGCCGCGCTGGGCGAACCAGCCGTCGTGGAAGTCCTCCATCTCGATCGCGAGGCTGGTGGCAATATGCTCGGCGATCTTGTCCAGCCACGCTGTCTGCTCGGCGGTGAAAATCACCCCCGCCGCCGCCTGCTGGGCCCGCCAGGCCTGATACCGCTGCCTGACCACGTCGGCGAACGGCGTCAGCGGCTCACTCGGCTTGAGCGTGTGGCGGATGAGCGAGACGAGGTCGGTGATGATCTGCCCGCCCTTGCCAGCAACCTTCGCGGCTTCGATCGCCTCGTAGCAGTGCCAGAGTTCCTCAGGCGTCGCGGAGACGGGCGGACGCTTGATCTGGTCGGCCAGTTCCTTCAGGTCGCGGAACTTCAGCCGGTCGGGCGTGGCCATGCCGAAGAAGACCTGGAGGGCGGTCAACTCGTCCTTGTGCTCGTCGATGAACCTCTTGAAGTTCTCGATCTTCGTCTTGGCCTTGTCCAGCGCGGCCTGCGAGTAGCCGACGCCGAGCACCTCGTCCTTGCTCACGCGGTCGATGGTCTGCTCGTTGTCCAGCTTGATCTGGAGGATGAGGTCGCGGAGCTTCGGGTCATAGAAGGGCTTGATGGCGTCCTTGATGAGTTCCTGCTCAGCGGCTTCGAGCTGCTTCTCCGTGAGCATGGAGAGCGCGACGCCGGGATTCATGGCCTGCGCCTTGGCCTCGACGTTCGCGTCGTCGATCGCGGCGACGAGGCCGCCGACGAGGGTGTCGATGGTCTTGCCGCCTGCGTGGGCATTCAAGTCGGCGTGCTGCTTCTCCGACATGTCCGCGGCGAGGCGGTTGAGCTTGCCCGCCAGGGCGGAGACGGCGTCCGGGTCGGTGCCGCCGGCCTTGATGTAGTCCAAGACCTGCTTGAGCGACTTGTTCGGCTCGCGGTCGATTGGCCCCTTCTCGCTCTTGCACTGCTCGCAGACGCCGACGGCGTCGATGATGACGAAACGCGTCTTGCTCTTGGCGTCGGGTGTGACGCCCTTGAGCATGTCGGCGGGCATCACGCGGACACCGCGGCCCTTCATCTGCTCGAAGTAGTTGCTGCTCTTGATTGAGCGCATGAAGAAGACGATCTCGACCGGCTTCACGTCGGTTCCTGTGGCGATCATGTCCACCGTGACGGCGATGCGGGGGTTGAACGAGTTGCGGAAAGCGACGAGCACGTCCTCGCCGGTCTTGCCCTTGGTCTTCTCGTAGTAGGCCTCCTCGCGTTCCGTGCCGTCAGGATCGGTCACCTTGCGGGTCAGACGCATCACGCCCGTGCGATAGGTGATCTTCTGGCAGAAGTCGTTGCCCTTGCCGAACTCCTCGCGGACGATGCGGACGATGTCGTCGGCGTGGGAGTCGTCCTTGGCGAAGATGATGGTTTTGGGGACCTCGGTGCGGCCGGGGAAGATGTCCACGAACAGGCGGTCGCGGAAAGTCTGGATGACGGTCCTGATCTGATCCTCGGCGACAACGGCGCGGTCGAGGTCGTCTGCACCGTACTGGAGGTCCTGATCGAGGGCCTCCTGGCGTTCCGCCCGCGTCTTGCGGCTGCGCTTGCCGACGAAGTAGCCCGCGTCGAGTTGAGAACCCTGCGCCGTGATCCGCGTGCGGATCTCGTAGACGTCGTACGGCACGTTCACGCGGTCGGCAACAGCCTGCTCGTGGGTGTACTCCATCACGAGGTTCTGGTTGAAGAACCCGATGGTCTGCTTGCTGGGAGTCGCGGTGAGACCGATCAGGAAGGCGTCAAAGTACTTCAGCACGTCGCCCCAGACGCTGTAGATGGAGCGGTGGCATTCATCGACGATGAGCACGTCGAAGAACTCGGGCGGGATCGCGGGGTTGTAGGTGATGGGGACGGGCGGCTTCCTGAAAGCGCCCGGCCCCCCGGCACCCTCAAACGCGGAGCGCTCTTCATCCTCTTCGGCAAGGTCCGGCTGGCCTGTTAGCACCGAGTAGAGCCGTTGGATCGTGGTGATCACCACCCGGTTGATCGGGTCGAATCGGTTCTTTTGAGGGAATGCGATGTTGTAGAGCTTGTCGAACGTGTGCCGTTCGCCAGGTGGCTGGAACTGCTGGAACTCCTTCAGCGTCTGCGTTCCCAGGTTCGTGCGATCGACGAGGAAGCAGACGCGGCGGGCGTGACCATGCTTGATGAGGCGGTACGCGATGTTCGCAGCTGTGAAGGTCTTTCCGGAGCCTGTGGCCATCTGGATCAGGGCCTTGGGCTTGGCGAGCCTGAGCGACTTCTCAAGATTGATGATGGCGGTGTGCTGCTTTGGCCAGAGACCATCGGGCGTCAGCGCCGGCATCTCGCGCAGGCAAGACCGGAGGGGCTTTTCCTCTTGCACCATCTCGCGGAGTGATTCGGCGCGGTGGAACGAGAAAATGTCGCGGCTTCGGGCGTGCGCTTCCATCCAGTTGGTGAACTGGGTTACCTCGCCCGTGGATTCGTACTGAAACGGAAGGGGGCGACGCCACGCGGGCAGGCTTGCTGGCAGACCATCGCTGTAGCTGGCCGATTGGCCTTCCACGCCGCGGAGCGTGTGGCCGACTGGCTTCGCCTCGACCACGCCGATTGTCTTGCCGTCGACGTACAGCAGGTAATCGGCCGGGCCGTGCGCGCCGGGGAACTCGGTCACGGCGAGTCCGAGACCGGCACCGAGGTTCATGTCGCGATAGGACTGGACGATCCACCCGGAAGCGGCCAGCTTCGAGTCGATGACCTCTCGCGCCTTTTGTTCGGGTGTCGTCAACATGCCTCCATCAGCATCGGAGTGGGGGCAGTTTACACAGCCAGCCGTGGCCTTGTCACGGCGGATGGCTGGAAGGTGGCCTCGACTGCCGCTTTCACCGGCTTGATCTCGTCGCCCCCGTCCTCGAGTGTTCTGTCCAGCGCCTCGCGGGCTGGCCGGATCTGCTCGGCCCACGACGGGCCCGGCGGCGGGACGGGACAGCCGCGCCCCGCAAGCCCCGGTGCGCCCATCGCCGGGGATCGGGACAACGGCGGGAACGGAGCTGATCGCTGATCGCGCTCCCGCGGGCGAGACGCGCGGACAGTCGGTCTGATGTTCCCCTTGAGAGAATATGGAGTCGATCGCCTCGTGCAAGGGCCGCACTCAATCCGTCGGACGTGTTCCTGGTTACCGCGGAATGTGTCTCGCTCGGCTCTATCACCGCGCAGAGTAATCGCTCCGCCAGTCCATTCAGCCCAATGAACCAGCTTCAGTCGGGAATCATTCGCCTAGCTGGGTTCCGCCTTTGAGTGGTGTTCCAGTGGAACGAAGGTCGCACGGGCCGCGAGTTCTTGTTGAACGCTCAGTCGCGATGAATCATCAGCGGGAAACCCCACAACGTGAGCGTGCCAAGGGTCGTGTTCGCGCGGCGCTGCCACAACAGCCATTGCCTTGCCACTGGCAGCAACCGCGTCCACCGTCAGGTCTGCGCGGCCAATAAGCCGCTTCTTTCGTATTTCAGCAACCTGGTGGCACCGTCGCAACAGTGTCTCCTCTGCCCACTCCGCGTGGCGGAGCACAGAGAGCTTTCCGTGCGGAGGTGGATCAAACGCTTCAGGCCGGATTCGTTGCGTCGATTTCACAATCCAGCGATCGGAAAGCACTGCGCGAGCCACGTGCTCTTCACCAGCTAATGGTGTTCCTTCTGGCTCAGGGATAGGCGCAGTCATGTGATGCATGCGCGTTGGATGCGCTCAACAAGATTCTTCGGAATCGAACCCAAAAAGGGCGTTGTACCATGGGCTCGCTCTGATCCAAAGAGTGCTGCCCAATGGAGCCAGCCATCAGCTGTAACCGCAATCGAAAGCGTCCAACGGGGACCGACGCCCCATTGGATGGTCACCCAGCCTTTCGAGGTCGCGCCGAGTGAAGCCTCACGCAAATCCATTCGAAGACAGCGAATGAACGCCTCAGCATTAGCGAGAGCATCCGGACTGACCGGTACAGCACCGTGACCATCCCAGTTCGCCTTGCCGCACTCGTCTGCCAGCAAGTAGAGGTCGTCCAAGAGCGCCTGCACACCGATCGAGCGAGAATCCTTCAGCGGTTCTCGCAGCATGCTCAGCCGCATATCAACGTAGACTGATTCATCGCTGAGCCCGCTAGCGGGGTTCACGAGCGTTGAGCAGGTCATGATCGCACCCAGTTGCCACGCAGGCTTAGTCATTGGCACAGATCTCGAAATGCCATCGTGACTGACTGAAAAAACGCGTAGTTCTTCAGCCAATGCATCTCCCGAAGCCGTTGGTTAATCATAGCAGGTTCGACAGGAACTGGCTCTGCATGAATTGCCTCCAGCACCACCAACAGGGGGAGACTCCGACTCAGCGCCGTCGGCTGCTCAAAGGTCCTTACCAGGTTGACCACGTGCTGTGGAAAGGAAGGGTGTGCGAGGGTGTCCTGATGTAGGAAGGGGCCTTGAACCATTCCGGCCGGAGGTGTCCCGAATCCGGTGAAATACAGACCAGGTTCAAAATCCTCTTGTGGTACTTCCAGTCGATTGACATAGCGAATCTGCATTTGGTCGATCGACTCGATCCCGGCGATCTCCCGGTGCACGGTCAAGAGGCGCATTAACTCCGCTGAGAGCTCTGACCAGCCCACGTACTCACCGAGCCAGCTAAGAGACAGAGAATTTCGAGCCAGAGTGACGACCCGTCT
Organism: Phycisphaeraceae bacterium; assembly: GCA_019454185.1. NCBI lineage: Bacteria > Pseudomonadati > Planctomycetota > Phycisphaerae > Phycisphaerales > Phycisphaeraceae > Phycisphaeraceae bacterium. The sequence goes on from CP075368.1 coordinate 1,061,277, forward strand.
TTGATCCGCAGACACCAGCCGCAATCCAAGCCACCCCAAATTTTCTGCTGTCGCGTGTGCCGTGGCTGGATTCACTGGCGGAACGCGCGGAGCATCAGCCTGCATTGCGAAAGAGAAGCGGGCTTGATTCATGTGTTGAGAAGTCGGGTAATCGGGAAGCCGCGCGGTAACCTGCTTGAAAATCGCGTCGGGTGCCCATTCAAGCGTCGCGCGAGCGACGAGCGTGATCATTGCTTCGACGATGGGAGCCCGGCGAAGCGCAGGAAACTCTTCATCCAGGTTCAACGACACAGTGCTGGCCATGTAGGCATTATCGGGCGGATCTTGAACCGTGTACAGGGGGATTCGAAAGGCATCTGGAGGCTGGCCAGCCAACGGGCGAGCAGCGCTGACCACCGCTCAGGCACAGATCTCCCAGCGGCGTGACCTCACCGCATCCACCACCGCCGTCGGCTGGACGTGGTCGAGGTAGCGAATCGTGGTCAACAGCGACCGGTGCCCGAGTTGGCGGGAGATGATGCCGACATCGACGCCCTCGGATCGGAGTTGGGCGGCGTGGGTGTGCCGCAGCCCGTGCGCGTGGACGCGCTTGGCGATCCCGGCTTGGCGGCCCAATCGCTTCATCAGACGCCGCACATACCCGGTCGTGACGGGCGTGCCGTAGGCGGTGCAGAGCAGCGGAGCGGCTGCGAGTGGGTCGCGCTGGCCGTCACCCGCCCGGCCCCGTGGGGGGTTCGCCCGTGCCGCGGCACGTTGGCCCCTGCCGCGTTCGGCGAGCCAGGTGGCCACGACGGCCGCCGCTCCGGGGTCGAGGCCCACGGCCCGGTACCGATCACCCTTCCCATGCAGCACGCGGACGATCCCGCTCTCGAGGTCTACGTCCTTGGGATGTAGGGCGAGTGCCTCGGATACCCGGAGCCCGGCCCGGTACATCAGCGTGATCAGGGCGCGGTTACGGAGGGCGACGGGGGTGTACCTGCCGCAGGCGTCGAGCAGGGCCCGGACCTCGTCGTCGGTCAGCACCTCGGGCGGCAGGCGGCGCTTGGGCTTGGGCCGACGCTGGGGTCGTGCGGCAGTTGCGGCCACGGCGGCCAAGGTTTCCACCGGTCGTTCTTCTCGTGCGACACATGCGATACATGCGACACGTTGTTTCGCGCTCTCTCGTTCGACGCGCTCGCTCGCGGCCCATGCGGCCCTTGCGGCCCGTTGGTTGGCGACATCATGTATTTCCTGCCGCGTCCCCCTGCCCGTGTCCTTCCTGCTCGCTTGCCGTCCTCGCATCCCGTTGCTCCCGCTGGGGTTACCGCTGGGGAGGCCGTTCGCGGGAGCATCCCGCGGCTTCGTTCCGGCGACCAAAGCGGTACCGGTTGATGGAGGGGCGAGCAGGCGAGGATTGCAAGCACATGAAGTTTGCGAATCGAGTCGCTGCGGCATTGTGCCAAGTGCAGCACTCGGTAACATGCAAACTTTCCGATCGGACGAAACAAGCGGGAGTGATCGTGATGCGAATTCAGTGTGCGCGCGTCTTGGCCTTGTCTGCTGCAATCGGAATGTGCTGTGCTGGCGCATCCGCCCAGATCACCATCCCGACCGTGCCGATCGGCAACCCCGGCAATGCGCCGGACCCGTTCACGGGCAATCTCTACGGCTCGGTGGCGTACACCTACAACATCGGGCAGACCGAGGTAACCAACGCGCAGTACGCGGCGTTCCTGAACGCCAAGGCCGCGTCGGACCCGTTCGACCTGTACAACACGAACATGGCTGGGTCGGTGGGCGGCATCACCCGCTCGGGCTCGCCGGGCTCATACACCTACTCGACCGTCAGCGGCCGGGCGAATAACCCGGTGAACTTCGTATCCTTCTGGGATGCGTGCAGGTTCGCCAACTGGCTGCACAACGGCCAGAGCGACGGCGACACAGAGACTGGTGCGTACACGCTGACGCCCGACGGCATCTGGTTCAACACCATCACCCGCAACGTGGGGTGGCAGTGGGCGGTGACGAGCGAGGATGAGTGGTACAAGGCCGCGTACCACCAGCCCGCCAGCGCGGGCGGCGATAGCGACAACTACTGGCTGTACCCGACATCGAGCAACACGATCAACACCTCGCAGGCGAACTACAACAGCGTCATCGGCAACACCACGCCCGTCGGCTCGTACGCCGCGAACTTCTACGGCACGTTCGACATGGGCGGGAACGTGTGGGAGTGGAACGAGGCCGTCATTTTCGGCAACCTCCGCAGCCACCGCGGCGGGTCGTACAACGAAAGCGATTTCTTCCAGCGGGCCGACAACCGCATGGACATCAACGGGGGGGGCCACGGCTTCAACCTCGGGTTTCGTGTCTCCCAAGCTATTGGCCTGCCATCATGTCCCGCTGACTACAACGGCTCCGGAGACGTGGGCGACATCATCGACTTCCTCGACTTCATGGACGACTTCGGGTCGTGCACCAATCTCCCCGCGCCCTGCGGCCAGTTCGGCAACCCCGACATCAACGGCGACACGATCGTGGATATCGTGGACTTCCTCGACTTCATCGATGCGTTCGCGCAAGGGTGTTGAGGCAGTCGGCTTCTCGCCGCCGGGCTCTGTGCCTTCCCAAGTTCCGACCTCCGGTGATGCTGTTGTGGCATTGCGCTGGTTCTGTGACGGGAGCGGTGGCCGATCAGCAGAACGTGGGGTATATTGGTCGTAGATCCTCCCAAGACGCTGTTGCGACTGGTTGATCAGCAGCATCCGCGTCGCGGCCCGATCGGGCCAAGCGTCTTCAGCAGCCAGCCTCTTCCTCAACGGGAAGGGGCTGGTTTCATGGTGGGGCCGCATGGTCCGCGCGACGCTCGCACTGCAGAAGTCGTGTTTCAACGTATCGCATGTGTCGCATGTATCGCGGCATGGCAGAACACATGGTGCAAAGCATGGCCGCAACGGCCGCACGGCCCCGGGCTGCACTCCATCCCCCAGCCCCGCTTTCAATCGCGGAACGTAGCCCACGGATGCCGCGTTCCCGCACCCGGCGTGAGCGTCTTCCCAGTCAACGGGCCGCATGGGCCGCACGGGTCCACCTACGCCGTCGCGTCCCTTGCCGCCCGCACGGCCGCTGCCACGCGCTTGGTCAGGTCGTGCGCTTCGTCGGCGGTCGCATCGAGCGCCTCCCGCGCCAGACGCATCTGCTCCTCCCACGGCGTACCGGGAGGTGGGGGAACGTGCTTGTTCGGGTCCAGATTCGCCAGGCGCTCCGCCTCCCGGAAGTCCCCGCGGGCCCACGCCAGCGTCTCCTGGATGTGCCGGTACGTCTCGCCGTCGGTGTGCTCGGGCTTCACCAGCGCCAAGCCCGGCTCGCGCGCTGCCTTCAGGGCGCAGATCCGGTGCGTGAGCATGTTGTCGCGGGCGCGGCTCTCGGCGTCGTCGCGCTGCGACTGCCGCTCCATCCGAGTCAGACGCGACCTCAGCGATCGCATGGGCGGCTCCTCCTGGCTACGACGTGACGCGAACGTCCCGCCCGCCGCGAGCCACTGCTCCAGCGGGTTCGGCGCGGCCTTGTCGAGGATCACCAGCCGAGGGTGCGACACGCGCCCGCAGCGGTCGCACCCGATCCGGTCGCCGGGCTTGGTGGTCAGATCGCACTCGGGCGGCCCCTGCACGAAGTGCTGCGGCCAGCCGCGCCCGTTGCACCTCGGGCACGCCCCGACGATGCCGCGCCGCTCCTCCAGCCGCTTCAGCCGTCCGGTCAGGCGCATGCTCGATCCCCCCAACTGACTTGCTGTGGTGATGGCGGCGTACTCGACGCCTCCTTCATCGACCGCTCCAGGTCGTCCACGCGCGTCGCAAGGTCGTCGAGTTCGATCGACTCGCGGCTGAACTTCAGGAGCGCCGTCGCGGCCGAGACGCGGCTGCTCATCGGCGCGGACGTGTCGGCCATGATCTTCGCGAGCACCTGCACCGCCACCGGCGCGAACTTCTGACTGGCCGCCATCGCCTGCGAGAACGACTCCCTCCGCGCCTTGCGGAACGCCTTCGAGAAGTTCGGGTCGTCCATCCACCGGTACATCGTGCGGCGACCAACGCCCGCGGCCTTGGCGGCGTGCGCAACCGTGGGCTCGTCGAGCAGCGCGAGGATCGCCTTCTCCTGCGCCGTCGTCAGACCCGAACTGGACCTTCGTGTTGCCAACGTGTGCCCCCATGCGCCGCGCTCACGCGGCCCCCGCGACCCCTGACCCCATCACATGCCTTCGCACCCGCCCGCACCCCGTCGCACCTGCTTGTAGGCAACTGCCTACTTGCGCCCCCACATGTCCGCCCTGCTTGCCCACTTGCCCACAAACCCCTCGGAATCCGCTGGAATACAGCATATTCCGGCCGCTGACGCCTTGCATGTGTACGCGTGTCATGGCTTGATGTGTTCCACGTGGGCGAAGCCGCCCGCGAAGGAGAACGCCATGACGCACGCGAACCAGATCTCGTCGTTCCACCAACTCAAGGCCGCCGCGAGGGCGGCGCACGAGCGCCTCGGGCTTCGCCACCAACCGGTGGTGGTCCGCAGCGATGAGAGCGCTTTCAGCATCGCCGACCACACCAGCGCGGGGACGGTGTTGCTGGGCGAGGGCGCGTACTGGGTGGTCTGCCTCGCCGACGCCGAGCGGCTGGTGAACGCCGGGTACGAGTACGCCCCGAGGCCGACGAGCCGCTGAACCAACGACCAACGCACTACACACCGAAGGAGACGATTCATGACGAACCCCCACGACCCCCACGACCCCCACGCCCCCCACGCCAAACATCATCTCAACCGCAAGCCCTCGCTCGACGCGCTGGCCAAGCGACACGACCTCGACGAGGAACTCGACTGGGCCAAGGCGGAACTCCTGCTGGAGACCTTGGAGACTCGCGGTCGCGACGCCTTGGACTTCCACGAGATCCCGGTCTGGTCGATCCGGGACATCGTGCGGCACGCCTTCGAGAGCGGGTACAGGTCCGGCTTGCACGCTGGCTACCGCCAGGGGCGAAGCGATGCCTGCGACGAGGCACGCGGCAAGGAGGCCCGAACCCAGCCCCGCAACCCCGACCTCGTAGACCGATCCACAACCGACCCGACGACCTGAAGCCCGCCCCAACGAGAGTTGACGGCGGGCTTCGCTGCTTTTGGACCCAGTACCACCGGGCGCGACCACGCGCTCCCCACCACAGACAGGAGCACCACCATGCACGACACCGACCTTCAGGACATCCTGCTCAACGCCATCCAGAACATCCTCGACGCCCGTGAGGAGATCGAGGGCGAGGACGACGACATCGCCCTTGCGGAGATCGCCCGCGACATGGTCAACGACCTTGACGACCTCGCGAGCGTCACGACCTTCGAGCGGGCCGGATTGATGACGACCAACGCCGGGATCGTGCTGCGCTTCGGCGACGGCTCGGTCTTCCAGGTCTCGATCGTCCAGAGCAGGTGAAACCCCCCACGAGCGACCCCACGCGCCACTCCGGGACACCGGTGCCAGCGCGCTTCCCCGGAGCGATGTGCGCCGGGTTCCACACCCACGACGGAGAACGTCATGTCGAAGAAGACCAAGACCACCAAGCCCGCATCCACCAATGAGATCAGCGCCAACGACAAGGCACGCGCCGACGCGCTGGCCAAGTTGAACGCGGCACCCGCCAAGGATGCCACCAAGCGGACCAAGCCATCGCGCGGGTCCAAGCCCGAGGGGTGGGAGAACGACCCGCTTGAGAACGACGCGGCACTTGAGGCCGCTCTTGCGGGAACGAACGCGGCCCCGACGCCGCCCACGATCGCCCACGGCACGAAGCCCGCCAAGGGTGGCGGCAAGAACGCCAAGGCCGCCAAGGGAACGCCCACGGGCGAACCTCGGGCGACGGGTGGCAAGACGGCCAAGGGTGCGAAGGACGCAAAGACCCCCAAGGCCAAGCCAGCCAAGCCCAAGCGCATCTCCGCGCTCGACGCCGCCGCGAAGGTTCTCGCCGAGTCCGACCGCCCGCTCCGCGCCATCGACATGATCGAGGTGATGCACGCACGCGGTCTGTGGACCAGCCCCGGCGGCAAGACGCCCGAGGCCACGCTTTACGCCGCCATCACCCGCGAGATCGCCGCCAAAGGGACCGACGCCCGCTTCAAGAAGGTCGATCGCGGGATGTTCGCCAGCACCCCAGCGGCCCCCGCGACCGCCAAGTCCGGGAAGGGCGGGTGAGCCATGACGACCATGACGCCCGACCTGAGTTCCCCCGAGTTCGATCCCCGCGACGCCGTCCTTGAGGCTGCGCTCGCGCTCCTCGAAGCCCGCATCTCGCACATGCTGACGGTTGACGAGTGGGTGGCCCTCGCCCGCGCGGTGGCGAAGTGCCAAGGCATGCAGACGGTCGGCTACCTGACCGACCGTGACCTCGATCAGGTCGTCGAGGACGAGGTGGACTGGGACACCGAACGCGACGGCGCGCTGCCCGAAGCAGAATCGCTCTGATCGGACCCCTGAGGCCCGAGAACAACCCCACCTCGGCCTATGGCCGGGGTGTTTGTGCGGCGGCATCCCGCAGCTCATGCCTTGCGAGCAAACCGCCGAAGTGTATACTTCGTATGTACGATGTAGTAACGGTTCCCGGAGGCCCCCATGATCAAGACACTCACCAAGCACGGCAACAGCTACGCGCTGGTCATCGACAAGCCGATCCTCGAACTCCTGAACTTCGAGCCGGGCGCTCCCTTGGAAGTCAGCACCGACGGGAAGGTGCTGACGATCAGCCGGGCAAGCGACGCTAGCCGCGATGGCCGGTTGGCAAAGTCGCTCGCGAAGGTCAACGCCAAGCACGGCAAGGCCCTGAAGCGTCTTGCGGAGTGAGCTCGCATGACCCCGGAATGGCTGCGCGTCGATGACGTGCTGCAGATCCACCAGGATCAGATCGAGCGCTACGGCGGCAGCCCGGATCTCCGCGATCCAGGCCTGCTGACCTCCGCCGTAGAGACGCCGCGCGCCATGTTCGATGGGAGATGCCTTCACGGGGATCTCTTTGAGATGGCAGCGGCGTACCTCTTCCACATCGTGCAGAACCATCCGTTCATGGACGGGAACAAGCGGACCGGCACAGCGGCGGCATTGGTCTTCCTCGATCTGAACGGGATCGAGATGGCCATCGACGATGACGCGCTGGTTGACCATGTGCTCGGCGTCGCGCAGGGCCGGATCGCCAAGCCGGAGATCGCCGCGTTCCTGAAGGAGCACGTCGTGGATTGAAGCGTGCTTCATGATCGCACCGCCGCGGCGATCCGCTCCGCCTTCTTGCCCGTGAAGTTCTCCCAGCGCTGCACGATGACGTCGCAGTACGGCGCGTCGAGTTCCATCAAGAACGCCTTGCGGCCTGTCTGCTCGGCAGCGATCAGGCTGCTGCCACTTCCGCCAAACAAATCGAGTACGTGCTCTCCCGGCTGCGAGGAGTACTCCATCGCGCGTTTGGCCAACTCGACGGGTTTCTCCGTCAGGTGCACCATGCTCTGCGGGTTGACCTTCTTCACCTGCCACACATCGGGCACGTTGTTCGGCCCGTAGAAGCGGTGCGCTGCGCCCTCACGCCACCCGTAGAAGCACCACTCGTGGTCACCCATGAAGTCCTTCCGCGTCAGCACCGGATGCATCTTGTGCCAGATGATGGCTTGCGAGAAGTACAGCCCGTGCCGCTTCAGCACCGGCGGGTAGTTCGCGCAGTTCGCATAGCCGCCCCAGCAAAAGAACGCACCACCAGGCATCAGCACACGCGCGATGTTGCCGAACCACGCGTCGAGCAGACGATCGAACTCCTCGTCGGTGACGAAGTCGTTGGCCAGCGGCCGGTCCTTCGCGCGCATCTGCTTGCCCGTGCCCTTCTTGCTGGCGGGGTTGCGTGCCGCATCGAAGCGCTGGTGGTGGTTACGCGGCTGCGTGTTCGTCGCGCTGAACGATGACAACCCGGCCGCGATCGCGTTGTTGCTCCGCGGCTCGACCTTGACGTTGTACGGAGGGTCCGTGTTACAGAGATGGATCACCGCGCCGTCGAGCAGTCGATCGAGATCCGCGACGCTCCCGCTGTCGCCGCAGAGCAGTCGATGGTTGCCGAGGATCCACAGGTCTCCCGGCTGCGTGATCGCCTCGTCGGGCGGCGCAGGGATGTCGTCGGGATCCGTCGCGCCGACCTCGAGACCCGGCTCCAGCAACTTCGAGATCTCGACATCGGTGAACCCGAGTCCCGCGAGGTCGATGTCGAGCGCCTTCAACTCGCCGAGTTCGACCGCGAGCAGTTCGTCCGACCACTCGGCGATCAGTGCGGTGCGATTGTCCGCGAGGCGATACGCCTTGGCCTGCTCCGGCGTCAGGTCCGCGACATGCACCGGCACCCTGTCCAGCCCGAGGTGCTTGGCCGCCTTCCATCTCGTGTGCCCCACGACGATCACGCCGTCTTTGTCCACAACCAGCGGCTGCCTGAACCCGAACTCGCGGATGCTCTTCGCCACCGCCTCAACCGCGCCGTCGTTCACGCGCGGGTTGTTCGGGTAGGGCTTCACCTCGTCCACGTCCCGCATCTCAATCGCCATCCCTGTCGTCGTCGCGCTCGTCATGTCGTTCCCCTTGTTCCCACAGCGACCCGTGTACCCGTCATGTCTCTCTCTGGAGAGAGAGGAGATAGAGAAGAAGAGAGATAGTTCAATCTTTCAAACCAGTTCTCGGTGGACGTACCGCCCCCTTGGTCACTCCGTGAACAGGTTTGAAAGATTGAACTATCTCCGTCATCACCTGAGTGCATACATGCTCCTCGGCTTGGTGACGCCGCCCTCGAGCTTCACCGTGATCTGTTCGGCCGCCACAAGGTGCTCGATCACGTCGCGGCGCTCCCGCACGTTCATGGACTGCGTCTTGCGTGTCAGCTCCGATGCCGACATGGGCCTGCCCGCATCGCTCAGGATGCGGACGACTCGTTTGACCCTTGCCTCGAACTGCCCCTCCGTGACCCAGCGGCCGGCCAGGTGCAGCATCCGGCGCGTCAGGTACTCGGACAGTTCGGACGCCCATTGAGCGGCGGCCGCATCGATCACCGGATGTTCGCGATTGGCCGAGCACGCGTACACCAGCGCCAGGCGGCAGGCCTTCTCCTCGGTGCGGGCCCAGAGCGAAGGCGCCACGCAGTCTGTCTTCCGCATCTCGGCGTCGATCCGGTCGTTGAGCGCGTCGAAGATCGCGTGGGCTTCCGGCGTGGCCTTCACCACAATCGGCTCCGGGTGCTGCCCACCGAGGTTGCCGCCGGGCCTGAACTCGCCCCACCAGCGGGTCGCTTCGACGATCGAAGCCGGTACCTTCAGCATCGCAGCGCGGACACGCTCGGGCAGGACGCCGGTTTCAAAGACCAGCAGCCGCGCCATGAACCCGTCACGCAGGCTCTCGGCGGTCAGGGACTCGTAGAAGTTCTCCGGCACCGTGGTTCCGTACAACACCACGCACGGCTGATCGACGGTCTGGTTGCGCTTGGTGTCCGCGTACGCCTTGCTCTTGACGACGCCGTCGGCTGACGAGTACAGCCGCAGGAACAGCGTGACGACGTTGTGCAGGTGCGGCGACTTCCGCGCGTCGCCGGTCGTCCTGAGGAACCGCCCGAACTCGTCCATCTGGAAGAGCAGCGCGGGCTGCAGAACGATCGCCGACATGAGACCAGCGTCGGACGCCACGTCCTCGTTGCCCGCCAGTTCCAGCATGTCCGCCGCCGCCAGGATCGCCTTGTTGACCTTGCGGGCGTGGTCCTTCCCCGCGCCCGAGGGCGCGACCCCCACGACGTACACGTTCGTCCGGTTGCCGCGCTCGTCCATCACCTTCCGCCCGGCCAGCACCCCCATGAGCGAGATCGCTCCGGCGAGGGCCAGCGAGGGCTGCGCGCGGGTGGCGGTCGAGAGGTTGAACGCCATGACCTCGCTGATCAGACCGGGGACGTCCAGCAAGTGCTCCGGCATGGGACCCGGATCGGGATGGGGATCTGCAGGGGTCTCGGGCTCGCCGATGTCGATCTCCATCATGGCGTCCTCCGTCCCCGCGACCGCGACTTCGCCTCCCATGAGCCCCGACAGATCGATCTCGCCAGTCGCGTCCGATGCCGCGTCTCGCAGCCAGCCGAAGGGCATCCGGTGCGTCTTGCTCGCGGCGTCTTCGACCTTGTGCCGGAGTTCCCGCTCGGTCCACGGCGGCTCACATCGCGGGTTGTACCGCTCAAGCAAGATGGCCAGCGCGGTCTCTGGGCCGAGTCCAAACCCGTGCACCAGCGCCGTCGCGGCTGCGTAGGTCTGGGCGTGCCCGCCGCATCCGGAGATCGCGCCCGGGATCCTGTCCAGGTAGGCAATTGCGCGGCGTTCGATCAACTCCGGCGACTGGCCGCACGGCACGAAGACCCGCGCCGGCTCGGCGCTCCGGTCCCGATCGAAGTGATCAGGATCGTGGCCCCGGAGTTCGAGGATCTTCCGGACCAGCGCCCGGACGCCCGCTTCGAGCACCTCGCGCTCGACTGTTGTTGGCTCCCCATCGAGCATGTCGTAGACATCGCCGTCGGGGTGGATGCTCGGGCCGACGACCGTCTGCACGCCTGTGCCCCTCAGCTCGACCAGCATCTTGTCCGTGACTGGGTCACGGAACTGCGTCGTGACGACGCCGGGGCAGCGGTACCACCAGTGGGAGTTCGGCTTGGCCGCCCGGCCGGTTACGACGGCGGTGGGGGGAAGGTGCGCCGAGGCCCACTCGATCGCCTCAGGGCAGTCGAGATCGACATCCACAAGGTTGCCGCTGGGCTCGCCGAGGATCAGGCCGATGTTGCCGTCGCCCCCGAAGTGCAGCGCCAGGTCCGCTTCCGTGAACCGCCAACTTGGCCAGCTCTTCTCGATGGGCCCCTTCGTGCGAGCCGGGATCGGCACCGGCATGAGGTTGCGAGCCAGGTAGGACCGTGCCGCCGCGAGACGAGAAGACGCGTTGGCGGAAACGGCCGTCATTGGTAACCTCCGACAGAGGAGGTGCGGCATATGGCCAGGCAGTCCAACCCCGAAAGAGTGGTCGACGTGCTCCGAACCGGCTCCCGTCCGGCGCTGTGTGATGACTGCATCGCGGCATCGGCGGGGATCACCAACAGAATCGCCGTCAATCCGATCGCGACGGCGCTCGGGCTCACCTCGGACTTCGTGCGCGACAAGGACACCTGCTCGCGGTGCCGCAAGGCCAAGCTCGTGACGAGGGCTGTCAAGGGCTGAGCGGTCATCAGAAGGGCGTCTCCGTGCACGGGTCCGACAGCGCCGCCGCCAGCATGGCGTCCGTGACGCCCTCGTCGCTCTCCAGCGGCGCAGGACGCTCGCCAAGGCGATGGGGCACGATGATCGGGAACGCCTTCCCGGCGGTCCGCTCGACCATGATCTCGTGGGTCGTCGCCAGCGCCCCAGCCCGGGCCCAGTCGACGGCATCCTCGACTGTCAGCGGCACGCGCTCGCGCGACCGCCGCGTCCACCACGCCTCGGCCCTAGCGCGGGCGTATCCCTGGTGCTCGAAGCAGACCCATTCCTTGATCACATCAGCCAGACCGATGCGATACTCCACCCGCATCGTCGGCGGCGCGGAGTCGTCGCCGCGCTTGCGGTGAACGTGGTACGAGATGCCCAGCACCTTGACGACCTCGCGGCTCACCTGCCCGCTGAGGATGCCCTCGGTGCCCGCGGTGTGGTGGTGCGACTTGCGAGCGCGCTCCGGGAACTCGTGGCCGCACTCCGGGCAGGTCATGACTCCGAGCGCCACCGTCGCGTCGCAGCGCGGGCACTCCTTCGTGGGCCCGGTGCCGAACTCAACGGCGCACTCCTCGGGGACCACGGCGTCCACGGGGCCGTGCCGCGAGATGTTGCCCGCGAAGTCCAGGACGAGACAGTCGCTCTTGCCCGGATGGAGCCGGAAGCCCCGCCCGACCATCTGGTAGTACAAGCCCGTCGAGGCCGTCGGCCGGAGCATGGCGATGCAGTCCACGTTGGGGGCGTCAAAGCCGGTGGTCAGCACGTTGACGTTGCACAGGAACTTGAGGCTGGCCTGCTTGAAGCGGTCGATGAGCGCGGCCCGAGTCGGGGCAGGCGTCTCCGCCGTGATGAAGCCGCACTCCACGCCGTGCTTCTGCCGCAGCACGTCGACGACGTGCTGTCCGTGCTGAACGCCGCACGCGAAGATCAGCACCGACGCCCGGTCCCGGGTCAGGTCGATGATCTCCTGGCACGCGCTCTCGACGCGGAACACGTCATCCATGAGTTCCTCGACCTCGCTCTGGACGAAGTCGCCGCCTCGCATGTGCAGGCCGCTGGTGTCCACCTCCATCGACCCCGCCTTGGACCGGAGGGCTGCGAGGAACCCGAGGTCGATGAGATCCCGGACCCCGACCTCGTAGCAGATGGTGTTGAAGATGTTGTCCGGCGTGCAGATCGGACCCGACTTGTAGCGGTAGGGCGTCGCGGTCAGGCCCAGCATCCGTACGTTCGGGTTGACGAGCCGGGCGTCGGCGAGGAAGGACCGGTACATGCCGCTCTCAGCGTCCGACACCATGTGGGCCTCGTCCACCATGATGAGGTCCACCGGCCCGAGTTCGCCCGCGCGCTTCCAGATCGACTGGATCCCCGCGACCGTGACCGGGTGCCGGAGTTCACGCCGCCTGAGGCCCGCCGAGTAGACGCCCACGGGGACGTCCGGGGCCATCTTGCGGATCTTCTCGGCGTTCTGCTCGAGCAGTTCCTTCACGTGCGCCAGCACCAGCACGCGTCCGTTCCAGAGCGTGGCGACGTCCTTGGCGATGGCCGCGATGACCGGGGTCTTGCCGCCGCCCGTCGGGATCACGACGCACGGACTGTCGGACGCGGGCCGTGCGCGGAAGTGCGCGTAGACGGCATCGACGGCGTCCTGCTGGTAGCGGCGCAGGACCAGCGGCCCGGTGCTGCCCGCGCCGTCGGGGACGGCGGGGGCTCCCCCAAGCCCGCCGCCGATCCCCTCCGTCTGGTGATGGGCGCTCAGCGCTTCCACGGCGGGTTGCTCCCCTTGGCAGCGCCGGTTGCGGGCGCGGTCGCGCCGCCCTTCTTCAGGTATGCCTTGACGGTGTTGGTCATCTCGCCCGTGTCGGAGCGCTTCTTGAGCCCGACCTTCACGTCGAGCGGGATGTTGTGCAGTTCAGAGGAGTCGTTGGGGCGGACGACACCGACCGCGCGGCAGAGGGCGCTCAGCGCGCCCATCGCGATCTGCACCGTCTGCTCGTTGGGGTGCTCGATCGTCATGCGGTCCCAGATGCGACGGCCCTTGCACTCGCCCTCAAGGACCTCGATCGTGACCTCGAGGTACTTGCCGTCGCCCTTCTTGGTCGGCTTCATCTCCGACTCGATGACGACGGCGGGGTAAGTGCCCGCGGGGATCGGGTCGAACCCGGCGTTGGGTTCCACGTTCGTCGCGTCGAATCCGGTAAGCGTTGCCATGGGGGGATGCTCCTTCGTGAGTGGGTCAGTGGCTCAACTGGTTGACGTGTTGGCTGGTGCGGGCTCGTCGGCTGTGCCTGCGTCGGTCCGGGCCTCGACATCCGGGCGCTCGCCGCGCACGAAGGCGGCGTAGACGCGGTAATCGAGCGGGATCTCGTCGGGGAGATTGAGGCGGTTCTTGGCGACGTGCGCGGGCCGCTCGGTGGTGCGGATGATCCGCTCGCCCGTGCCGATGCCCTTGTACCTTGCCTTGTTGAAGGACTCGCCCGTCTTGCGGACGTGGACGCGGTAGGTGGCGAAGAGGACCTCGTCGCACCACTCCTGGATCAGCCCCGATGCGAGTTTGTGCAGGCGCGGCGAGTACCGGTCGTAGGGCTCGGTCTCGGGGTTCTCGAACTTCTCAACCTTGGCGTGCGCGATCAGGACGATCGTCATGCCGCGCTCATCGCGCAGGGCATCGAGTCCGCGCAGGATCCTCCGCCAGTGGTCGAGCGCGAACGAGTACCCCTTCGCGTAGCCGATCGACTCGATGTTGGGGACTTGCTGGTCGTTGCAGACCTCGGCCCAGATCAGACGCTCAAGCCAGTCGAGCGAGTCGATGACGACCGTCTTAAAGGAGTGCCCGCCGTTGTAGATCGCCTCCATGCACCCGATCACGTCGGCAACAGAGTGGCAGAGCGGGAACGAGGCGCAGTCGATGTCGGCAAGCCCGTCCTCGCAGGGAATGAAGATTGGCGCCTCGGCCATCGCGCCGAACGTGGATTTCCCGACGCCGTGCGTGCCGAAGAGCATCACGCGACGGGGCTTGGGCCGGCGTCCAGTGACGATCGAGTCGAGGAGCGAAGTGGTTGGGGTGATGGGCATTGGGGTACTCCGGAGACGGGAGAGACCCGCCTCCGGAGTACTACTTCTGCCGATCGCTCGAATCTGTCGCGCTTACTCGTTCCGCACCAGGTGAGCGAGGTGCGGCTCTATCGCCCTCATCTGGCGATAGACAGTGCCCCGATGCAGCCCGCGTGAGTCCGCCGCGTCCTTCGGATTGTGGTGCATCAGCGCGAGCGCCGTCCCGCGCAGGCCATCGGGCAAGGCCGACACCGCCTCCGCCACGTCGAGAGCGAGGTCAACGCACGGCCGAGGGTCCCGGGCGTCCGTCAGAATGTGAGCGACCGCCTCCAAACGGACGGTCGTCGCCCGGCGCTTCCTAAGCTTCTTGGCGAGGTTGCAGTACGCGCGATCCAGCACGCGGCACGCGTAGGTCCGCTCGCTCGACCTTCCAGAGCGGTAGCGAGTCATCGCGCCCAAGACCTCGACCTGCATCTGCTGGGCCACGTCCTCCGCGTCGTGCTCGCTCAGCGGAAAGACACGCTGGAGGCGGTAGACCCGGAACCTGATCCGCTCGATCACGAACTGCTCGAAACTCGTCGCCTGTGAACTGCCGCTGCTGTCCATTTGTCACCTCGGGCCATCTGGCCGAGGCCGGGGAGCGACGGGGCCGGGGGAGCTCCCGCGGGCCTGACTGGGGGTGGAAAGGACCCGTCAGGTCCGACTGGCAACTTGTAACCGGAGGGAACTCGGCGCGCGACGGGAATCGCCCAAGTGCTTAGAGCGCATGGGGTTACGTCGCGTCCCATTTTGCATTTGAACAGCCCCCGTCCGGTTACATGTAACCGAGGAGCGTTTGCTCAGGCGTACCACAGTCCCTGAACAGCACGATCAAGTGTGAAAGGAGCCCACGCATCAGTCGCGCGACAGGTGAAAGGCGACGCGGTATGCCTTGTCCTTCCATGTGATCGGATTAGTGGAGATACCGAAAAAGGCCTTGAGACAATCGTTGAGGCGTTTCACACGACCCTTGACTTTTCTTCCGGCACGGCGGCTCTCCCACCCCATGTCGCCGTGCTCTTCGGCAAGGTCTCGTAGCAGTTTCCACTGCTCGTCCGGGACCTTCGAGCGGCCGTCCGCCATGTCCATTTCTTGGTGGGTGTAGATGCCGCTCTGCTGGCCAACTCGAATCGACAAGCGATCGCCGAGCTCGAACTTGATGTGCACGTCGCCCCAAAGCGCATCGGGCGGGGTCGGGAAGCGAGGCCGCGCTGTGCGGCCGAACCGTTCGGGGAAGTAATGCTTCAGGTATGGTTCGAGTATTGTGGCAACGGGCTGACTGAGCTTGCAAGTACCTTCGGACGTGAGCCTCGCGAACTCGTCCAGGGCGATCCAGTTGACTCCCAGCAACTGTCGCGACCTGGGAGCTGGCGCGTGAGGCCTCGTGGGCGTCAGAATGATCGCCCGATGACCCTCACCTCTGATAATGCTCGCAGCACCCTCGAGGGCGCTCGGACTTGGGGCTGTCACGAAGTAGACGGGCACCGTTTCTCCGGCGAAGGGAGAATACCCACCGATCACCACCGCCCAGTTCGAGCGTATCGCCACCGAGTCAGCAGGAACGAGTCCAAATGCTGCAGCGACGGCCTTGCACACGCGGGACAGATCGATCGCCCACATCAAGACCTCGTCCACATTAACATCGACGACCTCGCCCGTGAGACTGTCGACCAGCATGTCAGCTGTATCGATCGAGGCCACAGCCCCAGCGAGTCCCCGCTCATGGATCTCCGCCTGCGCCACCGGCCATCCAGTGGCGATGAGGAACGGCTTCACGCATTGGAACTCCGCTCCCGCCTTTAGTTGCCACTGTGACAGCGTTCCAGACCAATCTGCGATGGATCCAAGGAGATTCCACACCTTGAACGTCGCCGGGCGAACTGGGTCGGCGGCTGGGATGAACCCGCGGCGACGCAGCCATTCCTGAACGAGTGGGGCATCATCGTCCCGCACGACCCGCATATCTCCGCCCTGCCGCCACTCAACCCGACGTGGTTTCATTCGATCATCGAAGAGGAACTCGAACGTGGCGGCAGTCAGGTCGCCGTACTCCGGCACCCCCTGGCCCACAGCATCCCATGCGTCGAACAGGTTCGCCGCGTTCTCCTTCCACTTGTGACCCCTCGATTGCTGCACAGTCGCGGATAGCGAGACGAGCGAAACGCGAACGATGCCCGGCACGTCATCGCAGTGCAGACACGCTCGTTGCCGGACCCTGATGGGGTTGAGATCGACCGCGACCGGATCCTTGAATGCCTCCGGATCCCCCCCCAACACTTCGCCCCACACCTGCCGGAACCGGTCCCTTTCGCCGACTGGTTCTCCCTTCACGCCGAGTTCGCGGTGGTGGGCATCGAACGACACGAAGTCGAACTGCAGTGGCACATAGCCGATCGACTCTGCCTTACCTGACTTGATCGCACCAACGCGGGTGTAAGGACCGCCGCGACGCACGACGTAGAGCACTCCATCGCCGTTCTTGAACGCGTAGATCTCAAGCTCGTTGTTGTCTAGAGGCGTATTCATGCGGGACGCCAGGGCAGCTTTCAACTCCGAGACGAGGCTTGGTGAGTCAAGGTCGTCACGGAGCGACGCTGAGGCGCTCGCACGGAAGAGGCGAAGCGTGCGTGACTGTGTTGACAGCATGCACGCATCGGCTCTAGACAGCACGTCCGGATTCTCAAGCCAGGTTTCAACAGCAACGTCGGCAGCCGAGCGCTCCTCGGTCATCGCCTTGGGAAGCCCAAGGCCGTGCCGCACGCGTTGAATCGCGTCCAGACCGCTGGGCGTCGAGAGCCTATCGATCAAGTCCAGCGTGTCGACGAGGAGTGCGGGTCCGGCCTGCGGCACGTTCATGAGCGAACGGCCGACCGCTTCCAAATCGAGCACCTCACCCGACGCCGGGAGCGTAAAGCCCTGCTTGGTGAAGTACGCTTCGTGCGGTTGGAGGAGGCGGAGAAGTCGATCCGGCGCGATGGATCTGAGCACATCGGGCTTGATGAACCGTCTGAGCTTTCCTTTGCCCACGCGTCGTGCTCCAGAATGGCTCGACAGGTGATTCCAGCACCTGCCGCTTCTGGAAAGTAACAATACCCCGCTAGCGGCCTCGAGGCCGATCGGAGTGCCCCCCCAAGGTCCGCCACTCTCGGCGCTGGTCCGCCCATTGAACATGGCTCGACACCCGTCGAAGCGCCGACTCGGTCACACGGTCGCGCCCCTTCCTCGTGGCAGGCAGAAAAAGGATCTCTTCCTGGATGTCCGGGGCCAGTAGCAGGAGATTCATGATCTGTGTGACGCGCGCCCGGGAGACGTGGCCGACCCTCGCCAGGCCCGCCTGATCGGTGACGGCCCCGGATCGAATCAAGCCGTCGAGCTTGATCGCGAGCGCCATAAGCCGTGAGACGTGCGGGATGGATCCCTCGGCTATGTTCGGTCGTGGCGTCGCGGGGCCGACGCCCATCGCGCGACGCCCACGGCTCCGGGTGTTGAAGTGAACCTGCTTGGTCACCGTCATGCCGGGCTGCATGCGGCCTCCTTATCAAGGGGATCTTCGTCCCCGTCGTGAAACGTCACGCTAATCGTCCCGGCGACCGCGTCATACTCGACGCTCCGGACAATGAGCTGGATCAGACGCTCCCGCTCCGCAATCGTGAGGCTGTTCCACAACGGGTCGAACGCCTCCAACGCACCGGCGAGTTCGTCATCGTCGATCACCCGTCCCCGCATCGCCCGGAGTCGAGCGTCCAGTTGCCGAGCCTCCGCGTCGTGCTCCCGGATCCGCTCTCGCAGTTCTCCGGCGATGGCAGCCGAGCCGTTGCGGTCGCGGCCTGATTCGATCAGCTTCCGAAGGTCGGCGCGACATTCCTCGAGCCGGGCGGCGACTTCAACCCGTTGCTTGCTCGCGGCGTCCAGATCCGCTTTCAGCAGCTGTTGCGCACGGAGAATGGATGCCGACATAAGCGCCTCGTCTTTCCCGAGTGCACGGATCTGGTCGATGACGAACGATTCCAGGTCATTTGCGGGCAACGAGGGACCCGGGCACTGCTTCCAGCCGCGCTTCTGCGCGCGCACGCAGACGTAGTAGCGATACCGCTTCGGCCCGTCGGTAGCGAAATGGTGACTCATGGCCGACCCGCAGGCCGTGCACCGCACCAGCCCGCGCAGGAGCGCACCGTGCTTGTTGCTGTACCCCTTCCCGTCGTGGGTCCGGTTGTCGCGGAGTGTCTCGCCGACGCGGCGGAAGAGGTCCTCGTCGACGATGGCCTCGTGGAGTCCGTCGTACACCTCGGCCTTGTACCGCACCTTGCCGAGGTAGGTCACGTTGGTGAGCAGCTTGAAGAGCGTGGACTTCTCGAACCCGTTCCCGCCGCACGGCTTCCCGTCCTTGGTTTGCCACGCCTTGTTCCTCACGCCCATCTCGTCGAGACGTCTAATCGTCTGCTGGACCGACTGCGCTTCCAGGTAGAGATCGAAGATCCGCCGCACGAGCTTGGCCTCGGCTTTGTTGACCACGAGTCGGTTCCCGCCGGGCAGGTACTCGATGTCGTAACCGAGAACCGGCCTCCCGCCGCCCCAGCGGCCCTTCTTCCTCGCCGCCGCGATCTTGTCCCGCGTGCGCTCGCTGATGATCTCCCGCTCGAACTGCGCGAATGAGAGCAGGATGTTCAGCGTGAGCCGCCCCATCGAGTGCGTCGTGTTGAACTGCTGCGTCACCGATACAAACGACACGCCCCGGCGCTCGAACGTCTCCATCATCCGGGCGAAGTCGATCAGGGACCGCGAGAGGCGGTCCACCTTGTAGACGACTACGCAGTCGATCTTGCCCGCCTCGATGTCGGCCAGGAGCCGTTGCACGGCCGGACGCTCAAGGTTCCCACCCGTGAAGCCGCCGTCGTCATATCGCTCGGGCAGGCAAGCCCACCCGGCGTGCTTCTGGCTGGCGATGAAGTTCTCGGCGCTCTCGCGCTGGGCGTCGAGCGAGTTGAACTCCTGCTCAAGTCCTTCCTCGCTGCTTTTGCGGGTGTAGATGGCACATCGAACGGTGCCGCGGGCAGCGTCGGTGTTCGCGGCTGGATGCCGGTTGGTTCGTCGGCTCATGCGATCGTCTCCCGCTGGTCGTTCGCCTTCACCCCGGCCAGCCCGAAGAACAGCAGGCCATTCCAGTGCGAGCCGGTGATGGCGTGCGCGATGGCGCTGAGCGACCGGTAGACCTGCCCGTCGTACTCGAAGCCGTCGACCCGCACCGTCACAGTGAGTTCCCGGCCCTTGTAGGCCTTGGTCAATCGGCTTCCGGCCGGCGGGATGCGCTCGTCGCGAGCAACAACCAGCCTGCCCGTCACCGCCCGCGCCTTAGCGGGCGGGCACACCTCCTGATCCTTCGGCGGGCGCACCCGGATATCCGCGTCGCGGGCCAGTTCCCGCGCCCGTTGGCGTGCCCGTTCCGAGAGGTCGCCCTCGGCCAGCGCTTGGATGCGCCACGCGATCCGTCGGAACAACCACTGCCGGTTGCCCGAGCGGGCCGTCTCGCCGAAGACCTCGCCATACCGCGTCTGGAGCTGGCCCACGGTCATCTGTTCCAGGGCCGCGATCTGTCGCTTCACGTCGTCAGCCATGCTGCTCTCCAGCCTTGCCCGCGTTCGCCTCGGGGTGTTCACCCGTGGGACCGCGAGCGACGACACTGAGGGCGGCATGCTCCGGGAGTTCAAGTCCGTCGCCCGGATAATCCTCCGGCGGCATGTTCGCCGTCGGCGCGCCCGCGATGCGGACCAGGCCGGTCGCGATCAGGTCAACCAACTCCCGCCGGCGTGTGCGGGGATCAACGAACATGTCGGCACGGCATCGCGGCCGCGGCGCCGAGGGCGGCTGGGTCGGATCGGGCATCGGTGGTCCTCTATGGCGGCCCTTCGAGACCGCCGTGGATCACAGCCCAATATCTGCGCGTGGTATCGAATCTGTCGCGCGAAGGTTGCCGCGTTTGCTTGCTGAACGCTGCTCACCGGACAGTGAACTTCCTGGTCTTCCCATTCAACGCGGATCTGGTCGTATGGAGAGTGATCGACCCAACACCTGTGTCGGTGGTTGCGACTGCATCGACATGAGGGTTGAGCATCATTGCGGTTCGGATCGCTGTACGCCCACATCGCTGGCTGAAGAGTCTATGGGTGCCGCACGTGCCGGCCGAAAAGATGGCGCGGCATCTAGCAGGTCGGCGAGGCGATCGGGAGGAACGCGTTGCCATGCGGCTGCAGGCAGAAGCGAGCCGAAGAGGCTCGCATCGAAGACGTGCTGCCGGCGCATTACACGATCCCACTGAAACGCGTCGTAGGTCCCCTCGAAGATGAGCTGCCGGACCTCGATGAATGGCGGTACGCCCTGCGCCCCTTCGTCGAGCCACTTCTGGGCGAGCCGCTCCCACAGGCTGCCCTTGCGGTCGACGCGGCCGATCTGCTGCTCGAGAACGGCGGGGTTCCATTCGGCGTGAAACTGAATGACGATGCGACAGGACTCGTGCAGGTTGAGCCCCTCACGCCCGACCTGACTCTGCGCGATGAGAACCCGCGGCGAGGCTCCGGGTCGGTTGAACGCGGCTTGGAGGTAGCGCCGCGTCTCCCAGCCAGTCGCTCCTTGGAGCAGTCGCGCGTGAAAGCTCTGCCGTCCATCGTCGTCCTCGAGCAACGTACGCAGCGCCTTCTGCCGGAGCACGGCCTGCTCCTCGTCCACATCCTCGTCGCCCAGCTCGCCTAGGAGCGGGCGTAGCCGTTCCTCCACGAACTCGTTGGCGAGCGCCACCAGTCGCTCAGGGATCACTTTGTCAGTCTCCGACGTCGCGGCAAGAAAGTCATCGAGCACGAAAGAGACGAGATGGTCCTCAAGCGAACTCTCGAGCCTGCGGTCAACAGGCGCGCCGCCGAGCAGTGTCGAGTCGTTGCGCCATGCCATGACCAACTTCTTCGCCAGATTACGCACCTGCCGTCGAAGGCGCTCATAGGCCTTGTGGCTGTCGATCAGCGCACGACGCACCTCTGCACCATTGCCCGTGGCTAGTCGGCCTAAGAGTGCGCCCTCCGATCGCAGGCGTTCGAGCTGGCGGAACGCAATCCCGAATAACGCAGCGTCGGTGTGGACGGCGTGGGCGATGGGCCTCCCGGCGTCGGCCGCTCGCAACGCGTGCCGCGCATTGAGCACGTCACGAAGCAGCCGCAGTGGGCGCAGAAAGACGCCGAAGACCAGCACTTTCTCTTGCATCAGCGTCCAGCTCTCAATCTCCTTCACGGCGGCGAGGATGCGCGGGTGCTCGGCGTCAGGGTCAAGTTCAACACCGTTCACAGGCTGCAGTCCTTCGAGTACCCGCTTGCGGCCGTCGCGGAGGCGTCGGTACCAGTAGGCTGTGCGCGCAATCTTCCCGCGCGTGTAATCATCGACGACGCCGGGCGCTGGCACCGGGAGCGGTTCGCTCGTCTCCGAAAGGTCGATGCTGACGTGCCCTGCCGACAGCTTCGTGTAGGCGTCGCGTACAGCCCGGGGCCAGTCCGCGGTGTCCTTCAGTGTTAATCCGCGAGCGCTCTGGCTCATGCCCTCAGCAGCGAAGAGCACGTCGAGCCAAGGCGAGTCCTTTCCCATCGTCTCGGTCCAGCCGATCTGCACGCGCTGGAGCCGTCGGTGCGGATGAGGCAGTCCGTCAGGTAGCGCCGCGCCACAACGGAAGCTAAGGACAAGCGGATCCTCGTCTCGTCGACGCCGCGTCACATGGGGAGCGAGCGTCTTGGCGAACTCCCTCGCTGCTGCACACAACTCGTCGAGTCGGCTTCCTTCGTCTGGCGCTACAGCAGCTTGGTTTGCGGCGTGGTGCAACCTCTGGACGACCCGCAGCCCACGCTCGTGATCGAGACCGCTGCGCGCACGCCAAAGCAGGTCAAGCCACTGAGACAACTCCAGTTCCATCGGCGTCGCTGTGAGGCAGAGCCGCCGCCCGTCCTCGGACTGCTTCAGTAGCACATCAACAAGGCGCGCGAGCACCGTCCCCGACGCTGCGCCGAGCTCGCCATCCTCCACGTTCACCTCGCCCCGACTCTTGTGGGCCTCGTCGATAACGAGGAGGTCGAACTTGCCAAGCCAGAGGCCTAACAGCTCTTCAGTCAGGGGCCGCCCATCGCCGCTATTGCCGAACTGTGTGAGAAGCGCATCGTTGTTCTGGCTCGCAACGCTCAGTGGAGGCAGCGCATCGATACGCTTCCGGAGGTCACGTCGTCCGCGAACGCGCGGCGCGACGTCACTCGCTATTCGCGCCATCCCGTTCCAGCCCCACCAAGATGCCCGCGCGCCCTCCATCATCTGATTGAGCTTTCCGATGCGAGTCCGCGCGTCCTCCCGCTCGGCCCTTGCCGCCAGATTGAGCTCGACAAACGCAGGAAGCGCTGCACGCCACCAGTTAGAATTGCTGCGCACCACGGGCGCGCGGAACCCGTGAGAAATGAGCCACCACTCGCACTGTTCGGGACCCGGGCCGATGTCTTCCCACGAAGCATTGGGGGCGGAGGCCTTACGGAGAAACTCGGTGAACGTCGTCAGCTTTTTTGGATCTGGCGCGTTGGCTCGTATCTTTCGCGACTCTGCAATCCACTGGTGCATGAGTCCGTGGGGCACGACGATCGCCGCGCGACCACCCGCGTCGAGCACGGCGTGAACCACTGCGCATGCAATGCGTGTCTTGCCTGTTCCGACCTCGTCGGCGAGTACGAGACCGCTCTGAGGCAGTCGCTTGGCCATCCATGCGAGCGAGTCCCGCTGGCCGTCGTCAAGATGCTGCTCCTCACGTGGCTTAGCCGCGTCCTCTGTGACGAGCTTCTGAAGCGCAGTAGCCGCACGCGTCCACGAGAAGCTCATCGGAGCCCCCATGCGTACGCCGCGCTATCGAGCACCTCGAAGTAGCGTGCCCGCTGCTTGTCAGTCAGGTGCGGAGATCGTAACTCCGGCTGTCGAAGGTGTGCAAAAACGTCCAGCCGGTACGTTCGCCACGTCGCGATCAAGGGCCCTGGGAATGATGCGCGGAACATCCTGTCTAGGTGGTCAATCCAGTCGTCGAGCATCGACTCCGGCAGCGCCGCTTGAAGCGCAGCGACCTTCTCGACGAGCTCAGCAGCGGCATGCAACGCGTAGCTCTTCTCATGTTCGAGTTCTGCCCCGGTGCCGTCGCCATTGGTGCCGTCGCCGTCGCCCCCATCGCGATCGCCGTCGTCGGTAGCCTCGGCAGGGCGGATCGGGAAGTCGAGGAGCGCGGCGAGGGCGTCAGCAAAAGTCTCGAAGCGCGGAGGCTGCCATCCGACGCGCCCTGCGACGTCCACGACCGGCACGACCCACTTGCGGTCGCTCTCGCTGGACACAGTGAGTGCGTTTGGAGTCTCGCCGTCCAGAAGCGGGACATCCTCCCCTTGCCTTACGTCGATCCAGTCACGACCCGTCCAAGAGATCCTCACGAGGGACTCGGCCGAGAAGTCATCACGCCAGTGCAGGCGCAGACGTCGGGACGGCGCAATCTCAATCGTCGCCGAGAGGATCGGCGGTGCTTCCAGGATGGGCTGTGCGTCTGGAGCGTCGCCCACCGGGCCAACTGCCCAGTCTTCGTCGCCGACCGTCTCGGATTCGTCAGACCAAAACAGCCGGCGGCTGATCGTCTCACAGTCGAGGCGTTCGTCGACCGCGAAGACCATGCCGGTTTCAACATTTCCCTCATCCATCGCGCCGTGCGTGAGGATACCCCGGCGCGAGAGGTTGCCCGACCCGAGGTAGAGCCAGCCATTGCTCGCATAGCCATCGCGGAAGTAGCCCACGTACACGAACTTCGCGTGCAGTCTGCGATTGTGAGCCAGCGCGTCGTATGCCCGAACCACCTCCCAACCATCAGTATCCCCGCCCTTGGCCCACATCGCCACGGCACCCGCTTCGCACGGCTCGACGACTGCTACCCGCCGCACATTGGCCGTGAACACTCCCAGGTCCTCAAGTTTGCTAAAGACAGCGGGCTTGCTCGCCTTCTTGGTTGGTTCCTCGTAGAAGCCAGAACCGCACAGCAGGAGGTTCCTAGGTTTGTCGATCGCGTTGCGGAATCGCTCACGGATCTGGTCGTAGAGAGGCCTGTCGAGCGAGTGGATGAAGCGTGGCTTGCGGTTCGCAGGAGCAAGCGAAGATGCCGCGGCGAGGAGCGTGTCGAGCCGTGCGGTCAGCTTGCGGTCCTTCAGCGGAAGCGTCTGCTCATCACGATGGAACCGCCGCGCGAGGAGTGTCCCGACAAACGCCCCGGCCGCTGCGACGTCGGCCCGGTCCTCGACAGGGGCACTACCACCGAGCGGAAGATCGACAACCCACACCAGCTCGAGCTGCTGCCGCGCTGAGGTGTAGGTGTAGTTGGCCGTGAGCACAGCGAGCCGAAGGTGTACGGGCGAACCCGTCCGGTTCGGGGCGAACGCGAGCACCGCGACCTTCGCGTGCAGGAGCGAACCGGGTTCGACTTCTCGCGGCTGAAACTCGTGGAGACCGGGGATGCGCCCAGGTGGAAGCACCTCCTTCCGCGATGTCGACGCATGCCCGTCCAGCATCAGGAACACGAGCACGTTGCCCAGCTCTGCTCGTTGCCGTGGTCGGAGCCCCGTGAATCGCTGCACGGCGTCCTCGAGGAAGTCCTCCGCGCCGGTCATGGCGACGAGCGCAGCGCTGTGCCCGACCATGCCCTCAGGCGGCACGAAGATGTCGAGAAGCGTCTCCGCGTTCATCGCACACCTCGCTGGTCGACGTCACGTAGAAGAGAGTGAAGATTCGCCATGCGGAATGTTCGACCCGTCCGATCGGGCTCGATGCTGTCCGCGCCGTCCTCGAGGTCGCGCGTTTCACCGCTGGCGTCGACGACGCGAAACAGCGGGCCACGGGTGACTGAGCAGTCGGCGAGCCCGAGAACTTTGCCAGAACGCCGGACGAGGACTCGGATAACCTCCGCGTCGTCGCCTGCAGCGACTGCGTCTGCGAATGTCCGGCTTGTGGCTTCCTTGACGTCCGCCGTGTTCGCCTTCTCGACGAAGTTCCTTGAGGCAGTCCGGAGATCCCTGATTGACTTCTTGAGCACCGAGTCACTGGCCAGAGTCGCGAGCTTCACGCCACCGCGTCCAGGCTCCACCGCGCTTGTCAGTTGCGAGATTGCGTCGCGGGCTCGGTCGAGTACCGCGCCGAACGCGCGTGCGACGACAACTTCGTTGGCCTGCTCGCGATGACCCGCCTCGCGGAGACGAGCGACGACGCCATCCTCGATGCTCGGCAGGTCGGCTGCGCGACCGATCGCGCGGGCCAACCGCAGCCGCTTCTCGCTCGCAGACGTCGACGTGCCGAGCAGTCGTGAACGGACTAGGGTGCGTTCGTCGTCGGTGGGGTGTTCGGGGGACAGCGCTTGCAGGAGGGTTTTGGGCCAGCCAGAGATTTCGCGGTCGCCTTCCAGCCAACCGAGCAGCCATTTGCGAATGCTGGTGCCGCCTTTCCCGACGCGTTGCTCAAGGAATGCGGTGGACAGCGCTCGCCCGACCGGCTCCAGTTCGAGCTGATCGAATCGCGAGCCACTCGCGAAACCGAGACCACCATCGACCCGGATCGCGCGCGTTGCGGCCTGACGGTGCGTGTTGCGGACGTAGTTCGTCGCTTGGCGCAGCCGGTGGAATGACCACACGTCACGTTCGGTGTCGCGACCAAACGCTCGCCGCCCGAGGATGCGGCGCGAGGGGTCCTGCGGATCGACGAGGTACTCCAGCTTGCACGCGAGCGCCTCGATGCCGTGACAGATGGCAGTGGGCTTCGGCGGGTTCGAGCCGCGGGTAGCCAGGTCCTCGTGGATCGCCAGTGCGGCCAAGGGCCAAGAGATCTGCCTCACAAACCAGATGCGACCAAGCTCGGGCACCACGAGTTCGCGGAAGTACAGGTCGGCGGCCCGCAGATCGAAGTCGAGCGAGATCCGAGAGGCCGTGACTTCGCTCGGCGCGGGAGAGAACCAGAGTGTTGAAGAGTTGCTCATTGCAGAAGTCAGACCGCTTCGGGCCGGTTCGGACCGTGCAAGCGGGGGCTCCAGGGTTCCGGCGTGAATGAAAGTTGTTCAAGAGTACGCGGCGCATGGCACGCCCTCCCCTGGCCCGAGTGTCCTTGCGAGTGTTGCGGGATGGTCTCTTTCATCCAATGGAGGATGAGGTGATATAGCAAAGGGTGCGGCTCTGGATCGAAGCTGCGTTCGCATCAGGCCCCCGCTCGGAACGCTCCTGTTAACTGGAAACGCTGCGAGGACCTGAGAGCGAGAGAGTTCAGGGGGTTTGGGTGCCGAAACGGGGTCGTTCGGAGGGGCACCCCGCTCTCCAGATCGAAGCCGAGAGCGCCGAACCCCCGCCACAGCACGGCAACGGGGGCGATTTCGCCGCCCGGTCTGTAAACGATAAGGCCCCCGTCACCTTTGACGAGGGCCTTGAACTCCCTGTACAAGACCGTTTCGGAGGGTTGGCGGACCACTCTCGGGGTGGCCCGAGGGGTGTGCGATCGATACGGGGCGTTAACGGGGACAGCCGGAAACCGCGTTTTCAGGGCCGCTAGCGGGGTACAAATACTCCAGCCCCGTCCATTGGCGTCGCGGGGCGACCTCCGCGCGGTCCCGCCGGGACGATATGGGCGACGCCCTCGTTCTGCCGCCGCGCCCGTCGGTTGTGGCCAGGCTGAGAAGTCTCACGCCGACCACTGGTCGAGACCGGATCGGGGTGTCGGGCGGGCCAGAATCGCCGGCTGCACGGTGCCGAGTCTCAAAGTCGCACGTTTTTGCACCCTCCCCCCGCACCCCACCGCGGAGCCCCGACGATTGAGGGTTCCGGCCCACACATCTGCATCGTCACGTCGCCTCAGATATGCCAGCCGCTACCCGAACCGCATCGATGGCTGTGATACGATTCGCGCCAGCGGGGCCATTACCCGCATGGAATCCGTCCAATGGACCTTTCGGACTTCGACTTTCTGACGGTCGTGATCAGCCGCAACGAGGTTGAGAGCTGCGACACGTCGGGACCGATCGCGACCCTGAAGGGATTGCTCCAATCGCCGGCCAGGATTCAGGCCTTTCGAACACGTGTCAACGTTGCGTTCTTTGGCTATGACGACTCTCCAGAGGAGTTGTTCGAGATTCCCGCTGTCCGCAACTATGTCAGCGAACTCGATGCGGCATTCCCGTACTGGCTCTACTTCATGGCTCGCGAATACACCGGGCTGCAGTGCCTGGCGCTCTGCATGCTGCCCCCATTCCTGACCGAGGAAGCGAGAGCCAGAATCCACGGCCAACGGCTCGCAGACTTGATGGACCGCCGGTGGGTGCCGGCGCTCAGTCACCTTTGCGCGGCAACGGGCGAATCGGATGCCGAGGCTGAGGCGTTGGTCGAGAGTGCACTCAGCTATTTCATGGATGGACCAACCCCGACTCCACCGAAATAGCCACTGGCCCCACACGATTCGGCGATGCCAAATCTCTTCCGCCGCCTGCTTGATGTCCTGGCCGGGTCCACCCAGGCTGACCTTCGCCGCCAGATCCAGTACTTGAAAGCCGAGAACGAGGTCCTCCGCTCGAAGATCAACGGGCCGGTCCGGGTCACGCCCGGGGAGCGGTCCCGGCTGGTCCGCCTGGCCAAGCCCCTCGGGTCGGCCATCAAGGCGATGGTTTCGATCGTCAGTCCACAGACCTTCCTGCGGTGGATCCGGGATGCCGGCAATCGCCGGCCGAGGAAGAAAACCGGGCGGAAGCCGGGACGGCCAAAGTCGCCCGAGCAGATCCGGCGTCTGGTCCTGAGACTCGCGAGGGAGACCGGCTGGGGATACACCCGCATCCTCGGCGAGCTCAAGAAACTGGGCGTCAAGGTCTCCCGCAGCACCGTCGTGAACATTTTAAAGGATGCGGGGCTGCCAACCGGCCCGGAGCGCGGCGAGGCGACCTGGGACCAGTTCATCAAGTCCCACGCCAAGACCCTGTGGGCGTGCGACTTCCTGCGGCACCGGATCGTCACGAAATGGGGCTTCCGCGATGCGTACACGCTCGTCTTCGTGAACGTCGCCACGCGCCGGGCCGTCGCCACGGCAAGCACGGAGCACCCTGATGCCGAGTGGGTCGCGGCGCAGGTCCCGCTGTTGAAGGCCGCGGCCGGCGACGGCGCAACCGAGTGCCGCGTGCTCACCCGGGACAGCGATACTAAGTTCGGACGACCGTTCGACGATGCGCTGCGAGCCCACAACATCACGCCGGTGCGCCTGCCGTATCGCGCTCCGAACCTCAACGCCCACGTCGAGCGGTTCATTCAGACCGTGCAGGACGAGTGCCTCGACCGGTTCATCGTGCTGGGCACGCGACACCTCGATCACCTGATTGCCGAGTTCCTTGAGCACTACATCCGGGAGCGCCCGCACTCGTCGATCAAGTTCCGCACGCCGGTGGGCAGGCCTCCCCCGCTGCGATTGGCCGATCACCCGGGGGCAGTCCGGTGCCGAACCCGGCTCGGTGGCGTGCTGAAGCACTACTACCGATTGGCAGGATGAAATCCGCAGGATGCCCGAAGGGCCCATCGCGTCGCAGCTGCCATCAGATACGATTGCGTCATGATCCGACGACTTACAGAGTACCGGTTTTCGGTTTCACCTGATGTGGCCACGGACTGGAACGCCGAGCACGGGGGCAACGTTGGAGCAGTCGAGTTTCGCTTTGAGGTGGGATGTGACGGGACCTTCCGCGGCAAGGAAAAGGTCTGGGTGCCACATATTCACATGGCGACAGAGAACAGCGCGGGTGTGAAGGTGCCCGGTGAGTTTGGCTTGGGCGGTGCGGTCGCCAACACATGTGCGGCGTCAACGCCGGAACAAGCAACGCAGCTGATCTGCGAGAAATACCTTGAACACCGCGGCTATCCGTGGTTTCGCTCCTGATTGATGGAGCATCTGGCAGGGCCGCTGCGGGATTCATACCGCCTCGAAGCGTTCTTGTGGCTTGAAAGCGATTCGGCTTTTCGAGGCTTTACAGGACACGACCATGCCGAAGTCAAGAGACCTGGCCTGCCCCCCGAAACCTGATCCACCAACTATGAGAGTCCCGAGGGCCGCCGGTCGCGGCCAGGAGACTCTCGAAGATGAAGCGGACAAGACACTCGGCGGAACAGATCGTGAAGAAGCTGCGGGAGGCGGACGCGATGCTCGCGGCGGGCAAGAGCGTGGCGCAGGTGGTGCAGGCTCTGGGGGTCAGCGAGCAGACCTTCACCCGATGGCGGAACCAGTACGGCGGGATGCAGGCCGATGAGGCGCGGCGGCTGAAGGATCTGGAACTCGAGAACGCGCGGCTCAAGCGGCTGGTGGCCGAGCAGGCGATCGACATCTCGATCCTTAAGGAGGCCAACGACTACCTGGGAAAGCCGCGAGCCCCTCGCGGAGGAGGGGCGTCGTGACGCACGTACAGAATCAACTGCATCGGTCGCAGCGGCGCGTGTGCCGCGTGCTCGGCCAGGCGCGATCGACCCAGCGGTACAAGGCTGTGCCCAGAGACGATGATGCGCGTCTGGTGCAGCGGATGCACGAGCTGGTCCGTCGGCATCCTCGGCGTGGCTACCGGATGATGTGCGGGATGCTGCGGCTCGAAGGGTTCCGCGTGAACTTCAAGCGTGTGCACCGGCTGTGGCGTCGTGAGGGCTTCAGAGTGCCCCAGAAGCAGCACAAACGCAGGCGTCTGGGCCACTCGGAGAACGGCATCGTGCGGCGTCGGGCCGAGCACAAGGACCATGTGTGGTGCGTGGACTTCATCTATGACCGGGATGAGCGTGACCGTCAGCTCAAGTGCTTGAGCGTGATCGATGAGTTCACACGGGAGTGCCTGGCGCTGGAGGTGGACCGGTGCATCACCGGCGCGGACGTTGTTGATGTGCTGACGGAGTTGATGATCATCCGCGGGGTGCCGGTGCACATCCGCAGCGACAACGGACCGGAGTTCGTGGCCAAGGCCCTCAGGCGGATGGCCGAGATCACGGGCATAGAGAACCTGTACATCGCGCCCGGGAGCCCGTGGGAGAACGGGTACGCCGAGAGCTTCCACTCGCGGCTGCGGGATGAACTGCTCAACGCTGAAGAGTTCGCGGATGTGCGGGAGGCCAAGGCGCTGGCCGCGGCGTGGAAGAACGAGTACAACCATCGTCGGCCGCACTCGTCGCTGGGGTATGTCCCGCCGGCGGTGTACGCGGCGAATCTTGAGAGGGGAGACGAGGCCCCTCTCCCCTCTCAAACTCACCCCTCTACCCCCCACGAGACGGATTCGTTCATGATCGAGGCGATGGCCGGTACAATCAACCGACTCTCATAGGACCTGGTACAGAAAGTGGGGGAAGGTCAGACCGTCCCGAGTTGCCGCCTCCTCAGATATCTTCAGACGATCTGCCGTTGTCGGAAATCGAGATTTCCGGGATCCACTTCCACATCGAGTTTGTGGATGTACCGGACGCGAAAGAGCGCTATGCGCTTCTCTTCGAACACCTGGGAGACTGGCTGCTTGCCGAATGGGAAAGTGAGCAGGCCACAGAGATCAGGCGTCACGGGTCACAAACTGTCTAGCCGGGGGCGTAGTGCTTTCTCGAACCGAATCATGGTGTCGATCATGGCGTCCTGCGCGGCGGGCCAGTTGGTCTCGTCCTTCCAACCGGCGACGTCGACGGCCGCAGAGATCCGGCAGGCACGTGCACCCTCGAGCGGATCCCACTCCATCGCGCCGCCGAAGTCCGCCTCGATGGCTGCCTTCTGCTCTTCCAGCCTGCGGAACAACTTCTTGTTGCCCTCCCCGGAGTCGGTATCCACATCGATGTACAACTCGACACGAGCGCCCTTCTTCAGAATGACGTAGTTGAAGGCGAGCCCACTGCGGCCGCCGGATGCTCCCACCCAGCCGGAGGTGCCGGGCGAGATGTTGGCGTGGAGCTTCGTGCGCTGCTTCGCTCGCTCAAGTAATCCCGTCCAAAAGCGATAACGGGAATCATGCCGCCCAGCGAGCTCCTTCTTCTTCTCCCCGGCTTCGGTCGTCCCCTCGCTCGGTCCGGTGATCAGCGTGAGGAGCGGTGCCTGAGACGATCCGCCGATTCGGACCGCCTCCAGTTTGACGAGGTAAAACCGTGCAAGACCGCATTCATTGAGCCATCCGGCCGCCTTGACATGCTCCGGACGTGGCTCGCCGACTATCCAGATGGCGGTCTTGGCCTCAAGCGCGGCGAGGTAGGTCAGCAGCTTTCCGAGATGGTCGTGGTCGCTCTTGCCGAGCTGGTTCTCGATGATGACGGCCTCACCAAGGGAGTCCTCGGCGACGAGGTCGACGCTGAAATCTCCAGCGTCCTGCTCGCGATCGACGTTCGTCAGGACCAGGTCGAGGAGTTCGCCGAGCACGTCGATGTTGCCCTCAAGCCACTTTGTGAAGTCCAGGGCTTCATGCTTCCAGACTTCGCGGAGAGGGACGCGCTCGAGTTTGCCGATACCCGGCTCTGGCATGAAAGGCTCCTTCACTTCCGCTCCGAAGCGACCAGTGGCGTTGGATTCCCAAGCGATGTACTACACCTTGCCGCCCGCTGGGCTCGACCTCGCTGGTGTCGCCGCTGCTTGGAGGTCCGACGCGATGGACGCACATAGTTCCACGGAAGCGAAGCAAAAAGCGTTGGCAAAGCCTGGCTCTACTTCCTCTCCCTCCGGGTGTTGCGCGAAATCACCGACGGCCGCCACAAAGTCGAGCAGGTTGGACGTTGCTTTGGACAAGAACTTTGCCACTCTCCGCGCCCCCACATCGCCAGTCGCGGTTCTCAATACCGCGAGGATGGCCTTCGGTTTCGCGGGGAACTTCCCGGTTCGAAGGGCTTCGTCCATGATCCCGGTGAACGTGCGTCCGCTGCTCTTCCACTCAGATAGCCAGGATGCCGGGATGGCATCACCCTGAATGTTCTCCAGCTTCGCCACCTCTGACAACGCCCGATCCAGCACGAGCCGCCCTCGTCCGATCGATACTCCAGGATCCGATGCGAGATCTTGAATGGCTGCTCGCACGGCACTCTCCAGACCCGCGGACACGGTGCCCCGAAGCCCATCAAGGCGAAGTTCAAGCACGCGACGCATGTTCCTGTCAAATCGCGTTGCATCGCTAAAAAGTCGGGGCTTCAGACATTTGAGTGGGTAACTGCGGAGGGGAGGAGGTTGAGCCCTCCGAGGTGGAAGTAGATGGCGTTGCGGAAGCGGGCGCGATTTCGGAAGCCGCAGGCCATGCGCTTGATCTTCTGGATTCGTGCGTTGATCGACTCGGCCCCGGCGTTGGTCGCGTTCTTGAGGATCGCGGTCACGATTCCCTGGAGGTGCTCCTTGATCATCCGCCCCACCTTCTTCATCGGCTCCAGCCGGCAGCGGCTTGCCCAGCCCAGCCACCACTTCCACATCGCCCGCACGTTGATCTCGTCCGTGTGCTCCCAGGCCTCCATCGCCGCTTCCTTGAGCGACCAGGCTCGCGCCGTCCGGAGCGTGCTGGTGCGCAGGGCCGCGAACCGGCCCCGGTCCCGGGCGTCGTCCTGGTGCTTGGGATGGCGCAGCCACTGGTGCTTGGTGCCCTTGAGCCTTTGGTCCCCTTGCACCATCAGCTCGCGGTGCTCGCGCCGCCGCACCTTGTCCACCGCGTCCCCCAGATGCCGGGCCACATGGAACTTGTCGTAGGCGATCTTCTCCGCCGCCTCAGGCACGTGCTCCTCTGCCGCGCGGATGTACGGCTCCCACATGTCCATCGCCATCACCTCGATCGCTCCGCGCTCCTCCTGGCTCAGCGACAGCAGATAGTCCTCCAGCGTCTGCTTGCCGCGATCGTCGGCCACGTGCACCACCACGCCCCGCTCCTGGTCGCTCACCACCGTCACGTACTCGTGCCGGCGCTGGAAGCTGGTCTCGTCCACGCCCAGCCGAGTGGGCGCCCGGTGCTCACGCCGCGACAAGCCACGCTCCACCGCCCGCGTCATGATCCCGTCCACCTCGTCCCAGCTCAGCCCCAGACGCACCGCCACCGCCTTGATCGAGGCTTGCTCGAGCCAGTGGATCACCAGCGCCTCGAACAGCGCCGTGAACCGCCCCCTGGGCTGGGCCCAGGGCACGCTCACCTGAAGCACTCCATGCTCGGGACACTTCACCCGCGGCACATCCGCCGTCAGAATCGTCTGCATCTGGCACGTGTCCAGGTGCCGCCAGCTTCGCCGCGAGTGGTCGTAGCCGGGGCAGGCCTTGCCGCACTCGGGGCAGCATCGCGGCGTGTCCGCAAGGTGCTCGACCATCACGTCCACGCGTCCGCCCTCGAGGTCCAGCTTGACTTCGCTCACCCGCCACGGCGCTCGCAAATCCAGGATCTGCTGATACAGCTGGTTGCTTTCCATGCGGGACGCTATGACCGCAGCGCCCCGCCCGCAGCGGCCCGCCCGCAGCGCCTCCGCCCGCAGCGCCCTGCCCGCAGCGCCCTGCCCGCAGCGCCTCCGCCCGCAGCGGCCCGTCGAGCCCGCACCCCAATCGGCGGAGCGCGCGGCCGGCCCGGGAATCGGCCCGAACCGCTCGAACCTCAGGCCTCAAGCAACGCAGAAGAGTTCGGTAGAATTCTCCGCCGGTTGGGGTGTGGGCGACCGAATCACCAGGCCGTCCCGTACCAGAGACAAAGGCCTCCGGCACTTCCGTACCCACTCAAAAGTCGGAAGATCCAAAAAGTCGATCCACCTCTTCAACGGACTTGGCTTGTTGTTCAATGAACGACTGCCAGACACGGCACCCAAGTCGCACGCGCCCAGATGTCTCCACGATAAAGCCCCGTGACAAGAGGTCTCGGCGTCGCACCTGCGGAATCTGAGAACTTGGACATCCGTCAGAATGCGACGCAGCTCGCAGGTCGTCTCGAAGCTCTGAACTGCAGCCATCCCACAAATCATCAAGAATCGTGGCATGGGACGCCAGTGCCTCGGCCGCCGTGTTGTCCACCATCTCCTTTGTGATTGAGCCTCGCGTCGCGGAGGCTGCGTACAGCTCGCCGAGGAGGGCGAGGGTCAGCAACGGAACGCCATTTGTCCAGTTCTTAAGCTCTGCCTTCGCCGGCCCCTCGACGGTAAGCCCAGCTTCAACACACGGTCGGAGCAGATCGTCCCAATCGCCATCGTCGAATCTGCCAATCTCGATGGGATTCGGGTTGAAGACGTTCCAGAAATCGGACTCCTGTGCCGCGACGGTGCGACAAACCTCCCGGAGCTTGGCGCGACTCCCCGTTACGAATCTGAGGGCAGATCCATCGGCCAACTGTCGGAGTTGGCCGAGTAAATTCACAGTCAGTCCATCCCCAATCGGTGCATGGTCGAATCCATCAAGGACCAAGAGCACTCGCTCTTTGGTCTTCGCGAGCTCATCAACCACCATCTGCAGGCCTAAGCCGGCGGGGTCGTTGGGGTCCAACAGCGCAGCAAAGTCTGGTCGATTCGCCACCAGCGCTTGTTTCAGATGAGCGGCGAGCTTGCTACGGAACGCGGCGTCAGATTCGGGGCGATCATGGCGAAGATCCCAGTAGCCTGCGCCCACGTAACCCTTCTTTGGATCGGAGAGCACTGCCACTGTCGCTCGCAGGACCATCGTTTTTCCAAAGCGCTTCGGACCGACGATTGTGAGATGATCAGGCGTGGGCTTCGTGAGGGCGCTGACGATGCGTGTCATCTCGCGAGTGCGACCGAGTGTCGGCCCGAGATTGACTGCAGACAACGAGTATGGCGTAGTGCTCACTGAAGCTTCTCCACAGCCTCCCGAGAGGCACGCCGCATCTGGTCAGCAACGTCCACGTTGTTTCGGACCCAAGCAGCCATCAAGGGTACGAGCAGGCGATACACCGAGCCCTGCGTTGTCCGATTTAGCGACACAACCTCTAGCTGCCGGAGGACATCCAGATCCTCGCCGAGGCTGTCACTCTTGGGCAAGGGAATGCGTTGCTCGGCAAGCTTGGCCTCCAGCAGTTCCAATGTGACGGGGTCCGGTCCTTGTGCGAGGCTCTCGCACAGCGCGATCAACAGGCGACGGCGCTCCGTGCCGGCCGCGTCCCAAAGGGTGGAAAAATGCTCGCTCCGCTCTGCGACCTGGTCCAATACCCTGCGTGCCAACTTCTCGTCAACGAGTCGGCCGCCTTCTGCCGCAAGGCTATCAAACAGCTCACTGCACACACTCTGTATAAGGAATGGCTGACATGCGCACTCCGAAACCACCATGTCCCGGGCACCCGCTGTGAAGCGCACGCGCCCCTTCACGGGCTCCTCAACCAGTCGTGCAGCATCGGCAGGATCCAATGCGCCCACCGGCATCGGGATGCCCATGCCGAAGAGAATCGACCAGTAGTGCCGCCGTAGCCGGCCCATGAGCCGCGAATAACTGAACACCGCCGAGATTTCGGGGTGGGACTGCAGCAGGTATCGGAGATTCTCCGGTACTTGGGGGCTTGTGACACCGCTGTCGATACCCTCCTGCAGCTTGTCGAACTCATCGAGCAAGAGCAACAGTCGCTTCGGCTTCATCGCGACGAGCACCTGCTTGACGTACTGCTCGAAATCCTGGAACGGCTGGTCGCTACCAATCACACGATCGAGCGCTCGCTTGAAGGCGAGATCAAACGAGGTTCCGGGTTCACGAGCAGCGACGCCTTGAGGCCAGATTTCTACGCCGCTCTTCATGGCCGCGAGGCCAATGTCCCTTGCAACGAGGCGAAACACTTCTCTAGTGGGCAGACCTGGTTTGGTCGGGTCACCCTCGCCCCCCTGAAACTGGCAAGGAACCACGAGCCAATCTGACAGCATCTCCGGTGACTGAAGCCGGCGCAGAACAGACGATTTGCCGCTCCGGCGATTGCCCTCCAAGAGGATGACCGTCTGGCGATTCGGCGAGTTCACCTGGCGGCGCACTCGGTCAACCAGTGGACCACGCCCGAAGAACATTTCATCGCGGTCAACGATCGGGCCGACGATGTAGGGGTTGGTGCCGATGTCACGCGGTTGGGTGTCGGCCGAGTTCGGCTGCACGTCCAGAACGAGAGAGGTTCTGCCTTCATGCACCTTGCCATCCAATGCTGTGGCCCGCCATGTGATGTGCAACGGCAACGGCCCCGGAACGAGCGGCAGTGCGAACTCGAGCGGTACCGCCTGTTCGGCCTGCTCCGCGAGCAGGGGAAGCATGACTTCTCCCGCCTGCGGACTGGTCTCGATCTCCAGCTCTCGCACGGGCAGCGATGAGCGGTTCTGTACGAGCAGCCACACTCCGTCCGGGGAACCAACCACATATGGATTGGGCTGCAGCTTGAACTCAAGCCGCACCTCGCCGTACATGGCGGCAAGCGCCTCCCTCACACGGGAGCGCAGCCGATCGTCAATCTCCCTCCACTGGAACGACGTGCTCGCGAGCCACTTGGTCAGGTGGTCATCGCGGGTATCGAGGCTCGATCGCACAGCTTGGAGCAGGGCGACCCACGACGTGCCAGACTTCAGCCGGTCGGTGTCAGCCAGCGGGCGCAGTGCGTCCGATGTGCGAAGCAGCCACTCTCGAACGGGCTGGTCCGCAGGCCGCTCTCCGTGAACCGTCTGGTTTCTCCAGTGCCTAAGGAGTTCAGACCAGCGACGCAACACTGGAAGCGGGTCGGACGAGGACCGATCGATCGATCGAACTTCCTCCCACAACTGCTCAAGCTGCTGGTCTACGGCCGAAGGCCTGCGGACGACAGAAACGAGCTCCGCCAAGGACCGCCGCGACGATGCGGCCATTTGCTGCTGCACCGCCGGCGGAACCATCGGAATCGGAAGTTCCGCGAGTAGTCGAGGCGAAAGGTGCTGAATGGAAACACCACGAGCATGCCCTTTCATCCATGCCTGGTAAGGCTCCGACGCCAGCAGGGCAGCAAGGAAACCGACACCGATGGTGCTGTGTGGGCGGATAACCGCAATGCTCTTCGATGCCACGAATCCCTGCGAGTGCACGTCGACGGCCGCGATCTTGCCGACCGAGCCTGAGATCGAAGCGACGATGTCGCCCGGCTTGAGCACGGCGCGTTCGTCCAGCTCGCCTGTGACGGCCAAGTCCATAAACATGGTCGGCGGTCGGATGCGACCCTCGACGAGGTCCGCAACGCGAATGAGACCCCGGCTCGCCGCTGGATCGCCCCCAGGCACGTCGGTCACCCGGTCACGCTGATATGACACACCGGCGCGAACATCGGCGACTTCGCGGAGGGAGACAATTCGAGATGCGGGAAGCTCCCGCCTCACAGAATCGAGGAATGTGGTCAACTCCTCGTCGCCGGATCGGCGGGCCACCAGTTCGCAATCGTGGCGGACGAGGTCTTCGACAGTCCGGTCCCAGGTGTCGGCTCCAGACCCGCTCCGGAACTGCGCCACCATCTCCTCGTTCTTCAGGGCGGCGAACTCGCCGATCACTTCGGGACGCGAAGCAGGGACCGACAGGAATCGCACCGTCTTGCGGCTCGGCGCTCGACGAAACAGCAGCAGGCTCGTGCGGATGCTGGTCAGTGGGGCAAATGCGCCTTCGGGGAGGCCGATGACCCCCTCGACGTCGAACTCCGTGAGCAGGCGCTTGCGCACCTGGCGGTCTGGCCCTGATCGGAACAAAACGCCCTCTGGCAGCGCGACAACAGCGCGGCCGCCGGGCCTCATCGAAGCCATGATGTGCTGCAGGAACTGATTGGCCAGGTCGCCAGATGGCACCGGGAGCCCGGTCCGCTCCGGCAGCACGTCGGAACGGCGTCCCCACGGGGGCACTGAAACGATGCAATCGAAGCCAGCGCCGGCCGACTTGCCGGTCGGCCGTTCGAGCGCGTCACCGAGTTCAAGACCGGCCTCGGGGATGCCGGCAAGCGCGACGCGCGTGGCACCGATGAGGAACGCCAGAGGATTAATCTCGACGCCGAACAGGCTGTCGGATCGCACGCGTTCCCACTCCGGCACGCGTATCCGTTTGGTGGACTGCAAAATGCGCCGGCCACATGCCACCAGCAGTCCGCCCATCCCGAAGCATGGGTCGTAAATGCGCTCCCCGGCTTTGGGGTCCGCGAACTCAACGATCAGATCGACGATCCGCCGCGGCGTCGAATACTGCCCAAACTCCCGCCGCTTAGTGCAGCGGTCAATCGCGAGCTCCAAGATCGCTGAGGCGCGGTCATTACCCGTCCTGGTGCTGAAGTCCAGTTCCCCGACCCAGTCGACGAATCGATCCAAAATCGCCGGCGACGAACCTTTCGCGGCGAAGAACGTGCCCGCGAAGAGCGTGTCCAAGCGCCGGGGAAGTCGACCCAAGCCGCTCGATGCGCCATCGGGGACGGTGCGCTGCACGAACTCCCAGAGCCTCTCGCCTCTGAAATGACGCCATGCCTCCCATCTCAGGAACCGGGGCATCCTGCGCTCAAACGGCGCATCGTCAAACGAGGCAATTGCCTCACGCTCGGCTTCGTCGTGGTCGAGCCAGCGGAGATACAGCAGGAGCGCGAGCAGGCCGACCTCCTCAGGGGAGAACTCGATGCCCTTGATCCACCGACCTTGTCGGCGGAGTTCCTCCATCGAGGCTTCAGAAACTGTCCATCCGCGGCTTTCCATGCCTAAGCGACACTCGCTTTCTCTTCAGCCTTCTGTGCAATCTGCGTGCCGAGTAGCGCTTGGATCGGATCCCGGAGAGCGGCGGGAAGCGTGGCTCCGGTAATGGTCGTGAACTTCTCGAACGCCTGGTCCACCTTCTGACTGTCGTCGCCAGATAGGCCCATCACGTCTTCAAATGTTGGGCGCAGGAAGAACACACGCTTCTCGTAGGCGGCCGCGGCCACAAGGTCGCTGTTCCAGCGTTCGTGCTTCAAGTTCTTCTCCGTCTGCTCCTTCTTGCGACCCTCTGACCAATCGGACTTGATCTCCCGCACGTCGTGGTCGGCCAGAATCACGAAGGGAATATCCAGCGCTTTCGCCACACGGGCGAACAGCGGGATCTTCGTCTTCCCGCCACACTCGATGACCGAGAGATTCTCTTTGTTGATGTCCACTCCAAGAGCCTTGAAGGCCAGCGGAAGTGCGACTTTCTCCGTCGCTCCCTCGACCAGCATGACCTTCTTGGCGAAGAACATCTCGTTCCGCTGAGAGTCGAACTCGGTGAGCAATCGCAGAGCCTGCCGGTCGGTCTCCGCGAGCTCGACCTTGGCGGCCTGAGAGACCTTTGTCCCGTCAGCGGCGTTCCGTCGAACGAGCGCGACAGACTCGGGCGTGTGAATCTGGACGAAAACGGGCGAATGGGTCGTGAGGAAGACCTGATTGCCCTTCTCGGTGAGCGTGCGCAAGACGCCGGCAAAGTACCGGGCCTTCTGCGGGTGGAGGAATACCTCGGGCTCCTCGATCGCGATGATGGCGCCCGTCTTCTTCAGCTCCTCGTAGGTGCGGAAGATGGCCACGACGATGGCGCTTTGCAGACCGGCACCGACTTCACCGGCCGGGCTGCTGATGCCCAGCTGGTCCACGTACAGATCAAGAGACTTGAAGGCGTTGGTCGAATCGTGGCTCCCGAATCGGAGGCCGACCTTGTTGTCGCCTTCGGCAAGGCCCATCTGCTCCATGGCGTTGGCCGCAAGGCGCGATTCAATCTCCTCGAAGCGCTCCGTGCGGAGGTACTTGTACGCCCCTTGGACAGTCTGCTCGAACGCCTCGCGGCGAGTCATCTTGACCTCTGAGCCGTCAGGCTGCCGCACTTTGACGGCGGTCTTGTCGCTGTTGAACTCCGCGTTGACCTCGTTGAACAGCCTGCGCAGCACTGACCATCGGCTGCTGGGGTTCTGCCGGTCATACTCCCGAAGGACATCGACGTAGATGAAGGGAATGGACTCTCGGAGGTCGCCACTCACCCTCTGAGGCAACCACTGACCCTTGAACTGTTGTCCCTTCTGCAGCGGTTCTGCCGGGCACGAGACCACCTTGCCGTCGGCGCCGATGCAAACATAGTCGACTTTGAGCGAGCCAGCGGGCTTGCCCTTCACGGCTCGCTTGTAGGCCTTGCATCGAAGCTCGATGCCCCTAATCTCCATCTTGAAGTTGTTGCGCCACTCCTCAACGACCGTGTCGAAGTACACCTGGATGACGATGTCGTTGACCGTGTCTTGGCCGTGGAAGTCCTCCTCAGTGAAACTCCGCTCGCTCGGCCAAGTCTCGCCGAGAGCAAGGTTGAGCGCCCGCAGAATGTTCGACTTCCCGCAGTTGTTCTCGCCAATCAGGACGCAGTAGGACCCGGGGTCGAAGTCGAGGGACTTGATCGAGCGGAAGTTCTCGATGTGGATTCGAGCGATCTTCACGCGTTCGGCGCTCCAGGGATTAGCTTTCGGATGACCGCGTTTGATAGCGCTGCGGTATTGATTGACCGCAACTCGGAACGGAGTGCAGTCGAGAGTGCGTAGGCCGCCTCCATCTTCGCGATGATTCGATCTTGATCGACCAAGGGCGGTACGGGAATCCTGATCTGTCGAAGGGCCGCACCAGAGATCTTGACCATAGTTTGGCTGCTTCCCTGGGCGGCACCTTTCAACTGATCGCGAGAACTTGGAATTCGGAGCGCGAAAGCCAAGTACTTGCCCCGGATGCGACTGGGATCTGGAACGAGCTTGATGAGCAAGTCCGGATAGATCAGCGAGGCAGGACCATTCTCAAGGGCGACCGAAGCGAGCCCCACCAACTGCCGTGTGTTGGAGCGCGACACAAAGACCTCACCGGCGTTGATGCTGAAGTCGTTGGCCACGCTCGGCTCCAGCACGATGGGCTTGGCGCATTGTGTGTCGAGGAAGACATCTCGCACAGCTGACAACGTGAGCACTCGCCCGTTGCTCTCCTCGCCACCGGGCTTTATCGAGCGGCCGTTCCGGGTGTTCGACACGACCGACTCGATTGGTAGCAGTGGCCACTCCTCCGATTGGCACAAGTCGCCGCATACCGCAGCCGGGAGTGCATTGGCTTCCGCCAAAGCGGTCGAGTGCAACCGACTGGCTTCATGTACGCGGTCCAAAGCTGCCGTTATCCGCGTGACAATTGACCTTTGCTTGTCTCGGGGGGGGGTGGGCAGCTCTATCTGTTCGAGCTTGGACTTCGTGATGTGCCGCAGACCCACACCACCATGAGATAGATCAATCATCTCCCCCAGGCGGGAGTTTACCGCGTGTACAAAGAACTCTTTCTCGACGGTTGCGGTGTCGACCTGCACTTTGAAAATGTGCTGGTTGAGGACGGCCGAGCCTCGATCCCAGATAAAGCAGCCAAACGACGTTCCCGGAGTGCCCGACCACGAGAGAAGGACATCGCCGTCGCGGATAAGGTGTCTGTCTTCGACTTCACCGTCGAAATGGTTGAATGGCGCCTCGATGTCGTTTAAGTTCTGAATCCGGATAATGGGCAATCCGGTGTCGCTCCAGTCCGTCGGTTTGAAAGCGCGGCCGTTTTGGAGTCGACAGAGAGAGCCAAGGGGTTGTGATGTGGCAGAATGCGTCACTCTGGATCCTCCAGCAGTGACTCAAGCTCCGTGAGAAGCTCCGTGATGCGCTCTTCCTTCGAGCGAATGGATTGAACGAGCTGTAGTGCCGGCTGGTGTTCGACGTCGGCAGGGGTGTTCGGATTGCGTGCAGATAGGTCGAACGCCGCATTCGCAATCGAGTCGTAGGAGACGCTCCAAGAGTTGCTGGCCTCTGGACGGCTGGACATCTTTCCCAAGAAATCAGAAAGCTGCTCGCCAGGAATGGGGCGGCGGGTTTGCCTCAGTTCGAAGCCATCGTTGGTGAGCTCGTAGTACCACACACTCTTCGTTCCGCCTCCCGCTGAGGGTCGATCGAAGAACAGAACGTTTGTCTTGACGCCCGTGTACGGCAAGAAGCAGCCAGCGGGAAGGGACAGGACAGTGTGCAGGTCAAACTCTTCGATGAGCTTCTTTCGCACCTTCGCGTCGGGGCCGCCCCGGAAGAGCACGCCCTCTGGGACAATCACTGCCGCTCGGCCACCCTTAGCCAAGGTGGCCATGATGTGCTGCAGAAAGAGGATCTCCGTAGAACCAGATTGAATCGTGAAGTTGGTCTGCAACTCGCGAGACATCTTGCCGCCGTACGGGGGATTCGAGAGGATGACGCTGTACTTGTTCTTCTCCGGCACGTTGGCGCTGTGAAGCTCAAGAGTGTTTGCCATCTCCAACCGGGCGCCCTCGATGCGGTGAAGCAGCATGTTCATAGTGCCCAGCAGGTACGTCAGTGGCTTCAGCTCGATCCCGAAGAAGGTCTCGTTCTGAAGGCGCTTGAGGTCGCTGTCGCTCAGCCGGCCGGAGTTCTTGCGGATGTACTCCGCGGCCTCGCCAAGAAAGCCAGCGGTCCCGAAGCAAGGGTCGTAGACCCGGTCCTGTTTTCCGGGCTTCACGACCTGAACCATCGCGCGGATGATGTGGCGCTGGGTGTAGAACTCCCCCGCGTACCCGGCCGAGTCCGCAGCGACCTGCTTGAGCAGGTTCTCGTACAACTCCGAGAGCACGATGACGTCCGATTCATCGCTGAAGTGGAGCCTGTTGACCTGCTCGACTGTGCGGGCGAACGCTGCCCCACGGCGGGAGTGGTTCCGCACCGACGTGAAGATGCGGCGGAATCTGTCTCCAACGGCGTCATCGCCGACGCCGTCCTTGCCCGTTCCCGTCAGCTTGTCCCAAAGGGGACCGTTGACGAACTTGAGCATGTCGTCAGGCTTGTCGGTGAGCGATGCCCAAGCCGACCAGCGGAACTCGCCGCGGAGACGGCGCTTGTAGGTCTCGCCCTCGAACGCCGCTTCCTCCTCGAGCCTGCTCTCGGTCTCGTCAAACGCCTTCAGGAAGA
This sequence comes from Phycisphaeraceae bacterium, assembly GCA_019454185.1. Classification (NCBI taxonomy): domain Bacteria; kingdom Pseudomonadati; phylum Planctomycetota; class Phycisphaerae; order Phycisphaerales; family Phycisphaeraceae; species Phycisphaeraceae bacterium. The sequence continues at coordinate 1,104,613 of CP075368.1, forward strand.
AGAGCCACGCCAACTGCTCGACGTAGTCGCGCGCATTGACGCCGTCGCTGTTCAGTTGGTCGCAAGCGTTCTTGACGGCCTGCTGAACCTCTTGGCGGCGGTGCTCAAGCGAACCATTCTTCCTGGCGGGGGCGACTGGGGGCATCGAGATCCTTCTCTCACGCGATCATGGGGACATACAGGTGCTGCTTGACAGCCTCAAGGTCCGCCTTGAGGGCCGCGGCTCCGCCGTAGCGAGCCAGGAGACTGCTGAAACTGCCGAACTGCTCGACGAACTGCGGGGCGCTGTAGGTGGCGCCCTTTTCCAGATCATCGATTCCGAAGAGTGCGTAGTGATCCAGACTGGTTTCCCAGACTTTGGACTTGAAGCGCTCGGGCTCCGGGACGGAGTCCTCGCCAACATTGCGGATCAGCCACGGGGAATCCTGGTCCCAGAAGCGGACGACTCGGTCGTGACGTGCTGGCACGCGGGGAAGGTCGAACCCGACTTTGGAGAGGATGTCGACATCGTCGGTCTCCTCCAAGTCGAGAAAGTGACGGAATGCGGCGAGGTGGATGTCTTGATCCACGAGTTCTGCCCGGATATCGCGCCGGGTCGAGCGATCAACCCAGAGCTTCAGCAGGTCTGCCACTGAACTGGGAGCGATCTTGCGAATGATCGCCTTCGACTGCTGGATGTAGTCGTCAAACGGGATCTTGCGCCCGTCGGCCAAGCAGACGTACCGCTCTGATGCGGACAGGAAGAGGGTCGCGCCATTGCCGATCGGCTTCTCGGTGGGCGTGGTCGTTGAAGGCTTCTTCTTGGAAGCCGCCTTGCTCTTCTGCACGTTTGCAGGATGGCCGTCGAACTCGGCATCTTCGAGCGACGCGGCCCTGACGTAATCGAAGATCGTGAAGTACCGCTTGTCGATGTCCTCGCACAGGCGTGTGCCGCGGCCCTTCATCTGCTTGTACAGGATGCTGCTCTTGATCGGCCTGGCGAACACGATGTTCTTGACATCGGGCGCATCAAACCCAGTGGTCAGCAGGTCGACGGTGACGGCCACGCGCGGCTTGGCGCGACCAACCTCGGCAAACGTCCGCTCCAGCATGTGCGAGTTGCGCTCGGAGCGCGTAATGCGGGCCGCGTAATCGGGATCGCCCGATACACGCCGAAGTTCCTGGGCCATGAACGCCGCGTGTGTGTCGTCCACACAGAAGACGATCGTCTTCTCATCGCGCAGAGCGTACTGCCCGAGCAAGGCCCAGAGATCCTCCGCGATGAACTTCGTGCGGTCCGGCATGCGGATGTCCCGCTCGAAGTTCGCGGTGTCGTAAGTCTTGCCGTCTGGCGCGGTGAAGCCCGCGGCGTCCAAGTTTGTCACCCGCTCCTCGAGCAGGTACGGCACGAGATAGCCGTCTTCGATTGCCTGACGAAGCGAATACGTATAGATCGGATCGCCGAAGTACTCGTACGTGTCGCGCCGCTTCTCCGCGTCGGTCAGGGGGACGCCCTGCTGGTCGAGTTCGCGAGGCGTGGCGGTGAGACCAAGCTGGTACGCTGACTTGAAGTGCTCAAACACGCCGAACCAGTCGCCAAAGCCTGACCGGTGGCACTCGTCGACGATGACGAGGTCAAAGAAATCGGGCTCGTAGTGCTCGAAGAGCTTCTTGCCGTCGAGTTCCTCGTCGAGGTTCTGGTAGTTCGCGAAGAACACCTTGCCAATGCGGTGACGACCCGCGGAGACGGTGTCCTTGTCGATCACGACCCGCTCGTCCGCGGCAAACGAGGCGAACGCTCGGTACGCCTGATCTTTCAGGGAGTTCCGATCAGTCAGGAACAGCACCCGTCCCTTAGGGAGAACGCCACTCTGCGCGAGCTTCCAGACCAGTTGAAAGACCGTGAAGGTCTTGCCGGTGCCGGTCGCCATGAGCAACAGAGCGCGACGGCGACCCGACGCGAATGCGCAGATGACCTTGGTAATGGCCATCTCCTGGTAAGGCCGAACGTTCTTCCGCGTCACCTGGTCAATGTGCCACGGAGTCTCCAGGGCCGGTGCCCAGCGGTCCCAGTCGATATCGATTCCGAGCTTGTGGAGAATCTGCGCCGGCGTTGGCGGTGCGGACAGAGTTTCGAGATCGCCGGATTCGGTGTCGGTGAGCAGATATTCCCGGCCGTTCGTGGCGATTGTGAACCGAATCCCAAGGCGGCGGGCATACCGCGATCCCTGTTGGATTCCATCGGCAGCCGATTCCAGCTCTGCCTTTGCTTCGAGCACGGCCAACGGGAGCTGGCGGCAGCGAAGCACATAGTCAGCGATGATGCTCTGCGACTCGTCGTACATCGAATCGCCGGTGATGTTGACCCGTCCGGGACCAATCTGGACGTCCGACGTCCAAGCCCATCCAGCCGACGCGAGCGCCGGCTCGATGAGTTCCTTTCGGGTTGTGCTTTCATTCCGGCTCATCGTGGTTCTGATCCTTCCAGTGACCCTAATGCAAGCTGCGTGCCAACGGCAAGGCCTCCCTAGACGCCGTCTAATCCCTCGTCCCAATCTACCTTTAGACGTTCAAGCTGCGCCGCAAGCGTCTGGTAGCTGGGATAGCCGAGGAGCTTGGCAGCCACGGTCTTTTTGCCGTTTGCCTCCTGCATGGCGCGGGCCAAATAGCGCCGCTGGACTTCTTCGAGGTGCTTTGTGAGCGAAAAACCCTCGCCGATAGGCAACTCCGCACCGAGCAGGCGATCGCCGCGTGCAGAGTCCGACAGCCCCGCCTCGATGTCTCGTGGTTCAATCGACGGACCATCGATCATCACTGCCGCCTGGAGGAGGACATTCTGGAGTTGTCGTACATTCCCCGGCCAGGCCTGCTGGCAGAGAAACCTCTTTGTGCCCACAGAAAGCCGCTTGTCTTGGTAGCCGGGTTCGGCTTTGGCGAAGTCTGCATTAATCCGGGCGAGCAGGTGGTCAGCGATGGCGGGGATGTCGGTCGTTCGTTGCCTGAGCGGCGGGATTTTCAGCGTAAACGCGGCCAGCCGGTAGTACAGGTCCTCGCGGAACCTGCCCGCAGCCACCTCGGCCTGAAGATCGCGGTTGGTTGCGGCGATGATCCTGACGTCAGAGTGCCTGTCTTCGGAATCGCCAACCCGCTTGAACGTGCGGGCCGATGGAGGCTCATCCTGTCCGGGCTGAAGCACACGCAAGAGCTTGGCCTGCATCGAAAGGTCACACTCACCGACCTCGTCCAAGAAGAGGGTGCCGGAATCCGCCTGTTCGAAAGCTCCCACCCGATCTGCGGCTGCACCTGTAAACGAACCCTTTTTGTGGCCGAACAGCTCAGATTCGAGGAGTTCTTTCGGCACAGCGGCACAGTTGATGGCGACGAAGGGTTTGGCGCTGCGACGACTGGCAGCGTGCAGCGCGCGGGCAAAGACATCCTTGCCGACGCCGCTCTCGCCAAGGAGGAGAACGCCAACGTCTCGGAGGGCGATTCGCTTGGCGCGGGTGATGGCTTCGCGGATCTGGGGGCTCCGGCCGATCACGCCTCCGAAGCCTTCACTGGCGGCGTCGGCGACGTTCGCGCCCTGGATCAACCGATCGGAAGCATGGAGTACGGTCGGGAGGTAGTCGACGAGTAGGTCGAATGGAATCGACGTGGGGATCACGCGACCGCGGAAGGTCTGGTAGAAGGTCGCTGGATACCGGCTCTTGCCCAAAAGTACCCAAACGGCCGTCATCGCCGGCGTCCCGGGGCTCAGGTGGATTGACACCGAGCACTCACCTTGAACCTGCGACGTGACCTTGCCAAGCACTCCGTCAGCGGCCTCGAAGATGGCGGAATAGTCGACGGGACTCGGAAGCCTGACGGTGTGGACACGGGCCTTTGAGCCGATCCAGGCAGCGAACTGCTTGGCGAGTTCAGGCTCCTTATCGCTCAGCAGGTGAACCTCATCGAACTCGACCTGATCCGTCAGGGTCTTGACCGGGCCTGACCCTTCAACGTGCCGAAGTTGCTTACCGAGGAGCTGCTTCACAGCTTCCACGGCGACTTCGCCAGCGGCGGCCGACCAGGCAAACAGGTCGGCGTCTCCGATCCAGCAGAAGACGAGTTTTCGAATGCCTTGGGCGATTGGACAACTCCATTTGTGCTGCGGACAACGGGCATTGTATCCAGCATGGGCGGTGCGAGCATCGCCGCCCGAAATCTCGCGTCAACTCTTGGCACGGCCGTTGCCATAGCACCGGCATGACGAGCCAGAAACCATCCGGATCGATCCTCGCCCCCGACGACCTTCGCGTTGGAGCCTATGTGGCGGTGCACTCGGTGGCTGCTGCTCCGCGTACCTGCCCAGAGGAACCGGAGCGGCGGATGTCAGGCCGGCCGTGCCGCGAGGGGCCGCCGCTTGGCTTTGGAATGCCCCTTCAGATTCGGGCCATTTCTCTGCCATTCCTCGCGTGCGCAGTTCTCCAGCCAGGTGGAGGTCACGTTGGGCCGGTGATCCTTGATCTCCGCGGCATACGGCTGATCGCAGTTTCTCGCCAGTTCGTCCGTGCCATCGCGGAGTTCAAGCAGCCCGAAGCCGACGGCGACGAGGACGTTGGCGCTCGTCGGCCGCGGCCGACGGCGGACGCCGAACCCGCTGGTCATCCCGCCTGAGGTCGTTGGCCAGCACACCGGTGTGTGTCGAGTGGCACGTCTTTCGCATTCAGCAAAATGGTTAGAAAAGGAGCTCGCGAATGGTCGCCTTGAACACCAGACACGTCCTTCGCTTCACCACCCACGCCGTCGTCCGGTGCCAGCAGCGAGGGCTCACTGGCGATGCCGTTGAGTTCGTCGTGGCGCACGGCCAGGAGTATCACGCCGGGGACGGCTCAAAGGCCTATTTCCTTGGCAAACGTGCGGTTGTTGAGGCAAAACGCCGCCACGGAATCGACCTTGACCGCTGGCGTGACACCGCCGTCATTGTTTCCAAAGACGACGCCATCGTCACTGTTCAGCATGTGGCCAGACCCAAGCGCAGCTGGCGCGGACGGCACTAAACTTGTTGCACGGGATCGTTTCCCGTGTCAGGAGGAAAAGACCCTATGACCACCCTGTCGGACTTTACCATCGCCACTCCCCGACCCTTGCCCGTGATTGTCCTTGCGGACATCAGCGGCAGCATGAGCGAGAACGGCAAGATTGACTCGCTGAATCATGCTCTCGATGAGATGATCAAGTCATTTGCGACCGAAGCTCAGGATCGCGCCGAGATCCAAGTCTCCGTGATCACCTTCGGCAAGACTGGAGCTCAGATCCACTCCGAGCTCACTCCCGCGTCGAAGGCGGCTTGGTCACCGATGCAGGCTGACGGCGGCACGCCACTAGGCGCAGCTATCAGCTTGGCAACATCTCTCGTGGAGGATCGGCAGCGGATTCCCGGCCGTGCGTACAGGCCGGCGATTGTGCTGGTGTCGGATGGCCAACCAACAGACGAGTGGAAGGAGCCCGTGAAGCGGCTATTGGCCTCGGAGCGAGGTAGCCGTGCAGATCGCTTCGCGCTCGGCATCGGCGATGACGCCGACAAGGCCATGCTCGCCGCTTTCCTCGGCGATCCAGCGAAAGTGGTACTGCAAGCGAGCGATGCCCGCCAGGTCCAGACATTTTTCCGCTGGGTAACGATGAGCGTCACGTCACGCTCGAGGAGCGCGACACCAAATGCGGCACCCATCCAACCCCCCCCCGATCTCGCACGCGACACCTTCTGATGGATCGTGCCGACTTGTTCGACCCCGAGTTCGGACGATCGGCGCATCCATCGCGGGGCCTCGACACGTCCGCGAGGGTCGCGCAAATCAGGACACCTGGGCAAGCTGCCGGCTGCCCCAAGGTGTCGTCCTCGTGGTATCGGATGGTGTGGGATCTTGCCGCTACGCCGAGATCGGCTCTCGGGCGGCCTGTCGTGCGGTAAGAGATGCGGTGCAATCAATGAAGCCCGAGACACCCCCAACAGAACTGACAGAACGTATCACGGCCGCATGGAACTCGCGGTTGGAAAGGCGCAATCCAACCGAATGCGCCGCGACATGCCTTTTTTCCGTGCGCACTCACGGCGGCCGACTCCTTGTCGGCGGGCTCGGCGACGGCCTGGCGGTCGTGACCCGTTCCGACGGAGCGGCGGAGCCCCGGGTGATTCCGCTTCGAGGCGGTGAGTTCGGAGAGACGGTGGCACTTGGAGACGGACGTGAAAGCCGGGGTTGGGTTGTGGAGGAGTTCGATGATCGCGCCGGACAACTTCGCACGCTGCTGGCCAGCGACGGCGTTTCACAGGACCTGTCGCAGGACCGGCTCCAGGCCTTTCATGACTGGTTGATCGCGACATTTGGCAAACTCAGCACGAGAAGATGGCGGGCGAGCCTTCGACGGCAACTCCAGGCCTGGCCGACCCCAGGAGCTACGGACGATCGAACTCTCGCGGTCATGTGGACAGGCGGGGAGGTGGCGACGTGACCCAGCCCACCTTCGTGGTTGACTCTCGGGGTGCCAAGTACCAACTCGGCAAGTGTCTCGGTGAAGGCGGGCAGGGTGCCGTCTACGCGGTTCAGGGTGGCCGACTCGCAGCGAAGGTGCTCGCTGCTGGCTCTAAGACGGATCCCAAGAGACTCGAGAGGCAACTGCAGTTCCTTCGAACCCTGGACCTTGCAGGCATTCCTATCGCCCAGCCCGAGGCCGTGCTCGCATCACCTAACGCAGGCTACATCATGCGCCTTCTCACAGACATGAGCTCGCTCAAGCAGCTGATGGTGCCTCCATCGGGGACTGCTTCCTTGCGGCGCTGGTACCTCGATACCGGCGGACTCCGCCGCCGGCTGAAGGTGTGCGGGCGCGCGGCGACGGCGCTCGCAATGCTGCACGCCAAGGGACTGTGTTACGGCGACGTGTCCCCCGCCAACATATTCGTCTCCACAGTCACGACATCGGACACCGTGTATCTGATCGACGCAGACAACTTGCGTTATGAATCCTCGCCGAACAACCAACCCGTCTATACGCCCGGATACGGCGCTCCCGAGGTGTTTGCCCGTCGTGGCTTCGTGTCGACGCTGACCGATGCCCATGGACTCGCCGTTGTTGCCTTTGCAACGCTGGTCCTAGTGCATCCACTGCAGGGGGACCTTGTGGAGGAAGGCGATCCCGATCTGGAGGAGAGAGCGTTGTGCGGCCTCCTGCCCTGGATCGACCACCCGACCGATCCTGCGAATCGATCGAGTCGAGGGATACGCGAGCGCGACGTCGTGCTCTCTGGCAATCTTCGGCATCTGGCGTCACAGGCCTTCGGAGACGGATTGTCCGATCCACGCAAACGCCCGTCAGCAAGCGAGTGGGCCGAGGCGCTTGAGCGTGCGAGCCGCAACTGTCTCGTTTGCCCAAACTGCAAGGCGACCTTCTACCGCACCGCCGAATCGTGCCCGTGGTGCTCAACGCCGCGATCGCCGTTTCTCTATGGGCGGCTCCGCATCTGGGATCCGGCCCTAAACGACAAAACGGGGGGCTACGTCATTGGCCCCGACAAGCACGACCAGGTCGTTGACTCGTTCGCGTTGGCCGCGGGAGATCAGATGCTCATCGACCAGAGCCTTGCCGCCGGTCACTCTCATGGCCATGCGGCATCTGAACTGCTTACCGTGTCTTTCACGGGGAAAGGCGTGGATGTCCAGCGGCGTGCGCCGGAGGCGGTATTGGAACTCCGCAAGCCACCGCGCCGGCACGCACTCACCGATGCGCCCGTCACTCTGAAGGCTGACGGCGACCTCCCCCAGACAACGATTCATCTTGGACCGAGCGATCAACTGCACCGAGTGCTTGACCTCTGGCTGATGGGAGGCAAGAAGTCATGAAGCCCACAGAGTTGACTGGAATGTTCGGATCAGTGGTACGGCTTGAGCTGCGCCCCCTTCACGGCGAGACATTCGACGGTACAGTGACCGCTGGCGTCGAAGCTCTACTGACAAGCTCTCCCGAGCTCGGCCCAACGCTGAAGGTGGGAGAGCGTGGGTTTCGTGTCAGTGGGCAGGATCCCCGAGCGAGGCGTCGGATCGAGGATGTGATCCAGCGGGATCTCCCACGCATCGCGTGGATTGTGCAGACCGATGGTGCGCCCGCGAGCTGTCGTGCCGTGCTGTTGCAGGTGCACGAGTTCCCAAGTGGACTCCTGCTGCCTGATGAACTCGCGCTCCACGTTGACGACGAGCTCACAGAAACTCTGATGGCGAACCGATCGCTCGGCACATTCGACGCCATCGAGGAGTTTTTGCGACAGGAGTTCCTGCTTGCTCCCGCCTACAAAGAAAACGGCTGGAGGATCATCGTGTCAGCGGGGCGCTCAGTTGGAAGCGCACTCGGAAGCGGCTTCCGAGTACATGGTCCGCGTCTCGTGATGGATATCCAGCGGCGAGAGATCCCCGGAGATGACAGCAAGGCCGCGGCGTTGTTTGTCAAGCGCATTGCCCCAAGCCGTAGCAGCGGCGGTGCCGCAACCGCGCAGAGGCTGATCCAAGCCGACATCGCTTTCCGCGATGCCTCGAAAGGGTCGGTGGCGTCCGCGGTGCGCACCGATCTGAATGCCCTCGTTCAACAGGCAGGCAGCTACCTAGGCATCTGGAAAGAGTACAACGAGGTCGAACGCCGTTCCCTGGAGAACGAGGCGACCGAGTTCGGGCACCTGGCCTACTCGAGTTGGTCTGAAGTACGAGAGGGCATTCGCTTTGCATGTCCCGGCCTGGATCCGCAGGGGCGTGAGCGACTCCGCGACTGTCGGGAAGATCGCGTCGGCCTGCAGGCAACCGAGGAGCCGGCCGCCTCGGACGAGCGGCCTGGCGGCGCACGCACCTTTGTCGGCGCGCCGGTCGATGTCGACTCCATCGGCGTGATTGTCCGTCCTAGGGGAGCCGACTGGCCCCCGCCACCGCAGACGGGCTTCTTGAGCATCGCCGTGTTTGGTGACCGCAAGCGGTTGGCGCGACGCGAAAAGGCACGAGACTTGGTTGCATCGGCACGATGTCCGGTGCCGTGGCTAGGACTATTGCTGGAGGGCAAACCCTTCCCTGTGAAGCAGCGGCGGCGCGAGATCGCTCTATCACCGGTAGCTCGCAAAGCATTCAAGGGAGATCCCACGCCAGCGCAAGAAATGGCTATTGATGCCGCGCTGAATACGCCCGACATCGCGATCATTCAGGGACCTCCTGGAACAGGCAAGACGCGCGTGATTGCGGCGCTTCAGGCACGATTGGCGGAGCTTGGAGAGGGAGATTCAGGTCCATTCGGTCAGACGCTCCTGACGAGCTACCAGCATGACGCGGTGGACAACGTTGCTGCGGCGAGCACGGCATTTGGCCTGCCGTCATTCCGTATCGGCGTGAAGTCGGGTCACACAGACGACGGCGATGCGACCGAGCGTTGGAGGCGTGACCTTGTTGCCAAACTCAAGGGCAGCGTCGCGAATCAGCCCGCGACGCCGGTGCATGTCGTTCGACGCAATGTGCGACGCCTGGCCCTGGCCCAGCAGAAGGCTCCTTCGGGCAACGACGCGAGTGCTGATCTGCTTCAGCAGGTGCTCGCTGAAGCTGGCCCATGGCTGGACGCTCCAATGGCCGAGCAGTTGGACAAGTTGATTCGGCAACTGAGGAATCCAGCCACAGCTCAGAGGCTCCCGCTCGAGCAGGAACTGGCTCTGCGGGCGGTCGCCGGCCTCCCGACGACTGCTGCATCAGCGAGCGATGACGGACCGCACCGCGCTACGAAGGCCCTTATCGCGCTTGAGGGACTCGGCACAGGATTCCTCACCGAACTAGAAACACAGGTCATCTCGTCGATGGCAAATTGGAAGGGTGAGGGCGTTCCTCCCGGCCTATCCGTTCTCGCCGACCTTCGCACGGCACTCATGGACAGGCTCCAGCCTCCCCGGGTGAAAGAAGCTGGCCCACTACATAATGTGCTTGTAGAAGAGGCGCTCCTGCGCGTCCAAGCTCAGCTGGAAAGCGTCGCCAGAAACACCGCGTTTGACGCATCCGTGGCCGTTGAGGACTTGATCGACGAGCTGGAGGCCGATCCGCAGGCCGTGCGGGAGGAGCTCTCGCGGTACGCATCTTCCCTCGCGTCGACTGTGCAGCATTCCGTGGGAACTGACATGCAGGCGGTGAAGCTATCTGGAATCGACCTATCGGCCGAAGAATGGCCCCGCTTCCGCACCGTGATCGTGGACGAAGCGGCGAGGTGCAATCCTCTGGACCTGATGATTCCGCTATCCATCGCGGAGAGGCGCATCGTTCTCGTCGGCGACCACCGACAGCTGCCGCATGTTCTGGAGCCGAGCGTCGAGCGCGAACTCTCCACGACAGCTACAGAGGCGACGAAGGAGGCACTTGGCCGAAGCATGTTCGAACGGCTGGTCGGCCACGTGAGGGCGTTGGAGCAAAAAGACGGCGTGAAGCGATATGTTCGCCTCGACACCCAATATCGCATGCCGCCGGCGCTCGGAACGTTTGTGAACGACGCGTTCTACGCGCCTTACGGAGAGCAGTTCACCAACGGCCGGCCAGCGACAGACTTCGCACACGGCCTCACCGGTCAGTATGCAGGCAAAGTGGCAGCCTGGGTAGACATGCCGCTGCAACGAGGCCAGGAACTCGGCGGCAAGAGCAAGAGCCGCCCGCTCGAGGCCGACTGGATCGCTGGCGAAGTGAAACGGCTCATGGAAGATCGCCCCGACCTCACCGTCGGTGTCATCACGTTCTATTCCGCGCAGGTTGAGGCATTGAATCGGGCGCTCGGTCACCAAGGCATCGTCGAACAGGATCCCCAAGGTGTGTGGCAGCCCACATCGCCGTGGAAATCTACTTCAGGAACAAGCGAGAGTCGGGCTCGACTCCGGGTTGGAACGGTTGACTCGTTCCAGGGGATGGAGTTCGACATCGTGTTCCTCTCATTGGTGCGCAGCAACCGGCTTCCCACCTCGGACGCAGCCAGCCTCCGAAGGAAGTTCGGATTCTTGCTGCTGGAGAACCGGGTGTGCGTGGCGATGAGCCGCCAGCAACGGCTACTGGTTGTGGTTGGTGATGCCGACATGTTCAAGGACGACGTCTTGGCGAACGAACCTGGGGTTTCAGCGTTGCGACAGTTCCACATGTTCTGCGGAGGTGCCCATGGCGTCCGCATTTGATAACCTGGCCACAACCATCCAGATGGCAAACCTTCGATGGCCCGATGGCCGCAAGGGCCAGTGGCTTCTCTGGCCCGTTTGGGTGAGGAGAGTTGCTGCCCCATCGCGTCCGAACACCCGCCTCGGTCCGTTCGAGCGGGCCGTGCTCGGTTGCGCTCGAGCCCGTATCTCGGATGCCGAGCATATCGGCAGTCTGCTGAACATCGACCGAAAGCTCGTCAAGATCATCCAGCAATCCCTCGTGCAGCAAGGAACACTTGATGAGAGCGCCGGCATCACAACCGAAGGGATGGACGCCTTGGATGCCGGCGAGATAGAGGCAACGAGCATCAATGTCGTCCATGTTCTCCAGTGTGGCATTACGGGTCTGGTGATGCCTCGGGTCGCCGACCAACTGCAGTATGCCGACGTGACACGGGGAGAAGATGGCCTTCGAATCGAAACCGGCTCAGTGGCCGATTCCCGGCAACAGCGATGTATCACGGTGAGACCGCCGCATCCGGACGAGCCGGCCGTGCCTGAGGCCAACGACGTTCTCGCAGCCATTCGGCGGCATTTCGGGGATCTGCGATCGGCATCGTCGGGGCGCGCCGACGCGCATGACACGGCCCCTGATGGCTATCGCGCCCGCCCGACGGCTCTGAGGCGCGTCAATGTCATCGATGTGCGTGCGACGCCAATGTTCCTCGCCACGGTGGCCTACAGCACCGCACTCGAAGAGGGCGATGAAGGCGACGACTGGCGCATCATGGATCCATTCGGACTGGGCGAGAGCCGCCGGCTTCTGGATTCCGCCGATCGACTGCGTGCTTTCGACAAGGAGTTCGACCAACAGATTCGGCGGCTGACGAGGAAGCAGACATTGCACCCCACCTCGGCAGACACGGTCGATCCATCTCTGGTCTGGCAGATGGCGCAGGATCAGGTGGCGACAAAGCTCGGCACGAGCTTTCGTACTTGGCGTGGGCATGACCACCTTGTCAGCATGGAAGATGCACTGTTGTGGGCCAGTGAGTCGAAGAACCCACGGCAGCGTGGCAGCAACCTTGATCGTGCGTCCTTGGCTGCGCGCAAGGCGATGGAAGCATGCTTTGCTTCGTTGTCAGACGCTTATCCGCTCTCCACGCTGCATGAGCGAGTGCGCCTCCTTCAGAATACCCCGCGTGACGAAGACTATCTGAAGAACTGGATGCTGTCAGCTATTCACTCGTGCGGGATTGCGGGTCCGCCACCAACACGATTTGCCGTGCGACCGAAAGAAGTGTGGTCAGTTGTCAAATATGGCAACAACTACAAACTGGCAGCAACCGTGATGGCAACGGCCCTCGTGGCGAAAGAACGGCCGGACCACCCATTTCGCCTCGCTGCTCGAGTTCGACCAACCCTTATGGAAGACCTCGATCGCGCGTTCGAGGTTGCTGGCGACGCAGCCCACCATTCTCGCGGCGCACCGCCGAGCTCAGATGACGTGGAGTTTCTGATCGCAACGGTGTACTGGATGATTGAGACCCTACTCGCCGGTGTGGCTGCGTCAGCCCCCGTCGCAACGCGGAGGCAGGCATGAGCAAGAAGAACAAGAACAAAAACAAGCCTTGGCAGCAGGCCGGCGGATATCCCGGAAGTACCGGCGGCTTTGGTGGGTTGCCTGGGCATTCTGCGCAGACCATCCTGTCATCGGCAGGTGGCTCTCCCCTGTCGAAGGGGGGAACTCCCACTTCAGACCATCACAGTCGCATCGGCGCGTCCGGGCAGTTAGGTGCGGACTCCCCTTCTGGGGCAGTTGGACCAACCGATGGACTTGAGACCATGTCGGATCAGCAGCTTGTCGACGAAGCCCGGGCAGAGACCGAGGCGTTGGCCCCGGCAACTACAGATTCACCGGACCCGCTCAAGGACGGCGGAAGCCCCGAAGCCTCGCCAGCAAGTGTCGCGCCCCCCGTCAGTACGCAGGTATCGAGGGCAGAGCTTGTTGAGGCCCTTCGCGGTGTGCGACACACAAGGGACGCCCTCAATCGCCTGAAGGATCAAGCGGACGCCGCGCGGGTCGCACATGAGCGGGCGAAAGCAGAAGTGGCGACCAGGCTGGAGGAACTGGAACGACGCGAACTTGCATTGTCGGTTAGAGAGACCGACGTTTCCAAACGAGATTCCGAAATGGAAGCCCGCAGACTGGAGTTGATCGCTTTACAGGCTGCGGCGAGTGAGGGTTTTCCTGAGCAGCTGCGCGATGCCCGGAACGCACTCGAGGCCGCGCACCAGCGCCGTGTTGCGGATGTGGATGCCCAGAGGGCGTTGTTGCAGCAGGAGCGTGAGGTCCTCGACAAAGACCGTGCTGCCCTCGGAAAAGAACGCGTTGAAATCGAGCGTGCACAGCGAGAGATCACCTACAAGCTTGAGCATATCAAGGACATGGAGCTGTTGGCCGAGGAGCAGGCGACCGCGCGGGTCAACGACCGCATTGAAACACTGGAAAGGTCCATTGAGCGAGGCGTTGAGTCACAGAAGCGCGTGGGTGACCAACTCCAGAGGTCGCAACTGCGAGTGAAGGAACTGGAGGCGATTCTTGGCACCGCTGGAGGCGCATCGCTTGTGGACCTGACTAGCGAGCGAGACCACCTTCGGAAGGAGGTGGACCGTCTGCAAATGGAGTTGAACGCGCGGCCGGGACAGGCGACAGTGGAACTATACAAGAAGGCGCAGGAGCGTGTCGACGTTCTGGATGTCGAGAACCAACGCCTGGGTGCCGCCCTGTCCCAAGCGCGATCAGAACTCGAACGAATGCGGATGCCAGTGGGCGAGATGGAAACTCAGCGTGTGGCGCTGCGCAGCCTCGAACTACGGAATGCCGCGCTCAAGGAAGCGAACGACCAGCTTCAGATTGAGGTTGAAGGTCGGCTGAATCAGGCGTCGGGCCGCAATCCGTACCCTGAACTCGAGCGGATGGACGCTGCGGATTCCGAATACCAGAATCCCCCAGCACGCTTCCATCAGCCTCCCAACCTCAAGCAGGTTGTGGATGACGTCCGCAATCGGATGGCCGCAGATGAGGCTCTGTTCTACGACGACCGCACGATCCGCTGCTTCCTGGCCGGTCTAGCGATGAGCCGCCTTCACCTTCTTCAGGGAATAAGCGGAACAGGAAAGACCAGCCTTCCCAGGGCATTTGCCAAGGCGCTCGGCGGACACGCCGACATCGTCGCCGTGCAGGCCGGATGGCGTGATCGTCAGGACCTCCTCGGGTACTACAACGCGTTCGACAAGAAGTATCACGAATCGTCCTTTGTCAAGGCGCTGTACGCCGCGCAGTGCCCTACCTGGTCCGATCGTCTCTTCATCGTGGTGCTGGACGAGATGAACCTGTCGTACATCGAACAGTTCGGCGCTGATCTGTTGTCGGAACTCGAAAGCCCCAAGAAGCCGAATCTCCCGCAACTTGGGCTGATGGATAGTCGTCCGCCGAGGCGGCCGACGCGGTTGCTCGAAGAGGGCACGGCGATTGCGGTACCGCCCAACGTGTGGTTTGTGGGTACCGCCAACCACGACGAAACGACCAAGGACTTTGCGGACAAGACGTATGACCGAGCGCACACAATGGAACTGCCCCGGCATCCGACCAGTTTCAAGCCAGCTGCGGCATCAGTGCCGCCGCCAGCGTCGTGCAGCGCGCTTCGCGGATTGTTCGACACAGCGTGCCAGCGCCATGTGCGGGAGGCCACAGAGGCCAACGCTTTCGTCACAGCGTTGGAACCGGAGCTCAAAGGCAAGTTCAACATCGGCTGGGGCAATCGCCTGGAGAGGCAAATCACCCGATATGCCCCGGTGATCGTGGCGGCTGGGGGCACGGTCGGCGAAGCCATCGACCATGTCGTCGCCACCAAGCTTCTGCGAAAGCTGCGCAATCGCCACGATGTACGCGTGAAGGAACTGCAGGAACTCCGCACGGCGCTTCGGTCGCGGTGGAAGGACCGCAAGCTCGATCCGGCACCGACTCAGTGTGAGGAGCTGTTGACTTCGCTCATACGCACCCGATCGTTTGAGGAGGGCGAGGCCGCGTCATGACCACCGACCTCAAGGATCTGCTATCGGGGCGACCCGTCCGCAAGGGCGACAACGCGCTCGTGCCGGGGCGCTGGTGGTTGCCGTCGTGTCCTGCTGGGGCCGCCGTGAACGAGATAGAGGCTGCTGATGGCGACCGTGTCGTACCTCGGCGAGATCGCTCGTGGTCGGTCCATTGCGACCGATTGGCAAGGTGGGACGGGGAGTTCAGCCAGCGTGTGCTCGCGTCGTCGGCGGACACCGACGCGCTTTCCCAGATGAATGAGCAGTTCGAGGCGAGGCTCGCTTCGCGGGCGGTGTGGGACGACTGGGTGGCGGCATCACCGTTGGCGCCGCGACTCGATGATTACCTTCGAATTCGTATGTTCGATGAGATTCTCGAAGAGAATCTCGTATTCCTCGAGACTGTGTGCGCGATGCCTCGAACGCATCTCAAGGTGGAATCCGACCTGGTTCCCACAGCGAGAGCGCGGCGTGTGGCCCGGCAGGCCATCGCTCGGCTCGCCTCCCACCGTGAAGACTGGGAGCGGCCAACTGTTCTCGGTGTGCGCCCGCGAAGGGTCCTGTGCTTAGTGCCGGATGAGAACGCCGACATCTATGAAAATCGGCTGGCGGCTCGGCTTGTTGACCACATCAGGCTGTACCTGCAGGTGCGGCTGGCGAGGCTGGCAGACATTCGACGGATGTTGAGCCAGATCAGCGACCACGCTTCTGGGGCAGCGAGTGGGCACCACTGGCGACGCGACCGTCTTTACGCACTCTGGGCCGAGGCTATCCAAGACGATGCCGCGGCAGATGTCGCCGTTCACACCCAAGCCCGGCTCGACGCCCTCTACATACGAGTGCTTGGACTGCTCGATTCCCCACTGTACCGTGCAGTGCCGCACGGTGCGCCCGTCAGCGGCTTGAGGTATACAAACATCCTCTCAAATGACCCGCACTATCGCAAAGTGGCGACACTGTGGAAACGCTGGACGGAGCTCGGGGCTGAGCGGCCGCTTTCTGATCAGCAGGTCTACGAGCGGCAGCAATCAGTGTGTTCGGCAATGTCGTGGTTCAGTTGGCTTGTTGTAGTGCGGGCTGCTAAGCAACTGCACCTCCAGCCGGAAGCGTCCTTCCAAAGCACGACCGTTGATGACATACCGATCCAGCTGGTGGGCCCTGTCGCGGATTGCACTATCACTCCGCCGCGAGATGCGGTCGTGACGATCCGCTGCAGCAGCGTCGCCATTCGAGTGGTTGGCGTTCCAGCGGTGCTTGACGGCGAAACTGGCGGCGACATTGAATCTCTGCGACGACAACTAGGCGACGCAGCGACGGGAGCTTCGGAGGACCATGTCCTGCTTCTACACCTGCCCGCGCCTCGCGTGCAGGCGAGCTCTCCCGCCGAGCTGCACCCTTCGGCCAATTGGCACTCAACTTCTGCTTGGGTGCCTGGCACTACGCACGGAACGAAGCTCTCGACACTGCCCATTTCCCCATGGGACATCGCGAGCGTTGAGCGGGTCGCCCGGTACCTGCGGTGGCACCTGCATGCTCCACAGTTGCTTGCGTATCCACCCAAAGTGCGATGCTCGATACCCGGCACACCTGCGGGCATGGAGTGGACGGTGCGGGGAGAGAATCGTGACGAGTGGCGCGTGCTGAGACGCCCGAAGCCGCGTGAAAAGGGACTGGCCGACCTGTTGTCCTTTGCAAGGGACGCCCTCTACAAGGCCACGGCATCCGCTGGCGGCAAGGCTGCCCAACATGCACGCCGAGATGCAGATGAACGTGCCGAGCAGTGTCGTGCACAGATTGACGCAGCATTCGTGAGCATCGATAAGTTGTGCGTATGTCCGGTTTGCTGGGAAGCGCACGGCAATCTTGAGCTTCTTGACCTCCCATCGGCGGCATTCAGCGTCGAGTGCTCTGGATGCAGTTCGGTATGGGGCGTGTTTCGATGCCGTTGCGGCACACGGTTCCCGGTCATTCAGTTGCAGAACATCGAACGTTTGGTCAACAGCAGCTCGTTCCGTGGTGAGGGATGGATCGATGCCCTCCTTGGCTGTGACGTGCTATCCGTGCCGTGCCATCAATCCCGGGGCAAGGTGAGCCTGGTATGTCCGAGTTGCAAGCAATGTGCGTGCAGTGCCCACTCGCCTCAGGACGACACACTCGTCGAGCCCGGATGATCGATGTGTCGATGAGTCGCCATCGGGGTTTGGACGGCACCTTGCGACCGAAGAGAAAGCCGCGACACGCGTCGCGGCTGGGAGCAAGGCGTGATGAACGCTTCACTCGTCGTCGAGCGTGGGCAGAGCGCCGTCGGTCGCTTCGTCCCATTCGAGGGCGTAGCGCTCGGCGATGTCCTCGAGGTCCTGGTCGGTCAGGTACTCGGCGGTCATCCGCTCCTGGCACGTGGCGGCGGCCCGCGCGAGGTCCGTCCACTCTTCGATGGTGAGCATGTGGTCCTGGCGTGCGCCGAGCAGGTAGAGCGCGGCCTGCAGCACGGCTTCGAGTTGCGCTTCGCGGCTGGGGGCGGGGGGCGTGCTCATGATTCAGGCTCCCTTCCCCGCCACGAACACCCCGCGCTCGTGCTTCTTGAACCGTGCGGCCGTTCCCTTGGCGGCGATCTCGCGGATGATGGCGGCGTAGAGCGTGGCCTCGGGCGTCTTCCCGCCGGGGCTCGTCCACAGACCCTTCGCCTCCATCGCGGCGATCATCTCCTTGGCCCGCATTGGCACTTCGCTCGCGGCGAGCACCTGCGCCGCCGCGCTGAGGGCGCTGATGCGCTTCGAGGGGGTGGGCGTCGTCTCCTTGGCGGGCGGCGCGGCCTTCGCCGCCTTTCGGGACTTCCGCGCATCGCTCAATTCGCGCTGCAGTTTGCCCATGTTCTTGATCGTGCCTTTGCGAGCCATGTGAAACTCCTTCTGTCTGGTGCGGAATCCCGTCGCACGCTGCGGCGGGGAAGCGTGGCCGTCGCGGTTCCCCGCGACGCCGCGTGGGTTCTGTCAGAAGCCCGCGACGCGCTCCATCTCGTTGAGCACCTCGTGGACCATCGAGTTGGTGGCGGCGGCCCGGCCCCGGCGGTCGGTCCCGTAGACCTCCTTGGCGACGTCGGTGGCTTTCGCGTAGCGGCGCTCGCGGTCCTCGTCGCGGGCGATGTGCGCGATGCAGATGTCCTGCCTGCCCGCGTGGCGCGTGTTCTGCTCGATGGTCACTTCCGCGCCGCGCTCGGTGCGGCTGATCTTCACGTCCTTCTCGATGCCTTCGATCACGATCGTTCTGATGTTCATGGCGTTGCTCCTTGCGGTCGGTGGTTCTGGTCACTCGGCGTCGTTCAGAAAGGCCTCGACGTGCTCGGGGTCCATGTTGCTGAGGAACCCGACCAGATCGGTCAGGTCGCTGCGCACCTTCCCGAGGCTTCCCGCGAAGCCCCAGTTCCGCGGGTCGGCCTTGGCCCCCTCGGCGTGCTTGTCGAGTTCCATCTGCAGCACGTCCATCAGGCGGGCGATGTCGTTGCGCCTCGCTGCGTACGTCTCGGCGGCGGTGGGTTCGGGCTTGGTGGTCTTGGTCGTGCGCTTCGTCATGGTCGTGCTCCTTTGGGTTGGTGGTCTCTGGTAAAAAGCGAAGCCCGCATTACGCGGGCTTCAGGTCGTCGGGTGGTTGTCGTTCTTGCGGTCCCAACTCGTCGTGTCTTTCGGCTGGCCGACCGCCCGGAGGTAGTCGACCAACTCGTCGGCGGCCCAGGTGTCGCCATCGATCGCGTCGTGCTCGTTGGGTGCGTCGGTATCGCGGTCGATCTCGAAGAGGCGGAAGCCGCCAAGCGCTCCGGGGCGCGGTCCCCAGTGCCCGTCGAGGTGGCGGCCGCGCCCGGCGGGCACCGTCGCGATGTTCCAGGTGCGCCCGTCGGGCGTGTGGATTTCGATCGCGGGGATATGGAACCCGCTCTTGGCGAGGGTCTTGGCGAGGTCGAGGGTGGTCTTCGTGGTCGCGTTCATGGTCGTGGTCTCCGTCGCGTGCGGGGGGTGCGTTGTTCCCGCTCGCGTGTGACACACATTGGCCGGCTGATGGCGAACAGGCAAGGCGATCGGCCTGCATTTCTCGATGATTCTGAGACATGTGGGCAACTCGGCCAAACATGTGGGCGGCGCGGGAAAGCGGGCCGCATAGCGCGGCTTCCCTACCCGCCCGCTGGCCACGGGTTGGCCCACGATCGCCCACGTCGCATCCTCACGGCGGGGCGTACCAATCCCCGCCACGCGACCGTCGGCGCTCGGACGCGCAAACAAACTCTGTCTCCAAGCGCGGCTGTTCCCGGCGGCGTCGGCTCTCGATTCTGGCGGGGAAGTACCTATTGACCCCCTCCCCCTCCCCGTTCGGACTCCGGCTGTAAGGCTCCGGGTAGGCGCTGCCTGGCACGCCAACTGCATGTCCGAAACCGTGCGTCGATGGCGTGCGATCCGCACGCCGGTTGCCCGTTGCGCCGAACCTGTTGCGCGCCCGTCGCGCCAGCGCCGGCGCGGGGGGGGGGGTGGGCGCAACAGGTAGTAAAGAGGGGGTGTGTTGTTGTTTGCTCCATGATTTCTCAATGTTTCCGCGATGAACCTATTGCGCGCAAGAGGTTGCAATAGGCGCAACAGGTTGCTGCGCACCCCCGCTCGCGATGCGGAATCGAGGGTCCGCGCCCGTGCTCGCGCTGCGCCGGAGCGCTTCTTCGCTGTGTTTGAGCGGCAAAGGGCGCTGCGCAGACCGGTTTGTGTGGCTTTGGATCGCGTTTTCATGCTCCGGCAACGTCCTCGATGAGCCTGTACAGCCGCTGGGGCGTGCCGCCGGTCGCCCGCTCGGCGAACTGGATGCGGCGCTGATCCATCAGCGCCTGCCGGACCTCGTCGTGCTCGCGGGGCGACCAGGCCAAGCGCCGGCTGAGTTGCCAGAAGGGCATCCACGGGTCGCCGGGGTGTTTGACCGCCCATTCCCGGAGCACGCGGATCATCGCCTTGCACTGGCTCTCGAAGTCGCCGGCGCTGACGTGCTGGCTGGCCTTGAAGAGCATGCGGCGGGTCTGATGTTCAACCAAGGACCACGCCCAGTTCACCCCTTCGACGGAGATCTCGGGATTGCGGTGCCCAATACTGCACGCATGCACGAGCGCGAGACGCCGGGCTTTCTCGTTGGCGCGGGCCCACAGCGCCATCCCCGCTTGATCCGACTTGGCTTCGGCCTCGGCGTACGCGGCATCGGCCAGGGCGCGAATCTCGCCGAGGCGTACCCGAGCATCGGGTGTTGGCTCGACAAGTTTGGGCTCGGGGTGCGCGGTCTTCAGGTTGCCCTTGCCCGGCTTGAACTCCGCCCACCACCGCGCCCGCTTGAGAATCGCTTTCGGGAGTTCGTGCACATCCACATCCTGGCCGAGCCCTCGGCGTCCGGCCTCGAAGATGAGCATGCGTGCGAAGAAGCCGTTGGAGAGCATCTTGGGCGACAGCGCCTCATAGAAGATGTCCGGGATCGCCGTCCCAAAGAGGCACAGGCACGGCTGGTCGATGATGCGCGGTTCCTCGTCGCTGGCCTTGACGCGGAGCGGGTAGATCGTGTTGGCCGAGGTGTACAGCTTCAGCAGCGTCTGCATGATGCCCTCGTACCGAGGGTCGCGCTTGGTGCCGTACCCGGTGATTGCCTGCATGAGCGTGTCGATCTCGTCGGTCTGAAAGAGCATCGCCGGCGTGAGGTGCATCCGGTCCTCGAGGCCTTCGCCACTGGCGAAGCCGTCCGCGACCGCGCCGGCCATGCCGGCGCTCGCGAGGATCCGCTGGTTGACCTTGCGCGGGAAGTCCTTGCCCGTGCCGGTGTTGGCCAGCCCCAGGAGATAGATCGCGGTGCGGTTGTCCTGCGGGTCGCGGACCTTTCGGCCCGCCAGCGCGGCCTGCAGCGCCACCGCGCCGCAGAACGCCAGCACCGGCTCGGGGTACGGCGCGTTGGCGAGCGTGTAATCGATGACTTCGTCGATGAACCCCGGCACGCGCAAGAGCGCCGGCGGCACGGGGCCGGGATCGACCGGCGCGGCCGGCGGCGGCTCGGCCTGCGGGGATGTGACCTTGAAGGCGGACAGATCGACATCGCCGGAGGCAGGTTCCGCGCCGAATCCCTCGCGCCGCAGCGCTCGGGCGGCCGCCGCGAAGTCACCTTCGTGCTTGAGCAGCGAGTACACGGCGAAGAGCGAGTACCCGCGGCCGTCCTCGAAGGGCGGGGCGTTGGTCGAGAACACATAGAACACGCCGCCCTTGAGCGTGGCGCTGCAGCCGCGGTCCTTCCCGGGGCGGGCCCAGTGCTCGTTCTCGCCCCCGCTCACCCGAGTCCAGCCGTGCTCGACCAATAGGTCCCGGACATCGCCGCGCTGGTTGAAGTCATCGCCGGGCTTCTGGTCACCGGAGATTGAGGCCGAGGGTGTCTTGGGGCGCGGACCATCCTCTACAGGATGCAAAGCCTCGTTGAGCTCCCATGCGCAGGCCAGCAAGCACTCGCGTTCCTCGGTCGTGATCACCGGCAGCGCGGCAAGATCGCCAGTCGTGAGTACGTACCCGTTCGATGGTGCGCACAGGAACATCCCGCCCTCGCCGCGGGTCTCGATCATCGTGGCGACCGCACGCCAACAGCCATCGACACCCTTCCGCGGAGTGAAGCGCTTGCCCGCAACCTCGATCGGATCAGCCCCGGGTGCGTCGAAGGACCGTTGCGCGAGTTTCATGTTGCCGCAGACCGGGTCCGAACACCGGTATGCGACATGGCGACCGCCCGAGGGTGTGGTCTCGACGACAAGGCGATCGATGAGGCCAGGGCACACCGCCTCGACCCGCGCTCGCCACGGCTCGAACGCCACGCCAGCCAGGTCGAAGTCGATCATCTCGAGGTTACCCGAGACGCGTCCGCACACCAGGCACAGATCACGCCGGGCGGGCCCGGCGAACCAGCGCGCGTGCTCCGCCGGCGTTGGGAGCCGCGTCTGGTACGACTTCCACGAGCGCAGGGCAACGCGCTTGTCGTCGCCCTCGCGGATCGCCGGCAGTACGCAGAGCCCCGCAGCGGTATATCGCCGGGCAGCGTCAATGGTTGAGGGCAACGGGAGCGTCATTCGAACGGCACCTCCCACGCCAGCGCTCGGTCGAGCGCTTCGGCGGGAGAGGCATGCACGTGCGCGGTCGTCCGCGGGCAATTGCGGGCGAACCACATCTGCCGCGCCAGGTCCCGCGACGCGAACGCCAGGTACACCGGCTTGCCGAGCATGTGCGCCCAGCCGAGCTCGAGCAGCGTGGCGTGGCAGTCCGTGGCGTTGATCCAGGCGAAGAACAGGTCCGACTCCCTGATCCACTCAATGCACAGCCCCGGCACCACCCAGCGGGGGCGACTATTCACTGGCGCGGGCCACGATGGGCTTGAGTCGTGCTGCCCGACGCCCGCGTGCCATCCGACCCACTCGTGGCTCTCGCCGCCGAACGGCACGAAGTGCGGCCCAGTGAAGATGAAACGGCCGCAGTCGATCGGCTGTCCGAACGGCGAGGCGCCCAGTTGCGGCACCAGCGGCAATCGCCAGTTGCCCGATCCGTGCATCTTCCCGGCGAGGTACACCCGCCGCTTGGGCCTGGGACTGGGCGAGGCCGCCACGGCGGACCGGGGCGTTGTGCTGGGCGGGATTGATGAGAGTGTGCGAGTCGTCATGACATGTGCTCCGAGAATCCGACGGATTCGAAGTGGCGGCGCAGCGCGGCTGTTGCCGCAGCGCCGAGCGAGGGGCGACGGCGGCCATCCGTGGCCGCTTCCAGGAAGTCGTTGCAGACAGTGGCGAGGTCTTCGGGCAGAGCGTCGATCGCGGCGCGAACGTCGAGTTCGAAATCCCGCCGAGCGATTGGGGATGCCGAGGTGAGCGACGGGTACCGCCCGTGTCCGGCCCCCGGCACGTCGGACAGCGGCAGCGTCGTCGTCTGGCCGCCGCGCTTGGCCGCGTGCTGGGCCCGGAAGATCGACGTCCCGGCCCGAGTCATGGCAATGGCCAGGAACGCCATCGGGCGACCGCGCGACGGATCGAACTTGGGCCAGCGCTCGAGCGCGGCCAGAATCAGGTCGGCGCGCAGATCCGCTCCGCCGTCATCAAGGTGGCGGCGACCGATCAGCCTGGTCGCCACGCCATGGGCCGTGGCTCCCAGCCGGTCGAGGTCGAGCGAATCGAATCTATAGCGAGAGGGAGAAGGTGCAATCTCAACCACGAGCCACCTCCTCAACGATCAGCCGCGCCGGCAGACCTTGGCGGACCTCGATGGCAACCGTGGCGGTACCGACGCTGGCCAGTTCGGCAAGAAGATCAACGACCGCCCTTTTGACCGTGTAGTCAGCAGGGTCGTCATGCTTCTGATTGGCGGGCTCCGTGCCCAGCTTGACCTCGCGGATTACGCGCGGGGGCGGGTCAAGAACCGGCTGGCCGCCGGCAACCCGGAGCGACTCGATCCGGCCGAATCCGATGCGCTGCATGAGCGCGATCAGCCTCCGTGGGTCTTGACCGAGCGATGAGGTGTGAACCTGAGCGTTGGCGGTATTCAAGCCGCACCGCCTTGCCCGAGTGGCACGCGGCGACGATCGATCGCGACGAGCTCGGCGCGGACCTGCTCGATGGCCCGGCGGTCAAACAGCCGGATCCGGCCGGCCAAAGCGGCCGGCTTGATCCACGGGCGCGTGGCCAAGACCCGCACGACGCGATGGATGGGTTGGCCGAGCTCACTGGCGATCACCCCGGCGGTAATCAGAACAGGCGGCGGCGATGAACTATGACACTTGACTGGGGACGCGGTTGCCATTGCGGCGACTCCGTTCCCGGGCGATGGGCCCGGTTACAAGTCCGCAAGTGGTCGCGTGACTACGTCGTATGTCTCGGTATTGGCAAGGTTGAGACCGGTCGCGACTGGTCGCGACCACCGGGCACAGAGCTTGGCAACGACCTATCGCTCCGGCCGCTTCTTGGCTGCTTTCCCCTGGCGTTCCTCTCGCATGCGCTCAGCCCTCTGCTGCGCGATCAGATTCGCGATCGCTTCGTCGCGGTCTGCGGGTGCCTCGTCATCGCCGGCGTGATAGGCGTCAAGGGGCGCGTGGGGTTCTCCGGCGTCGATGCGATCATCAATCGCTTCCTGCTTGGACTTGGCAACTCTCGGGGTGTCGCCGTGTTCGATGGACGAACCAACCTCCTTGGCCTTGCCCGACCCCGGTGACTCCGCGCGCCGGGCCTTGAGATACGCGGAGTGCTTGAGCACTTTCGTCATCGTCGCTGGGGAGCAACCAACGATGCTGGCGAGTTCGTTGCGGCCGGGGAAGAAGCCGCCGTGCTTCTTGACGTGTTCCTCGGCCACACGCATCGCTTCTTGCCATGACATCGCGCCGGCCTGTGGTGCATTCGGAGCCTTCGCGCGACCCGAGTCGCGGACTGCCCCACCCACGATGGCCTCCACCATCGGCAGCATCGCTTCGCGGAAGGCCGCAGCGATATCCGTGGCGTTGGTCAGGTTCACATGGGTGGTCGGCGGCGAGCTCGAAGGTGCGGTCGTCTCGGCGGCCACGCTGCGAAGGGAGACAAGCTGTCCGGTGCCATGTACCGGAGGGCGATCCTCGAGAGCGCCGGCCTTCATCACGAAATCGACCACCCGCTCTCGACTGGCGATGACCGCGGCGTGCTCGCGGGACAGCTTCGGGTCCAAGGGAATGCTGAGGTCCGCTCTCGCGAGCAGCCCGTGCTCGGTAAGTCGCCATTCGTCGCCGCCGATTTTCGTGACCCTGAACGGCCGGCTGGCCGACCCCGTGCGCCGACGCCAGTCTTCAATGGCCCCCGACCATCGGCTCCAGGACTCGGCGAGCGCTGGCTCGATCGCTTGAAGCAACCCCGCCTCGCCCGTCACGGCGATGGTGGCCTCAAAGCCCTCGTTCTGGCCCGCCATGTCCAGGCGGATGGTGTTGCGCCGTTCCACAAGTCCCGCTCCCACAAGGCGCAGGAGCGATTGCTGCTCGTTAACCGAGAACTGGTCGGTATCCACACGTTGCCACTTGTCCGGTATGCGACGGAGGAGGTCTTCAATCGCCTTTGCCAGTTCCTGATTCATGCAGCCCGATCGTAAACCGCTGGGGACCGGGCGTCACTACGACTCGAGCGGTTGTTCGTGTGGACCTATCGCGATTACGCATAAGCAGGAAGGTTTTTCGGGCCTTCGCCGAGATGAACCCGCACTGGGAGATGCGGCTGTGGACCGACCACAGCCTGCCGCCGATCCTCAACCGCAACGCCTGGGAAGCCTGTGGCGGCGTCGGCGGCACGCCCGGCTGCGTGATGCGCTCGGACATCCTGCGGCTGGAACTCCTGGCCCGCTTCGGCGGCGTCTACCTCGACACCGACGTGAAGCCCATCCGTCCGCTCGACGAGATGTGTCCGCCCGAAGTTCGTGCCTGGGCCGCGTGCGAGCAACTCGACATCGTCTCCAACGCGGCGATGGGCTTTCCGGCCAACCACCCGGCGATGTGGCACATGGTGGCGATGATCGAAGAGTCTTTCTTCGAGCGCCGGTACGTTGGCGATCAAGCCGGACCGGGGCTCCTCGCTCGCGTGGTCACCCAGTACGACGACGTTGCTCTCTACCCGCCCGCGTACTTCCACCCGACGGTCGGAGAGTCGAAGTCCAATCCCGACGCCTCGTCGTTCCTGAAAGCAGCGCATCTCTTCGCCGGGACGTGGGTGGAGGAGAATCGATGCCGCCACCAACCACTTTGGTCCGCGAACCGAGGCCTCGGACTCAGTCGGATGGAAAGGAACAACCAAAGACGACACGGTGCTCCTCAATGAGCTGCCGCCAAGGCCGGATTGACCGGTATCAGCGTTCAGTCCGCAATGAAAGGGACCGATATTCGATCCGTGAACTTCCGGGCGAGGAGCCCGTATACTGTGTACCTCGATACCCATGAACCGATCATTGCCCAAACACCTGATTACCCTCCTCTGCCTTGTGGCCTTTGGCCTCGGGCAGACGCTGTTTGCGTCAATGGGCGTACGGTGCACGGATGCCTCGGGCGACACTCGCATTGAGTATGCGTGCATCAAGACATCTCAGGGCGCGTGTCTCAAGGCTTGTATCGATCCTGGGGTTCATGCCGCGGATGACAACCACGAATCCGACGATGCCCCGCCGACGCCGTGTGAAGACGAGCCCCTAAGCTCGCAAGCGGCGGCAGCCAAGTTGATTCCATCGAGTGTGTCTTTGGAGCCAGTCTTCGCGGCGGCTCTCGTGGCGATTCTCTGGGACCACTGGTCATTCACGACCTATCAGCCGGTGAGCCCGCGCCACCCTGAGGTCGATCGCGATCGTCCTCCCGACTCGCTTGCGCGTTTGCGCTCGGTCATCCTCATCGTTTAGTTTTGAGCTGGCCCGATCACCTTTCGCCGCTTCATCGGCCGAGGTGATCGTGTTGTCATTGCGCATGGACCCGCATGGTCGCTGCGCGACGTGACGACCACCCTCCGCGGACAGTGCGGATATCTCAACAACCTGTGCTCTCGGACCCGGGCCGTCGGGCCACTCGCGGAATCGACCTGATTCTGTGCTCGTGGTGGACACCGTCGGTCACGGGACATCCCGGCCCAGCATTCCCGCAACCAAGGTCCACCATGAACCCAAGAAGCACCCACGTCAACGCATCGTTTCACCGCCCGATCGGGGCCGCTCTGGCGCTGATCATCTCTGCAGCGCTCAACACAGGCTGCCAGTCTACGCCACGGGCGGACGTAGACGCTGCTCAGAGCGCCGCCGAGGCTGCGGGACTATCCGCTCCAATCGAGTTCATCGCCGTCGGCCCCGACGGCGGCCCGCTCGACGAGCCAAGTGCGCCAGGCGGCACCCTCACGTTGGCCGAGGCTCTCAAGAGAGCCGTCACCACCGACCCCGGACTTCAGGCCGCGATGGCGCGAGTGCGCATTGCGCTCGCGGACGCGGATCAATCGAGACTGCTTCCGAACCCTGTACTGAATGTCGTGCTCCGATGGGGGCCGGGAAAGCCGCAGATCGAAGCATCGCTGGCACAGGACTTTGTCCAGGCACTGCAGATTCCCCGTCGCTCCAGCGCCGCTGACAATCGGCTCCGGCAGGCCGCTGCCGATGCGGTGACCGTGGCGATCGACGTTGCCAGCGAGGTGCAGGAGCGGTACGCGACGGCTCAGGCCGCGGCGGAACTCGTGCCGCTGCTGCGTGATCGGATGGTGCTTCTGGAGCGCCTCGCGGCGGTTGCTAAATCCAGGCTAGACGCCGGCGAAGGGACGCGCAGCGACCTGGCCACCCTCCAGGCGCAGCGTGTGGAACTGCAAGTCGAGATCGATCAATCCGTCCTCTCCGAGCAAGAAGAACGATTACGGCTCGCGCGCCTGATCGGTGAACCCTCTTCTGCTGCATCCTGGACGCTGGATGCGTGGACCGCGCCGGGCACCGACCTTCAGCCCGAGTCCCGTTGGGTCGATTCGGCGCTCCTGCACCGTCCTGAGATCCAGGCCATTGCCTGGAAGCTTCGGGCGCTGGGCGATGATGAAGCGATCGTTCGCCTGCTGCCGTGGGAGGGCGCAAGCGTCGGCGTCGATGCTCAGCGGGACGACAAGTGGTTTGCAGGTCCATCTGTATCAACGCCGCTGCCCATTTTCGACATGGGTCAGGCCAAGCGAGCACGGGTGACAGCCGAGCAGCTTGAGGCGAGGCACGAACTGACGCTTGCCCGGCGCAAGATCGTTGAGGATGTTCGCGTCGCGTATCAGACTATGACCGCCAGCAACGCGAACCTCGCCCGCATCCGCGGTGAGTTGATCCCGCTCCAGCAGCAACGCCGCACGCTTGCGGAAGACGCCTACCGCGCCGGCCAGAGCGATGTGACCGCACTCTTCCTCGCTGAGCAGGACCTTCGACTGACCCAGGCGAAAGCGATCGAGGTTGAGAGGCAGGCCGCAACCGCGTTCGTCCGTCTCCAGCGTGCGGTTGGCGGGCCCGGGGTGGCCGTGCCGCTCCTGACTTCACCCTCGTCGCCCACAGCATCGCAACCCGCTCCGGCGAGTGGGAGCGCGAGTGCTTCGCCGCTCTCAGCCCTACCAGCGTCCCCGTACCGCTAACGCCAGCCACCTGCAAACACCACCGCCGAGACCCAAAGCCAGATCGCGAGATCCTCTATGAGAACCACGAAGATGAACCACGGAATACTCACTCGCTTCCATTCTCCAGCAATCGCCGCCGCCGTCGTGATGCTGGTCGTCTTGACCGGTTGCAAGAAGCACGCCGAGGGGGATGGTCACGATCACGGCGCGAAGACGCCCGCCAAGGCCGATGAGCACGCGGGCCACGACCACGGCTCTGAAAGCGGTGGGAAACAGGAGCACACCGACGAGGTCAAGCTCACCGCCGAAGCCGTCGAACGCTACGGCGTGAAAGCAGAGTCCGCACAACTCTGGGTGCTGAAGCCGACAGTGGTGACTCCCGCTCGCGTCGCGTTCAACACCGAGGCCATGGCGCACGTGGGCTCGCCGCTGCGGGGCCGCGCGGTCGAAGTGAAAGTTCGATTGGGCGACATGGTCAAGGCCGGGCAGGAACTGGTGATCATCGAAAGCCCCGAACTCGGCGAGGCCCAGGCGGACTACCTCCAGAAGAAGACTGCGGTGCTGACCGCTGGGCCAGCCGTCGAACTCAGCAAGATCGCGTGGGAGCGGGCCAAGGGGCTGTACGAGCAGTCGCAGGGCATCTCGCTCACCGAGGTGCAGCGCCGAGAGGCCGAGCACAAGGCCACAATCGCGGGCGTCAAGGCCGCCGAGGCCGCCGCGATGGCTTCCGAGAACCGGTTGCACCTCCTTGGAATGAAGCAGGACGAGGTCGCCACCCTCGCGAGCACGAGCGAGATCGCGCCGCGTCACGCGATCAAGGCCGCGATCGATGGGCAAGTCGTGCAACGCGAGGTCACCCTGGGCGAACTCGTCGGCCCCGACCGCGAGGCCTTGATGATCCTTGCCGACACGCGTCTGCTCTGGGTGCTGGCCGATGTGCCCGAGGCCAAACTCGCGGGCATCGCCGTCGGGGCCAGGGCGTGGATCACCATCGGCTCGGCGACGGGCGAGAGCGAAGGTGTGGCCGCCCCGAAGTTTGAGGGCGTGGTTGCGTTCATTGCCCCGCTGGTGGACCCGACCACCCGCACCGCCCAAGTGCGTATCGAAGTGCCCGCCTCGCTCGAGAACGGACTCATGCTCCGCCCCGGCATGTTCGCGCAGGCCGAGATCGTGGCATCCATGCCGGGCGGCACGGACCCGGCACCGATGGTCGCGATCCCCGACGAGGCGATCCAGACCGTGGAGGGCGGCCCGGCCGTCTTTGTCCCCGTGGCCAACGAACCCAACACCTTCGCCAAGCGAGCCGTCACCGTCGGCAAGCCCATCGGCGGCTTGGTTCCCGTCTATGCCGGGTTAGTCGAGGGCGAGCGGTTTGTCATCGCTGGCACGTTCATTCTCAAGGCAGAGCTCGGCAAGGGCTCCGCGGCGCACGAGCACTAAACCAGTACGCCGCTCAAGGAGACCCATCCCATGCTTGAATCCCTGCTCCACTTCTCAATCAAGAACCGCTGGCTCGTCGTGATCCTGACGGCGGTGGTCGCCGCCGTCGGCTTCTTCCAACTCCAGAAACTCCCGATCGACGCTGTCCCGGACATCACCAACAACCAGGTGCAGATCAACGCCGTCGCGGCGAGCCTGTCGCCCTTTGAGGTCGAGCAGCAAGTGACGTTCCCGATGGAGAACGCGCTCGCTGGCATTCCCGGTTTGCAATATACACGATCGCTGTCGCGCAACGGGTTCTCACAGGTGACGGCGGTCTTTGACGACGGTGTGGACATCTACTTCGCGCGCCAGCAAGTTGGCGAGCGGCTCCGCGAAGCGGGCGGGAGCCTGCCGCCGGGCGTCGAGACGCTCATGGGCCCCATCGCCACCGGGCTGGGCGAGGTCTACATGTACACCGTCGAGTACGAGCACCCGCATGGGAAGGGTGCCAAGATCGAGGACGGCAAGGTCGGGTGGCAGTCCGATGGCTCGTACCTTTCGCCCGAGGGGCGGCGGCTCAAGTCCGAAGTTGAACTCGCGTCGTATCTGCGCGAGGTTCAGGACTGGATCATCCGCCCGCAACTCAAGGGCGTGAAGGATGTGGCGGGCGTGGACGCCATCGGCGGCTTCGTCAAGCAGTACCACGTCCAGCCCGATCCGATGAAACTCGTCTCCTACGGATTGACGTTCCACAACGTGATCGAGGCGTTGGAGAAGAACAACGTCTCCACCGGCGCCGGCTATGTCGAGCACAAGGGGGAGAGTTACCTCGTTCGCGCCACCGGACGCATCCAATCCATCGAGGAGATCGAGAGCATCGTCCTCGGGACGCGCAACGGCGTACCCGTGTATGTCCGCGATGTGGTTAGGCCGGGGGGTGTGGGGCTAGGGCGGGAACTCCGCACCGGCTCGGCCAGCGAGAACGGCGAGGACGTGGTTGTGGGCACGGCCATCATGCTCATCGGGGCCAACAGCCGGACCGTCTCGGCGGCGGTGGACGCGAAGATGGCCACGATCCAGCGCTCGCTTCCCGAAGGGATCAAGGCCAAGACGGTCCTGAACCGGACCAAACTGGTGGACGCGACCATTTCGACGGTGAAAAAGAACCTCCTGGAGGGCGCGATCCTGGTGATCGTGGTCCTGCTGCTGATGCTCGGCAACTGGCGGGCGGCGATCATCTGCGGACTGGCGATCCCACTGTCGATGCTGATGACCGCAACGGGCATGGTGCAGACGCGCGTGAGCGGTAACCTTATGTCCCTGGGCGCGATCGACTTCGGCCTGATCGTGGACGGCGCGGTCATCATTGTCGAGAACTGCCTGCGGCGACTGGCGGAGGAGCAGCACCACAAGGGCAGGCTCCTCACGCTCCAGGAGCGTCTGCACATCGTCTTTGACGCGAGCAAGGAGGTCCGCAAGGCCACGGCTTTCGGCGAGGCGATCATCATCACGGTCTACTTCCCCATCCTCGCCCTCTCGGGCGTCGAGGGCAAGATGTTCCACCCGATGGCCATCACGGTCATCCTCGCCCTCATCGCGGCCTTCATCCTCTCCCTGACCTTCATTCCCGCGATGGTGGCCCTGTGCATCACCGGGAAGGTCACGGAGAAGGACATGTTCCTGGTGCGGTGGGCCAAGGTGATCTACGAGCCGGTGGTCCGCTGGGCGGTGAAACTCCGCTACGCGGTGGTCGTGACTGCGGTGGTGCTGTTCGTCGGCTCTCTGGCGTTGTTCACGCGGCTGGGACAAGAGTTCGTCCCCACGCTTGACGAGAAAGACATCGCGATGCACGCCATGCGCATCGCCTCCACCGGGATCACGCAATCCCAGAAGATGCAGTACGACGTGGAGAAGACCGTCTCCTCGTTCCCCGAGGTCGCGTTCGTCTATTCCAAGACCGGCACGGCCGAACTGGCCAGCGACCCCATGCCCCCCAACGTGTCGGACACCTTCATCATCTTCAAGGACAAGAGCCAGTGGCGGAGCGAGGCCGAACTCGACAAACTCATCGCCCAGAAGACCGAGGAGATGGAGAAGATGGGCTCGCACGGCGACGCCCACGCCGGCCATGACGACCACGGTGCTGGTGGAGCGGAAGGAGGCGAAGAGGATGCGCACGCCCACGGACCGCCGCCCGAAGGCCACAAGGGCAAGGTGCAACGTCTGCTCGAACTCACGCTCCAGACCGTCCCCGGCAACAACTACGAGTTCACCCAGCCCATCCAGATGCGCTTCAACGAACTCATCTCGGGCGTGCGCGGCGATGTGGCCGTCAAGGTCTACGGCGACGACTTCGCGTCGATGCAGAAGACCGCCGCGAGCGTGCTCGCAACGCTCCAGAGCGTGCCCGGCGCGGCCGATGCCAAGGTCGAGCAGACCGAGGGATTGCCCGTCATGACCGTTGAGCCCGATCGCGCGGCCCTGGCCCGCTACGGCCTCAACGTTTCGGACGTGCAGGAGGTTGTGGCGGTCGCGATGGGTGGCCGCGAAGCGGGGCTGGTCTTCGAGGGAGACCGCCGCTTTGACTTGGTGGTGCGCCTTCCAGACGACCTGCGCGGCAAGATCGACATGCTTGATCGACTCCCGATCCCGCTGCCGCGCGGCGAGGGCGAGCCCAAGCAGGCCGTGCAACTGGCCAGCATCGACGGGGGCACCGGTCTGCTGCAAGGGCAGGAGGAGATGGGCTTCGTGCCGCTGGGCGTGGTGGCAAAGGTCGAGATCGCCGAGGGCGTCAACCAGATCAGCCGCGAGAACGGCAAGCGGCGCATCGTCGTGCAGTGCAACGTGCGAGGGAGGGACCTGGGTTCCTTCGTCAACGAGGCACAGGTCAAGATGGCGCAGGTCAACCTCCCCGCCGGGCAATGGTTGGTGTGGGGCGGGCAGTACGAGAATCTCGTGGCGGCCAAGGAACGCCTCACGATCGTCGTGCCGATCTGTTTCCTGCTGATCCTGCTCCTGCTCTTTGCCACATTCAAGAGTTTCAAGTACTCACTGCTCGTCTTTGCGGCGGTGCCCCTGGGTCTCACCGGCGGCGTGATCGCTCTGTGGGTCCGTGGCATGCCGTTCTCCATTTCGGCGGCGGTGGGCTTCATCGCGCTGTCGGGTGTCGCCGTCTTGAACGGCCTCGTCATGATCATCTTCATCAACCAGCTGCGCGAGAAGGGCGAGAAGCTGGAAGATGCGATCATCCACGGCTCGATCACGCGACTGCGTCCTGTCCTGATGACCGCGCTGGTGGCCTCCCTTGGCTTCGTACCCATGGCGCTGGCGCGAGGCACCGGTTCGGAGGTGCAGCGGCCCCTCGCCACCGTCGTTATCGGCGGCCTGATCTCCAGTACGCTCTTGACGCTGGTTGTTCTCCCGGCCCTCTATCGCATCTTTACCGGCAAGAGCAATGACGGCTTGCCCGGACCCAGGCCCGAAGTGTGGGAGAAGGATGAACCCACGCCCGCGCTCGCCGGTCTTGGTGCGGCCGACTCGATCCACGCGACATCGGGCACGAGCCGCACGGGCGAGGACGTCGCCCCGCCGTCCTCTTCGTCAACAGCTAAGTCCGTCCCACCACCCGCACCAACCGCTCCGCCCCCGTCCCCGCCAAAGGCCGAGACCAAGTCCGATCCCAAGCCGTGATCGCAAGGCCTGCGGGCGAGTTGCCCTCGGGAGACGAGCGGTCGAGTCTGTTCCGTTCTTTCAGATAGGAGTCTTTCGATGAACCAGTCCAATCCCCGTTCCAAGTCCGTGCTCGTCGGCCTCGCCGCCGGCGTCGGCCTCACCGCGCTGGCCGCCGTCATGATGGGGCAGGGCGCGAGCCAGCCCGTGAAATCCGAGCCGCAGTACTTCGTCACCGCGGATGGCGAGGGCGCTCACCTGTGGGTCCGCGAAGGCACGGCCCTCCGCGTCGTCGGGCATGGCGAGTGCAAGGAATGCAAGGCCAAGGGCCACGACGACCACGACCACAAGGAAGGCGACGGGCACGATCATGGCAAGCCCGCGCCCAAGAAGTAAGAAGCGTGGATCGGGCGCTTCGTTCGCCCGGTCTCCGTCCGCTCCGTCGCAGCGGCGGGCGCGGGGTGAGTCCCCGCGCTCGCTGCTGATCGGGGCATTGGTCGTCGCGTGCCTCGCCCTGCTGATTGACACGGCGGCCTGTCTCTTCACGGTGTCTGAGTACCGCAAGTGCGGACACCTCCACCTGGAGGTCATGCTGACGATCATGGGGATTGCGCTCTCCGTGCTGGCCGTAGTGGCCTTCCGTTGGTGGTGGAAGGCCCGGCGAGCGGGTCGCACGTCGCCCATGAGTCCGCGCCCGGGCAAGCGAGCGTGACCGCAGCCCGCGCGGGTGCGGGGTGCGCGAGCGTTTGAGCGGGTTGGCCAGGCACGCAACCCCGTTGGCCGATCGTTCGGGCCTTCGGCATGTCGTCCCGCCCGCCGGAACAGGCGTCCAGGCGAACCGGACGACCGGACGGGAAATGTGTCTGGCCGTGCATCTGAGCCGCGCGGTCGTCCATCCGATTCGTGAGGCCGCACCACCGATGCGGACCCTTCCCGGGCGCGGCCGCCGGGCAGACAATTGAATCGCTGCGAAAGAATCCACCATGCCCACTGCCACGACCATTTTCATCATCGCCCAACTCGACTGCGCTGCCGAGGAGCAGGTGCTGCAGAAGGCCGTGGGCGGGATGGCGGGCGTGGCGCTCGTGGAGTGCAACGTCGTCACGCGGCGGATGACCGTCACGCACGATGCGGCGGCGGTGACCGGCGAGGCGATCGCGGCCAGGGTGCGTTCGGTGGGGATGACGCCGACGATCATCGCGGCCCCGGGCACTGGCGGCGCAGCGGCGGGGGCGCACGGCTCGGGCGCGCACGCGGAGGGCTCGCCCGCCGGGGCCGATTGCGGGGGCGCGGCGTGCGCGACCGATGCCGCGCGGGTGGGGCCGGTCGATGATGCGCGGTCGTGGTGGATCAAGTACGGGCCGTTCATCCTCTCGGGCGTGCTGGCGGCGGGGGCGGAGGCGGCGTACTTCGCGGGCGTGAAGGAGACCTCGTGGCCGATCATCGCGATGTCGCTCGCGTCGATGCTGCTGGGGGGCCGCGACACATTCTTCAAGGGCTGGATCGCGCTCAAGACCTTCACGCTCAACATCAACTTTCTCATGTGCGTGGCGGTCATCGGCGGGATGTTCATCGGCGCGTGGCCGGAGATCGCGCTGGTGGTCTTCCTCTTCGGCCTCGCCGAACTGATCGAGAAGAAGGCCCTTGACCGCGCTCGCGATTCGGTGCGGGGGCTGATGGCGATGGCCCCCGACGAGGCGAGCATCAAGCAGCCGGATGGTTCGTGGCGCACGACCGACGCGGGCGCGGTGCCCGTGGGCGCGGTTGTGCAGGTGAAACCCGGCGAGCGGCTCGCGCTCGACGGCGTGGTGGTCGCGGGCGAATCGAGCGTCAACCAGGCCCCGGTCACGGGCGAGAGCGTGCCGGTAGACAAAAAGGTCGGCGACAAAGTCTTCGCCGGGACCATCAACGAGTCCGGCGTGCTGGAGTTCAAGACCACCGGCGGCAAGGACCAGACCACCCTCGCCAAGATCATCAGAACCGTACAGGAGGCCCAAGGCAGCCGCGCCCCGACGCAGCGGTTCGTGGACAACTTCGCACGGGTCTACACGCCCATCGTGTGTGTCGTCGCGGTGCTGGTCGCGGTCGTGCCGTGGTTGGCGTTCGGCCAGCCGTTCTATCCGTGGCTCTACAAGGCGCTGGTGCTGCTCGTCATCGCGTGCCCGTGCGCCCTGGTCATCTCAACGCCGGTGACGGTCGTGAGCGGCCTGACGGCGGCGGCAAAGCGGGGCATCCTCATCAAGGGCGGCGTCCACTTGGAGAACGGCCGCAAGTTGAAGGTGGTGGCGCTCGACAAGACCGGGACGATCACCGAGGGCAAGCCGCGTGTGACCGATGTGCAGCCAATCGGCGGCGCGAGCAAGGATGAAGTCCTCCGTATCGCCGCGAGCCTCGACGCGCTCTCGCAGCACCCGGTGGCTCTTGCGGTTGTGGCGGCGTGGAGCGGCGAGCGTGCGAGCGTTGAGGCGTTCAAGTCGCTCACGGGCCGGGGCGTCGAGGGCCGCATCGACGGGGCGGCGTACTTCGTCGGCAACCACCGCCTCGCCGAGGAGCGGCAGGTCTGCTCGCCGGAAGTCGAGGCGGTGCTGGCGGGCTTCGAGGTGCAGGGCAAGACGACGGTGGTTGTCGCGTCGGCGAGCACGGTGCTTGGAGTGATCGCGGTCGCGGACACGCCCCGCGAGAGCAGCGTCGAAGCGATCAAATCGCTGCACGACATGGGCATCAAGACGCTCATGCTTTCGGGAGACAATCAATCCACCGCGTCGGCCATAGCCAAGACGGTCGGCATCGACGAGGCCCGCGGCGGGATGCTCCCCGAGGACAAACTCGCGGAGATTGAACGCCTCACGAAGGAGCACGGGGACGCGATCGGCATGGTCGGCGACGGTGTGAACGACGCCCCCGCCCTCGCCAAGTCCACCATCGGCTTCGCAATGGGCGCGGCGGGGACCGATACCGCACTCGAAACCGCCGACGTGGCCCTCATGCAGGATGACCTTCGGGGGCTCCCCGAGTTCGTCCTGCTCTCCCGACGCACCGGCGCGATCCTGACCCAAAACATCGCACTGGCAGTCGGCATCAAGGTCGTCTTCTTCGCGCTGACCCTGGGCGGGTGGGGGACGATGTGGATGGCCGTCATTGCGGACGTCGGGGCGAGCCTCCTCGTCGTCGGGAATGGGCTGCGGCTGTTGGGGTGGCGGACGGGTCCGGTGGCGACGCTGGGGTCGAACAAGGGTCGGAGCCCCGCGTAAAGTGAATCTGGCGTTCGTTTGGCCGATATACTCATGAGCATTATGCGTCACCCTCTGCTCCGCATTCTGGTTGCCCTGCTCATCGGCGTGGTCACGCCGCTGTGCTGCTGCCAGGCGGCGCTGCTCGTGGGAAGCGCCTGTGACGGGAAGCACCTCGTCGCGGTAGAGATGGACTCTTGCTGCGGTGGGTGTTCGACCGAGACGGCATCACACCGGGCGTCGGACCCGCAGCCGGATGATTCGAACGAGGAGCCGCCGCTCTCGCCGGACGAATGCCCATCTTGCCCATCGTGCCAGGGCACATCCGGCGGTACCGGTGTCAAGGCTGAAAGTAGACTCCCTGCGTTCGAGCAGCAATGGGACGCACTGGCGACGTTTTCGCTCGCGGTCCTGTGGACCATTCCTACTCACGATGCCAGGGTCGTGCCCTTGTCACCGGGCTGGGTCTTGGGTCCGCCTCACCTGAAGGCCAACCGCGAAGCCTTGCGGTGGCATTGCGCGCTCGTGGTGTAGTTCAATCCTGCAACGGACGCTCGCTCTCCCCAGCGTCCGCATCGTCCTTCCGCGACCGGCTCCGTGCCGCTCGTGCGAGGGGTGTCTTTGCTTTACGCGCCCGCCCTCGGTCATTCGTCCTTGGCCGCCGGCGCATTGCAGGAACCACCTATGGCTACCACGCAGACCGACCTGCGGGCGCTCCGTCGAGCCCCGCAGCCCACCCAATCAGATTCCATACCAAGGCCACAGCCTGCGGGCAGCACCACCGTCATCGCGCGCCCTAAGGCGCGATGGGCGACGCGCCTGCTCATTCCCGCCGTCGTGCTGCTCGCGACGGGCGGCCTGCTGGCCTATGCCGCCCGCGATGCGCTCCAGACACGGCTTGCGGTCCACGTCGCCGCCGCGATTCCGAAGAGTGGCGTCGGGGCGGCGGACGCCGGGGCCGTTCCGGTCTCGGCGGGCAGTTCGGAAGAGTCCCCATCCGATGCGCCGCTCGGCCCCGTCGCGGTACAGGCCCCAGGGTGGATCGAACCGGCACCCTACGCGGTCAGCGTCCCCGCGCTGGCCGAGGGCGTGGTGCGCGAAGTGTTGGTTCTCGAGGGCGAGCGCATCGAAGCCGGTCAGGTCGTCGCCCGGCTCATCGACGAGGATGCGCGTCTAACGCTGCGCGCCGCCGATGCGGCCGTCGCGGAACGCAACACGGATGTGGCCCGGGCTCGGGCGGCGCTCGCGACCGCCGAGTCGCAGGTCGAGGTTGAGAGGACCGCCGCCGCCGAACTGCGCGATGAGGTGACACGCAAACGCGAGTTGGTCGCTGTGGGCGGCCTGAGCGAGGGGACGTTCCGGCGGATGGAGATCCGCCTTGGGGGGCTGGAGGCCAAGATCGCCACGGCGGAAAAGATGGTGAACGAAGCACGGGCCGCTCTCGCCCAAGCGGAGTCGGCCCACGCCGCGGCGCATGTGCTGCACGACGAGGCCGCGCTGCGGCTGGAGCGGATGGAGGTGCGTTCGCCGGTCGCGGGCGTGGTGCTCGCCCGGTTGGTCGAGCCGGGCTCTCGCATCAGCATGAGCGGCAAGGGCGGCGAATCAGCCTCTGCCAGCGGCATGACGGGCGCGATCCTCCGCGTCTACGACCCCGCGAAACTCCAGGTGCGTGTGGACGTGCCGCTGGCCGACACCGCCAAGGTGAGCGTGGGCACACGCGCGACCGTCAGCACCGAGGCGCTCTCCGACCGGACCTTCAGCGGCGTGGTGTCGAGAGTCGTACACGAGGCCAACATCCAGCGGAACACCGTGCAGTTCAAGGTCGCGCTCGACGCGCCATCGCCCGTTCTCAAGCCCGAGATGCTCACCCGCGTCAAACTCCACGCACCCGCGGCGGCTTCTCAGCGGCACTCGGGCGGCGGCATCGGCGGCCCTTCCACCGGCGACGGCGGCGGGGGAGACTCGTTGCTTCTGGTCCCGACGGCCGCCGTTGCTGCGATCGGCGATGGGCGAGGCCAGGTCTGGGTCGTAGATACTTCCGGCGGAAGCCCGGTGGCCCGCCG
The DNA here is from genome assembly GCA_019454185.1 of Phycisphaeraceae bacterium. Lineage (NCBI taxonomy): Bacteria > Pseudomonadati > Planctomycetota > Phycisphaerae > Phycisphaerales > Phycisphaeraceae > Phycisphaeraceae bacterium. The sequence goes on from CP075368.1 coordinate 1,143,358, forward strand.
CCGCGACATCATGACGACGCCCGCGGCAGACGAGGGTTTCACCGCCGTGACAAGCGGACTCCGGCTCACCGACCGCATCATCCTGGATCCGCCCGCCCCACCCGCAATCAAGGACGGCACGCGGCTCAAGGTTCTGGGCGAACGCACCACCGCACCTTCGGAGCCCGCATCTTCAACCCCGTAACTCCCCGTTCCAAAGCATCTCCGCGACGAACTCGCGGCATCGACGAGATACCTTATGACTACGAACCACGCTCACGCACGAACAACTCCTCAAGGCCCTCCGCTGATCCAGTGCCGCAGGCTCACCAAGACGTACAAGAAGGGCGACAACACCATCACGCCCTTGCAGGAGCTCGACCTCGACGTGCCCGCGGGCGACTTCCTCGCCCTCATGGGCCCCTCGGGTAGCGGCAAGACCACGCTCCTCAACCTCATCGCGGGGATCGACCGGCCCAGCGGCGGGCAACTCATCATCGGCGGCACGGACATCTCCACGCTGTCCAGGTCCAAGCTCGCCGACTGGCGGAGCGTGAACGTCGGCTACGTCTTCCAGCTCTACAACCTCGTGCCCGTGCTCACAGCCTACGAGAACGTCGAACTTCCGCTTCTGCTTCACAGCATGTCCGCCAAGGACCGCCACGAGAAGGTGCAGACCGCCATGCAGCTCGTCGGGATCGCCGACCGGCACGACCACTACCCGCGTCAACTCTCGGGCGGCCAGGAGCAGCGAGTCGCCATCGCCCGCGCCATCGTGACCGACCCCACCATCATCGTCGGCGACGAGCCCACCGGTGACCTCGACCAAGAGTCGGCGCAGGCGATCATGGACCTCATGGTCCGGCTCTGCGAGGACCTGGGCAAGACCCTCATCATCGTGACCCACGATGCCAAGAGCGCGGCCTATGCCAAGCGGACGCTGCACTTGGAGAAAGGCCGCCTGGTCGAGGCCGAACTCCTCGCCACGCGCCACGCGCCACTCGTTCCCCAGGAGGCCTGACCCATGATCGCTCCCAAGTTCATGCCCGTCGTCTTCAAGCAACTCTGGCGGCACCGCGTCCGCAGCGTGCTCACGCTCTCGGGCGTCGCCATCGCCATGTTCCTGTTCATCGCGGTGCAGACGCTGCAAGAGGGCGTGCGCCAATCCACGCAAGCCGCCGCGGGGGACACGACACTCGTGGTCTACCGCGAGAACCGCTTCTGCCCCGCCGCCAGCCGGCTGCCGCAGTTCTATGTGGACCGGATCGAGAAGATCCCCGGCGTAGTCTCGGCGGTGCCGGTCAAGATCGTGGTCAACAACTGCCGGGCCTCGCTGGACGTCATCACGTTCCGGGGCGTACCCCGCGAGGACCTCGCGGGTCCCCAAGGCTGGGCCAGCAAGTGGCAACTCATCTCTGGTTCTGTGGCCGAGTGGGAGAGGCGCTCGGACTCGGCCCTGGTCGGCGAGACGCTCGCCGCGCGGCGCGGCTTCCAGGTCGGCCAGTCCTTCGACGCCTCGGGCATCACCGTCACAGTCGCGGGGATCATCCGCTCCCCCGAAGCGCAGGACCAGAACGTCGCCTACGTCCACCTCGACTTCCTTCAGCAGGCCGCGGGCAAGGGCGGCGGGCTGGGGAGCGTCACGCAGTTCACCGTCCGCGTCGATGATCCGGCGAAGATGGAGGCCGTGGCGGAGGCCATCGATGCCGAGTTCCGCACCGAGGCCGACCCGACGATGACCAGTCCCGAGAAGGCCTTCGTGGCGCAGGCCGGGGCTGACATCGTGGAGATCGTGAAGTTCACGCAGTGGCTGGGCTGGGGTTGCCTGGCGGCGGTGCTGGCGCTTGTCGCCAACGCCATCGTGCTGAGCGTGCAGGATCGAATCAAGGAGCACGCCGTCTTGCAAACCTTGGGGTTCCGCTCCGGCCTCATCGCCCGCCTGATCGTGAGCGAAGGGATGCTCATCGGCGTGCTGGGGGGCGCGCTCGGCACGGGCATCGCTCTCTCCGTCGTTCACTTCGGCAACTTCAGTCTGTCGCAGGAAGGACTCTCGATCGGCGTGAGCGCCTCGTGGTCGGTCCTGGCCTGGGGCCTGCTCATCTCGGCAGGCGTCGGAATCGTGGCGGGCCTGGTGCCCGCGTGGCGGGCGGGCCGCCGAGAGATCGCATCGTGCTTCAGGGCCGTTTGAAAGAGGGACATATGAGACTTCTTCCGTTCGCATACGCCGTCCGCAATCTGGGCCGTTCGCCCTCGCGGCTCTTCCTCTCTGTCGCCGGGGCGGCGATGGTTGTACTGCTCATCCTGGTCGCGGGCGGGTTCGTCAACGGTATGAGTCGGGCGCTCAAGGCCACGGGCGGGGAGCACAACGTCATCCTCATGGGCGCGGGGAGCGAGGAGAGCGTCGAGCGCTCCGAGATCGAGGCGGGCGTGCCGGGTGTGCTCGCGGCCAGCGTCTCGGGCATCCGCACGCGTGCCGGTGTGGCCTATGTCTCGCCTGAGGTTCATGTGATGCTCCCAGTCCGTGTGGGTCCGTCGCAGAGCGCGGCGAACCCGCAGAGCAGGGCTGAATCGGTGGTTGCGGAGGGGTCGGGCGGCTCCAGGGTTCCCAGGCCGAAAGGACGGCAGGTGATGATGCGAGGCGTCACTCCCGCGGCGTCGCTGGTCCACGAGTCGGTGTCGTTGACCGAGGGGCGATGGCCCGAATCGGGAGCGGATGAGGTGATGGTCGGTCGCATGACGGGGACGGTACTGGGCATCTCGGAGAGCGATGTGCAAGTCGGCAAGGCGCTGGTGATCGACGGCAGGCCGTGGACGATCGTCGGGCGCTTCAGCGCGCCGGGGACGGTTGTCGAGGCCGAGGTGTGGCTCCCGCTGGCAGACCTCATGACGGCAACCAAACGCGAGACCATTTCGTGCGTGGTCCTCACGCTCGACCCCTACAACGAGGCGACGGGCGAAGGGGCCGACTTCGGTGATATCGCGGCCTTTACCAAGACCCGGCCGGACCTCGAACTGGTGCCCATGACCGAGCGCGAGTACTACGGAAAACTGGCGAGCTTTTTCGGGCCCATCAAGATTGTCGCGTGGGTGACGGCGGGGCTGATCGCCGTCGGCGGGCTCTTCGGCGGGCTGAACACGATGTACGCCGCGTTCGCCTCGCGCATCCGCGAACTGGGGACGCTGCAATCCATCGGCTACCGGCGGCTGGCGATCGTCTGGTCGATGATCCAGGAATCGACGCTGGCGACGGCGGCGGGTGGGCTGCTCGCGTGCGCGGTGGGCGTGTTCCTGCTCGACGGGCTGGCGGTGCGGTTCTCGATGGGGGCGTTCGGGCTGCTGATCGACGAGACGGTGATCGGGCTGGGGCTGCTGACGGGCCTGGCCCTGGGCGTCGCGGGCGCGTTGCCCCCGGCGATTCGTTGTCTGAGGCCGACGATCCCTGTCGCGCTCAAGGCGGTGTGATGGTGAACGAGTGTGCCGCCGTGGCGTGTGCCGCGGGGCGACAAGAGTCCAACGACGTTTGCAAGGAGTTTCGATATGAAAGCGATGAAGATGAACGTGACGGGTTCGATGCGGGCGATGACGGTGGCCGCGATGCTGATCGCGGGCGCGGCGGGATTGGGCATGCTGACGCCCGTGGCGGCACTAGCGCAGGTCAAGAACGTCGCGGACGTGAAGACCATGCTCAAGCCGGAACTCCCGGCGAACGCGCTGGAGATCACCGCCGCGATGAAGTCCGCCAAGGTGGGCGAGACGATCACGGTGCGCGGCACCGTGGCGATGTCGAAGGATGCCTTCGTGGAGAACCGCGCGATGTTCACGCTGGTGGATGAGTCCACCCGCAAGGGCTGCTGCCCGCCCTCGGACAAGTTGCCCGACACCGCGTGCGACATCCCGGCGGAAGGGCGCGCGACTGTGCAGATCGTTGACGCGAACGGGAAGGCGCTCCGCGCCGGACTCAATGGCCAGCACGGGCTCAAGCCGGGCGCGGAGGTGTTCGTGACGGGCAAAGTCGAGACCGCCAACGGCACCGATGCGCTGGTGCTCACCGCGACCTCGATGCATGTGTCCAAGGCCCCGCTGCCGAGCGGGTTCTTTGTCGAGAAGCAGCCCGAGAACGCCAAGGACGTGTCGGAGATCCGCAAGGCCGGAACGCTCAAGGCAGGTGATGAGGTCGTGCTTCGCGGGCGAGTCGGCGGCAGCAAGGAACCATTCGTCGCGGGTCGCGCTGTCCTTACGCTGATGGGCAGAGGGCTCAAGGCCTGCAACGAAAACCCCGACGACAAATGCTCCAAGCCCTGGGACTACTGCTGCGAGACCAAGCAGGACATCCTCGCGAACTCAGTAACAGTGCAGGTGGTGGATGCCAAGGGGCAAATCCTCCGAACGGACATGAAGGGGCGGCGCGGGCTGAAGGAACTGACGGAAATCGTCGTGATCGGTAACGTCTCGTCGGCAGACGGCAAGGCGGTGGTAGTCAATGCCCAGGCGGTGTATCCGGTCCAGTGACCTGACGGACACGGTCGAATACCCCAGCGGGCGGGACAGAAACGGGGTTCCGCCAGGTTCCGCATCACCCCGATCGGCTCGTTCGGCTTGTGTCCCCACATCCCGGCGTCGCGCGGCAACCGGACTTTTTAGGCCAATTGGCCATATTCACTAGAGAGAAACGGTTTGAGGAAGTTGTGGATACGGACACTCAACTCACCACGTGCGGTCGCACGACCGCACCGGGTGAGACGCGCCAGTCCCTCCGATCCTGGCGGCGACGGGCGTGAGCGGCGGAGCCCCGTTCGACACCCGATATCCATCCTCTCTTCGCATACCCTCCCGGGTCGCGAGACTCGCTGGTTGTCGTTTGAGTGTGCATGCCTCAGACTGCGCTTCCCACGTTTACGAGGTCCGTCGGGCTGTTGTCAGTTCTGTGGGCCGCGTGCAGCACCCGCCAACTCCCGCCAGCGCCGACGCTGCTCGCGCCAGTCCGAGACGGCGCACACGGTGCGCAGTTCGTGCTCGCTGACTGCATCCCGTTCACGCTCAACGCGAGACAGGAAAAGCAACTCCTCCTGGATGTCCGGAGCCAGGCACAGCAGGTCCATGATCTGGCTGATCCGAGCCCGCGTGACCTGCCCCAACCGGGCGAGGTCGGCGTGGGATTCGACCTCGCCCATCCGAACCAACTCCTCAAACCGGATCGCCAGCGCCATCAGGCGGGCGATGCGGGGCACGTGGCCTGCTTCAACGGCTGGCGCGGCGGGCTCCACGCCTACGTTGACCTCTTTCCGGCCCGCCGCCCCCCGCGTGAAGTGCACTGGGAACTCGATCGTGACGTCGTGCATGTCTTTCATGCGACCTCCTCGTGCTCAACGGGTGCCTGGCCGAGCGTGCGCAGCCCGGCCGGATGGAACGTGATCGACACCGTCTTCTTCGCACCGTCGTAGTCCACCCGTTTGACGAGGTTCGCAAGCACGGCCGCCTGTTCCCGCGGGTAGAGCACGTCCCACGTCGCGGCGAACTCGCGAAGCGAGGCCGCGACGTCGGACTGGGTGATCGACTCGTTCTCGATCTGTTCCGCCTCGGCGCAAAGAACTCGAGCCCGCTCGCTGGCCGTCGCCAGGCGTTCGTGGAGGTCGGCCAGCCGGGCGGCGGCGTTGGCGTCCGTGCCTGCGGTCATCGCGGCCTTGCGGATGTCGCCCTCAATCTTCTGGATCTCACGCGTGCTCGCCGTGTGGTCCTTGTCGATCTGGGCGCTCCGAGAGCGGATGCCGATCTGCAACTGGCGGAATGTCGCCGCTATCAGCGCCGCATCGCCGCCGATGTGCTTGATTCGGTCTACCACCATCCGCTCTATCTGCTCGGCTGGCAAGGAACCCGACGGGCACGCGTGCCAGCCCTGTTTCTGCGCGACGTAGCAGACGTAGTAGCGGTACGCGGCCTTCCCATCTTTGACGCTGTAGGTATGGCCCATCGCGTGCCCGCACGGCCCGCAGTGAATCAGCCCCTTGAGCAGCGCCCCGTGCTGGTTGCGGACGTGCATGCCGCCGGTGCGGCCGTTGTGCTTGATCGTCTGGAAGACCTGCTGCCAAAGCCGCTCGTCGACGATGGCCGCGTGCTCGCCGGCGAACAGCTCCTTCTTGTGCTTGACCTTGCCCACATAAGCCGGGTTGGTGAGCAGGCTGATCAGAAGGTGCTTGTCCCACACCCGGCCGCCGACCGCCATGCCCTTGCGGGTCGTCCAACGCTTGCTCGTACAGCCGCGGGCGTTGAGGATCTGGGCCACTTTGGTGAGCGAGCGGTGCTCCAGATACAAGTGGTAGATCTCGCGGACGAGCTCCGCCTCCGCGGCGTTGACCACGAGCTTGCTCCCGCCCGCGGGCTGGGGCGCGAGGTCGTATCCCAGGATCGGTTTGCCGCCGAACCACTTGCCCTTGCGCTTGGACGCGGCGATCTTGTCGCGGGTGCGCTCGGAGATGATCTCGCGCTCGAACTGGGCGAACGAGAGCAGGATGTTCAGCGTGAGCCGCCCCATCGACTGCGTGGTGTTGAACTGCTGCGTTACCGACACGAATGACACGCGGTGCTTCTCGAAGACCGCCATCATGCGGGCGAAGTCCAGGAGCGAGCGCGACAGGCGGTCGACCTTGTAGACCACCACGCAGTCGACCTTGCCGGCTTCGATGTCCGCCATGAGACGCTGGCAACCGGGTCGGTCGGTGTTCCCGCCGGTGAAGCCGCCGTCGTTGTACTGGTCCGGCAGCGCCACCCACCCCTCGTGCTTCATGCTGGCGATGTAGGCCTCCGCACTCTCGCGCTGGGCGTGCAGCGAGTTGAACTCCTGCTCGAGTCCCTGTTCGCTGGACTTGCGGGTGTAGATGGCGCACCGCACCGTCGGCACGCCGGACTGCTTGTGTGGTGCTGTATTGATGGACGATTTCATACGTTGCCCTCCGTGGTGCCGGGCTCATTGAGCCCGAAGAAGCGGAATCCGTTCCAGTGCGAGCCGGTCACCTTCGCCGCGATGGCGCTCAGCGACCGGTAGACCTCTCCGTCAAACTCGAAGCCTTTGGGCAGCACCCGGACGAACACGGCGCGGCCCTTGTACTCGCGGCGGAGGACCGTCCCGGGTGGCGGCAGCCGCCCGTCCTCTCGCGTGTGGATGGGCACGCTCACCACGCTCTCGCCGTTGGCCCGGGGCTTGGGCGCGTCCGGCGATTGGGCGCGTGGCGGGCTTCGTCGCAGGTCAGCGTCGTTGGCCAGTTCGCGTGCCCGCTGGCGTGCCCGCTCCGAGAGGTCCCCCTCCCGAAGCGCCTGCATCCGCCAGAGAATCCGTTTGATCAGCAGCACCTTGTGGTGCGTCCGCGTCTCTTCGCCGTAGACCTTGGCGTACCGCTGCTTCAGCTGCGGCACCGTCATCTGTTCCAAGGCCCGTTCGGCTGCATTCACATCGATCGCCATCGGGGTCTCCGTTCTCGTGGTCGTTAACCACGCGACTCATCAGGGCGGGCATGCTCGGAGAGTTCAAGTCGAGTCGGAGAGCCTTCTTGATGCTCGATGCTCGGCCCCGAAATGGCGACGTGTCGCCGCCGGCGGCGGATGCCCTCGGCAAAGATGGCGGCGATGTTGTCCAGCCGCGCGGCGGGCGTGGTCGGGGCATCGGGGTCGAGCGTGGTGGGGGCGGGCGCGTCGTCCCCGATCGGAACGGGTTCAAACCGTCGAATCGGACTCGCTGGACGGCATCGGTTCGGTATGCTCTGGGTTAACAGGTGAGTTGGAAGTCCGCCGACCTCCCCATTGAGAGCACGCTTCCAAACAAGCGTTATCCAATCGGCACGGCTGACCTTTCAGGCGAGTGTCCCAGAATGACGCAGTCGATTAAGGAGACTACTGATGGAACGCAATCAGGTAATCAGGTCATGGAACTGCCCGAAGTCTGGGGTGCTGCTTGGCGTGTTTGTGAAGGCGTTTGACCTCGGCAACCCCGACGTAGGCGGGGAAAGAGCTGCCAAGCACATTGGCAGCGATCCGTCGCTGGGTCGGGCCGCCCGCGAGTATTTCCGTGGCGAGTGGGTCGCTGAACCTCGCCAGCGGGACATTTGCCGGTGGGTAGTCGATGCCGCTTTCGATGCTGGACTCTTGTCGAAGTTTGCCCTGCCAATGGACGCTTCTGGCAGGGCCCCGGACGCCAAGGAGTTCTTGGCCGATGTCCTTCATCACGTGTTGTCTGAGTGGGACGCGATCTATTTGCAAGGCTCGATGGGCTGGCCCGATCCTCATCCCTCTCTCGCAGCGTACGTGCTCGGTCGTCAGCTTGTGATTGAACTTGCGTTGCGCGTGACGGCTCTGTTGCAACTCACGGGCGGCTGCGACTGGCCCCGGTTTGTTATCCATGTCACCGATGAGAAACCCGGGAAGGCGATCATATCGAGCATGATGCAGAGAGCCTCCCGCCATGTCACGCGGGAAGAACTCGCCCGCTCTATCGGCGTCGAGAAGTCCACGGTTGACGACTGGATGGACATGATGACGGTGCCCCGCGACGCCAACATGCGGGCCCTCGCGAAGCACTTCGCAAGGTCGGCTGACGATGAACGGGAACTTCTCGGCTGGCTTCGCCTTCAATGGTCCCTCATCAGCATTCGGGTCAGTCTCGCTCCTCACTTGGAACTGGCGCACTTGATCGATCTGTTCAGTGCATTCATGTGTCTCGTGCAACTCTCATTGGATATGCAGTCGAGACTTCCTTTGCCGCGCGAGGCCCTGCTCGTTACCCAAGTCCTTACCTTGCGAATGAGTACCCGGCTCGACGCCAGCAAGGCTTTGTTTGGATACTGGCTCAATCACCAAAGCAGCCCGCTCTGGATCGACGACATTGTGGTGGCTGGTGAGAAGGGTCCTGCAGCTCGGATTCAAGAGTGCTTTGAGGTGATTGGAGACAGATCCGCGGCGCAGGCGCTCTGGAATCATGAGATGGGAAACGTCGCCGGTTTGTCGACCGACCGAGAGTCTCTTCACGTCCAAGGACTGCTCATTGCGATGTCACCGCGGGCGCTTTGGAGTGCGTCTCCATCGTTTCCGGAGCCAAGTCTCCTCAGGAACTGCACTCCCGACGTACTGGCTTGGATCGGAAAGGGACTAATGGATCGCGGGGAGTACTCCAAAGCCATCGGGGTGTGGAGGCGAGCTGTCGAGCTCGAACCGGACTGTGCGGAGACACGCCTTCATCTCGGCATCGCGCTGTGGCAGGCAAAGAACGATCCGCGACTCGACGAAGCCATAGAGCAGCTCTCGCACGCGTGCCGACTTCGGCCCGACTGGGCGTATCCCGTGGCGGAGATCGCCAAGGTCTATCTTCACCGCGGCTGGCCAGAGAACGCGGTTCAATATCTTGAGTCGGCCCCGGCCGCACTGGTGCAAGGATCGGTGGACTGTTTGTACGCTCTCGCGTTGAGCTTGTATCGGCTGAAGCGGTTCGACGCGGCGGGACGCGTGGCTCGTCAAGCTCTGGAACTCGAGAAGACATGCGCCCTCGCCGCTCACATTGCGGCGGAGTGCGCGTTTGCACTGGGCGACAAGGTCGAGGGTGGCCGTCTTGCTCGTGAGGCTCTGCGCCTCGGAGATCGGCGCAGCTATGACCGTTGGCTCCGCCCATCGACCGGTTGATTCTCCAACTCACACGGCTGATCACGCGGAAGTTGAAGCGAAGATGCGTTCGTCGAAGTCTGCGTAGCGATGGCTGCGTGAGCCAACCCTGCTCGGGCCGACGACAATGGAGACCATCATGGGACAGTCAGGCAGCAACAGCGGTGGCAAGGGCAACTCAGGCGGTAACAGCGGTAGCGGAGGCAAGGGAGGCGGCAGCCCGCCGAACGGCCCCAGCACAACGGGCAACCCGTCAGGAGGTGGTCGCGGGAACAACCCGCCTGGGAAGTGATCTCGAGTTCTGATCGGTGAGACCCTCGTTCGCACAACCGCCCCCGGACCGATTGGTTCGGGGGCAGCTTCCTTGAGGCGACAACAGAAGCGTCCGCTTGGAGGCGCGACTTCGACACCGTTCGTTCGCGGCTAGGCATTACTCAGAGGGCTTAGGGTTCGCCCGCTCGCTGGCCTGGTGCTGGGCGAGCGCCAGCAAATCGCCCCACGAAGGGAAGCGGTACGGATTCATCGTTCGCTCTGCAACGGCCGCGACGTTCGTATTGGCCGTGGCAAACGCCTGATCGAGCGGCGGAACAGTCGCGTTGGCTGAGTAGAGGCTGATGAGAGAGTCCAGATCGAGAATGACTCCATCAACCAAAGCACAGGTGAAGGTCGTTTGACGCTCCACAAGGGTCGCGATCATCTCCTCTGCCCGATCGCCAAGTCGCTGGCGCAAGTCAGCTACTGCGCCCTCATGCGTAGGCCACCATGCCCATTGTTCGACCTCGTCGGGTCGCTTGGGGCTCTGGACAATGACGATCGAGTAGAACTTCGCCTCGTGCAATATCGCAGGGGGAACGTCAAGGGAGATTGCCAAAGGGCTCTGAGCTCGCGATCCGAAGTGATACCTCAGAAACGCAGGCAGTTCTCGATGAGGCACACCGGTCGTCGGATCAATGACAAACTCAAGCGTCGCTCCCGAAAGGCCGGCAGAAGTGAAATCAGCCCCGCGAAGATCGGCGGAGCTCAAGCTGGCTCCCTGAAGCTGAGCCTTCCTTAGGTTCGCCCCCTGTAGATGGGCGTTCATGAGGTCCGCGCCCTGGAGCTGAGCGTCTACGAGGTTCGCACCCCGGAGGTACGCCGAGAGGAACGCACCTTGAAGCTGGGCGTTCGACAAGTGTGCACCGTCAAGTCTAGCATCGTTTAGGATCGCACCTTGAAGTTCGGCACCGTAGAGGACTGACCCGCGAAAACAACCTTGCCTCAGCACCGCTTTCTGAAGATTGGCACCAGACATGTTCACGTTGCACAGTTTCACTTTAGATAATGCCAGCATGGGCAGTTGAACGCCGACTAGTTGCTCGTGACGTAGGTGGCGTAAGTCGGCGGTGCTGTTGCCTTCGACGACTCGCACTTGGGCATATCGGTCCGATCCCGCTCGTTCGGCAAGGACCGACTTGCTGATACGCGAGCCTCGAAAGGCGTGCACCTTCTCATCAGCGTCGTTCTGCGGCAGGCCTTTCTCGTTGAAGATGCAATGCCAAACACACCCGTCTTTCGGGATCCTCACCGCGTTGCCGAAGCCCACGCGGTGCAGCGCGAGGGCGATTCCCGTGCTGACCGAGCCGATCTCCTGATCACTCCAGTAAGTGTCCTTGGCAGGTCGGTCCGACTTCGCAAACGTCAGCAGCCGCTGCGCCAGCGGAACAAGATTCGGATAGACGGTCTTCGTGTCTGGAATGGTGCGAAAGCGAGCACGTCCGTCGGCGGACGTAGTCGGCGACCAACTCGGATCCACAATAGTCACGGGCATGACCATCGCCTCGGGCAGCCGGTCCAGCGCATCGACGATCGCTCCTGCCGATGCATTCTGATCGAGGATGCGTGTTATCTCGTCGTACGCTCGTGCCGCGGACTGCTGCTCTAGGTCCGCTTGGCGGGCGATGGCGGCGAGTTGCGCCTGCAGTTCGATCAGTTCATTCTGTTGGGACAGCCGCTGGACCTGCTGGTAGGCGATGTACGCCGTCACCCCCGCGATGATTCCGCCGCCGCCTGCGAAGACCATTGCCGCGGTATACGGGGCAAAGACTCGCCAAAAGAGTGCCTTCATCGCGGCGTCGCCCTTTGCGGACTTCTTTCCGAAGTAGCGATAGGCATTCAACGCGACATAGGGTGTGCGGTGCTCTTGCTCGATGAGCTGAGCACGCATTTGGTCAATGTCGGCACGAACCGCAGCCAATGAATCCTGCCGCTCGACGGTGGCGCTGTGTTCCAACACGGACGGCTCAGGTTTCTTGTCATCCATGGCACATGGATGGTACTCGGGGGAGGCGCCGTTCGACTAATTGTCGGGGATCGTTTCCGGGTACAAAGCGCGACTCACGGCTGCGTTCGCCGTCCAGTTCCGTCTGACGGCTTCAGCCAGGGTAGTTGCTCGCCGACGCACCGCGGTACAGGGACTCTGCACTGGACGCGGCCAAGACCGCGCGTCGAACATCGGGTTTGGTCAAGTCGAGCACCCGAAGCTTGCCTGCGCCGATGTCTGCGACGGCTTCAACTCGGCGGAAAGCCTGCGCGTGCCTCTCCGCGAACAGGGCAAGACCCTGCACTTTCGGCAGCGCGTCAGCGAGGTGGAATCCGTGCGGATCGACGATGTCTGCAACAACGTCCTTCCCCTGCTTTGCGAAGAAGATGAAGTCCGGCCTGAGGATCTGCGTCTCTTCGCCGATCGTGTACGCGATACCCAGTGAATCCTGGCTCGGTCGATCAGGGTTGCGGTACCAGAACATGAAGCCCTGCCGCGCCATCTCCGCATCGAGAACCGCCTTCTCCCAGGTGAACAGTTCCGCGGGGTAGTTGCCGTCCGCATCGCAGAGAAGGTGATCTGGATAGGCGGGGATAGGGGTCTCGACGTCGTTCTCTCGAACGCTCGTGGGCTCGAATCGCGAGACGGGACGCACCAGATCCACGTCTTGCGGCGCAGTGCTGAGGGCCGCGATCTGCCTGTAGGCCTCCTGGCGTTCATCCGAGAGCCGCTTGATCCGCTCGTGGTGATCCGCAAACCACTGATCCGCAAGCCGCTTGGCCTCGGCATCAAACAGGACCTGCAGATTATCCATCAGGTGGAGCGCGGCCACCTCTTCTCGTGCTTCGATGAGGGCGCCCTCAAGATCGTCCTCGGCCTCCGGCTTTCGCTTGGCACGCTCGACCGTGTAGGTGCGTGCGATGTCAGGGCTAATGATGCGAGCGGTGCGGCGATAGGCGTCCCCAACGACAGCGTCGTCAGCATCGACCTGGAAGTGCCCATCGCTCAGCATGCCGGTTGGCAGGTCGGCGATGACCGTGCGGCCATTGACCGTCATGACCTGTGCCCGCTTCGATTCAAACGCTCGAGCATGGCTCGACACGAAGCCATCCAGCATCTTGTGCATCGCAGCGTGGGCCTTGCCGCCAGCCCCGGGGAGTAGGCCATCGGACGCCAACTCGTGTGCCAGAGCCGTCAGACGCACCGCGGGCTTCGCGCCTCGCTGCGGTCGAGTTTGCGAAGGCAGCGAGATGAACGTCTGCCACACCGCATCCGGCACAGCGGGGTTCGGCTTCATCTCCACGGGGTTGACGAGAATCCGCCCGGTTGGGGGTGTATCCCCACCTCCCTCTCGCAACGCCCGAACGACATCCTCGACCGTTTCCTTGTCAAACTTCGGCAGCAAGCAGTCCACCGCGTTGAGCCTGTCATTGCCGGGGATCCGCCTCGCGAGTGGCGTGCGGACCATGCGGCCGAGGAGCTGCGCGATGTACGTTCGGTCCTGCGCGGGACGGAACGAGATCATCACCTCAGCGCGCGGGCAGTCCCACCCAGTGCTGATGGCGTCTTTGGCGATCAAGATCCGGACCCACGTGTCATCCTGGACTCGCTGCGGCTGGATGTAGGGAACGGAGTACTTCCCGAAGGTCTGCGTCGTGTGCTCACCGAAAACGTGCGCGACACAGGTCTCGCCGAGCTCAGGCCACTGCTGGAAGATCGTCTCAAGGGTGCGCCCGATGTCATTGTGGCTCGGGGTATTGGGGACCTGAAGCACCATGAGCGGCAGCACGGGCGTGCCCGCGTTCTGCTGCGCCGCATAGGCCGCCCACCCCGCCGTGGATTCGCGCAACTTGTCGGTGGCGCGGCGGACCAGCACCGTGTCAAAGTCGCCCGCCTCGTCGGGGATGTCCAGAACGATCGTGTCCTTCAGCAGGCCGGAGTTCTGCACCAGCACGGGATCGACGGTCACAGGCGGCAAGGTGCTGCGACCGCGCGACTCCGCGATCGTCATTGCTCGGTCGAACCGTTCCACAGTCGCCGAGATCCCCCAGACGACCGGGATGCCCGGCACGCCCTTCTCGCCGTTGATCAGCCGCTTCACGATCGTCGACTTCTCGCGATTCTCCGTCCCCATGCCCCGGTGCGCCTCGTCGAGCACCATGTAGAGCGTCAGTTCCGGATCCTCGATTGTGTTCCGGATGATGTCCCAGATCGTGTGGCTCCGCAGATCGGGGCGCATCTCGGGGAACGTTCCATCCTCGTCGCCGTCGAAGCCCCGCACCAACAGGCTCTTCTTGCCGAGTTTCTGAGTGTTGAGGAAGTAGATCTTCCCCGCCTCCAGCTTCGGCCTGTTGAAAGTGTTCTCGACGACCACCAGATCCGTGTGCCGCAGCCGGTCGGAGGACTCCATGAGCCGGAAGCGCGTCTGCTCGTTGAGCGAAGGGTCGTCACTGAACCAGATGACGACCGCGCCGGGATCGCGGTCGAACTCGAACGCATCATCGCCGTGGAACAGCGCCTCGAACACCGCAGCGGCCATGACAGTTTTGCCCGCTCCGGTCACCGCCGTCAGCGAGAAGGCATGACGATCTTTGTCTTGGTGCCAGCGCCGGCGGGCCTTCTTCAGGTTGGCCAACACTTCGCGGACCGCGTCATTCTGATAGCCGTGGAGGGTGAACTTCATGCGCCGTCTCCGTTGGCGAACGCGAAGTTGGTCAGGTACGACTCGTACAACCGGACCGTTTCGACGCCCTCCGGCAGCCGCCGCGACAGGGCTTGGAAGCGACGCTCATCATCCGTGACAATGAAGACGACGCGGATCGACTTCGCCTTGCGCGCGGCCTTGAGGAAGTCTGTCGCGGTGTCCAGATCAACCAAGAGCCCGTAGGAGTCCGCCACGTCCCACCCCGCTGCGGGCAGCTTGTCGATGCGCCGTCCCACACTCCCCGCACGCAGCCACAGAAGTGGAGCGATGCGCGAGAACGCGGTCTGGTAGCTCACGCCGACGGGCGTCTCATAGGTCAGGGTGAAGAACTCCGCGTTCTCCTCGAAGCCATCGGCCATCGGAAACTCGTCAGTGAACTTGTAGTCCCCCTTGATTGGGTCGCCTTCAGGAGTCTTGCCTGTAATCGCAGCCTGGACACGCGGCTTCGTAATATGGTCGCAGATGCCGAGTGCCTCCCACTCGGGGTCGCCTGGGCGCAGTCCACGCTCCCGCAGTGCTTTTTGCTCGTCCGCGCTCACCTCGTTGTTGGTGATGCTGATGCACTGTCGCGAGCCGCCGTCTTGCTTGTTGAGTCGCATCACGGCATGAGCGGTGGTACCGGAGCCGGAGAAGAAGTCGAGAACAACTGCCTGCGGTTTTCCAGCGACCGTTGTCCGCAGGGCATCCTCAACGGCAAAGAGGCTTTTCGGATACGGGAACTTTCGCCCCGGGAGAACCTTGGCAAGCAGCTTGGTACCGTGTGAGGTCGCGTTGTGCGACGAGAATGCCCACACGGTCCTGCCAGATGTCGCAGCCCGTCGGAGGGCGGTGATCTCGCCATCAGGAGACAGAACGACTTCATTGGCCTTGATTCGCTGGATCGTCCCATCCCTGAGGTACGTAATGCTGTGACGCCCGAGCTTCGATGAGAACTTGCCAACTCGGGCGTAGCCACTCTCGAACAAAGCCTGCGCCGAGTCGGCGGAAGCTTGCCACACGCCATCCTTCTTGTTTGTCTTGATTGGCCAACAAGCGACAGTTCCACGCGGGGGTCGTACCGCTTCGCGTGGTGTCCCAGCAGGAAGAGGCTTTCCCACCGAATGGAACTGTCCGTCTTTAGTGACGAAGATCGGGTAATGGCATCCAGGCGAGTGCTTCCTCGTCGAGTTACTGCCGGCTCGCATGAAAGAGAACCAAAAGGTCTCCTCGTTTTCTTCTGGTGCAGTCTCGTCTTCTTCGTCATCATTCCTGGCGAGCAACGCGCGGTAGTCATTTGGCCTAGCCAATGACGCACCACCGATCCTGACAAAGAAGAGATACTCGTCAACTCGCGACAGTTCATTCTCTCGTGCAACGCCAAAGGGGCTGATCACGCTTGTCACCATCTGGATGTTTCCTTCTGGAAACGTCTGCTCAAGCAGCAAGCCGAGCCGCAGATACTCCTTCTCGTCAATCGTGACGATCAGTACAGAGGCGCCCGGGTTGAGCAGTTCCTTGGCGACGAGTAGGCGACGCTCCATCATCGCCAGCCATTTGCTGTGGCGATAAAGATCGTCCCCTTCGACGTAATCGTTGTTGTACTTCCAGTCCCGCGCGCCGGAGTTGTACGGCGGGTCGATGTAGATAGCGTCAATCTTGCCGCGGTGGGTCCAGGTCAACGCCTTCAGCGCGTGGTAGTTCTCGGCATTGATCACGGTGTGCCACGGCCGATCTCCACCGCGTGAGACCTTTCCAGTTGATACCAGGCCCGGGTAGATCGTGTCACGGAACTCCGCGACCACGACCAGATCCTCGACGGCGACGGTCAGCGTTTCCGGTTTGGCCGCATCCAACAGACTCAAGTCGGCAGTCTTCTTCACCTTGTGGAGCGACTCCACGACCCACAGCCGCTGTTCGCCCTTCGCGGTCGAGCCGCGGGGCGGCAGGATGCGAACCTTGTCACCGCGACGCACCGGGCGCTGCGGCAGTTCCACCGCCTCTGGGCGGTGCCGCTCGAAGTTCAGGCCGAAGGAAAGCCGCGAGGACAGCGCCCGGAACTCGCGCTCAAGATCGGCCCCGAGCTGCGGATTCTGTGCCTTTGCCTTGGCGATCAACTCGGTAACTCGAGACAAGGGCTCTCTCCCGGTGGGTCAACGTCTGGACTTTCGACTCAGATGCTTGAGGTAACGAGCTGCAATCCCAATCCTGAAGCGGCTAACTCCCTGAACAGTCGTGAACGGATAGCGACTCCGCCAGTGGCAGGGCCGGAGTTTACGGCGGTTCGCAGCCGCCTGCTCGGACGATCGGCAGGGTGGTCGGCGGGATTATGACAGAGCTGCCTCAATCGCCCGCCTTACCCGCTCCGTGCTGTCGTGTGCCTCGTCCGTGCAGCGATCGAGGGCTTCACGCGCCAGCCGCATCCTCTCCTCCCACGGCGTGCCCGGCGGCGGCGGGACATGCTTGTTGGGATCGAGGGCGTGCAGCCGCTCCGCCTCGGCGTAGTCTCCCCGCGCCCAAGCCAGCGTCTCCTGAATGTCCCTGAACGTCTCGGGGTCCGTGTGCTCGGGGCGGACTCGCTCGATGCCGGGGGTGCGCGCCACCATGCACGCGCACATGCGGTGGTTGAGCAGCCAGTCGCCCCGCCGCGCGGCGTCTTCCTTCACGCGGGCCGCCCGCTCCATCCTCGTGACCTTGGTCCTGATCGCTCGCATGGTCGTCCCCCTTGCCCGATGGGGGATTATCGCATGCGGGGGAGGGCCGCGCCGAATACTCGCCGCCTCGGCCCGGCATTGACGGGGATCGCAATTACGGCGGGAACGGAGCCGAGCGATGACGTTCAACGAACGTGACTATTTCACCCGGTTCTGCGAACCCACTTCGGCTGGGTTTGACATCCGTGACTTGTCAGGTCATGCTGGTTCGAGCGGAGTGCTGCCGCATGAGGAGGTGGTTGATGTCCACGGCCGAGTGTCCGTCGCCGGAGGCGAACGTTGTCAAAGAGTCTGTGTCAGAGCCGGATCACAAATCGGTAGCCGGAGCGAGCAACCTGCCCGCGTGGCTGGCCACAGGCGCAGCCGTGCTGTCTGCACTGCTCGCACTGGTGGCGGCCTTCTTCTCTTCACGCACGAGCGAGCGAGTCGCCGCATTGAGCGCTCAGAACGAGCAGCGAATCGCGGAGCAGGCACGACGCGTTGAGAAAGCTGCACTGTACGCGTCAATTGTTGGCCACCTCAGCGATCCGGAGACCTCCGGGTTCGCGGTGCTAGCGATGTGGCAGGCCAGCGAGAACGACCAGGAGCGACGACTCGTGCTCGCGACCGCCCTGATGGGCAGCGAGAGCAGCCGCCGGGCTGTCGACGCACTGATGGCCGCCAGCCCCGAAGAGTTCGGAAGGGAACTCAGATCTATTTACACTGCTGCCCTCAACCGACGCGACCTCCAGCTTGCCGACAAGGTCAACAGTGCCCTCTTCGGCTCCGTGCAGACGGATGTTGCCTTGCCGGTGCTGCTCAAGGCTGTGGACCTCGACGCCACACAAGGCCGCGCATCGGTCTGCGGCCCAAACGTAGACCAGATCATCTCGCTGGCTCGCGCTGACGCATCGCTCGTCGTGATCATCGAGGAAGCCAGCGCGGAGTCTCCTGCGGGTAGCGCGATATTCGACTACCTGCTCTATGTCCTAGGGAAGCCTGATCGGTTTCGCAAGCGAATGGAGGCGCCGGCGGTTGAAAGAACGACAGTTGAAACTCTCTTCTGTGCGGCACTTGCAGACGAAGACTGGCCTCGCGCCTTTGAGGCGTGCCTCAGATTCCTTTCGGCCGAAACCGATGGGTTCCGACGCTCGAGCGCGTTCCAGGCGTTCGATGCGATCCACGCAAAGGCTGCGTTGCCCGACGCGATTCGTCGGCGGGTGCTCATCGCGTGCAGGGATGAGCTGCTTAGGCCAGACGCCTATGAGTACGCCCGCCTTTATTCGATGCTGGCCCTCTGCACACTCTCGGAAGACGCTGCCGTGGCGGTGATCAGCGACCTTCTCGCGAGCGGTTCTCTCGACGCGCCCATGCTTGCGCATGTCGAGTCGGTTGTCGATCGCGCGTACACGGGACGTGGAGACCTTCGAAGCAAGCGAGCCAGCCTCAGCATGCCCGAGGTGAGGGCAGGTCCGGAGCGCTGGCGTGACTGGCGTGCGGCCCAGACGAACTATCTTGAGCAGGTTGCGGCCAATCACTTTGGTCTCGCCGGTTCACCTACGGGACGCATCCCATAGTCCACACCCTCCCCCTCATCGCATCAACGACCGCCGTCGGCTGGACGTGGTCGAGGTAGCGAATCGTGGTCAGCAGCGATCGGTGCCCGAGTTGGCGGGAGATGATCCCGACATCGACACCTTCGGACCGGAGTTGTGCCGCGTGGGTGTGACGCAGGCCGTGGGCGTGGACCCGCTTGGCGATCCCGGCTTGTCGGCCCAGCCGCTTCATCAGCCGCCGCACGTACCCGGTCGTCAGGGGCGTGCCGTACGCGGTGCAGAGCAGCGGCGCGGCCGCGAGAGGGCCGCCCGCCCCGTGCCCCCGTGCCGCGACCCTTTGGCCCCTGCCGCGTTCGGCGAGCCAGGCCGCCACGACGGCCGCCGCGCCAGGGTCGAGGCCCACGGCCCGATACCGATCGCCCTTGCCATGAAGCACCCGCACGATGCCGTTCTCGAGGTCCACGTCCTTGGGCTGGAGGGTCAGCGCCTCGGAGACGCGGAGCCCGGCCCGGTACATGAGCGTGATCAGGGCGCGGTTGCGGAGCGCGACGGGTGTGTACCTGCCGCAGGCGTCGAGCAGGGCCCGGACCTCTTCGTCGGTCAGCACCTCGGGCGGCAGGCGGCGCTTGGGCTTGGGGCGCGGCCCGCGACCGGCACCCGCTGCGGCCAAGGTTTCCCCCGGTCGCGCAGGTCGTCCCGTTGCGACGCGTGCGACTGGTGCGACTGGTCTCGCCCGTACTCGTTCCACGTGCCCTCCCGTCAGCTGATCCCTCCGACGCGCCGTGGCGTCCCGTGTCTGGCGTCCTCGCATGCCCTTGCTCCCGATGGGGTTACCGCTGGGGAGGCCGTTCGCGGGAGCATCCCGCGGCTACGCTCCGGCGACCAAAGCGGCACCGGGTGATGGAGGCGCGAGCAGGGGGAGAGTTCAAATTCTGGTACCCCGAACTTGATAGCTTGATAAGTTCAGGATTGTCGTGAGCGGGCGCCAACATGCGACATCGATTGTGGTGTGTCGCGCAAACGTCAACTAGAATCCGAGCATGCTTGTCATCACCCGCCGCGAGGGCGAAGAGGTCGTTATTGGCGACCCAAACAACCCGGTCGGAATCGTTCGGGTAGCCTCAATTCATGCTGATCGCGTCCGCCTCGCCTTTGAGTTCGCTCGAGATTGCGCCGTCACTGCTAGCGGAGTGGCGGAACGACAGCGGGACAAAGGAGCGCCGCCCTCTCCCTCGAAGGGGTCTCAGACGACACTAGTAATGCCCCGCCGCGTGGGCGAAGAGGTCGTGGTTGGCGACCCGCGTAAGCCGCTCGGAATCGTGCGGGTCGAGTCCATCAAAGTCGATCGGGTTCGCATCGCCTTTGACTTTCCGCGCCAGGTCGGGATCCATCGTAGAGAAATTGCCGATCAGCTCGTCGCGCCGGGCGACGCAAGCATACCAGTTGGTCGAGTTCGTCCCTCCGATGACGAGTTCGGTGAGTTAGTCGAGCCGGAGATCATGCAACGGGCGCTTCACATTCACATCGAGCCCGGAGATGCGGATGAGAAACTCGTCGCTGAACTCTTGATCGCCCTAAGCGATATGCACCGGGCAATGGGTGGTCTCGGCTTGGAGTTCCGTCGCCAGCCCGCCGTCGCTCTCGTCGCGTCGGAGATGCCGGTGTGATAACACGAATCCTCCACACGATCATCGCCTGGGCGATTCGAAATCCCTCCGCCAATCCATCCTACGGAGAGATCGCCACGGGACACGTCGCCGCGAAAATCGCGAGAGGTCTGTCCACCGAAGCGGCAGAGGATTTCGCCAAGGTTCGCAAAGCATCCGTCTCCAAGCATTCCGCCGATCACGCTCGCAACGAGGCGATTGTCTGCAGCGCGCAGACCAAAGCGGAGCTTGACAACATGAAGAAACGAGCCGCAGCGCTGAAGGAAAGCGACGCCCTCGCCAAACGCTTCGAGGCAGCCACAGACGACGATGAACGCGCCGTCCTGACGGCAGAGTTGACCGCCGCTCGTATGGCTCGATTTGAAGCCGCATACGAAAGACTGTGCGAGACCAGAACCAGAATTCGCATGAAGAATGGCGACGTCCTGTTTGACATCAGCAACCTTCAAGATCTCGTTCGAATTGGCACACTCATGGAGAAGGGTCTGCAGCATGAGACCCCTCCGGTACAGTTCCCGCGGTCACCAGACAACCAGACCACGGCCGGTGAATCGGGGGCCCCTGCCCATGAGGAGCCTGATCGGCCGACTTCCTAGAGACGCTGGTATGGTGAACTGATCAGTTGGCTGGGAAAGGTCGGCAAGTGTCGCGTTCCATGAGGAAACGCATATGAGAAGTGCCCATGAAAGACAAACCCTCGCCGATAGACGCGAGGGCTTGGTTGCCCGAAGGGCGCTGGTGTTGGCTAGCCACGACGCGCCGAATCCCATGATCGCACTGAGTCATCGACTCCTGTGACCGCAGCGTCTACCCGCTGGTTTCCCCGGTAGGTGGCGGACTCCGTTAGCAGGAGTACTTCCGGGCCGGATTCAGAATCTTCGTCAGAAGTCACCTCCGGTTCTGGGGCTCATATCCCCGATGCCCAACACGCGTCGTCGCGACCTCGGCTCCGCACCCACGCGCTCCGTTCCCTCCCAAGTAACGATCCACGGCGATGTTGGGGGTTCCCCATGCGAGAGGGTGGCCGATCAGCAGATCATGGGGTATATTGGTCGTAGATCCTCCCAGGACGCTGTTGCCGCCTGTGGAAATCAGCAGCCCCCGGCGGCGGCCCTTGCGGGCCAAGCGTCCTCAGCAGCCAGCCTCTTCCTTTGCGGGAAGGGGCTGGTTTCGTTCGGGGACAGCCATCCCCCGGATCGCGCGTCGGAGCTAACTCGCCAAGCCACGATCAGACCTCATAAGATGCCCGTCCTTGAGACCCAATGCTGCATGAGTGGAGGTGACCCGTGGAATACATGTTTGATGGAGGGCCGCTCGACGGCCAGAGCAAGCACTTGATGGGAATGCAGCCCGCGCCCCGAGTATTTGCATACCGCAGGGACGATGAGTCACCAGTCGGCCAGCCGCTCATGTTTTCTGTTCACGTAGCGTGGACAGGCGAGCGGCGGGAAACCGCGTTGGCCGTGTACCAGCGCGACGCAAGAGAGCGCCGGTACACGTACGTTCCGCGTCTAGAGCACGCATACGCAAAGTGGGCTCGGCAGGATATTGACGCCGTTGCTATGCCCTACCACAGGGTCCTGAAGCTGTACCCGGACGCAGAGTATCTGCCCGCGCACGCCCACCACACTACTCGAATAGGTGCATATCGGGACCTGAATCGACGCTGTGAAGGAATGAGAGTATCGGCATACCTGTTGGATGACAGAGTTGCGACGTTCGTGTTCGATGAGAACGAATGGTTAACTGTCGTGGCATTTCGCAATGAGCAGGGAAGATCGTCCTACTTCTTTCCAGCTGAGTGGCCCGAGCGGCCCAGCAATGAGAACCTTGGAGGGCTCTACGAGACGGATGCTGATCTGGAGATCATCGCTCATTGCTGGGATCAAATTGGGATCGGAGAGGCGGGGAAGTGGCACATAGGGCCAAAGCCTTGCACATGATGAGCCCGTTCACACTAAAGACGTGGCAGTGACTGCTGGGACTGGTCCAGTGAGCCATCCCTCGGTGTCGCCTTGAGTGGGCGAACGTAGCCCGCTCGTGTGTGGTTCAAGTGACAACTCCCGGCTGGTAGAGGCCGGGAGTTGCTTGCCCGTGTCGGGCTCGACTTGCCATGCCACGACGACGCCGATGCTTCCCTTGGCAGGCCGAGAGGTACCTCGCGCTGCCTCAGCGTCTACCCGCTGTTCCCCCGGAGGGCGGCGAACTCCCGTGACGGAAGTACTTCCGGGTTGCAGACAGAACCTTGGCGATTATCGCCATGTTCCACCTCGACTTTCTCGGGCGGCTATGCCCGATGCTCAACTCGCGACGCGAAGGTCACACATCCGCACCCGTCGCGGTCCTCGCCGCGCGCACGGCCGCGGCCACGCGCTTGGTCTGGTCGTGCGCTTCGTCGGCGGTCGCATCGAGCGCTTCCCGCGCCAGACGCATCTGCTCCTCCCACGGCGTCCCCGGTGGCGGCGGGACGTGCTTGTCCGGGTCGAGGTCACGCAGCCGCTCCGCCTCCCGGAAGTCCCCGCGAGCCCACGCCAGCGTCTCCTGGATGTGCCGGTACGTCTCGGGGTCGGTGTGCTCGGGCTTCACCAGCGCCATCCCCGGCTGGCCGTGCGCGAGCAGCGCGCAGATCTGCTGCATGAGCACCCGGTCCTGCGCGCGGCTCTCGGCGTCGTCGCGCTGCGACTGCCGCTCGATTCGGTTCAGACGCGACCGCAGCGATCGCATGGGCGGCTCCTCCTGGCTACGAGGTCACGAACGTCCCGCCCGCCGCGAGCCACTGCTCCAGCGGGTTGGGCGCGGCCTTGTCGAGGATCACCAGCCGAGGGTGCGACACGCGCCCGCAACGGTCGCACCCGATCCGGTCGCCGGGCCGGGTCGTCAGATCGCACTCGGGCGGCCCCTGCACGAAGTGCTGCGGCCAGCCGCGCCCGTTGCACCTCGGGCACGCCCCGACGATGCCGCGCCGCTCCTCCAGCCGCTTCAGCCGTCCGGTCAGGCGCATGCTCGATCCCCCCAACTGACTTGCTGTGGTGATGGCGGCGGCACGGGCGGCGTACTCGACGCCTCCTTCATCGACCGCTCCAGGTCGTCCACGCGGGTGGCGAGGTCATCCAGTTCGATCGACTCGCGGCTGAACTTCAGGAGCGCCGTCGCGGCCGAGACGCGGCTGCTCATCGGCGCGGACGTGTCGGCCATGATCTTCGCGAGCACCTGCACCGCCACCGGCGCGAACTTCTGACTGGCCGCCATCGCCTGCGAGAACGACTCCCTCCGCGCCTTGCGGAACGCCTTCGAGAAGTTCGGGTCGTCCATCCAGCGGTACATCGTGCGGCGACCAACGCCCGCGGCCTTGGCGGCGTGCGCAACCGTGGGTTCGTCGAGCAGCGCGAGGATCGCCTTCTCCTGCGCCGTCGTCAGACCCGAACTGGACCTTCGAGTTGCCAACGTGTGCCCCCATGCGCCGCGCTCACGCGGCCCCCGCGACCCCTGACCCCATCACATGCCTTCGCACCCACCCGCACCCCGTCGCACCTGCTTGTAGGCAACTGCCTACTTGCGCCCCCACATGTCCGCCCTGCTTGCCCACTTGCCCACAAACCCCTCGGATTCCGCTGGAATACAGCATATTCCGGCCGCTGACGCCTTGCATGTGTACGAGTGTCATGGCTTGATGTGTTCCACGTGGGCGAAGCCGCCCGCGAAGGAGAACGCCATGACGCACGCGAACCAGATCTCGCCGTTCCACCAACTCAAGGCCGCCGCGAGGGCGGCGCACGAGCGCCTCGGGCTTCGCCACCAACCGGTGGTAGTCCGCAGCGAGGAGAGCGCTTTCAGCATCGCCGACCACACCAGCGCGGGGACGGTGGTGCTGGGCGAGGGCGCGTACTGGGTGGTCTGCCTCGCCGACGCCGAGCGGCTGGTGAACGCCGGGTACGAGTACGCCCCGAGGCCGACGAGCCGCTGAACCAACGACCAACGCACTACACACCGAAGGAGACGATTCATGACGAACCCTCACGAGACCACACCCGATCCCACCAACCCCAAACCCTCGCTCGACGCGCTGGCCAAGCGTCACGACCTCGACGAGGAACTCGACTGGGCCACGGCGGAACTGCTGCTGGAGACCTTGGAGACTCGCGGCCGCGACGCGCTCGACTTCCACGAGATCCCCGTCAGCGCGATCCGCGACGTCGTGCGGCACGCCTTCGAGAGCGGGTACAGGTCCGGCTTGCACACCGGCTACCGCCAAGGCAGGTCGGATGCCTGCGACGAGGCACGCGGCAAGGAGGCCCGAACCCAGCCCCGCAACCCCGACCTCGTAGACCGATCCAGAACCGACCCGACGACCTGAAGCCCGCCCCAACGAGAGTTGACGGCGGGCTTCGCAGCTTTTGGACCCGACGCCGACACGCCACCCACCGCACACAGGAGCAACGCCATGCACGACACCGACCTTCAGGACATCCTGCTCAACTCCATCCAGAACATCCTCGACGCCAGAGACGAGGTCGAGGGCGAGGACGACGACATCGCCCTTGCGGAGATCGCCCGCGACATGGTCAGCGACCTCGACGACCTCGCGAGCGTCACCACCTTCGAGCGGGCCGGGCTGCTGACGACCAACGCCGGGATCGTCCTGCGCTTCGGCGACGGCTCGGTCTTCCAGATCAGCATCGTGCAGAGCAGGTGATCCCCACGCCTCGCTCATCCACGCGCCGCTCCGGGAGACCGGTGCGAGCGCGATTCCCGAGCGCGACGTGCGCCGGGTTCCACACCCACGACGGAGAACGCCATGACGAAGAAGACCAAGACCACCAAGCCCGCATCCACCAATGAGACCAGCGCCAACGACAAAGCCCGCGCCGACGCGCTGGCCAAGTTGAACGCCAAGGCACCGGCGACGGCCACGGACGCCCCCGCAACGCCCACGGCGGCCACCACGGTCGCCCACGACGCGAAGCCCGCCAAGGGTGGCGGCAAGAAGGCCACCGCCGCCAAGGGAACGCCCACGGGCGAACCTCGGGCGACGGGTGGCAAGACGGCCAAGGGTGCGAAGGACGCCAAGGCCCCCAAGGCCAAGCCCGCGAAGGCAGCCAAGCCCAAGCGCATCTCGGCGCTCGACGCGGCGGCCAAGGTTCTCGCCGAGTCCGACCGCCCGCTCCGCGCCATCGACATGATCGAGGTGATGCACGCACGCGGTCTGTGGACCAGCCCCGGCGGCAAGACGCCCGAGGCGACCCTCTACGCCGCGATCACGCGTGAGATCGCCGCCAAGGGGACCGACGCCCGGTTCAAGAAGGTCGATCGCGGCATGTTCACCAGCATCACGTCTCGGAATGCCGCGATGATCGCCTGACCTCCGGCCGCCACCACGCCAGATCCACCCCGGCAGCACGCTGGGGTGTTTCTTCGGCCCGGAGCGTCTCGCAGCGCAAAGAACGCGTCCTTTCTCGGTCGAATCGCCTAAGAACGTTGTCGTTCCTAGAGTATCTGGACTCGAACGCCGATGTTCATAGCCATGCCGCGCGCCACAGGCACATACCGACCGACCACCGCCGGGGGCCGCTCCGTTGACGCCTTCGTGCCCTTCCCGCTGCCGCCCAAGGACCCACCCCTGGACCTCTCCGGCCTTGCGCTCCATCTCCACGAGGCGCACGCCGCCGTCGATCGCCTCCGGCTTGCGGGCCGACTGGTGCCGAGCATCAACTGGTTCATCTACGGCTTCGTCCGCAAGGAGGCCTTGGTCTCGTCGCTGATCGAGGGGACGCAGGCGACGCTCGAGGACGTGCTCGAGTTCGAGGCGACGGAGCGCGCGGACAACCCCGATGATGTCGAGGAAGTCTGCAACTACGTTGCCGCTCTCACCCACGCGCGCCGGGAGATTGCGCGGCCCAAGGGCGTGCCGATCAGCACGCGCCTCCTGTGCGAGGCCCACAAGCGACTGATGAAGGGCGTGCGCGGCGCGAACAAGGACCCAGGCAACCTCCGCAAGGTCCAGAACTGGATCGGCGGCCGGGACACCATCCGATTCGTCCCCCCGCCCCCCGATGCCGTTCCCGACGCGATGGCCGCGCTCGACGCGTGGATCCACGGCAAGGATCCGACCGATCCGCTCGTCAAGGCGGGGCTGGCGCACGTGCAGTTCGAGACCATCCATCCGTTCCTCGACGGCAACGGTCGTATTGGGCGACTCCTGATCGCACTCCTTCTGGAGCACTGGAAGGTGCTGGACGATCCCATTCTCTACATCAGCGCCGCGATCCGTCGCGAGCAGGCCGAGTACTACACGCGCCTCGCGGCGGTCCGCACCGATGGCGACTGGGAGGGGTGGACCGAGTTCTTCCTGCGCTGCGTGCGCGTCGCGGCCGACGACGGCGTCGCGACGGCGACCAGTCTCTCGGCGCGGGTCAGTGAAGACCGACGCCGTCTCGTCAAACGCCGCAACGCCACGCTCGCCTCGGTCCAACTCCTGGACATGCTCCCTGAGCACCCCGTGGTGACGGGTCCGCTCGTCCAGCGGCTGCTGAAGACCACCGCCCCGACCGCGCGCCGCTCCATCGGAGCGCTTGAGGACGCGGGCATCCTCCGCGAAGTCAGCGGCAAGCAGCGCGACCGGGTCTTCGCGTACCACGCGTACCTGCGAACCCTGACGGGCGAGGATGGTTGAGGAGGCGTTCACGCCTTCGCTGCCCCCTGAATCCGCTCCGCCTTCTTCCCCGTGAAGTTCTCCCATCGCTGCACAATCACGTCGCAGTACGGCGCGTCGAGTTCCATCAAGAACGCCTTGCGGCCCGTCTGCTCGGCGGCGATCAGAGTGCTCCCCGATCCTCCGAACAAATCCAACACGTTCTCGCCCGGCTGCGAGGAGTACTCCATCGCGCGCTTGGCCAACTCGACGGGCTTCTCCGTCAAGTGCACCATGCTCTGCGGGTTCACCTTCTTCACCTGCCACACGTCGGGCACGTTGTTCGGCCCGAAGAAGCGGTGCGCTGCGCCCTCACGCCAGCCATAAAAACACCACTCGTGGTCACCCATGAAGTCCTTCCGCGTCAGCACCGGATGCATCTTGTGCCAGATGATGGCTTGCGAGAAGTACAGCCCGTGCCGCTTCAGCACCGGCGGGTAGTTCGCGCAGTTCGCATAGCCGCCCCAGATGTAGAACCCGCCGCCGGGCATCAGCACGCGCGCGATGTTGCCGAACCACGCATCCAGCAGACGATCGAACTCTTCGTCGCTGACAAAGTCGTTCGCCAGCGGTCGGTCCTTCGCGCGCATCTGCTTGCCCGTCCCCTTTCTGCTGGCGGGGTTGCGTGCGGCATCGAAGCGCTGGTGGTGGTTGCGCGGCTGCGTGTTCGTCGCGCTGAACGATGACAACCCAGCCGCGATCGCGTTGTTGCTCCGCGGCTCGACCTTCACGTTGTACGGCGGGTCCGTGTTACAGAGATGGATCACCGCGCCGTCGAGCAGGCGATCGAGATCCGCAACGCTCCCGCTGTCGCCGCACAGGAGACGGTGGTTGCCCAAGATCCACAGGTCGCCCGGCTGCGTGATCGGATCGTCCGGTGGCGCGGGGATGTCGTCCGGATCCGTCGCGCCGACCTCGAGGCCCGGTTCAAGCAACTTCGAGATCTCGACATCGGTGAAGCCCAACCCGCCGAGATCGATGTCGAGTGCCTTCAGCTCGCCGAGTTCGACCGCGAGGAGTTCGTCAGACCACTCGGCGATCAGTGCTGTTCTGTTGTCCGCGAGCCGGTACGCCTTGGCCTGCTCCGGCGTCAGGTCGGCGACGTGCACCGGCACCTTCTCGAGCCCGAGGTGCTTGGCCGCTTTCAGCCTCGTATGGCCGACGATCACGACCCCCTCACGGTCCACGACGATCGGCTGGCGGAATCCATACTCCTTGATCGACCGCGCCACCGCCTCGACCGCGCCGTCGTTCACGCGCGGGTTGTTCGGGTAGGGCTTGATCTCATCCACGCCACGCATCTCGATTGACATCCCTGTCGTCGTCATTGCTCGATCCCCTTGAGTCCACAGCGACCTACTGGCCTTCCGCGTCTTGTCCAATTGAGCGAGAGAGAAAGAAGGAGAGAGAGATACTTCAAACTTCAAGACCAGTTCTTCGCGCAATCTCTCCTCGCTCGTGACAAATGAACAGGACTTGAAGTTTGAACTTTCTCCTTTACGCCTTCAGTTCGTACACGGTCCTCGGCTTCGACTTGGTTGGTTCGGTTCTCACGCTCAGCCGCTCTGCTTCGACGAGATGATCCATCACGTCTCGTCGCTCGCGGACCGACATCCATTGCGTCTTGCGGGTGAGGTCGGACGCCGACATCGTTCCGCCAGCGTCGGTCAGGATCCGCACCACCCGCTTCACACGTGCGTCGAAGGCCCCCTCCGTCACCCAGCGACTGGCCAGATGCAGCATCCGGCGCGTCAGGTGCTCCGAGAGGTCGCACGCCCACTGAGCGGCCGCCGCATCGATCTGGGGCCGCTCCCGATTGGCCGAGCAGGCGTAGACGAGCGCCAGGCGGCACGCCTTCTCCTCCGTGCGGGCCCAGAGCGAACGGGCCACCTCGTTCCCCATGCGCATCTCGATGTCGATCCGTGCGGCGAAGGAGTCGAAGACGGCCTGGGCTTCGGGAGTGGCCTTGACCACGAGCGGCTGCGGCCGCGATCCCCCGGCGTGGTTGCCGGGCGTGAACGCGCCCCACCAGTCCGCCGCCTCGACGATGGGCTCCGGCACCTCCGCCACGCTGCCCCATGTCCGCTCGGGCATGTCGTCGGTCTCAAAGACCAACAGGCGGGCCATGAACCCGTCCGTGATGCTCTCGGCGGTCAGCGACTCGAAGAAGTTCTGCGGCACGGTGGTCCCGAGCAGCACCACGCAAGGCTGGTCGATCGTCTGGTTGCGGCGGTCGTCCGCGTACGCCTTGCTCTTGAAGACTACGTCGGCCGACGAGTAGAGCCGCATCAGGACTGTCACTACGTTGTGAAGGTGAGGGGACTTCCGGGCGTCGCCGGTGGTCCTGAGGAACCGGCCGAACTCGTCCAGTTGGAAGAGGATCGCGGGGCTCTGCACCGCCGCCGTGACGAGACCGGCGTCGGAGGCCAGATCCTCGTTCCCTTCAAGGTGCATGAGGTTCGCGGCCGCGAGGATCGACTTGTTGATCCGGCGGGCGTGGTCCTTGCCAGCGCCGGACGAGGCGACGCCCACGATATAGAGGTTGGTCCGGTTGCCGCGCTCGTCACGGACCTTGCGCCCGGCCAGGACTGACTGGAGTGCGATCGCGCCCGCCAGCGACAGGATGGGCTGGGCGCGGGTGGCGGTCGAAAGGTTGAACGCCATGACCTCGCCGATCAGACCGGGGACGTCCAGCAAGTGCTCCGGCATGGGACCCGGATCGGGATGGGGATCTGCAGGGGTCTCGGGCTCGCCGATGTCGATCTCCATCATGGCGTCCTCCGTCCCCGCAACCGCGACTTCGCCTCCCATGAGCCCCGACAGATCGATCTGGCCAGTCGCGTCCGGCCCCGCGTCACGCAGCCAGCCGAAGGGCATCCGGTGCGTCTTGCTCGCGGCGTCTTCCACCTTGTGCCGGAGTTCCCGCTCGGTCCACGGCGGCTCGCAGCGCGGGTTGTACCGCTCAAGCAAGATGGCCAGCGCGACGTCGGGGTCGAGCCCGAACCCATGCACCAGCGCCGTCGCGGCGGCATAGGTCTGGGCGTGCCCGCCGCATCCGGAGATCGCTCCCGGGACCATCTCGAGGTACGCGATCGCGCGGCGTTTGATCGTCTCGGCCGACTGCTCAACGGGCACGAGGGCGTGAGACGCGGGGGCCCGCTTGATCTTGTCGAAGTGGTCAGGATCATGCCCCCGGAGTTCGAGGACCTTCCGGACCAGCGCCCGGACGCCCGCTTCGAGCACCTCGCGCTCGACCGCCGTCGGCTCGCCGTCCAGCATGTCGTAGACATCGCCGTCGGGGTGGATGCTCGGGCCGACGACCGTCTGCACGCCGGTACCGCGCAGCTCGACCATCATCTTGCTCGTCTTCGGGTCGCGGAACTGCGTGGTGACGATGCCGGGGCACCGGTACCACCAGTGCGAGCCCGGCTTGGCCGCCCGGCCCGTGACGACGGCGGTTGGAGGGAGGTAGGCGGACGCCCATTCGATCGCCTCGGCACAATCCAAATCGACATCCACGAGGTGGCCGCTGGGCTCGCCGAGGATGAGGCCGATGTTCCCGTCGCCCCCAAAGTGCAGGGCGATGTTGTCGTGCGTAAAACGCCACTCCGGCCAGCCCTTCTCGACGGGTCCCTTCATGCGCGCCGGGATCGGCACCGGCATGAGGTTGCGCGCGAGATATGACCGTGCCGCGTCCACCACCGAGCGGTGCCCATCAACCCCGGTTGGCGCGTCCAACACCGTCATTCGCGCTCCTGCGTCCCAATTCCCTTGAGCCCCAAGGGCTCACGGCGAGCCCACGAGTTCCCGGGCGGCGGACGCCTCTCCGCGGGTCACGCGGAAGGCGTCGTCCCCGTACTCATGGGAGCACATCCCCACGAAGACTCTCGCGACCGCGACGCCCAGAGGCGCCTCGGCATCCAGCACAACCACACCCGCGTCGGCATCGATCGCGTAGCCCGTCTCCAACCGAACTGCCGCCTGCCCGTGCAGGCACCCGACCGACAGAATCGCCAGGAGCAGCGTGTCCTCGACGGACCCCATGTCCGTTCCGGGGTTGAACTCAAAGCGGTAGACAGATCGGCCGGTTCGCAGGTCGTGGGTCGTCATAGATTGGCTCCTCAGCACATCTACGCGAACCGGCGGCAAGGTGGCGGCGGCGTTCACAGATAGCCCTCCAGCCCGGCGTCCTTGAAGATGTCCCGCATCCGGCGGCAATGGCCGCGAAGGGTGCTCCGGGGCATGCCGAGCGCGTCGGCCACGGGCTTGACGGCGTCGCGCATCAGCCGGTTCACCAGACGCCGCTGCATGGGGCTCAGTCGTTCCATCACCACCTCAAGGTCCGCCTTGAGGTCCGAGAGCCGCTCGGCGGCCTCGCCATCGGTCTGATGGTCCGCGCACTCGCCGGGATCGACATCCGCCGCAGGCTGTGCGCTGCCTCGCTTCTTGGCCTTGCGCTTCCGGAGCAGGGACACCGAGCGGGTGGTGACGACCGTGTTGATGTACGCCTCGCGGGTGCCTCGGGTGTGGTCAAAGTCATCCCAGACGCTGAGCAGGTGCAGCATCAATTCGGCGGCGAAGTCCTCTACTTCGCCGTTGGGAAGGGAGCCGGAGGATCGCAGCGCCTGGATCCGGCGTGCGATGACCATGTTGGCGAACTGCAAGTCTTTGGGATCGATAAGCATCGGGTGCCTTTTTCGCGCAGCCACAGCGCCCGAGGCGGTTGGCCGCGTTCTACGAGGTCGTTGAGGGGTGGGGAACGAGGTGCCGAGGGCGTGGCCGCTGGAGCGCACCCGACTCGGATCGGAGGGGTGGAGCCGAGCGCGGCCCGGGCGGGCCGACTTCGGCAGTCCGGACTATTCAGGCGGGCGGATGGGTTGGGTCACCGGCTGTCTCCTTTGGCTTGCGACCGCGTCATTGCGATCAGGCCGAAGTTTCAGCGCGGTGGTGGTGTATGGTCGTGCATACGGAGGTGGTCAAAGGTGCACGCGAATCGCTACAGCCTAATCCGATAGCGCCCGTTGGTCTGGCCAGCCATCTGGATGACGGCGGCCCATTCCGGATGTAGTTCGCTCAGATCTTCCAGCATGCGGCGTGCGCTGCCTCGAACCGCTTCGATCGCGTCCTTCGTTAGGCCATCCTCGCCAGCCTTGATCAGCGCCTCGATAACGGCGTAACGACCATCTGTGAGGGGCGGCATCTCTTTGCCATCCACGAGGCATGGCTCGCCGCGATTCCCCAGCACCACGCGAGGGCCCTTCTGAACGGGCGGTGGAGGGCTGTTCCCGGCCGCGTCCGAGGACGAGTTCGAGGCCAAACCCTCATCGGAGCCGCGCTGCGCGGCATTCTGGGCACCGATAGCGTTGGCGTGTCGTTGAAGCTTCCGCCATTCAGCCTTCACGTTGGCGGTGTGTTCCGTAATCAAGGGCTCGACATGGGTGACGAAGAACGTCTCGGCCTGCGTCATCTTGCCATGCCAGATGCCGAGTGTCATGCCCATCCTCGCGATGAACAGTTCGACGCGCCGGATCGCGCCTTCGGCCCACTCTTCCATGATGAACAGATCGTCCTTCTCTCCCTCGGACAACGCCTTCAGCAGTGTGTCAGCCTCCTCCGATGCCGCAGTTGCATCAGGCTGGTCCTTGAGGAGGTCAAAGCACCCGGCGATGCGATCTCGCAAGTTCTCGATGACGCGAGTGAGGGGATGGGGCGTGAACCCGACATGGATCTCCATGTGCGTGTGAATGAGCCGCTTGGCGAGCCGCCAGTAGCGATCCAGGAGATAAGCCGCCCGAGCGGGATACTTGAATGCCGGATCGTGGGACCCGGTCGGACGGCGGCACATCAACATCATGAACTCGCCCAGTCGCTGTGCGAGCGCGAGAATCTCGGGATGCGCGGTACTCTGACACAGCAGCAATGCCCGCTTGATTGCCCCTTCGAGTTCCGCGTCATTGACCGGGCCGTCCGCGAACTGGGGGTGCCACGTCGCGGCCGCTGTGGCGAACATGCTCCATTTGGCCGGTTCCGGCACATCGTGGATCTCGAGTGCCGACACGGCGAGGACTTTGAGCCGGTTCATACCGGGGCGATCGAGGGCGCGTGCGAGCCGCTCTTGCACCTCCTTCATCAGCGAGAGGTGTTGAGGGGTTGATCCAGCTTCCGGATAGTCGAGTTGGACGGCGAGGGCGTCTCGAAGAATCATGGCCAGCATCGAGGCGTCTGCGATCGCTGACGCACTCGCTGGTGGTTCGTCCTCAGGTTGCTCTGCAGGGATCGCCTGCCTTTTGAACGCGTCTTCCCATTCTGCGGCCTGCCGCTTGAATGCCGCTCGTTGCATCAGGTCATGTGACGGCTCGGATTCGTATACACTGGAAAAAGGGTCCCAGTAGCAATCCAGGCGGTCCATGGCCTCATCGATCAGCACACGGTCAACGCTATCGAGGGAGGATGCGGGAACAATCGCGAACTCCCAGCCAGGCGCAGCGGGCTGGTCACGGGAGAATGCCCTGACGAGAGACTCGGCCACATCACGCGTTGACGCCTTGTAGAAGGCTGTTGACCGTCCGGGTTGTTCCTGCGGTCGCAGCGCGAAGAGGTACGCTGGACCTGAAGGCGCTGCCACAGCCTTCTCCGTCGATCTTGCACGCTCTGTATCTCGCTCGGCCAACGTTGCAGGAACCTCCAGCGAAGCCCCCATATAGGCAACTCGCCGCTATGGAGACCAATGTATGCGGATTGTGGACGAGTCCCAACTTGGGCCTGGCCGCCCTAACCAACACCGCCCGTCTCGGTCACCGATACACCTTCTCATCCGCACGTCTCAAAAGGTGTGCGGGAAATCGAACAGATCCGCCCGATGATCGGTAAATGAAATCGGTGGAAGTATGTTGATCTACAAACAAACGCCGTATACCATGACGGCGATCTGCACTGGCCACACGCTTGTGGATCCGCACGCGATTGGCGCGCGAGGGGTGGATCGATGACACGACCGAATAGCACATTCAATGACGCCAAGCGGTTAATCGCGGCGATCATCCAAACTGCGGGCGGCAGCTACAACGGACGTGTTCGTCTCTACAAGGTGTTCTACGACGCCCATCTGTTCTATTGGAAGCGCCATGGCCGGTATTTGACGTCGCACCCGATAGTTCGCATGCCGAATGGTCCTGGGATCGATCAAGGTGAACAGATCATTCGCTCAATGATCGCCGAGAATACGCTCAAGGCGAGCCAGCATCCAGTGGGTCCCTATACCGAAGATGTCTACGTGTATTGTGGAGATTCGATAGAGCTGGACCCCAACGAGGTAGAGGCGATCACCAGCGCATTGAACTGGGTGGGAGACAAGACTGGCGTCGCCATCAGCAAAGAGTCTCACGATCGCAGCAGGACATGGCGAGAAACGCCTGATGGCCGCGAGTTGCACATCTATCTGGATGTTGCCAGCGACGATGAGACTGAGTCCCTACGCTCGTCAGTTGAATCCGTGAGGCGTGACCTACGCGAGGTCTTCGGCTGAGGCAGCAGTTTGAAGCAACATCTCTCCCGTGCGATTCATGAAGCAGCGCGAGCGAGTGGCGTGTCGGGCAAGAAGCTCCACGACGCAGGGTTGAGCGATTTTTTCAACCATGACGTTAATGGAAACGTTCCCGATGGACACGCGCTGGCCCGTCTCGCGTTTTCAGAGCTGGCGGTCACGATTGACGGCAGATGGGAATCGATCGTTGTGACGATCCTCACCGGAGTCATGTCTTACATGCGAGATCGCGGTCATTTACCGCCGTCGAAGCAGAGTCTTTCTCAACTCAAGACCATGATCGATTCGGGAGAGCCCGCGCCCACACCCGATGTTGCGGGGCAATGGTTCGACGAGGCATACCCAGTCGAGTAGTCGGGGCCGGTCGGATCCCTTCTGATTCTCCGCAGCTCACGCCAACACCACGCTGTCAACGAGACCCAGCCACATCTCCCGCTGCCGCCCCCAGTCCGGTTCGGCCGCGATTGCCCGCACATCCCGCTCGGAGACCGTCTCCCGCTCCCCGGCCACCAGCGGCAGGAACAGGAGCGCCTCCTGAAGGGTCGGATCGAGGTTCAGCAGGTTCACGATCTGGCTCACCCGCGCCCGTGTGACCTGCCCCAGTTCCGCAATCTCGGCGAAGTCCGTCACCGCACCACGCCGGACCAGTTCGTCGAACCGGATGGCCAGCGCCATCAGCCGTGAGATACGGGGGACTCGCCCGCCCGCGACAGGGGCCGGTGGCGGCTTCGTCCCCTCGTGCATCAGCCGCTGCCCTGTCTGGCCGCGCGTGAAGTGGACCTTGAAGCTCATTGTGATGCCTTCGCTCATGCCGCGTTCTCCGGTGCCGCTCGCTGTCCAAGGGACCGCAGCCCGAGCGGATGGAAGGTGATCGAGACCGATCCCTTCGTCGCGTCATAGTCCACCCGCTGGATCAGCGTCCGCATGAGCCGCGCCTGTTCCTTGGGCGAGAGTCGGGTCCAGACTCCATCGAACTCCGCCAGCGCCGCGTCCACCTCCACCTTGCTCATCCGGCCCACGTCGGCTTCCGCAATCTCCGCCCGAAGCGTGGCCACTCGCTCGTCCGCTGCCTGGACCTTCAGGTGCAGGTCGGCCAGCCGGGCGACCGCGTGCCCGTTGGTCGCCGCGTCGCCCGCCGTGCGCCGGAGGTCAGCGTGGAGGCGGGTCAGTTCCCGCTCGACGTCGGCCATCTCGCTCTCCGCCGCTGCCCCCCGAGTTCCCAGTTCCTCGCGGCACCGGGCCAGCGTAAGCGACAGCAGGTCCGGGTCCTTCCCGATCCGCTTGATCTGCTCGATCACGAACCCCTCGATCTGCTCCGCTGGGAGCGAGCGGCACGGGCACGAGTCCCAGCCCTGCTTCTGCGCTCGATAGCAGGTGTAGTACCGATAAAGGCGGCTGCCGCCCTTGTTGGTGGTCGTGTGCCCCATCATGACGCCGCAGGGCCCGCAGTGGATCAGGCCCTTCAGCAGGGCCCCGTGCTTGTTGCGGACGAGCATGCCCCCCGAACGCCCGTTGGTCCTGAGCAACTCATGGACCTCGTTCCACAAGGCGTCGGTCACGATCGCGTCGTGCTCGCCCACGAACGTCTCTGTCTTGTACCGCACACGGCCCCGATAGAGCACGTTGGTGAAGATCTTGAGCACAGCCGCCTTGTCCCATTCACGGCCGCCGTAGGCGTACCCCTTCGGGGTCGTCACGGCCTTCGTGCGGATGCCACGCCCGTTCAACTCGCGGCAGACCTCCAGCAGCGACTTCTTGGCCACGTACATCCTGAAGATCTCTCGCACCAACTCTGCCTCGGCCTCGTTGACCACGAGCCGCTTGGACACCGGGTCCACGTCATACCCGAGGATGCGGCGGCCTCCCGACCACTTCCCCTTTCGGCGCGACGCCGCAATCTTGTCACGGGTCCGCTCTGAGATGATCTCCCGCTCGAACTGCGCAAACGAGAGCAGGATGTTCAGCGTGAGCCGCCCCATCGACTGCGTGGTGTTGAACTGCTGCGTGACCGAGACAAAGGAGATCTTCTTCCGGTCGAACAGTTCCATCAGCCGCGCGAAGTCGATCAGTGAGCGGCTGAGGCGGTCCACCTTGTAGACCACGACGCAGTCCACCTTGCCCGCCTCGATGTCGGCCATCAAGCGTCCAAGCGCCGGCCGGTCCATGTTCCCCCCGGTGAAGCCGCCGTCGTCGTACCGGTCCGCGAGGCAGGTCCATCCCTCGGCCTTCTGGCTGGCGATGTACGCCTCCGCGCTCTCCCGCTGGGCGTCCAGCGAGTTGAACTCCTGCTCGAGGCCGTCCTGTGAACTCTTGCGGGTGTAGATGGCGCACCGCACGCGAGTGGGGGGCTTTGGGTCCGGCCGTTTGCTCATACGTTGGCCTCCGATCCCTTCTTGGCGCGTGCGGACGGCAGCCCGAAGAAACTCACCCCGTTCCAGTGCGCCCCGGTCACCTTCTGGGCGATAGCGGTGAGCGAGCGATAGACCTCGCCCTCATATTCAAACCCGCGCGGCAGCACCCGCACCACGATCGCCTTCCCCTTGTACTCGCGGCGGATCACGCTGCCCGGCTTCGGGAACGTGGCCGGTCGTCCCGCGTCGAAAGCGGCGGTGATCACGGTGCCGGGTCCGGGCGCAGACGCTCTCGGGGCCGTGAGCCGGATCTCGGCGTCGTCGGCCAGTTCGATAGCGCGGCGGCGGGCCCGATCCGACAGCGCGCCTTCGCGGAGCGCCTGCATGCGCCAGACGATCCGCTTGATGAGGTACTGCTTGTGGCTCGTCCGCGTCGGCTCGCCGAAGACCTCGGCGTACCGCTGCTTCAGTTCAGGGACCGTCAGACGGCCAAGCGTCTGGACCGTCGCATGGATGTCATTGGTCTTGGTGGGCATCGAGACTCTCCGGTTCGCGAGGCGTCAACCACGGTGGGGGGTCGGACGATCAAGGCGAACCGGCTGCGATGGTTCAAGTCCATCGGCCTCTCTTTCTGGATGCGGCGCACCGTCGGCCATGCGGCGCGCGTCGGCGCGCTGGCGGCGGATACCTTCGGCCAGCAGTTCGGCGATGATGTGCAGTCGCTCGGTCGGCGCGAGGTCATCGCGCTCGACCTGCTCGTCGGGGTCGATCGTCATCGGTGTGTCCGTGCGCGAGCCCGTGGTCAGGCATGCGTGGGATGAGTTGCCGCCCGCCAGCGGGGCGTTAACCACCATCTACGCAATCAATGCGAATCGTGGCGGGATGCCAATCGGGCCGGCTTGAATCATCCTCGGTTGCGACGACTACCGGCTTCCCGAGACTCTCTCCGCGGTTGGCGGTTGAACAGCGATTTCGGGGCGCGAGACTACGCCCTGCTTTCTGAGGATCTCAAGATACGCATCGCGTGAGAGCGGGCACTCGACGAGTTGGTCAAACTGTCCCCGAGAGAGTCGCAACTGCCTGCGAGACATGGTCGCGAGGAGTCCATCATGGATTTCCTTCTCCCCATGGCTGATCTTCGTCCACACGGCCGTCTTCTTGCCATCGACGAAGAAGTGGTACATCTCGTCCTTCGAGTTGCTTCGCTGAAAGCCCTTCGAAGTGAGCGCAGCCCGTACCTTGTCTGCATTCTGAGGCATCAGGCCCCTCCTGTGTTGAGCGCCTCAGCTCTCACTTGGGCCAACAGACGCTGCTTGAGTTCGATAGCCATTCCCTCAAGGTCGGCGTCAGCTGCCTGAGCAATCTCGTTCCAGGCATAGTCAAGCGACTCTGCAACCTCCGATAGAGCTGCCTCGCGACTAGCGGCGAAGCCGCTGACATTCAGAAGGTCGCTCGAATACACCCATAAGCCCTCGACGTATTCGACGTCGAACGAAGCCTTCGGGACAAATGTGTACCGCGTGCCGCCGTAGACCAAAGAGGCCAGTTGAATCGGATCGGTATCAACCATCTCGACGCTGTAGACATCTGAGATTGACTGCAACTGCTGCGAAGTTGTCAGGGTGGCGGAGCCCCGAACCTCAACCAAGGAGCCGCCGACGAGGTTAGCGACTTGGTCCCGCAGAGATGTGGGATAAAAGCATGGCACTATCACGCCGCCTGCGGGCGTTGGGACACGAAGCAGGATTTTCCGATCATCGCCGTCCACATTGATCTGAACAAGCTGTCCAACGATCACTCGTTCTGCTTCGATGGTCATCCGGGGGGCCTGTTCACGAACCACCATCTCTCGGACTGCTCGCCGGGTCGCGCTCGTAAGTCGAACTGGATCATGCCCGACTCGGCCGTTCGAAAGAACTACAGCGTAATCGTCGAGCGTGAACGGACACAGGTCCTCGGCCGCTCGAAGCAAATAGATTCGCTCGTCTCTTCCGTACCCCCGGGGCATGCGATCAAAGTCCCCATCTGCAGCTGCTCGCGCAGCGGCGAACGCGAGATCGACCGTGTGTCGCTGTTGCTCAAACAACGCATCCGCTTCTGGAAGCGCCGTCTCAACTACCAGACTCCCCGCCCGAGTCTGCTTGAACACGACCTCGGCGATCTTCCGGTATCGGTTTGACCAGTGCCCAAGCCGGGCTCCATCGTGCCCTTCGACAGATGCCGCAGCATGGTACAGGAGGTTCTGAAGCGCCTGCAGCTTCTGGGCAAGGACTGCGATGGGCACTTCTCCCCCCGCAAGCGCACCCTCATCGAACGTCAAGGAAAGTACGTTGGCTGCATCATCGGGAGCAACTGCTTCGGTCGGGCGTTCGGGATGGTGTTCGCTTGGCGGCAACGCTTTGCTCCAGGTAGAGATTCTATCGGATCGGGCTCAGCGGGTGCATCAGGGCCAATAAGCAGGACAGCAGCGGGCATGCTCGTCCCTGAGTTTGCCGTCATCTCTCTGAAGGGGATTAGGGATCGCAACCCCGCGTCAAACCGGTGGGTGCGCTAACCGAGAGTCGGCGAGAGTTTGAGAGGTTTGGCCGAGAGTCGGACCGGAACGCTTGGGGTTCCCGTCGCATGCTCCTCGTACCAGTCATACCAGAGAGCGCGGCGTCTTGGGCCACCTCGCGTTTGACCCCGGAAACCCCGGCGTTTCCGCGCCCTTGCCGAGAGGGGCCAAACCGCCCAATCCGCCAAGCAAAACCGCCACGCTTTCACGTGGCGGCGGTGAACTCCCCGACTAGGACTCGAACCTAGAACCTACCGGTTAACAGCCGGTCGCTCTACCATTGAGCTATCGGGGAATCGGTTGTCGCCTGTCTTCCGGCCACCACGCGGCACCGCCGCCCAGCACCCGGAATCCAAGCGGGGAAAGGTTAGACCTCACCCCTGCTCGGTCAAGTATCGGCTACCCGTCCCCCTTGCTCCAGCCGTACACCCCGCTACCATTCCGGCTCGACATACCGCCGTCGGCCCGCCCCCAGATTCCGCCCTGCGAGCCGCCCGCGCCCTCACGAACCCACGCGCCGAGTCCCGGCGCACGACAACGATCGCAGAGACGGAGCAGGCCATGAAGGACAAGATCCACCCCAAGTACTACCCCAACTGCCAGGTCTACCACAATGGCCAGGTCGTCATGACCTGCGGCGCAACCGTCCCCGAGCTCCACGTCGAAGTGTGGTCCGGCTCGCACCCCTTCTTCACCGGCAAGCAGACCTTCGTTGACGCCGCTGGCCGCGTCGAGAAGTTCCAGCGCAAGTATTCCGGCAACTACTTCGCCAAGAAGTAAGCCACGCCCATCCAAACCGTCCTCCCCACGCGGCACCGAACTCCGGGCCGCGTGCTTTTCTTTTCCCCACACGCCAACACCCGCGCCCGCTCCATTCATCCATTGATCCGGATAAACGGATGAATGGTGCGTACCATCGCTCGTCCCCCGTCGCCGCACGCGCCGGACGAGAGAACACCTCATGCCCCCGTCCATCATCGACATCCTCGCCTCCGGCCGCACCCTCGTCTTCGACGGTGCCATGGGCACCGCCATCTACAAGGTCCCGCTCACCGTCGAAGGCGACTACCGCGGCTGCGAGAACTGCACCGACATCCTCGTCCAGACCCGCCCCGACGTCATCCGCTCCATCCACGAATCCTTCCTCCGCGTCGGCTGCGATGTCATCGAGACCGACTCCTTCGGCGCAAACCGCCTCGTGCTCGGCGAGTTCAACATCGCCGATCAGGCCTACGACCTCTCGCGCCTCGCCGCCAAGGTCGCTCGCGACGCCGCCGACGGCTTCACCACACCCGCCCATCCGCGCTTCGTCGCCGGCTCCATCGGCCCCGGCACACGCCTCCTCACCCTCGGCCAAACCGACTGGGACGCCATGCGCACCAGCTACCGCGAGCAGGCCCTCGGCCTCATCGACGGCGGCTGCGACTGCTTCATCATCGAGACCTGCCAGGACCTCCTCCAAGTCAAATGCGCCATCAACGCCGTGCTCGAAGCTCTTGCCGAGCGCGGCAAAGGCCCGACCGACATCCCCATCATGGTCTCGGTCACCATCGAGAGCACCGGCACGATGCTCATGGGCACAGCGATCGAGGCCGCGGCCACCGCCCTCGCCGGATACCCGATTCTCTCCCTCGGTCTGAACTGCGCCACCGGCCCCGCCGAGATGGTCGAACACGTCCGCTGGCTCGGCGCACACTGGCGCTCGCTCGCCAGCCGCAGCCCCGCATCGCCCGCCCTCCCACGCTCCGTCAGCGTCATGCCAAACGCCGGCCTCCCCGTTCTCGTCGAGGGACGCACCGAATATCCCCTCGGCCCGCGGCCATTCGTCGACGCCATGCTCAAGTTCGTCGAGCACGACGGCGTCAACATCGTCGGCGGCTGCTGCGGCACAACCCCCGAACATCTCGCCCTGCTCATCCAGGAACTCGACCGGCGCGGGCTGCGCACCGCACGCCCGCCCGCACCCTCCTCGCCCGCGCCCCGAGGCGTCACCTCCCTCTACTCCGTCGTCGACTACCGCCAGGACGCGTCCATGCTCATCGTCGGTGAGCGCATGAACGCCAGCGGCAGCCGCGCGTTCAAGACGCTCCTCGAGAAAGAAGACTGGGACGGCATCGTCTCCCTCGCCAAAGAGCAGGTCCGCGAGGGTGCCCACGTCCTCGACCTCAACGTCGATTACGCCGGTCGGGACAACCCGCGCGACATGGGCGAGATCGTCTCGCGCGTGGTGCGTCAGGTCGATGTGCCCCTGATGCTCGACTCGACGCAGATCAAGACCATCGAGGCGGGCCTCCGGCGTGCACCCGGCAAGTGCATCATCAACAGCGCGAACTTCGAGGATGGCGAAGAGAAGTTCGACGCCATCATGCAGCTCGCCCGCACCTTCAACGCCGCCGTCGTGGTCGGCTCCATTGATGAGGACAAAGAGTCCTCCATGGCCCGCACCGCGGACCGCAAGGTCGCTGTCGCTCGCCGCGCGTTCGAGCGAGCCGTCAACACCTGGGGCCTCGATCCCTCCGACATCCTCTTCGATCCCCTCGTCCTCCCCATCTCCACAGGCATGGAGTCCGACCGCCGCTCTGGACTCGAACTCATCGAGGGTGTCCGCCGCCTGACCGCCGACTTCTCCGATGCCCAGACCGTCGTCGGCCTCTCCAACGTCTCCTTCGGCCTCGCGCCCGCCGCCCGTGTCGTCCTGAACTCCGCCCTCCTCCACGAGCTCCGCGTCGCAGGCCTCACGAGCGCGATCGTCCACTACGCAAAGATCCTCCCCGACAACAAGATCCCCGCCGAGCAATGGGCCGCCGCCCTCGACCTCATCTACGACCGCCGAGGTGGCACCGCTCTCCAGAGCGGTGTGTCCCCCGACCCCCTCCAACGCTTCATCGATCTCTTCAAGGATGCCGGCGCCGCTGCCAAAGAAGTCAAAGCCGCCGCCGACACCACCGTCGAGGCCCGGCTGCGCGCCCACATCATCGACGGCGAGAAGCGCGGCCTGATCGACACGCTCGAAGAGGCCCTCGGCACATACTCGCCCCTCGACATCATCAACGACCATCTCCTCGACGGCATGAAGACCGTCGGCGAGCTCTTCGGCTCCGGACGCATGCAGCTCCCCTTCGTCCTGCAGTCCGCGGAGGTCATGAAGCAGGCCGTCGCCCACCTCGAACCGAAGATGGAGAAGAAGGCCGGCTCCACCAAGGGCACCATCGTCCTCGCCACCGTCAAGGGCGATGTCCACGACATCGGCAAGAACCTCGTCGACATCATCCTCTCCAACAACGGCTACAAGGTCGTCAACCTCGGCATCAAGCAGCCCCTCCCGGCGATCGTCGCCGCGTGGAAGGAACACAACGCCGACGCGATCGGGCTCTCCGGCCTCCTCGTCAAGTCCGTCAACGTGATGGAAGAGAACATCAAGGAGCTCAACGAGCAGGGCCTCTCCCCGCCGCTCCTCCTCGGCGGCGCGGCTCTCTCGCGCCCCTACGCCGAGGGCCACCTCCGTCCTCTCTACG
The DNA here is from genome assembly GCA_019454185.1 of Phycisphaeraceae bacterium. Taxonomy (NCBI): domain Bacteria; kingdom Pseudomonadati; phylum Planctomycetota; class Phycisphaerae; order Phycisphaerales; family Phycisphaeraceae; species Phycisphaeraceae bacterium. Next base: position 1,186,522 of record CP075368.1, read on the forward strand.
CCGGCGAGTGCTTCTACGCCAAGGATGCCTTCGACGGGCTCCGCACCATGGAGCACCTCGTGTCCGGCAAGAGCGATGTTCTCGCACACGAGGTCGCCTCGCGACTCGAGAAACGCTCCAAGGCCGAGGAGATGATCGTCAACACCCGCGCCGCCAAGCTCGCCGCGGCCAATCGAACCACGGGCGAGGCCGCACGTTCATCCATTGCGACGCACGCGCCAATCCGCTCCACCGTCCGCTCTGACATCCCTGTTCCTCACGCTCCCTTCTTCGGCTCGCGCGTCGTCACCGGCATCGACCTCGACGACGTGTATCCCTTCCTCAACCCCGTCGCCCTTCTCCGCGGCCAGTGGCAGGTCAAGAAGGGCGCCCTCTCCGACAGCGAGTACGAACACCTCGTCGAGGACGAGTTCAAGCCCATCCTCGAAGACCTCAAGCACCGTTGCAAGGCCGAACGCATCCTCGAGCCCGCCGTGGTCTACGGCTATTTCCCATGCAACAGCGATGGCGACGACCTCATCATCTGGACGCCTGAGTCCGCCGGCCGCCCGCTCGCCGAACGCGTCGAGCGTGAACGCTTCACGTTCCCGCGCCAACAGGACAAGAAGCGTCTGTGCATCAGCGACTTCTTCCGGCCGCAGCATTCCGAGACGGGCGATTCGGGTGAAGTTGACGTGCTCGGGTTGCATTGCGTGACGGTCGGGAAGAACGCGACGGAGCATTGCCGCGTGCTGTTCGAATCCGGCGACTTCACGAGATACCTCTACCTGCACGGCTTCGGCGTCGAGACCGCCGAGGCCCTCGCGGAGTTCTGGCACAAGCGGATGCGCCAGGAACTCGGCATCGGCAACGAGGACTCGCCGAAGGTGCGCGAGCTCTTCACCCAGAAGTACCGCGGCAGCCGCTACTCCTTCGGCTACCCCGCCTGCCCCGACATGACCGACCAGCGCAAGCTCTTCCGCCTCCTCGAGCCCGAGCGCATCGGGTGCGTCCTCACCGAGAACGAGCAGATCGATCCGGAGCAGTCGACCTCAGCGATCATTGTCCACCACCCCGAGGCGAAGTACTTCAACGTGTGAGGCACATGAAGGCGAAGAGAACGCAGAGGTCGCGGAGGGAGCGGAGTTTCGCAGAGGGGAAAGGGCAGAAGCGGAGTTGGTTTTTGGACGCGAAGATCGCGAAGGCCGCGAAGAAGAGTTGAACGCGGAGGACGCGGAGAAGAGACCAAGGGCAGTGGGTCGAAGGGGCAGAGGGGCGGAGGGAAGAGGGGGGCGAGCAGAACTGTGGCGTGATCAGGTGGCATGCCTGCTCAGAGAGCAGGCATGGGTGAGAGCAGAGGAGCACGATGGAGGATGAAGAGGCACTGGTTCTGTTTCACACGCGTGCGCGTGCTCAACGGGAACCAGTGGCACCCGAGAGGCGGCGGCGTGTGCGGGGGAGTGCGAGGAGAGCGAGTGCCGCGAGGGTGGCGGGCGCGGGGATGAGGTTCTCGACGAGGACGGGCGCGCCGGAGTCGTCGTAGCGGTAGCCGACGAGGCGCCACTCGTAGAGTGAGAGACGCTGGATCTGCATGTAGCCGAACTTGGTCAGGTCGGAGGTGGCGTAGCCGACGTAGCCGGAGCCGCCGTCGGGGATCAGATGGATGTTTGTGACGCTTGTGGGGAGCGCGGTGGGATCGACTATGCCTGTGTCAACATCAAATGACGGTTCCGCCCAATCTCGAGTCGCACTCATTGTCGTGCCTGACTGGATCAGCCCGCCGTCAACACACAACGCAACCGTTTCAAAGGGCCCAGTTGGAAACAGAGGCAAGTCATTGCCCGAAATGATCGCTGACACTCCAGCATCCACCGGCCTGAACGAGAATCGTATCGAGTTGTGCAGGATCTCATCCGTCGGCTTGGTGGTGAGTGTCGGCAGGAAGCAGGCGATGAAGATATCGTTGTGATTAACGATGAGCGTGTCGGTCGCGAGGACGGTGACGAGGTCGGCGCGGGAGGGTGCCGCGTGCGCGAGGGCGAGCGAGGTTGAGATCAGCAGCGTTGCCGCGGTGCGCATGGGACATCCTCCGTTCCCCACACGGCCATCCTGTGGAATATGCCACACGGATGGCAAACGGCAAGGGGAAGGGGAAAGAGAAATGGCAAATAGCACATGGGCAGATGGCAAACCGAGTGAGGGGATCTCAGGCGGCGGGCCGGTCGCGGGCGTGGCGGGATCGTGAAGAGAACGCAGAGGCCGCGGAGGAATCAGAGTCACGCAGAGGGGGAGCAGAGTTGTTGAACGCGGAGGAGGCGGAGGAACCAGCGTCACGCAGAGGGGAGAGGAAAGAAGGGGCAGAGGGGGAAGGGAAATCGGATGGTGCAGGGGCGGGTTGAGGCGCTTGGGCTGAAGGGTCCACCGATTCCGTCGAGCCCGTCGGCTGTTGCCTCGGGGCATCGACGGCATCCGGCGATGCGCAGCCCAGCGCATCCTCAGCATCCGTGAGTGATTCTCTGGGATCGATCGTCCGCCCGGTGGGCGGGTTGTCTGCGTCATCGGCGCATGCCTGGTCTTCGCCCAGGCATGCCACCCGGCGTTCGCGTGTGTGATTGGGAGCAGTGGTCCGCTCGGGTACGCCTGCGGTTCCCCGATTCAGCTTTGCTGGCTCGGATGTCGTGTCGGGCGCGTGTGAAGAGGAGGAAGACGACCCCGAGCTCGCGAGCTTTTTGCGTCATCGCTTCATTGCCTGTGTGTGTCGATCAAGGATGATGATGGCTTGGATCCATCGACGGACCCGCTCGATGCCGCGCACGTGCGGCGGGATAAGCCCCACATGGTGGGTCATTTCCAGGCGTGCAAACACACGCTCGATCACGCGCCGGAGTGACAGCAGGCCCCTGCCGAAGCCCGTCATGCTCTGCTCCAGCATGTCGATGGCTCGACGGCGGTCCGGATGCGTTCCGGACCGCCGCACGCCGCGACCCACGCGGCAGTCCTTCCGCGGAACCACCAGTTGTCCGCCCTTGCACGCGCAGAGTTCATAGAGCTTCACGCTGTCGTAGTTCGAGTCGGCCAGCACATACCCGTTCAACTCCATGTCTCGCATCATCCGCTTGGCCATCACTGCTTCATGGCAGTGCATGGGCGTGAGACGCCAGGAGACGATCGAGCCCGCGAGATCGCAGATCGCATGGAGCTTGTAGCCGCGCAGTCCCCATGCGCCGAAGGTCGCGGTCCGGTCTCCGGAGTGCGAGGCGACGCGCAGGGCCTTGCCGTCAAGAGCCAGCACCAACGCTCCCGATGCAGAGACCAGATTCTCCGCCTCCGCCGCGGCAAGTAACGCCTGGACGCTGGTGGTTCTCAGCCGCCGGCTCATCCTGCTTGGCGAGGGCAATCGACCACGCCGCCACAACGGCCATGCATCGCGTCGGCACGCCCAGGAGGTGGGTCGTCGGTGCAAGACGGCCCAGAGAAAGGTCAGCACGATGTCCGCATCGGTGAAGGTGAAGCGACCGCCACGCGGGCTCCGATCCAGCTTCCGCACGCTCGCCGCCAACACCCTCCAACTCGCGTTGTCCATGCTCGGTCTCCTGTCTGGCAGCTCCACCAGTGGGACCGAGCATGGCATGAGCCATCAGATCGCGCAAGTCTCCACAATGGAAACACTTGGAACACATGGCGCAAAATGCTCTCGCGCTCGGGGCTCCCTTTTGCGGGCGTTGATCGGTGAGTGTTTCGGGAGCAGCGGCGGGTTCGGAAGCGGAAGAAGAGGTCCGCTCGTTGACACTCGCGGCTCTGGCCGCGGGCTTGGGAGCGGGCGCGGGCTTCGGCGCGAGGGCACGCGACTCGCGCGCGATGGTGGTCGCGGTGCGGCGGATGAGCTCGGCATGGCGGTGCAGTATGCGTTGATCGGCGTCGGGGTCGCGGCCCGTGAGCTTGGGCGCCGGGCTCTCAAGCACGTCGAGGAGCTTGCGAAGGGAGATCGGCCGCGCGGCCTCGCCAAGCAGACGGGCGCGGAGGGCATTGAGCTCTTCGTAGGCGTCGATCTCGGCCTGGACCTCGGGCGTCTTGATGTAATCGATGAGCGTGTCGAAGGGAATCTTGAGGTGATCGGCGAGGCGTGCGAGCGGCAGGTTCGCGTTGATGATGTCGAGGACGAGGAGGTGAGCCCAGCGCTGGCGCGGCGTGATGTGATCGCCTGCGGCGTGTGCTTCGGCGGGGCTGGGCGATGCATCATAACGCTCGCCCTGCGGGGGGTGCTGGTCTCGGCTGGTCGTGATGTCGGATGGGGCGATCATGCCCCGAATGTACGAGAGAGATCTTGGGATGCAAGCGCGGGAGGTGTCTGTCACTGACATACGTCTGTCAGTGCCTGTTGGAACAGGTAATGGAAGTCATTGTGGGAGAAGGGGATAGGGAAATTTGGAAAAAGCGAGAACATCACGGACTGGAAAGGGCAGAGGGTCAAGGTGCAGAGGGTAGAGTCGGTGGCGACGAGGCGAATCGCTCGGTTGAGAGAGTTATCGCATCGAAGTCGGAGCGACTTCGATGGCACGGGGGGGGCGCCTTCGGACTGAGACGCGTTCGGAAGAAGTTGCTGGTACCAGTACCCAAGCACACCGAGCTTGCACTCGGGTCCCCCTTCATGCCTGCTCTGCGAGCAGGCATGCCACCCGTCTACGCCTTGATCGCCTGAAACGCCGCGAGGACGCGGTCCTTCACGATCGCCCGGTCCACGATCGGCTCAGGGTACTTCAGTGTGGAGCGCAGCAGCAGGGGCAACTCCGACGGATCGTGGATCGTCTCGTTGTCCAGATCCGCAAGTTCCGGCACCCAGCGTCGGATGAACGCGCCATCCGGGTCGAACTTCCGCGACTGGCTGATGGGGTTGAATATGCGGAAGTACGGCGCGGCATCCGTCCCCGTCGAGGCCGACCACTGCCACCCGCCGTTGTTCTGGGCGAGGTCGCCATCGACAAGGTGCCTCATGAAGTGGCGTTCGCCGAGATGCCAGTCGATGAGCAGGTCCTTTGTCAGGTACATCGCGACGACCATGCGGAGTCGGTTGTGCATCCAGCCGGTGTGCAGGAGCGAGCGCATCGCGGCATCCACGAGCGGCACGCCCGTGCGACCCTCTCGCCACGCGTCGAACCCCTCGGAGTCGTCGCGCCAGCGCAGCCGCTCGGTCTCCGGCTTGAACGCGCGCCCCATGCACAGACGCGGGTACGCCGCGAGAAGGTGGCGATAGAACTCGCGCCAGACGAGTTCGCTGATCCAGTGGGTTGCGCCAGAAGATGGACCGTCGAGCTTGCCGCTGTTGGCTTCGAGCGCGGCGTGCAGGCACTGACGAGGAGAAACTGAGCCGATGGAGAGATGATGCGAGAGCGTGCTGGTGCCATCAATGCCGGGGAAGTCGCGCTGGTCCTTGTATGCCGCGATGGACTTCTCGACGAAGCGACTCAGACGCTTCATCGCGGCCTTCTCGCCGGCGGGCCAGAATTCGGGACGGGGCCACGGCTCAAAGCCCCGAACGCGATCGGGCACATCGTCGGGCCTGATCTTCAGTGGCAGTTGCCGCCTCGGCTTTCCGAGCACCTCGGGGATGCCTTCGGCCTCAAGCTTCTTGATCCACGACTTCTTGAACGGCGTGAAGACGGTGTACCAGCGTCCCTCGCCCGTGCGCAGTGCGCCGGGCGGTACGACGGTCTGATCATCGAAGGCGTGGGTGGAGATCTCTTCATCGGCGAGCATCTCGGCCACTGCCTCGTCGCGTCTGATCTCGTTGATCTCGTACTCCTTGTTCAAGTACACGGCCCGAGCTCCAACCTCGCGGCAGAGTTTCAGGAGTGCGCCGGGCACGTCATTGAAGCCGGGGACGGTGAGGATGCGCAGCGGGATGTTGAGCGCGCCGAGTTCGGTCGAAAGCTCGCCGAGCGTGCGGAGGATGAGATCGACCTTGACCGGTGCCATGTCGTGCGCGGCCCACTGGTCGGGCGTGATGGTGTACACCGCGACGACGCCCCCCATGCCGTCGCTCTCACGCGTAGCTTCGCGGCAAACATGCCAGAGCGCGGTGTTGTCGGCAACGCGGAGATCAGATCGAAACCACATGAGGGTCGGCATGGTTTGGCTCGCTGTCGTCGGTCAGTTTCATACACCGTATCGCCGCTTGATGCGCGAGGCGGAGATGCGGAGTTCGGCGCGTTCGCTCGTGCTTATTCGGTCGAGGTTCTTGAGCATCATGGTCATGCGGCGGTTGGTGGCGAGGCGCTCGCGGTGGCGATCGAGGAATTCCCAGTAGAGGACGGTGAAGGGGCAGGCATTGTCGCCGGTTCGCTTCGCGGGGTCGTAGCGGCAAGTGGTGCAGTAGTTGCTCATGCGGGCGATGTACTGGCCGCTGGAGATGTAGGGCTTGGTGCCGACGACGGGCGGCTTGTCGGGTGTGCCGTCGGCGTGCTGGGACATGCCGAGGGTGTTCGGGAGTGTGACCCAGTCGATGGCATCGACGTACATGCCGAGGTACCAGTCGCTGACGGCCTTGGGGTGGACGCCGGCGAGGAGAGCGAAATTGCCTGTGACCATCAGCCGCTGGATATGGTGGCCGAAGCCGTGGTTGAGGACCTGCGTGATGCAGTGCGAGAGGCAGGCCATGTCGGTCTGGCCGGTCCAGTAGAACTCGGGGAGGGAGCCGGAGTGTCCCAGCCAGTTGCGGGTTTCGTAGGCGGGGCCTTCGAGGTGGTAGATCCCTCGGATGAACTCTCGCCAGCCGCAGATCTGCCGGACAAACCCCTCGACGGACTGGAGCGGTGCGAGACCATCGTCATACGCGCGGATCGCGGCATCGATGCACTCGCGCGGGGAGAGGAGTTTGAGGTTGAGGGGCGCGGAGAGGAGAGAATGGTAGAGGAAGGGCTCACCGGTCCACATGGCATCTTCGTAGGGTCCGAAGAGCGGGAGTCGATTGGTGATGAAGTCATCGAGGGCGGCGAGGGCGTGTTCACGCGTGACGGGCCATGCGAAGGAGGAGGCATCGCCGGGAAGGTCTGGAAGGTGGCGGGCGATCAGGGCGATGACATCGCGCGTGATCTCGTCGGGCGGGAAACGCAGAGGTGCTGGGGGCGGGGGCTTGGGTCCGGACTTGCCGAAGGGGAGGCGGTTCTGTTTGTCGAGGTTCCACTCGCCGCCGACGGGCTTGTTTCCGTCCATCAGAAGGTTGAGGCGGCGGCGTTGCTCGCGATAGAAGAACTCCATGACGAGGTCGCGCCGCCCGACGGCCCATGATGCGAACTGGTTGTGCGTGGTGAGGAAGTGCGAGTCTTCGAGGATTGCAACGGGGAGGGCGAGCGAGGTGCGCCACGCGTGTGCAGCGGCGATGAGTCGATGCTCGCCGGGCTCGACGAGTGTGAGACGCTCGGGGCGGAGGTCGGCGACGGCGCGGCAGACCTCGCCGTCGATGGTTCCCGTGTTGTCGGGGTCGTCGAGCGTGATGTAGCGGACGCGGATGCCCTGGGCGTGGAGCCGGAGCGCGTGGTGACGCATGGCGGAGAGGAAGAGGATGGTGCGCTGGCGGTGGCTGGGGACGTGGGTGGATTCACCGATGACTTCCATCATGAGGATGGCGTCGAGCGCGGGGTCGAGGTGACTGAGCGCGGGGGAGTCGTGCGCGAGTTGGTCGCCGAGGATGATGACCAGGTTGTGGATCGGAGCGGCGATGTGCGTCTTGGCAAGAGAGGTCCAAGCGGGCGTCGGCGCGGCAGCGGGTTGGTTCGTAGGGCGAGTTGGGGCCGATCGCTTGGACATGGTTTAGTTGAGAGAAGGACGGAGCATCAGAAGGGCAAGGACGCCTCGTGCGGTCCACGCGACGGTGCGGAGCCAGTTTGTCCGGACGAGCGAGGTGATGATGCGGGCGTCGGCGGCACGCTCGAGTGCCGCGTGTCGCGGAACCTGGACGAGGAATGTGGAGAGCCAGATGGTGCCGAGGAGGGCAAGCCCGGGTATCGCGAGGTCGGGCGATGCGATGCCGAGGAGGAGGATCGCGATCGCCGTAGCGGCCTCTGCGAGCATGAGAGGAGCGACTACGAGGGATGTGCGGCTCATGTGCTCGCGCTGATACGCGGGATAGGCATCTGGCGGCACGCTCAGGAAGAGCGGATAGTGGACGACCTGCACGAACCAGATGATGCCCACCATCGCGAGCGTCGCGAGGGCATGCACCATCAGGAGGAGCGAGTTCGCTTCATCGGAGAGCATGCGTCACGAGGGAGCGGGCGCGAGCGCCGTGGTCTCGGGGCGGTCTTCTGCGAGAAGGGTGACCGGCGTGCGCAGCCGCACGGGAATCTGCACCTCCATCCACCGATTCTGCGGGCGAACCTCCGGACCGTTGTAGTGCATGGCTCTCGGGTCGCCGGCTCGCTCCCACGCGGTCTGGGATGCGAGCCACGTGTTGAGTTCGTTGAGCCCGTCCGTGAGATTGCGGGTGGCGTAGGGCGCGGTCATGCCGATCGCGACGACCGTGATGGGGGGGGCATCCTGTACGGTGACGAGGCCGTCCTTGCCGGTGGGACCCTGATCGACGCGACGATAGAGGAAGGACATGGTCCAGCCGTTGGGCGAGCCGCTCTCAAGGCCTCGGTAGTCCATCTCGACGGGGGATGTCATCTCGATATCGCGACGCTGGATGTGCTTGAAGAGGGGCCAGAAGGCGACATTCATGCCGAGATCGGCGGGTCCGCTGGATGAGAACTCGGCGCGGCGCACGATGGGGTAGCGTTTGAGTTCGATCGCACCCGGTGGTGTGGGGGGCGGATAGCCCTCGGGGAGGGGGGTGTCGATGCGGGCTTTGCCGCTGGTGTAGACGCCGTTGTTGAAGGTGGTCTGGGCTTCAAGATCGCCTCCGACGCGGAGGACTGTCCAGGGAGCGGGTGGCTGAGCCATCGGTTCGGCTGTGGCGGATGTCACACCGGATGCAGCGGGGGGCTCCGGCTCGGCAGGCGGCGGAGTCATGGTCGTGCAGATGGCGGCAAGTGCGGCAAGGATGGACATGGGTGTCTCCTGAGTCCGGGTTCGATACGGTCGGTCTGGTGGATTCGCGACGGGAACAATCGCTGGTCAGGAGTCCAATCGGGGAGCCATGGCGAAGAGAGCCCCACAACATGAGGACCGGAAAGGAGCGGGTGCTGAGGGGCCGGTCGATGGTGTCGGCTTGGTGCGCGAGTGGTTTCGGAACAGGGGGTGGACGCCGTTTGAGTTTCAGGAGGAGGCGTGGGGGGCGTATCGAGCGGGCGGGTCGGGGCTGATCCATGTGCCGACGGGCGCGGGGAAGACGCTGGCGGCGTTCGGCGGGCCGCTGGCGGAGTTGGCGGAACAGAGACAGGGCAAGGGTGAGCCCCGGGGGCTGCGGGTGCTGTATGTGACGCCTCTTCGGGCGGTGGCGAGGGACATCGAACTCGCGTTGAAGGAGATTACGGCTGAGGTCGCGCCTTGGGCGAGGGTGGAGTCGAGGACGGGGGACACGAAGCAGAGCGTGCGGGCGCGGCAACGGAAGGAATTGCCGGAGGTGCTGGTGACGACACCGGAGTCGCTGTGTCTGCTGCTGACGAGGGAGGATGCGAGGGAGCGGCTCGGAGGGGTGTCGTGTGTCATTGTGGATGAATGGCATGAGTTGCTGTCGAGCAAGCGGGGGACGCAGGTGGAGTTGGCGCTCGCTCGGGTGCGAGCGTGTGCGCCGGGGGTGCGGACGTGGGCGATGTCGGCGACGATCGAGAACATTGAGGAAGCCGCGAGGTCGGCCGTTGGTGAGAAGGAGACGGCGCGGATCGTGACTGCAAAGGTGGAGCGGCGGGTGGTGATCGAGACCGTCCTGCCATCGGAGGGAGAGGAAGTACGAGAGGGTGAGGCGCGTGAGCGGCTGCCGTGGGCGGGTCATCTCGGGATGCCGCTGTTGCCGGCGGTGCTGCGCGTGCTTGACCCCGGCATCTCGACGATCGTGTTCGTGAACACGCGGTCGCAGGCGGAGCGATGGTTCCATGCGATCGCAATCGAGCGGCCGGAGTGGGAGAGCCGCATGGGGTTGCACCACGGCTCGGTGGATCGTGGAGCGAGGGAGAAGATCGAGCGAGGTCTGAAGACGGGCGAGGTGGGGATCGTGGTGGCGACGAGTTCGCTCGACCTGGGCGTGGACTTTGCGCCCGTCGAGCGGGTGATGCAGATCGGATCACCGAAGGGAATTGCTCGGTTGATCCAGCGTGCGGGGCGATCGGGGCATACACCGGGCGGGGTGTCGCGGATTTTGTGCGTGCCGACGCATGCGATGGAGGTTGTTGAGGTTGAGGCGGTGAGGCGCGCGATGCGGGGTGGAGCGGGGGGAATTGGGATGGAGCCGCGCAGGTCGCTGGAGAAGCCGCTGGATGTGCTGGCGCAGCACATCGTGACGTGCGCGATCGGCGGGGGGAGTGGCGGGGGGGTTGGTGGGGGGGTTGAGGTTGACGGGTTGTATGAAGAGGTGCGTTCGACGGCGGCGTATCGGGAGCTGACGCGTGCCGAGTTTGATTGGGCGTTGTCGCTTGCGGTTGACGGCGCGGGGTTGCTGAGGGCGTATCCGCAGTATCGGAAGGTTGTGGTGGAGGATGGCGTTGCGCGGGTCGCCACCGCTCGGGCGGCGCAGATGCACCGGTTGAATGTCGGGACGATCACGGGCGAGGCGACGATGGATGTTCGCTTCGCGACCGGGCGGCGGCTCGGCTCAATCGAAGAGGACTTCATCTCGGGTCTGCGGGCGGGTGACAAGTTTGTGTTTGCGGGGAAGGTGTTGGAGTTGAAGGGTGTTCACGACAACGCGGCGATCGTGAGGCCGGCGAAGGGATCGACGACGCACACGCCGCTCTGGGCGGGGACGAAGCTACCGATCTCTGAGGCGCTCTCGGAGGGAGTTCGCACGGTGCTGGGGGAGGGAGAGGGGGATGGCGAGACGCCGGAAGGGAGAGCGATCGCGAGGTTGCGGGCGATTCAGGGGGCGGTGTCGTGCGTGCCTCGCGGGGATGAGGCACTGATCGAGGTGTGCGCGACGCGTGAGGGGTCGCACGCGTTCATCTTCCCGTTTGAGGGACGGTTGGTGCATGGGGGGCTTGCGGCGTTGCTGGCGTTCCGGCTGACACGGGCGTCGAGGACGACGCTTTCGACGGCCTCGAACGACTATGGGTTTGAGTTGCTGGGTCCGGAGGGGTTTGACTTCGAGGGGGCGTTCGACGCGATGGGTCCGGAGGGGCTGTTCGATGCGTCGCGGCTCATGGAGGAGGCGGCGGAGAGCGTGAATCTCGGGGAGATGGCCAAGCGCCAGTTTCGAGAGATCGCGCGGGTCGCGGGGCTCGTCTTTCAGGCGTATCCGGGTTCGGCTCGCTCGGGGCGGCAGACGCAGGTCGGGGCATCGCTCTTGTATGACGTGTTCATGGAGTTTGATCCGACGCATCCGCTGCTGGAGCAGGCGCGGCGGGAGGTGCTGGAGCGACAGTTCGAGGAGAGCCGCCTGGCGCGTACACTGGCACGGCTTCGTGCCTCGCGATTGGTTGTCAAGCGGATCGAGCGGCCCTCGCCCTTGAGTCTGCCTCTGGTGATCGAGCGTGTGGGGGCGCGGATGTCGAGCGAGACGCTGACGGAACGGATCAGGAGGATCGAGGAGCAATGGGAGAAGGATGCGTCACGATCGACTTCGCGGGGGAGGCGATCACGCTGATGCCCGAGCGTGCGGCGTGGTGGGCATCGCGGGGGATGGTGATTGTCGCGGATCTTCACCTCGGGAAGTCGGAGGCGATGCGCCTGGCGGGGGTTCCCGTCCCGGATGTTGATCTTGATGAGCAGTTCGAGCGGTTGGAGCGGGTGGTCGCTTCGACGGGCGCGGAGCGGGTGGTCATCGCGGGAGATCTGATCCATGCGCACGCGGGCCTGACGGCGGCGTTGACGGATCGGGTCGCGGCGCGGCTGGAGTCGTTGAGAGCTCGGGGCGTGGGGTTCACGCTGGTGAGGGGGAACCATGACCGGCGCATCGATGCTGTGGAGCGGGCGTGGGGACTGCTCGACATCCGGGATGAGATGGTCGAAGAGGGGATTCGGATCGTCCACGAGCCGGTTGAGCCCGGGGAGGGAGAGGGCGTCATCGCGGGGCATCTGCATCCGGCTCTCTCTGTGGGCGGGGTGAAGGTGCCTGCGTTCGTGGTCGCGGCACGGCGGCTGACTCTGCCAGCGTTCAGCAGGTTCACCGCCGGGGGGCGTGTCGCGAGCGAGCAGGGGGTGCGGTGGTATCCGATTGCAGACGGGTGTGTGATCGCGATGGAGGTGCGGGGAAGGAGCGGGGAGCGTGGAGTTGCTCTCCGATCGGCGGCGCGGGGCGGGGAACGCTGATATCTTGCTCGCATGAGCGAGAAGCAGATTCGGGGTATGGCATCGCGAGTGGCGTCGTTCGGCACGAGCATCTTTGCGGAGATGACGCGGCTTGCGACCGAGCATAAGGCGACGAATCTGTCGCAGGGCTTTCCCGACTTTGACGGGCCCGCGTTTCTGAGAGAGGGCGCGAAGGCCGCGATCGACGCGGGGCAGAACCAGTATGCGCGGATGCTGGGGCATCCGCTGTTGTGCGAGGCGATCGGCGCGAGGTGGAGGGCTGAGACGGGGCTGTCGATCGATACCGACCGTCAGGTGCAGGTGACGAGCGGGTGTACGGAGGCGTTGGCGGCGACGTTCCTCGGGCTTGTCGAGCCGGGGGATGAGGTGGTGATGTTCGAGCCGTTCTACGACTCGTATCGCGCGTGCGCATCGATGGCTGGCGCGAGGGTTCGGCCGGTGCGGCTGATTCCGGGGGTGAGGGGGTGGGAGTTTGATGAGCGTGAGTTGGAGGGGGCGTTCGGGGAGAGGACGCGGGCGATTCTGGTGAACACGCCTCACAACCCGACGGGGAAGGTGTTCACGCGGGAGGAGTTGCTGGTGATCGCGCGGCTGTGTGAGCGGTGGGGCGTGGTTGCGATCACGGATGAGGTGTACGAGCGGCTGGTGTATCGCGAGGAGCGGCCGCACGTTCGGATGGCGACGCTGCCGGGGATGGAGGATCGGACGCTGACGCTCTCGAGCATCGGGAAGTCGTTCAGCGTGACGGGGTGGAAGATCGGATGGGCGATCGGTCCGGCGGAGTTGGTGGCGGGCGTTCGAGCGGCGCATCAGTTTCTGACGTTCGCGGTCTCGACGCCGATGCAGATCGCGTGTGCGGAGGCGATCAGGCCCGGGGGGCCGGGGGACGCGTATGTGGCGTCGCTGGTTGAGGAGTATCGGGCGGGATTGGGGCTGCTGGGCGGTGCGCTGACGGAGATGGGTTTCGGCGTGATGCCTGTTGAGGGGTCGTACTTCATCATGGCGGACCATCGGATGCTGGGGTTTGAGAATGACGTGGATTTGTGCCGCGATCTTGTGGTGAGGGGTGGCGTGGCGGCGATTCCGCCGAGCGCGTTCTACGAGCGGCCCGAGGATGGAGCGGCGTTTGTGCGATTTGCGTTCTGCAAGCGTCGAGAGACGCTTGAAGCGGCGATCGAGCGGCTGCGAGCTTGGCGTGAGGGGCTGATCGGGAGGTCGGCATGAGCGGGGGGTGGATCCAGGCAATCGGGGCGTGGATCAGCGGCGTGTTCAGGCGTTATGCGCCGGAACCATTTGTGCTCGCGCTTCTGTTGACGCTGCTGACCGGCGCGATTGCGATCGGGATCGGTTATCCGGATCGGGAGATGGGCGTTGGTGCGCGGGCGACGGCAACGATGCGCGCGTGGGGCGGGCTCGATGGGCCGGGGATGTGGTCGCTGCTTGCGTTCTCGATGCAGATGTGTCTGGTGATGGTGACGGGGCACGCGCTGGCGGAGAGCGGGCCGGTCGCAAGGTTGCTGCGTCGGTTGTCGGGCCTTGCGCGTGATGGACGAAGCGGCGCGGCGATGGTGGCGGGCGTTGCGTGCCTTGCGGGGATTGTGAACTGGGGTCTGGGGCTGATTGTCGGTGCGATACTGGCGAGAGAGGTGGGGAGGGCACTGGCAGCGCGGGGCGTCGGGTTCAGTTATCCGGTGCTCGCGGCGGCGGGGTACACGACGATGATGGTGTGGCACGGGGGGTTATCGGGGAGCGCGCCGCTGAGCGTGGTGACGGTTGAGAAGGCGGCTGCGACGCTTCCGCGCGAGGTGCTGGCTGCGCACGCGCCGGCGAGCGGGGCGTGGATCGGTCTCGACCAGACGCTGGGCTCGACGCTGAACTTGGTTGTGACGGGCGGATTGCTGGTGATTGTGCCGCTCGTGGTGTGGCTGCTGGCGCCGCGCACGGGGAGCGGTGAGTTGCCTCTGGGCGTGAGGGTGTGCGCGGGGAATGGCGAGAGAGAAGAGGATGAGGGGTGTGGAGCGGGCACGATACCGAGGTGGCTCGAGCGTTCGCGGGTGCCGGGATGGGTGCTGGGGTTGCTGGCGATGGGAATGGTCGGGATGTATGTCGCGGAGCGCGGGTGGAGAACTGTGGGGCTGAATGAGATCAACCTCGCGATGTTCGCGCTCGGGCTGCTTTGTCATGGATCGATGGGTGCGTATGCGAGGGCGGCGGAGGATGCGGCGCGGGGGTGTGTGGGCGTGATCATTCAGTTCCCGCTGTATGCGGGGATCATGTCGATGATGCAGCAGTCGGGGCTGGTCCGGATGATCTCGGAGGGGATGGTTTCGGTTGCGGATGAGCGTTCGCTGCCGGTGCTGGGGTTCCTCTCGGCGGGCTTTGTCAATCTGTTCGTGCCGTCGGGAGGGGGCCAGTGGGCGGTGCAGGGACCGATCGCGATCGAGTCGGCATCGGCGATGGGGACGCCGCTCGGTGAGGCGGTGATGGCGATCGCTTACGGGGATCAGTTGACGAACATGCTTCAGCCGTTCTGGGCGTTGCCGCTGTTGGCGATCACGCGGGTGAGAGCGAGAGAGATCGTGGGCTATACGGCGTGTGTGATGGTGGTGGGGGGTGTGTGGATCGCGGCGATGCTGTACATTCTGTGATGTGAAGGGCGTCAACGACGAGATCGTGAGAGAGATATGCGAGGGGATTGTGCGCGAAGTGGTCGAGCGCGTGAGTCCCGCGGCGATGGTTGCGCGGGCGTGGTGGCGGGTTGAGGAACTGCTTTCGGATACGAGTGAGGGCGGGATCGATCTGGTGGGGATCGGCAAGGCGTCGGCAGGACTGGCGGAAGCGGTGGTTGGGATGCTGGGGGTTGGAGTGGATGGGCATGTGGGGGGGCATGTGGGGGGGCGGATTGCGAGAGGGATCGTGCTCGCGCCTTCAGTGCGGGGGTTGCGCGGGGGCGGGTGTGCGCCGATCGAGGTCGTCGAGGTAGATCACCCAAGCCCGACGGAGCGGAATGTATCTGCGGCGGCGCGTGTGGAGCGGCTTGTTCGAGAGGGGGCCACGCGGGGCGAGGGGAGGACGCTGCTGGTGCTGGTCTCGGGCGGGGGATCGGCGCATCTTGTGTCGCCGGCGGATGGGTTGACGGTGGGTGATGTTGCGGCGGTGTCGATGAGGATGATGCGTGCCGGGGGCACGATTGATGAGTTGAACTCGGTGAGGAAGCACATCGAGCGGCTGAAGGGCGGGGGGCTGGCGCGATTGGCGAGTGGGTACTCGCGCGTGGTGTCGTTGGTTGTGTCGGATGTGATGGGGGACGATCTGTCTGTGATCGCATCGGGGCCGCTTGCGCCGGATCCGACGACGTATGCCGATGCCTTGGAGGCGATGAGAGAGCGTGGGGTGTCGAGGGAGGATGCGCCTGCGGTGTGGGCGCATCTTGAGCGTGGTGCGAGGGGAGAGATTGTGGAGACGGCAAAGCCGGGTGATCCCTGTTTCGAGAGGGTTCAGCAGACAATCATCGGGAGCAACGTGGACGCGATGCGTGCGGCGGAGGAGGCGATCAGGGGGCGCGGCGTGCGGGTTTTTTCTGTGCGAGCGGGCGTTGTCGGTGAGGCGGCGGAGCGCGGACGAGAGATGGCCGATGAGATGGCACGCGGGGCGGCGAGCGATGGGGCACTGGGGATTGTGTGGGGCGGAGAGACGACGGTGACGGTCGGAGATCGGAGCGGCGCGGGGGGGAGGAATCAGGAGTTTGTGCTGGCGGCGGCGAAGGCGATGGCTGGTCGCGCGGACGCACTGGTTCTGGCGTTCGGGACGGATGGGATCGACGGGGTGACGGATGCGGCGGGGGCGTGGGCGACGGGAGAGACGTGGGAGAGGATTCGTGGCGCGGGTGTTGATGCTGAGTTCGCGCTGCGGGAGCATGACAGCCATCGCGCGTTGGCGGCTTCGGGCTCGCTGATTCGGACGGGACCGACGGGAACGAATGTCAATGATGTGATGGTTGCGATCACGGGCGGACTGGCGGCGCCTGAGGGAGGTGTGCGATGACGGTGAGTATCTGGCGGCGGAGCATGGCTCTTGGGGTTCGGTCTTGTGATGTTGCGGTGATCGGTGCGGGGATATGCGGGTTGTCGGCGGCGGCGGCGTTCGCGAGGCGAGGTCTTCGGACGGTGGTGATCGAGCGGCAGTCCGCGGGAGCCGGTGCGAGCGGGCGCAATGCGGGCTTCCTCATGCGAGGGGCTGCGGACAATTACTGGGCGGCGTGTGAGCAGTACGGGCGCGAGGTCGCGAGGACGCTCTGGCGGGTGAGTGAGGAGAATCTCGCGATGCTGCGGCGCGCGGGTATCGAGCGGTTGGGCTCGTATCGCGCGAGGCCGTCGTGCCTGGTTGCGTTGACGGATGGTGAGCGGGCGCAGATCGAGAGGTCGGCGGCGTTGCTGCGCGAGGACGGCTTTGCGGTTGAGGTGATCGGCACCGGGGGTGAGGAGGTGCCTTCGGATTCGCTTTGGAACGGGCCGCTCGCGAGATCACGCGGGGCGATGGGGCTCGTGAATCCCGGGGATGCGTGCTGCAACCCGGTGGAGTTGGTGGGGCATCTGCGGGGGTTGTGTGAGTGTCATGTGCTTGAGGGGCAGGAGGTGCTTGGGATTGATGATGCGGGGAGCGCGTTGTCGGTGCGGATGACGGATGGCGTGGTGAATGCGGGGAGGGTGTTTGTCGCGACGAACGCGTACGCGGGGCTGCTTGTGCCGGAGCTCGCGGGAGTGGTGACGCCACGCAGGGGGCAGATGCTTGCGATTCGGGCGGAGGGCCGGACGCTGGCGATGAACTATTACGCGAACCACGGGTCGGAGTACTTTCGAGAGGGGTATGACGGAACGCTGCTGTTCGGGGGCTGCCGCGTGCAAAGGGCGGATGTTGAGGTCGGGTATGAGGATCGTCCGACGGAGGACGTTCAGGGGTTGATCGAGCGATTCGCGTGCGAGACGCTCGGGGCTGAGCGTGTGGATGTGGTGGCGCGCTGGACGGGGGTGATGGGATTTTCGCCGGATGGGCTGCCGCTGGTGGGGAGTCTTGGAAAGGGGAGGGGTTGGAACGATCGCGTGTGGTTCTGCGGGGGGTTCACGGGGCATGGGATGTCGCTGGCGCATCGGACAGCGACGATGGCGGTTGAGGAGATGCTGGGCGGTGCGGCGGGGCCGTTCTCGATCATGCGATTGCGATGAGAGCGTGTCCGAGGGCAGGCCGGTCTTGGGAGCTGTGCCAGCGGGAGCGGTCGTCGCGATCACGGGCAGCCGATGCCGAACCAGTTGAAGAAGTCGAGGAAGTCCTGGATGTCGATGATGCCGTCGAGGTTGACATCGGCGCGGGGGTTGAGGTTGCCGAAGTCGTTGAAGAAGTCGAGGATGTCGAGGATGTCGGCGAGTCCGTCGAGGTTGTAGTCGGCGCGACAGGGTTCTTGTGCGGCCCCGACATCGGCGGAGTGCGGCGGGCGCGCGCGTTGGGCCTGATCGTCAAGGATGACGTTGCCGTTGGGTGAGGTGATGGGGCCGGGGCCTCCTGCCTGGCGGAGGGGGCTGGGCGCGACGGGGAGGAGCATGGGACCTCTGGAGCCGGGGACGAAGGTCGGCGGGGAGAGCATCGGATCCCACGGTGAGCCGGGTGTGCCGGAGAGGTCGCCGGGACCGGCGAGGAGCGCGGTGCCGTCGGCATCGAAGTTCCAGCCGAGAGAGGCGATGGGGTCGGGGCCGGCGACGCCGGGGCCCGGGAAGTTTGTGTAGAGGACGGTGTGGGTGATGTTGGTGAATGCGGGGCCGAAGCCGCCTCCGGAGAAGATGGTGTGTCCGACGGCGGCATCGTTCATGGCGATGGTTGTTGCGGTGATGTCGGCGGTGCTGTTGAAGCCGGCGTTGAGGACGCCCGCGCCGCGGCCTGCGGGCGCGTGGTTGAACATGATCGTGGAGTTGACGATGTCGATGTAGCCGAGGTTGTAGACGCCTGCGCCGCCCGCGCCGGCTGGACCGGGGCCGTTGGCGAAGTTGTCGCGGAGCGTTGAGTTCTTGAGGGAGACGACGCCCCCGTTGGAGATTCCGCCCCCTGATTGATGGGCGATGTTGAGGAAGGCGTCGATCTGTGAGATCGTGGCTGTGGCGGAGAGATCGACGGCGATGCCGCCCCCGAAGGAGTTGGCGACGTTGGCGTCGATCGTGCATTGCGTGATGGTGGAGTCTGCGCTGATCCTGATGGCTCCGCCGGAGCCGGTGCAGCGATTGAGGATGAAGCGGGAGTTCTGGACGTCGATGGGGCCGGCGTTTGCGATGGCACCGCCTGATGCGGCGGAATCGTTCGCTTCGAAGTGATCGAAGAGGAAGGATCCCTGCGCGCCGGTTGCGATGTAGACCGCGCCGCCCTGGAGCTGGGCGCGGTTGCCGATGTATCGTGAGGAGATGGTGTCGTAGAAGCCGGTGGAGTGGACGGCTCCGCCCCGACGGGTGGCGACGTTCTGGATGTGGACCTCGTTGGTGGAGCCGCAGTAGGCGTCGGAGTGGATGGAGCCGCCGTTGCCGTCGGCGCGATTTGCTTCGAAGTAGCAGTTGTTGGAGCTGATGCGTGCGGAGGAGTGGATCGCGCCACCGTCGCTGTTCACCGAGCCGATGGCGCGGCACCTGATGAAGGCGACGTTGTCGATGATGAGGTCGCCACCATCGTGCTTGATCGCGCCGCCTTGCCCTGGCCCGAAGGGGGATGTGGGGCTGGTGGCGTCGATGATGGAGAGATCGCGGAACTCGACGACGATGCCGGGGATGTTGATGATGTGGAAGGCGCGATCGGCGTGGACGGATCCGTCGATGGTGGTCACGCCCTGGCCGTTGCCTCGAATGACGACGCTGTTACGGATGTCGAGGTCGCCGACGAGCGCGGTGTCGTCGCCGACGCCTCCGAAGGAGAGGAGGATGTAGTTGTGCGCAAACTGGATGGTGGAGACCGAGCCGGCGGGGAGGAGGTTGATCTCCTGGATCGCAGCGCGGAGCGATGTCTGGAGCCCTGGCGTGGCGAGGTCGATGTCAGCGACACCGTCGGTCAGGTCGGCATCGGGGGCATCGACACCGACGTTCACGATGTACTGCGCGAAGGCGTGGGCAGTGAGCATCGAGAGGGCGAGAGAAGCGATTGATGCACGAGCGAGATCGGCGAGGCGGCGAGCCATGGGACCCTCCGAGACCCCGGACAGCATCCGGGAAGGGGCGTTGCCTCCCGGTGCTCAGGATACTCGATATTGGGTCCCAGCGATCAATTTTTATTGGACAAGAAGTGGTTCAGTGTGTGATTGGTCTCCGTCTGTGTGCGAGGAGCGCGGCAGCGAGGAGCGCGAGGCCGCTTGCGGGCGAGGGGACGATCTCGGTCTGGATTCGGAGGAGGTCCCACATTTCGACCCAGCGGCCGAAGGGGGAGAAGACGGTGTGGCCGCGGAGGGTGATGAGAAGTGAATCGCCGTGGGCGAGCGTCATGGACATCGAGACCGGGAGATCGAGCGAGTCGAGGACGGAGTCGCCGGGCGTGGGCTTGGCGACGGTCCAGGATGAGAGGATGGACTTGGTTCCGGTTGAGCCGTCCTGATGGGCGAGGATGACATCGACGAGGGTGTCGGAGCCGACGAAACCGGGGCCGTTCCAGACGACGCGGAGGAGCCCAGCGATCGAGAAATCGGTGTCACCGGCGAAGGGGTTGGTCCATCGCACGAGCGGCATGTAGGGGTGGGAGATGGTGTAGAGATTGTGCGTGAGGAGCGTGTGGTTGACCATCGGGGAGAGGTTGTCGCCCCTTGACCACGCGCCGACGCCCCGGCCCCACCAGTCAGGGTCCCAGACCATGAGTGTGGTTGCGTTGTCCCACCAGGGATCCGTGCCGGAGAGTGCGTCGCCGGTCATCCATTCGTACTGCCAGACGGAGTTGCCGAACCCGTCGCCTGCGGGATTTGAGCCGCCGGTGGTGAACTGGTGCATGCGCCGCCATTCGATGATCTCTGCTGTTGCGGGCGGGGCGAGGATGAGCAGAGCGAGAGCGAGGGCGATGCCGCGTGCGGCACGCAAGAGAAGGACCTTGGGATTCATGACGCCACTCCTGACCCACGAGCCGGTGTTCACGCACCGGTCGTACTTTCTCCACATGAGGAGCATGCCTCAAGGTTGAGAAAAGTCAATAAATCTTTCCTGGAACAGGACTTGCGCCTCGTGCGTATGCAACGGCCCGGGTGTGACAGGGTGGGGGGCGCGCCGGTACGATGGGGGCGTGCGATCGGGCTCCGGAACGCTTGTGCTGATGGATGGTTCGTTGCCGTCACTTGTGGCGGCGGCGATGGCGCGCGAGGGGCGGCTTGAGAGTGTGGGTGGAGAGGTGTCGGCTGGGGCGAGCGATGGAGTTCGCGGCCCGGTTGCGTGGCTGATCGGGAACAGCACGATGCTTCGGTGTGCGGCGGCCCAGGCCGAGGCACTCGGGATGCCGATCGTGGCGCGGGGCGAGCCGAGCGAGGAGATGTCGGTCGAGCGAGCGAGCGGGCTGGTGTTGCTTGCGTGCGCGATCGCGGGCGCGAGGTTGGGGTGCGGGGCGGTTGTGTGGGGTGCGCACTGTGCGGCTCCGGGGAGCGAGACCGAGGTCGAGATCGATCGCGTTGCGGAGGGAATCGATCGCGCGACGCTGATCGGGCGTCTTGCATCGCTGGAAGCGAGGGCGGAGGTCGATGTTCAGACGCCGTTCATCGATCTGTGTGATCTTCAGATCGCTGACCTTGCGATCGACATGGGCGTTGATCCGACCTCGTGCTGGTGGGCGAAGGGGGATGGCGCGGCGATGGCGGAACGTCGGCGTTGGAAGGCCGCGCTGCGGGAGCGTGGGGTTGTGGGAATGGGGCAGGGGTAAACATCAACAGTGGGTGCAGGGAGCACGGACCCGGAGCGGGTCAGTGGCACTTTGCTCTGCTTACTGATTCAGCGCAGAACGCTCTGGAGCGTGGTGCCACCAAGAGCGGATCCACCCAAGAATCGGCCGGGTCTACACTTGCCGCCTGTTGTCACATGGAGACTTGCAATGGCCGGAAGTGAAGGCGGAAAGCTCGTCGTTGGCGCTCGGAATGATGGTCGCGGTGCCGTGCATCGTTGGGCCGAGACGCTGATTCCGACGGCGCGCGAAGCGCCGGCCGACGCGGAGACGCCGAGCCACATCTGGCTGGTGCGGGGCGGATACATCCGCAAGGTGGCGGCGGGGGTGTATGACTATCTGCCCCTGGCGTGGCGGGTGCTCCAGAAGATCAGCGCGATCGTGCGTGAGGAGATGGATGGGGCCGGATCGCGCGAGCTGTTCATGCCCGTGTTCGTGCCGATGGAGTTTTATAACGAGACCAAGCGGCACGAGGCGTATGGCGACTTGCTGTTCACTGTGAAGGATCGCAAGGGAAACGTGGCGGCGCTGGGGCCGACGCACGAGGAGACGATCACAGAGATGGTGCGGGGCTCGATTACGAGCTACAAGCAACTGCCCTTGGGGCTGTACCAGATCCAGACGAAGTTTCGCGATGAGGCGCGGCCCCGTGCGGGGCTGCTGCGCTGCCGCGAGTTCATCATGAAGGATGCGTACTCGTTCCATCTTGAGGTGGAGGGAGTGGGGGGGCTGAACGAGGCGTATGACGCCATGTACAAGGCGTACTCGAACACGTTCAGTCGGTGCGGGCTGGATTACTCGGCGGTCGAGGCGGAGAGCGGGCCCATCGGCGGCTCGGCGAGCCACGAGTTCATGGTGAACTGCGAGAGCGGCGAGGACACGATCCTGAAGTGTCCTGTGTCGGGGTACGCCGCGAACGTGGAGAAGTGCGAGATCGGCGAGCGGGCGAGGGGCACGTTCCAAGAGCCGGCGACGGGTGAGCTGACGGAGGTTCACACGCCGAATCTGCCGGGGATTGACGAGGTCGGGAAGTTCATGAAGGTGAAGCCCGATCGGATGCTGAAGACGATTGTCTTCCAGGTCACCGGACCCGCGCCCGGAACGAATCAGATGATGGTGGGGGGAAAGCAGCCGAGTTGGATCATCGCGTGTGTGAAGGGTGATCACGACGTGAACGAGGGGAAGGTCAAGCAGGCGAGCGGGTGGCAGGTCGCTCTCGCGGATGAGAAGGCCGCGAAAGCCGCGGGGTTCGCGATCGGGTATGTCTCGCCCCGCACGGTGAACACGGTGCCGGGGACGCTGCTGCTCGTGGACAACGACGCGAGCATGGGCGGGTTCTGGGCGACGGGTGCGGACAAGCCGGACCATCATGTGAAGCACTTCAACTGGCGGCGGGACGTGGGTCAGAAACTGGATGACCCGAGTTATGTAAAGGTGGCGGACATCCGGAACGCCATGGCGGGGGACCCCAGCCCGAGAGCGGCGGGGGCGACGCTGGTCGCGGCACGCGGCATCGAGGTCGGCCACATCTTCAAGCTGGGCACCAAGTACTCCGACGCCATGGGGCTCGGCGTGCTGGATGACAAGCAGCAGAAGCGTTCGGTGATCATGGGGTGTTACGGCATAGGTGTGAGCCGCACGATGGCTGCGTGCGTCGAGATGAGCCACGATGCCAACGGAATCATCTGGCCGCCGGCGATCGCACCGTACCACGTGCTGATCACGCTGATGAAGCCGGAGGATGCGAAGCAGCATGAGGTCGCGAAGGAGATCGCCGCGAATCTTGCGGCGGCTGGCGTTGATGTCCTCATCGATGATCGCGACGAGCGGCCGGGCGTGAAGTTCAAGGATGCGGACATTGTGGGAATCCCCGTGCGGCTGACGATCGGTGACAAAGCGCTGGAGCAGGGGGGCGTTGAGTTCAAGATGAGGAAGGACACCCAGGGGAAGGGCGAGGTCGTGCCCCTAGCCCAGGTCGTGAGCAGATGCGTCGACGCGCTGAATGGGTGAGGAGGAGCGGGCGTGACGAGCGAGCGATTCCGGATTGTCGAGGCATCCGGCGACGAGGCGATGCGAGTAGCCGCCGCGCTGTTCAGGGAGTACGCGTGCGTTCTTCCGCACGGGCTCGAGTACCAGGGGTTCGAGGAGGAACTTGCGACGCTCCCGGGGAAGTACGCTCGGCCCGATGGGTGCATCCTGCTCGCTTACGTCGGCGAGGTGGCGGTTGGATGCGTGGCAATGCGCGAGTTGGCGCCCATGCCCGGCGAGATTGGGCGTTCGTGCGAGATGAAGCGGCTGTACACACGGGCGTCGGCGCGGGGGATGGGGGTTGGGCGTGCGATCTGCCAGCGCTTGCTCGAAGAAGCAAGGCGAGCGGGCTACGCCCGGATGAAGCTGGACACCGATGAGCAGTTGCAGGCGGCGGTGTGTTTGTACGAGTCGCTGGGGTTCGTGCGTATCCCGAGGTACAACGACGATCCGATGCCGTGCACGCTGTGGATGGCCCGGGAGCTCGGATGAGCGGGTGCCCGGTCCTCTCTATTTTACATAACATGTATTATAGGACGTTGTATTGGGGGCGGGCTTTGGGGTTTGCTGAGGCGATAGCGTGATTCTGCCGTTAGGATGCTGGTATGCGGAGTCTCGTGAGGGTTGTGGCTCTGATTGCGCTCTGGGTCGTGTTGATCACGCTGGCCCACGGCGCGATCAATTTGGATGTCTTCAAGCCGCGGCGGGCGGGTGATGGCGGGAAGACGTTCAAGATCGGCTTCCTGCCGGTCACGTGCCACCTGACGTGCCCGGTGACGCACTTCATTAATAAGAGCATGACGGGCGAGGAGATCTTCGAGCCGATCCGGTTCAATGGGTGGCCGGAGTTGAAAGAGGCGTATCTCTCAGGGTACACGCGGGCGACATTTATTCTCGCGCCGATGGCGATGCGGCTTCGCGAGGAGGGTGTGCCGCTGAAGATTGTGTATCTGGGGCATCGCGACGGCACGGCGATGATGGTGCACAAGGATTCTTCGATCTTCAGGATCGAGGACCTGAGGGGGAAGACTGTCGCGGTTCCGAATCGTTTCTCGAATCAGCGGTTGCTTTTGTTCAAGGCGTTGCGCGAGCGCGGGATGTCGATCAATGACATCAAGCTTGTGGAGATGCCTCCCCCGGACATGCCCGCGGCGCTCTACGCGAAGGCGGTCGATGCGATCACATCGGGCGAGCCGTTCATGGGGCAGACGGAGCTGGACGGGTACGGTCGGATTCTGTACCTGACAAAGGATGTGTGGCCTGAGTTCATTTCTTGCGTGCTTGCGGTGCATGAGGACGCGATCAAGAACGATCGCGAGACGGTGCAGCGACTGGTGGATGGGATCGCCAGCAGCGGCAAGTGGATCGACGAGTCGATGGATCATCGGATGCAGGCCGCGGACTTTGTGAGCCGCCACTATTACAACCAGGACCCGCGGCTCTTGCAGCATGTCCTGAGCAAGCCGCCGGACCGTGTGAAGTACACGAATCTGGCACTGCGTCGGAAGGACTTCGAGGAGATCGAGCGTCTGGGGCGTGAGGGCGGGATCCTTGAGGGGAAGGCGGGGTTTGACGACTACTGCGATACCACGTTTGTGCCTGATGACGCGGTGGTGAAGCCGTACCTCTGGGAGAGCCCGAAGTGAGCGGCTCCACCCGGCGGGCGAGCGTGAGAACACAGCGTCGGCTGGAGCGGTATGCGCTGCCGGCGCTGGTGGGCGTGCTGTTTCTGTGCATGTGGGACGCGCTGGTGCGGATATCGGGGAGTGACCTCTTTCCGAAGCCGATCGAGGTTGCGAGGGGGATCGGGGAGCTGATCGAGAAGGGGCTGCTGCACAAGTACATCGTCGCGTCGCTGTTCCGAGTCACGTGGGGCTTCACGCTTGCGATGGCGGTGGGCATTCCGCTCGGGTTGTTCATGGGGTGGTTCAGGTGGGCGTTTCAGGCGTTGAACCCTGTGATCCAGGTGTTGAGGCCGATCTCCCCCATCGCCTGGATTCCGGTAGCGATTCTGTGGTTCGGGGTGTCGGACGCGGCCCCGATCTTCCTGATCTTTCTGGCGAGCGTGTTCCCGATTGCGGTATCGGCGGCGGCGGCGGTCGCGAACATCCAGCCGGTGTATGTGCGGGCGGCGCGGAACTTCGAGTTGTCGAGGTTCGAGCTGTTCCGGCGGGTGATCGTGCCGGCGACGCTGCCGCAGATCATCACTGGGCTTCGGATCGCGCTCGGCATCGCGTGGCTGGTTGTGGTGGCGGCGGAGATGATCGCCGTGAGTTCGGGGCTTGGATTCCTGATCATCGACGCGAGGAATGCCGGGAAGCGGTATGACCTCGTTGTTGCGGGGATGGTGATGATCGGGCTGATCGGACTGGGGCTCGACCTGTTGGTGAGGCGGATGGAACGGATGGACGTGGTGCGCTGGGGGTATCACAACCAATGACACGCGCGGAGTCTGATCCGGGGAGTCGAACGGGCGGCGCGTCCCTCGCGGGAAAGAGCGCCGACGCGGTGGTGCGCGTACGGGATGTGTGGATGACGTTCGCCGGCAAATCGCGTGACAGCGATGTGCATGTGCTCGAGGGTGTGCACGCGGATGTGCGTGCGGGTGAGTTTGTTTGCATCGTGGGCCCTTCGGGGTGCGGCAAATCGACGCTCTTGAACATTGTGGCGGGGTTCATCCCCCCCACCTCGGGCGAGGTGATGGTCGAGGGAAAGCGTGTGAGCCGGCCGGATGCGAGGCGGATCTTTGTGTTTCAGGAGAACGGCGTCTTTCCCTGGCTGACAGTGGCGCAGAATGTGGGATTCGGTCTGCAGAGACGCGAGCCGTCGGAGCGCCAGCGGATCGTGCAGCACTACATCGACATGGTCGGGCTCACGGGGTTTGAGCGTGCGTTCCCGCGTGAGCTTTCGGGGGGGATGCGTCAGCGGGTCGAGATCGCCCGTGCACTGGCCTCGCAGCCCTCGATCATCTACATGGATGAGCCGTTCGGCGCGTTGGACTATCTCACGCGGCTGAAGATGCGTGCGGACCTGATCCGCATCTGGCAGGAGGAGAAGAAGACGATCCTGTTCGTGACGCACGACATTGAGGAGGCGGTGCAACTGGCCGACCGGGTGCTCGTGATGACGCGCCGCCCGGCCACGATCAAGGAGGAAGTGAGGGTTGATCTCCCTCGGCCTCGCGACATCGATTCGCCCGATTATCTGAGGGTGCGGGACCGCATCTTTGATGCGATGGGAATCGATCGGACCACGGGACGGAGCGGGGACGGCGCGTCGCTGGACGAGAAGAGTGTGGTTCCGGGGCTGTGATCGCGCGGAATCAAGGATCTGCGCCTTGCTATCCGGTGGTCTGTCGTGGACGATTGGACCATGGCGCATCACGAGGCGGAGATCCTGCTCGGAACCGGTCCACTGGCGATCGATCTGGTGCTGCACGCAGCCCGAGGGCGGGGCGTGAGGGTTGGTGGGGATGCAGCGAGTGCGATGCTTGCATCGCGGGCGGTCATCGAGGGGATCCGCGACTCGGCGGAGCCCCACTACGGGATCAACACTGGGTTTGGATCGCTCTCGCGGAAGCGGGTGTCGCCCGAGGACCTGCGGGACTTGCAGCGGAACCTCGTGAGATCGCATGCAGCGGGGGTTGGGGAGCCGTTGCCGACGGATGTGGTGCGGGCGATGATGGTGATTCTGGCGGGCTCGCTGGCGCGAGGCATGTCGGGCGTGAGGCCGGTCGTGGTCGAGACGATCGCTGCGATGCTGAACGCGTGCATCACGCCGATCGTGCCGTCACTTGGCTCCGTGGGCGCGTCGGGCGATCTTGCGCCGCTGGCGCACGTCGCGTGCGCGCTGATCGGTGAGGGGGAGGTTGAGTTCGGAGGGAAGCGGACGACGGCGGCCGAGGCGATGCGAGTATCCGGGATTCAGCCCCTTGTGCTGGAGGCGAAGGAGGGGCTCGCGCTGATCAACGGCACGCATCTGATGGCGGCGCAGGGTGTGCTGCTGTGCGCTGAACTGGAGTTGTTGACGGGTGCGGCGATCGCGGCTGCGGCGATGTCGATCGATGCGAGCCGCGGGACGGATGCGTTTCTTGATCCTCGGGTTCACGAGGCGCGTTGCCAGCCGGGGCAGAAGGATGTCGCGGCGCGGGTGCTGGCGTTGCTGAAGGGGAGTGAGATTCTGCCTTCGCATGCGGAGAACGACCCTCGCGTGCAGGACCCCTACTCCCTTCGGTGCATGGCTCAGGTGATCGGTGCGGCGACCGATTGCTTTGCGTATGTTCGCGAGTGCGTCGAGCGCGAGCTGGGCGCAGTGACGGACAACCCCTTGGTCTTCGCGGGGAGCGGGCAGGGGGGCGGGGATGTGGTTTCTGCGGGAAACTTTCACGGGATGCCGTTGGCGGTGCCGCTGGACGTGGCGACGATCGGGATCTCGCACATCGCGGGGATCAGCGAGCGGCGGACGTTCTGGATGCTTTCGGCGTTTGATGCGGAGAGTCACCTGAGGCCGTATCTGAGCCCGGAGCCGGGGTTGAACTCGGGTCTGATGATCGCTCAGTACACGGCGGCAGCGCTGTGCAATGAGATCATCGGGCTGGCGACGCCGGCGAGCGTGGCGAACATCGTGACGAGCGCGGGGATCGAGGACTACAACTCGTTCGGCCCTCGGGCGGCGGCGAAGGCGAGGCGTGCGGCGGATCTTGCGATGCACGTTGTGGCGATCGAGTTGATCTGTGCGGCTCAGGGGATTGAGGCGCATCGTCCGTTGAAGACTGGAAAGGGCATCGAGCGGGTGCATGAGGCGGTGCGGAGAGTGGTGCCCGCGTTGGAGAAGGATCGGTCGCCAGCGCCGGATATCGAGGCGGCGGTTGGGCTGATCCGGAGCGGCGAGATCGAGCGTGCGATGAGCGGCGTGTGAGGAGCGAGTGATGACACTGATGGAAGCGAATCAGGTGAAGCAGTCGGCTGGGGCTCGCGTGGTTCGAGCGGCGCGTGGGAATGAGCGAGTCTGCAAGACGTGGCAGGCGGAGGCCGCGTTGCGGATGTTGATGAACAACCTTGATCCTGAGGTTGCGGAGCATCCGGAGACGCTCGTGGTGTACGGCGGACGAGGGCAGGCGGCACGGTCTTGGCCGGCGTTCGATGCGATTGTGGAGACGCTCAAGTCGCTCGGGGAAGACGAGACGCTGCTCGTGCAGTCGGGAAAGCCGGTGGGCGTCGTGAGGACGCATCGGGACTCGCCACGTGTGTTGATCGCGAACTCGAACCTGGTCCCCCACTGGGCGACGCAGGCGCACTTTGACGATCTCGCGGCCAAGGGCCTGATGATGTACGGGCAGATGACCGCCGGGTCATGGATCTATATCGGGACGCAGGGCATTCTGCAGGGGACCTATGAGACGTTTGCCGAGTGCGCGAGGCAGCACTTCGGCGGCACGCTCGCGGGGCGGTTGTGTGTGACGGCGGGGTGCGGCGGGATGGGCGGTGCGCAGCCGCTCAGCGTGACGATGAACGGCGGGACGTGTCTGATTGCGGATGTGGATCGGACGCGGCTCGATCGGCGCGTGAAGGATCGGTATCTGGATGAGGTGGTGGACGGGATCGATGCTGCGGTTGATCGCGCGGTTTCACTCGCGAAGCAGAAGAAGGCGATAAGCATCGGCGTCGAGTGCAACGCGGTGGATCTGCTGGAAAGGATGCTCGAGCGGGGGATCACGCCGGACGCGTTGACCGACCAGACCAGCGCGCACGATGTGCAGAACTATGTGCCGACGGGGATGACGTTCGCTTCGGCGCGGGATCTCGGTAAACGGGACCCGAAGCGGTACGCAGAGTTGAGTATCGCGTCGATGGAGCGGCATGTGCGGGCGATGGTGGCGTTGCAGCGGAAGGGTGCCAGGACGTTTGACTACGGGAACAACATCCGCCAACGGGCGTTCGATGCGGGGTTCAAGGAAGCGTTCGAGTTCCCCGGCTTTGTGCCGGCATATATCAGGCCCCAGTTCTGCGTCGGGCGCGGGCCCTTCCGGTGGGTTGCGCTCTCCGGTGATCCTGAGGACATCTTCACGACGGATCGTGCGTTGATGGAATTGTTCCCCAAGGACGAAGGGCTGCATCGGTGGCTGACGCTGGCGAAGGATCGTGTCGCGTTCCAGGGTCTGCCCGCGCGGATCTGCTGGCTCGGCTACGGCGAGCGGCACAAGGCGGGGCTGCTCTTCAATGAACTGGTGCGCACCGGCAAGGTGAAGGCACCGATCGTGATCGGACGCGATCACCTGGATTGCGGTTCGGTGGCAAGTCCGAATCGCGAGACGGAGGCGATGAGGGACGGGACGGATGCCGTCAGCGACTGGGCATTGCTCAATGCGATGGTGAATGTTGCGTCAGGCGCGTCGTGGGTGTCGTTCCATCACGGAGGCGGCGTCGGCATCGGCTTCAGCCAGCACGCCGGGCAGGTCGTCGTCGCTGACGGCACGTCGGAAGCCGCGGCGAGGGTGGAGCGTGTGCTGACGAACGATCCCGCGATGGGGGTCTTCAGGCACGCCGACGCGGGATATCCCGAGGCGCAGCGGTGTGCGGATGAGCGGGGCGTTCGGGTGCCGATGCGGAACTGGTGATATGAGTTGCTAGACTGCGGTCATGGGATCTTCCTCCCCTTCGTCACTCCCCCACTGCTGTCCGGCTGTCTGGCCGGAGCACGTGGCGTCTTCGCGATTCGCATCGGCGATCTCACGAAGCCCCGAGGGTTGCCGCGTGGCGTTGATCGGGCTGCCGGACGATCTTGGTGTGCGGATGAACGGCGGCAGGCCCGGAGCGTGTGAGGGGCCGACGGCGTTTCGCAGCGCACTCGCGAGATACGGTGTGCGGGAGCCATCGGGATGGGAGTGGCCCGGCGTGTACGACGCGGGCGATGTCGTTCCGGCGGGTGGCGACTCGCCGGATGCCCTCGCGGAGACGCACGGGCGCGTGACGCTGGCGGTTGAGGCCGCGCTCGACATGGGGCTCTTTCCGATCGGGGTGGGCGGCGGCCATGATCTGACGTTCGCGTTTGTGAGGCCGGTGGCGATTCGATATCCCGGGCTTGTCGGGTACTACATGGATGCGCACCTGGATGTGCGAGATTCGATCGGCTCGGGGATGCCGTTCAGGCGGTTGATTGAGGAGTGCGGCGTTCAGTCGCTGCGGCTGATCGGGATGAACCCGATGGTGAACGCTTCGGAGCATGTGGAGTATTTTTCCGACAAGCGGGGCCGGGTCATGGATTGCGCGGAGTTTGAGGCATCGGCACGGGAGGAGCCGCTCAACGCGTTCGCCTCGCTGGATCTTGACGTGTTCGACGGTGCGTTCGCGCCGGGTGTGAGCGCGGTGAATCCGTGCGGCATGGAGCCGCGCAATGTCGAGCGGCTTGTCGAGACGCTCGGGAGATCGCGACGGATCAGGTGCTTTGACATCATGGAGTTGAACCCTCGATTCGATCAGGACGGTCGCACGGCGCGGCTGGCGGCCCATCTCTTCCTCGTGTTCATGCGGGGGCTTGCGGGGCGATGGAGTGATGATGGGCGAGGTGAAGGTGCGGCAGCGTGGACACGTGGAGAGCCGGAGGGTCGTCGTTGAGCATTCTCTTTCGGAACGTGCGGGCGGTGACGTTGGCAGCGGGATCAACGCCGAGGCGGCTGGGCGAGCTTGGCGCGGGATCGGTCCGCGACGGGGTTGATGTGCTGGTTGAGGGCGCACGCATCACGCGCGTTGAGAGCGGGGTGCGGGCTCCATCGGCGAGCAGGATCGTCGAGGGGCGGGGAAGGATTTTGATGCCGGGCTTCGTCGATTGCCACACACACGCGTGCTGGGCGGGGGATCGGCTCGATGAGTGGGACATGAAGCGTGCGGGTGCTTCGTACCTGGACATACTCGGGTCGGGCGGTGGGATCATGTCGACCGTGCGATCGGTTCGCAGGGCGTCTCAGCCCGATCTGACGACGAATCTGATGCGACGGCTGGAGTTGATGGCGAGAGAGGGGACGACGACGGTTGAGGCCAAGAGCGGATATGGCCTGACGACGGAGCATGAGTTGAAGATGCTCCGGGCGATCGCCTCTGCGGGGACCGCCTGGAAGGGGACGGTGGTGCCGACCGCGCTCTTGGGCCATGCGATCGACGCCGATGTGCCGAACTTTGCGGAGCGTGTGGTGTACGAGACGCTGCCCGCTGTCAGCGCGGAGTTTCCGGGGATAACGGTCGATGCGTACTGCGAGAAGGGGGCGTGGAGCGTCGAGGAAGCGATGCGTCTGTTCGAGCAGGCGAGGTCGATGGGACATCCGATCCGAGTCCACGCCGATCAGTTCAATTCACTCGGGATGGTGCCGGCGGCTGTTGGATTGGGCGCGGTGAGCGTTGACCATCTGGAGGCCGCGAGAGAGAGCGAGCTTGGGGTGTTGGCGGCTTCCTCGACGTTCGGGGTTGCGCTGCCGGTGTGCGGATTTCATCTCGACGGCCGATATGCACCCGCTCGGCGGTTTGTCGAGATGGGCGGAGCGCTCGCGATCGCAACGAACTGCAATCCGGGATCGGCACCGAGCTCGTCCATGCCGCTGGCGATCGCGCTTGCCGTGCGGCATCTCGGGCTGTCGGCGATCGAGGCGATCGCTGCGGCAACCGTGAATCCGGCGACGCTGCTCGGGCTTGGAGATCGCGGGACCATCGAATCGGGGAAGCGGGCGGATCTGATCCTGCTCAGCCACACGGACGAGCGGGCGTTGGCGTATGAGGTTGGCGGGAACCCGGTTGATCTCACGATGATTGCGGGCGAGGTCGTGCATGGCGGCGATGAGGTGACACCGTCGGCCTGATCGCTACGATGCGATCGCATGAGTTTGCCCCCCCCACTTCGACCGGCGGAGATTGATGCGGCGGCTGCCGCGGCGCGGTGTGTTGTCGAGACGCACCGGCACATGGCCGGCTGGATGCGATCCGGCATGACGCTTGCGAAGATCGATGCGGA
This sequence comes from Phycisphaeraceae bacterium, assembly GCA_019454185.1. Taxonomy (NCBI): domain Bacteria; kingdom Pseudomonadati; phylum Planctomycetota; class Phycisphaerae; order Phycisphaerales; family Phycisphaeraceae; species Phycisphaeraceae bacterium. The sequence continues at coordinate 1,218,853 of CP075368.1, forward strand.
GGTTGCGAGAGTGCTGGCATCGTTGCGGTGCCGTTCTGCGTTTCTGCACTATCGAGCGGGGCGGTCGCCGCCCTTTCCGTCGCACGCCTGCCTGAGCGTGAATGAGTGCGTGGTGCATGGCACGGCGGGGTATCTCGAGAGGCCGCTGACGCATGGGGACGTGCTGAAGCTCGACATCGGTGTGGTGCACAACGGTTGGATCGGCGATGCGGCATGGACGTATGTGTTCGGCGAGCCGCGCCCGGAGGTGCGGGCGTTGATGGATTGCGGGAAAGAGTCGCTTCGGCGCGGGATCTCGCAGTTGCGTCCCGGGAAGACGTTCGAGGACTGGGCGCGAGCGGTGCAGGGGTATGTCGAGGGAGAGCGCGGGTACTTCCTTGTGCGCGGGCTCGGGGGGCATGGATATGGGCGGAAGCTGCACAGCCCGCCGTATATCTCGAATGTGTTGGTCCAGTTCCCTGAGACATGGGAGGACGGCAAGCTGCCGTGCCGCCCGGGCACTCTGATCGCGGTGGAGCCGATGATCGGTGCGGGGACGTCCGGGGTGGTGCAGCACAAGAACGCGTGGCCGGTGTTCACGAGTGACGGCTCGATGAGTGTTCACTATGAGCACGACGTTCTGATCACTGAGGATGGGCCGAGGGTATTGACAGAGGGGATGGAGCAACTGCCAGACGTGATCGCGTAGATCGCGATGGCTTCGCGGCCTGAAAGGCGTAGAGCGATTGATGCAAAGAGAGAGGGGGTGGCACTCGGCCACCCCCTCTGTTCATCCATGGGTTCGATCAAGACGGATCATGGAACGGTGATGGTCACCCACGCGCTGTACGCGGAGAATCTGCCGGGAACCTTGGAGCGGACGCGGTAGCGCCACTGTCCGGATCCGGGGGACTCAACGTACGAGGTGGCGTTGGCGGGCTGGACGAGCACAACGTTGTTCGTCCAGGTCGTTCCGACGCGCTGCTGACGCTGAACGTCGAAGTTTTCTTCAAAGAGTGAGTTGTCGGTCCATGAGAATGTCACGATGCTGCCGGCGCGAACGACGGCGGGAGAGGACGGCCCGAGCGGGAGGGCATTGGCCCATGCGGTATAGACCGATGAGCCAGCGCTGTTGTTCGCGCGGACGCGGTAGCGCCAGACGCCCTGGCCGGGTGTGTTGGCGTACGACGTTGAGTTGGCAGGCACGCCCGCGAAGGTTGTTGTGCCGGTCCAAGTCGCATCGACCTTGAATTGGCGCTGGACGGTGAACGAGGTTTCGTTGTTCGAGTTGTCGGTCCACGTGAGAAGCGCAGAGCCCGGTGTGGTCTCTGATGCGAGTTGACCGCTGGGAGCATTGGGGATTGTGATAAGCGGGTTGATGGTGATGGAGCGATTCTGAGAAGCGTTGAGCCCGCCGGAGTCGGTCACGCTGGCGGTGATGGTGTGTGTGCCGACGACAAGATCCGACCGGGAGATGCTGAAGCCGACGCCGAGGGAGCCCTGGAGATTCGACGTCCAGACGATAGAGGCAGAGAGCACGTTGTTGTCGTCTTCGGCGTCGGTCGCTCCGGCGACGAAACTGACGGCGTTCCCCTGAGTGAAGGTTGCGCCGTTCGAGGGAGAGATGATGTTGATGGAAGGCGGTGTGTTGCCGACGGTGGCGAGGCAGCCACGGCCCTGCGCGTATGTGTTGATGGTGTTGCGTTCCTGCAAGCCGAAGAAGGGCGGATTGCCGAGCCCGTTGCAGCCGCCGAGGCCGCTGCACATGATGTGGCAGTCGCCGTTCCCGTCGCAGTGGCCGGCACTGAAGTTGTGGCCGATCTCGTGTGCGGTGAGGGCGAGACGCTGATTCGTGTTGGAGGAGAATCGCGACTGCGAGAGCCCGAAGCCGAAGTTTGTGCAGACGGCACTCAGCCAGGCGATGCCGATGGTGCCCCCGTTGATGTTCTTTCCGGTCATCATGTGGGCGATGTCTCTGTGGACTCCGGTCTGGCTCGCGAGCCAGTGATTCCGGAACTCGTTCAGCATGGTTTCGGCGTTTGTCGAGGTGTAGGGATCGCTGGAGTTGGATCGGACGATGATCGTGGTGATGACGAACGTGACGTCGCAGTCGCGCTCGTAGGTGATGCGCACGTTGTTGAGTACGCCCTCGATGTCTGCGACCGTGTTGGGGATCGAGCTGCCATTCAACTGGTAGAACTCGAAGTCTGTGTCGAAGGCGATCTCACACTCTTTGCGGACGCGGCTGTTGCCATCGGGCGCTTCGAGAGCGTCAACGGCAGGCCCCATCTCATGGTGCAGTGGAGAGCCGCCGCAGAGGCGTCCTTGATCGATGACCTGCCCTGGGGTGTAGACCAGATGGGCGGAATCGGGCGCACCGGCGAAGACCTCGCGAAGGGGCTGAACAGTGAATTCGCGTGGGAACGGCCCATCGATTCGGACTTGCGCGGTCAGTCCGTTGTGGAGCGATGCGGAGATGATCGAGCCATCTACGCCGTCGAGCACGCCGAGGTAGGTGAGAACAGGCGGGGCGGGTGCCTCGCGGAGCTCGCCCGAGCCATCATCGACAAGCACCTTGAATGTGGGCGATCTCATGCTGCTTCGGTCGAGCACGGCCAACTCGATGCGGCCATCGAGCATGAGGGGAATCTGAACCGTGTTCGCGCGGGCCGATGTCTCTTCTACCGAGAAGATCTGGAATCCGCTCAGGCCGAACTCGGCACGCAGGAACTCTTCTGCGTGCTCCGCGGTCTGGATGACGCCGGGGCCGAGGTTGCGCAGGGTATTGACGGCGAGCTGGCGGTCGTTGGAGCGGATCTGCCAGACGTCTCTTGCGTGGTCCGCGGCAACGAGGGTCGCGCCAGCAGCGGCGACTGCCATCTGCCGGAGTTCCGCGGGTGCTCCGGGTGCCCAGCGGACAAAGATTGTCTCAAGATCAAAGGCGTCGCCCCGGGCGACCTCGGCGACGGGCTGAACGCCCGCATTCGGCGTTGGGTTGAGCCCGAGTGCCGTGCCGCACGCGAGCGCGGCGATGCCGCACAATGTCAGATTCCGCAATCTCATGCTTTCTACCCCTTCTTGTTCTGAACTGACCCATCAGCAGGTACGAAACCCTCCGAGCAGGCCACCCCTTCGGTCATGTGTCGATGCTTCGTGGTTCATCGGACGAATGCACTCCAGGGGGGCGCAACCCAAGAAACGAGTCAGGTAGGGAGAATACCGGATCAGAGAGGATGGTTGCAAGAGGCAATCTGGGGAAGTTGTCGATGTCTAGTCGGGATCGGTTTGGCATCTGGGCACCATGAAACTACCCTGTGTCACCATGAACCGAGTAGCTGAGGTGTTTCGGGGGCTTCGAGAGTCGAACCAGAAGGCGATCATGCCATTTCTTGTGGCTGGCGATCCCAGCGTGGATTCGCTGCCCGGTGTGTTGAGGGGATGCGAGCGTGGCGGCGCGTCCGTGATCGAGGTCGGGATTCCGTTCTCTGATCCGATCGCGGATGGTCCGGTGATCGCGGCGGCGATGCATCGTGCCTTGCAGCGGGGGATGACACCGGCGACGGTCTTCGAACAGATCGCCGGCGTTCGTGCAGAGATCCGTGCCGCGATCGTCGTGATGGTGAGCGTTTCGATCGTCACGCGACTGGGGGGGAGCGAGCGGTTTGTTCGTCAAGCAGCTGAGGCGGGGGTCGATGGATTCATCTTCCCTGACGCGCCTCTGGAGGAGAGCGAGCAGCTTCTCGGCGCGGCACGTGATGCGGGTGTCGCGGTGTCGCTCCTGGTGTCACCGACGACCAGGCCCGAGCGGCTGGCGCAGATCGCTCAGGCGTGCACGGGCTTTGTGTATGTGCTGGCGCGAGCGGGACTGACCGGCGAACGGAGCGATGCGCCCAGTGTGGGAGGCGTTGTCGGCGCGGTGCGTCGGGCGACGCCGACGCCCGTGGTGTGTGGGTTTGGCGTGAGCACCGCCGACCATGTGCGCGAGGTGTCGCGTCATGCCGATGGTGTGATCGTGGGGAGTGCGATTGTTCGGCGGCTTGCGGAGATTGAGTCGGCGGGTGAGTCTGTTGAGATGGCGTGCGAGCGCCTGGTGCGGGAGTTCGCGAGCGGCCTTGAACGCGGCATCTGAGCGGCATAAATATCCTTTGCATGCACATACATATGCATCGTTTTGAGTTCGTCGTGTGCGTTTGTGCGTGCTCGACGGGATACCATCCGGCGTTCCCGCACGGGGCGAGTGCCGCGATTGCCGGGCTGGATCGGACGCTGTCGGCGGTGCGGGCCGCCGGTGGCGCTCGCTGATCACCGGGATCCTGCGTCGTGCCCTGCGGGCAGGAGATATCGAATGGATCACGGAGTCTTGACGCACGGACGGGCTGGTCATTCATCGAACGGGCACGCGGGCGCGGAGCACTCGGCGCGATCCGTGGAATCGCTGTATGCGAGCGACGTGTTTACTGATCGCGTGATGCAGCAGCGGCTGCCGAAGGATGTGTTCAAGCGGATCCAGAGGACGATCACGCATGGCGAGCCGCTGGATGCGCGTCTCGCGGACGTGGTGGCTGCGGCGATGCGTGACTGGGCGATCGAGAGCGGGGCGACGCACTACACGCACTGGTTCCAGCCGCTGACTGGCCAGACGGCGGAGAAGCACGACGCGTTCCTTTCGCCTGATGGGCGGGGCGGCGCGATCAGCGAGTTCACCGGCTCGATGCTGGTGCAAGGCGAGCCGGACGCGTCGAGCTTCCCCTCGGGGGGGCTGCGCACGACGTTCGAGGCGCGTGGCTACACCGCGTGGGACTGCACGAGCCCGGTGTTCCTGGTGCGGAGCGCGGGGACGGTGACGCTGGTGATCCCGACGGCGTTTGTTTCGTGGAACGGGGAGGCGCTCGACAAGAAGACCCCACTGCTGCGTTCGATGCAGGCGGTTGCGGCGCAGGCGATGCGGATCCTCAAGATCTTCGGCACTGACACCGGCGTCACGAGCGTGACCCCCACGATCGGCGCGGAGCAGGAGTACTTCCTCATCGATCGCGAGCTGTATTTCAAGCGGCCCGATCTGCTCTCGTGCGATCGGACACTGGTCGGCGCGAGGCCTCCGAAGGGGCAGCAGCTTGAGGACCACTATTTCGGGTCGATCCCGGTTCGCGCGCTGTCGTTCATGACCGAGGTCGAGCGCGAGCTTGTGCGCGTCGGGGTGCCGGTCAAGACGAGGCACAACGAGGTTGCGCCCGGCCAGTTCGAGGTCGCGTGCCACTTTGAAACGGCGAACATCGCCTGCGATCACCAGATGTTGGTGATGGAGACGCTGCGCCGTGTGGCGACACGCCACGGCCTTCAGTGCGTGATGCACGAGAAGCCGTTCGCGGGCGTGAACGGTTCGGGCAAGCACGTGAACTGGTCGCTGGCCACGGATACGGGGGTGAATCTCCTCGATCCTCGCGACGACACGCACACGAACATGCAGTTCCTCGTCTTCCTTTGCGCCATGATCCGAGCGGTTGACATGCACGCGGACATGCTCCGAGCGTCGATCGCTTCGGCGAACAACGACCATCGACTGGGTGCGAACGAGGCCCCGCCGGCGATTATCTCGATCTTCCTCGGGGACATGCTGATGGACATCATCGAGCAGGTCGAGTCCGGCAAGGCGAAGAAGACGATCAAGGGCGGGACACTGGATCTGGGCGCGAACACGCTCCCGCAGATTCCCCGCCATTCCGGCGACAGGAACCGGACATCGCCGTTCGCCTTCACGGGGAACAAGTTCGAGTTCCGGGCGGTCGGTTCTTCGGCGTCGATCGCGTGGCCGATCACGGTGTTGAACGCGATTGTTGCCGAGTCGCTGGACTATGTGGCCTCTGAGCTGGAGCGGGCGGTCGGCTCTCGCCCGACCGAGGCCCGGTTGCAGCAGGCCGTCCGCACGCTGCTCCAGAAGATGGTTCGGCAGCACAAGCGGGTGATCTTCAACGGGGACGGCTACTCGAAGGCATGGCACGATGAGGCGGCGAAGCGCGGTCTACCGAACCTCAAGGACACCGTCGAGGCGTTGCCCGCGATGCGGTCGAAGAAGGCCGTGGACGTGATGAAGCGGTTCGGCATTCTGAGCAAGGTCGAGCTGGAGAGCCGCTATCACATCTTCCTCGAGAAGTTTGTGAAGCAGGTGACGATCGAGGCGGAGACGCTCGCGCAGATCGCGCGGACGCAGGTGCTGCCGACGGCGATCCGCCAGCAGACCGAGTTCGCCGAGTCTGTGACGGCGACCGAGGCCGCGGATGTGCCGGCGACGAGTGTGCGTGAGATGCTCGAGATCTACGCGGATCTCATCGGTCGATTCCGGACGCAGACGATCTCTCTCGAGTCGCTGCTTTCAGAGGAGCACCACGACGATCCCGTCAAGCACGCCCACTTCATCAAGACCAAGGTTCGTCCGGTCATGAACGCGGTTCGGGATCTTGCGGACGAGCTGGAGAGACGCACAAGCGCGGATCTCTGGCCCCTCCCGACCTATCGCGAGATGCTGCTGTTGAAGTAGAATACCGGGCCGGTCCGGGCGAAGGCCCGGACCGGACGTTCGGCCCTGTAGCTCAGCGGTAAGAGCAGGCGACTCATAATCGCTTGGTCCTCGGTTCGAATCCGAGCGGGGCCATTTGCCGGTGCGGGTGGCGAGTTCCCTGCGCGGCGTGCCGGTTTCGCTTATCATTGGCGATGCGTTCGACACGGCAGAGAGGTGCGATACTGCGGACACTCGAGAGATCGGGGCGCCCGCTCAGCGCGGCGGAGGTGCTGACTCTCGCGAGGACAGAGGTTCCGGGACTGGGTCTGGCCACGGTCTATCGCACGATCGACTCGCTGGTCGCGTCGGGGGCGATCGCCTGTGTCGAGATTCCCGGGAAGTCCCCACGGTTCGAGATCGCGGGCAAAGACCACCATCACCATTTCTTGTGCAAGGCGTGCCATAAGGTGTTTGAGGTTCATGGGTGCCCGGGGAACATCGATGCGCATGTGCCGCGCGGGTTCGTCCTTGAGGGGCATGAGTTGACGTTGTTCGGCCTGTGCGGCACGTGTGCCGAGGGTCGGGCGGAGACGGCTACTCCGCTGGTTGCGAAGGCGCGGAGGGCGAAAGCCGCTCGGAAGGGTGCATCGGAGACGCGGCGATCCGGCCGCACGAGAAGGAAGGACGCGTGATGCGATTGTTGTGTCTGGCTGCGGTGCTTGTGATGGCTGGATCTCTGGTGTGCGGCTGCGCGAACAGGCCGGGAAAGACACAGTCCGGCTTCCTTTCGAACTACGACGATCTGGTTCGTGTGAGCGATGCGGAGTTTGCGCGGATCGATGCGGAGGCCCTTGCCACTCTCGATTCGTTGTACATCGAAGAGGTGCGGCTGATGGTCAGCACGACGCCGGATGGCTCCCCGATCTCCGAGAAGAGTGCGCAGGAGCTCACTGATCACGTCAGAGTGGCTCTTGCGAAGTCGTTCGCGTCGGAGTATCGAATCGCGGATGGCCCGGGTGAAGGGGTTGGGCGGCTGCGTGTCGCGATCACCGAGGTGAAGAAGCCGGCGACGCTCCTGAATCTGCATCCGGCGAGCAAGATCACCGGCGCTGGTCTGGGTGGCGCGACCATCGAGAGCGAGATTCTGGATGATCGCGGGACGCAGATTGCGGCGCTCATTGAGCCGCGGAAGGGCGATCAGTTCGAGTTGGATACATTCGCCGAATTCGAGGATGCGATGGATGCCATCGATGCATGGGCCGAAGCGATGCGGAGGCGTCTCGATAGTGCGCGTGGCAAGGCGACTACACGCGAGCATCCATCGCGCGAGAGATAAGCACTCGCAAACACGCGGGGCCCGTGGCGGAATCGGCAGACGCAGGGGACTTAAAATCCCCCGCCCCTTACGGGGCGTGAGGGTTCGACCCCCTCCGGGCCCATTGAGATCATTAGTCGCCGACAACGCGGGCGAGCGTATCGGCTTTCAGCCGCATGTTGTAGCGGCTTATGAAGCCACGAGCCGGCAGGGTGGCGTAACTCCCATCGAACGTGATGTTGACGGTTCCGGCGAAGGCGATATCGTCGGCCGCGATCAGCGGCCCGGTGACGGCTGAGTTCTCACGTGCCGCGATGTCGTCCGAGGCGTAGACGAGACCGTGCAGTTGCGAGGGATATGTGTCCACCCTGTCGTTGTCGGACTGTCCGTTGTATGGCGCGGTGCTGGGATTGAAGTTGGTGTTGTGGGTGACCTCGGAGAGTGCGGTCGTCGTGAGCTCGATCGCGATTCGCCCCTTGACCAGGAGTGCAGGCATGCGGCCTTCGGCTGGCTTCCAGTTCACAGACTGATCTACCTTTGACGACGTGCCCGAGTTCAGGAGCACGAGTGTGCCCTCGATTCGGCAGTTCCGGATGCGTATGTTGGCTCCGGCGCAGTCGATCACGTAGATCCCGAGAGGATTGGTCGCGCCGAACGGATTGTGGTTCGGCGCGAGAACCACCCGTTCGAGGATTCCGGAGGGGAGTGAAGCGAAACTGATCGTGGTTCCATTTGCAGCGTACCAGTCGAAGACTGTGGCGGGGTCGGGGTGCTGTCGCGTGCCGGAGGTCGGATAGATCGCGCGTCTGTACGTCGATCCAGAGATCGTCGACCCGGCGTACACACGGGCGTAGACATTTGCGAACAGCGCGGTTGACGCGCCGTTCGCGGCGACGGCCTCGGTCGCGTTGAGCGTTCCATTGAAGCCGATCGCGTCTCCGGCCGAGGCGCTGTAGTTGAGTGAGTCCATCGCCACGGGTACCGGCGTGAACGTGGCGGTGATGACCTGCCTCGCCTTGCCGAACCGGGCCTCGCTGATCAAGGTGATGTCGTCTTCGGGGTCATCGGTCGCGCTGCCGTCGGGGTCGCTCGCGGTGACGGTGACAGTTCCATCCAGCAGCGGAGCGTCATTCATCCAGACGCCGAGGCCACGGAGTGTTCTCCACGATTGATCGGACTGGAGATACGCGACGGAGAGTTCCAGCCCCGCCTGCGCGATCTGGTGGGCGCGTTCGATCTCCCACGCTCGCGAGAGGCGGTCGCGCCGGACCTTGTGGACCATCGTGCCCGTCACGCCGATCGATACCGTCACGAGCACGGCGACGAGCACGAGCAGGTACGCGGTGGCGCGGCGTTGGTTGTATGAGTCCATGCTCATCCCCCCAGGAGTCCGCCGAGGGCACTTACCGTGCCGCCCACGACACCGGTCAAGCCCGTGATCGCGTTGCCGGTGGAGTCCACGATATCGACAAGCACGCCGTCGCTTGTGACGCCGACGGGTGCGGCGGCTGTGAAGATACCGGTTCTTGCATCGTCCCACGCGCCGGTTCGGATAGCCGTCTGGCTGGCGACGACCTTGCCTTTGTAGGAAGCAGTGACGGTGACTCGTTTCACCCGCGAGTCGTATGAGACGACGACGCCGTTGGGGTTCGCGAGACTCACGCGCTCGACTCGTATGCCGACCTGCCATCCGACGAGATCATCGCGAACGGACCCGTCGTAGTCGAGTGGCGGGGTCTCAGTCCAGTTGTGGAAGTCATCGACATCGTTGAAGCCGGATCTGGAGGTGACGGAGCTCTCAGAGGCATTGCGACCGAACGAGCCGATGAGGCCCGGCTGCTCGAAGTTGGTTGCGAGAACATCGGCCATGACCTCGGCGACGAGAGCGTCTCCGGTCGCCCGAGTTGTGGCGTGGGCTTCCGCGCGTGCCGCAGCGCCGACGACGCTGAGTGCCGCGAGCAACGCGCCTGACGCGAGGACCAGCGCGAGCATGGCTTCCACCAGACTGAAGCCCCTGCGAGTGGGCATGAGCGGGGCCTCCTGTTACGGTGCGACGGGAAGTGCAAGGCATCGGAACGTGCGCCGGTGGTGCACGCCGTCGGATGTTCGCATGGTGAACGTGATCGATCTGACAATCTCGATCGATTGCCCATTGTCGCTGATCTGGCTCGCAATCTCATCGAACTCCGCGTCGAGAATGCCGCTGTAGGCGACGGAGAGCGTGCCTGCCGCAAGCCGGAGAAGACTTCCTCCATCATTCTCGTCGAACGCGTAGGCGATCTCGTCCGCAACCGTATCGCCATCGAGATCGGTGCTGACGACGGAGATGAAGTCGTCATCGAGAGCGAGGATCTCGCGTGCGTGGCTGATGTCCAGGGCCATCTGAGCCATGAGATCTGCGATCGCGACCGATGTCGCCGACCCGCTGTCGCTTCGGGGAGACGATCTCGCAGCGACCATGATCACTGAAGAGACGGTCGCGCCGACGATCGCGATGATCGTGGTCGCAAGCGCGACCTCGATGAGCGTGAAGGCGCGGCTGATTCTGACGTCTCGATGAGTACGGATCATCGCCCCCCCCCCCCGCCGCCCATGCGGATCTCGGACTCCGTCTCGATGTCACCGATCTTGACCGAGCCCGAGATCGCGTTGAGGGCAATGCGGCAGAGCAGCCCGTCTGTGGCGAGTGTGACCACCCCATCGGCCGAGCCGACACCGTGTCCGTTGAATGAAACCTCGCCCGCGGCGAAGGATACGAGCGAGACCTCCACGTCGTAAGGCCTCTGTGTGAGCCGGACTTCTCGAACGATCTGGTTGGCAGCGTCTCTGATGATGTACCCATTTCGAGTGTAGATCACCTTAACGCTCGCGCTGGATGCAATCGCGTGGGCTCGGGCCTCTGCGAGATCGGCCGCGACTCGCTGGGATGCTCCCTGGAGTCGCCAGATCGATTCCGACGTCATCATGCGGGGCACGGCGAGAGCGGACGCGGTGCCGATGATCGCCAGCACGATGAGCAGTTCGAAGAGAGAGAAGCATCGCCGGATACAAGAACCCGGCCCTGTTGTCTCTTTCCCATCGCGGAGCGAGGGGTTCGGACAACAAGGCCGGGCTGTGGTGGTGCGTGTGTCGGGCATGTTCGGTCGGCCCGTCGTAGGTCGTGTCGGATCAATAGTCGCGGTACGCGACGCCCCGTGCATCGACCTCGCCGACGACCAGGTTGGCGTGGATATGGCCGGTGGTCTCGTTATATACCCACGCGCCGGTCGCGTCGCCATCGGTCGCGGTGATCGCGGTGTTGCCCTTCTTGCTGCCGACCTTGAGGGTCGGGACCTTGCGGAGATAGGGGCCGTAGATCCGCTCAGCCGACTTGGCGCCGAAGCTGTCGCCGGCAACGTTTGAGTACTGCGTGAGCGCGTTCTCGATGCTGGCGGCGGGCGGATAGATGCCCCCGTGCTCGGCGTGGTAGAGATCAATCGCGTTGCGGAGGACCGCAAGGTCCGCGACGAGCGATGAGTCGGCAGCGCCCTCGGCACCGCGGCTCATGCGAGGAATCGCGATTGCCCCGATGATCCCGAGGATGACAACTACGATCACGAGCTCGATGAGACTGAATGCACGACGGGCCTGATTCATCGCCAACATGGGTGTGTCTCCGTTTGTATGCCCTTCCTCCTCGGGCAGTTGGAGTATCGGAGCGATCCGGGACAGACTTCAGTACTGTGGCCGTGCGGGCGGGTAAGTTCCGGACGAGTTGTGTTATCGGGCAACGACGATAGTGTGCAGCGTGCCAGAGACCTCTACCGTGACTGATCCGCTCTCGACGCTCACGAGGACGGCACCGCTCGTCGTCGCCTCACCGACACGAACGGGCTTGCCGTCCATCATCGCAAAGCCGCCCTTCGCGTCCTGAACGACCATTGAGACCTTCGGCAGGATGACCTGGGGCGCGATCACGCTGGCTGGGCTTGAATCAGTGCGGGCGACTTCCTGCGGCGCGAGCTCGGCCCGCCAAATCGGATCGATATCGAAGATCTGCACACCGAGCGATGCACCGGAATCCTGATCGAGTTGGAGCAAACGCTGGTGCAGGGGAACACGCAACGGCTGGGCGGTTGAGCCGGCGAGTGCCGCGGCGGGTGCCTGCTGGGCGTCTGCAGGCGAGTGCGACGCGCTTGCCGCGCTCGGGCCGCCGATGAGCTGGTCCATGCCGAGGACCCCTCCACCGAGCACGAGCAGCATGAGATAGACTTTCCGTTCCCGCGTGAGCTTCATGCCCCAATTTGGCGAAACAGCAGCGAGGCGTGCAAGTCATTTGGCTGGATTTTCTTTGTCGCGTTCCGACTTTGCGGCGTACCAATCGATCTCCAGTTGTACGGTCGACCACCCACCTCCGGTGGTGAGATCGGCGCGAAGATCGAATGATCGCACCGCGACGTCCGAGAAGCGATCGTTGATCGATCGCATGAACTCGGAAACATTCTGTGCCGCGGCTCGCCCCGCAAGACGCACTGGCACGCGGAGAAATTGGGGGTCGCTGATGGGCGGCTGCGCGTTGAGCGCATCGACCTCGATGTTGTGCTCTGCGGCGAGGGCGGCGATGTCGCGGATCTTGGTGTTGAGATGAGACGTGGGCTGGAGAGAGACGCCGCTCAGTCGCAGGGATTCCTCGGCCTGGCGTAGAGCGGCCTCGGCATCGCGTGCTTTCCGCCGGATCTCGGCCTCGTCTTCCGATCGTGCACGGAGCGCAACACGGAGCATCGACTGGCGTTCGCGGATCCCCTCGACGGGTTTCACGCCGAGGAAGTAGCCGGCGGCGATGATCGAGGCGAGCGCGGCCAGGCCCGCTGCATGCACAATGGCGGCGCGCCTGATCGAAGCGAGGAGTGTTGCAGATCTCATGGCGCCACCTCCACGACCGAGGCGAGTTCGGCACGGATCTCAAAGCCAATGGCCTCGCCGCGAAGGAGCGAGCGACGGCGCATGTGAACGAGCGTTGTCTGTGTGAAGAGCCCCGACTCTTCCATGGCGAGCACGATCGCGGAGACCCGATCCTGATCCTTCGCTGCGCCGGAGAGACTGAGGATGTAACCGGGGTGTGCCGGCTGGTCATTCTTCGCGGGTTGTGCGCCGGGAGTGCTCGCCGGAGGGGTGGTGGTACGGGATGCAGCAGGCATCGCGGCTTCGGTGAGGCGACAGGACTCGACAACCGCCCCGTCGCCGACGTATCGCCCGAGGAGCGAGATGAGCCGGCTCCACTCCGGGTTCGAGCGGATTCGTTCTGACACGGCGAGTTCGCGCTGGACACTTGTCATAGCGAACGCGGACTTCGAGATCTGCAGCTTGAAGGACTCAACGCTCCGGCTTCGTTCTCCGAGCAGCCGCGTGAGTTCGCGCCCGCCGTCGCCGACCTGCGAGCGGCACTTGATGGCCCATGCGCCGGAGGAGATCAACGCGACAACACAGAGTACGCCCCAGCCGCAGGCGGCATTGCGGCGGCTGCGTGCCGCGAGCACCGACGTCGGAAGAAGATTGACTCTGATCGTCACGACGTAGTCTCCTCGGTAGCGCGGAGCGACAGCCCGTAAGCCAGAGCCATCGCGCCGCTTCCAACGCTCGACCCGGCGACTGTGACGGGCAGCTCGATCTCGGCCTGGATCTCTGGAGCGAGCCCCGCTGTGTCGCTGCCCCAGCCGACGAGCACGATCGACTGCGGCTTTGCAGTGCCGCCCTTCATTCGGACATAACTGATGGATTCTTTCACGGCCTCGACGACGTCGTATGCGAGGCGTGAAACAAACTGTCTGGCTTGCTCACCGGCGGTTCTGGTGGATGGCCTGGGCTCGCTGTCGCATGCTCGCACCTGTGACCAGAGCGACTCAGGAGTGATCCCGAGGGGAGCAGCGGCGCATCCGAGACGATCGGCCATGCCGAGTTCGCCGAGTTCGCGTTCGAGCATGACGATGCCGCCTGAGACGACGCAGACCCGGCCGCTGGTGGCGCCCAGATCGACGGTGACAAAGGCCGGGGCGGCTTGTTCGCGGCTTGCGATGCGTGTGATGGCGATGCAGGCGGGTTCGATGGCTTCGATGGGGAAGCCGCAGTCGTCGAACCAGTCCGCGATAGCGACGGCTTTCTCTTTCTGGCAGGCAACGGCCATCATTGCGCAGTTATGGGTCGCCTTGCCTCCGACCGGGATCTCCCACGAGACCGCCTCGATCGATGCGATCTCGCAGCGCATGAGCCGGGCGAGTTCGACCGCGACGAGACGGTCTATGGGCGCACCAGAAGATCGTGGAGGGAGCTCGAGTGTCGAGGATGTCGCGATCGCCGGTGGGGCCCCGAGCACGACGCGGCCAGTCCATACGTTCCTGCGCCTCAGAATAGAGGTCATACGCACGATCTCGTCTCGACCGAGCGAGTCCGCCGTCGTGATGCGCGGCACGATCACTCGGGCGATGATGGTTCCGTCGTGCGGATCAATGGCCACGCACTTTGACGCCTTTGAGCCGATATCGATTCCGATGGATGGCTGTGATCGTGTCATTTCGGGCCTCCCGGCTGGGTCATCGCGGTGAGGTCGAAGAGCGGCAGAAACATGGAGAGGGCGACGAAACCGACAACCGCGCCAAGAACAACGAGGATGACCGGTTCGATGATGCTGGAGAGTGCCCGGAGCGTGACCTCGTTGTCCTCATCCATGAAGTCGGCCATTCCGAGCATGACGGTGCCGATCTGTCCCGAGGCCTCGCCATTGCGGACCGCTTCGCACACGTTCGGCGGCAGCAGGTCGCCCTCGGCGAGAGACTCGCTCATCGACTCCCCCTTTGTGACGGCGTCGCTGGCCCGCATCAGGAGGTTCTCGAAGTGGATATTGCCGGCTGCGGCGCGGCAGAGATCGATCGCTTCAACGAGTGGGATCCTTGCCTCAACCAGAACGCCCATGAGCCGGATCATGCGTGCTGTGAGCACGTTGCGCGTGATCACACCGACACGGGGCGCACGGATGATCGCGGTATCGATGGCGGTCTTGCCGGCACTTGATTTCAGGAACGCGATGCTGCCACCGATGGCGGCGACGATGCCGCCCACGACCCAGGGCCACTGCGACCGGATGAACTCACTCGCGGCCATGAGCATCGCGGTTGTCGGCGGGAGCGGGGCGTCGAGCGACTCGAACATCTCGGCGAAACGGGGGAGGACGAAGATGAGCATGAGCACGATGACGTTGACCGCGATCACGAGGAGCACGCTCGGGTATGTGAGGGCTCCGAGCACGGTGTGGCGGACGTGCAGTTGCTGCCTGGAGAGAGCGGCAAGACGCTGGAGCATGGCCGGCAACTGCCCGCCCGCTTCTCCCGCTCCGATCAGACTGCGTGTCACATTGTCGAAGTGTGCCGGGCGTGATTCCATGGCCTGCGCGAGCGACGCCCCCTCTTCGACCCTGCCCCGCACCGCGCCGATCGCCTCTCGCCATGAGGCATCCTTTGTCTGACGCTCAAGGGCCCCGAGCGCCTGGGTGATCGGTGTGCCCGCGGAGCAGAGCATCGAGAGCTGACGTGTGAACATGGAGACGTTCTGAAGACGCTTCGGCGCCTTGCCGCGCGTGCGGTGGCCGGTCGCGGAGTGAGACGCCGACTTGGCCTGCTCGACGCTGACGGATGTAACGAAGATGCCCTGGCGGCGCAGGCGTTCGCCTGCGTCCCTCGCGTCGGGAGCGTCGATCGAGCCCTGTACCGGCTTGCCGGAGGAGTCAAAGCCCTCGTAGCGGAGCTTCATGCGGCCTCCTTCTTCGGCGCGCCAGCAGCAGAAAGAGGCGTTTCTGAGTCCGCATCGTCGGTACGCGTGACTCGGAGGACCTCTTCAAGACTCGTCTTGCCCGCAAGAGCGAGTTGGACGCCGGACTGCCTCAGCGACATCGCGCCGTCGCGTGCCGCCTGCTCTCTGAGCATCTGGCTGCTGGCACGATTATGGACAAGGCGACGCATCTGCTCGGTGATCTCGACAACCTCGTACACGCCGAGGCGCCCCTGGAAGCCGCTGTCGTGGCACTGGGGGCAACCTCCACCCTTCTGGAAGGGGCGACCGACCATCGATGCAAGGCCCGCATCCGCGAGGACCTCCGGCGTCGGGTAGTACTTCGTGCGGCACGCGGCACAGATCGTGCGTGCGAGGCGCTGGGCGACGACGCCGTTCAGCGCGCTGGAGAGCAGGTACGGCTCAACATGCATGTCGAGCAGGCGGGCGACCGCGCCGACGGCGTCGTTGGTGTGGAGCGTCGCGAGCACACCGTGCCCGGTGAGCGCGGCCTGGACCGCGACCCGCGCGGTCTCTTCGTCTCTGATCTCGCCGACCATGATGATGTCGGGATCCTGCCGGAGGATGCTCCGCAACGCTCTCGCGAAGCCGAGGCCGATCTGGTCCTGCACCTGGATCTGGTTGACGCCGTCGAGCTGATACTCGACGGGATCCTCAACCGTGAGGATGTTGACTTCGGGCGAACGCAGCAGGTCGAGTGCCGAGTAGAGCGTCGTGGTCTTGCCCGATCCCGTCGGGCCGGTGACGAGCACGAGCCCGTGGGGCTGTTTCAGCACGCCCTTGAACCGCTTCATGGCGTCGGGATCGAACCCGAGCTCTTCGAGTTTCACCTTCAGATTCTGCTTGTCGAGGATACGGATGACGATCTTCTCGCCGAGAAGCGTCGGCATGCTCGAGACGCGGAGATCGATCTCGCGTCCCTCAGCAACGATCCGCACGCGCCCCTCCTGGGGCAGGCGCTTCTCAGCGATATCCATACGACCAATGACCTTGACTCGAGAGACGATGGCAGCGTGCATGCCCTGAGGCGGCTTCATCAGGTCTCTGAGCATGCCATCCTTGCGGTAGCGGATGCGGGTGCCCCGCTTGTCGGGCTCGATGTGGATGTCGCTCCCGCGATCCTTGACGGCGGTGAGCAACGCCACGTTCACAAGGTTGACGATCGGGCTCCCGGCGACGAGCTTGTCGAGATCGGTCGCTGGTCCTTCGTCTACGGTCTCTCGCTCGACAACCTCAACATCCTGCTCGGCGAGCGACGTCAGGAACGCATCGACATCGACGTTGCCGCCCGCGTATTTCTTGACATACTCGCGAATGTTCGCTTCAAGGGCCAGAACGGGCCGGATCTTGCGGCACTTGGTCAGTTGCCGCAGACGGTCGATCGTCGGCAGACTCTGCGGCTCGGCCATCGCGACCGTCAGTGTGTCGCGAACCTTGAACATGGGAATCGCGTGGAGGCGTTCGGCCTCTTCCTCACCGACGAGCGACAACAATGTGGGGTCGATCAGGCCGTGGCGAAGGGTCACGCACCGAGTGCCGAGGCACTTTGAGAGCGCCCTGACGAGTGTCTGCTGAGAGATCACGCCCTGTGTGACGAGCATCTCCCCGAGCATCTGGCCGCTGCTGCGTTGCTCGGTAAGGGCGCGGGTGAGCTGGCTCTCCGTGATCGCGCCGTCCGCGACGAGGAGTTCGCCGACTCTTGGCTTGGAGCCGCCTTCGCTCACAGGAAGCTCCTGACTGCGCTCGACACATCCTCGAACTGTTCGAGGGAATCGAGGATCTCGGTCAGATCCAACGCCTCACGAACCGTCTCGCAGACGCCGCACACTCGCAGCGACTGGCCCATGTCAGCGAGCTCCTCGGCGAGATCCAGGATGGCTTCGAGCCCTTTGGAGTCAAGGAACGGCACGTCTGATGCGTCGATGATGAGGCGCCCGAGTGTGCGCTGTGATGCGCCGCGCACCGCGGCGGCGAACACTCCGGCATCCTGCTGCGCGATCGGTCCACGCGGCCTGATGACCGTGACTGCGCCGTGGGCTTGTTCATCGATCTTCATACGTGTGCTCCTCCGATCATGCCGCCGCTCTGGCCGGGAGCGTGATGGTGAACGTGCTGCCCTTGTTGTCCTCTGACTTGAGCCCGATGTCGCCCCCGTGCAGTCTTACGACGTCGCGAGCGAGCGTGAGCCCGAGGCCGGTGCCCGTGATGTTCGCGATGCGAGTGTCCTTGGCTCGGTAGAACTTGTCGAAGATCAGGCCCTGCTCCTCCTGCTTGATGCCGATGCCGGTGTCCTCGACAGCGATGCGAACCTCATCCTGCTCCCACGCCACCTTGACCGCGACCGAGCCCCCCTCAGGCGTGTACTTGAGGGCGTTGGCAACAATGTTGTGGATCGCAAGCGAGAGCTTGTCGCGATCTCCCTTGATGACCGGGAGCTTGGGCGGCAGCTCGAATTTCAAGGCAATGTGCTTGTCCTTCGCCTGGGCGACATAGTCGCGAGAGACATCGTCGAGGAGTTGTGAGAGTCGGACATCACCGGTCTGTATGGACATCGAGCCGGACTCGATCTCCGCCACGCTGAGCATGTCCTGGACCAGTCGTTCGAGTCGCTGCGATTCGTTGTTGATGACGTTCAATGCCTCCGACCTCACCTCGCGATCCTCTTCGGATGCGTCGATCGCCTGCTCCACATAGAGCCGGATGTTCGTGAGCGGCGTCCGCAGCTCGTGTGCCGCTTGGGCGACGAACGAGTGTCGGGCATCCTCTGCAGCGCGCTGCTGCGTGACATCCTCGATCATGACGAGCGCTGCTGCGCCATCTTCACGACGGATTGGCCTGACAGAGACGCGGAGGATTGTGCGTCCCTCGGACTTCCGCACCTCGAATGAGGCGCGACGACGTGCGCTCCCGGTGATGGCCGCTCGAATGGCGTCGTCGATCTCTGGGCTTGCGAAGCGTCCCTCGATCGAGCTTCCGACCACCTGCTCCCGGGGTGCTTCGAGGAGCAAGCCGGCCGCGCCGTTCGCGTAGGTCGCGTTCATATCCTCACCAACAAGAACAATGCCCTGCCACATGGCGTCGAGTGCGCCCGAAGAGACCTCCGCGGTGGCGCCTCCTCCTCTGCGAGTGCTGGTTGTGGCAACAACCGCCTCCGCGTCTTTACGCACTTCCCACTCGGCACGCTGGTCGAGCACTCTCCCCCATGCCTCTGCCACCTCTCCAAACGCAGAAGAGAGACGCACGGCCTCAGTGCTGGTCTCGCCACGCCCGAGCGCGAGCACGGCATCGCAGATCACGCCTTGTCTCGAGACCCTGCGCCGGATGCCCCGGTAGAGCGTCCACAGAACCGCGGCACCCGCGGCTCCCGCGAGTCCGATACCCGAAGCGGCCTCGATCCACGATGCGTTGCTGAAGAGAAAGCCCTCGGCGTTCCCGCGCGGCGAGGTGGCGACGAGTGTGAGCGCGCCACGACCGGGCACGATCACGGGGAACGACCGCGAGTCCGCCATGCTGGCAACGCTCTCCGAAGGCCATGAATCCGGAAGCTCCACGACCGTGATCTCACCGGGGTCGCTCGACGCGACGACCTGACCGTCGCCGATCAGGAGTTGGCAGGATCCGAGCCGACCGCTTGAGACGCTCTCAGCGACCAGCCGTCGCAACGCGCTGAGCCGGCCTTGCTCGATCAGTTCTTCCGCGGCACTCGCGAGCGTCTGGCCCGCAGCGTCGACCCTGTCGATCGCGCGGACGCGATCGAGGCGGTCGATCTCCATCGTGGCGATGGCTGCCGCTGCGACCGTCACACCGGCGACCACGCCGAGCATGGCGAGTCCGACGCCGGCGACGTCGCGTTCGCCCACGGAGAGCCCGCGGCTGGCGAGACGCATGAATGTGGTGTCGGCAAGTACCAGTTTCTTGGGCATGTCCGAGAACCCCTCAGCCCGAACATCGGGCGCAATCGGGGTGATCGGACATCGTGGAGGCCCCATCCATCTCAACTCAGGATGTTCCCGGTCCGCCGGGTCGAGCGGGGCGGCATGGTCCGACCCTGACGCGGCGTGTGGCCCGATAACCAAAGAAGCCCCGGGATGATTCCCGGGGCTTCAACGGTGAAGTGGGCGCGGAGGGATTCGAACCCCCGTAGGCATAAGCCAGCGGATTTACAATCCGCCCCGTTTGACCACTCCGGCACACGCCCAAGACAAACCAGAGGTCCCGAGCATCCATTTCGGCACGCTCGGGGGAGAAAGATAGCCGGTTTCCCCCCCGAACGGCAATCATCCCCCCCGGAATCTCTCGTTCAGCCCCATCGGCCCCGGAGATCGCCGCCGGCAAGATTCTGGATCGGACCGAGCACGACGGCGTCTCGCCCCTTCATTGAAGCGATCGGCACGAGCCCTCCATCGGAGATCGCTTCCAGAGCTCGTTCGGCGAGGAAGCACTCCGCACAGGGCAGCGCGTGGCTTCCAGCGGCGTCTTTCCACGAAGTGTGCGGAAGGTCGCCGACCACGCAGGGAGAGCCGAGTTGCATCGCATCACCATTCTCGATCCACCCCTCGACAATGAGCCGGAGGAGGAGCCACGCACCCCCGGCCCAGCACATCTCGGCATGTCCCGCGGCGTTCCCGCGTTCGTGTGCGTCGAGTTCCTCGAACGTGAATCGGTCGATCGGATCAGACCAAAGGCCGTATGGTCTCCTCGCGAGCCATCGGGGCATCGCCGCAGCGAGCCGCGAAGATTCCGGCGAGGTCTTGAGTCGATTCCATGACTCCCACCAGGGTTGCTGCTTCGGGCTGCTCCATCTTGCCGGGTCGGTTTCGATCGCGAATCCGGGGCATCCTACAAACGCAGCGTCCACGCTCAGAAGCAGCGTCGCGTTGACCGTGGCGGCGAGACGTGAGAGGGCATGAACGGTGTTCAGATCTGATTCGGAGGCACGCAAGGGCTCGACAAGCAGGATCACATCGACGGGTCCGGCCGATTCCGCGTCATCCCCTGCGAGCGTCGACTGAATCACGGAAAGATCGGTGCTCAGCAGTTGCTCGAGACGCGATGCATCTGCGGAGAGCACTTCGTACCCGACTTCATCCTCGCTCCACGCGTTGCTCAGCACGTTGTGGAGGGCTCTCCATGCAGATTCCACCCGAGCGAATCGCGGGCTGCGCAGCACGGCTTTCATCATCGTTGTGAGACGACGATCGATGGATCGGATGGCATCGGCCGCTTCTGCCCCCGCGCCGGCACTGCCGCCCGGGCCGCTGCCCACAATCTTCTGGATAAACGACTGGATATCGACGCCCTGAGGCGCGGCTGGCTTTGATCCAGCATTGGTGGACTTGCCGAGCAAGGCCGCGAGGTCGTTGCCTCCGGTATCAGTTTGGGCTTGATCCGGCTGCTGTGGTGCTGGCGGCTCATCCGAGGGTGCTTCGCTCGCGAGCAGCCCGAGCCCCTTGGCTTCGGCGATGGCCTCAACCGTGTTCGCGGGATCCTTGATTCGCTTCCGAAGCCCGATGAGCCGGCTCATCCAGGGCAGTTGCTCCGTGATGGAGTCGGGATGGAAATCATCGATGGATCGCACGCGCAGATTTCGCCGCTCCCCCTCCCACTCGAACTCCAGCTCGATTCCCAGACGCGAGATGGCCTGGTCGATCTCTGCCGGTTGAATTGCGACCGCGGACTGCTTCCCCGATCCAAAGTCCCCGAGGAGGAGAACCCTCAGCGGCCTCTCCCTGTCATCGGGACGGTGGTCGCCTCCCCCGGAGGACCTGAATCCCATATCGAACCCCATACCGCCGCGCATACCGGACATTCTGTCTACTCCCTGGTGTGTTCACCCGTGGATTCTGCCGATCCCAGTCTAACTCCAAACGATTCCACAGGCCCGTCGCCCTCAGAACAGATATATTCAGGTTGATAATTGGCGACCCGGGGAATGAGTCCGTGCCGAAGATCTTCACCCTCCAACTCTCTGACTCCACCGGCAAGGCCGATCGGCTCACCTTGCGATTTTCGGGTCCTGAGGCCACGCTCGCTCTCGGGTCAGACCCGGGCGTGGAACTGCGACTCCAGAACCCCGGCGTTGAACCCAAGCAGTGCGTGTTCCGACTTCTCGACCCGGAAACGCTGTGTGTAGAGGATGCTTCCTCTGCAAGCTCCACAAAGTTGAATGGACGTCCGACCTCGGGCGTAGAGATGATCGGCGAAGGCGACTGGATCGAGTTCGCGGATCTGCTCATCGAGGTTGTGGCCGAGTCGGTCGCGAATCCCTACAGCTCGCCGCCTGCCGCCGCGTCGAATGCGGCCCAGCCGACAAAGACGAGTGAGGCAAAGCCCGAGTCGATCCCGGCGACCAGTCCCGATACCCGAGCCAAGGAATCCCTAGAGCCAGCACCAGCGTCGACGCCCACGCCTCCCAAAGCGGCGACCGCCCCGCCCGCTCCTCCACCTTCAGCATCCCAGTCGAAGCCCGCATCCGGAATGGGAAGTCGGCCCGGTTCCAAGATTCCGATTCCGGGCGGGCCGGTGCCGAAGTCATCGATATCGAGAGCGGACACGCCGCGCCCTGCAATCCCACGCATCGAGATCCCTCGCACTCGTCCGATTTCTTCGGTGCCTGCGAGGCCTGCCCCCGCACCGCCGAGCGGGAAGTCCACGCCACCTCCAGAGATCATCTCGCCTCAGCCGGTGCTGCCGAAGCGAACCGAGCCGGTTGCAATGTCCCCTGACCATCAGGGACCGAGTGCGACACAAGCCAAGTCCGAGTCACCCGCTCCCCCACCACCTGTCTCACCCCCACCGCCAGAGCCCGTGGCGAGTGAGCCCGATCTCCCGGTCGCGCCAGTGCCGGACGAGCCATCTCCCGCGACCGATGCGCGAGTCTCGGAATCCGCACCGCAGGTCTCCTCGCCAGGGTCGGATTCATCGCGCCCCCGTCAGGCTACGCTTCGTCCCGCGACCCGTCCGCCCTCAAACGGGCCGCGGCTCGCGCCGCTCTCGCAACCCCCACGCTCGATGTCACCGGCCGCACCGGCCGAGCCACCTCAGAATCCACTCGTGTCGCGCGGGATGAGCCAGCTTCGAGCAGAACTGAGCCAGCAGACGCAGCCCTATACCGACGAGCACCTGCGGGCGGTTGTCGAGCGTGGGCGCAGCAACGCGAACACGCTCGGCTTCACGGCCGAGGATCACGTGCTGAGCTTTCTGAAGTGCGTGATTCTCGTGGGTGATGAGCTCGGCTCGAGCGACTCGAAGTACCCTGACGTGTATTTCTCGCTGAACCTGCCGGGCAAGCCGCCCCAGGTGCGGATCGAGCGAGCGTTGAAGATCGCGCAGCGAGTGAACGCCCGGGGCGGGATCGGCCTTGTACCGGTTCCGGGTTTCGACAACCCGGACGAGCGTCCGACGTCGGAGATCCGCGTTCAGCCGTCGCAGTCGCCATCGGGGCCTGCTCCCGGCGCGCCTTCCTACGTGCGTGGAGTCTCCGAGGAGATTCTCCCATCGGAGCGGCGGGTTCCGACCGTGCAGGTCTCCCGCCAAGGCCATCGGGAACGCGATGTCACGGATCCGATCGCGCCCTCCCCTTCGCACACGCCACAGGTCCAGGAGCCCGTAGCACACGATCCAAACAAGTTGCCGGAGATCGAGGGCTTCAAAGTCCTTGAGAAGATCGGCTCGGGCGGCATGGGCACGGTGTACCGTGCGTACCACCACCGGCTTGAGGTCGAGGTCGCGATCAAGGTCTTCAAGACGCTCCACCCGGAGGCGAAGACGCTCCTGTCTCGCGAGGCGCGTGCAGCGGCGCGGCTCCAGCACCCGAACATCGTGCAGGTTCTGGACTATCAGGAATTCGGGCGCGGCGCGTACTACGCGATGCAGCTCGTCAAGGGTGAGGATGCCCACGAACTGGTCCAGCGGGTCGCGGGGCGACTCGTGCACGATGCCGAGGCCGACGGCGTGGTGCGAGCGCTCGGCCTGACCAGCGACCAGCTCTCGCCCGAGGCCAGGTCGATCCTTCAGGGGAAGCTGCCGTGGCACCGACTGGTCGCGTGGTGGATGGCCGGCGTTGCGGATGGGCTTGATCGTGCCCATCGCGAGGGCATCGTCCATCGTGACATCAAGCCATCAAACCTGCTGCTCGCTCGCGATGGGCGTATGACGATCACGGACTTCGGGCTCGCGCTCCGACGCGACGATCCGACCGTGGGCGGCAACACGGCCAGGGCGGGCACGCCCCGGTACCTCTCGCCGGAGCGGATCGCCGACTGGGCTTCCGGATCGGATCTTTCCGGCATGGACGGCCGGATCGATGTCTGGGCTCTGGGCGCAACGATGTACGAGTTGCTCACATACAGGCCGGCATACGACGGTGCCCGCGAAGCGGTCATGCGTGACATCGTGACGCTCGACCCGCTTCCTCCATCGCAGGTGATCTGGGCCGTGCCTCAGGAACTCGACCGCATCTGCCTCCAGGCCATGAAGCGCAATCCCGAGGAGCGGTTCCAGCAAGCGGGCGAGATGGCCTCCGCGCTTCGCTCATGGCTCATGGGTGAGGGTCCGGCGACCAAGGCCCAGAGCCCCTCCGGCGGTATCGCGGGGTGGTTCAAGAAGGGGACTTGAGCGAGGCCGCGAGGTGACTCATGCGAGTGAGAATCATCACTCCTTGAACATCTTGAGCGGTCTAGGTCCCGCGCAGCAGATCGGGCGGCCGTCGTCGCACCCGCCGCCTCCGTCGTTGTCGTCCGAATCGTCACGAGGCCGGCTCGCGGCAACGGTTGCAATGACGATCAGCACAAACCCCGCGAGTGGAATCCACGCGGGCACCCAGACACCGAAGCGAGGCAGCACTACCCAGCAGATGCCTACGAGCACGCAGCAGAGAACAAAGCCGACGACGAGCCGACGACCCGCGCCGGGGTCCTCATCGCACGAGACCCCGAACGGCAGGACCATCGGGTCGTGATCGCTCGGCCGGTCTGTGGTCATCGCGAGCCCTCGCGGGAATCGATGTCAGACCAGCAGCGTCGCTGGCTTCTCGAGATAGCCCTTGACGGTGTTCAGGTACTGCGCCGCCATTGCGCCATCCACGATTCGGTGGTCGCTCGACATCGTCATCGACATCACCCAGCCCGCGACGACCTGGTCGTTCTTGACGACGGGCTTCTTGATGGCCGCGCCGACAGCGAGGATCGCCACATTCGGCGGGTTGATGATCGCTGTGAAGTGGTCGACGCCGAACATGCCGAGGTTGGAGATCGTGAAGGTCGCATCGGACATCTCCTCGATCGTCAGCCCCTTCTCGCGGGCCTTGGATGAGAGGGCCTTGGTCTGCTGGCTGATCTGTCGGAGGCCGATCTGGTCGGCGTTCCGCAGCGTCGCGACGACCAGTCCGCCGCCACGCTCCTCCGGCAGCGCGATCGCGACGCCGACATTCACCTGGCCGATGATCTCGACAGAGGCCTCGTTGCCCTTCTCCGCCCAGCGCGAGTTCACGAACGGATGCTGGTGCATGGCGAGGGCGCACGCGCGGACGAGGAAGTCATTGACGGTCAGCTTCACGCCCTGCGACGACAACTGATCGTTCAACTGCTCGCGCAACGCCATCAGCGCATCCATGTCCGCTTCGACCGTCACCTGATAGTGCGGGATGGTCGTCTTGGACTGAACGAGACGCGTCGAGATCGTGCGCCGCATGTTCGAGAGCGGCACCACCTTCGCGGCGAGCGTGGAGCCCGTGGGGGGGAGCATCGGGACCGGTGGTTTGTCGGTGCCGCTCCTGGTGGCACGGCTCTCCAGAGCCGCGGAACCGTCACCGCTCTGGAGAGCGGTGTCACCACGAGCCGTTCCACCCGAAGCCATCGCCGCCTCGACGTCCTTGCGCACGATCCTGCCGCTGGGGCCTGTGCCCTGGATGGATGCGAGGTCGATGCCGCCCTCATTCGCGATCTTGCGGGCCAAGGGGGACACAAAGATCCGCTCGCCGGAGCGGCCTGTGGGTGCGTGGGAGGTGTGCCCGTTTGCAGCGGGGGAATGTGAAGCAGCGGGCGGCTCGGCAACAGCGGTGGAACCGGTCGCTTGAGACTTGGCAGAGCCACCGCTCTTGGTGGCACCGCTCTCCAGAGCGGTGGTTTGGCTTCCACGGCTCTGGAGAGCCGTGCCACCTGAGACCTTGGAGACGTCCTCACCAGCCGAAGCGAGCACGGCGATCACCGTGCCGACCGGGACGGTTTTCCCCTCGGGAACCGCGAGCGATGCGACGACGCCGTCGTCGAACGTGGTGAGCTCCATCGTGGCCTTATCGGTCTCGATGTCGGCGATCGCATCGCCACTGGAGACCTTCTGGCCCTCCTTGACCGCCCAGCGGACGATCGTGCCCTGCTGCATGGTGTCGGAGAGACGGGGCATTGTGATTTCGATGGGCATGACTAGACCTCAACAGGTGATTCGGCGCGTCAGACAAGAGTATCACTGGACAGTGACGAGATGGAGGACTCACCGGCGATCGAGTCATCGGTGAGTCTGCCTGCCGCTTCGAGAGCGTTTGCCTCTGAAACCACGGCGCGAAAGTGAGGAACGACCGCTCTTGAGACTCGCGACATGGCCTCGATCATTGAACAGTGAATGACAGGCCATGCGGCTTCAAGCGAGCGATATCCGCCATTGTCGCCGGATAATGTGACCTTGCATCCTCGTTGTCCTTCGCACCGCTCCCAGTCCAGTGAAACACCCGCATCAGACTCAATTGTCTGTCTGTGACCGAGGAGGGCATCAAAAGCGGCCTTATTCCATACAGCACTGTCGTCGTAGATCTCAAGCCCGGCCTTCCACGAGTCCCTTCTGATCCAGTACACGAAGTTCATCCCACGATGACCTGCGGACGCGGCCACCCAGTTCCCACTGCTTGCGGAGCAGTTGCTGTGGATTGGGAGGGTCTCTCTTGCAGCAGTGAGCAAAGCGTGCCAGAAAGCACGGACGGCATCGTGCTGGACTTGTGTCTCACGCTTGCTCGCCCCGACGGCTTTGATCTCGTCCGATGGACCGATGACTCGCGTGAGGTGCAACGCTGGCTTGGAATCGTCGATCTGTATCGCCTCGGCGCGCAGCAGATAGAACGATGTAGCACCACACTGGTTCAACCATGCAACAGCAGAAGTGTGCTCCGGTCGAGGATCCGCAACGATCCAGATCGCAGTCTTGGCGTTGAATGCCGCAGCATACGTTAACAATTTGCCAAGGTGGTCATGATCGCTTCTTTCGAGCTGGTTCTCGATAATAAAGGCCTCGCCGTTCGCGTCCTCCCCCGACAAGTCCACACTGAAAGTTCCAGCAGCACGCTCCCGCTGCGGCTCCGCGAGTTCCAAGCCGATCGCCTCGTTGAGCACGTCGATGTTATCGCACAGCCATGCCGAGAAATCTCGTTCCTCGTGCCGCCATACTTGTCGAAGCGGGATCCTTTGGATCTTCCCGATCATGACGTTGCCACTCACTGTTTCTTCTTCCGAGATCGACCGCCCGACTTGCCATTCCCGTTCGCGCGCAGGGGCCGGATTTCCTTGACCATCATCGCATTGACCAAGCGTGTCTCGTCCTTCTTCTCATCGTGAAGCCAGAACGAGGTCGCCAGCCGACCGACGCGAGCTTCCGACTTGCCGTAGGCGGGAGTGAACCAGACGTAATCCCGGTGCGGCACGCGGTAGGACGTGCCGTCGATCATGAAGATCTCGACCCCATCGGGGTGATCGCTCACGAAAGTCCTGACAGCGTTTGTGTCCATGTGTAGCTCGCTTTACGCTTTGACGGCCTTCCTCACCGCCGCGGCGATCTTCCGCGGGTTCGGAAGGTACTCCGCCTCGAGGATCTTTGAGTACGGCGTGGGCACGTCCTCCGTGTTCACCCGCAGCGGCTGGTGGTCCAGCCAGTCGAACGCGCGCTCGATCACCTGCGTCACGACCTCGCTGGCGACGCTCGCGAAGGGCCAGCACTGATCGACCACCACGATGCGGCCCGTCTTCTTGACGCTCGCGATGATGCTGTCGATGTCCAGCGGCCGGATCGTCCGCATGTCCAGCACGTCGCACTCGATCCCCTCCGCCCGCAGGGCCTCGTCGGCCTCCAGGCAGAAGTTCACGGGGCGGCCGAAGGACACAACGGTGCAGTCCTTGCCCTCGCGGAGCAGCGCGGCCTGACCGAAGGGGATGTAGTACTCCTCCGGCGGCACGTGGGCTTTGTCGCCCAGCATCCGCTCCGACTCGAGGAAGAACACGGGATCCGGGTCCGCGATCGCGGTCTTCAAGAGACCTTTGGCGTCGTACGGATTGCTCGGGATCACGATCTTCACACCGGGCACGTTCGCGTACAGCCCCTCGACACACCAGGAGTGCGTGGAGCCGAGCTGCCCGCCCGCGCCGTCGTTGCCTCGGAAGACGACCGGGCAGCCCCACTGGCCGCCGGACATGTAGAGCATCTTGGGAACGTTGTTGAGGATCTGGTCCGCCGCGACGAGCGAGAAGGACCAGGACATGAACTCGATGATCGGGCGAAGCCCGTACATCGCGGCACCGACGGCCAGCCCCGCGAAGCCATTCTCCGAGATCGGCGAGTCGATGATCCGCAGCGGCCCGAACTCGTCGAGCATCCCCTGCGAGATCTTGTACGCGCCGTTGTACTGTGCGACCTCCTCGCCCATCAGGAAGATGCGGCTGTCCTTCCGCATCTCCTCGCTCATCGCCTCACGCAGCGCCTCGCGGAACTGGATGATGCGGTCCCCCTCGCGCGAGGGCAGGGACTTGGTGAAGTCCGGCAGAATCGCCGGCTCGGGAAGGGCAGGGTGTTCGAGTGTGGTGGTCATGGTGTGCTGTTCTCAACGACGGACCTGAAAATGGCCGTGATGCGTGTGCCTATGCCTTGATGCGAACCAGCGATTCTCCTGACGCGATGAGTTCCAGTGCCGGCTCCATCGAGGCCGAGAGAATCGACTTCAACCGTGTGTTGGACGTGTTTCCTGATGCGACGAGGATCACTCGAGGCGGCGGGCCGAATCGCTCCACGAGGGCCTCGAAGTCAGAGTCCTTGGTCATGATGACAGCGTCCGCGGCACGGGCGGCCTCGAATACATCCTGATCTTCTGTCGTCGCCAAGCCCATATCGCTCATCATCCTTGCTTCGACCTTGTATCTCGTTGCGAGCCATTCACCGATCTTCGGCGACAGGTGGATGTCTAGCCAGATCCTCATGCCGCGCACACCCCTCATGCCACCAGCGTGGGATGGCTCAGCCGTCGCGATGCGTATACCAGGGACGCCTTCACATCATCAAGCTCCAGCAACGGCAGTTCCTCAATCACTTGCGACGCGGTGAGCCCGGCGGCGAGCAGTTCGAGCACATCGGAGACGCGAATGCGCATGCCGCGAATGCACGGCTTGCCGCCGCATTGCTTCGGGTTGATCGTGATCCGGGCGAGCAGCAGCGATTCGGTCTGGTCGTTGCTGTCGCTCGGGGGCTGAGTGCTCATATCGCGTGTCCGGGGTGTGAACGCTCACAGCAGCGGATTCTTCGCTCCGTGGATGTAATCCCGCGTGGGGCTCAGGTTCGGCTGGGGGTTGATGAAGACGTCGGAGTAGAGCTCGGCTTCGACCTCGGGCGTCGGCGACTCCTCGGCGAAATCCATCGCCTTGCGGACCGCTTCCTTCACCTCAGTCTGGATCTCGGTGAACCGCGCCTCAGACAAGACCGGCTTTCCGTCCTTGCCCTTCCGCTCGCCCATCAACTGGCTCGCGAGCCGGTCGATCGAGTCTTTGCCCTTGAACTGATCGACCTCTTCCTTCGTGCGGTACTTCTGCGGATCGGACATCGAGTGCCCGAGGTAGCGGTACGTCTTCAGATCAACGAACGCCGGCCTCTGGTTCTCGCGGCACCAGTCCACCAGCGGCTTGAAGTCGTCGTACAGGTCGATCACGTCGAAGCCGTCGATGATCTCGCCGCGGATGCCGTACGCGTCCGCCTTCTTGCGAAGATCGTGCGCCATCGTGGTGCCGCGCTCGATCGCGGTGCCCATGGAGTAGCCGTTGTTCTCAACGACGTAGATGACGGGCAGGGAGTAGAGACCCGCGAGGTTCATCGCCTCGTGCAGCGCGCCCTGATTCAGCGCACCGTCGCCGAGGTACGCCAACGAGACCTTCTTCTTGGGCTTATCGCCCGGCTTCACGCCCGGATTCGGGCAGGGCTTACCCATGACTTCCCACTCGTAGCGTGCGGCGAACGCCAGGCCCGTGCCCAGCGGCGTCTGCGCGCCGACGATGCCGTGGCCGCCGAAGAGCCAGTTGGGCTTGTCGAACATGTGCATCGACCCGCCCTTGCCCTTGGCGCATCCGGTGATCTTGCCGAACATCTCGGCCATGCACGCGCCCGGGTCCATACCCCGAGCGAGCGCGTGCCCGTGATCGCGGTACGCAGTGACGATGGGGTCGTCACGCTCGAGCGACTGGATGGTGCCGACCGCAACGGCTTCCTGTCCGGTGTAGAGGTGGCAGAAGCCTCCGATCTTGGCCTGCTGGTACGCCTGAGCGCAGCGGTTCTCGAACTCGCGGATGAGGAGCATGTCCTTAAGCCACCCGATGAGCGTCTCGGCCGGAAGCGAGTCGGAAACCCGGTGTGTGCGGGCCTTGCGGAGCCCCGCGCCGGAGTGAGTGTCGGTCGTCATCTGAGCCATGAACAGCCCCAAAACCACGCCGCGAGGCGGCATGGAAAGACAGGAAGATCCTTGCGCGAACAGGGCGCAATGGACCGGACGATGATTCTAGGTCGGCACTCTGGTACAGCGTAGATTCGCCGATTCTGGACGATCAGGCACGAATTCCGGGGACCGCCCCCTGACAGGTCCCGGCTCGTGCTTGCAAAGTCCGCGCGATCCCTGATTCTGACTCACTGCTGCCCGGCAGCGCCACCGGTACCGACCAGACGTGTCGCGGTCGTTCTGGATTGCAGAATCGCGAGCGCGGTCTGGAGCTGAAGGTCGAGTCCTTCGGTGATGAGCCGGTTGGGATCAGGGCGCCCGCCCTCCTGATGCACGAGATTGCCCTGCTCGTCCATCTCTGCGATGTCCGCGGCTTGGCGGATCTCATACGCTTCGGCCTCCTGGCTCGGAAGGCGGTCCACCACGAGATCGGGCATCACACCCCAGTCGGTGACGAGGTGCCGGTTCTTGTCGATGAGCCGCCCGGCCGGCAGGCGGTAGTACTGCGTGGTGAGTTTCATCGCGGCCTCGGGCGTGATCTGCCAGACGTTCTGGACAGAGCCCTTCCCGTACGAGCGACGCCCGACGATCAGCGCGTCGATCTTGCCCTCTCTCGCATAATCCTGCACCGCCCCGGAGACGATCTCGGACGCCGACGCGGAGCCCTCGTTGATCAGCACGATCACCGGGACGTCGTTGATGCGGCTGCGAGTCGGCTGTGCGGTTTGCTGATCGACCATGACTTCGCCCGCGGTCTCCGTGCGAACGATCACGCCCTGTGCGATGAAGCGAGACGCCACGGAGACGGCCTGATCCAACAGCCCGCCGGGGTTGTATCGAAGGTCGAGAATCAGCGCGCTGAGGCCCTGGTCACGCATCGTCTTGATCGCGGCGTCGAAGTCCCGCGTCGTGCTCTCCGTGAACTGCGTGAGGCGAACGTACCCGATGCCATGGCCGCGATCGATGAAGTAGTCCCAGTCTCGTTCGCCCGCACCGGTCCGTGCCCATCCCTTGACGGTCTTCACGTCGATGTTCGCGCGGACGATCGAGATATCGAGTGACTTGAACTCTTCGCCCGACTTCCGCTCGATCGTCAGCGTGACGGACTTGCCCGGGGCCCCGGTGATGACGCTCACCGCCTGGTCGAGCGAGAAGCCCGCGGTCGAGATTCCATCCACCTTCTTGATGAGATCGCCCGAGCGGATACCGGCTCGCTGGGCCGGCGTGCCGTCGAGCGGCGTCGTGATCTTGATATTCTGCTGCTCATCGAGCTGGATCTGGATGCCGACGCCGACGAACCTCCCCTGCGTCTGACGCTGGAACGTCTTGACCTCGTCGGGCCAGATGATCGCGCTGAAGGGATCGAGCCGGGCCATCGCACCGTTGCCGAACTCATGCAGAAGCGCGGCATCGGGAATCGCGACCGTCGAGCGGTTGAACTTCAGGATCGCGCCAAGCGTCTTGTCCAGATCTTCACGAGAGAGCCGCACGGTCGCGTCGGAGACCGCTTTGGATTGCAGCGTGAGATAGTTGAGGAACTCGTCCCGCTTGGCATCGTCGGCAAGTCCCGTGAAGACGCCCCTGACATCTCCGAGTTCGACGAGCGTTCGCACGCCGTCGAGCCCACCGATGAGCATCTCCTTCATGCCCGCGCGATGCCGCTCGACGTACCGCTCCGCACCTCGCTGGATCGCGCCGGCGACCATCGGCCAGGAGATCCCCTCTGTCTTCACCTGCCAACCATCAGCTGTCGGGTTGTAAGGCGGAAGCGGGCTCAGACCCTCTGCGATGCGCCGATCGTTGCGGAGCGTCCAGAATCGCTCGGGCGCATAGAGCCGGATCATCGCAAGTCGCGCGGACTGGCGGTCAAGGTCCGGCTGGAATCGCTTGTCCTCATCGAACAGCAGATTCAGGCGGTAATAGATCTCGTTCGCGATCAGCCAATCGCCCCGGGACTCGGCATCGCGAGCCGCCTTCGTCGCGCGCGCGACCAGATCGACCATGCGTGGCTCGGCCATCAACGCTGACTTATCCACCGCGAGCATCGAGAGCTCAACAGCAGAACGCAGCGCCTCGCTGACCTTGCTGTCTCCCTGCTCAGCCGCGAGTGACTCGTCGATCTTCGCGGAGATCTTCTCGATCTGCTCGGACCGTGAAGACTCCCGCTTCTCTATGTTGGCCCGGAGCAGTTCCGCACTATCCGTGACCGGCACGCCGCTCTCGGACGCAAAGATCGAGGACGCACGCGTAAGGGTCGCGAGGAACTCATCCCCGTTTCCGCCTCTGGCAGCGGACCAGACCTGGCGGCTCCATTCCGATGCGGGAGATTCCGTCGCGGGCTGCGCAGCAAGCATGCCGCCCGGCCATGCCGCGATCACCGCGGCAGCGAGCAAGGGCGAGGCCCTGTGCATCAATCTCGCAACAGGTCCCGTCGAACGGCCGTCTCGCATCATGCTGCCCATATCAACTCCTACCTGCGGGTCACGCTGCCGGGTCTCTGAGGCCCGGCTCGAATGGTCCAGATCGTCCGATTTGGCTCTGGATCGCCAACCAAAGATCCCGACCGGACTCCCTTGCAAGGCCAGAACGTCCCTTTATACGGGCTGAGGGGGTCCGAGGTTGTGGACTTACCTGGATCATGGTTATTGCCCTGCCCGCCCGATCCTGTATTCGCCACCCCACCCGGGAAGAGATGCGTCAATCAACACGCGTGACGGCCTCCGGACCGCCGCGAGTGGTTCGACGCTTTCGTGCGATCACGAGCCACGTCAAACCCGAAACCGCGACCATGGCGACGACCACGATCCACTCGAACGCCCCCGCGTCGAGCCATGCTCGCTCTGTCGCAACCGCAGCAGCGAGCCCGATGCCGGGACCGATCGTGTATCCTGCCCCAATCAGGGCCTCATGCGTCCCGCCGGCATCCACTTCCGCCCCCCCCACCGCCATCGCGTAATACAACGCGCCCGTGTAGATCGCCGCCACCCCGAGCCCCAGCAGCACCAGGCCGGACGCGATCATCACGATCGGCAACACAGACTCTGTCAAAGGCCCGGCCTTGGTCGCGAGCATGACCAGCCCGAATCCGATGACCACCGCCACGCTCGCAGCGACCGGGGCCCACCACCTCCCATGCCAACGCTGATCGTGCTGGAACCAGAAAAATCCCACGACGCGGGCCGCATGCCACGTCGCCGTCAGCGGCGTGTGCCATCCAACAGCAAGCCCCATCGCGGCATACGCCGTAGGCAGGAACGGCGACATCGTGCTCACAATGAGGTAGCCGAGCGGCAGCAGAAGCCGATGTGCCGAGAGCAGCCGCGTGTAGATGGGCGGATGGGGCTCGGCGTCTTCGTGCGAATGCGCAGCGGGTTCGGCCGGAAGTGCTGCGACGAGTGCGATGGTGAGCAGGTGCAGAACGCCCAGCCCGGCAACGACGGACAGGGGATGCTCCTTGACGAGCGGACCCATAGCCCAGAACGCCGCGACGAGCGCGGTGGACCATGTCACGTTGAACGCGCCGAGCGCGCGACGGAGCGATTCCCCACGTCGGCCTCCAGAGAGGTAGGCCTCGGTGATCGGCCACATGCAGCCAGTCAGGGGTGAGTACGCCGCAACGAGAACCCAAGCCGGCCATTGGCCGCGGATGCCGAGGAACTGGGCCGCGAGCGGGACAAGGCAGAGCAGGCCGCATCCGATAGTGATGAGGATGAATGCTCCACGGGTTGTATGGCGAGGAGAGCGTTTGAGCCAGTTGAGCATCGGGCCGACCGCCTTGGCGCCCGCGATGTATGTGAGCCCCATGACAACACCGAGGGCAAAGCTCCCCTTGATACCGAGCCCGTATGCGGATTTGGTCAGGAAGTAGATCCCGTTGGTCACGACCCCTGTGCCCATCGAGTTGATGAACGTCAGCCAGAGCACGAGCCCAAGGCCCGCGCTGCCCGACGCCAGTCCGTTGACGCCATTGGTTCTCATCTTTGAATCCGGCGGGGTGGCCCGCGTTGCTTCACGAGGGAGGCGATCGTAGCATCAGGGCGTCAAGAGTCCGGTAAGCCGGATTCCAGTCTGTGCCCGTAGCTCAATTGGATAGAGCGTCGGCCTCCGAAGCCGAAGGTTACAGGTTCGACTCCTGTCGGGCACGTTTGGTGAGCGTTACGCGGCCGCGACGGTCGGCCCACGGTTTGGTGCTTCGGCTAGGTACTTCGGCGAGCGAGATGCACGACGATCCTTCACATCGGGACCGACGTACGACCGATCGAGCCATGCGTTCCGCCCACCTCACACTCCGGAGATTCACATGACGGCCCGTGCTCTTGGCGCTCTCGTGCTCCTGTCCTTTGCCGCAACGCCCGTCGTACTCGCCCCAACTGCCAGCGGACTGGAGAACCAACCCGCCGCCGCTGCGAGGTCGTCTCTCCCGGAGGCGGCATCACTCTTTGATCGCCACGTTCAGGGCATCGGCGGAATCGATGCCGTCCGCCGGCACAACTCGCTCAAGTTCACGGGGACCATCAAGATCCCCGCGATGAAGTACACGGCCTTCACAACCATCTGGCAGGTCGCGCCCGCATCGTTCGCGATGTACACCGAGCCGCCGGGTGGCCAGCGTGGGGAGGTGTACTGCGACGGCACTCATGCGTGGGAGATGATGCCCCTTCCCGATGGAAGTATCAGGGCCGTGCTCTATACCGACAGCCGCTGGACGGACACTGTGTATAGCGCATCGTTCTATGGCGACGCGGACTACGCGAGTCGCTACTCGAAGATCCAGACTGTGGAACTCGTCGACTTCAACGGCTCGCCCGCGTACAAGGTCTTTGCCGAGGCGACGGTTGGGAAGCAACTCTTTCTCTTCTTTGATGAGCGGTCGGGCCTGATCGTCGGGTCACACACCGTGCAGAACGAGGGCGGCCAGACTATTCCAGTCATCATGATCTACGACGCGTACCGCGAGGTCGATGGCGTGAAGTACATCACGGGCGTGACGCAGAGAACTCCGGGTGGCGATGTGATCATCTCCTATCGTGCGATCGAAGCAAACCCGAGTGATGTCCCTGCCATCGAGCTGCCCGCGGAACTTCGGACACAGGCCACCAAGCTCGGCGCTACGCCCCCCGATCCGGAGCCGGACGCCCCTTCCTCTGACCAGGACTGACCTTCCGCCCCGCCGCCGTGGGCTTCGATCGCGTGTCCACTCGTGAAGGTACGCTCACACGCAGTTCGCAAGCGCTACCAAACCCCCGGCATATCGGATGATCCGCGCACGAGGCCATTCGGGCCTTGCACGCTCGCCTGCCGTGGAAGATAAGCATGTGCGAGAGGTCGCACCATGCATCGCGCGGAAAGAGGTCCATCAGGCGCTTCTCGATCGCGAGCGTGCTCGCTCCTTGCGGCACCAACCCGAGACGCACGGCCAGCCGCTGGACGTGGGTGTCGACCACCACGCCCTCGTTGATCCCGAAGCAGTTGCCGAGCACAACGTTGGCGGTCTTGCGAGCGACGCCGCGCAGAGTCAGAAGCCCTTCCATCGTCTGAGGCACCTCTCCTCCGAAGTCCTCCACGATCGACTTCATCGCTGCCTTGATCGCCTTCGCCTTGTTCCTGTAGAGCCCGATCGTGCGGATGTATGGCTCGATCTCGTCGGTATCCGCCTTCGCGTAGTCCGCCGGTGTTGGGAACCTCGCGAAGAGAGCGGGCGTGGCCTTGTTGACGCTCACATCGGTCGCCTGTGCCGAGAGGATCGTGGCCACGAGCAGCTCATGCGGAGACCCGAAGTTCAGCTCGCAGTGCGCGTCCGGATAGTGCTCGCGAAGGGCTTTCAGCAGCAATGCGGCGTGCTTGCGATCCGCCGCACGAGCGGGGCCGACCTTCGATGCACGCGACGCCGGATCAATGCTCCGTTCCCGTTTACCCATTCGATGGCTCGATCGCGGCACGGTTGCGGCTGGCTGCGGACCAAGCCCCCAGCGAGAGCCCCGTCAATGCCATCACGATGGTCGCCGTCATGACCCTCGACGCTGTAGGGTGATCGGCGTTGAACGCGATCAGGTGTGTCTCTGCGGCGGCCATTTCGCCCTCGCTCGCTGCGGCGCGGTACAGCGACAGCTCTCTATCCATCCTCGGAGCAAGCAAGAAGAAGCGGTAGCTGAGCAACGCCATGAGGAGGGTCAGGACGACAAGCCGCCCCGCGATCAAGCGGCTCGGCCAGGGCACTCGCCTCTGGAGGACGAGGAGGACGAGGGCGATGCCGGCAAGAGGGGCACAGATGAGTTGGACGATGTCGGACACGAAGAAGAGTTGGGCCGCGACGTGTCCTGCGGCAAGTCGCCAGTGCGGCTCGGTGTACAGCGGGTACGCACCGAGCGTGGGTTCCAGCGTCTTCATGGTGGGAAAGATGATGGCAGCCGCCGCGCCCGCCATGCCGAGCGACCCGACCCACAGTCCCATCGCGATGACGTGTACAGACTCGAGAAACACACGCCCGCCATCGCGGGGCTCTGCTCCGTGCTGCCTTGCGGATGCCATAGCCGATGGTAGTGCGCCGGATCGCGCGTGCCTTCCGCGTGCCGGGTGCCACAGGCGGCTCAGCGACTGCCGATGCCGGTCGCTTCCCAGACATCGATTCCTTCGGCCATGGCAACTGCCTGATCTCGCACAGCGCGCAGGTCCAAGACCGCTTCCCCCGCATCGGTCCGCCCGCCGTGTGCCGCAGCGAGCGACGCGGCAAGCCCTGTCACGTCGAGTTGGCCGCTTCCGATCGGGACTCGCCCGATCCCATCCGTATCGGTGACTCTGACCGAGACCAGTCGTGAGCCCGATGTTCCGCACATGCGCGAGACTTCGAGCGCGGGGTCGATCGACCTCGCGAGCAACGCCGCGGCATCGAGGCCGACACCAATCGGACCATCGGGGAGCGAGCGGGGCTCGGCACCCTCTCCATGGTCGGCGACGCGCACGCCCGCTCGCTCGGCAGCTGCCTGGATCGCCCGCGCAGCTTCGTCGGCGTCTTTCGGCAGCGTGATCGAGACGGATCGTCCGGGCACATGCATCGCGAGCGTGGCGAGGTCTGAGCAGAGCGAGATCGTCTCGGAGACTGCCTCGATGGCACGGCCGGCGCGGGCCGGATCCGTGAAGTGCTGGGGTGGAATCCAGAGATCAACGCCGGCGAAGCGTAGATCCAGACGCCGCAGGAGCGAAGCGAGGTCGCGGCGTCCGCTCCGCTCGAGTTCGCGAGCCCGAAGCCCTTTGACGCTTGCATCCAATCGCACGCCGCGAGCTCCGTTTCGAGCGGCCCATTCGATCAGCCCGCGCGGCGTCTGGCTCGCACCGACGGCTGCATGGTCGATCCCGGCCAGCGAGACGCAAAGTGGAACCTTCGGCAGCATCCTGACCCTCGTGTCACGTCAGCCAAAGTAAGCACGGAGCGCATAGTCCCTCATCATTCGCTGCGTGGTGAAGTACGACCCGTTCAACGCGATCGAGTGCTGCATCATCGAGATGAACCGAGCACGGTCGCGATAGTACATCGGGACCACCGCCTGCTCGAGCTTGGCGTAGACCAGCTCCTTGTCCGCAGCATGGTCTCGCGCCTGCCCTATCTTCGCTTCAGCCCCGATCGTCCACCCTGTCACGTTCTCGATCATCCCCTCAATCCACCATCCGTCCGCCGTCGAGAGCGACGGAACGCCGTTGAGCGCGGCCTTCATCCCGCTCGTGCCGGATGCCTCCAAAGGCGGCTCGGGAAGATTGACCCATATGTCGGCCCCGGACGTGAGGATCGCGCCCAGCTCGATGTTGTAGTTCGGGAGGAACGCGATTCGAACGTGCTCTCGCATGGCACCAATGGACGCGTAGACACGCTCAATCATGGACTTACCGATGCCGTCGTGAGGGTGGGCCTTTCCGGCGTACACGATCTGAATCGGTCCGATGTCGCGAGCGATCGACGCGAGACGCTGCGGATCGGAGAGCAGCAGGTCGGTGCGCTTATACGCGGTCACTCGTCTTGCAAAGCCGAGCGTCAGCACGTCGGGGTCCATCTCAACACCGGAGTCGGCGTGGACACGGTCCATCAGGGCTCGCTTGGCCTCCTGGTGGGCGGCCCAGACCTTCTCGGGTGCAACGCCCAGCACGGCCCTGAGTTCGCTGTTGCTGCGACGCCAGTCGGGGATGTGCTCGTCGAAGAGCCGACGCATCGCCGGCGAGGCCCATGTCCCCGCGTGAACGCCGTTGGTGATCGAGTCGATCTTGTACCCGGGGAACATGGCGCGCGAGACCTCGCCGTGCTTCTTGGCAACCCCGTTCGAGTACTTGCTCAGATTCATCGCAAGCCGCGTCGTGTTCAAAATCCCATCCTCGCCGTAGATGTCCGGCCGGTGGAAGACCGGGTGGTCCCCCACGATCCGACGGACTTCTTCGATCGCGAACCGATCGTGCCCGGCCTCGATCGGCGTGTGGGTCGTGAAGACGCAGCGCGGCCTCACATACGAGAGCGCGTCGTAGTCAACCGCGTCACGCCCGACGCGGCAGATGTACTCGCTCAGGAGCTCGACGGTCAGGAACGACGCGTGCCCTTCGTTCATGTGGAACACGGTCACGTCATGGCCGATCGCGCGGAGCATCCGCCTGCCGCCGATGCCGAGGATCGTCTCCTGCTTGATCCGATGCCGCGCATCGCCACCGTAGAGGTTGTGCGTGATCTGGCGATCCTCATCTGTATTCGACTCCATGTCGGTGTCGAGGAAGTAGACGGGAACCCGGTGTCCGCCGACCCCGTGGATGTGCATACAGAACGCGCGAACAAAGACGTTGCGCCCCTCTACCGGGACGCTGATGCGCGGCTCCATCGGCTGCAGCACCGACTCGGGGCTCCACTCGGTCGGCACCTCGGTCTGGCGCCCGTGCTCGTCGAGCTTCTGCGTGAAATACCCCTTGCGGTAGAGCAGCGTGACGGCGCACATGGGCAGGCCGAGATCCGCCGCGGCTCTTATCGAATCGCCCGCGAGAATGCCGAGGCCGCCGGAATAGGTCGGGACGTCGGTGCGGAGGCCGATCTCCATCGAGAAGTAGGCGATGGTGTCCTTGTGCACGCTGCTCATACTCGTCGGCCTCCGTGGATGGCGCGGACCATGCGGCACTGCTCGGGTTCCTTCCCGGGCAGAGCGTCTAGGGTAACGCGTCCAGTAGGGCCGGGCGCGATACCGTTGCGGCCCCGCGAGGCATTACGCCCCGGGCTTCGCGTCTCCTGCCTGCGAGTGCCCGTCTGCGAGCGTGCGGCCATCGACTGTCAGCACGGCCTGCCTCGATTGATACCCGAACCACGAGTTCACGCCGCTCGGGCCGGGATACTGCGCGTCGAGCGTGGATGCGACATCGCTCATGGTTGACCGGGCATCGACCCATCCCCCGTTCACGTCCGGGAAGTCGATCGCGCAGTTCGCACACTTCTTGTCATGCTGGAAGCGGATCGGGCACCAGAAGCTCTCGACGTTCCTGAGCATCTCGGTGCCGAGCGACCAGATCCCCGTCATCCAGTCGCAGTAGAGGCACCAGATCAGGTCGTGCCCGACGAGCCCTTCGAACTTCTGCCGCGAGCAGTTCACCCACTCGCCCGCATCGTACTTCGGGAACCTCACGAGCATGCGGATCGGAGGCCACAGCAGGTACTGGGCGACACGCACGACCCAGAAGATGGGGACTGCGCCTGCGGTGATCCAGACCGCGCTGTGGTTCCTGAATCGTCCGACCTTCCTGTTCAGCACGTGGACGATCCGTGTGTGCTTGCGGTCGCCACTGATCCGCTTGCGATTCGCGGCTTCGTGCAGCACGGTCCAGATGCAGACCGCGGCCACCTGGCCGCAGACAGCGCCGAGCAGACCGATCCAGCCGGCGTAGATCGGTCCGAAGAAGAGCGGTGCGGCCGTGAAGTAGGTGATCGGGAGATCCAGCCACGGGGCGCGGCAGAGCGCCGCCGCGAGACGCTTGCCGGGCGAGCCGAGCCGAGGGATCAGGTGGAGGAGGCCGGCCCCGAGCAGGAGACTTGACGCGACAAGAGCCAGAACGGTCAGGAAGTCGTTGAGCATGGTGCCAGCGTACACCGACCCGCGTGGTGCCGCGTGGGGCGCGTGCTCTGTCGATTGGTCCACACGGACGCACGAGTTCGTCCTAGCATTGAAGTGATGTCACACGGAACGAGTGAGCCCGCGTCTGCCGCCAGCCAGGACCTCAACGCTCGCGTCGAGCAGGTGATCAACCTGATTCGTCCTGCGGTTCAGAGCGATGGAGGGGACGTGGAGTTCGTCGAGATCACGGCGGACGGGGTGGTGAGGATCCGGCTGCAT
This sequence comes from Phycisphaeraceae bacterium, assembly GCA_019454185.1. NCBI lineage: Bacteria > Pseudomonadati > Planctomycetota > Phycisphaerae > Phycisphaerales > Phycisphaeraceae > Phycisphaeraceae bacterium. The sequence continues at coordinate 1,259,532 of CP075368.1, forward strand.
GGGGCGTGCGTCGGGTGTCCATCGAGCAACGTGACGCTCCAGATGGGGATTGAGCGGAACCTTCGGGCCCACATCCCCGAGATCACACGGGTTGAGGCGGTGGCCTGAACTGGATCGCCTGGATGGGCGGGCCTCGTTCGTATTCTGAAAGGATATGGAGTCGGCTGAACGCAGACATTGCGCGAAGATGGCGTGTGCCCATGGGGACAGCCGGTGGATCAAATCGCGAAATGTCCTTGTGATTACAGGAGTTGTGGTATACTGCACCTGCTCTGATGGAGCCGGATGGTGGGACATCCGTATGGAAAGCGGCGCTGGAGGCACCGATGCTCGTCATCACACGACGTGAAGGAGAGGAAGTTGTGATCGGTGATCCTCGCAACCCGATCGGGGTTGTGCGGATCGCATCGATCAAGGGCGAACGAGTCCGTATCGCCTTCGACTTCCCTCGTGAAGTAGAGATCCACAGACGCGAGATCGCGGACCAGATCGTCCAGGAAGGGCCGGTCGTCGTCGCGACCATCGGTCCGAACGCCGTCTCCGGCACCTGACGCGCTGCACCTGTCGATCCTTGGACCATTCAAATAGACGACGCGGACAGGGTGTCCGCGTCGTTGTTCATTCGGAGAGTGTCGGTTGCGTCGGCGGGATCACTCCGGCTTGCCGGAGCCGAAGTCGTAGACCCACTGCTCGATCGCGCGGTCGATCTCGATGACTTCGCCGGCGCGGAAGAAGAGCCCGAGTTCGCGCTCCGCGGCCTCGGGGCTGTCGGAGCCGTGGATGAGGTTGTAGGAGTTGGAGACCCCGAAATCGCCTCGGATCGTGCCTGGCGCAGCCTTCGAGCCGAAGGTCGCGCCCATCATGTTGCGGCAGATGGTGATCGCGCCGATGCCGCGGACGGCCATGACCAGGACGGGGCTGCTTGTCATGAACCTGACGAGGCCGGGGTAGAAGGGCTTGGTCTTGTGCGCTTCGTAGTGCGTTGCGGCGAGTTCCTGCGAGATGCGCATGAGTTTGCAGCCGACGATCTGCAGGCCCTTCTCCTCGAAGCGGCTGATGATCCGGCCCATGAGCCCACGCTGGACGGCGTCGGGCTTCAGGATGATGAGTGTTGTCTCCATGAGTCGTAATCCTTGTTTGAGTATGGGCTTGCGCCCGAGGGGCGATGCGTGTCAAAGGGGCAAACAATAGGCCGATTCCGGCTCATATTCAGCGGCGTTCGGGGCCAAGCCCGACACGATGGACCACCTCATACCTCGCCCCGGTCTGGCTGAGTTCTGAGCGGACGAGGCAGATCTCGTGAACGGGGATCGTGACCGGTTCGAACGATGCCCCGTCGCATCGTTCCACGCCTGAGACGGAAGCGCGGGCGATGGTCAGGTGGGGCTTGAAGCGATTGCCCCGCTTGCGTTGTTCACGGGTTGCGAGTCGGTGGAACGCGCGGCGCTGGATCTCCAGCATGTCGGGTGGCGCGTCGGTGAGCGCGGCAAGCACCCTGGGGTCGCCTGTCGCGGGGAGCGTGGCGATGCGATCTGCCCGGAGCGTGAAGCCGCGCAGGCCGGCGGCCGATCGCTCGACCGATTCGATGATTTCGTCGGTGCGTCTTCTGTCCACCGTTCCGAGGAAGTGGAGCGTGAGGTGAAGGTGATCGATGCTGGTGACACGCCAGGCATCGCTGAGGTGTGCCGCACCGATGGCGCGGGCGGAGAGCGCGGTGGCGGCGTCGTGATCGGGGAAGATCGCGATGAAGAGGCGGAGCATGATCGCAGCGTATGTTGGTGATAGGTGTGGGTCTTGCTGCGGTTCTGTCTGACGGATCGACTCGGAGGGTCCCTTGTGAAGGAAGTGGTCGATTGCTGCGGCATTCCATCACCGCTCTGGAGAGCGGTGCCACCGAAGGCATCCATCAGTCACAACTAGGTCGAGTCGATGGAGCCCGCGGCGGCGACGAGGGTTGCGGCTTGGAGTGGGGCTCGCCGTTTGTTGGTGCGCGGGTTGTTGAAAGACGGAGTCTTGCGGGAAGGGACGTTGTCGAATGGGGAGTTGGAAGGGGCAGAGGGGGGGAGGGCACTGGCACGATGCGGGCCAGTGGTTTGGAGCGTTGGTTCGGGTGTATGACACTTTGGGTCAGAACCGGGAACCAGTGGTGCCCGAGGGGAGTCCGTAACGTCATGAGGGGACGATGCGGGGGGCGGATCGGGGAGAGCGCCCGACGGGTCAACCGTCTGGTTGTCAACCGTCTGGCTGCGGAGGGAAGAGTCGGAGACTGTTGTCCGCTGGCTCACGCTCGCGGTTCTCTGCGAGCCCATCGGGCCGTCGACTTTGAGAGGGGTGGCGCGAGATGCGTTGATGGGGACGATGCGTGAGAATCGGGAGAGGAGCCACGCGGCCTTGCGTGCGTGGATCGCCGCGCGGAGGCACGTGGGGTCGAGGGGATCGGCGGGGCGGGGTGTGGCGACGAAGTGTTCGAGGGTTCGAACGGTGGCGTGCACGGCGTGTGAGAGGTTGACGGCGGCGACGAGGCGGACGTGGGTGTATGCCGCGTGCTCGCGGAGGGAGATCGCTTCGCGTGTATCGGGTTGTGCGAGCCAGATGAGGAGGGCGTCGAGCGTGAGGTTGTGCTTCTCGGCGACGGATGCGAGTGAGTGGTGAGGAGAGGTAAGGTCGTTCAGCAGCGACAGAGTGACGGAGTGACTCAGTGACAGAGTCGGGAACGAGGAGTCGGAGTGGAGGGCAGAAGAAGGGGCGGAGGGGCAAAGGGCCGTAGCGGAATCACCGCTCTGGAGAGCGGTGCCACCAACTGGAGTTGTCGCGGACGATGCGACCATGCTGCGACGGTACAGGGTTCGTCGATGGAGGCAAGCGCGTGGTGCGGAAATCGGGTTTTGCACTGACATACGTCTGTCAGTGGGGTTGCCCAGATTGGCTTGAGGGGCGGCTTGTGCGACCAAGTTGCAATGCGTCAACGGGCTACTCGGCCCAGCAGGTTTGTGCGCACTATAATTACTGAGACGTATGACGGTACTGAACGCGACGCATCCTCTCGCAGACCTTCAGCGAATGCTCTCCGCTTCGCGGCAGAACTATGACGCCTGCATCGACCACGTCGTACACACGCATACTTGTTCTGGTGTGACGGCGACAATGCGAATGCACCATCTCAAGTTCGACGCCAACGGACAGCCGAAAGTGTCCGACCTCGCAAGTTGCCTCGTGAATCACGCGATTGACTACGCGATTTCTGCTCGGCACCGGCCCGCCACGATGACGGCGCAAGAGGCCGCCAAGTACATGCAGGAAGCGCGCAAGTTGTTTCGTGTGGTCACGGTCCCAGCCGAGGATGCCGAGCTTGCCGGAGAAGCAGGTGAGCTGCTGTTGTACTTCCTCTTGGAGACAGTGTTGGAGGCTCCTCAAGTTGTCGCAAAGGTCGAGCTCAAGACTAGCCCCGCACTTGAAGTCAATGGCTCCGATGGCATTCACATGCGTTGGAATCCGACGGACAGCATAGTCGATGTGTACTTTGGCGAATCGAAGCTGTACAAGAGTGTCGGAGCCGCTCTAACCAACGCATTCAACAGCATTGAGAGCTTCCACGCCAATGGCATGCGCGTACACGAGTATGCGATGGCCACCAAGTTCTTCAAGGGCGTCGATGACCACGTGAAGGATGCCGTTACCGAAGTGCTTTACACCGGCAGGCCCGGCCCGGGTGCGAGAATCAACCATGCTTGCTTGATCGGGTACGACTGGACGGCGAATGGGCTCACCCCCGGACAGGCCGCAGCGGAGGTCGAGGCCCAGTATCGACAGCAATACCTCGCGGATGCCAAGCGACTGCACCGCTTGCTTCAAACCCGCTTCGACAAATGCCAGAGAAAACACTTTGGATTCGAGGTGTTTTTCCTTCCCTTCACGAGCGTGCAAGGGTTTCGAGATGCCTTCATTGCCGCTATGGAGTGAGCCGCGTTGTGCCTGTTGCTGCTGCTGAATCTGCCTCCGAACGAACCGCCGTGGTTCCCGGATTTGCTTCGGAAGCTGCTGATCGCTGACCTTGCGGCGCAACTTCCCGGCACTCCGCTCGACCATACTCCCCCGATCACGGATGATGAAGCCCGCAAGCTCCTTGGGCGGGCTTCGGTGCTGTCTCTCTCGGACGACCAATCGCAACGCGCCATCGCCTACGAGATCGCGACGCGCCTGATCGAGTTGTTTGACAACCGCATCCCTGGGCTTATCTCCGCCGCCGATGTGATCCTCTCTCGAATCGGAAACTTCCCGGGACGTAAACTTCTTAGGCAACGCTACGCACGCGGCGAAGGGACCACGCCGGAGGCACCTGCCCGCCTTGGGCTTGAGCGCATCGGGCGCGAGCTTGAGAACACAGTTGAAATCGCAGGAAGAGTTCAGCCGCCGCTCACGGATTTTCAGTACGAGTTTCTCGCATCGCTGGAATCGGCCACTTCTGTGAGTGTGTCTGCTCCAACGTCGGCGGGCAAGTCGTTCATTCTGGGTCTGGACCTGATCCGACGACTCCGGAAGGTCGTGCCCGCCTGCGTCGTCTATGTGGTGCCGACCCGCGCGCTCATCCGCGAGGTCACGTTGACGATTCGGAAGCACCTCCGGGAAGCGGGCATGGAAGGCGTACCCGTGCGGTCGGTGCCCTTCCCGATTACGCAGGACAAGGCACCCCAAGGGGCTGTTTTCATTCTGACGCAAGAACGTCTCCTCAGTCTGTTGCACTCGCGGGAGGGGACGCAATGGATCACCACGCTCGTTGTGGACGAAGCCCAGAGCATCCGGGATGAAGCTCGGGGGGTGATCCTCCAGACCGCGATCGAGGCGGTTCTCATCAAGCACCCGCAGGCAGAGGCCCACTTTGCCAGCCCACTCGCTTCCAATCCGGAGTTCCTTCTGGATGTGGTTCAGAGGCGCGACACAGGCAGGCATCTCGTCCGCACGCTGTCGCCTGTGTCGCAGAACCTGATCTTGGTTACTCCGGTCAGGAACAAGCCTGGGCTTGTCGACTGCCAGTTGGTCGGTGGCACGCAGCCGCTGGAGCTTGGCCGTCGTTCCCTGTCGTTCAAGATGAACGCTGGCGTATACAAAAGCCGAGCCCTGTTTGCGCGAGAAGTGACGAAGCCCGATGAGATCACGCTCCTATACGCGAACACCCCCGGTGATGCCGAGGAACTTGCCGAGGCATTGATCGAGGGCCAGGAGGCACCGGGTTCTCCCGATCCGGACATCCGCGAGCTGATCGAGTTCGTCCGTTCCGACCTGCATCCCGACTACCCGCTGATTCGGTGCCTCCCGCACGGCGTGGCGTATCACTACGGGTTCATGCCCGCCATTGTGCGGGCCCGCGTCGAGGACTTGTGCCGCGACGGAAAGCTCAAGTACGTCTGCTGTACCAGCACACTGCTGCAAGGTGTGAACCTTCCGGCCCGGCACATTATCATCGAGAACCCCAAGCGAGGTTCGAAGAACGTGATGTCGCGCGCGGACTTCCTGAACCTCGCTGGCAGGGCAGGCCGTTTGTTGCAAGAGTTTCACGGCAACGTCTGGTGCCTCCGCCCAGCGACGTGGGAAGAGAAGTCCTACGAAGGCGCCCCACTGACCGAAATCCGCTCGGCCATGAACGAGGCTATGGCCGACGGAGGCACAATCGTACAGAAGGTGCTGAGGAATGAGGTCTCGGGCAAGGAGCTCGACTACGGCGAGGCAACGCTGGGCAAGGTCTACTGCGACTTTGTACGTGGCCAACGTGATCTGGCAGAGTCGCCGTGGAAAACCCAAGCGAACTCCGCCACACTTGCCGAAACAGCCTCGCTCGTCGCGGCCCTGCCCGTAACACTTCCTAATGCGTTGTTGGACGCAAACAGGGCTGTCAGGCCTGATCGCCTTCAGAAGCACCACGACTATTTGGCTCAGTTGCCCTCCGTCCTGCCTCTCATTCCGGCCATTCCGCGGGACAAGGCGGGATACGCAAGGCTAGAAGCGATCATCAAACTACTGTGCGAGAGTTTTGCCGAAGACGAGACGAAGCTATACAGGCGCTGGAACTGGCTTTCTGTTCAATGGGTCTACAACCAGCCGCTCCGCGAGATCATCAAGCAAGACTTGGCGAGCCCTGTCCATCCGAAGGGGCCTCAAACCGCGACCGCTCGAATCCGCGCACTTATGGAGCACATCGAGGTCCAGTTGCGATTTCGTCTGGTCAAGTACTTCATTGCCCATACGAGCATTCTTGAGCACATCCTGCGAGGGCGAGACGATGCGGCGACCGCCGACGCGCTTGAACCCTTCCACGTGTACCTTGAATGCGGGGCGTCCGATCGCGTCGCCCTGAGTCTGATCGCGCTCGGCTTGTCGCGGGCAACGGCATTGGCACTGCGTGACAAGATCAGCTTTCCAGAAGAAGCATCCCCCGAGAGCTGCTTAGCGACACTCGCCGCGCTAGATCTGAGGTCGATCCAGATTCCATCCTTGTGCCTCAGAGAAGTGAGAGACCTGTTCGGGAGAGACTAGAGCCGATGGATTCTGAGCATTAGCGAGTGACGTGATCCAGCCGCTGCCAGCCGCCCGCACCGTCGCGGGGATTGGCGGGACGGCGTTGATTCTTGATCCGGGGGACTTTGCGGTGGTGGTGCGGGCACTCCAGACGCTGGACAAGGGGCGTTCGTTGTCCATGCTGCGGATGCTGGCGGGGAACAACAAGCCGGCGACGATCAACTCTGTGATTCAGCAGCCGTTTGTGAGCACGAATGCATCGGATACGGTGGCGGCGATGTCCATTGGGCGGATGCAGGACGCGGGAACGACGGTGACGATAACGGCGTCGCCGCATCGAGTTTCTCCAGCATCGCCGCCGAGCTCGACCATCACCGCGTCAACGAACCCCATCGACTCGTTTTTCCGCACGCCCATGGATCGCCTCCAGACCGCCCGCATGACGGGTCACTTCCGGTACGATCATTCACCCGCAGCGGTTGCGCGATTGTATAGAGGTTCCATACGTCTGTCAGTGGGGTTGCCCAGAGTGACGGGAATTGATGAAGCTTGCATCCAGGGCGACGCTCGGAGCCACGCCCCATCGCTTGCCCTGCGCTCTGGCTCTGGCGGCCATTCGGGCCTCAAGAGTGGAGATGACCAGCAGCCGCGTG